>CAYMEV010000001.1:0-87664 GCA_964389675.1 uncultured Candidatus Sumerlaeota bacterium
GGACCATTGAGATAAAGATGCCTGCCCATGGCTCATCAAGCCAGGTCAAACATTAAAAAAAGCCTGGCCTTTTAGAAGCTTATATATATAAAACTAGGATCCCTTTCTGTATAAAGGTTCATTAAAGAAGCATCTTCTGTCAAAGCGCCTTCTTATCCTGTATGAAATGAAATAGGTCAGGGGCCTGACCCTGTTGAAAATCTGATCAAGCAGAAGATGCAGTGAAAAGGAACTCAGCACAGCAAGCAAATAAACAGAAGGCAAAAATAAATAAACCACCCAGGAAAAGAAAATGAGCTCCCATGAATGAAGGGGAAGGAATATCCTTTTGTGCTTCACCAGGCCATTCAGGCATTCTTTATAGAATTTGCTGAGATTAAGGTTTTTTTCCGAAACTATGTATTCAACGAGATGGTCGATGTCAGGCAGTACGGAAAATGCAATGGCTGCTCCTGATATTGTGAGGCTTCCGGTTGCTGCATAAAAGATGCCTGCAAGAGGCAGAGATGATATTAGATGCTCCTGAGGCTTCAAAAGATATTCCTTTTCTCAATCAGTCAGGAATCTTTGCAGTTCTGCTGGATCATACCCTTCAGCCCGCCCATGGAGCCGCTGGAAAATAAAACTACAATATCATAGCCGGCAAGTTTCTGCAGTATGGACACTGTATCTGTCTCTATTCTGCATTCAATGTTGCTTGAATTTAAAAATTTCTTAATATCAATGAGGTCCAGCGGGTCTTTCACCTTCTTTAATTCCCTGTTATCAAATATAATCAGTGAATCAACCGAAAGAAAAGCATTCTTGTACTGCTCAATAAAGACATTTGTCCGTGTTGTATTTGTCTTCGGTTCAAAGACTGCCATTACAGACTTTCCCGGATATGAATATCTCAGCGCTTCGACTGTTTTTTGTATGGCGGTGGGGTGATGGCCGAAATCATCAAAAAAGAGAGTTTTATCATTTTCATAAAAAAGCTCCAGCCTTCTTTTGACACCCCCGAAAGAAGAAATTGCATCCCTTGCCACTGATTCTTCTATGCCTATATGCCTGGCAAGGAGATAGGCCGCAGTACAGTTCAATGCATTGTGAATACCTTTAAGCCTTGAATCAAGATGTATCCTGTCATCTATTACAATACCGTTTTTTAGTTTCACTGTATGATTATTGTGCGGCCTGATACCGTAGGTTTCAATATTCAGCCAGGGATAATGCTCGATGACTTTCTGGACAGATGGATAATCACCGCAGGCAATCAGATACCCGTTTCTGGGAATGGTCCTTACAACCTGATGAAAAGCATATTCTACCCTGGAAATATCAGGATATATATCTGTATGGTCCAGTTCAATGCTGGTAAGAATGAGAACACTGGGGGCATAGTGAACAAATTTCGGCCTCTTGTCAAAAAAGGATGTATCGTATTCATCTCCCTCTAAAACTATATAGCCGCCTTTTCCCAGACGGGCCCCTGTATTGAAATCCTCAGGTATGCCTCCAATAATAAAATCAGGATCAAGACCTGCTTTGAAGAGAATATAGGATATGAGTGAAGACAGGGTTGTCTTGCCGTGTGTCCCTGCAATTACTATTGATTTTTTATCAAATATGTGAACAGCTTTTAACAGCTCCGGAAAGCTTGTATAGGGCAGCCTGTCAGAAAGGACCTTTTCAAGTTCGGCATTGCCCCGCGAGATCGCATTTCCTATAACAAAAAGGCTGTCCCTGTTATTGGATATGTTTGATGCATCATAGGGCATAAGCACTTCAATGCCGTGAGAATGTAAAAAATCAGACATGGGCGGGTATACAGCATTATCGCTTCCCATGATGCTGTATCCCTTCTGTTTGAAAAAAATTGCTGCATTTCCCATACCTGTACCACATATGCCAAGGAAATAGAGTTTTCTTTTATCAAATATTGTCATTTATCATCAGGATCACGCTTGTTTGAAGCAAGCTGGAATACTTCATTATCTTTTACAGCATCTTCCAGAAGCCTGTTAAGTGTCTTTTCAGCCTGAAGGTCAGTCATCTCCAGGCCTGACGGATAAAGGACAAGGAAGCCTGCATAAAGGCCTATATCGCCATAGCTTTTTTTAATTGCATTGCTTATTCTTTTTATCGGGATCTCTGAAAACTCCTCTGAAATATTGGGAAGCAGTATGGCAAACCTGTTATCTGAAAATCTGAAAAGCTTATCAAGTTTCCTCAATGAAGAACCGAGCATGCTGACTATATCCCTGACCACTATGTCACCCTTTTCATAGCCAAAGGTATTATTTATTATCATTAATCCCTTTATTTCAATGAGACCAACACCAAGCGGGTAATTAAAGCGGAACGACCTTTCCAGCTCTTCTGCAAATATGGTTTTGAAAAACCTGTAATTGGGCAGGCCTGTGAGCTTATCCTTGATTACCATCTCCTCTACGGTCTTCATATTATTATTTGTCATTGTAATGTAGGACAGAAAGGCGGATAATCCTTCCAGTGCCTCGCTCTCATGGTAGGTATAGCTGTCAAGACAGTCTATGAGTATTGCGCCATAAAATGTATTTTTGTGGTAAATAGACATAAAAAGTGTTGTATCGATATTGCATATCTGACTGCTGTAAAAGGGCTTTAAGGTCTCATTCCTCAGATCATTCAGATGCCCGGCCCTCTGGCCTGAATGCAGATAGATATCTGATACAGCAGAGATTATATGGGTACTTTTGTTTATCTTTTCGACCTGATCTTCCTTGAAGCAGTTGGAAAAGACAATTGAGGGAATTTCATCCCTTAAAAAGAAGATATTTATACGGCTGTTCGGAAAGAATTTCTCGAGAATCGATGACAGTTCCCTGAAGTATCTTTCAAAAGGGAGTATGAATGCATTGTTAAAAACATCATAACATAAGAAACAGAACCTGAAAAATGCAGATTTCTTGCTGTCCTTATTCTCTTCCTTCAGTGTTTTATAGAAATTTTCGCAGAATTCACTGTCATTGATCGAGAAATCTTCCGAGACCCATATGCCACCGAATATACCTACAGTTGAATTCAGTGCTATGAAATATTGTTCCTTAAAATCAAAATGGAAGTACTCGAATTCGCTGAAGTAGGATTTCAGAAACGGCTTAGAAACTCCAAAGACCTTAAAAATAGCAATATCCCTGTATCTTAAGGACATATACCCTATATCCTCTATATCCTTTGATTTCTTGTCAAGGAAGGATGACAGCCCAAGATAGTAATTATGGGATAAAGTAAAGAGCAATAAGCTTTCCTGCATAATTTTCACCTGTAAATCATAATATTTTTGATCTCATTTTTAAATTCATTTTCATAAGCTTTCCATTCCCCAGTGATATTATCAGTCTTTACTCCCTTTTCAAGATATTTTCTTGTTTTCCCGGAGCCTGTGAGCATATCAAAGGCGATAATATCCTCTCTGTACTCATATCTTTCTTTTCTCCAGGCAAACATGCCAGGATAAAGCCTTATAAGTGTGCTAATTATATTTAAGTAAAAGTCAACGGGCCTGAAATTATACCTGTCATCTACAGCAATCTCTATCCCGCCGCATATCTCATTTTTATATTTGCTGAACATGGGGCGGAAATATACAGGTTTGAAAAGAATCCCTGGATTATCAGTATTCTTCAATTCTCTGCAAAATACATCCGGTTTTATAAAGGGTGCCCCTATAAGAGAAAAGGGCCTGGTAGTACCTCTGCCTTCCGAAATATTTGTACCCTCAATAAGGCATGCACCCGGATAAAGGATCGCTGTTTCAAGTACAGGCATGTTTGGTGATGGATAGCCCCATGGAATTCCTGTCTGATCATAAAACATACCCCGGCTGTAGTTCTGCATTGAAATAATTTTCAGATTTATATCAAGTCCGAGCTTCTCTTTTATATAAAGAGCAAATTCCCCTATTGTAAGCCCATATATAATAGGTATTGAATATTCTCCCACAAAAGATTCGAATCCATTCTGGACAGGCGGCCCGGTAATACTCATCGGCATAATAGGGTTGGGCCTGTCGAGGATTATAATCTCTGAACAGTCTCCTGAAAATATTTTCATCAATCTGTAAAGCGACCACAGAAATGTGTAGTACCTGCTTCCGACATCCTGAACATCATATATTACTGAGGAATTCTCAAATACGTATTTTTTATCAATATCCAGGCTTTTTTCTTGCTCATTATAGATGCTTATAACGGGTATATCATAATATGGATGGCGGTTATCTGAAAATGTTTCCATGTCCTGGAAAAAGCCGTATAATCCATGCTCGGGGGCTATCAGATAATCAATTTTCATGCCCTCTTTTATCAGGCTGTCGAGGGTTGGGATATATTCTGAGTTAAATGATGACTGATTGCACACAAACAGGACCTTATTTTCCGCATCTGGCCATTTGTCCTGAGAATATGCAAAGATATCGCTTCCAGGAGATGTTTTCATTTATAAAATCTCCCTTATCAGTGACATATAAAGGTCTATCTCGCCAAACATCGGAGGTTTTAACCGTACACCTTTCTTGCTTATGCTTAAAGATCTTAAATCGCTGTTAAATCTCTCAGATGAAAAATAGCTTATATCGGGATTCTCAATAATTTCAAGATTTATATATCTTTTTGACTCTGAAATAATTGTCTCTGTCTCTATAAAATCCAGCCTGTCGGCCAGCAGGACCTTCCTGTTGAAAATAATAGCCTGTGATAAGAGGTTATAGCCC
The DNA here is from genome assembly GCA_964389675.1 of uncultured Candidatus Sumerlaeota bacterium. GTDB lineage: Bacteria > CAYMEV01 > CAYMEV01 > CAYMEV01 > CAYMEV01 > CAYMEV01. The sequence continues at coordinate 4,736 of CAYMEV010000001.1, forward strand.
GGCTTTCCCAGTATAATGTCACATCCTGCAACAGCTTCTTCAAAGTCGCAATCATCCTCATTTATATACATGATCCTTTTGCTGTCGTTATTTTTTTTGTTAAATCTGTCCCAGACGACAAAGGAGATATCCCTGTCAAACATGGAGGGATCAAGCCTGAAATCAAGATATCCCTGGATATCAAGTGAATCAAAGACATAGGTCTTTTCAGGACTCATATCAAGCATTTTCCTGATCCTGCCGCCCATATGTTTTGATCTTCTTGTTATAAAGCCTACAGGCTGCATCCTGGTATTAAGCCTGAATTTAAGGGAAAGAGGGAGCTGAAAATATATTTCTGCCATATTATAGCAGTCCAGCAGAAAAAATATATCGCTCTTATAAACATTACAGCCCTTCTGAAAATAATCAAAGAATACCTCCTCCCATGTAAAATTTCCGAGAATATAACAGGGGATTCCGGCCAGGCCAGCTGCAGCAGCAGGGATAAAACCTATGTCAGTTATTATAAAATCAAATTTGTTTTCCTTGAGAAATTTCTTTTCTATATCTATCAGAGCATCTGATTTATGGACAAAATCACGGAAATTATCAACTGTACTGGCAATATTTATCGAAAAATTCAGGCCGGTCTCTATCTTCAGGTCAAATTCCCTGCATTCAACACTGATATGCTTTAAGAAAGGGTCTCTTTCTATAATTGCGGCATGCGCTGGTTCGTTTAGAACTATAGTAATATCAAATTCAATTTCTTTGCTGTTCTTTACAGGCGGATAATATACCTGATCAGAAGGAAAATCCTTTATTTTTTTCAGGATAAGGAATCTTACAAGGGCTAATGATCTGATAAGGTGCCCAAAACCATGACCTGATATATAATATGCAAACTTAATGGCCATACCTATCGCTTTATTAATCTTATTTTCTGAACTGCTTTTAGATCGCTTATTACTGAATAAAGAATGATCCTGTCATGGAATTTTCAAAGCTGTACTCATCATAATACAGAAATAAGTCTAAATTAATTTTGCACCGCAGTTAAAGCAGAACTTGCTCCCCGGTATTTTCTTGGCTTTACATTTGGGGCACTGGTCCTCATCTGAAAGCTTATTGCCGCAGTTCTGGCAGAATTTTGCATCCCTCGGATTTTTGGTCCCGCATTCTGTGCAGTAGATAAATGCTTCCTTTTCAGGAGCTGCCTGTTCAGCCCCATCAGCCTGGGATCCCTGTGCTGCCTGATTCATCATCTGCGGAAACATCATTCCAAAGCCTGCACCAAATCCCATGCTCATGGCAGAGCCTCCTTCAGAAGGATTGTTTGCCATATCCGTCATTGCATTGGCTGTCTTATACTGCATATACTTATTCATATCACCAATCGCAGCCATGCTTGACCTCTCATCAATAATCTTCTGTACCTCTTCTGGAGGAGTAATCGCCTGTATGAACAGGTCTATAAGATCTATGCCATACTTCAGAAAATCATCTTTCAGCCTCAGCTTCAGGACTGATCCCAGATTATCGTACATTACAGGAAGGTCAAAAATACTCTTTAGCGCTTCGCCTAAAACAGTATTCAGCCTGCTGACGATAACATCCTTAAGATATGCTTCAACAGCTCCTGAGGTAAACTTGTTCTGGGTAGCCATGGTATTTATAAAAAGCATGGAATCAACAACTTTAACGGTAAAGTTTCCGAATGCCCTAAGTCTCACAGCCTTAAGCTCATTATCCCTGAAATAGATTGGCTGTTTTGTACCCCATTTCATATCGGTAAAAACATGCTTGTTAATGAAAAATACAGCTGCCCTGAAAGGAGACTTTGAGCCGAAAGGAATTGAAAGGAGCCTGGTAATTACAGGGAGATTCAGAGTGGATAGAGTATGCCTTCCCGGCTTGAAAATGTCGAGCGCTTTGCCGTCCCTGAAAAATATGGCCTCCTGGTTTTCCTGTACTATGAGCTGTGCCCCAAATTTAATATCCGCACTGCCTGATGGCGGGATCCTGTATACTATATTATTTCCTGATGGATCAAAATATTCAAGTATTTCAATCACCATGCCTACCTCCAATCGCCTTATTGAAAGCTGTTTATTACATTTTCTCTGGATTTCCAGTCAGATTCAATATCCATTACAATAGAACGTATTTCATCAATTTTTGAACTGAAATCCTTTTCCTCTGTTTTCCATACATCACTGATCCTTTCCTCAAGGTTATCAATAGCCTTAAGAAAGTTCCTGTCAAAATTATACAATTTCTCCAGTTCTTCCTCATAAATCTTATTTGCTCCAAAAAGGCCTGCAAATCCCCTTGATGAATAGAGTACACTGTTTGATAATCTGTCCAGTATGGAACTTATATTGTCGAGACGTGACATATAATCGAAGATGCCCTTCTGCATTATTTCAGACTTCATCTCATCTATTCTGTCCTTTAGCTTATAAAGGTTTTTAGATATGTACTCCCTGAGGCTTTTGTCTGTATCTCTGCTTTTTTCCCTGTCCAGATACCCCCCATATCCGGGTATCTTTGAGGCAATATTTTCAATAGTCTCAATGAAATCAGACATATATCCACTCCTTAATGTGATTCGTTTATAGATACCCGGGGTCGGACTTGAACCGACACGGATAATGAATCCGAGGGATTTTAAGTCCCTTGTGTCTACCTATTCCACCACCCGGGCATAACCAAAAAGCTGAGTAAATTCCGTATCATAGGCTATTAAAATTGCCGTAGATTGTCAAGCAAAAAATAATTTCTGTATGGCATAATTTTAATTTGACTAAATAGAATTCATGTATTAAAATATTTTCATGTTTTTGTTTATATGGACTTGTTTTTATAAACTGGATGATCAGTCTGCCTATTCTGGCCTTTCAGTTCCAGGAAACTATTTATAATAGAATTATTTTTAAGGAGTATATGCAAATGTCTGAAAAATTTTTTAGAAAGCTGGCCCCTTCAACTGTCAGAGAAATTGCCAAGGCACTTGATATCTCGCTGCGTAATAAATCGGAAGAGGATTTATTTGAACTCGTTACCCTCCATTATATGGAAGATAATGCAAAATTCTGGGAGCCTCTCAATCTTAAGGTATTAAGCTCCATAGCAGCTGATATAGGTTTGCCTCTTATGGGAGGCGAAGAGGCGGATGCCATTTCCTACATGATTCAGAATATTATTACAACAGAAGAATCAGAAGAATCAGAATCTGAAGAAGAGGAATTCAAGCCGGAAAGCCTTACACAGGATGAAGAAGGGCAGGAAAACCTGGATGAGAAGCTTGATTCAGCAATAGGCCTTGAAGTTGATGATATATCAGAGCAGGAAGAAGACTCGGCCAAAGAGGGCAAATCTAAAACAAAAGAGGAAAAAAGCCCGGAAACTGTTGAAATGACAGAAGAAGAAAAAAATCAAAATATTAAATCTAAAGAAGAAACAGGAGGTAATAAAGAAAAAACCATGAGCCTAAAAGCAAATCTTAGAAAATTAAGGGGCAGGAGTGAAGAGGGCAGAGCTATTAAAGACAAGATTATCAAAACCATACATGACATATCAACAGAAGTGGAAGGCAATGTGGACATTTTCACTGATGGATATTATTATGAAACTTATGAACTTAGAATACCAGGATCCAAGATCCGCTTCTTCTTTCTGGCCAATAAGCATAATGAAGCACCTATCAGGCTTCGTGCATTCAGCATTGCAGAAAAGGGCCAAAGCATCGGAGATTCCTCATCAGAGTTAATGCTCGAAACTTTCGAGAGCCTTAATGATGATGAGATAAAAGCATGGCTGGAAGAAAGGATCAACTATTTTGCAGAAGAAGGGCTCAAATTAACTGATCAGGACTTATAATCGCATCTTATTTTAAGGAGTTTTATTATGGAAACCAAAGAACTGGAAAAGCTGTCATCTGAAACAAATGCACAGATAACAAAGCTTGAATCAGATAAAGCCGGACTTGTACAAAAATTAGGCGAAGAATGCTCATCGCTGCCCAAAAAGGATATAAAGAATTCCAGGCTGAAGGATATAATTCAGGAAATTGAGCAAAGCCAGAAGGATATTAAAGCTGCAAACAAGGTAATAGAAAGTATCAGGCAAAAGAAGCTTGAGATAGAAAAACTTGATCAGGAACTAAAGGAAATAAGGGATAAGATAGATGAACTCAACCTTGTATTCGATGAAAAACAGTCTGCCATAGGCAGGGAATTCTACAGTCTGATACATGACAATCCTGATTACAGCACATTTAAGGACCTTTATGCAGACTATGAGAATACAAAAAAGGAAATATCAGATCTTCAGGAAAATTTAAGAGCTACTGAGGAAGAAGAGAAAGGGTTTTTCAAGAAGATCAAAGAAAAATTCAATGTGATGATCATTAAAAATAATATTAAGACGAAAGAAAAAGAGCTGAACAATCTATATCCGGTTATCGGCAGAAACCTGATCCAGGGCGACTTTTTTGAAAAATTGAATGAACCTGAACATAAGGAACTCAAAAAACTCATTATTGACACCAAATCAAAGCTGGCAAAACAGCAGAGAGATGAAAAGGACAATATAATGCTCAAGGAGAAAAAGTCGGATGAGCTTGCCCAGATGATCCAGCATAATCAGCCTGAAGCCTTTATAAAGGAAAAGGAAAATGAAATAAAGGCAATTGAAAAGGATGTATACCAGAAATATGCTGATGCCGGCCAGCTTATCTATGACAAGAAAATGACTGAACTTATCCAGAAAAAGGAGCATAAAGACATTTTCAATTCCATTGCAGAGATTGATAAGAATATAGGCAAGAAGAATCAGGAAATCGAGCAGATAAGCTTTGCAATTGAATATATCAACAAGAATAAGATCCTTGCTGAACTTAAGAACAAAGAAGAAAGGATAAATAATATAATCGAACAGAACAAGCAGGAATTGAAGGCTATTCAGAATCAAATATCAGAAACTGAAAAACAGGTAGAGATTACCAAAAACAGTGCGGGCAACTTTATTGAGATGTAAGGGGGAAGGGATTCCCCCTCTCTTTCTGCAGTTATAGAATGAAAAAATCCACAATTATTGAAATAATTATTTTTATAGTCTTCATAGCATTCTCCCTGATCGGGCTTAAAATACTACTCAGTATGAGCTTTACGCTTATCAGGATTATTGCGTTTTTAATAGTACTGGGAGTTATCATCTATTTTATAAGGTTCATGAGCAAAGAGTAGCCTGATAGAAATGAAAAGATGTTTTTTGTTCGAAGGGATTGGCATTGGCAGTCTTCAGGAATTTTTCTACTATTTTATAAGAGATTTTGACTTCAGAGAACTCAGCATCTTTTTCTCAAAAAAAATTGACCATAATATACCCGGATCTATCCATTCACCTGATGATGATGAAATTCACCTGATGGACCAGATAAATACAACACTTTCAAATGTAATTGCCTTTCAGAGATTGAAAAATTCTGAAATTGTTCCCGATTTTGTTGCAGGACACTCGCTTGGTGTTTACTCAGCTATTTATGCATCCGGGGCCGTTAACCTTTCCGATACCATACTCCTGGTAAAGGAGATCCATAAACTATTAAAGGATGCCTTCCATGATGAAGATTTTCTTTCAGCAATAATCATCGCCCCATCAATGCAGCAGCTTCGCCAGGTACTCCTGGCAAAGTCAAAACCGGACAAACCCATGTATATATCAAATATCAATACTCCCAAACAGGCTGTAGTATGCGGCCCGAAAGAATCTGTCAGGACCCTTTTTTCATATTTCCATGATATAAACAAATTACCGGAAAAAAGGCTTAGCATTTCATATCCCGTCCACACTCCCTATATTACATACCTGAAACAGAAGCTTTATGAGATAATTGGACAGATCAGTATTGATGACCCGGCTATACCTGTAATAAACACTGTAAACCAGGCTTATATTACATCCAGTAATGAAATAAGGGATTATATAGTCTCAAATCTCTGCAATCCGGTGCACTGGCTAAATACCATAGAGTATAACAAGGAAGGAGTCGTTTTCTACGATATTGGACTAAGGTACTATTTAAGCCAGCTTATGTTTTGGATTGACAAAAAAACAAAATGTTTTAACTTAAAGAAAAATATTGAAAGGAATTCATTTATAAATGGATGAGAAAACTCTAAAAAGTGAGCTTAAAGACCTTATTGTCAAAGAACTCAATCTTCTTGACGAAAACGGTTCACCGCTGGACCCTGTTACAATCGGGGATGAACTTGCTTTCTTCAGCGATGAGAACGGACTTAACCTTGATTCTGTTGATGCACTGACATTAATTCCAGTAATAAATGAACATTACGGCGTAGAGATTGAAGACGAAGAGCAAGGGCAGGAGGCTTTTCAGAACATCAATTCTCTGGCGAAATTTATTCTCGGCAGAATCTGAACAGATAAAAAAAGGGAGCGGAAAATTATACCGCTCCCTTTTTGTTTAATCTGCTTCTGCTTGTCTTATTAACCCATCGGCATAAACTGGTCTGATTTCTCATAGCCAGCAGGAATACTGTAATGGCCCTTTTCCACTTCTTTTCTCTCAGCGATCTCAAGCTCAGTCTTCTGGTTAACCTTGCTTCCCATTATCTCGGAAGTGCTTTCGGATAAAACCTGAAAACCCTTGATTTTCTTCAGCTCATTTATTGAATTTGGGTCAATGTTCTGCAGGGCTGTAGTGTTGATATAGAACTGATCCAATTTATCCTGGTCAATCTTAATATCTTCAGTCGCCCAGATTGTGCTTGAAATTGATATCATAGATGATTTCATATCCATCTGGTATTTCTTACAGTTCCAGTCCTTTATCTTTTTCTTTTCTTCAAGGGGGGTAACGGTAATGGAAAATTTCATCATGTCCATGAAGCCAGCCTGCTCTTCGGGAACGATAGCCTTCATATCCAGTGGAAGGGCGGTCTGGAAATATTTCTTCTGCTGATGATTGACCATATAGAACTGCTTATTCTTAAGATCCATTATTACAGACCCGTTCTCTGAATCCATCCTTAGATTGTCATCACCGATCCATATCTCCTGTACTGAATCAGTGGCTTCCTGCTTCTGTCCCATCATCTCAAATGCATCTGTATGGGTAACAGATTTAAGGTAAAGGTCTGAAGCATGGATCAGGGGAAATGCAATCAGCATGACTGCAGCAATAAAAAACAGTTTTTTCATTTAATTTCTCCTTTGTATTGTTTAAATTTTTTGCAATATATCATTTTATTTATGAATTGTATATATTTTTAATTTTATTCAATATTTTCTCTCAGCATTTTTTTTGATTTTTCCCAGTACTCATCCATTTCATCCTGTGAAAGATCTTTAAGTTCCCTTTTATCTTCCTGAATCAGGGTTTCCATCCTGTAAAACCTTTTAATGAACTTCTTGATGGAAAGCCTTAAAGCAAGCTCGGAGTCTATCTGATAGAAGCGGGAAAGGTTTACAATACTGAACAGGATATCTCCCAGTTCCTCTTCAAGCCTTTTACCCCCGGTTTTATCAAGCTTCTTTTCAAAGTTAAACTCATCAATCTCTTCTTTTATTTTTTCGGCAGGCCCATCAGCATTTTCCCAGTCAAACCCGACACGGGAAGCCTTTTCCTGAACCTTTTGTGCAAAAAGCAGGGCTGGAAGATTCTTCACAATATTGCTGAAAATTGATAAATTGCCCTTATTTTCGCTTTTTTTAGCATACTCCCAGTTTTCCAGCAGTTCTTTCTCATCCTTAAAATCAGCATCCGAAAATATATGAGGGTGCCTTCCTGTCATTTTTGATATATTTTTTTCTATTATACCTGACAGAGATTCATTATATTCATCCTCCAGTATCCTGGCAATGAATATGCACTGGAAAATTACATCAGCAAGCTCTTCTTTGATCTTGGCTATGTCCTTTTCCTCAATGGCTTCTATTAATTCATAGGTTTCTTCAAGTATATATGCTTTTGTATTGTCCAGTGTCTGCTTTCTATCCCAGGGACAGCCGTTTTCGCCCCTCAGGGTATCGATCAGTTCAATCAGTTCCTTTATTCTTTTTAAATCCAGGCTTCTTTCTTTCATCTAAATTCCCTGCATACTGTTTTTATAAATGGGATAAAGGACCCTGTCCAGAATAATTGCAGCGGCTGATCTTACGCTTAAATGGTTATATCCGTTCACGCCATGGATCGGCTCGAGCCTGTAGTCTACCATGTCATATACATCGCCTGCAAGGCCCCATCCTGTTCCCAGCAGAATATATACTGTTTCCTCATTTTTCACAATATCGCTTATAAAGCTGAAGGACACATTATCTGGCTTTTCTCTCGCAGATGTAGCAATAATGTTTATCTTACTGTTTCTGCTTAATTCCTTTATAATTTTCAGGGAATCATCAATGCTCTCCACAACCTGACTGAAAGAGAGAGCTGATTTTCTGGTCGGATTGTATTCAGAGCCAAAACCTGAAACCCAGTGCCTCCTGATTCGTTCAGAAAGCTCAACCTGGAGTTTAATGGGGTTTATAAGAAAGTATCTGGCAATATTATAGGTTGCACAGGTTCTTGATATATCATGCAGGTCATAGTTGGTTATTGTCGTAGCTACCGTATTTCCGTTCTTGTCCAGGACCGGGTAGTGCACAAGCCCTAAATATACGTTCTTAAACATTTTCATCGCCTATAAGGTCAGGCCTCCTTTTTTTTGTGATCCTCACACTCTGTTCTCTCCTCCATCTTTCAATCTCCTTGTGGTTTCCGGACAGCAGGACATCCGGAACCCTGCTGCCAAAAAACTCACAGGGTCTTGTATAATGCGGGAAATCAAGCAGGTTATCCTCAAAAGATTCATTATCAAGAGAGCCAGTATTCCCCAGGACCCCAGGTATGAATCTCAAAAAAGCATCCATGAATACCAGGCTTGCTACCTCTCCTCCCGTAAGTATGTAATCGCCAATGCTTACTTCATCATCTATCATATTATCTATGATTCTCTGGTCAATCCCCTCATAATGACCGCATATTATGGTCATATCATCCAGTTGCGCATACTGCCTTGCAATACATGATTTGAATACTCTGCCTTTTGGACTCAGATAGATCACTTTTGTTTTTGAAGTTTTTTCCTTTATTGATTTTATGGCATAGAACAGGGGTTCCGGCTTGAAGACCATACCCGGGCCGCCGCCGAATGGCTTATCGTCAACGGTCCTGTGCCTGTCTTTCGTATAATCCCTTAGGTTATGCACTTCGAAACATATAAGATGCTTATCCTGCGCCCTCTGGAACATTGATGTCTTAAGAGGGGAATCATAAAACTCAGGAAAAGCTGTAATTATTCTAATCTTCTTCATCAGAAAGAAATCTATGGTCAATTATCATTGTATTTTTTTCAGTATCAACATCTTTTACCCATTGCTTGACAAAAGGTATCAGGTATTCTTTTCCCTCATTAATTACGGAAATGACCTCCTGCTTTAAGGTTTCAAACACCTCCCTTACTTCCCCGAGATAATCGCCATTATCCAGAAAGGCCTTCATGCCTGCCAGATCGGCAAAATAATACTCATCCTCTTCAAGGGGGGGAAGGATCTCCCTGTCTGCCGCCAGATAGCACTGAAGTATGTTTTTGACAGCTTCAAGGCTGTCTATACCTTTGATATGGAAGATAGGCCTGCTTCTGTCACCTTTTACATAGTCTATAAGCATGGGTTCCTCAGAAAAGAGTGACTGCTCTTTATTGTCTTTTATAATATAGACATATTTCCTGTCATAGAAGAATATGTCTTCTGATAAAGGGTAAACCTTAAATTCACCGGCTAATCCATGGGATTTAAGGATTTTTCCTATGAAAATTAGATCTTTATTCAATTATCTCCAAGGATATCCTGTCTTTACTGGAACCATGAACGGAGTTTATCAGTACCCTGATAAAGCTTATCATGGTCCCGTGCTTTCCAATAACTTTGCCAATATCATCCGGATCAACGATCAGCTGATAGCTTGTTTCTGAAGACTGTATTACCCTGACACTATCAGGCTTGTCAACAATATTTCTGGCTAGATATTCTATAAATTCTTTCAAAAAAATACTCTGCTCTATTCTTTTATTAAGTCTTTAGCTCTAATATAAAGTTTCTCAGCTGTCTCAGTTGGTTTTGCGCCTTTGGCTATCCATTCTTCGTAGAGCTTGACGTCAAAAACGAGCCTGTCCTTATTATCATCACTTAAAAGAGGGTCATAATGCCCTATTTTTATGATATATTTGCCGTCTCTTTTTGTCCTTGAATCTGCTACTACAATTCTGAAAAAAGGCTTCTTCTTTCTTCCGAGTTTCATTAATCTGATCTTAGTTGCCATTCTACCTTATCTTCTCCTTTATTATGCTATTGTAAATATTTCATAATGTCTTTCATCTTAGATCTTTTGCCCATCGGCATGACCTTTTTCATCATCTTCCTTGACAATTCAAACTGCTTTAAAAGCTTGTTCAAATCAGCAATCGTTGTACCGCTTCCATTTGTTATTCTAATTTTTCTGCTTTTGTCAATAATTTTATAATGTTCTCTTTCTTCAGGAGTCATTGACTGTATCATTGCCTCTATCTTTTTAAGCTCTTTCTCTTCAACTTCTAAATCCCTGCCTTTAATGTTCATCATCTTGTTCAGGCCGGGTATCATTTCAATAATCTTATTCATGGGCCCGAGTTTTTTCATCTGCTGAAGCTGATCATAAAAATCCTGAAGGGTAAAACTTGCCTTCTTAAGCTTCTCTTCCATTTTTTTTGCCTGGGATTCTGAAAAGCCATCCTCGATCTTTTCAATAAGAGAGAGCATGTCTCCCATCCCAAGTATCTTTGAAGCCATTCTGTCGGGGTGGAAAACCTCAATATCATTCAGTTTCTCCCCGGTGGAAACATATTTTATGGGTTTGCCGACAACGCTCTTTATTGAGAGAGCAGCCCCTCCCCTTGCATCACCATCGATCTTTGTGAGGATGATCCCTGAAAGGTCAAGGTCCTGATTAAACTGGGCTGCACTGGTAACAGCATCCTGGCCTGTCATGCTGTCTGCAACATACAGGATCTCCTGAGGCTCAAGGATCTTTTTTATTTCTTCAAGCTCACCCATAAGTTCTTCATTGATGTGAAGCCTCCCTGCTGTATCCACTATCAGTGTTTCAAACCCTGAATCCTTAGCCTCTTTAAATGCCTTTTTGCAGATCAGTTTCGGGTCCATATTCTCATTAGAATCAAATACAGGGTTATTTATGCTTCTGGCAAGCACCTTAAGCTGATGAATAGCAGCAGGCCTGTATATATCAGCAGGTACAAGGTATGATGATCTCCCGCTTTTTCTCAGCAGAAGGGCAAGCTTTGCAGCAAAGGTTGTTTTGCCAGCTCCCTGCAGCCCGACAAGCATAATAACAGATGGAGGTTCATTTCCAAATTTTAACGCTTCGCTTTTATCTCCCAGTACCTTTACCATCTCCTGGTGTATTATCTTGATAAAATGCTGTGAGGGAGTCAGGCTTTCAAGCACTTCTCTGCCGAGTATCTGTTCTTTAATACTGCTTGTAAAATCCTTTACAACCTTATAATTAACATCAGCTTCAAGGAGAGCAAGCCTTACTTCCCTTATGATCTCCTTGATATTGGTTTCGGAAAACTTTACCTCTCCCCTGACTCTCTTCATTATCTGGTTTAATTTATCAGAAAGGCTGTCAAACATAGTATGTCCCTATTTCTTGTTGAATAACCCCTTGATTATGTCGAATAATCCGCTGGATTTCCTCTTTTCGATCTTTTTGATCTTTTCCATATATTCAAGAGCCCTGGTATTGTCCGGATCCCATTTCAGCGCGAATTCAAGCTGCCTTTTTGCCCTTGTATAAAGCCTTGCATTATAATATACAATCCCAAGATTTGTATAATAGGAAGGCTGGTAAAATTCCATTTCGATTGCTTTCTCGCAATATTCCCTGGCTTTATGTATGGTGGACGCATTGCATGAAAGGCACAGTCCGTAATAACTGAGGTATTTCGGGTTGTCTTTGTCAATGTGCAGGGCAGCTTCAAAAAGGTTGAGTGCCTGTTTTATTTCACCGTTTTTATACCTGAAAACGGCATTCTTGAAGTAGATTTCGGCATTCCTGTTGATAGCCGCCGGTGACCGGGATGCATAATCATCCGATGAGCCTTCCTGGTCCATCTTCATCTCTCTGTCATAGACCCTTCTCTTGTTTGGATCCCTTAAAAGCTGATAAGCCTCGGTAATACTTATAAATCTCGCCTCATCCTCTTTACTGAGGTTACGCCTGCTCTGCCCATCGGGATGCAGAGATTTAACAAGCCTGTAATATGCCTTCTTGATCTCAACAAGAGTAGCATCCTTTCTGACGCCTAAAATCTCATAATAGTTTTTCCTGGACATATGTTAACTGTCTTTTAGTATCTCCTTCAGGCTTAATAAAGCCTCTTTATTATCCGGGTCAATTTTCAGGACCATATTGAACTGCGCTGAAGCATTATCAACATCATTTTTAAGCAGGTATGCAGCTCCGAGGCTTATCCATGCATTGATATAATCAGGATTGATCTTGACTGCATCATTAAATGATTTTATTGCTTCATCGTACCTTTTCAGTTCAAGAAGGGCGCTTCCCTTTCTAAAATGATAATCAGGATACTCACCTTTTAATTCTAATGCCTTATTGTATCTGTCCAATGCTGATTCATAATCCCCTTCAGCACACAGGCTGTCTCCCTGTTTTACTAAAAGAAGCCATTCACTGGGCTTGTCAACAGTTATATTCTGAAGGAGGTTTATGGCTGTATCAATATCTTCTTCCCTTATTTTTTCAATAGCTGTTTCCAGTTTTTCAAGGTTTTCATAAATGGATTCAAATACAAGTTCAATAAGGTAATCCATGGTTTCCTCTATCTTATTCTGCTTTAAGCCGATTATACATAAGAAAAGCTTGGCTTTCAGATATCTGCTGGAAGCTTTGAGGGACTTGATGACATACTCCTCAGCTGTATTATAGTCCCCTTCTTCGAAATAGATCTTTGCAATCTTTAAGAATACATCTGCATAATCATTAAAATCGGTGACTTTGAGGTAAAATTCCCTGGCGGCTTCTTTGTCTCCTTCTTTATTATGCTTATCAGCAAGAGCTATATATGATTCCGTGATATAGAATTTAGCCAGCTTGTGGTTCTGCGAGGCCGGGTCAGGGTCCTGGCTGATAGCCTTTTCAAACTGCTCTATTGCATTCCTGTACTCGCCATTTTCAAACTGGTTAATACCTGCTGAAAGATGGTCCTTTGAAAGAAGCCCCAAAATCCTGTTTAATAAGCTCATAAAAACATCCTGGTCATTAATTGTAAATGAATGTTATTATAATATGGACAGCCTGTCAAGTTTTAATTATTTTCAAGGAAATGTCATTTTTTCCCGGGTCATCAATCATCTTTTCCTGAAAACCGATCCAGGATCATTTCAATGATCCCTGATGTCGAATTAACACCCTTTAGAGGGAAAGCAACAACATTACCCCCGTAGCTCTTTACAAAATCCTCTCCAATGATCCTTCCATGGCCCCAGTCAGTTCCCTTTACAAGATAATCAGGCCTTATCCGCCTTATAATCTCCGCGGGGTCCTTTTCGTCGAAGCTTGCCAAAAAATCTACAAATGAATATCCCGCAAGCATCTGCATCCTTTGCTCCAGGTCAAAAACCGGCCTTTTCGGGCCTTTTATTTTTTTTATGCTGTCATCTGAATTAAGCCCGATTATGAGGATATCAGCAAGGCCTTTGCAGAAATATAGAAGTTCAAGATGCCCAGGATGCAGAATATCAAAACATCCGTTCGTAAATGATATGGTTTTCCGGCCGGCCTTGATCTCTTCAATCAGGGAATCCAGCCTGTCTTCTCTAATATATTTCCTGACAAAGACTTCATCAAAATAGGACATAGATAAAACCTGCTATACCTTATCAAGGAGAAAAAACAACAATGGAAGCAATATTTCATGGTGCCCTATGAAATAGTAACCCTCGGAGCCCAATGCTTTCGGCCTGCTTACAACATTCTGCATAGGCCTGTAATGCATATTAAAATCAAATACTGCAGTTGTAAAACCGCCAAAATTCCTGTCAATATTCCTTATAAATGATACTGCTTTCAGGAAGACTTCCGGAAGTATTACAGCTGAACCAATATTGAGATAGATGCCCCCTCCCTTGATTTCCTTGAGATTATCAATAAACATCCTGAAATCATGCATGCTTACCCTTCCTATCTTCTCCCCGTCTGCCTCAGGGTGCATATGTATTATGTCTGTTCCTATTGCAATATGGTATGAAACTGGAATATTCAGTTTATATGCCCAGTAAAATATGCTCTGCTCAATATATCTGGATCCTTTCTCTTCAAGGTAACTGCCATATACCCTGTATAAGGGGGTATCCTTTTCGGCCGCTTCGGAAAAAAGGCTGTTAAGTGCCCCGCAGGTCTCGTAGGCCATGCCGAATTCGCCATCCTTAAGCGCTTTCTCGACATCCTCGGAGGTTTTTCCCTCATAAGATATCTCAAAATCATGGATTAAAGAGGCTCCATTCGTGCACAGGGCTGTGATATAGCCTTCTTTCATCATCTGTATAATTATAGGAGACAGGCCGCATTTAATAAGATGCGCTCCGAATCCAACGACAAAACCCCTTTTGCCCCTTACTTCCCTTATCTTTCTTACAAATTCCAGAAAATTCTTTCCCTGAAGAATGCCGGGAATCAATTCAGAAAGATTATCGCCGATCTTTGAAAAATTATTGACCGAAACTTTGCTGTATCGGTCTTTAATACTGTATCTCTTTATCTTATCCTTCATTTACTATCATCTCTTCAACTAACTGGCAGATCATATGCCCGAAAAGAAGATGAATTTCCTGTATCCTGGGCGTATCTTCTGAATTGACAATGATCGAATCATCGGAAAATGTTTTTGCCTCGCCTCCGGTCTTTCCAAGCAGAGAAAAGCAATAAATACCAATATATCTCGCTTTTTTTAAGGCTCTCACCAGATTGGCTGAATCCCCGCTTGTTGAGAGACAGATCAGTATATCACCCTTTCTCCCCAGTGCTTCAACCTGTCTTTCAAATACATTGGCAAAGTCATAATCATTTGATATTGATGTGATATTTGAAGTATCTACTGTCAGCGATAAAGCAGGCAAGGCTTTCCTCTCATGCAGGAACCTGTTTACAAATTCAGCGGTTATGTGCTGAGCCTGGGCTGCACTGCCTCCATTTCCGATAAGCATCAGCTTGTTTTCAGTGGAAAATGCATTGCATATCCTCATTGAGAGGGCAAAGACCTTTTCCTTCCATTCTGCATTGCCCCTGTATTTATCGAGAATATGCTGAAGATCCTGTATATCCTTATCCAAAAATGCCTTATAAAATTTTTTATCCTTTTTCATAGCCCACCAGCCTAAACATTTTTCTTAAATTCTGAGACAGCCCCTTTTATTGCATAAAGAGGAAGATCTATGCATTGGAAATCATCATCAGTGAATCCAAGGTTTTTTCTGATCATGGATTTGTCAATCTTTTCAATTTCGCTGGTCTTCATACCCTTGACCAGTTCGGATATATAGCTGCAGCTTGCAATAATCCTTGGGCATCCCTTTACAAAATAGGAGATATTCTCCACAGCTCCATCCTTTATATCCAGGAAAAATTTGATTTTGTCTGAATCAGTTTCATTTTCAGCTTCACAGCTTGCATTAAAGCTTTGTATCATACCTATATTGCGGGGATTCTGGAAATGATCCAGAAACAGCTCATTGTAGCTTCTAGAAGACACTGCCATAACTCCTTAATTTTTCAACTGTTATTTTTAATTTATCTATGAAATAGGCAATCTGTCCATCATCATTGTCAATACCGGTGGAAACCCTTATTGCGGATCTTGCAAGCTCTTCATCAATGCCCATCTTTTCCAGCACCCTTGAATATCCTTTTTCCGCTTTCTTATGAGATGCACAGGCAGAAGCAGTAGAGACTGCAATCTGGTGCATGCTCAGCATTTCAGCTATGGATTCGCCGCTTAGACCTGCAAAGCTTATATTTAATATATTAGGCAGGCTTCTTTCTATGTCCTGGTTCAGGCTGAATCCCTCAATATCAGAAAGCCCTGCAATAATTCTGTCTTTCCATTCCCTGTATTTTATGGTGTAATCCCTGAGGATGCCACAGCATATTCTGAGAGCTTCTGCCATCCCCGCACATCCGGAAACATTCTCTGTCCCTGACCTTATATTTCTTTCATGCCCTCCGCCGAACATAACAGGAAAAACATTTATCCCTTTCCTGATATAGAGAAATCCTGCACCCTTCGGGCCGTAAAATTTATGAGAGGATGCCGAAAGCATATCAAAGCCTGTATCCTTTACGTTGACATCCATTTTCCCCAGTGCCTGGACAGCATCGCTATGAAAGGTTATGCCCTTTTCCCTCGCCATTTCTGATATTTCCCTGACAGGCTGGATCGAACCCACTTCATTATTTGCAGTCATTATGGATATCATCGCAGTATCATCATCCATACATTCCTCAAGATGCTCAAGGTTAATAATACCATTTTTATCAACATCTATGTAAATTATTTTATACCCGTTCTGCCTTAAGAATTCACAGGGTTCAATTACAGCTTCATGCTCAATGCTGGAGATCAGAACCGTTCGTTTACCGGAAGATCTGCAATGGCCCAATATTGCAATATTATCCGCTTCCGTACCTCCTGACGTAAAATAAATCTCATCCGGGTCTGCATTAATTAACCCGGCAATTGTATTTCTTGCATTCTCCAGCACCTCTTTTGCTTCCCTGCCATAGAGATGCCTGCTGGATGCATTGCCGAACTTTTCGACAAAATACTGGCTCATATGGTCATATACTTCCCGAAGGACCGGTGTAGTTGCTGAATGATCAAGGTAAACCCTCACGTTTTCCTCCTTGCCTCTCCTGTTTATTTATTGGATGGCACCTATCAGAAAAAGATAGAAATTCGATATGTTCTTTACAGAATAGTACGGGAAATCTCCGAATATTGAATCTTCTTTCAGTACAGCGCTGGAAAGAAGCGCCCTTGCCCTGTCAATGGACCCTAAATTGTATGAGCATATGCCGCTGTAAAGTTCAGGGCTTCCATACATTATACCAAGATTGGAATAATTTGATATCATGCTGAAACCCTCTTTTAATGCCTTTTCATATAATCCGAAATGCATATAGCACAATCCCATATTAAGATAGTAAACATCCCTGAAGAACGGCCTTTTTTCTTTATTGAGGCTGAAAAATATCTTGGCCAGAATAAGGTTATAGTTCAGATCCCTCGAATAGCCATACTCCCTGGGAATGACAGATACAGGGATTTCCATGTCCACTGTCCCTTTAAGCCTGCTTATCTGCAGGACTATCTTATCATCAATGCTTATTGTTGATAAATATTCCCTGAATTCCTCAGCTGAGTTAATCTCATTCCCGTCAACAGACATAATAAGGTCATAATTTTCAATACCGATGCTGTTTGCCGGGCTCCCGGGATAGACCTTAACAACGATAAGCCCATTATTCTCTGAAGGGTTTGAAATAAGCTCCATTCCGACCCAGTTTTCTGTAAATACTATATCTTTATCCATATTTATAATAAAATTATACAGAAAAGCGGTCTCTTTTGTTGCAAGCCTCATAACAGAAGGCTTATGATGAGAAAAATGATAGAAATGTACGTCAAATTCCCTGTCAATTGACAATGGGTCCAGGATACCAAATGCAATTACATCAAAATTATATTTGGAATGCAGAGACTGAAGGACTTCCCGCAGTTCTTCCGAAGAACCGCCATTCATGACCAGGCTGTAAAGCTCTGCATATCGCACGTCATTCCTTAGATCATCGAAAAATATATTATAGCTCTGCATCCTGTCAAGCAGCTTATTGAACTCTTCAATATTAGGGCTTTCAAAGCTCTGCCCATTCCGGTCATAAAGGCCCAGCCATAGTATTGTAGGCTTAAAGACTACCTCTTCAAATTTTCTTCTGGAGCTGTCAATTTTTACCTTCTTTGTCCATATGCCCCCTTTAATATCCACAACCCTGATGATATGGTCGCCGTAACATATATTCTCAATAAGATTCATCTGCATATTATACGGCTGATCATCTATATATACCCTTGCGCCTGAAAGATCGCCAATAAGCTCAATACTGCCTGTCTGGGATAACATGAATATTTCATCGATCTTATAATCATCTATTGATTCTATATATACCTCTCTGGTCTCAGTCCTGTAGCAGGCACTGGAAAAGGTGACTGTAACCTGTCCTATGGGTATTTCATTAATTATCAGGGGGTCTGATATGATATCTGTCCCGGAGTATATGGACCTGTTGCCTGGTTTATATGACTCTGAATCAGTGCTTCCGACAAACTTGTCGTTCAGATAGACATCGACATCCGGCGGACAGGTTCTTACCTCCAGGGAGGCAGCGGTCCTTTCAAGGTCTTCTTTGATATTAACATCCTTGTTTACATCAATATTCCTGACAATTTCACCGTAATTAGGCTTATTTATTCTAAGCTCATAATTGCCATAATTGATTCTTTTATTCTTTAATGGGCTTTCCCCGATTAATCTCGTATCAATAAAAATTTTTGCCCCTTCAGGATTCGTGGTTATATTCACAGCTGCAGTGTTTTCCTTCCTGATTTTTTCAAAAGCATTTATTATGGTGCTTGAAATGATGCTTGCATCCGGATTATAATCCGGATTTTTCACCACAATCATTTTAAACTCAGCGTTTGCACTGTCAAGCTGGCCGGTATTATAATACGTTATGCCGATAAACATATGAGAATCAAGGACCATTGCTTCCAGTACCTGCAGATCTTCTTCAGATGCCTTATCAAAAATCAGACCTGCATCTTCTATTATCTTGTTAAACAGGGGTATGCATTCCTGCTGTGAAACAGAAAAATGGATTGCCTTTGCCCTGACAAATTCATCCTGCAGATCTTTCATAAATTCACTATGCTCCTGTGAAAACAGGAGATTTAAGATTAAAAGATTAAAAAAAAGAAATAATGCAATTTTTCTCATATCTTCTCCCCTTTTTACTTAAGAAGATGAACATCGTGATCGCTTTCGGTCACTGCAATGGATCCATCAGGCATAAACCCGATTTTCTGCGCCTTTTCTATATTGAAAAGCTTAAGGTTAATATTGGCAATCGGCGATATATTATAATCATATATCCAGAGTATGCCGTCGCTGTCCAGTATATACAGGTTGCCTATGAAATCCACAGCCAGGTCTATTGCCTGATTTATATTGTAATTATTGCCGTCAAATTGCTTATTGGAAATAAATTCTCCATCTGTTGATATGACATTTATTGTCCCGAATTTATTTGAGATCAGAAAGACCCTGTCAAAATTGTCCACAGTCATAATCTCATCACTTACAGCGTATCCCCTGAAGATATCCATCATGTATTTTCCGTTCTGATCAAATACCAGGACAGAATCAAAGGATTCGTCCAGAGCATAAATATTAAGCTCCTTGTCAAAGGATACAAACCTTAAATCCCTTAGCTCCTTGCCTCCTTTGTTCAGGCCTATAAAACTGCCGTCGATATAAAGCCGTCTGCTGTCGTTTATAATAAGCCTGCCGGCTGGATCGAAAAAAACCCTTTCCGGGCTTTTGAGATTGCTTACTATTGTCCTCTGATACTTGAGGTCCTTGCTGTACTCTGTCAGATTCTTCGCTTTTGAATCCAGGTAGTAAAAACTTCTTATGTCGCCGGAGCATGAAACTATCCTTTTTGATTCGCCTTTAAGGTTTATATCATATGCATAGTAAAGATAATTTGTCTTTTTTGATTTATATTTAAGTATTCTTATCAGGTGTGTTGAGTAAGCTTCAGATCTAAGGAGGTCATCCGGGGATTCTGTAAATTCAAGTGATTTTGAAAGGGCGATCAAAGCATTTTCAAGGTCTATATTCTTAAAATAATACCTGGCAAGGATCCCATATGGATCGAGAGTATCTTTGGATCCGACTGAATAAAGATACTTTTCCATAAACCATATTGCCCTCTCAATATTGCCTGTTTTTTCAAAAAGAAGGCTTAGATTATATAATGCTTTCTTCCAGTAATGTGATTTTGGATATATATTAATAATTCTCAGAAAATCTGCGATCGACTTATTGATATCATAATATGCTTCTCCATCCAGGTTATAGATCTCTCCCCTGAGAAAGTAAGCCTTTGACACAGTTTCATCCTCTCTTGAAACATCTATTGTCTTTTGAAGGTATTCAAATGCCTTTCCTGTATCTCTTTTTTGCTCGAAATAATACTCTCCAAGAAGAAGAGAAGCTCTTCCGGCATATATTGTATTGCTGTATTTTTCAATTATCAGGTTCAGGTCAGGCAGGGCCTGATCATATTTGCCGAGAGAGAAAAGGCTCTGGGCATTCTGAAAATACCTCTGGGCTATTACAGAATCATTATCAGCACATATGCCCAGGCTAAAAACAAAAAATAAAACTGCTATAAATGCATTTTGCATATAATATTTTTTCATATTTATACCCCTTTATATAAAAGGTTTTCATCAATTTAACGCAAACATTGGAAGGGTCTTTCTCTCACCCGGAAAAATTTCGAAGCTGAATTCCTTTCTCTGATTGAACTGCTCCCAATGAACTGTAACTGTATAAGTTCCGGCGGCTATTTTATAATTCATAATAGGGGGTTCCTGATCAAGGAGAACTGAGTTTATATAAACTCTGCATTTAGAAGGTGTTGCAGTAATATCGACAGATCCTGATCCAGGGGATTCAACAGTTATGTTCTCGTTTTCCCTCACAAGAAATGATTTTTCAAAGTGGAAAAATACATTTTCACCAGAAAGTTTAACAGTATATCTTCCGGGATCGAGAGCAAATGATTTATCACCTGTGACCCTGCCTTTGTTTTTTCCATTTATCATAACACTTACCCTGTAGCCTGATCTAATAGTAATAGTACCAGGAACCGGCTTTTTTTCAAGAGGCACTGTCACTTTATTTTCTTTAAGAATAAGCTCCCTGGTCAGTTTTATATTCTTATCCTTATAACCGTCCTTTTTCATGGTCAGAGACATGGAGCTGTCATCATCAAATATAATATCCAGAGGTGTAGTACCTATTTTTTCTCCGTTTTTATAAACTTCAGCTTCAGGAGGTTCTGTATCTATTGATGACCTCAGGACCATATTATCAGTATTAAAGGCAAAAGACAGGCCGTCCTCAAGATTTTCGATATTAATGCAATTTTCAGGAATCGTGGTTATTTTCCCCTCAAGAAGGCTGAAACTACACTTAAATACATAATTTTTATTGCCTGTATCATGAAGCATTATATCAGAATTCTCAACTTTCCCGTTCATGTCCAGGTAGTACTCTCCCTCTTTCATATTGAAAGCCCCATGCAGATCAACTTCCTGTCCTTCTTTAAGATTAAATACAATTCTTTTCATATCCGGTTTTCCTGAATCATCCTGGACTGCAGCCTCCTTGTTATAAAGAAAGTCAAGCATGGATGCATTGAAGATTTTGCCCTTATCTATAAAAAGAATATAAAACAGCGATATGATAATTACAGTGAACAGCCCGAATAAAAGATATTTAATCCTGTGCGCTTTCTTTTCCAGTTTCTGTATTTCATCAACAAAGTCCTGATGTTTATCCGACATCTTTTCATCATCAAATGAATCATGGACCTCAAAATCAACTGCAGGGTTGATAAGTACTTCATCAGGGGTGATCTCTTCCTGGGTATATACACTGTTTATCAGCTCTCCAATATTCTCTTCTGAAAAATAATATCCCTTTTTCAGGGCATAATCATTTATATCAACAATAAGCTGTTTTGAGTTCTGGTAACGGTCTTCCCTATTCTTTGCAAGGCATTTCATCACTATCGATTCCAGGTCACTGTCAATATATGGAACAACGCCTGAAATAGGAGGAATATCTGCCTGTTTTATCTTATAAAGCACAGTAAACTGGCTTTCGCCTACAAAAAGCCTTTTTGAAGATAATAATTCATAAAAGATTATACCCAGGGAAAACAGATCACTCCTCTGGTCTATCTCGATACCCTCAATCTGTTCGGGGCTCAGATATCCGATTTTCCCTTTTATTTCACCGGTAGAGGTACTTCCTGTAGGCAATCCTTCAATCTTAGCAATTCCAAAATCCATGAGCTTCACCTCGCCCTTGTCAGATATCATGATATTTGACGGGGTGACATCTCTGTGTACAAGATCAAGAGGCTTTCCGTGCATATCTTTGAGAGAATGTATGTAATGCAGGGCTTTTGCTATATTCAGTACAATTCCAAGGGATATCTGTATCGGTATTCTTTTCATTCCCTTCTGCAGTTTTTCTATCAGGTCCCTGAGCGTAAAACCATTGATGAATTCCATTATCAGAAGGTATTCATCACCGTACTTAATAAAGTCATATACCTTGCATATATTATTATGATTCAGCATAGCTGCGAGTTTTGCTTCCCTGGTGAACATTTTTATAAACCTGTTGTCAGAAGAAAATTGATGCAATATCTTCTTTATTGCTACCAGCTTTGAAAATCCTTCACTCCCCTTTTGCCTGCATAGGAACACATCAGCCATACCGCCAGTGGCGATATGCCTTATCAATTGAAACCTGGGAGGAAGCAAAACATTATCATTCATTACTTATATCCTGTTTACGTTCAATTAACTGCATTTTCTATATTATAATGCCTGTAAAAATGCAAGATATATTTGCATTATAGCAAAAGAGAATTTTTTATCAATTAAATACCAAGATCAAAATAGCTTAGCCCTGTCTTATTGAATTTAATACCTGCCTGCCTGGCCAATAAATAATATAAATATATTGACTTTTTTATTTATAATGATTAGAATGAAAATATTAAACAGGGTAATTTATCCTTTATAAATGTATAATATATTAAGGAATATATTTTAGGCAATGGTATTTTTTAACTATTCTACCAAACTCATGGCTGCAAAGATAGTGTATTACGGCCCGGGTTTATGCGGCAAAACAACCAACCTTCAATATATCTACAATAAAACTTCCCCCAAGGCAAGGGGTGAAATGGTTTCTTTAGCAACAGAGACAGACAGGACGCTCTTTTTTGATCTGCTGCCTCTCGATGTCGGTTCAATAGCAGGTTTTAAGGCAAGGTTCCAGCTTTACACTGTTCCAGGACAGGTTTTTTATAATTCTACAAGAAGGCTTGTGCTGAAGGGTGTAGATGCAATAGTATTTGTTGCAGACAGCCAGAAGCCCATGATGGATGCAAACATTGAAAGCTTTTCCAATATGGTGGATAATCTTAGTTCGCATAATTTGAACATTGAGAATATTCCGTATGTCATACAGTACAATAAAAGAGACCTGCTGAATATACTGAGCATTGAGGAACTGAATAAAAAGCTGAACAAGGATGATGTTCCCTGGTTTGAAGCCATTGCAATTACCGGCAAGGGTGTTATAGATACACTCAAAGGCATATCCAAGCTGACAATAAAGCACCTCAGGAAAAAGGCCCAGGAACAGGTATCGACACCATCAGTAAAACCAAGTTTTACCATGGAGAGAAAGCCTCAGGAACCCCTTTCAATCACCAAACCAAAGGAACCTGCAGTGATACACTCAGATAATGCAGCATCTCAGGATTCCCAGGTTCAGCACGGAGAAAAAAAGCTTACCCTGAAAGAGAAGCTCGACCTGCTGAAACAGAAACGTGAAACCATAAAACAGCAGGAAAGCGAAATCGAAGCCAAAGCTGAAGAGATATCAAGGCAGAGGGAAACCGAAACAGAATCCGAGATTGCAGGCAGCAGCCAGTCAGAAAATAATGACAATGCTGAATATGAATCAGAGCCGACTGAAGAAATTCATTATAATTACAGCGAGGCAGAAGACCTGCAAAGCAATCCAGGCAGTTCTGATGATATAGAAAGCTCACTTGATAATCTCAAGGAGATGCTTCTGAAGAATGAAGAGCAGGCAGACGAAGCAACTGAGGAAGAAGAATCAGGCAATATTGACTCAATGCTGTCTTCAGTCTATTCATCTGTATTCTCTGAAAAAGATACCGAGATCAGCAGGGATACAGACCGGATGCTGAACGAATACCTGCTGTCCAATGTCCCGGATATAATTCAGGAGATTACCATAGAAAAAGAGTTTACAGTCAGCCTTGAGCCGGATATATACAATAATCTTCAGGATGCAGAGGTTGAATTAAGTTTCCGAAATGAAAACCAGAATACTATAAAGCAGAATTTCAAACTGCAGATTTCAAAACCGCATAAAACTATTCCGCAAAATTTGGTTCTTAACCTAAAATTTAATGTAAAAGGAGAGAAAAAAAAATGAAAAAGTTGTTTATAATCCTTCTCATTCTTTTCCCAATGATTGTTTTCGGTTATGATTATGATTACGACGATGAGGATGATTTCCCATGGGCTGTTTCGTGGAGCATGGGATTTTCAGGCTTTGAGCAGAACAACAGGGAAGATCTGTTTCAGGATGGAGTAAATGGAGCTTTTACTGTTGAATTTCATATGCAGGAGTACTTTGCCTTCGGATTCAAGACAGGCTTCTTTTATTTCAATCATAAGCAGAGAAGCAGCTCGGACCTCCAGCTGGGCTTTTTTAACCTTATGGCCACTTTCATCGTAAACGGCCCAAGCTCATTCAGGCCGTTTTTCTTCTTCGGCCCGGGAATGTATTCACAGGATGCTGATTCTTATTCCAGCTATGACAACGACGGTAATACAGTATATTATGATTATGACAGCAGGTATTATGGCGGTTTTACTGCCGGCGTCGGATTCGAGGTTCTGTTCAGAAGGTCTTTCGGTATCACTTCCTCTCTGTCTTATCATAAGATCTTTACCGATGATGACATAGATATAATCGGTGGTGAATTCGGTATAAAATACTACTTCTAAGAGAATTCCAATTATTTATAATATACTGTCCTTTGCTCTAAAGCCTCTCATAAGGCATTTCAGGGATGATTTACCTGACGGGCTTCGGAAAAATGCCCTGAACATCTTTATTTTTACTGATTATTCATTTACTGATAAGATACTATTCTATTACTCATTAAGAAAAAAATACGCAGAAACCAGGACCGCATCAATAGGTTTCAGTGATATATTAAAAAGGCCATCTGTCATTTTTTCCAGAAGACGAAGGTATCAGATGCTTTTGGAAAAGGCCGTCAAAGGTGATGAAAGAACATTCTGCTATCCATATTTCTGCAGAAAGCCATGCTTTTTGGGTACCAGGCCTTTATACAGGATTGACAGGGAAAGGATACTTTCAGATATACTTCTGCCTTCATATGATTATGAAGCTTCATGCTTTCCATCAACCATCTTCCTGACAAGAAGGCCTGAAAAAAGATTCTTCCGGTTTATACAGTTCTTGTTTAATTATCCTGATTCCATTATAAGGTGTTCTCCATCTTTTGATTTCAAAGCTGACAGGGAAAATATCCTTAGCTCCCTTATCAAAATGAGGTCCAGGGCATTAAAGGAAAACAAAAAGCAGGAGCTGATAACGAAGGGCAGAAAAACTCCAGACAGGAAGAAACTTATCAACAGGTTCCTGAAAGACAAAACTGTAGTGGAGATACTTGAGAAAGGCGACTATAAAGCGAATCTCAGGGAAGCCAAAAGCATTTTTAAAAATATGGTAGCAGATTACAGCATAACATATCTGCAGGTATTCAACAAGATCCTGACACCGCTTTATGCCTACCTCTACGATGATATTATTGTTAATAAAACAGGTGTTGAAAATATAAGGAATATAGCATCTGAATACCCGATAATATTTATTCCAAATCATAAAAGCCACATGGATTATCTGCTCCTTTCGTACTGCATGTTCAAAAATGACTTGATATGCCCCTTGATCGCTGCAGGAGATAACTTGAATTATTTTCCCATAGGGACTGTTTTTAGAAGAGCTGGAGGATTTTTCATAAAAAGGGATTTCAGGGGCAGCTTGCTATACCCTCAGCTTTTCAGGCATTATCTTAATTATCTGATAAGGTCCAGGTCCAGTATTGAATTCTATATAGAAGGTACCAGAACCAGGACAGGCAAGCTTCTTTCTCCCAAAACGGGGCTTTTAAGGCTTCTTATTCAAGGCATGAGGGAGATTAATCAGAAAGATCTGTACATTGTTCCTGTATCGATTGAATATGACAGGGTAATTGAAGACTCCGTCCTTGTGGAGGAAGATCTTGGAATACCAAAGAAAAAAGAGGATATAGAAGGTTTATTTGATATTCATAATTTTATAAAAAAGCATTATAAAAATGTTTACATCAATCTTTCTCCTGCCATATCAGTGAAATCTTTCCTTAAGGAACAGGCAGGAGACCAGGAAAAAAGATATACAAAAAAAAGCTTCTCACTTCTTTCAGAAAGGATAATGGAAGATTTGTTCAGCAATATGGAAATATCAGGAAGCACACTCCTTTCTTCCGTCTTATTCTTTGAGACCAGATGGACATCAAAACCAATACTGAAATGGCGTCTGAATGAGGTGATCGATACCATCACCTATTACAGAAAAAAAGACCTGATGAAAAGATACGGTTCACTTGACAGCTTCATAGACAGGTACATAAGCTTTTTTGAATCGCAGGATTTCATAATAAAATCAGAAAAATCCGGCAGTCTGCTCTACAAGGTAAGGTCAAAAAAGCATAATCAGATATTAAAATACTATTTTAATAATATCAGCGAGCTTCTCTTACCCAGATCATTCATAGCATTTATAATTAAGAGGCACAATGTCACAAATTATGAGGAAATTATGGAAATGCTGAAGAACCTCGCTGTTATTTTCAGGCACAGTATAAAATTCAGGTCCATCTTCCTGGATGAGAGCATTTTGAGGAATGTCATCGAAAATTCATATTCTGAAAATGACCTGAATGCTCCCTGCAGCAGTGTAATTTTCTGGGCAAACCTGTCAGCACATCTAAGGCTGGGATACTACTATGGAATATCAATGATAGTAAAGATCCTCAGCAGGGAGGAAGAAATAAGGCAGGGCGATCTAATAATAAGAATGATAAAGCTGGCCAACCTGTATAATAAGCTTGGTATCATAAGCCATTATAATATTATATCATCGGCAATGTTTTCAAATGTGATTGATATGCTGATAGAAGAGAAGGTGATCAGCATATCCAGGAACAGCGATAATCAGAATGAAAGGTTTCTTCAGATAAATACAGAAAACATGAATAAAACTGATGGGATAAAAGACAGTATCTCTCTGGAATATGAGAGAGACAGGGATGTATTAACAAATTTTGACTGTCTGTAAATACATTGAAGGCAATATATCCTGATGGATAATTATCCGGGAAACATCTCAGGGAAAAAGAAGGGTGTTCCTGTACCAACAGGAAAAGAAAAGGAAAAATGCCTCCTGGTAGCACTGGACTACCCTCAGTATGGAATAAAGGAAACAGAAAGGAACCTGGATGAATTATCAAGATTAATCCAGACAGCGGGAGGCAATCCTGTCTGCACTGTTACCCAGAAGATGAACCAGCCTGATCAGATAACATTTGTGCACAAAGGAAAACTGAATGAGATACAGGAATTAATAAGGAATAATTCCATAGATACAGTTGTGTTTGATGAAGAGCTCACATCCATACAGCTTAAGAATATCGAAAGAGAATTAAATGTTAAGATCATTGACAGGACTGAACTGATACTGACCATTTTCTCAAATAATGCAAAATCAAGACTCTCCAAACTTCAGATAGAGCTGGCCAAGCTTGAATACACTCTTCCACGACTCCAGAGGATGTGGACGCATCTTTCAAGGCAAAAGGGGGGTATAGGGCTAAAAGGCCCGGGAGAAAGGCAGATAGAACTTGACAGAAGGCTTCTCCTTAAGAGAATAACCAAAATCAAAAGGGACCTTTCAGTAATAAAACAGGGGATTGATATAAGGAGAAAGAAAAGAAGCGATGAGTATAAGGTTTCACTCGTAGGCTATACCAACTCAGGAAAAAGCACTCTTTTATCCAAGCTTTCCTTATCATCAGTTTATGCAGAGGATAAGCTGTTCTCAACCCTTGATACTCTTATCAGGAAAGTTGGCCTTAATGAGAAAAGGCACATTCTCGTTTCAGACACTGTCGGTTTTATCAGACAGCTTCCCCACCAGCTTGTAGAATCCTTCTATGCAACATTATCCGAAGTCATCAACTCTGATATGATAATAATTGTCATAGACATATCTCAGGGTGATTTTATAAAGCGAGCAGAGATAGTTATGAATGTACTCAAGGAAATCGGTGCGGAAACAATACCCCGCATGTTTGTCCTGAACAAGATTGACCTTCTTGACGGTGAATTATTATCAAGCAGGGTCAAATCCTTTGAAGGCCATGAACATAAGCCTGTGATAATATCTGCTCTGGAGGAAAAGAATATTGAACTGCTTAAAAATGAGATCCTTGACAGCATAAGGTCAGATGAGATTCTGCTGACCCTGAAAATTAAGGAGTACAGAAAGGATTTGATAAATCTGGTTTTCAGGTCATCAGAGGTTATTGACATAAGACATGTAAAGGAGCATGAAATTATTAAATGCTATGTAAAAAAGGAAAACCTCAAGGAATTGAAGAGGTTTGCCATATAGAAAATATATGTTTTACATCTCGTATTTTCCGAAATCTTCGGGACTCATCTGCTCCAGGATACTCTTCAGGGCATCTTCACTTTTTTGATTATCATTAAGGTTGATAGCTGACTTTTCAAGCACCAGAGATGAGACATAGATAGGGCTGTTAGCCCTGACAGCGATAGCTATTGCATCTGACGGGCGTGAATCAATGGTTATTTCCTTCTCGTTCTGATTCATATAAATAGTCGCAAAGAAGGTATTATTATCAAGGTCATCGATAATAACCTTTTCTATAGATATCTCAAATTTATTAAGTATATTTTTCATGAGGTCATGGGTCATAGGACGGGGCGGTTCTATACGCTCAAGTTCACATATAATGGAATGTGCTTCAAAGATCCCTATCCATATGGGGATTATGGATTTATCATCTTCTCCCTTCAGTATGACAATGGGAGAATTTGTGGTGGGATCCAGTGCAATACCTTTAAGGACCATCTTGTGTAACATCATTTAATACCCTCTTATTAAGATTTATCTTTTCATAAA
This sequence comes from uncultured Candidatus Sumerlaeota bacterium, assembly GCA_964389675.1. Taxonomy (GTDB): domain Bacteria; phylum CAYMEV01; class CAYMEV01; order CAYMEV01; family CAYMEV01; genus CAYMEV01. Next base: position 34,112 of record CAYMEV010000001.1, read on the forward strand.
TTAAATATATGCAGTCGGGTGTTTTTGTCAAACCCTTTTATAATCCATACCCTGTAGGATAATATTTTTGAACAGGTCATCATCCTTCCATCCGGCCTTCCGGATAATAATTGACTGCAGCAAAAAGCAGAGCATTCTTTTCTTGACATAATGCTCTTTTCTGCTATTATCCGCCTCAGAATGCCTCTGATGGTTTTATAATCCGGAGAAAATATCGGGGAGTATTCAGATAATATTTAACCCTATATTATTAAAAAGTTAAGAATCCGGAATATTAAATCATACAGGAAGGTATATGAAGAAACTAGCAAAATTCAGAGAAATGGGACTCTCTGAGAATATAATCAGTGTTCTGGCCAAAAAAGGCTTTGAAGAACCTACTCCCATACAGGAACAGACCATACCTCTATTGCTGAGCGGTGAAAAAGACCTGGTAGGACAGGCACAGACAGGTACCGGCAAAACAGCTGCATTCGGGATCCCCCTTATTGAGCGCATTGAAGGCAGTACACCCTGGATCGAAGCTCTTATTCTCACACCTACGAGAGAACTGGCAATTCAGGTTTCAGATGAAATAAACTCCCTGAAGGGAAAAAAGAAAATCACTGTACTCCCGGTTTATGGAGGACAGAACATAGATATACAGATAAGAAATCTCAGCAAAGGTGAGGTAAATATCGTGGTCGGCACACCGGGCAGGATACTGGACCATTTAAGCCGAAAAACACTTGATCTATCCAGGTTAAGATTCATGATTCTTGATGAAGCCGATGAGATGCTTAATATGGGTTTTATTGAAGATGTTCAAAAGATCCTGAAACAGACTCCTCACATCAAACAAATGCTTTTATTCAGCGCTACAATGCCAAATGAAATTATCAATATCGCCAAAAAGTATATGAACGAATACCAGGTAATTAAGGTTAATACAGAAAATATTACTGTTGGCCTTACTGAACAGATATATTTTGAGGTAAATGAAAGAGACAAGTTTGAAGCTCTCTGCAGGATACTTGATATAGAGAATGAATTTTACGGTATTATATTTTGCCGCACCAAGCTTTATGTTGATGATATCGCCAGCCGGGCCAAGGAGCGTGGATATGCTGCAGAAGCCATACACGGTGATATCAGCCAGGCTCAGAGAGAGAAGGTCCTGGGAAGATTCAGAAGCAGAAAGATCAATATTCTGGTTGCAACGGATGTAGCCGCAAGAGGAATAGACGTTACTGATCTATCACATGTTATAAACTATTCGCTTCCCCAGTGCCCTGATTCCTATATCCACAGAATAGGCAGGACCGGAAGGGCAGGCAAGGAAGGAACTGCAATTACTTTCGTTACGCATGCTGAACTGCAAAAGCTTCTGCATATACAAAAATCTGCCAGAACTGATATTAAAAAACAGGAGATTCCCGATGTACCGGAGGTCATTGCTGCAAAAAAATCAAGGATTAAGGATGAGATAATCAGCATTATTACTACAAGAGCTTTTGATGATTATGTCCCTTTTGCACAGGAACTTCTTGGCTATGCAAAAGAAACAGATATCGTGGCATCAATCCTGAAATATGCCCTGGAGGATGAACTTGATGAGAGAAACTACCCGGAGATAAGAAAGGTCAATGTCAATAAAACCGGCAAGGCCAGGTTATTTGTCGCTCTCGGCAAATCCAGAAAGATGACGCCAGTGAAACTCCTGGAACTGATTAAAGCAAAGATAAATATTGATACAAAAAAGATAAAAGAAATCCAGATATTTGACAACTTCTCCTTTCTTACTGCACCATTTGAGGAGGCAGAGCTGATACTTGATGCATTTAAATCCGGAAAGGGCAGTAAAAAATCAATAATAGAAAGGGCAAAGCCTTTTAAGAGATGATAAAGCCTGGATATGGATCAGGCCCGGCCAAAACCTCAGTAAAGCTTTCTTAAGATAACAGGAGAATTCCACTATCAAATCGATGCAGATATTAGAGGGTTTTTATCAGACCCTTTTATAATTCATATCCAATAAGTGAATTATTTGAATAGCCCTCTATAAATACCTGGACGAAATCACCAATGGGTAATTCCTTCCTGTTTTTCTTCTGCCGCAGATTGACATTAATATTAAATTCATTCTTGCCCGTAAGATAATCTCCTGATTTTTTGCTGGTCCCGTCGATAAGGACTGTCTGTATATCTTTCAGGAAGCCTCTGTTTATTTCGAGGGTTATCTCATTCTGCCTTTTCTGAAGAAGATGAAGCCTTTCAAGCTTTTTTTCCATGGGGACATCATCACTGTAGTTTGATGCTTTTGACGGGTATCTCACGCTATACCTGAAGGAAAAGGCCCCCCAGAAACGAACCTCCTCAATCATCCTCAGGGTGTCATTGAAATCTTCTTCAGTTTCCGTGGGAAATCCAACAATAATATCTGTAGTAAATATTGGATTATTTACATATTCCTTAAGCCTTTCTATCTTACAAAGGTATTCCCTATGAGTATATCCCCTGTTCATCAGCTTTAAAATCCTGTCAGAACCGCTTTGAAATGGCAAATGGAAGCTCTTGCATATATTTTCATGACGGCTGATAACATCAAAAAGATTACTGTCAATATCCCTGGGATGGCTTGTAATGAACCTGAGCCTTTTTAATCCCTCAACCCTTGCAACCTCATCAAGAAGGCCGGCAAAATCTATTCCATTACAGCTGTATCTGTTGACATTCTGTCCAAGCAGGGTTATTTCGCTGGTACCTCTTTCAACCAGCATTTCAACCTCCCTGATGATAGATTCCCTGGGCCTCGACCTTTCTCTGCCCCTGACAAAAGGAATAATGCAATAGGTGCAGAAATTATCACACCCTTCCATAATTGTTACAAATGCCTTATGAGGCATCTTTCTGCTGTAGTCCCTTATTTTATCAAGTGAGTGGAAGGGCTCCTTTCTTACTGAATAATGGGGTTTCTTACAGCTTTTCAGGTATATTTCAAAGCAGTCAGGGATGTCGAATGTACCAAAAATAAAATCAAGCCCCTTAAACCTGTTTATTATGCCTTCAGGGTCTTTTTGCACAGTGCATCCGCAGACACCAATCCTTAAGCCAGGATTTCTGTCTTTTATCCTTATAAGCCTCCCGATGAGGGACATCAGTTTCTGTTCAGCTTTTTCCCTTACACTGCAGCTGTTGATTATAATTACATCCGCATCGCAGGGGTCCTGAGCTTCAATAAACCCATTGGAATGAAATATATGGACTATTCTTTCAGAGTCAGTTTCATTCATCTGACAGCCGAAGGTCTGAATGTAAAGGCTTTTAGTCCCCATCCTCAAAATACTCTAAAAGATCCTCCCTTGAGATCGGGGTAGTACCTACCCTTCTTATAACAAGGCCTGCGGCAATATTTGCAAGGTGGGCTGATCTGAGAATATTAAAACCATTAAGATAACCGGCTGTAAACAGGGCTATAACTGTATCGCCTGCGCCGGTAACATCATATACATCCTTCGCTTTGGTCTTCAAATGAGTAAACGGATTAGAGGAATCCCTGCTGAAAATCATCATACCGGCTTCTCCAAGTGTCAGAAGGATATTCTTTATCTCAGAACCTTCAAGGATATCCCTGCCACATGCCTTAATTTCGTCCAGATTGCCTGCATTCAGCCTATGGCCGATAAAGTTCTCTATCTCTTTCAGATTTGGAGTTATTATGAAAGACCTGTCATAAACAAGAATATCGGCTTTCTTTGGATCTACTGCTATTATTTTATTTTTGGAATTGCAGATTCTGATAGATTCTTTTATCAGCTCCTCAGTTACAAATCCCTTATTGTAATCAGACAAGATCAAAGCATCATAATTATCAGCTTCATCTGCAATTAAATCCAATGCCTTTATCAGTATATCATCAGAAATACGTCCTGCTGATTCTCTGTCAACACGGACTATCTGCTGGCTGTGGGCAATAATCCGTGTCTTGGTGGATGTTGGACGTGAGCTGTCTGTCAGCAGCCCCTTAAAGTCAATACTGGCTTTTTCAAACAAAGCCTCAATCTTCCTGCCGCTGAGATCATCTCCTATTACCCCAATAATACTTGTATCTACACCTATGGAAGCCAGATTATTTGCAACATTCCCCGCTCCCCCCAGCCTGTAATTTTCTTTGTCAAGCTGAACAACTGGGACAGGGGCTTCCGGGGATATCCGGTCAACCTTTCCCCATATATAGTGGTCAAGCATTATATCGCCAATTACGAGAACTTTCCGCATTCCTGTCCTGTTTAGAAAATCTTCGATAATATCTCTGCTGAAATACTGGAATCTGTCTGACATTATGGACTCCTAAGAATTATTGCTGTACTATAAAGTATATATATGTCCTGTTAAGTCAATTAATTTCTAATAAATCATTTGACTTAAATCTGGTTTTGCATGATTATCGTTTGTACTGAATTTTACGGAGAATGAATATGTTGTCAGGAATGGCCGGAAACCTGCTTTGTTCTATTGGAAATACTCCAATTATAAAGCTGGAAAAAATATTGGATAACTGCAGGCAGAATGTATTTGCCAAGCTTGAGTACCTGAACCCGGGAGGAAGTATCAAGGACAGGATAGCCCTGTATATGATAGAAAAGGCTGAATCAAAGAGCCTTATAAAAAGCGGCTATACGATAGTAGAGAATTCCTCGGGAAATACTGCGATCGGCCTGGCAATGGTCGCTCTGCAGAAGGGGTACAAAGCAAAGATAATAATGAGGGACAGCACGAGCAAGGAAAAAATAGAAATTGTCAGGAATCTGGGAGCTGATGTGGTTCTGGTAGACAGTACCCTTGATCCCGGTCATCCTTATTCATATAATAATATAACCCCCAAAATTGCTGCTGAAACGCCGGAATGTTATTTCCCCGACCAGCATAATAATCTCGATAATAATGAAGCACACTATATGACAACCGGGCCTGAAATCTACAGGCAGATGGACGGGAAAATCGATTACTTCATTGCAGGGATCGGAACAGGAGGGACTATCTGCGGAGCCGGAAAATACCTGAAAGAACAAAATCCCAATATCAAGGTGATAGCAGTAGATGTTAAAGGCTCGATTTTTTATGATTATTTCCATTATAAAAAAATCATAAAGCCAAGAAGGTATTTCCTGGAAGGCCTCGGTGATGAGTTTCTCATAAAATGCCCGCAATTCGATGTGATAGACGATATGATTCAGGTTACAGACAGGCAGGCTTTTCGATGGACCAGGAAACTTGCAGAGAAGGAAGGCATAATTGCCGGTGGGTCCAGCGGCGCTGTCATCTGGGGTGTCAATGAGATTGCAAAAAGACTGGACAGGAAGGCTAATATTGTTGCTATAATAGCTGACTCAGGATACAGGTACCTCAGGACCATATATAATGACAAATGGCTGAAGGACAATGATCTGTTGTAGAGTATTGTTCATTAAGTCACTTTAATGAGTCTGCCAGCAGATTCAGCACCTTTTCTGCCACAGACGCCCCATGTATCTTTTCAAAGGCCTCAAAACCGGGTGACTCATTTATCTCGAGAAAAACAGGATTTCCATCCCTTTTGATTATATAATCTATTCCTGCAAACCTTAAGCCAGTTTTTTTCATAAGAAGCCTCGATCTGGATATGAGATCCAGGCCAGGGTCATATCTGAAGACATTCCCTCCCCTGTGGAAATTGGACCTGAATTCCTCTGTCTTTGATTCCCTGGAATATGCCCCGAGATATTCCTGATCGAAAAAGAGAAGCCTCACATCAAATTTCTTCTCACAAGCATTAAAAAAATGCTGTATCATGAATATCTCGTTTTTATCCCACAGATAATCTGCTATGGCCTGCATTGTCTCTGTATCCCGCGCCAGCATGACACCAATACCCTGTGTGCCTGTCTGTATCTTTATGATAAATGGAGGTTTAACCTTATTTTCCACAGCTGATGCAAGATCCGAGGCATAAGCCGGAAAAAATGTAGGAGGTATCTCTATCTGAAGTTCTCTGGCGATATTAAGGGAAACGAACTTGTTTTTACCGTATATCACAGAATCAAAGGGGTTGATTATGGGTATCCCGTTTATTTTGCAGTAATAGCCAATGAGAAAGCCAAAAGGGTATCCCCTTGCTCCAAACCTGTTGATTACGGCATCAGGCATTTCTATAGCCTGATTTTTCACAAATAGCTGATATTTCTTTTTGTCATTGAGGTTTATTGATATTTCAAGAGGATTGACATAATTAAGGTCCATATTCATCTTTCCGGATGCCTCCAGAAAGCGTTTTGTTGTATAAAGGCCTCTATCCTTTGATATTAATAGAACATTCATAACAGGCCATACAGTTTATTAGCAAAGAACTGATAAACGGAGTATTTTATCTCTTCAAATATTTTTTTGTAGAAGGCATAATCCATTCCAAACGGGTCAGTGATCTCCCTCTCAATATACCTGCCATCTGCCAGATCAGCAAGAAAGTAGATCCTGCTTCCCTCTGATACACGGTTTATATATCTCTTATGGGTTTTATCCAGTACGATTATCAGTTTTGAATCCGAGATAATACTGTTATTTATCATGGTAGACCTGAACCCATAAGGATCTATACCCAGATCCTCCAGTAACAAGGCCATTTCTCCCGTGATCGGGACACCATCTATAGTGTTAGTACCTGCTGATGATATAGTCAGCTCTTCATATTCAGCGGAATGCCCTGCACAATTCTGAGCAATCAGCATTGCAGAAGGGCTTCTGCATATATTTCCCGTGCAGACAAAAAGCAGGTCTATACTCTTTGACATTTCTCTCTTATCCGTTTGAATATTTGCCTGTCAGCATCCTTATCCTGGAATTCAAGACTTATTTTCAGAAAGAGCAGTTCCTTATCAAAGGCTGGTTTCAGCTTAATCAGCTTATAATAATCCTTCTCAGTTGTCAAATAGAATCCGAAATCAAGCTGTTTTGTCCTGTCCTTTATCTCCTGTAGATCATTTTCAGTATATCTGTGGTGATCCATAAAGGTTATATGCTCAGCTACCTGAATACCGAATGATGTGCTTGTGTCAAAGAATGAACCGTTATTCCCTATTGCGGATATCAATACAGCCATGTCTTTGAGTGAAATATCCCTGATACCCCTGCAGTCAGATATACCCTCCACCTTATAATCTGCATATATTATCGGCTTATCATATTTTTTTAAAAGTAATTCCAGATCAGGGTTCTTCTCAGAGCCTGATATTATAAAGCAATGTGCCTTATTCAGCGTCCACAGGGGCTGCCGCAGAGGGCCTGCAGGAAACAGATGCCTGTTTCCAAACCCTCTCCTGCCATCAACTGCAAGACAACTGTATGAATTAATATCAATATGCCTGAACGAGTCATCCATTATTATAGCCTCTGCACCATATGATCCGCAGGCAGTTTGTATAAGCTTCTTTCTGTTGCTCCCTACAAGCATTATGCAATCAGGCAGCCTGTTCTTTATCATGAAGGGTTCATCTCCAATTTCTTCGAGATAAAATCCCTTTTGGCCAGGCTTCAGAATAATATCCCCGGATGATTTTCTCCTGTACCCCCTTGATATGACTGCAATCTTTCCAAAGCCATTATTTTTAAAAAGGCTGAAAAGATTAATCACCAGGGGAGTTTTGCCTGTGCCTCCAAGATTTATATTCCCTATTGATACTACTGGTACCGGAACATCTAATGTCCTGCATATTCTACGCTTTATATAACTCAGATAAAAGCCGAGTGAGTAAAGGAGTTCAAAAGGCTTTAATACCATTATGAGAAGCTTTTCAAAAAGTTTCTCATATCTGCTTTTGTAGATCAGGTCTTCATAGTTTCTGTATATCTTTGTCAATATCATCAATTATTAACCTTTGGGTTTTATCAAGAGCTCCCCTGTTTGAGTCAAGAACATTTTTTGCATTCTCTCCAAGCCGGGACCTGTATTCCTCATCATCTAAAAGCCTTATCATGGCATTATACAGGTCATCAGCATCATCTGCAATGATGACGGCATTCTTATCCCTGAAATCGTTGATTATCCTTGAAAAATTATGATAGTATCTTCCTGTAATAATGGCCTTTGACCAGTACGCAGGTTCAAGTATATTATGTCCACCGATCTTCACGAGCGATCCTCCTACAAAAGCGATATCAGCAAGCGCATAGATATATTTCAGTTCTCCTATGGTATTGATCACAAGGACATCCCAGTCCTGCATCCCTTTCGGGAACGGTTTTCTTTTTACTGTAATAAAGCCTTTATTTGCAATTCTGCTGTAAACAGAGTCAAATCGGTGAGGGTGGCGGGGAGCGATTATGAGCTTCAGGTTATCATACCGGCCTTTTAACCTGTTAAATGTCTCAGTGAGAATATCCTCCTCCTTTTCAAATGTTGAGCCGGCAACAATAACAATATTGCCATCCCTGATACCGAATTCCCTCTGGTATCCTTCAATCCTTCCCCCTTCATCAAAGTCAGACAGGTCATATTTAATATTGCCGGCTTCAAGGATTCTGTCATCATCGACACCTAAATCAGAGAACCTTTGTACTTCAGTACCTGACTGCACCAGTATCCTGTCGAAGCTGTTCAATATAGGGCCAAAGAAAAACCTGAGACTTCTGTACTTTGGAAAAGACCTTTCTGAAAGCCTGGCATTAATTAAATAGAGCTTAATGCCCGCTTGTTTTGCCTGAATAATATACTCAGGCCACAGCTCTGTTTCGACAAATATTGATGCTGCAATTTCATGGTTTTTAAGGAAGCTTTTCACAAAGGGATAGTTATCAAGGGGGAATGCGGCAACATTGGCATCATCCTGACCTAAAAGATATTTAAATCCTGAATCGGTTATCGTTGTATAAAGTACACTGTACCTGTCTTTGATGGATTTCCCGATCTTATACCCTATCATCGCCTCTCCGAGGCTGACACAGTGTATATGGACACATGGCCTGCCACATGATTCATGATATATTCCTATTCTCTGAAGCATATGATATATCTTTCTCTTTTTAATCAGGCTGTATAATATGTAGTATGCTGATATAAAAGGCATGAGAAGCATGCCGGCAATATTATATAGCAGTCTAAGCATTTATGTCTCTTTGTACTATTCCTCCTCTTCATTGTCGATATATCGTCCGGGCTTATACTTATCATCCTTCTTCCTTGTTTTTGAAATTACATAGTACTTGATAAAAAGTACGAAAAACAGGAAAGAGGATAGAATTATTCCCAAAGCAATATATATTAAAGTATCCAGCATCAGATTGCTAAAACAGGTTTATAACCTCTTTTCTAATAAGTCCTTGATCCAGATAGGAATAATATATTAATTTTCATATTTTGCAAATATATTAAGATATCAGCTTCAGCTGATATTTATAAGCACAGACAGAAATTCGGAGCCCTGATTAAAGGGGTCTCAAGAGCTGTGTTTAGCAGACCGGACTTAATGATAAATCAAGATGAGCAGATCTATTATGCTTTATTCAATCCTTGTAAGCATCATTGAATATTCTGAAGTTTTTTCAACGGGGAATTCAGCTGGATAATTACTGTCCGGAGAGGTATATATCTCCAGTTCATTTTCTGATAAAACCCGGATAATACCAAAACGCGTCGTCCACTCAGATCCCGGGTCATTACACCCCTTAAGGCAGATATCTATCCTTGCCGGCTCTGTATCAGCTTTCAATATATACTCACCCTCAGTCTTTACGCCTGTCCCGTCCTTATGCTTCTCATCCATCTGATATCTGTTGTTCTCATAAAATACGATAAAACCGCTTTCCAGCCTGTCATTGGCTGCTATTTCCCATTTTCCGGCAACAGCATCTTTCAGTACCGGCTTCTCCCCTGCAACAATAGAACCCGATATAACAGCCAAAATAAAAATTGCAGCAGCTAATTTTGCGATTATTTCTTTCATGTGTCATTACTCCTTTCAAATAGAAAATGATATTTTCTTCCAGTTGTCATCTATTTATATATATACTTGAATCCCTGATTTTTCAAAGTCAAATCATCCTGTTTCCAAACTATTTTAATCCTCTTATGTCTAATTTTAATACTATAATTGCATAATCTCTCCTTTTTTAAATCAATAGCGGTCTTTTTTTTTGACATTCCTGCTTATAAATTTAATAATGAAAACAAAGGAATTATTCCTTCTTTTCTTCTTAAAATTTCTTATATACGGGGGTGCATATGGAAGATATAAAGATTCTCGCAATAAATCCTGGATCTACTTCTACAAAAATAGCTGTCTTTGAATACAAGGACAGAAAACACAATCTAATTCTTAAAAAGAATATTGATCATCCGAGCGAAGAGATACAAAAATACCACAAGATCATAGACCAGTACCATTTTCGTGCAGAACTCATAAAGTCAGCCCTGAAGGAAAATGGTATAGATATAAACAGCCTTTCCTGTGTTGTCGGCCGGGGGGGATTGTTTAAACCGGTAAGAAGCGGTACATATCTTGTTAATCAGAAAATGATGGATGATATCAAAAGCCCTGATACACTTGAGCATGCATCCAACCTCGGATGCCTTATGGCCTATGATATTGCTGGCAGTATCGGAAAAAAGGCATTCATAGTCGACCCTGTCGTTGTTGATGAACTTGAGGACATAGCACGCTATTCAGGCCTTAAGAATTATCCTCGCACAAGTATATTCCATGCGCTGAACCAGAAGGCAATTGCACTGAAATGTGCCGAAGATCATGGCAAAGACTACAGGGAACTCAATATGATAGTTGTACATCTTGGCGGTGGTATCACAATCGGGGCACATAAAAAGGGGCTTGTGGTTGACGTCAACAATGGCCTGACAGGAGAAGGGCCATTCTCCCCTGAAAGGGCAGGCGGCATAGCAGTATTTGATATAATTGAACTCTGTTTTTCAGAAGGCATGACAAAACAGAAGGCAAAAAAGGCTGTCGTTGGCAAGGGAGGAATAGTCAACTACCTGGGTACCAATGATATGAGAGAGGTTGAAAACAGGGTTAAAAACGGGGACAGATATGCTGAGGCTGTCTTTGATGCAATGTGCTATCAGGTGACAAAAGAGATCGGGGCTATGACAGCAGCCGTTTTTGCAGGAAAAGTCGACTTTATTGTTCTTACAGGCGGAATAGCATACGACAGGAGGCTTGTCTCATTCATAGAAGAAAGGACAAAATTCATTGCACCTCTTAAGGCCTATCCAGGGGAAGATGAGATGATGGCCCTTTATCTGGGAGGGTTGAGAGTAATAAAAGGGATTGATAAAGAGCTTTCATATGAATAGATCAGGGTATTATACAGCCAGGGAAGGGCTATGGGCTTTTTTAGGAAACTACGGGAGCGGTAAAACTGAGATTGCAGTAAACTATGCAATTTCAGGCGCTTTTAACGGGACAGCCCCGGTTTCAATAATAGACCTGGATATAATCAATCCATATTTCAGGTCCAGAGAAGTGGAGGATATACTCCAAAAATACGATATCAATGTAATAAGCCCCAAAGGAGAACTAAAATATGCTGACCTCCCCATAATTCTTCCCAATGTCAAGAGTTCCATAAAGGATTTCAAAGGACTGCTTGTCCTGGACATTGGCGGTGAAGATACAGGGGCAAATATAATCAGGCCCTTTAAGCATTTTCTTGAAAAGGATAATTCAAACATATGCATGGTCATAAACATGAAAAGGCCATTTACAAGCGATGAGAAAAGCATTCTGGAAACAAAAAGGAGAATAGAGGAAAAAAGCGAGCTGAGAATAGACTTTTTTATTAATAACACAAACCTGATAGAACAGACGGATGCTGAAATCATTACTAAAAGCCATAAGACAATAAAGAAAGCGGCAGAAGCTGCTAAGACACAGTTCCTGTTTACTGCAGTAATGAAGGAACATGTCTCTGCAATTAATTCATCAATAGAGCCGAATGAGCTTTTTGTTCTTGAAAGATTCATGCTTCCGCCCTGGTATTCAGATATTCAGAGATTCAAACCTCTGAAGGACCGGAGATCATTTATAATATAATATAAAAGGAGGATTTTTTAATGCCAACAGTTAGGATAAAAAAGGACACCTGCAAGGGCTGCGAGCTTTGCGTCAACTTCTGTCCTAAGAAAGTACTCATGATGTCGGATGAATATACCGCGCTTAAGAATCAGAACCCGCCCGACGATACCCTTGATGATCTTAATCTAAACGGGGAGATAAATTCCAAGGGATACAAATATGCTGTACTGGTAAAAGAAAGCGGCTGTATAGGCTGTGCCACATGTTCCAGGGTATGCCCTGAAGTGGCGATCACTGTATACAAATAATTAATATTAAGGAGAATTACATATGCAAAAGGTATTAATGAAAGGCTGCGAAGCCATAGGCGAAGCCGCGATAAAATCCGGCTGCAAATACTTTTTTGGATATCCGATTACACCGCAGAATGAAATCCCTGAGTACATGTCAAGAAGGCTTCCTCAGGTGGGTGGTGTATATCTGCAGTCAGAAAGTGAAGTTGCAGCAATAAATATGATTTTTGGCGGAGCTGGCGCAGGAATAAGGGTTATGACCTCTTCTTCTTCACCAGGTGTTTCTCTGTATTCGGAAGGTTTGTCATATATTGCTGGTGCAGCCCTGCCATGCCTTATAATTAATGTTATGAGGGGAGGCCCGGGGCTTGGAGGTATCCAGCCTTCACAATCGGATTATTTCCAGGCTACAAAGGGAGGCGGCCATGGGGACTACAGGCTTATAGTCCTTGCTCCTTCAACTGTCCAGGAAGCTGTTGACCTTGTATCAAAAGCATTTGACCTTGCCGATAAATACAGGAATCCCGCAATGATACTTGCTGACGGGATTATAGGCCAGATGATGGAACCAGTTGTATTTCCCGAAACAAGCCAGAAAGAATATGATAAAAGCTGGGCAACCACCGGAAGAAAGGGTGGAAGGCCGCAGAACATAGTGAAATCACTCCTGCTGGATCCTGAACAGCTTGAGAAATGGAACTGGGATTTAAAGAAAAAATACGATACTATCAGGGAAAATGAGCAGATTGCAGAGGAATATATGCTGGATGATGCAGAGTATCTTATTGCAGCATACGGAACAACTGCAAGGATATGCAGGACCTCAATACAGTCCCTGAGGAATGAAGGATACAAGGTCGGAATGCTAAGGCCCATATCACTGTTCCCGTTCCCTGAAAGGACTTTTGAAAAATACATAAACAGAGTGAAATTTATCTTTGATATAGAAATGTCCACAGGACAGATGATTGAGGATGTAAAGCTTGCAACACAGTGCAAGCTTCCTGTTCACTTTTACGGCAGGACAGGCGGTATGGTACCTTCACCGGAGGAAATTGCAGAAAAATTCAAGGAATTAGTTAAACAAGGAGATTAGCAATGGAAAATATAGAAAATATGAAAATTGTATTCCAAAAGACAGAATCCTTATATGAAAGGCCTACACACTACTGCCCGGGTTGCACTCATGGAATAGCCCACAGGCTTGTTGCCGAGGCAATAGATGAGCTTGGCGTGGCGGACAGGGCAGTTGGGGTTGCACCTGTAGGATGCAGTGTTCTTATGTATAATTATCTTAATGTTGATTTTCAGGAAGCCGCCCATGGAAGGGCCCCTGCCCTGGCGACGGGGATCAAGAGGGTAAGGCCTGACACTATTGTATTCACATATCAGGGTGACGGCGACCTTGCATCCATCGGTACTGCAGAGATTATCCACGCTGCAAACAGGGGTGAAAAGATTACAGTTATATTCATAAATAATGCTATCTACGGCATGACTGGCGGGCAGATGGCACCCACCACGCTTGTCGGGCAAAAAACATCCACATCGCCCTATGGAAGGGACCCGGAGCTGATAGGTTACCCCATAAGGATGGCAGAGCTTCTTGCAACACTCAAGGCTCCGTCATATATCGTACGTGAATCACTGCACAAGCCTGCAAATATAATCAAGGCAAAAAAGGCTGTAAAGAAGGCTTTTGAAAACCAGGTCAAGGGTAAGCCATTCTCTTTTGTTGAACTGTTATCCACATGCCCCACAAACTGGGGGATGACTCCAATCCAGGCGCTTGACTGGCTGGAACAAAACATGATACCCTATTACCCTCTTGGCGAATTTAAAAATATAGATGGAGGAAATTAGATATGTACTCTGATGTAATAATGGCAGGATTCGGCGGACAGGGAGTTATGCTCATAGGCAAGATACTGGCCTACTGCGGTATGATTGAAGACAAACATGTAGTATGGATACCTTCATATGGGCCTGAAATGCGCGGAGGCACTGCAAACTGCACAGTTGTGGTCTCTGATGAACCCATTGCTTCGCCAATAATAGCAAACCCTCATGCAATCGTTGTCCTCAATAAACCTTCCCTCGATAAATTTGAACCGAAAGTCAAAAAAAACGGACTGATAATAATAAACGAGACGCTTATTGACAGAAAGACAAACAGAGATGATGTGAAATGCCTGTACACCCCAGGCAATAGAATAGCCATGGAACTTGGCAATGCCAAGGCTACAAACATGGTCATGTTCGGCACTTATATCGGCGCTACAAAGATAATCAGGAAAGAGAGCGCCATAAAAGGAATTGAGGATACCCTGAAATCAAAGCCCAAATTGGTTCCGCTTAATATACAGGCCTTCGAAAAAGGATATGAAATAGGCTTGCAATAGCTGCTTCTGCCCCTGAAGAAAAAATCTTCAGGGGCATAGTATCATTATATTTACAGCTATCAGATATAATATATAATATATTATCAGCACGGTTTTTATAGCAGGAGGAACTGGTTATGAAAAAAGAGGATTTCAGAGATCTAAATCTTTTTATGGACAAAGACCTGAATAATACAGCCTTCCTCAAAAAATCCGGGTTTGATGTAGAATATTTTAAGAAGGTCACAAATTCCCCAAATATTAAAAGCAAAATAAAAAGCATATATCAAACCGGCATTTTCAGCTGTACCGAAGCCTTAAGGCTTTCAATCGCCATTTTTGAAGCCTTTTACACAAATAAGGGCAAGTCATGGATCTTCAATACAGATGAAGAAAACCTTAAGAATATAATATATAATTTCAACCAGAGCCTTCTCTACCCTCATACCCTCATTGAATCAAATGCAGAGCTTGTAAATGACAATTATTTCCTGGGATTTTTTACCATTTTCGCAAGGATACTGAAAACATTCATAATTAATGCCAAGACCAGCCCCGAGAATAAATGGGAATATAAATACCCGTACTATGGACTCATGACAGATGAGTATTCACAGTCCCGTTTCAAAAAGGAATATGATCAGTTTCTGGATGTATTCGACAAGCAGAATGTATACGGGCTTATGAAAATGAGCCAGGAATGGAAAGGATACACAAGCCTCGATCATACGCTTGGTGTCTACAGCCTGTGCATGTTCATTGGCCTGCAGATGAAAAGGCTCGGCTTTCCCGTTGACCTTGCAATACTGTCAGGAGCCTCAATCGGCCATGATATAGGCAAGTACGGATGTGTTGGCGAAGAACTGAAGCAGATAGCATATTATCATTATTTTTATACCAAAGAATGGTATGACAGGAATGGATTGTACAACCTCTCCCATTATGCTACAAACCACAGCACCTGGGACCTTGAAGAACTCAGGCTCCCAAATGAAACAATAATATTGATATATTCGGACTTCCGAGTAAAATCAAGAACATATCCCGACGGCTCGTCGCGCATGGCCATATACAGCAATAAAGAATCCTTCGATGTTATCAGAGATAAGCTTGATAACCTGGATGATAAAAAGCTGGACAGGTACAGAAGAGTGTACAGAAAACTTGAAGACCTGGAAAGAATGTTCATTACTCTCGGAATTAATACTGATGTTGAAAGCGGAATCAGCCTGGAGGACTATGGACAGAGGCACAGTGACTTCAATGCGATCTGTATTGTTAACGGGAATGTAAACTCGGATTTTATAGGAATACTGCCTAATTCCCAGATACTGGATGCAGCAAAGACACTTGCAGTCGCACACAATATATTCGTCATGGATAAGATCAGGGATTCATTCTCTCTCAAAAGGCTTTTTGAAGATGCCAGGCAGGAAAAGACAAAGAACGATCTCAGGATCTATCTAAGCATTATAGAAGCATATTCTGACTTTCTTACTCTTGAACAGAGAGAGCTTTGCATTGGCTTTCTCTTTGACCTTCTCAGCCACCCTGATGACGATATAAGGTATCACAGCGCTGATACTATAGGCAAATTCCTCGCAGAGATGAGGGAAGCATACACCAGGTACCTCCCCCCCGGCAAAACGCACATGGTGATTGATAAATCTGACAAGTATCTCCTGAAGATATTTTCTCTGCTTGATTATGTTGAACCGTCAGACCCTGAGGGATATCTGACGGAAAAGAAGCTGTACAATGTCACAGTATCGCTTAGAAAGCTGCTTAAGACAGCAAAAGGTGAAAAGAAGGAAGAATTCGGCAAGCAGGTAATAAAAACCATCATTAAAAAGAGTGCAGGGGCAAAACCTCTTCAACTCCTGTATCTTACGGAGATAATATCTGATGCAAGCAGCAATATCAGCAATGAGAACCTGCTGGTGGCAATTCCGATGCTATTTGAGAACCTCTCGCACAATGACAGAAGAATTAGGCTGATGACTCTCAGGGCTTTTCTGACATTAAGCAGAAGAGATCTCTGGAGGGACCTGGTCGATGAGCACAGAAGCAGATTATGCGGTTCGATAAAAAGAATTCTTGAAATAGATGATAATCCCACTGAAACCTATTCATTATATATATTTCTCAATTCTCTTGATGAGGAAAGCAGGGATAAGATCTGCAGTGAGATCAGCAAGGGCAACAGAGACAGAATAGGCCATATTCTGGAGAATATTGACATCAGGCCGATTTTCCTGAGAAATCTGAAGACCAGTACTCCATGGATTGAAAAGAAGATAAACTGCCAGATGCTTGTTGATATTGCACAGAAGCTTAAGCAAAAAGACCCCGAAAGCTCACTTATAATAGATATTGCGATACACCTGGGCAATATCCTTAAAGTAAGCCAGTATGAAGGAACGAGGTTTCAGGCAGGCAGCTCCCTGCTTGAGCTGAGCAGGATGCTGAACCCTGCACAGCTTAACGAGATAAGCATAGAGCTTCTTAGAACCCTGGAGCAGGAATCCATGGGATTTACACATTATATACCAAGGGTCCTGGGGCAGATAGTAGCCAAACTGCCGATCGAAGAATTCCTGGAGATATACAATGACATCAAGGAAAAGATCAAGGTAGGGAGCCCTCCATTAAAGGAGCTTTACCTGAAAACGCTTTCCATAATCCTTTCCCATCTGGATAATGTACAGCACCAGCAGCACAGACTGGATATGAAAATTCTGGGGCTTTTTACAGGTTCTCTCTGTGATATGAATCAATATACAAAACAGAAAGCACATTATATAATAGGGTCAAGGATCTTCGGGTCAAAATTTCTTCCGTCAGAAGAGAAAAAAAAGATACTCTGTGCTTCCCTGAAAAAGATTTTGTCTCTGATTTCAAACAAACCAAATGATTATGTGGACCTTTTCTATTCAGCAACACTGCTGAACAATATTTACATGTTTATATCAGCCTATGAGTTTGCCAATGGCAGCCTTGACATGCCTAAAGACAAGATTGTCGCCTTCTTCCCGGGAACTTTCGACCCATTCAGCCTGAGTCACCTTGAAATAGTCAAAACCTGCCAGAAGGAGGGTTTCGATATCTTTATACAGGTGGATGAGTTCTCATGGAGAAAGAGGACACTTCCTCCGGCAATCAGGAAGAATATAATACGCCTCAGCACTTCTCATCTCTTAAACGCATTTATATACCCTGAGATACCGCCTGTAAATCTCGCAAATGAAAATGACCTTCATAGATTATTGAAAGCTTTTCCCAATAGAGAATTGTATCTGGTTGCCGGAGCTGATGTAATTGTCAATGCATCAGCGTACAAATCCGAGAATAAAAGCCTGATAAAGGAACTCAACCATTTTATCGTATTCAGGAAAGACCCTCAGGGGAGGCATATACACAATAATCCTGATTTCAAGAGGATTATCGATAAAATAAAGGGTAATATTATTCTTAGAGAGCTTGAAGATGTTTTCAATTATATAAACTCAACAAAAATAAGAGACCTTATAGATACGGACGAATCAATAGACCACCTTGTGGATGCAAGGTCAGCTTCATATATAACTGACAATAACCTTTATATCAGACAGCCTGAAGAAAAACAGAATATCGAACTCTGGGATTTCAAGATAGAGATCAGTAGCATAAGGGAAACGCCTGATATTTTTAGCTCACTTCCCTCAAGGCTTTTATCATGTTTTCTATCCAGGAAAAAAAGGTATAATATTTCCTTTGAAAGCCTTTTAAGCGACCTTAAAAAGAAAAATGCTCATCTGTTCATTATAAAAAGGGCAACACATAACAGGGAATTTATTGGGGTAATCCTGTTTTATAAAATAAGGGAAGATGGGATTTTCGGTATTATCAAAGATCCTGCTGTTTCTAAATTTCAAAGGAACAATACCTTCGGCAAAGTTGCCTATATTGATCCAGTATTTATAGAAAATGACAGCCATATATTCGTCAAAAGCAGGTTTCATCTTTATTTAATCAAAGAAGGCTATCTCTTTGCCCTACAGGAAACAGATCTAAACCTTCTGAAGGAAAAGAACAGTCTTGCCAGAATTGAAAAAACCGAACACAACTACAATAAAATAATGGGATATTATCAGATCCCTCATGAATTCAAAAGAAAGGAATACAGTTTAAAGCTCGGCATCATAGACCTTCGAAAACCTCTGATCTTTATAAACAACCTGGAAGATGTACTAAAGGTCCCCTTCAGTCAGCATAGAAAGATCAGGACAAGGATCCGTAAAAACAGGGAGGCTATACTTAAAATACTGTCAAAAATAAATAAGGAAAGCGCAATAATCTCGCTGAGTTATAAGGACATTGTATTCAATATTATGGAAAGGATATCCCTCTTAAACGGACAAAACCCCCAGGACCAGTTCCTGTGCATATTATTCGGTAATATATTAGGCAAATATATTGTACCGGGAACAATCAGCAAAGCGCTTCACGCAGAAAGAGTAGTCAGTTCTGAAGGGAAGCTGATAGGCTTTACACATTCCAAACACTATTACTCCATACCCATACAGTTAAAGACAATCAAAGCATTTGGTAAAAGGACCATTCTTTCAGATATACTTGTGCACTCAGCCAGGAGGATCCTTAATATACAGAAAGCAGCAATGAATGTGGGGGTTAAGATCGAGCGTGTTGTTTCAGGAATTGTTTCCGGACTGGCTAAAGAAATAATGGATGCAAATAATATTGCATCAGAATCAGTATTTTATATCCCCAGGCTGCACAGCTGGTATGAAGAGCATATGATATATCCGTTTGCAGGAGGGGACAGCATTATTGATTACATGGAACTCCAGGAGCCATTAAACAGGTCAATGCTCTATATACTGCCGTTCTGCCCCTTTGAACAGCAGCATAATATCAGTGTGAATGACAGGATTGTCTTCTCCCAGTATGCCCTTGAAAATGCCTATAACCTTTTCAGGGATATAGAGGAGATCTACCTTGAATACAAGAAGAAGAACCTTATCCTTGAAAATATACAGGAAGTACTGGAGAATCCCAAAATTCCCGTATATAACCCGTTGCATACCCCCAATAACCAGGAGATGCTCTCTGATCTGTTATTGAAAGATATAGACACACTCAAAAGATTCCATATCATTGCATAAATATATAAGGAGCATTTAATTTGGATATTAATAAAATTGAATATAGTTTAGAATCATATGGCGAGATACTGCCATGTCCGGATTTAAGAACAGATCCTCTGGATACACTGATAAGGACAGAAGAATATATCGCAGACAGCAGCATATATATTAACAAAAAAAGGGAGAAAGAGATATTCAGAGTATTCAACCATCAAAATAAAAAGAAGAAGATACTGGTCTACGGGCTCGGAAATGTTGGAGGAACAGTGCTCATATCATTAAGATTGCTTCTAAACAGTGAGTTTGCTGAACATATTGCAATCTATGACAAAAATCCAAAACTTGCTGAAAGATACGAACTTGAGGTAAATCAGATCCACCCGCCTAAACCAGAAAAGCAGGTGGAGGTAAGGATACTTGAAAATTTTGATAAGATCCCTGAATATGATATAATCGTTTTTGCAGCCGCTGCACACATTCCTCCCCTGGAATCAGCAAGGATCAATGTCCGGGATATACAGTTTCCCGGGAACAGAAGGATACTTGACAGCCTTATAGAACCTCTTAAGAACACTGGCTTTATGGGTAATATCATAATTGTAAGTGACCCTGTTGATATATTATGCACATACCTGTTCAATAAGCTAAACATCCTGTCTTCACAGATAACAGGAATGGGGCTTGGTGTCATGGCTGCAAGAGCTAATTATATACTTGAAAAACAGGGGTATCATGAATTTTATGAAAAGGGCCAGATCTTCGGGCCCCATAATGAAGGTGTCATTGCAATACCCGATAAGGATAGATCAACTAAGGAAGAGATTATTAACCTCAGTTATAATATAGAAAACCTGAATTTCATTGTCAGGGAAAAGGGATACTATCCGTATATAGCACCAGCGATCAGCTCTGTTGCATATAATATACTCTATGCACTTCTTGGACATGATATACTCTCCTGCGTCTATATAGACGGCATATACTGGGGATTTAGATCAAGGTATCTCAATGGCCTCTGGTATCCGGTAATACAGACAACAAATATAAAGCATATGGATCTTATCAGGGACAGATTTCTTGATTTTAAGAAAAGGACATCCCATGTCCTGAATCAGATATAAAACGCAGAATTTTTTATTATACCATTCTATTCTTTTCGGTTTTTCTGCTTTAGAGAAAGTGCCTTTCTGCCATGCAGTCTTCTTAATCCAATTAAATGCAGTTTCAGCTGAAATTGGCTTTAAACTTCAGACCATGTCCCATAAAATTCACAATAAGGGTCCCCAAGGGTAACACACTTTCTTTCCGTCATTTCAACAGTTTTCAAATGGCAGGCTTCTATTATGCCCTCGCAATACCCCATCATGGAAAAGCAGAAGGCCCTGTGGGGAGTCTTGAAATCATAAAGTTTTATACATCCTGAATCAGGCTCTTCGGAGGATACTTCCAGCCATCCGTGGTCATGTATCTGCTTCCACATTCTTGGTGCACGCATCAGGGTAAACAGAGGATTCCCAAGCCGCAAAAAAAGCGCAAGAGCTCTCGGGACTCCCTTTAGTGCCTGATAATGCCCTATATTTCTGCATATCTGATAATTGCCCTTTCCCAGCACTCTATCCGATGCTTTCAGAAAATCTATATAAGCCTTTTCAGAATACCAGGAGCCTGAAAGGATACTCCTGTCGATGATCTCCTTTGATTCAGGCTCCAGAAGATCAATCGCCTTCGTCAGGGCATCTTCGCCGTATACATCCC
The DNA here is from genome assembly GCA_964389675.1 of uncultured Candidatus Sumerlaeota bacterium. Lineage (GTDB taxonomy): Bacteria > CAYMEV01 > CAYMEV01 > CAYMEV01 > CAYMEV01 > CAYMEV01. The sequence continues at coordinate 55,729 of CAYMEV010000001.1, forward strand.
TGATATGCTCTTTTGCAAGCCTTACAGATAAACCTCTGATATTTGCCTTGATATTTGTTATTATACTGCTCCTTAGTCTTATATTTTATAATAATGCATTGTATTTGTCAAAGGCTGGAAATATTTTTTTTAATAATGCCACTTAATCAGATGCTGAATAAAGGTACTTGCCCTTTTATTATTTATTTCTTAACAGGCATTTTAGATACAATAATATTTTTAATTATGTATCAGTTAACAAAAGCATCTTTTTTAATTCTGTCTATCATCAGTTTATATTCATAATTCCTGGTTTTTTTATAAAGCTCACCAAGGCTTTTTAATGCTTCTGTCCTGCAATTTTCTGAGCCATCAAGCATATAGATCTCAAAATTCACAAGTGCATTCTCCTGCAGGCATCCTTCATATTTCTTTTTGAGTTTTTTTAAGATATCTAATGCAATTTTCTTATCTTTATTTGCATGAATTCTGGCATGTAATATTTTTGAATCAAAAAGGAAGCTCTTATTTCCCAATTCTTCAGCTATTTTCTCAGCCTCAGTTATAAAGTCCAGGGCTGTCTCATAACCCCCGGTTTCAAATGAGATCCTTGCCTTTTCAATAAATATGAAACAGGAATCATACCTGACATTTACCCTTTTTGAAAGCTTCAGTGATCTATCAATAAAGCCCGATGCACTTTCCAGCTCATTCATCATCCTGTAAACAGATGCAATATTGCAGTAAGCAAGGCTTTCAGCCTTATAATCGCCTAATTCCTTTGCAATTGACGCAGTGGAATTATATAAAGCAATTGACCTTTTATAATTTCCTTTCAGCCTGTATAACCAGGCTTTATATGAACTAAGTTCGCATAATGCCGGCTTATCACCAATTTCCTGCGCTATTTTTCTGCTTTCTTCAATATATTTAAGGCTGTTTAAAAAATCACCTTTTTCAATGAGGGTTTTGCCCATATTTGCTGTAGAAAGTATGATCCCCTTTTTATTTGCAATCTCTTTTGCTGTTTTCAGCTGTATTTCAAAGCTTGCTAATGCTTCGTCAAATTTCCCCATATCACTGTATAATACTCCTATGTTCCCTGTAATAAGGCACAGGCCCAATTTATCTCCAATTTCAATAAAAAGGGCTTTAGCCTTCTCATAACGCTCTAATGCTTCTTCCATATAACCCTGGACATGGTAGAGTATTCCAAGGTTACCGTTTACCGTGCTTAAGTTACCCTTATCACCAATCTCTTTTGATATTTCTTCTTTCATGAGATAATACTTCAGGGCCTTATCCATATTGCCTGTATTTGAATATACACGCCCTATACTGCCCAGCGCGCTGGCTGAATTCCTTTTATTCCCGCTCTTTTCAGCAGTTTCATAGGAAGCCCTGTAATACTCCATTGCCTTCTCATAGTTTCCCTGCTCAACATAAGCATTGCCCATATTCCCTGAAGCTGAGCTCATTCCAGTCATATCCCCGGTTTCTTCAGCAGAATGAAGCTGATATAAGAAGTACTGCCTGGCCTCATCATACTTATTCTGGCGGAAATAGAGCTTTCCCATATTCCCGTATGATATTGCAAGTTCATTTTTATTCCCAAATTCTACAGCTGTTTCAATGGTTTCTCTGCATATATCATAAGCCTCGTCCATATCTCCTTTCATATGGAGTAAGCATATAAGCTGGTTTTGAAACTTTAACTGATATAGGATATTATTCATGCTTTTTGCTTTTTTTATAAGGCCCCTTAATTCATCTATGCACTGATCTGTCCTGCCTATTAACTCGAGTATAGTTATCCTGTGAAAATTATATTCAAAAAGCTTTTCGCTTTCATCGCACATTTGCAGTAATACATCAAAGCATTCCAGTGCTTTCTGGTTCTCAAACCTTTTTGTGAAATAGAAGGCTGACTTATTATAATACTCAATTGCTTTGCTTTTTTCTTCTGCATTATAGTAATGATATGCAATCTCATAATATCTGTTTTCAGATCCCTTATATGCCTCTTCAATATTCCTGGCAGCATATAAATGACACTTTCTAAGCGTTGATTTTAGCTGCATTTCATAAGCTGTTTTCTGCAATAGCGCATGTTTGAATATATATTTAAGCAGGGAGAGCTTCATCCATATGTTTTTATTCTCTAACTGCTCAAGCTTTTCCTGTTCATGCACAGTCTGCGGAAGCAAACCAAGCCCCTTTATAATCTTCCGGAGTATGGCTATCTCAAACTCCCTTCCCAGTACTGATGCAACTTTCACTATCTGCTTTAGATCTGTTACAAGCCTGTCAATCCTGGCAATGATTATTGAATATATGCTCTCAGGAATTGATATATCCTTCAGGGATTTACCCATCAGCCTGTTTTCCTTAATATACTGAATAATCTGCTCAAGATAAAAAGGGTTATTTTCTGCTTTTGAAATAATCAGCTTTTTTAAGGGTTCTTCTGCTTTGATATGTTCATTTATCAATGATTCAGCTTCCCTGTCATTAAGCCTGTCAATTACTATTTCGCGCTGGACTATCTCTTTATCAACCTTCAGGACAGGCTTTCCGCCATCATCATCGAAACGGCTTGTTCCTGCAATCAGGAAAGGATAATCATTCCCTGTCCTGCATAACAGCCTGAATACTTCCTGAGTACCTTCATCCAGGTACTGTATATCTTCTATGCATATTATCAATGGCTTCAACAGGCTTAATGCCTTTAAGAGTTCATTATAGGCTGTTACGGTATTTTCATACCTCCCCCTGGAATCAAGGGAAGAATAATATGGATCATTAATATCCAGGCCCAGCTGTGCTGAAATTACTGATTTCAGCCTGATAAGTTCACCCAGAACATTATCAGCCCTGGCATCCTTAAGCTTTTTCAGGCTTTTCAGCATTCTTTCATAGACTGAATTGAACTGCTCTGGATCTGCCTTTCCTGATTGCCTGAAATAGTTTAAGGCAAAATATTTAAGAGGGTTGAAGCCTGTTTTAAGCAGATTATCTGATTGCATGAATGCTGCAAACGCGCTTTCTTTCCTGACAAATTCGTCAAGCAGACGGCTTTTGCCAATTCCAGCTTCTCCGTATATGATTATGATACCTCCGAATTTTCCGTTATATACAGGTTTTGCACTTTCTTTTAAAAGGCTTAATTCATCCTGCCTGCCTATCATTTCATTCCTGTAGAAGGCCGGACCCTGATCATGGCTTTGCTCCAGGAGCCTGTAAACCGGAATTGGCCTGCTTTTCCCCTTAAAGGACAGCCTGCCGATATATACGCTTTTATAATCATTCCTTATAGATTTCGCAATGGACCGGGAAAACCATATCTCCCCCGCAGGAGCCTTTGCCATAAACCTTGCCGCCTGATTCACAGTATCACTCAATGCTGTATATTCGCACCTTTCATCTGTTCCTGTAAACCCTGTAAATGCCATTCCTGAAGTCATCCCCGCTTTTATTCTATTTCCAGCAAATAACTTTACAGCTTTAATAAAATCAACTGACCTTCTTATATTACCCTCATAGTATACCGGTGCACCAAAGATGATAAGCATGACTCCTCCCTTGTCCCCGAACTCAACACGGTTAAAATAGCCCCCGAAATCATCGCAGTATCCTGTTATATTTTTTATAAGCTCATCAAGCTCATCATGCATTAATGAAGAATCAAAATATATGAACAGAGTGACTACTTTTCTGAATTCACCTGTCTGTCCACCCTGAAATAATTGTTCAGGAAAAAAAAGGGATGCAATCTCTTCAGGTATAAAATCAATCCTGCGGCGAACCTGCGGCTTGATCCTTCTGCATGATATAAGCCTGTATCTTTTGTCTCTGATCAGATCTGCTTTAACTTCCTCTTCTCCAACCAGAGTGTCATCTATGATAATTTCTGATCCCTCGCAGAATTTCTGGTTTTCAATGCTGTTACTTATTGTCTCACCCCTGAAATAATAGACCCTGTGCCTGTCTCCAAGTATACCCCATTCCACGTTCCCTGATGATAGGCTCAACTTGAAAGAAAGCTCATATGTCCCGAACCTGGTATTCTGGATTTCTATCTGCCCCAGGATCTCCCTGATCCTTAAGGAACAGGATAAGGCATTAAGGATCCCTGTATCCTTAAAGATCACTGTAAATGCATCCCCTGCAAAACCGGACACAAATCCCCCGAACAGGTGAATTGTGCTTATTAGAGGGTCAAAGACATTATTAAGTATCTTTGCAAGTATCTCAGCTCCCTCGGTCCCTTTCTCCATCAGCTTTTCTGTCATTGGAGTAAACCCGGAAATGTCAAGATGCATTATAACTGCATAGAAACTGCCTTCACACCTTCTGGAAGAAACCATTTCAGAAATAAAACCGGGCAGCAGATTCTTCATATTCTGTATTTTAGTGTTTTAGTATAAAAAAGCAATAATATCATTTTCAGGATGCAGTACAGTTCCTGAAGATGGGATTTATTTATAGCTGTCCTTATAGGTATTGTATATCTTCTTTATATGTGCACATGACGGATCTTCTTTTATTCCTTTATCCCAGCACCCGATCGCTGACTGGTGATAGATATCGGCATCGTCATAGTTGCCGTTGGCATCAGCTTCACGGGCTTTACCGATATATGCAAGGCCCATGTTCAGGTAGCATATGGCCACCAGTTCTTCCAGCGTCTGCCCTGCGGCGATAACCTTTTTATGCTCTCTAAGAATATTTATGCCATTTTTTGACCAGTATATGCACTCATCATATAATCCACCCCTAAGATAACCAAGCCCAATATTGAGATAAGCCTCGCCTATTGACGGATCAAGGTCCTTGGCAATCCTGAAACATGCAATAGCTTCAACGTTCTTTTCCTCGTCCTGATAATCCACTCCATCATCATAGAAATCTAAGGCTGATTTCTCAATATCAGGAAGGTAGGCCTCATAATTGTCTCCTGGTATATTATAGTCAGGATCAAATTCCAATGCATAGCAGAATGATTTTAATGCATCTTCGAGGTGTTTCTGCTTTTTAGAATTATTAGAAGCTAGATCCATTTTCCGCAAATAAACTACACCCAGATTATTTGCAGTTATTGCAAGCAGCCTTTCAAAGCTCTGCTCTGCAGAGATCTTCTTATCAGTCTCAATAAAAGTATCCAGTGCTTTTAATGTATATTCCTCGCCTTTATCAAGGTCGTTTTTTTCAATATATATAAGCCCTATATTCAGGTAAACCTCACCTATAGAAGTATCATAACCAAGCGCTTCCAGGTATTTTTCCAGGGCCTTGTCCGGTTTATTGCCGTCATGAAAGTCCACGCCCTCATTATATAATTCAACAGCTTTATCATGATTATCAGCAAATAAAAATGTGCATACAGAAACAATCAGCATAAAAAACAGGATATACCTTTTCATTTTACCCTCCTTTTCTTTAAGGTATGGCAATCTATAAGAAGATCAGCGCTGATTCAAAAAGAGCCTTATTTGATAATATTCCTGAAAATCAAAATATTCAAATAATTTTAGTATTTTAATTCCAGTATTAATATCCATGGCAGCTACAGGCTTTAGGTATTGCACTGAACAGCAGAGAGCTGAAAACATTCTGAGAATTCCTGCCAACTGAGAACTGAGGTTTATAAATAAAACAAATTATTCTATTAATAAGATAAAAAATGATTATGGATGTCCCGATCCCAGGCTTTAAGATCATTATCAGGCTCTTTGAAGGGCCTGCTATTAGCCCGAACAGTCCCATAGCAAGCAAGATAATGCGAAAAAACCACCAGGCAGTCTCCCCTTTCCGATGATTTTCCATATCTGTCAGGTTCTTTCGATTTTTTCTCCTTTCATGCAGTCAGTTTTTTGGAATTCTCTACTGTATTCTTATTCTTTTTATTTTTGATTCTGCAATCTTTCCAATGATCCTGAAAAAATAGCCTCTTTTTTTTGAGTACTCAAGTATCCTGTCCCTGAAGGAAGGCGGAAATGCAATAAGAAGCCCGCCTGAGGTCTGTGCATCAGCAAGCACTAATCGGTCAGCTTCTGAAATTCTCTCCGACCATTCCATGGCCGGTAATGCATTTTTGAGGTTGTTCCTTGTTTTGCCGGGGACTATTCCTTGCCCCAGCAGTTCATAGGCTGATTCTATGACCGGCATGCGCTCCATATCCAATATCGCTTCAAGGTTTGAATCCCCGATCATTTCCGTGAGATGGCCAAGAAGGCCGAAACCCGTAATATCAGTGCAAGCACTGACATGAAATTCAGAGAACATATCCAGTCTATTGTTAAGCTCTGCCATCACACGAATGGCATATTCTGCAGTTTTAGTGCTGACAGCCCTCTTTTTCATTCCTGCACAGATGATGCCTGATCCAAGAGGTTTTGTGATTGCCAGCAGATCACCATCCCTTGCAGTATTATTTTTAATTATTCTATCAGAATCTATAATTCCGGTCACGGCCATGCCGTATTTCAACTCACTATCCTCTACAGAGTGTCCTCCTATAATATTAATCCCTGCTTCCGCTGCTTTATCATGAGCTCCTTTCAGTACCCTCTCAAGAACATGCAAAGGAAGCTTTGAGACAGGATAGCACAGGATGCTAAGCCCAAACAGGGGGGCTGCACCCATGGCATAAATATCGCTGAGAGCATTGGAGCAGGCAATCTGCCCATATGAGTATGGATCGTCAACAATAGGGGTGAAAAAATCAACAGACCCTACAATTGCCTTATTGTTTCCAATTTCAAATACCGCTGAATCATCACTGCTGTCATTTGAGACAAGTATTTTTTCCCCGGGCTTCACTATAAAGCTTTTCATAATACCTGCTAAAATATCCTGGTCTATCTTGCAGCTGCATCCCAGATGATTGCTGAAGGCTGTCAGCCTGATCTCCGCCGGTTCCGAATTATCGCTTACAGCTATTTGCGTGTCTTTCATCAAATGATCAGCAGCTCTTTCAAGAATCAAACAGGCAGCATCCGCTTCGCTCTTTTTCATCATAAGGCCGACCGATATCCTTATGGCCCCCATTATATAATCTGCAGAGATCCCCATGGCTTTCAGCACATGTGATGCTTCCTTGATATCAGCATGGCACGCTGAACCTGTGCTTACAGCAATACCTTCTGCAAGGGCAGTCAGCCTGTTTGCTGAGATGCCCTTGAAGGCAATGCTCAGGGTATTCGGCAGGGAATTTTCCAGGTCTGTTATGATCAGAAGGTCCCTGATATTTTTTGAAAGCCTTTCAGCGATGTAATTTCTTAATTCCAGGAGGTATGCCGAGTTTCTTTCAAGGTCCCTTTTCATGATCTCACATGCTTTCCCCAGGCCTGCTATCTCAAGAAGGTTTTCAGTCCCCGGCCTCAGGTCTCTTTCATGGTTTGCCCCATGAATGATCTTATTAAGAACTGTCCCATTTCTAATATACAAAGCGCCAATACCCTTGGGGGCATAAAGCTTATGCCCGGCGATAGACAGCAGGTCTATCCGGCTCTTTTCCACATCAACCCTGATCTTTCCCACGGATTGGGCAGCATCGCTGTGAAAAGCAATCCCAAAATTTTTTGCAGTTTCCCCAATTTCATCAACCGGCTGAATTGACCCTACCTCATTATTTGAATGCATAACAGTTATAAGGATAGTCTCTTCTGTTATTGCGTTTTTAAGGTCCGTCACCGATATCACCCCATACCTGTCGACCGGCAGAAGGCTATGGGTAAATCCTATGTGGCTGAGGTGCTCAAGCACTTCCAATACTGCAGGATGCTCCACTTCTGTTGATATTATGTGTTTTCCTTTCTCTCTGTTTGCCATCGCATACCCTGCAATAGCAATATTATTTGATTCTGTGCCTCCGCTCGTAAATATAATTTCATGCGGCTTTGCATTAATAATGGCGGCAGCCATTGCCCTTGAACCCTCAATTGCCTTTTTTGCTGTTCTGCCATAAAAATGATCACTTGATGGATTTCCAAATATATCATAAAGATAGGGCTTCATAGCATCAGCAACTTCCGGCAGTATGGGTGTCGTTGCATTATAGTCCAGGTAAATAGGTTTCATGACAGATCTCCTGTTCTTAGTCCGTTCTAAAAAATATAATATGAACCATAATATTAATAAATAAATTTATGGACAAAATGAACCAAAAGCGATTATTTATTGTTATAATTCTGATGATAAATATTTATGAAAGCTATTAATTCAGAAACAATTTTAAAAATTTCGGTAATTATATTGCTGTGTATAGCATTTTCAATCTTTTTCAACCATTTAACCCAGAAAATGCCTCTCTTTGGATACACAGCACCCTATAAAAGGGCTGTAAAACAAGCAGGCCCGGATGAGGAAGATATCTACATAACATTTGACAGCTTGATCAGAATGATCGATGATGAAGAGATTATAATAGTGGATGTCAGAGAAAATAAGAGCTACAATGAAGGGCATATACCCCGGGCAGTATCCCTTCCCCTTTATGAATTTGATGACTATATCGGTCAATTTCTTGCAGAATACCCTCCATTCTATACGCTGGTCCTCTATTGCTCGGATATTTACTGCGATATGGCAGATGAGATGTATTACAGGCTGTCCAATATTGCAGATTATGAGAAAATCTATATTTATAAAGGAGGGTTTTATGAATGGATGGACAGGCAGAAACACACGGGGAATCAGGATGGATAAAAGAAATAGATGCACTATAGTCCTCTTTCTTCTGATAAGGCTGTTTATAGGCAGTTTTTTCCTTTATACAGGTTCTTCCAAGATTTTTTTCATATCCGGCTTTGCTGATGAGATCTATAATTACAGACTATTTCCAGAATTCATTATAGGTTTTGCAGCCGTTTTCATGCCCTTTCTTGAAATTATTGCAGGCCTGTTCCTGATCTTAGGTTTATGGCTGAAAGAGTCAATGCTGATTATCATGCTCAGCCTTGCCAGCTTCATTTTGCTTATATCATCAGCTCTGATCAGGGGGCTTGACATATCATGCGGCTGCATGGGCTATGGAAAAGGCAACCTAGAGACAACCCTTATTCTGGATATTATTATGCTTTTTCTTCTTTTAACCGCTTTTTTTTCTGAAAGGCATCTTTTTACTGTGGACAGCCTGTTTCAGGCCAAAACCGGCAAAATTAAAAATTCATAAGTATTGTCGTAACGACCCTGTCTGCTATCTCTTCTGATATCTCCTCCAATGCCTGGTTTTCGTATTCAGCAGAGTTGAAGATGGTCTGGGAGACATCCAGGTCCTTATAAAAGTAAAGATTATCATCCCTCCAGATATCCTCATTTGTGCCAATTCGGGTAAGCTGCATCTGAAGTGAAATATTAACCTGGTATTTTGTTACATAGCCTCCCTGGTCTATCTCAATAGGCTTTAGCACATAGTTTTTGATCCTTCCTTTGAGAACAGCATCTGCCTTGCCTTTAGTAAGGACCTTAAGATCCGATGCAGCAGACAGCCTGTCAATCAGAGCATTGGTTATCCCGCTTTCAATCCCGTATTTGTATGACAGATTCTCAATAATATCGACCCTTACGGACTTAATATCCGGAGGAAGGTAATTGCCTTTACCCATAAGGTTATACCCGCATGAGACAAAACAGATCAAAGCAATTGAAAGTAAGCAGAACCGTAATTTAAATTTCATAAGTAATTCCTTAATGCCTGTCTTAATTTTTCGCGATCCACAGGTTTCTGCAATACCTCAGAAACTCCCATGGAATATATTTTATTTATATCCTCAGCCCCTGCAGCAGTTGATGATATTACTATGATGGGCAAATCTGTAAGCTTTTTCATATTCCTGATATAATGAATCAATTTCAGGCCATCCATTTGAGGCATAATTATATCACATATGATCAGTGAAACATCTGACAGGTCCTTTAACATGACCTCCATACCATTGTTGGCTTCAATAACCTCATCATTTGTGAGTTCTTTTATAACGCTCACAATAATCTTTCTGTGAGCATAGCTGTCATCTGCTACTATAATTGACATAACTTAAAGCTTCTTCTTTTGATATACCATATCATACTGAAAGTGCCTCAGTTCAAATTTTGTACTGATATTAGCCAGGGATTCTGAATGCCCGAGAAGCAAAAAACCGTCAGGTTTAAGGCAGTCGTAGAGCGATTCTATAACCTTCTTTTTTGCCTCAAGATCAAAATATATTATAACATTCCTGCAGAATATTACATCCATATTCCTTATAAGATTAAGGCGGTTCTTGTCAAGTAGATTTAACCTGGCAAAATCGACATATTTCTTCACTGAATCCTTAATTCTACGGCCAAATTCATCTTTTGTGAAATACTTTTCCATAAAATAGGGATCACATGACCTGAACGAGCTTTTTGAATATATTCCTTTTCTGCCGATGGAAAGCACCCTTGGGCTGATATCTGTTGCAAGAATATCAATATCCCAGCCTAAGAACTGATTGGTCTCAAGTATCAGCATTGCAATAGTGTATGCTTCCTCACCGGTCGAGCACCCGGCACTCCATATATTAAGGTCAGGCGATATCACGCCCATTCTGTTTTTTCTAATAATAGGAAGTATCTCCTCTGAAAATGCCTTCAGCTGGTTCTTCTCCCTGAAAAAGTATGTCTCATTTGTTGTCAGCAGATCTGTAATATTTAAAAATTCATCATCCCTGTTTTTATCATATAGAAGGTAATAATAGTACTTGTTAAAAGACGTTATATCCAGGGTTTTCAACCTTTCAACAAGCTTGTTCTTAAAAAAATTCATCTGCGAATCATCAAACCAGAGGCCGCACTGTCTATAGATAAAATCCCTTAAAAGCCTGAATTGTATGGGATTCATCCTGTAAAGAAACTGATCAGCATCCTGGATCATATTCTTTCTAAGCTCTTTGTAATATCCTTGGATTTAATATTCTGAATTATTGCACTGTATTTTGAATTATCCGTGTATTTCAGGTTTCTAAGCCCTTCAATTATATCATTGTAATAATTGGTATCCATGACCAGATGAATAATGCTCTGTATCACATCCTCATCCCTGGAATTAATTATGTACATTATAGCCAGTTTTCGAATCTGTACGTCTTCAGTCCTGTCATTCGCAATATTTGATATTATCATCAGGGATTCAAGGGTATTGATATTATATAAGATCTCTATTATAGATGCTTTAAGGTCCCATGGTGCATCACTGAGAGTCTGTTTGATAAGGACGAGGGATTCTTCTCCCTTAAGCCTGTAATAAGCTGAAAGGGCTGCTTTTTTTACCTCAGCATCTTCATGTTCGATAAGCTCCAGAACTGTTTTCAGAAAAATCTGACATTCCTTTTGCGTAAGGTCTTCAAGAAGTGTTATGATTACAAAGGGATTTTCTGAATTAATTTTACCCTTCAGCTCCTTATGGATTTCATCTGTTCCAATAAGAAACAGGCTTCTGAAGATTTGAGCCCTTACTATAGGGTCCTCCTCATTCAATGATGACCTTAATATTCTCAGGCTCTCTTCCTTCTTCCCGTAAAGAAGGCCCTTTGAGGCTATGATCCTGATCTGCCTGTCTTCATCTGTGATCCCAAGCTCAAAAAACCTGTTGAAATCCATTTTCTGATTCTCAGATATATGCAGAAGAGCCTTAATAGCTTCCCGGCGGACCTCCATTACATCATCCTTCATAAGCAGCTTCAGTATCTCTATGTTTTTTTCCTGCGGAAAATGCTTCAGTATCTTTGCTGCATTAGCCCTGAAAACAGGGTCCGGACTGCTGCTTATCTGCTTTATCAGCATAAAAGCAAATTCTTTTATATCATCTTTCTTATTAATAACTTCAATCAATGTTTCTATGGCAAATTCCTGGACATCTGAATAACGATCATTCAAGAGGGGGACTATTTTTATTATGTCATTTTTATTATCAATCAGGTGCTTCAGTACAGAGACGGAAGTACCCCTGATATATCCATAGGGATGGGTTAAAAGCTCAATTATATGATTCTTAAGGGTTTTTGAATTACTGAAATATGGAGCAAAATCCAGTATGTTCCTTTTTATATGGTAATCCTGTATGGAAAGAAGGTCAAGGTAATCTATTTCAGTAAGCATTGATACCTTATAGCTGATCACCTCTATGACTGTCTCATGCAGTTCCATATCCTCAACAAACCCAAGAATGAACTTAAGATCTTCATAATTGGCAAAGTAGCCCAGGAGCAGTACTGCATCTCTTCTCTCACTTATGTTTTCCGAAGAATTTATGAATTCACGGAAAATCATGGATGTTTTGCCGTTACATCCGGATATCTTCTCTATAAAATCATCAAGCTTTCCCTGCTTCTCCAGCCTGGCCTTAATCCCTATCAGGGCCTGGATACAGCTTCTTATATGCCTTTCTTCTCCCTTCTTTAAAACGCTGATTATCCTGGGTATATGGTTGGAATCACCCAGTTTGGAATAAAGGTGCATGATTGATTTTACCAGAATGGGGATCTCAAGGAATTCATCTATCTTTTCAAAAATATTATGATCCTTCAGGTTTCCAATTGCTTCAATAATTCCAAACCTGAGCCAGTCATTTTCTGTTGATTTTAACAGCTTTATAAAAGGGTCAATTACACCTCTGTCCCCTATAACTCCAAGAGCTTCAACAGCTGAAAGCTGAATGTTTGGATTAGGGTCATCAAGCATAGCTATAAGAAAACTGACACTGCTGCGGCTTTTAATATGACCAAGAATATCAACAACAAATTTGCGTACATCTTCATCATTATTTTTCAGTTCTTTATGCAGGTATGGAAGGACATCTTCTCCCAGAAAAGCCAGAGCCTCCTGCGCAGAGTTCCTTTTGCCTGCATTTGTATCGTTTCCCAATGCGGAAATAAGCTCTTTAATATCCTTTTGACAGGGATTGTATGTTATAAGTTCGACAGCCTTTTTTCTGACCCTCCAGTCACTATCTCCCAAAGCAAGAAAATACAGCTTCCTTATATCCCCTTCAGAAATAACAGCTGATTTTTTTACTGTATCAAGCGTTTTAAGCTTACTTTCTGAATCATAGTCTTCAAACATGTTCAGAATAGAAATAAAGTCAGACATATAAGGCCTCCATATAATTATAGCTTCATATCCGAGAAGTAATCATTTAACCCATCAAAAATATCCCGTTTTATCAGGTTTGTTATATCAAGTATTGAAAAAACCATATTCTTATATCTTACAATCCCTGTAATAAATTCTGAGTCAATTGAACCCACTATTGTTGTTGATTTCTCAATATCCGATGCCTTGATCTCCTTGACCCCAACAACAAAATCTATCAAAACTCCTACATTCTGCTCATTGAGTATAATTATGGTGGGCTTTTTCTGCCCCTTGTAATCCTTGATAAGCAGCTTTTTCTTTAAATCAAGTATGGGAATTATCTCGCCCCTGAGGGAAATAATACCCAGTACGAAAGGAGGGGTGTTCGGAACTCTGGTGATTTCATCAATGGGATCTATCTTTTTTATCTTCATAATATCTATGCTGTAAAGCTCTTTCCCCATCCTAAAAATAAGGAATTTGATGGTTTCTTGAGGCTTCAAGGTTTTTGTGCCTTTCTGATCCTCAATCCCGGTCTCTTCTAAATCCATGGCTTTTTCCGGAAGATCAGCAGGTTTTGCTCCTGCTTTTTTACTGCCTGGTGTATATTCATCTGTTAAAGAAGGCTTCTCTGACGCTATCTTTTTCGGCTTTTTTCCGTATCCAGCTGCAGAAGGAGCTCCATTATCCTTTGAGTCTTTCAATGAGGTATCAGTTTCTGCTTTTGCTTTATCTTCTTCCTCCAGTTCCTTCAGGATCTGCCTCCTGAACTGCTCTTCTTCTTCAACATTCCTTATATACTGCTTTTTTTCAGGAACAGGTTTTTCTTTTATTTCTTTTACTGTTTTAGGCTTTGGTTCAGGTTTTTTTGCAGGGGTTTTCTTTTTGGCATCCTTTCTGGAATCAGCATCTTTTCCGGGTGATTCATCCTTTTTATCACCCTTTGGGCTTTTTAACTCAAGAGCATCATCTGCTGGCTTTTTATGCCTGTCTTTCTTCATTTCCTTTGCTTTTTTTCTGGCCTTTAGTATATCCATTTATTCACCTGCTACAGATTGAGTTCTCTGGCGACATCCTTTACAATGTCCGTCGTTATGACCTTCTTATCCAGACTGAAGGCATTTAAAAGAGCAAGGGACATAATATTGTTGATTATCCTTGGAATGCCCTTTGAATATCGGAACAGGCTTTCGAAGATGGATGGGTCAACCATGCCATTATGCCCTCCGGCTATGGAAAGCCTGTAACTTACATATTCCTTTATTTCAGCCTTATTCAGGGGCCTTAGGCAGTATCTTACGCCGATTCGCTGTTTGAACGCTTCCATATCGGCGGAATCTATTTTGGCTTCCAGCTCCTTCTGCCCCAGTATTATCAGGGTAAAAAGGTTCTCATCATCAAGCTGGAAATTAGTGAGCAGCCTTAGCTCTTCATAGGTGTCCTTTTTCTTGATAAGCTGGCTTTCATCCAGTATTATGACACATGAGATATCGTTTTCATAAAAGCTGAAAAAGGCATCCTGTATCTGTTCAAGCAATGCAGATTTACCCCTCTTCTTCTTTTCAATGCCGAGACTCGATGCAATAAGCTTCAAAAGCTGTGTTACAGGCAGGTTGGGATTGAGTATAAGCGCAAACCTGTAGGATTCCTGGGGTTCAAGCCTGTCAATAAGGTACCTGCTCAGTGTCGTCTTGCCTACACCGACTCCTCCTGTTAAGAGCATTATCTCCTTTTCTTCAATGGCATACATCATCCTCTCATATGCCTCACGGTGGGAATTTGATAGATAAAGAAAATCCGGATCCGGAGTCTTTTTGAATGGATTCTTTTTCAGCCTGAAATATTTCTCAAACATTAGGGACATTTCCCTTTGATATTAGATCAGAGATAAGAATGCCTACGTCAACAACCAATATGGGCTTTTTATCTCCGAGGTCTGTAGCCCCTGATATACCCGGCACATTCATAAGCAGATCCCCGATAGACTTGATGACAATCTCCTCCTGGCCCAGCATTTCAGTTACAACCAGCCCTATCATTATATCTCCTGACTGGACATATATAATGAACTGCTCATCGCTGTCGTCATCCTGCGGGCTGGGAATATTAAAAACCTCCTTAAGCCTAAGTATGGGATAAGGCTTCCCTCTCAGGAATATAACCTCTTTGTTCTCTATGGTAGATATATCATCATTGTCAAGCACAGAGCTTTCAATTACGGAAGACATGGGAAGAGCATACTTTTCATCATTAACCCTCACCAGCAGAGCCTGGATTATTGCCATTGTAATCGGCAGGACAAGTCTTACAGTAGTTCCTTTGCCTTTTTCTGAGTTTATCTCAATGGTTCCCCTCAGGTCCGTTATGTTCTTTTTTACCACATCCATTCCAACACCTCTGCCTGATATTGCATTAACATCATTCTTGGTGCTGAATCCCGGCATGAAAAGCAGATTAAAAACCTCTCTGTCATTGAGTATATTAAGCTCCTCTGAAAGGCCCTTTTTCTTTGCTGCTTCAAGGATCTTTTCCTTATCAATACCCCTTCCGTCATCTATAATATCGATTATTACATTGTTTCCCTTCTGATATGCATTGAGGCTGATCTGCCCTTCACTGTCCTTTCCAATGGCAATTCTTTCATCGGAGGGTTCAATCCCATGATCAATGGAATTTCGGATAATATGGAGAAGAGGATCTGCAATTTCTTCTACCACAACCTTATCAAGCTCAGTCTCCTCTCCGGTGATCTTGAATGAGATCTTTTTATTAAGCTCCCTGGCAGTTTTCCTGACTATTCTTGAAAGCTTGTTGATTTTCTGCCCGATAGGCACCATCCTGATTTCAATAACACTTTTCTGAAGCTCATTGAACCTTCTTTCAAGTATCTTTGATGCCTTATGCAGTTCATCAGCTATTGCAGAATAACCCTCAACAGCAATAAGGTTTTTTGCTATCCTGGCTATCTGAGTCTTGGAGAGTATAAGGTCTCCAATAATATTCATCACTGTGTCCAGTTTTTTTATATCAACTCTTACTGTCTGGCTGATACTGCGCAGATCAACAATATCTTCTGAGTATATGCCGGAAGCTGCTCTCTCCGTTTCCTCTTTATCGGCTGTAATATGGGCAGGCATAGTTTTTGCTTTTTTTTCAATACCCTCCGGCTGTTTATAATTAATCCTTTCTATATGATGCCTTGTATTTTTGCATATCTCTTCAAGCTCTGCTTCATCCAGGGCTGTTGAGAATATTATTATAAAATTGATATTGTCTGTATCTTCACTATGGATATTCGGCAAAGTAGTTATTATTTCACCCTTGGTCTTAAGGACATCATTTGTCTGAGTTAATTCCTGGTCAAATGTGTCAAAGGAGAAGGAAAGGTGTATCTTGTAGATATTGTTTCTCTGGTTTGTGTTTTCCTTTAGCCTGTGCTCTTCATATTCAGTCAGGACATTAAGGTAATCAGGTTCGATGTCTATAATATTCTGTATATTTGAGTCATCTATATTTGAGCTTTTGCTTGATATATTGTGTATCTTAACCAGTATGGGGGCTATTGAATACTCATCCTTATCAAGCTTGATCTCTTCAAGAAGCTTATTAAATATATCAGTTGTCTGGAACATAATATCTACAACCTCCTGATATAGCTCAATCTTGCCCATTCTTAGATTATCCAGGAGGCTTTCAAAATCATGGCTTAAGTCCATAATTTTCTTATACCCCAGCATTCCGCTCAGGCCCTTGAGGCTATGGGCAGCCCGGAATACCGTATTTATCATTTCAAATGATTTATGGCTCTGATCAGGGGTTAAAAGGTCAAGTGAATTTATATTTGAATAAAGGTCCTCTGTAAGCGACTCTGCCTCGGCTAAAAATTCCTTCTTTGTATTTTCATCGATCATAGCTATGGTTTTTACACACCCTTACCTGATTTTAACCCAATATAGCATAATGGTCAAATTAAATAAGGATTCATTCAACCGGCTTCATTTACGTCAGTAGTTTTAATCTCGCGGTAATATAATGACTTTTCAGCTTTTTAAATACTCCATATAAATTATTGACAAAATTTCAAAACTTTTTATTATACTAATGAATATTTATTTTGTAAGGTGTCTGGATGATAAATCAGGATGAGATTATTAGCAGGCTGAAGAATGTTTCATTCTTTTATGAAATGGAACCCGGCTTCTACAAAGACCTTATCAATATAAGCAAGATCGTTACCCTGCCGGAAAATACTACTATTTTTAATGAAAATGATGAAGCAGATAACCTATATATAATACTAAAAGGCTCTATCAAGATATTTAAGGATTTTGAGGATAAATCCCATAAAGAAATAGCAAAAAGAACCGAAAACGAGATCCTCGGAGAGATGGCGATCTTCAATAATAAGCCAAGGTCCGCATCTGCAGTGACCGATACAGAAACCACCATGATAGAGATAAAAAAGAATGATTTTAATAAGCTTCTTGAAGACAAGCCATCCTTCTGGAGATCAATTGCACTGTCCCTTTCCTCAAAACTGAGGGAAACTGATATATCATTGATAAATGACCTGCAGAGGAAGAATATCGAGCTTCAGAAAGCATATGATGAGCTGAAGAACACACAGCAGGAGCTTATAAAGGCTGAGCGGCTCTCAACAATTGGCGATCTTGCTTCAAGGATTATCCATGATATCAAGAACCCCATGACAACCATAAGAGGCTTTGGAGAAATGCTAAGCAGGGATAATCTTCCCCAGGAAAAGAGGAGGATATTCTCGCAGACAATTACCAATTCCATCGACCAGCTCGTTGACATGACCCAGGAGATCCTTGATTTTGCAAGGGGAGTGTCCATTACATCGCTTGAACCAGTCAATATGGCGGAATTTATACAAAGCCTCTCCTCTGTAATTCAGGTAGAATTTGAATTGAGGGGAATATGCTATCAGGGATCATGCACATATGAAGGCACCATGAAAATGGATAAGGGCAAGCTGAAAAGAGCAATATACAATATTATCAATAATGCAAGGGATATCATGAAAAGCGGGGACTGCTTCTATCTGAACTGCTACCCGGAGGATGAAAACCATTTTGTAATTTCCCTCAGGGATACCGGCTGCGGGATACCTGAAAAGATAAGAAACAAGATATTTGACCCCTTCTTCACCTACAATAAGTCAAGAGGGACAGGCCTGGGCCTGGCTATTGTCAAAAAGATCGTGGAAGACCACAAAGGTTCAATCTCTTTTGAAACAGAGATAGGCAAAGGCACAACATTCTTCTTAAGGTTCCCCATTCCAAAGGATTAAAAAACCATTTCCCTCAAAATATCAGGAGTCATTTCTTCAGTTTTTCGAGCATTTGTTTTGCATTATCGTTATCCGGATTGATACTTAAAGATTTCATATAATACTTGATCGCCTTTTCAGTATCGTTGTTCTTCATAAAGGCTTCAGCAAGGCTGTCATAAACATTCCAGGAATCGGGAAAGAGCTTCACATTCTCCTGAAATATCCTGATGGCATCATCAATTCTGTTCCTGTTGATTAAATGATATCCCAATGCATTCAACTGAGATTCCGAAAAATCATAATGATCAGGTTTACCATTCTTCAAAGCATAATATTTTGCCAGAGCATGGCCAATATCATGACCTTTTATTTCTTTAGCCATCAATGCAGCAATAGATCCTTTCGGCATTTTGCACTCATCTCCGTGGAGGATGTCATAAACGGTAAAAGCCAGCTTTCCCGGGCGGAAGCCAGCCTTGTTTGTGAGAATAATGACCGTATTGCCATGCTGATAATCCCTTAAGAAGAAGGAATTAAACCCGAGCCAGCCGCCGCCATGAGCGACAAAATCACCTCTGCTGTCCTGAATAACAGACCAGCCGAATCCATAATCCACCTTCTCTCCGTTCTTCAGTGTTGGACAGGAGAATGCTTCACTCAATAACTGCTGTTTGACAAGCTTTTCTCCATACAGGATCTGGTCATACTTAAACATATCATCAACTGTCGAGTATATACCGCCATCACCGTACATGCCATTCTGGTAATGCCAGTCGAATTCTGTGTAACCCTGCCCGGACTGGTCATCCTTAAAACCATGTGCCCGAAGTTTATCAGGAAGCTTTCCATTCGCGGGATTTACAAATGTATTCTCCATACCAGAAGGCTTAAAAACTCGTGTCTTCATGAATTCCTGAAATGTCTTTCCTGTAATACGCTCAACAATAAGGGCCAGCAGGATGTACCCAGTATTGCAGTACTGATGACGCGTTCCAGGCTGGAACAGCAATAGTGGCTTATGTTTAACGAAGAGTTCCAAAACATCATGGTTCGTGGCAACCTTTTGCCTTCTGCCTTCATCACCCTCTTTCTCACAGTATTGGTCAAGAAGTGGCCCGTAATCCGGCAAACCGGATGTATGCGTTAACAGCTGCCTAATTGTGATGCTGTTATAAGGAAGCTCCGGCAGATGCTTTGTTATACTATCACTGTAGTTAAGATCACCATCCTGCTTCAGGAGCATTACTGCAAGACCGGTGAACTGTTTTGAAACTGATGCCAGCCTGAACCGATGCCCGGCTGTCAAAAGCTCTCCTGTCGCTGGATCAGCTATCCCATGCACACGCTGATAGAGGATATCATGATCATAGGCTACAAGTATGCACCCGTTGAATGCTTCAAGCTCAATATATCTATCTACCACACAATCAATCGCCTTGATCATCGTCTCGCGATCTTCCGCCATAATAGAAACGGAATAAAATATTGACAGCACAACAATCAAATTTTTAAATAGACCTCTTCTCATCCCCCAAACCTCCTTTACATAATAAAAACAAAAATCATTCTGCTCTTCCTTCTTTCAAAGCCGTTAGATACATTATGACAGTCAAACCCAGCAATCTAAAAGGGCCAGGAAAAAGACCTCTTTATCCGCTTCACCTTATATCCCCTATCTCTCAATATATCTATAATACTGTCCTCAGCTATAAAATGGCTGACACCTGCCATGGCAAATACTGTCTTATATTCTTTATCCATGATATATTCTTCAATGCTGTCTGCCATATTCAGGTTTCTTTTCTCATTCACCTTCTTCAGAGATTTATTTATATCAACAGTAAGTTCATCATTGCTGTCTTCGATATAGCCCTCATACTTTTCTTTTCTATTATTCTGATGCAACACATAAGTACCTTTGATCCAGTGATCTATTAATTCTTCAATAGCCTCCTCATAACCAAAATCCTCCACGAATCTGGACTGCACGGATTTAACAAGATAATAACCAGTCTCTTCCTCTGACATTTCCTGCTCCATCAATTCATATTGATAGTCAGAATATTCCAGGCCATCCCATGGAATTCCGCTTTCCACGCACTTATCCAGAAAATACCAGTCTATTCCGTTGTTTATGCTATCATCATACCCATATCGTGCCTGGCTGATTTTTCCCATTTCATAAAGGAAATAGAAGGGCCGGAACAGCTTGTAATCTTCGATTTCCAGGATATTCTCTTCAAGGATTCCTGTCAATTCTTTGTAATAGGACTCAGGTATATGGTTCTGCAAATTATCATCAGGTGGATATAAAGCAAACTCATAATATGATCGTCCTTTTCTGCCTGTGCCTTTTTTTTCAATTAAAACTATATCTGAACTGGAAAAAGCACCAAATATCTTTCTGTCAATTTTATCCAGTAGTTCAGGTTTAAATGCATGGATTGTACCAAGAAGATATATGGTTTTGCCATTTGATTCAATCTTCCAGAAATACAGATACGGCCTGAATACACAGGATGATATAAAGAGCAGAGTTGATAAGAACAATAGAATTGCTGGTATTAAATATATGCACTTTTTTCTGATCATATCAGATATAGCCTCTTTTATTTTGTAATAGTAAATTTTAATTTATTCAAGCATTATAAAGCAACAAAATGCTTTCTCGATTTTTATATTAATCTTGACCTTTTTAAAAACTGATATAGGAATACAGCCATTACTGTGAAATATAAAACTGATATAGTCCAGAGCATCAGCAATATTTTTAGTCTCTTTGCCATATGGACTGAGCTCAAAAGCTATATTAATACTTAAAATGCAGATTATTGCATTATGGCTTTTCTACAGGAAATTATATTAAATCTTAAAACATATTGTTATGTGCCTGTTATAAACGGTAATGCAAGAAAGCACGCAGTTTTGCTGTCGAGGCAAAGCACTGTGCGGTATGCTGTGAATCATCTTCATGCAGTATTTATCAGAAGAATTGGACCAGACATGGGGATTCTTAGTATACTGAGATAATATTTTACTTGAGAATTCTTTTTCTGTGGCTGGGCATGGGCCTGCCTTTTGGTGTTTAAATGGATAGAAAAGAGCTTGCTGTAAGGAGATTTTATGAAGAGCTTAACTGCTGTCAGGCAGTTATATCTGTATTCTGTAAGGACCATGATATTGATGAAAATACAGCTTTAAGACTTGCGGTCGGTTTTGGAGGAGGCATCGGCAATACACAGGATATTTGCGGAGCTGTTACAGGAGGCATAATGGTTTTAGGGTTTATATATGGCTTATCTTTCTTTGATAAGCGAAATGTATATGAAAAATCCAGAGATTTTTTAAGCGAATTTAAAAAGGAGAATAAAACCATAAGATGCGCTGACCTTACAGGATGCAACCTCCTAAGCCATGAAGGGAAACAGAAATATATAAGAGAAAATATACAGAGGAATATTTGTTCAAAGTGTATCAGGGATTCAGTCAGGATAATTGAGGAGCTTATCAGCAGGAATTAGTATCTTTTATTTTGTTACCTCAATTTGTGGATTTTCCAGGGTTCTCATTGACATCTCAAGACCCTGGGTACCATCGCCTACCCCGCTTATTATATCTATCCCTGAACTATTTTCCAGGAACTCGCATTGCCTCCAGAAATGGTAGCCTGAGGCTATTTTAGAATCCTTGGTATTTGTTTTGAACCTTAATGCCTGTTTCCCTTGCTTCCATAGCTTTAGGTCAAATTGAAAAGATTGAAGATCTACTATCCCATGGGTGATCTTTGGGAGAGTCTCAGGGGTAAAGGATTTTTTCCATCCCGCCTGCATGCTGAACTCGAAGTCCAGGGGGCATTCCTCAGTAAAGGACTTCAGCTCGCTTTTATCTATAATCCCGTCTTTGTTCATATCACTGCCTGAAAAGCTCCCGGATATGATAACAGGGCCGTCTTCATCAGAGATCTTAAAGCTGTAATCACTGCCTGAAGAATTACAGGAAAAAACAAAAAATGCCAGAATGCAAAAAGCCAAGAATTTTGTAAAGTTATGCATATTCTCCTCCTGAATTGATGATAATTCCATTTTATACTATTATTATTGCAAATTTCAATGGGAAATTAAAATTTTTTATATCAAATTTTATATTGCCGTCTTTGTTCTTATTCTTTAATTTGTTGAATGCCGAATACTTGCGATTATTAAAATTAGCAGATCAGAATGCAAAAATAAGGGACATTTCTATTTTGTTTTGACACAAATTCATTCATTTCTTGACATTTTTTTTATATTAGTACATATTACCAGATGCAGAATTTTAGGAGGATGAAAATGCCAATTTACGAGTACAGGTGCAATAAGTGCAAACGGAAATTCGAAGTAATGCAGAAAATATCAGACCCTCCTGTTTCATCCTGTAAATACTGCGATTCAAATGATGTCACAAGGCTTGTATCACTGGCATCCTTCTCTCTAAAAGGAAGCGGCTGGTATATGACAGATTACAGCAACAGCAAAAAAAGCTCCAGTACTGCCTCAGGTACATCAAAAACCAAGACACCTCCCAAAAAAGATGCACCAGCTGAAAGCACTGCCAAAAAGGACTCCTCTAAAGATAACCCTACACCAGCAGCCTGACCCTCTTTTCTATCAGGTCAGCAATCTGATTTATCTTGACATTTGTCACCAATTTTAATATAAGCTTCAAGATATGGAAAACAATGCTGTACAAGTTACGGTAAAAGGAATAGTGCAGGGGGTCGGGTTTCGGTTCTTTGCTTCAAGAAGGGCGATGTATTATAAACTGACCGGCTATGTCAAGAACAATTATGATGGTAGTGTTGAGATCTGGGCAGAAGGCCCGGGAGACCAGCTTAATTCTTATATACTGGATTTAAGAAAAGGCCCCTCAAGTGCTGTTGTTGAAGATGCTGAAATTAGCCATGTCAAAGCCAGGGGATACAGGTCCTTTGATATAAAATTCTAATGGTTCAGGAGATAATTAATGGATATTAATAAACTTAGATCAATAATTAGAGATATAAAAGATTTTCCCAAGGAAGGCATAATATTTAAGGATATTACCCCTTTGCTTTCAGATTATGAGGCTTTCAGTTTCGTAATTGACCTGATGTATGATTATTATAAGGATAAGAACATCGATAAGATTCTCGCCATTGAATCAAGAGGGTTTATTTTTGCATCCCCCCTGGCATACAAGCTTAAATGCGGCTTGAATATCTTCCGAAAGCCCGGAAAGCTGCCCTATAAAACAATATCCCATACTTATGAGCTGGAATACGGAACAGACAGCATAGAGATACATCAGGATGCTGTCAGGAAAAATGAAAAGGTAGCAATCATTGATGACCTTCTTGCAACCGGAGGCACAGCAAGGGCAGCCGTACATCTTGCAAAGGAAATGGGTGCAAAAAGCATATCAACAGGCTTTGTCATTGAGCTTTCTTTCTTAAATGGAAGAGAAAAGCTGAAAGATTACGATATTTTTAAGATTCTGGATTATTAAATAAGTGCGCCTGTAGCTCAGAAGGATAGAGCGAAGGATTCCTAATCCTTAGGTCGCAGGTTCGACTCCTGCCAGGCGTATTAACCCCTAATAGAGAGAAAATATGAATAGTGCGCTGAATGTTTTATTTCTTAGCAGTGAGGTATATCCATTCTCAAAAACCGGAGGGCTTGGTGATGTTGCCGGATTTCTTCCCCCATGCATAAAATCTGCCGGAATAGATATCATCATAACAACTCCATTATACTCTTCAATTGACAGGAACAAATATCACCTGAGAAAGCTTGATTTCCGTTTAAACGTGCCAATGTTCTACTGGACTGAATATGCGAGCGTTTATCTGGGATTTCTTGCCAATTACACCCCTGTTTTTTTTATTGAAAATAATTCTTTTTTTGACAGGCACGGCCTCTATCACGATCAAAACGGAGATTTTGGAGATAATCTAAAGAGGTTTTCTTTCTTTTCAAGAGCTTCCCTGGAACTGGCAAGACATCTTAACTTTAGGGCTGATATTATACATTGTAATGACTGGCAGACTGCATTAGCACCCGTACAGCTGAAGATGCTCTATAATAATGATCCCATGCTTGGAGCCTGCGGATCCCTCATGACAATACATAATCTGGGTTATCAGGGCATTTTCCAGAAGGATAAGATATATGAAACAGGCTTCGGATGGGATATATTTAAGGACCAGTATATAGAGTATTATGATCAGATAAACCTCCTCAAAGGCGGCATAGTATTCTCAGAGATCATAAATACAGTGAGCCACAGGTATGCCTATGAGATCCAGACTCCTGAATTTGGCTATAATCTTGACAGCCTTCTCTACAGCAGAAGAAAGGACCTGTATGGGATAATAAACGGAGCGGATTATTCAGAATGGAACCCCAGAACTGACAGGTTTATCCCTGCTGACTATGATGAAACAAGCCTGGATAAAAAGTATTTGTGCAAAAAGGAACTTCAGAAGCATTTTTATCTGAACGAGGACCCTGAGACACCTGTTATCGGCATCGTATCAAGGCTTGTGCACCAAAAGGGGTTTGACCTGCTTGCAAAAATAATGGAGAAGCTTAATAAGCATAATGTGCAGTTTGCAATACTGGGCACAGGGGATGAATGGGCGAATAACTACTTCAGCGCTCTTCCATTTATCTATCCAGGCAGGATAGGCTCAAAGGTCCTCTATAATGAAGCATATGCCCACCTTGTTGTAGCAGGCTCTGATTTTCTGCTTATGCCTTCAAGGTATGAACCCTGCGGGCTTAACCAGATGTATGCAATGAAATATGGCACTCTTCCAATAGTAAGGTCTGTAGGGGGCCTTGACGATACTGTAGATGATTACCATGAGCATTCAGGAAGCGGAACCGGATTCAAATTCCAGCATTTTACGCCCCTTGACCTGTACAATACTATAAAAAGGGCACTATATACATATATTGACAGAAAAGACCATTATAAGAAAATGCAGAGGACAGCCATGAAAAGGGAATTTTTATGGGAAGATGCAGCCTCTGATTATATTGCTTTATACGGTTTTGCAAAAGAAAAAAGACTTAAAGGATGGTATTAAATATGGATATGAACTGCATAGAAGGCAAAAACAGAGGAAAAGTAGTCCTGTATGCATTAAGTACCTGTGTATGGTGCAAAGAGACAAAAAAACTGCTTGATAGTCTCGGGGTCGAATACTGCTTTATTGATGTTGACCTGATTGACAAGGAAGAGGAAGCAGAAGTAAAGAAAACCGTTACGAAATTTAACCCATCCTACAGCTTTCCTACATTAATAATCAATGATGAGTATGCAATACTCGGATTTAAGAAAAGACAGATAACTGAAGCGCTCGGGTAATGGAAAAGAAAATATTGAAGAAAAAAGCTGAAGAGCTCTATAATAAGCTAAATTCTGAGGCTGAGTCATCGGGTTATTTCCTTAACCCGGACAGAGAATTTACCATGGCCCTTATGGAAGGCCTTACCATAAACCTCGAAAGATATGGCTATCTTTCCTGCCCCTGCAGGCTTTCTTCAGGAGACAGAAGTAAAGACATGGATATAATCTGTCCCTGTGATTATAGGGATCAGGATGTAGAAGAGTACGGCAACTGCTATTGTGCCTTATATGTCTCTAAGGATATAGCAGAAAAAAACAGAGAACCTGGGCCTATTCCGGAAAGAAGGAATACAGAAAAGAAGGCTGCTGGAAATGACAGCCTGAGATCCGCCAGTCTTTCCTATCCTGTATGGAGATGCAAAGTATGCGGCTATCTCTGTGCAAGGGAAAATCCTCCAGGGATATGCCCCATATGCAAGGCTGATAAAGAAAGGTTTGAAAGGTTTATATAATCTTTATCAATGCATCATCACCATCACCATAATGCCAATAAGACGGATATAAGCCTTTCAAGGCTTCTTATAATAATCCTGTTAAATTTTTCAATTACAGCAGCAGAAACCGCAGGTGGCCTGATATCAGGCAGCCTCTCTCTTTTATCTGATGCCCTTCACAATTTAAGTGATGGAATTGCCATTATAATCAGCTATATAGCACTCAAACTGAGTAAAAAACCCAATACTCTCAGAAACACCTTCGGTTTGAAGAGAGCTGAGATAATTGCTGCATTATTCAATACATCCTTTCTTGTGATAATTATATTCTTCCTTTTGAAAGAGGCTGTTATAAGGCTGACAGATCCGTCGGATATCATGACAGAACTCATGATAGCCGTTGCATCAATAGGCTTTACTGCAAATCTTGTATCAGTGCTCCTGCTTAAAAGATATTCTTCAGATAATATAAACCTTAAATCCGCTTACCTCCACCTTTTTGCAGATACCTTAAGCTCCATTGCTGTAATTATAGGAGGGGTGTTCATACATTTCTATCATATATACTGGCTGGATCCTGTAATTACAATACTGATATGCTTCTATATCCTGAAAGAGGGGTATTATATCATTAAAAAGGCCCTTGGAATTCTTATGCATACAACACCAGAGGGCATTGACATTCTAAGGATAGAGGAAATGCTTCTGGATATACCTGATATTCTGAATGTTCATCATATCCATATATGGCAGCTTAATGAGGATAGCATATTCTTTGAATGCCACATAGACCTTGAAAAGGATATGAAGCTGAGCGAGACTGCCACAATCAGGAAAAGAATAGCAAAAATACTTAAAGAAAGGCTTAATATCAGCCATATTACCATACAGGCGGAATTCAATTCATGCAAAGACAAGGACCTTGTAAATGAAGGAAATTGCATCAATTAAATCGATTATGAGATCAAAGAAGCTGGCAGAGTATTCATCCAGGACAATACTGATATTTTTACTGCTAATAATTCTATCTTTTTCAGATATTAATGCAAAAGAGAAATTCCTGATAATACATCTTGACGGAATATCGTCAAAAAGCTTCCATGATGAACTGAATGAAGGGAAAATCCCTAATATTTCTGCTTTTATAAGACAAGGGGCAATTATACCTTATTGTTTAAGCCTGTTCCCCGGGGCCACGGAGGTCATAGTTCCAAGGCTCAGAGAAGGGATTGACAACAGCAGAGGCGAGCTTATCGGATGGGGCAACTATTACAGGGATACAGGCAGAAGAACAGGAAAGCCCACTGTATTCGTAAAGCTCAATCAGGCTATGCCAAGAAGGAGCCGAATCAGCTTTCTGTTTGGGATCCCGGGATTGCACTATATTAATGGATATGCCCTGCTCAATACTGCAGGGCTCTTTGAACTCTATGACATAGTCTATTATTACTGGTTCAGCACCGATACTTTAGGACATCTCCTGGGCAAGCACTATCAGTTTAGTGACCTTGAGAGGTTTGACAAATTCTTCGGAAGATTATTAAAACTGCTGGATGAAGACATAAATATCATCATATACATGGATCACGGAATGTCATTTGAAATTACTGACACACTAAAACCCAGGGATGAGATCCGCAGATATATACCAGAAGACAAAATTCTTGCCATTATCACTCCTAATATTTACCTTAAAGACAGCAGCATTGAGAATAAGGACAGGATAAGCCTGGAATTAATCCAAAAGAGCCGGTACGATTTTATCTTCTACAGGATTGATGAACATACTGTAAAGGGTTTTCACAAGGAATCAGCCTTTTTCTTCAGTGAAAGGGACGGGAAATTTGCATACCATTTTACCCAAAAAGATGTGATGGGATATTCTGAAACAGGATACAGGGGAGAATACCTGTCAGCCGATGAATGGCTTGGGCTTACCAGAGAACATAAGTTCCCGGGGACGGCTGTAAATATTTTTCGATACCTTCAGAATCCATTTACAGGCGATATAGTCGCTGTGATAAACCCCCCGGTAATACCTGTCGACCTTCATGCAGTCAGGGCGCATCATGCCGGAATAACGGACACGGACCTGCTGGTACCTGTTATGCTAAAAGGGCCTGCTCTAAGACATCTGTATGATAAAGAATACCTGTGGCTTCATACACTGTTTCAGAAGATACCTCTTCTGGACTTCAATGATAATGTTCCGGAAAGAGAGATGAATCAGATTGCCTACTCTTACAGCTTAAGGGATGATGAAGACCGGAACAATATCTTTCTTTCCATGTCCCCCTCATACAGGTGGAGATTCAATGCAAGCTCAGCTGAATGTAATTCCTTCTGGATAGACAGGGATATATTTTCAGGCTATTTTTTAAGATTATGGCTCGGCTCAGGTATCAGAAGATTTGAATCCGAAACAGGGCCAATTCTGTCCCTGTCCTGCGAATTCAGGATCCAGAAGCTTTCTTTCAATGCATATACATTCTATCCAAATGAAAAATCCGCAAATATATATTCACTAAGCTGCAGGTTATCCAGGAATATCTCTCTATGCTGGACATTCCCAAAGAAAATCGGTATTTCCTTTGTATGGTAGATTACTGCCAGTTAAGCCTTATTCTCCACTCCTGAGACTGCCCGTCAATAAATACCGCCTTAAGGACATAGAAATATATTCCGCCTGGCTTCACATTATCATCCCATTGATATAGATATCCCTGTGAAGGCCCTCCCTGTCCAGGAATCAGGCTGGAATTAAGCTTAACAGGGGCATATGATACAAAGGGGCTTACCTTCTTGCCTACTATCCTGTAGAGATTATAACCGAGCAGGTTGACTTCAGATAATGTATGCCATTCAATATCCACAATACCCCCGGAACCCAGAGCGCTAAAATAATCCAGCTGAACTTCATTGGGCAGGGTCTCAGCCTCAAAGAAGAACTCAATATTAAGAATGTCAGAGGCTGAATAAAAGTAGGACATCGAAGATCCAGACCAGTCAAGAGGATCCCCATCATAGGAGTCTGAATAGGCATATACAGTCCTTATGTCTGCGGAGGCTGTCCAGTAGCATTTTCCGTATTGAGATGTCCAGGCATTATTGTTAAAGGACAGATCAAGCATTATGTTATCCTGCCCATTATATTCAAAGGGAGTGTCGAAACAGAAGCTGTTTATCCCGGTGGCAGATATTGTTTCATTATTCTGATATACTACAGTCCAGCCGGTATTTTCAAAACTGGCATTGCTGTTATAGTTATCCTTTGATGTGTGCTTAAGCCTGATAGTCCAGTTATCGAGCTGTCTGCCAGGCAGGCTTGTGACATTTATCGACAGCCCCTTCAGTGTCTGCGGCTGATCCCCCATTTCAGAGGCAGCATAAATAATCTGTGTCCTGTTATCATGATAATAGGTGTATAGGGGAGCTTTATCCAGGATCACGGTGCCATCACCAATATGAATCCCGCCCATTGTTTTGAAGGAAAGGCAGTCTGTATTTGCTGTATTGCCTGCAATATCCATTGCATAAATACTGAAATAATAGCTTGTATCCCCTTCCAGGCCGTTTATTTGCCCGCTGTGATCAGTACAGAAGCTGTCCTCAATCAATGTATACATATTAAGGTCATCACAGGATAATCCGTAATATATATATGATATTGATTCCTCATTTGTCTGGAATGTAAATCTTGCACTGCTTCCAGTTATTTCAGTTATAACAGGATCGGACACAGCAGGCCCTGTACAGTCTATAAGGGCTTCAGCAGTCTTGTATTCAGAAGATCCGCCTCCTGTGTCCTCGTCAAAATACGATACAGTAAGGATATTATTATGGTTTACTTCATAATCAGTTCCAAGCAGTACACTTCCCTCAAAAAATCCGGGCATGGATGCAGGATATAGATCAGTATTAATTCCGGCGGTATCCTGATCATGCTTTACATTCACAGAGATATACTCCTGGCCGGCCAGATCAGTGTCGATTACCTGTATATTCACCTCCGAGCTGCAGCTGTAAATATCGCTGTCAAGCAGGACCATTCCGTCAGAAGTACTGCTTATTATGCCTGCAAGATGCGCGATCGATGCAATAGATGCTCTTGCAAAATCCCTGAAATAGTCAAGGTTCAGATACATCAGCCTGTCATTCACGGTATGGTAGTAGGGGTTAAAATCCCCGTCATCCTCTTCAATGCCCAGGATCGCAGAATACCCGTAATCCCAGAATGATGCGTGATCACTGTATGTAAGACCGTTGGATACTATCTCCGGTACCAGGTTCAGGCTGTAGATATCTATTATATCTGCCATAGTATCTGCAAGTACCATGGTGGAGGGTATCTGGCTTTCTTTTGCATGAATCCTGATAACAGGATCCCCGGTTGAATCCCATGCTATCATATCAAGATTAATAACACCTTCTATATCCATTCCTGAATTATAAGCATCCTGGGCATAATATCCGCTCCCGATCAGCCCCTGTTCCTCTCCGGTCCAGAGAGCATATATGATTGAATAATCAAAAAGGTAATCAGAGAAAAGCTCCGCAGCAAGCATAACAGCTACAGACCCGCTTGCATTGTCATCAGCACCGGGGCTTGTTGCACCCGATGGCATGCTGTCAATGTGGGCACATATTATATAGTATTTATCAGGATAGAGGGACCCTTCCTGTTTTGCGATTACATTTCTCTGTCCGGGTCCTGAAAAATAATGGTACTCCGCATCCAGCCCAAGGCTGGAAAAGAACTCATATGCATACTGGGTAGCCTTTTGTATCCCTTCGGTATAATTGGAATTTCTGCTGGTAATAGTATAATCAGACCCTCCTATGCTTACGGGCCATTCCCCGCTAAGGCCGCCGCAGTAGTTATAGACTGCATCATTGTCAACTGAGCTTATCAGGTCATTTACAACAGGATCAAACTCAACAGTTCTCTCACTGCAGTATTCCGAAGGAATGCTTACAGGTTTTTGAACAAGGAATATTTTGGCTATCATTATCCCTGTTTCAGGGAGCTTTTCAGCTTCCTGAGCAGTTGAAACAATAATATGATCATCATGGTCTGAAAATATTATATCATAATCCCTCAGAACTGATGCCCATCCATCCGACCTGGATACATTGAGAATATAATATTCCTTATTTTCTATATTACTGTCAATGATCTCAAATTCAATCCCTTTATTCCTTAACACGGTGCATTGTTCTGCATTTATGCCAATTACAGCATAATTATTTATATAATCAAAAACAGCAATAGAGCTTTTTTCAATCAGCTCCAGGTACTTTAATTCAATTACCGCCATATCGTTATGGATGCAGTTTTCAGCATTAATTGAATAATTCAGGCATGAAAATACCATTAGAAGCATTATAGCGGATAACAATATTTTTTTAATTTTCATATGAATTAACCTCCAATAATCCAGGCCATTTTAGCTGAACCAAATGCAGATGCCCCTGTCTTGCTGATATATTAATGGTCATTTACTTGCAATCAAAAAGATCATAGATTAAAAGCAATATGCTATTATTAAAAAAGCCGGTAAAAATCAAAATAGCACAGGCTTTTCAAACCAGTATAAATCAAATTTCAGTGTCAGCCAGTTCCCCTACAGGCCAACCACATAAAATGATATACCCTCATAGGTCCAGTTTGGAAGCTGAATAACAGTATCCCTTTCTG
>CAYMEV010000001.1:87764-330654 GCA_964389675.1 uncultured Candidatus Sumerlaeota bacterium
ATTCGCTTATCGTATAGAGATGGCCTCCCCTGACATGGTTGAAAAAACGGTAGACAGGAGTTGTTCCCTCAGCCTGAGCAGTAAATACATAGAATTTTACACCCTCGTAATTATAGTGAGGCAGTTCCATGACATCATCCCTCTCAGCTTCACTGATTGTATAGAAATGAATACCTGTACGGGTATTGAAAAAGCGGTAGACAGCTGTTGTGTCAGGCACTTCCAGATCATACACATTAAATACAATCCCCTCATAGTCCCATTGAGGCAGGTTTTCCTCTATATAATCCCTTTCTGATTCGCTTATCGTATAGAGATGGCCTCCCCTGACATGGTTGAAAAAACGGTAGACGGGCACAGGTACATACTGGGGCGAAGTAGATTCCATATAGACATTACCCATAAAGGTGCTTGTATTCCAGTCAGTACCTACCACAACTCCGCTTACTGTTTTATCATAATAGCCTTCAGCTGTGAAGTTAACCGTATATGTCCCCGGAAGGAGCATCTTATGAAAAAGCCCGCTTTCCGGATCGCTTTCAAATTCCCAGTTCAGGCCTGTTATTGTGTACTGCGCGCTTACAGGCTGATGTGTTACAGAATCAAGCACATAACCCTGGACCCCCCTTCTCAGTGCGCCTGCATAATAAAGCATGGAATATTTATTGTCCTGCCAGAGCTGCGGGAGGGTATTCGAAGGCGGGGCAAAAGAATCTGAAAGTTCAATGGTAACCTGTGTATTGCTGTGATAATAGGTTGAATAATCCTGCATCCCCCCGTGCACTATATACCAGTCTGCACCATTCGTAATCCCATTGTCAAAATAATAGGAATTATACATGGGGTCGTTAAAGCTTGAATACCTAAGGGAAAGCTGGACGAGCAGGTCATTTTCAGGATGGTTGGCATAGGTCGTATCCCAGGGATAGTTTACGACAAGGGCGCCAGTATGGAAATTTGCTGAGAGGACTCCCCTTCTGTCATGATAAAACTGCATCAGTGCAGCTGTCTCCACCTGCTTTCCTGAGGGTGTATCTTCAGGGTCTGTTACGAAATCAGGGAAATTCCTGTTGAGGTCATAACCGTTTGCATTTTCCCTTGAGCTGTCTACAAATCCATCAGGGTTCATTACCGGCATGACATATATGTCAAGGTCATCAAGAAGGTTTGTAGCATAATCATCCGTGCCATAATTATATACCAGGTAATTGATGAATTCCATGCACATCTCTGTTCCGACAGGCTCATTGCCGTGCATGGTGGATATATAATGGAATTCAGGCTTGACAGGATCAAACTGCACATTGCTGGTTATCCTGATAAAATAAAGCGGCCTGCCTTCCACGCTGTTACCTATATTGATAAGCTGTGCAAGAGACGGATAGGTCTGAACAACAGATTGCAGTTCATTAACAATTTGAGTGAATGTCCTGTATGCCAGCCTTTCTTTTCTGTATGAGGGATCTTTATATAGTTCAGCAGTAGTAGGTATATCAATATAATCAAGCCCGAGAGATTCGAAGAACATAATGTGTTCTTTCTCTGCATAGCATGAGAAAGCCTTTTCAGCAGGTATGAATCTGTCAATGATAAGGTTTGTTCCTGTAACCGCTTTCAGCTCAGCCGGTGTCTGGTATTCAACCCTGAGATAACGGGAATCCCCTATATATCCATTATCATAGCTATTATTACCGAATATCGAGCCTGAAAATAACATAATAGCTATGCTTATTAATATGAAAAGCCTGAATTTCATCTATAACTCCTCTTATTATTTATTAACCTGTAAAATTAATAATATGCCTGTTTTAATTTTTGTAAAGAGGCAGCAAGATCTTTACTGCCTCAATTATATTTGCTCTTTCCGATAATTCGGCATATTAGTTCCATACAAGCCGGACACGCCATGTTTCCGTTTCCGAGCCTGCGTTTATTGCTTCAAGGATGTAAAAATAACCTCTGCCATTAACCACCATATCGCTGTAGTAATATACATGCTCCTGTGATGGCCCCCCCTGGCCTGCAATAAGTTCAGAATTGAGCTTTACCGGGATATACGATATAAAGGGGCTTTCTTTTAATGCCCTTTGCCTGTAGACATTAAA
Source organism: uncultured Candidatus Sumerlaeota bacterium (assembly GCA_964389675.1). Taxonomy (GTDB): domain Bacteria; phylum CAYMEV01; class CAYMEV01; order CAYMEV01; family CAYMEV01; genus CAYMEV01. The sequence continues at coordinate 89,870 of CAYMEV010000001.1, forward strand.
ACCAAGGTTATTCACCTCTGAGAGTGTTTTCCATTCAATATCCACCTGGTTTCCAGTACCCTGGGCTGTGAGGTAATCAAGCAGGACACCATCAGGCGGAGGCGTCTCAGATTCAATCCCTAGCTTTATATTAATTATGCTGTTGGCTGAATAGACTGTGGGAGCATTCCCTGAAGACCAGTCAAGGGGATCGCCGTTATAAGAGTCTGTATATGCATATATTGTTCTTTTGTTTGAGGTCGATGTCCAGTAGCATTTGCCATATTCATAGACCCATGAGGAATTATTAAATGATATATCAAGCATCAGATTATCAGTTCCATTATATTCAAAAGCCTCAGCAAGATCAAAATCAATCCATCCAGTCTGGCTTATATTCTGATTTGCCTGATATACAACTGTCCATCCAGTATTTTCAAATACTGCTGATGTCTCATAATCCTCCTTTGATGTATGCTTCATGCGTATCGTAAAGCTGTTCATTACAGAACCGGGAAGATCAGTAACATTAATTCCTATTGTATTGATGGTAAAAGGGACATTTCCCAGATCTGAAGTCTGGTATATTACCTGTGTGCGGTTGTCGTGGTAATATGTATAAAATGGAGCATAATTTATCATAGAGGTTCCGTCACCCACTATAAATTCATTTAAGGTTGTAAAGCTATAGCATGAGCTCAGGCTTGTATTGCCCGATACATCCGTTGCTTCCACCTTGTAATAATATGTTGTGTTCGGCAGAAGGCTGTGGATTGTACCCTCATGCTCCAGAACATAGCTCGTGCTTATATCAGCTGAATTGATAAGGTCCATGCACGAAGGCCCCCAGAAAACCTTGGAGATCGCTGGTTCCCCTGTCTGAAAGGCTATATCTGCAAAATTGCCTCCCAGTGTCTGGATCTCCGTTCCTGTTATTGCCGGCCCCTGGCAGTCTATGGATGCATTTGCTGTTTTTGTCTGCGATGTCCCGTTGCCAATATTAACATCGTAATATGACACGGTCAGGCTATCGCCGTCAGCTGTAGAAATATCACTGCCTAAAATTACAGAACCTTCAAACAGGCCATCTACTTCAGTTTCAGCAAGAAAGATATTTATACCTGTCGGGTCGGAGCTTGTAAATACATTTACCATCTGTGTACCCTGGCCTTCAAGGCCTGCATCAATTAAAGCTATAACTGCAGTATCGCTGCAGGAATAAACATCTTTATTCAGTGAGACTATGCCGTCCTGTGTTGCCCCGGCCATTATAGTTGACTGATATACGGTTGTATTATAGCCTGTAACTGTTATATAAAGCTCATCTGTAGGCATTATAGGGTTTTCAAAGCTTAAAGAGGCAACACCCATAAAATTTGTATAGCCGGAGGCGTATATAGCTGGATTATTCTGTGCAAGGATACATACAAGAGCCCCTTCAAATGAAGAGCCGTCTGCCTGCACGCCAACATTGACAGAGGTCGACCCTGAAGGTATCAGGGCAGGATGGTTTACTGTCAGTATAGCAGGATTAGCAGTCCTGACTGTTAGCGAAGGATCGCCAAAAAGATTATACCATTCGAAATTATCCTCTGTGGATGAATTCCATCCGTCTTCCGCGACCAGATACATCTGTCCTGCCAGGCAGCTTCCGCCGAAGGAATAGACCGGATCCTCAAAATGGTGCTTTGCAATACCTGTTGCCATGATGGCGGGAGGATCCCAGCTGACGCTTACGGAACCCCCGTAATAGCCGACAGCTCCCTTTGGGGCTTCTGGTGTCCCTGCCCACATCCATGCTTCTCCGAAACACTCAGATATATCATCAAACTGGCCGTTCATACATGCCACATCTATGAGTACAGGGAGTTTGAAACCATTGGAAAGCGCATGTACCTGTGTATTGCTGAAAGTAGTATTGACGCTCCCCCATGATGTTCCGCTTCCGTGTCCTATATAGGTAGCCCATGTCCTTCCGTCGTTTATGGCAGCACTGATGTTTGCTGCCGTTGCATTGCCGTCCCCCTGAAAGAAATAATCATGGTAGGTGTATGTACCATTAAGCAAATATGTGGCAATACCGTTAATATAGTCCTCATCTGACGGGTTTGAGCCCTCATTGCTCGCAATGCCGAAAGCCTTGCTGTAGAATTCTCCAGCAGTTCCTGTAAAGGGATTCTGTTCGTAATTAACTATCTTGGATACCTGTATGTCAACATGCCCTGTGTTTTTGGCAAGAATCCTGCCAATGAGTATATCAGGGTAGTTATCACCATCCATTAATGTATAGGGATAATCTGAAGCTGCACTCCCGTATGCCGTCGATCTGTAGTTAGGAGGTATACCGGTGGTATGGCCTACAAAAAGCACATAAGAAGGTTTTGGTACATAGGTATCATATGCATTATCAATTGCGTTCTGTATTGCTGTAGTAGTGCTTCCGACACTGCTCATAAGCAGCTTGTAAACCTTGATGCCCTTGCTGTTCTTCCAGTCTATGAAGGGCTGTATTGATGATTCAAGTGCATCCTCGACAAAAAGAAGCATGGATTCTGCTTCAACCCGGACACCTCTGCTATTAGTATTATAGTTCAGGACAGTTCCTTCATAAAGGGCATCAAATGTCCTGGATACTGAACCATCCTTAAACATGCGGCTTTCAGAGCCTGATTTAATATCAACAGCAACTGTGATCCTCTTATGTACATCAAGCCTTCTTTCTGCAGGATTATACTGGAAAGGGTAGATCCCGAGCCTTCCTACATAAATGTCTCGTAATGTCCCGGTATCACCCAGAGTAATGATACTTCCTGGATATGTTTCACTGCTCCTGTAGAATTCGCTGTCAGCAAAGAACGGATACCTGAATCCGGGGTTTGACCTGTTCGGCATCTTCTGGGTCGGATATAACAGGACATTCTCATAGCTGACTGTTTCTTTGTCAATTATGCGGTACCTGAGATCCGAATCAAATGGAAACTGCAGGAGCTTCCCGAAATGGGGAAGCTCTGCTTTTCCTATATCTGTCATGCTGACAGAGTCAGGCATGGAAAGCCTTGTATATTCAATCCCGCTTTCATCCTTTGTATCAGCATAAAAGCCAGGGATAGATATCTCTAATATCAGAATGTCATCTTTGGCCTCGATAATATTGACAGAAGGATTGCTCCCCTCTGAATCATTTTCGAGACTTACCCAGCCTTCCTGAGGCATATTGCCTGCTGTAAGGATTGTGAAGAAGGCTGTGATGAAGATGACAACCAGAAATAACTGAAATCTCTTCATAATAAAATCTCCTTATATCTTCTTAAAATAATTATTGCTCGTCAAACAGTATGACAGCCATGTCTGAAGCATATGCTCCCATCATGATCCTTTCAAAGCTTGCTGTATCACTCTTGTAAAGATAGATGAATTCGCCTGCCTTGCTTGAAAGAATTATGTCATCAACCTGGTCCTGACTGAATTTGCCGAGTATCATCCTGTCGAATGAAGCTGCTACAAGGCTGTTCCATGTCTGGCCGGACGGCTGATAATAATATGTCCTTCCTGCTATTACTGTAAATATCTCATCTATTGAATCAGATGTTATATTGCCTGTGGCTATCTCTGTATCTGCATCAGGAGCGACTATGAGTATCCTCATCCACTGGAATGCCTTATTACCGCCCTTTGATGTCCAGACAAAGCTCTCCTTTATGTCATTCTCAAGGTCAATACATGGAATGCTCTTTGCCTGGCCGGCTTTTGCCGTATAGCTCATAAGATAGATCCCAAGGCCCTCAAATGCTGAAACAAGCTCTGCATATCCATCTCCGTCAATATCAGCCTTTGCAAGATTGACAGGTGATACTGTCACTGCCTTTGTAAACAGGTCTTCTGCAAACTGATAGATATAACCGCCGTCAAGGCCGTTAAAAGCTACAAAAAGCTCATCTACACCGTTCTTGAATATGTCAACGGCCAGTATTATATCTGCAAGCTGTGTGTTTATCCTCTCCCATGTGCTCTTTGCCTGGTCAAACTGCCAGGTTGACCTGTCCTTTGAATATATCCACTTGTAAATGCCAAATCCATCCAGTGAGGCAATAAGGGTCTTTACACCTGTGCCGTCAATGTCTGCAAGGCAGAAATCATTAATTACACCTGTAGTTATCTGGCTGAAGCTTTCAAAATCATAAAGGTAAAGCCCCTGTCCGGCAAAATAGGCTATTGCCTCGGCAATACCGTCGCCTGTTATGTCGCCTGTCACTACCTTGTCTGCATAATTGCCGTTCATTACAATCGTCCATGTGGAGCCCTTCTCTTCAAATACAAAGGGCTTTGATTCGCTGTATTCCCACTGGTAAATGGCAGGAAGGTCAGGATTAAGGCTTACTATTGCCCTGTCAAGGTTCATTGGAGGATTGTCTGCAACCAGGCCAAGCTTCAGGTTTATGAAATTATCGCTTGCATATACCGTCGGATGTGTTGATGATGACCAGTCAAGCGGGTCACCGTATCCTGAGTCTGTATATCCGTATATTGACTGCGCTGTTGAAGTTCCGGTCCAGTAGACCTTTCCGCCGGGGGATGCCCATTCATCATTGTTGAACGAGAAGTCAACCATAAGGTTCTGGCTTCCGTCATATTCAAAAGGTGCTGCAAATACAAATTCATTCCAGCCTGTTGCGCTTATGGTGGTATTTGCCTGGTAAACGACTGTCCAGCCCGTGTTCTCAAATACGGCTGATGATTCATAATCAGCCTTTGTTGTATGTTTCATCCTTATAGTCCAGTTGGTCAATGTAAGGGAGGGAGCGGTGGTTACATTAATGGAGAGTGAATTAATGGAAAGAGGTACATTCCCCATGTCATCGGCTGTATATATGACCTGTGTCCTGTTGTCTTCATAATATGTGTATAAAGGTGCATTGGTAACCTCTGTGGTGCCGTCCCCTATCTCAGTGAAATTTGTGCTTTTGACCTGTATATCTACATAAAAAGCCCCTGATAACTTAGCATATGACCAGTCAAACCTGATTCTTACAATCTCATCATGAGGGCAGTCATTTGAAACACTTATTGCATATGGTGTGGTATTGTCAGCACTTCCACCCGATAATATATCAGGGTAGGCAGAATAGTCCTGTGATATGCCCAGGTAAGAGCTTTCAGATGATATAGTAGCAGTAAGCCCTGTTATAGTGGATGCAGAATTATTATTAATATTGATTGTAAGGCCTGCGCTTTCACCCGGGTTAAGTATCCCATCCCCATTGTATCCGGAGTCATTAATTACATAATGATTGAGGCTGACATAGCTGGATGTATCCTGCTCCATATAAATATTTCCCAGGAATGTTGTAGTATCCCAGTCTGAACCTACAACAACACCGCTGATAATCTGGTCAAGGTAGCCGTCAGCAGAAATATTTACTGTATATGTCCCGGGAAGAAGCATTTTGTGGAACATGCCGCTTGCAGGATCATTTTCAAAGACCCAGTTTATTCCATCCACTGTTATTTCAGCCGAAACAGGAGCATATGTGGATGAATCAAGTACATATCCCTGCACTCCCCTTCTCAGTGCTCCTGCATAATAAAGCATGGAATACTTGTTCTCCAGCCAATATTGAGGCAGCTCGCTCGGATCCGGTGCAAATTCATCAGAAAGCTCAACAGTTACCTGTGTATTGCTGTGGTAATAACAGGCATAATCCTGCATTCCGCCGTCAATGATATACCAGTCTGCTCCGTTTGTAATGCCGTCCTGGAATGTGCTGGAATTATACATTGGGGAATTCTGCTCAGAATAACGCAGAGAAAGCTCAATAAGCATATCATTCTCCGGGTGGTTATCATATGTTGTATCCCATGGATAATTGACCACAAGGGCCCCTGTATGAAAATTTGCTGAAAGTACACCCCTTCTTTCTGCATAAAACTGCATAAGTTCTGCAGTTTCTGTCTGCTTGCCGGAGGGATCATCTTCAGGGTCATTTATAAAATCAGGAAAATTCCTGTTAAGGTCATAGCCGTTTGCATTATACCTTGTATTGGCTACAAAACCGTCGGGGTTCATAACCGGCATTATATAAAAATCAATCTCATCAAGAAGGTCAGTGACATATGTATCTGTTCCATAATTATCAATAAGATAATGGATGAACTCCATGCACATTTCTGTACCTACGGGTTCATCGCCATGCATGGTCGAGATATAATGGAATTCAGGTTTTACCGGGTCTGACTGTATATTGGAGGTAATACGCAGAAAATAGAGGTTTCTTCCCTGCACGCTTGTGCCTATGGTAATGAGTTCCGCCATATCCGGGTCAGCTGATGCAATACCGGAAAGCTCAGTCTCAACCTCAGGGAATGTCCTGTATGCTTCCCTTGATTTTCTGTATTCAGGGTCCTTGAGCATTTCTGCATATGTTGGGATATCAGAATATTTTAGCGATAAAGATTCAAACATGGCAATATGTTCGGGTTCTGCATAACATGAAAATGCATTTTCCATGGAAAGTATCCTGTCTATTATAAGGCCTTTTTCAGCAAAATATTTAATATCGTTTTCTGTTCTGTAATAGACCTTAAGATACCTTGAATCCCTGATATAACCATTTTGATATTCATTATTATATGCATGTACCTGGACTGTCAGAAAAAGTAGAATCAGGAAAATGAAAAGAAAAACAATTCTTTTATAACTCATTAAAGTCTCCTTGCTTTATTATGGTCAGATTATATACTTAATTATCTTGTTTTCAAAATGAAAAGAGGGCAGCAAAATATGTGCTGCCCTCTTTATGTTTTTATCAGCTATTAATATCCGGTAATACCGGAAGAATACATGCCTTCAAGGATCTTTTCAAAGCTCTGTGTTTCAGATATGAACAGAAAGATCCTGTCAAGCTGGCTGCAGGATACGATCAGGTCCTCATTTGCTCCACCTGTAAAGTATCCGGCACCTACCCGCTCAAATGCGATATCTGCAAGTTTTGTCCATGTTGCTGCTGATGGATTGTAATAATATGTTCTTCCCTGAATAACTGCAACAAGCTCATCCATTGAATCGCCTGCTATATCTCCTGTCGCAAGCTTTGAATCAGTATCTGAAGCTACAACCAGAAGCCTCATCCATGAATAATCACGTCCCTTATACCATACATTATCAGTATCTATCCTGCTGATATCATCCAGGCCTTCCTTGTTTGTGGCAAGCTTCAATGGAGTTGAATCAAGGCCTTTGGAATAGCTCATGACATAGATTCCATAACCCTCAAATGTTACTATAAGTTCTTTATAGCCGTCACCTGTGAAATCTCCTGCTGTGGCATCGGTCAGGCTTATAGTAAGGATCTTGTTGAATTCGCTTGTCGTGCAGTTATATACATAGGTTCCCGCAATTGAATCAAAGGACATAACTACATCCTCTGTATCATTCTTATCAACATCAATTGCAAGGATAAGATATGCAGGAGTTGCTATGATAGCTGTCCAGTCCTTTGAGTTTAATACATTGTTCTCATATTCTATGCCCTTTGCATAGTTCCATTTATATACGCCCTGGCCTGCAAATGATGCATAGATCTGTTTCTGAGTTGATCCAGGCATCTCTACAAGGTCAAAATCAAGAATTGTGCTGTCTATAATAGATACCCATTCTGTGAGATTATAATAATACAGGCCAAATCCAGGAAAATAGCCCACGACTTCGTTGTTGCCATCACCAGTGATATCGCCTGCTACAAGTTTTTCAGCATAGGCACCGTTCATTACAGGAACCCATGTTGAACCCTTCATACCAAACTCTATCGGTTTTGAGAATGAATATTCCCAGGAGTAAACTGCAGGAGAGTCAGCATTGAAGCTTACAAGAGCAGGCTCTGTTTCTGGATTTTCCTCAGCTACAAGGCCGAGTTTCAGGTTTACATAGTTATCTGATGTATAAACAGTAGGATGTGTGGAAGATGACCAGTCAAGCGGGTCTCCGTAACCTGAGTCTGTATATCCGTATATTGCCTGTGCTGTGCTTGTGCCGGTCCAGTAAACCTTTCCTCCGGGAGATTCCCAGGCGGTATTGTTGAATGAGAAATCCACCATCAGGTTCTGTGTGCCGTCATATTCAAAATTTGCTGAAAATACAAATTCATTCCAGCCTGTTGTGCTTATTGTCGTATCAGCCTGGTATACAACAGTCCATCCCGTATTTTCAAATACAGCAGATGATTCATAATCATCCTTTGTTGTGTGTTTCATCCGGATAGTCCAGTTGGTCATCGGCAGTGATGGCAGAGATGAAACATTTATAGCAAGAGAGCTTATTGTGAGCGGTGCATTACCAAGGTCATCAGCAGTATATATGACCTGAGTCCTGTTGTCATGGTAATAGGTATATATAGGTGCCGGGCTTACCTCGACTGTGCCGTTGCCTATTATAAGCTCGCTTACTGTTGTAAAGTTCAGGCATGCACTCGTTGTTGTATTACCGTATTCATCTGTTGCCTGTACCTTATAGTAGTATTTTGTGCTGGTTGTCAGCCCGTCAATTGTCCCTTCATGAGAGGTATTATAACTTGTGCTTGCATCTGCTGAGTATGGCATGCTTGAGCATGATGAACCCCAAAGCAGGACTGATGTGGCAGGTTCACTTGTTGTAAATCCGATCTCTGCATAATTTCCGCCGAGGGCCACGACATTAATGCCTGATATGACAGGCCCTGAACAGTCAATTGATGCTGTATCAGTCTTATATTCCGAAGCACGTTTGCCTGTATTTGCATCATAGTATGTGACAGTAAGTGTATCACCGTTTGATACTGCTATATCCGAACCCAGCACGACTGATCCTTCAAACATTCCTGCTGTTGCTGTCTCAGTAAGCACAACATCTATCCCTGATGGATATGTTGTTGAAGAGACTTCAACAATATGCGTTCCCTGGCCTTCCAGGTCACCGTCAAGCAGTGTAATATCAGCTGTGGCACTGCATGAATAGGCATCACTGTCAAAGGATATAATGCCGTCACTTGTAGAGCCTGCAAGGATGGTTGATTCATATACAGTTGTATTATAGCCTGTAACCGTTATATGAAGCTCATCTGTCGGTGTGATGCCTGTATCAAATGTCAGGGTGGCATCACCTGATGCATCTGTGAATGCTGAAGCATAAATATCATCATTGTTTGATGCATATATGCAGACCAGTGCCTGCTCAAAAGGAGCCTTGCTTACTGATACATTAACTTCAGCTGATGTCGAGCCTGAAGCTATCATTGTGGGATGCGTAACACTTATGGTCTCCGGGCTTGCTGTCCTGAGCATAAGTGAAGGATCGCCGAAAATATTATACCATTCGAAATTATCCTCAACATCACTTCCCCATCCTTCCTGGGCCACCAGATACATCTGGCCTGCCAGGCAGCTTCCGCCGAATGAATAGACCGGATCTTCAAAATGGTGCTTTGCAATACCTGTTGCCATAATGGCCGGAGGATGCCATGAAATGCTTACAGATCCGCCGTAATATGCTACAGCACCCTTCGGTACTGATGCAGTTCCTGCCCACATCCATGCTTCTCCGAAACACTCTGATATATCATCAAACTGGCCGTTCAGACAGGCAACATCTATAAGGGCAAGAAGCTTAAAACCATTGGAAAGGGCATGCACCTGTGTATTGCTGAATGTGTCATTTGTGCTTCCCCATGATGTACCGCTTCCATGGCCTATGTATGTAGCATATGTCCTTCCGTTATTTATGGCAGCGCTGATGTTTGCTGCTGTTGCATTATAATCTCCCTGGAAGAAATAATCATGGTATGTGTATGTACCATTAAGCAGGTAGTTTGCAATGCCGTTAATATAATCCTCATCTGACGGGCTTGAACCCTCATTGCTTGCAATACCGAAAGCCTTGCTGTAAAATTCTGCCGCTGTCCCTGTAAATGGGTTCTGTTCATAGTTTACTATCTTTGATACCTGGACATCAACCTGTGTTGTATTGTTTGCAAGTATCCTTCCAATAAGCAGGTCCGGGTAATTATCACCGTCCATCAGTGTATATGGGTAATCGGACGCAGCATTTCCATCTGAAGTTGACCTGTAGTTTGGCGGTATTCCCGACACATGGCCTACAAAAAGGACATAAGTCGGTGTCGGTGTATATGTGGCGTATGCATTATCAATAGCGTTCTGTATTGCTGTAGTAGTGCTTCCGACACTGCTCATAAGCAGCTTGTAAACCTTGATGCCCTTGCTGTTCTTCCAGTCTATGAAGGGCTGTATTGATGATTCAAGTGCATCCTCGACAAAAAGAAGCATGGATTCTGCTTCAACCCGGACACCTCTGCTATTAGTATTATAGTTCAGGACAGTTCCTTCATAAAGGGCATCAAATGTCCTGGATACTGAACCATCCTTAAACATGCGGCTTTCAGAGCCTGATTTAATATCAACAGCAACTGTGATCCTCTTATGTACATCAAGCCTTCTTTCTGCAGGATTATACTGGAAAGGGTAGATCCCGAGCCTTCCTACATAAATGTCTCGTAATGTCCCGGTATCACCCAGAGTAATGATACTTCCTGGATATGTTTCACTGCTCCTGTAGAATTCGCTGTCAGCAAAGAACGGATACCTGAATCCGGGGTTTGACCTGTTCGGCATCTTCTGGGTCGGATATAACAGGACATTCTCATAGCTGACTGTTTCTTTGTCAATTATGCGGTACCTGAGATCCGAATCAAATGGAAACTGCAGGAGCTTCCCGAAATGGGGAAGCTCTGCTTTTCCTATATCTGTCATGCTGACAGAGTCAGGCATGGAAAGCCTTGTATATTCAATCCCGCTTTCATCCTTTGTATCAGCATAAAAGCCAGGGATAGATATCTCTAATATCAGAATGTCATCTTTGGCCTCGATAATATTGACAGAAGGATTGCTCCCCTCTGAATCATTTTCGAGACTTACCCAGCCTTCCTGAGGCATATTGCCTGCTGTAAGGATTGTGAAGAAGGCTGTGATGAAGATGACAACCAGAAATAACTGAAATCTCTTCATAATAAAATCTCCTTATATCTTCTTAAAATAATTATTGCTCGTCAAACAGTATGACAGCCATGTCTGAAGCATATGCTCCCATCATGATCCTTTCAAAGCTTGCTGTATCACTCTTGTAAAGATAGATGAATTCGCCTGCCTTGCTTGAAAGAATTATGTCATCAACCTGGTCCTGACTGAATTTGCCGAGTATCATCCTGTCGAATGAAGCTGCTACAAGGCTGTTCCATGTCTGGCCGGACGGCTGATAATAATATGTCCTTCCTGCTATTACTGTAAATATCTCATCTATTGAATCAGATGTTATATTGCCTGTGGCTATCTCTGTATCTGCATCAGGAGCGACTATGAGTATCCTCATCCACTGGAATGCCTTATTACCGCCCTTTGATGTCCAGACAAAGCTCTCCTTTATGTCATTCTCAAGGTCAATACATGGAATGCTCTTTGCCTGGCCGGCTTTTGCCGTATAGCTCATAAGATAGATCCCAAGGCCCTCAAATGCTGAAACAAGCTCTGCATATCCATCTCCGTCAATATCAGCCTTTGCAAGATTGACAGGTGATACTGTCACTGCCTTTGTAAACAGGTCTTCTGCAAACTGATAGATATAACCGCCGTCAAGGCCGTTAAAAGCTACAAAAAGCTCATCTACACCGTTCTTGAATATGTCAACGGCCAGTATTATATCTGCAAGCTGTGTGTTTATCCTCTCCCATGTGCTCTTTGCCTGGTCAAACTGCCAGGTTGACCTGTCCTTTGAATATATCCACTTGTAAATGCCAAATCCATCCAGTGAGGCAATAAGGGTCTTTACACCTGTGCCGTCAATGTCTGCAAGGCAGAAATCATTAATTACACCTGTAGTTATCTGGCTGAAGCTTTCAAAATCATAAAGGTAAAGCCCCTGTCCGGCAAAATAGGCTATTGCCTCGGCAATACCGTCGCCTGTTATGTCGCCTGTCACTACCTTGTCTGCATAATTGCCGTTCATTACAATCGTCCATGTGGAGCCCTTCTCTTCAAATACAAAGGGCTTTGATTCGCTGTATTCCCACTGGTAAATGGCAGGAAGGTCAGGATTAAGGCTTACTATTGCCCTGTCAAGGTTCATTGGAGGATTGTCTGCAACCAGGCCAAGCTTCAGGTTTATGAAATTATCGCTTGCATATACCGTCGGATGTGTTGATGATGACCAGTCAAGCGGGTCACCGTATCCTGAGTCTGTATATCCGTATATTGACTGCGCTGTTGAAGTTCCGGTCCAGTAGACCTTTCCGCCGGGGGATGCCCATTCATCATTGTTGAACGAGAAGTCAACCATAAGGTTCTGGCTTCCGTCATATTCAAAAGGTGCTGCAAATACAAATTCATTCCAGCCTGTTGCGCTTATGGTGGTATTTGCCTGGTAAACGACTGTCCAGCCCGTGTTCTCAAATACGGCTGATGATTCATAATCAGCCTTTGTTGTATGCTTCATCCTTATAGTCCAGTTGGTCATTGTAAGAGATGGGACAGTGCTTACATTAATGGAGAGTGAATTAATGGAAAGAGGTGAATTCCCCAGGTCATCGGCTGTATATATGACCTGTGTCCTGTTGTCCTCATAATATGTGTATAAAGGTGCATTGGTAACCTCTGTGGTGCCATCCCCTATCTCAAGGATGTTTAATGTTGAAAAGTTATAGCATCCTGTAGTTACACTGTTATCTGATGCATCCTCTGCTGTTACCTTGAAATAGTATGTGGTATTTGTATCAAGGCCTGTAATTGTGCCGCTGTGGCTTGTAACATAAGATGTGCTGATGTCTGCTGTATTTGGAAGACTTGAACATGAAAGGCCATAGCTTACAGAAGATACTGCACTTTCATCTGTACTGAATGATATCTGTGCTGAATTTCCGGAGATATTTGTGATCGTAACACCTGAAACTACCGGTGCAGCGCAGTCTATTGCTGCAGTATCTGTCTTGTAGGCTGCCTTTTTGCCCTTGCTTCCTGTATTCTCATCATAATAGCTTACAGTAAGTGTATCACCGTCGGATACAGCAATATCTGTCCCCAGTATTACAGAACCCTCAAAAACGCCGTCAGTAGCAGTTTCATAAAGGGTAACCGTTATCCCTGAAGGATTTGTAGTTGATGTTACATCCACATTCTGGGTCCCTTCACCTGAAAGGTCGGAATCAGAAAGTGTGATTACGGCTGTTGATGTACAGTTGTATAAATCATCATCAAAATTTACTATTCCATCAGATGAAGAACCTATTAGAATTGTTTTTTCATAATTAATAATATTCGGGTGAGTTACTACAAGCAGGAAATCCCCTGATGAGCTAAGAGGGGAATCCAGCGTAACTGTGGCGCTTCCGGTAGCATCGGTCCTTGCTGCTCCTCTGATTCCAAGTGAGGGGTTGTAGGCACTTACTATGGCATCTTCAACAGGGCCTTTTGAATCGCTTACAGTTGCCTCAAAGCTTGCTGTACCTACAGGAAGCAGGTCAGGCGATGTCACAGAAGGATCAACAGGTGATGCAGATGGCAAAAATGATGTACCGTCACCTAAAAGGTTATACATATCCATGTAGTATTGTGACTGCCCGCCACCGGAATAATAGTTCCAGAGAAGAACCTTTGAATAATTCGTGTTCTGGTCAAGCACATGCATTCCATCGAAGAATGCATCCCATGAACGCCTTGCAAGATAGTCATCCTCATCCCAGTATGATGAGTTGGATGCGCCCCAGTAAGCAAAAGCTGCATTGTCTGCCCTGATAAAGGCCTCAGCTATACATGGTTCATAGCTTGAGCTGTTAAATTGAGTACTCAGACAGCAGTTTCCTATTGCAAAAAAATACATGTACTGATTTGTAAGGGAAGTAACATTTGAGACAGATATTGACGTACTGCTTCCGAAAGCCCAGGATGTCTGGCTGCAGTGAGCAGAATAGTTTGCCGCAACCTTGCCTGCATTCATGGAAGCAATTACATCCGATGCAGTATGGCCTAATGAATAGGCATAAAGCTTGTCATAATCCCAGCCATTGGGGTCAAGATGTGTGGAGGCGACATAATCAAATGTGCCTTCCCCTACATCGGAGTAGTTTGAATCATAACCTGCTGCAAGCGCAACATCCGTCATCCAGGTAAGGTCAGAATTCTGATACTGCTCATAATAAAGCAGTTTCCCCAGATATGTGCTCAGGTCTGAAGTTGTCCTTAAGGATATTCTGCTTATTCCTGCATCAGGAAAATAATCAGAACCGGCAAGGTAAACATAGTATACATCGGCTGCTGTGCCTGAATCCTCGCCTGTATATGTTGGGATCGTATTTGAATCGCCAACAAGTATTATGCTTGAAGGCGGGACATCCCATGTATCGTATGCATCCTGGATATACGCATGAATACCTGCTGTGGTAGAACCGTTCGTAATATCTGACTGCTGTGTCAGAGTAACGATATATCCCTTCTTTTCTTTCCATTCAACAAATGAGGAAAGGCCTGAATATAGCGCATCTGCTGTAATTATCAGGATACCTTCATCAGAGAATCCTTTTGCATTGACAGACTGCTTCAGCTCTTCACTGCCCAATGAGGCAAGGTCATATACCCTGCTGAAGCTTGAGTCATACCTGTTTATCTTTTGAGCTGTCTTTGCCATATCTGAATTCTTAAGCTCGATCTTAATATCGATCTCTGTATATACCATAAGCCTTTCTGTTGAAGGATTGTATTTCACTGGGAATATGGTAACAGGCAGAAGCCTTTTCTCTCTTGCCCTTATCTCATCATTTACCTTAATGAACTCCTCAGGCAGAAAAGATTTGCTCTTATAGACCTCTTTATTGATTATAAATTCTGGTGTCTCAGCTTCCGGGTCTTTTGGCACAGGAAACTGAACAGGATACAGGAGCTCTGCTCCAGTTTCAACCAGAATATCAATCTCCACTGCCTTGCCAAGAGTATATGATATCTTGTAATCTGCAGATTCAGGAATCTGTATCAGCTTATAAAAAACCGGGAGTTTGGGATCCCCATACTCTCCAAATACCGATCCATCCTCGAAATAAAGATCGGAATATACTACACCCTCCTTTATGTGGGTCTTGTAGAACATTCCCTTTACATTTGTCTTCAGCCTTATCTCTTCAGGCGAATAGGATTCGACGATTACACCTTCCTCCAGCTTGCTGTCAGCTGAAATGAAACCGTCATAGGAATAACCTGAAAGAGAAAAGCAGAGTATTACTAAGATAACGACTAAGTGAACCTTTTTCATTGATTCCTCCTGTTTTTTGTTTTTTTTCATTTATATATGCATAAATAAAAATATTATTCTTCTGGATTTTTGTTTCATATATGAAGTTTTTTCGATAAAGAAGGAAAGGTTTTCATAATAATGGAGAGAAATAAAAAATTGTGTGTAAATAACATCCTTAATCAACAAACTGCACTATATAACTTTATTCCAATAATATGGACCTTTGACATTAATGATTGTATCACAATATTAAATGCTTTCAAGAATAAATTTTAAATATTGCCTGCATTATTATATTTTTTTTGAAATCTTGCCATATCTGCATGACTTTATGAACCTGAACAGATATCATGTCCTCAATCAGCAAGGATGAAACAGCAAAATACTATAATTCATCACGGGCATCTCACATATAAAATGGAAGTGGATGTCTAAAAGCCTTTAAACCAAAAACAAAAAGCTATCTGATCTGAATAATTAAATTTCTTTTGTTAAGGGGAATAAAAAAAGGCAGGGATTTCTTCCCTGCCTTTTTTTCTCTGATATTCCTATCACAGGCTTATAACATAAAAACAGACTCCCTCATATGTCCAGTTTGGAAGCTCCATTACGGTATCTCTTTCATGCTCGCTTATGGTGTAAAGATGTCCGCCTCTTGCATGGTTGAAAAACCGGTAAACAGGCGTAGTACCTGTAATCTGGGTATTAAAGACATAAAACTTAACACCCTCGTAATTCCACTGAGGTAGCTGCATAATAGCGTCTCTTTCACTTTCATCAATGGTATAAAGGTGAATTCCTGTATTTGTATTGAAGAAGCGGTACACAGCACGGCTATCCTGAACCTGGCCGGCATATACATTAAACTTAATACCCTCATATGTCCAGCTGGGAAGCTGCATGACTGCATCCCTCTCAGCTTCGCTAATGGTATAAAGATGGCCTCCCCTGACATGGTTGAAGAAACGGTAGACAGGAACCGGGACATCTCCGGATCCGCTTATGTTTATGGTTTTTTCATAATTTATAATATTCGGATGCGTAACAACAAGAAGGAATGTGCCGGCAGTATTCAGGGCCGAATCGAGAATTACCGTTGCATTTCCTGATGAATCAGTCCTGGCTGCACCCCTGACCCCCAGGCTTGGGTTATATGCACTCACTATTGCGCCTTCAACAGGGGATCCAGATGCAGTCACATTTACCTGGAAACTTGTTGTGCCAAGGCTTACAGAATCTGGAGAATCAACTGAGGGGTTTACAGGGCTTTTTGAGGGAACAAATGATGTACCGTCACCGAACACATTATACATATCCATATAGTACCTGGATTGCCCTCCCCCTGAATAGTGGTTCCAGAGCAGGACCTTTGAATAATTTGTATTCTGGTCAATTGCATGCATTCCATCAAAAAATGCATCCCATGAACGCCTTGCAAGGTAGTCATCCTCATCCCAGTATGATGAGTTGGATGCTCCCCAGTATGCAAAAGCAGCATTGTCTGCCCTGATGAATGCCTCACCGATGCATTCGTCGTATGTGTTGAACTGAGCACTTAAACAGCAGTTCCCGACAGCAAAGAAATACATGTTCTGATTTGTAAGTGAATTGACATGGCTGTTATAGATATCCCCTCCATTGCCGAAAGCCCATGATGTCTGGTTGCAGTGGGCAGAATAGTTTGCTACAACCTTTCCGGCATTCATGGAGGCAATGACCTCTGATGCTGTTGAATCCAGTGCATCTGCATACAGCTTGTCATAATCCCACCCATTGGGGTCAAGATGTGTAGATGCGACATAGTTGAAGGTCCCCTCCCCAATATAGGAATAATACCAGTCATATCCGGCAGCGAGTGTAGCATCCGTCATCCAGGAAAGATCGGAGTTCTGGTACTGCTCGTAATAAAGCAGTTTGCCCAGATAAGTGCTGAGCTGGCCTGTTGTCCTGACAGAGATCCTGCTTATTCCTGCATCAGGAAAATAATCAGAGCCATCAAGGTATACATAGTAAACATCAGCAGCTGTGCCTGAATCCCCTCCTGTATATGTGGGAATGGTATTTGAATCACCGACAAGTATTACGCTTGATGGAGGGATATCCCATGTATCGTAGGCATTCTGTATATAGTTGTGTATTCCTGTTGTGGAACTTCCGTTAGTTATATCAGACTGCCTTGTAAGAGTAACCCTGTAGCCCTTTTTCTCCTTCCATTCTACAAAGGTTGAAAGCCCGCTGTAAAGCGTATCTGCAGTAATTATAAGGATGCCTTCATCAGAAAAACCCTTTGCATTAACCGAATTTTTAAGCTCGCTGCTTCCAACAGATACAAGGTCATACATAATGCTGAAGCTTGAATCATATCGGTTGATCCTTTGTGCAGTCTTTGCCATATCAGCATTTTTAAGCTCAATTCTTATATCAATCTCTGTATAAACCATCAGCCTTTCAGTAGAAGGATTGTACTTTACAGGGAATATTGTTAAAGGCAGCAGCCTTTTCCCCCTGGCCCTTATTTCATCATTAACCTTGATGAATTCTTCCGGCAGAAAAGATCTGCTTTTGTATACCTTTTTATTGATTATGAATTCCGGAATTTTTGCTTCCGGGTCCTTTGGCACAGGAAGCTGAACAGGGTATATAAATCCTGCCCCGGTCTCTGCCAGCATGTCCACTTCCACAGCCTTCCCAAGGGTAAAAGATACCCTGTAATCAGCAGATTCAGGGATCTGTACAAGCTTGTAAAAGACTGGAAGCTTCGGATCTCCATAATCGCCATACACAGACCCATCCTGAAAGTTCAGATCAGAATATACCCTGTCCTTTTTAATATGGTTTTTATAGAAAATCCCGTTTACATTAGCCTTGAGAATTATCTCTTCCGGCGAATAGCCAATAATTATCACTCCTTCTTCAAGGTCGGTATCAGCTGAAATAAAACCGTCATATGAATAGCCTGAAATAGAAAAAAACATCATAATCAGTATAATACCCAAACCCAAATGAAACTTTTTCATCTGTTCCTCCTGTAATCGGCACTCGTTAAAATTGATGCCTATTTTTATTCTAATATAATTATATACTTCAGGCAAAAATGTTTCAATTTATTTATTTTTAATTTTTGTGCCAAGCATTAATAAAGATCGATAATACTTAAATATTTATCCTGCCAGATGGGCTGTATAAATAATTATTATTGACTTGCAGGGAAGCTGTAATAATATTTATTAATCAGATGATGATTGGAATATCGGAAATATACATTGAATTCATATGATCTTAATTCTGTTTGTATAGTAAAATGTACAGCATAACACTATTTGCACTTCTTTTTTTTATATCAACTCTGATTTCAACGGTTACGATGCCTTTGGTAATCAGATTCAGCAGGTCTGTCGATATATTCGATACACCCAATTCAAGGAAGGAACACAAGGACAAAATCAGCCGCCTCGGGGGTATAGGAATATTCATATCCTTCATTATTACCTTTTTTCTGTTTTACCGCGGTATGGATTTTACTTTTGATATTGATATTTACCTTATAGCTGTCTTTGTGGTATTTTTTATGGGCATATATGATGATATCAAAGACCTCAAGCCAAAATACAAGCTTGCTGTCCAGATCCTTGCAGGCATTATTGTCAGCTTTTCAGGCCTGAGGTTTGACCAGCTTAACTTCCTCGGCTTGTTTACGATAGAATTCGGGATATTTTCCTTTGTCGTAACATCCCTCTGGATAGTTTCCTTCATTAATGCCATAAACCTCATTGATGGCATAGACGGCCTTGCATCAGGGATTGTCATTATTGCATCGGCTTTTATTTTTGTTATAGCAGTAATGCAGGGAATTACTGTTGCCGCCTTCTTTTCACTTCTGCTTGTAGGGGCCACAGCAGGCTTTTATATCTTTAATTTCCCCCCGGCAAGGATATTCATGGGGGACGGGGGGTCCTACCTTCTTGGATTTATCTGTGCAACAATACCATTAATGGGCATTAAGAAGGCATCTGTCATAAATATGCTCCTGGTCCCTTTCATACTTCTTATTATACCGATATCAGATACAGTAAATGTAATACTATCAAGAATAAAGCACAGGAAGCATATCTTCACGGCGGACAAAAGCCATATTCACCACAGGCTTCGCCAGCTCGGTTTTTCAAATAAACAAATACTTATTCTGATCTATACAATGAACGTACTTCTGGGCTTGCTTTCTGTCCTTTTAGTCCAGATACACCCTCTTCTGGGTGTATATATACTTATTATCGTATTTCTCGGCCTTTTAATGGGGTTCTATATAATATATATAATAGAAAAGAACCTCAGCAGTGCAGATAATAAGAAGAGCAATGATATGCCTGCAATTGATAATATAAATATAAAAAAAATCAGCAGATGAAGAACCTCCTGATCATAGCATCGCATTCAACATCAAAGGCCGGGGCAAGGGGAATACAGGCCCAGAGGCTGATAAAAGCCCTCTCTGAACTGTACAATGTCTACCTTATAACATCTGAAAATTCATATTCTGATCAAATCACGGATTTCATGAAGCTTAAGAAAATATTCATTATGCCTGATCTGAGCCATATTATTCAGGGAATCATGAGGAGGGCCTGGTTCTTCCTTTCTCAAAGAGACTTCAGATACTGCCATTATGCAAAGAAAAAGGCTTCAAGCATTATCAGAAAATATGAAATTGATACTGTGCTCACCCTTTCCACTTTCTATTCAAATGCTGATACAGGCATGCACCTGAAAGAGCTTTTCAGCAAAAAAAAGCTGATCTCATTTCTATCAGACCCTTTATCTATCAATCCTCTTTTTTACAGCAAAAACTGGCAGAAAACCTATTTAGTGAGATATGAAAGGAAGATATTCTCAAGATCAGATATAACAGTATTCCCCTCAGGAAGAATGCTGGAGATGTACTCAGATATCTATCCTGAATATGCCGGGAAAATGACGGTAATCCCCCACAGCTACTCAAAACAGGAAAATGGAATGGCAGTAAAGGATAAAGCCATTATGCCCGTAAAAAAGATCAGCCATTTCGGCCTTTTGTATAAAAAGAGGAATCCGATGGCAATGCTGGAATTTATATCAGGGAATAGGGATTATTTTATAAAAAATTCCTTTGAATTCCATTTTTACGGGACAATAGAAAGAAGCCTGAAGAAAAAAATGGCCTGCTATGAATCAGACCTGATACACCTGCATTCTCAAATACCGTACAGGGATGTTGAACAAAGGATGCTTGAATCATTTGCCCTTCTGGTAATAGATGCAAATTTCAGGCATAGCCCCTTTCTTCCATCAAAGCTTGTAGAATATCTCCCCTATAATATACCTGTAATAGGCATAACCCCTGATAACAGTGAATCACAGCGGGTTCTTGAAGAAACAGGGAATTATTTTGTGAACTACAGCCATATGGATTCATTTATTGATGTTCTGGATAGTATTATTTGTAATTATGAGCCATCAATGAATAATATTTCCCGTTATGAGATCGGAAATGTGATAAATCAGTGGAAAGAGATTATATAAACAGCTTATAATACTTTTCTGAGATAAGGTCCCATTTATATCTTCTTTCTGCAATCTCAGCAAGCCTGTGGCCGGGCTTTTTAATTTTCTGCCCTGTAAATTCCCTCAGCAGCAGGATGAGGCTATCCCTGTCATTAAAATAAAATGCCTTATTCTCCGTTGTTTCCCTGTTATAGCATACATCAAAGGCTATTACAGGTACATCGTAAAACATTATCTCCACAAGGGAAGGGTTTGTCCCCCCGGCGCTATGTCCGTGTATATAAAGGGATGACCTTTTTCTTATCTCACACAGGATGCTTCTGTCATATATGGCATCAGTAAGGTATATATTGCCGGAAGATGAATATTTTTCCCTGAGCTTCTGAGAATAGGAAGATGAATCCCAGTTCCCTATTACTGCAATATTCAAATCCTTTTCAGATAAGAAAGCTTCAAGTATCATCTCTATATTATTCTCAGGTTCTATCCTGCATATCGATAATGCATATGTTTTATTAATAAAAGGAAAGTCCTCCTCGCTGAGGGCTGTTTTCCTTCCAGCAATGATATCCCCGCCGTATTCAATTAGTTTGCTTTTTTTCCCAAACTCCTGGTTGATATAATCCCTTATGCATCGGTTATCGGATATAATAATGCTTGAGAACCTTATAGCCGATAGCCATGATAAATATAAAAACCACTTTGCCGGCGTGCTCCATTTTGACCTTTTCCATTCCATTCCGTCAACATTGACAATTATCCTTTTCCGGGAGATGATCCGTATCAGGGGCAGTATCAGGCATCCGGAAACACCGAGAATAAGGAGTACATCGCTTGCAAATACCGCATGAAATATAGAGACAATATCATAGAGGATACTGAATATACCGTTTGCTTTCAGCGGCAGGAATACAAGCCGGGTATCAGGGTAGGGCACTTTATCAGCCCTTTTATTTTTCATACCGCTGGCATACCTGCTGCAGTACACAACAAAGCTGATACGGCTGTTCAGCCTTTCCACAAGGTTCTCGGCAACAGTTTCAAATCCTCCATAAGATGAAGGAATACCAGCTGTTCCAATAATACTAACCCTTTTTTTCTTTGACATCTAAGGATCCATCCCCTTCTTTAGAGAAAATAAGACCGAATACAGTAAAGTAAAAGATATTATTAACAACAAAATAGTACTGGTTTGCATTGAAATTCGAGACAACTGTCTTTGTCATGAAAAGGGCTGCCATATACCATCCGTAGTCTCTGTATTTCCTGAATAATATCAGAAAAAGCGTCAGATCAAGCATGATAAATACAGCCAGGGCGATTGCCCCTTCTTCTGTCAGAATGCTCAGCCACTGGCTATGAATGGAAAGGTCTATCTTATCAAACCTTTTTCCCAGTACATAGCTGTACTGGCCGGCTCCAACCCCTGTAAGAGGCGACTCTCTTATAAATATCCATACATCCTGGAACTGGTCGATCCTATGCTGATGTGTAGCCCCCCTTGCGGAAAATATATAATCATACAGATCAAAAACAAAGGTCTGAAATGAAAAATAAAGAATGATGGCGCAGATTATAACGATAAGCCCCTTCTTAAAAAGATTTATAAGATCCAGCCCCCTCCTTCTGTTTTTGCCCTGGAAAAAGAAGATCACCAATAATCCAAAGCCTGCACCAAGATAGGCAATTCTTGTAAATGTAAAGACAAGGAATATAAAATTCAGGATGAATACTGCAGTATTCCAGGCGGACCGCCTTTTAATAAGAATATACAAGGTGATAATAAACAGTATTGCTCCGAGATTCCCGGCACCGTTCACACCGCCCCCGAACCCGTATGCCCTCCTTAAGCCTGCTTCAAGGACATCCTCCCCGAGTTTCCCCGGCAAAAACCGTTTATTGAAAATTACCTGTATAATCCCAAAAAAAGCATTGAAGAAAGCAAAATATGAGATGATGGAGAGGATGGTATTCTGTTTTATATGCATTGAATTGTTTTTTATGGTCAGGAAAAGAAGAAAGATTATAAATGCATTAAATAGAAGCGAGGCATAGAAATTAAGGCTGTAGATCTCCATGTAGAACAGCTGCAGGATCATGGCGATTACAGGGAAAATAAGCATAAACCTTATAAAAAGGTATCTTTTTTGATTTACGCCTGATATGCGGTTGCTTCTAAAAACAATGAAGTTGTTCAGGCATAGAAGAAACAGAACAGGAATATAGAATTCAAATACCCTCGCATTAAAATGGAGGTTCAGAGCTATAACTGCAACTGTCAAAGCTAGCATCAATATGATAAGAGGCCTTTTTTTCTCTGATACCATGTATAGAATATCCATCACAAAGAGAGAAAAGATAAAATAAAAGCCTAACAGGATCTTGATAATGAGCGTCATTGCCTTCTCATGCTCCCCAGATATTTCCTCGAATAATCAATGAAGAACTGCACAAAGGATGCTATTTCGGCCCTTCTTATAAACCGGCTGCCGATTGCAAAGATTACGAAGATGATCAGCATTAGAACCTTAAGAAAGATGCCCTGGTAAAACCCTTTAAAAATAAACGATGTCAGGTAATATGAACCTGCATATACAAGGCCTGATGCCATAAATATACTTATATAACCTGCATAATTAAACCCTATGGGATAAAGAAGCCTGATGACAGCAAATTTTACTGTCAATACGATGAAAAATGATGTCATTGTTGCAATTGAGGCACCTACTATTCCATATTCAGGTACAAGGAAATAATTTAATATTATATTGATTATTGCAGCACCAGCCATAATTATGGACATAATCCATGTCTTTTTTATTATATGAAATACAAAGCTTGTTATGGCATGCAATCCGTAAAAAACATATGAAATACATAATAAATATACTATATACTGAGCATTTATATAATTTTCATTTGCAAGGACCATTATTAATTCTTTTGAAAATAGTGACAGAAAAAGGGCCATGGAGAGTGCAAACATCAAATAATACCTCATGAATCTTCTGAATGAATCCTTCAGCTGTCCGGGGGATTTGATAAGCGAAAATATATATGGCCCGAAAGCCCTGGTAATAGGAAAAACCGTAAGTATAAGCAGTATCGAGGAGATCTTGTATCCAAGCGAATAAACACCAACATCCTCCAGGGTTTTAAACTCTTTAAGAAATACCCTGTCTGAATAGTTGAGCAAAAAGGCGGCTAACTGGCCAGGTATTAATGGAGCTGAAAATTTCAGCATATCAAGTATAAAAGAGCCTGAGAAGCTGATCGATATTTCCCTGCCTGACACCAGGATAAGCATGAGAAATTCCAATAAAGCCCCGATAAGCTTGGCGTATAAAATACCTTCAAGCCCGAGATCAAAAACAACTACGAAAGATATGGTGATCCCGATGGTGCTGATCAGGGTGATGATGCTGATCATCATATACATAAATGCCTTCTGCCTTACCTGCAGGTGGCTGTACAGGCTTATGCTTACAGCATGTATCGCTGTAGCAGTTATAATCAGCCTGAAAAGAAATTTGCCATTGGAAAAATCAAAGATATGAACGCTGAAGAACTCTGCAAAATATAAAAACAGCAGGCACATAAAAAGGGAACTGGACAGTGAAAACCAGAAAGCAGTACTGAAAGCGCTCCCTTTTGAATCCTCATCAAAATACTTCCTTATGTATCCGCTGCTTATATTAAAGCAGAAGAACATCAGGCTGATCGCTGCAACCATATTTATAAGCTCGAGGATGCCGAAGGATTCTACGGCAAGATATGCGGTATAGACAGGTACAAGGAGGATATTTATGCTTTTTGAAAGAATATTGCCAATGCCGTAGATAGACAGGTTTTTATAGAGAGATCTCATATCTTCTTCAGGAGGTTCTTAATTTTTCTTGAAAATGCATAATATTTGAGTCTGTAGATGGTTTTTTTTACACGGTACCCTACCTGGTTCATTACATTAATGGCATACTGATTGGTGTAAAGGACACCTCCGTATATCCTTTTGATATTCATGGATTTGCAGTAATCAGCTGTCCTGAACATCATGAACTTGTGAAGCCCCCTGGAACGGTATTTAGGCACCGTGAAGGAATCAATCAAATATGCATCATTTTCCCTGAGATCAACCATGTACCTCATCATCTCAGAGTAATTGGGGGAGAACTGTATCCATCTCAGATAGGCAATTTCTCCTGTACTCCTGTCTAAAAGCACCAGCCCTGTAAATTCATCTTTCCTGCATAAACGGTCCAGTGAAATCGCATAATAATCAACTTTATCATCCAGAAATCCCCTGCTTCTGTAGGATGAATAATCTCTGATGCGCTTAAGGTCATCTTCACTGTCAGTCAGTTCCCTGAATTCAAAATTCTCGCCGGCACCCTTGTAAAGAGGGTTGAAATTGTCCACATCCAGCTCAAAATAATAGAATTTATCAAAGAGCCTGTAAAACAGCCTTTTTATTAATGCTTTCATCTAAGTCTTTATATATCCTCCAGTTGTTTATAAAGCTCTCTTTCCTGTGCAATGGCTTTTCTATTCAATAAATACCTGCAGATACCTGACCTGAGTGTATTGCCGGGATAGATGAAACTCCTCAGATAATTCAGTTTTCTGCTGAAGTGAAACTTATAGCTGTCAGCACCGGGGCCGAGGCATAATGAATTATACTTTCCTGAATAGTGATAGACTGTCCGGTCAATTACAAGGGAACCAAATGATATATTCATGGGATTCTCATAGTTTCTGTCATAGCTTCCATCAATGGCATAGACCACACCGTTATATAAAAAACCTGTATTGTAGGCAATACATATTTCTTTTTCAAAATATGCGACACAGTATGGGTTTTCAACATTCATGATGATATCAGACATAAATTTGCCTTTGTCTTTATCTTCATAGTTGCTGTGCTTATTGGAGAGAAGCTTGGTGCCTGAGACAGCCTTGAGGTCATCCATGATTTTTATAATATCACCCGGGTCCTGCAGGACCTTATAATTGATCAGAATACCCGATCTTGACAGTTTATTATTATATTTCTTCAAGTTTTTCTTAAGGTTCTTTGAATAGCTTTCTTTTATTATCTCAGGATAGTCTGCTCCGATTGGTAATTCCGTGCATGTCGAAACATCATGCATATACCTCTCAAAACCATTAAAATTCTTTGAAAAATCCGGTATGTATAAAAGCTTGAGAATGTCAAAATCCTCATTCTCATCCAGGTAATCCAGAAACAGCCCGAGGCAGCTTTCCCTCCTGCTACTGATCAGGTCAGAGTATATGCATGCCCATTGCTGTCCCAGAAATTCAATATATCTCAACCTGAGCTTTTTTCCTGCTATTTTCCTGATCCGGTCTACCCTGATAAATGGAGCAGCAGCGGTCAGTACTCCGTCTTCTCTCAGCAGCAGTACGCATAGCCTCTTGTTAAAACCGAATATACTGTCTTCAACATCCCTGAAACTTTCCCAGTAAGTCTTGAGCCATTCATGATTAATTGTCAATATTCTGTTATTGCATTTATTTTCCAGGTTTTTCCATTCAAGGTTAATTGAGCAAAATTCTTCTGAACTTTCTATCTTTTCTATTTCCAACATCAGATCAGTCTGTACTTTCCGGGTTTAAGGCCATTATAGACCCAGTAGCCGTTTTTATAAAGGCCATGCTGTCTTTCATTATTTTCCAGATTAAGGATTTCATTTTTATCATGCCTGATTGATATTTCAGGTTCAGAACAACTGCCTGTGTTTATGATCTCAAATCTGTTCTCATCTACCTCTTTGATCTCGATACTTTTATAATTGTTAAAATATTCAGCTAATTCACCGCATTTAGTATGCCAGACATCATAGCCCCGCAATATCCCGTATATTTCATCAATGGAATTCAGATCGTCATAAATATTATATCTTTGCCTCCTGCCGTCAGTCCTGCTGTTTTGACAGTGTTCCTGAATTGTTATCGGAAGCCCTTTCTCATAAAGGTAGGACAGAAAAGCCCTGTTTTTATAAAGGGAGTAACCGGTTTTAATATATTTCAGGACAGGAAAGCGATATTTATCAAGTGAAAGGCTGTATTTTCTGAAAATATCTCCGCTGACATTTGCAGGTATATTTACAATATTGCAGCCATCCCCGATATAACTGCATTCATTCCCTCCTGATTTCCTGTTCATCATATCTGCTGATGATACCCACCATTTAAAACCCAGTTCCTTTATAATGCCTGTCAGGAATTCATTGTTTTTGTATCCGGGTGTCTTGCCTCCTCTCATCCTGATACCTGAAATTTTTTCAAAGCTGTCCAATGCCTGCCTTATAGCCCCGGTATCCCCGAAGTTAAAGTATTCAAATTCATTCTCCCATACTGAAAAGGAAGGATTATCAGGATCCTTGTACCTTCCATGGTGTATGCCATGAAATGCAAACTCAAACCTGTCTGACAGCATTCCGGAAAACGTAATGAAATCTTCATCATATTCCCTGAAGAAGACCCTGTATCCCGCATTTCTGTTCTGGGCTCCATGCTTTTCCAGAGGCATAAAGACAGTCCCCCTTATCTCCGGGTATTTATCAAACAGGTTTTTGTACAGGTAGGCAAACAGTGAATCCTGATCCATCATACCGTACCCCCAGTCATTTGAAGGGTTCAGGGTACCGTCGATGCTTGTATATGTCAGAGAAAGATCATCAAGGAATAATATGCAGCATGTTTTATGGTCATTGAAATACCTGCATTTTTCTATTCTATTCATTCTTTTCATTCAGCACTTCCAATACCTTATTTTCCAGATCATCAATATTCCTGTTCTCAAAAAGCACAGCATCCCTGTGCCTTTTACAGCAATTGCTCGCAATAGCCGGGCAGTTAAAGTATAAAGCCTCATCGATGCTGATGCCGTAACCATCCTTATAGGTAGGCCTGATAAATATATCGGCCTTTTTCAGCAAAGGCCAGTATTCATCTTTGTTTATCAAAAAGAAGAGATTATTTTCTATATTTGATTCGCCTGCACTTTTTTTGATCTTTTCATAATAATCCCTGTCATTTATCTCAGCCAGCGCAAAAATCAAGCCTGCAGAAGGGAATTTTGCAGTCAGCCTTTTCATTAGCATAAGGCACAGGTCAATCCCGTACAGGTCTATACCGTCTCTGAACAAAATCCTTGATGCATTCGCAATGATCAGAGGAGAATGGTTTTCTATGAAATCAGTTATATCCGCACTCAATGATCTTATAAGATTTTCCTCACTCTTATATGGAGGTATAAAGGCATTTTGTATGACAGGCTGCAGGGGAAGGTTAAAGCCCTGTTTCTCCATCTCTTTCAAAATAGCATCTCCCACAAGGACAAGACGTGAAAGAGATACAGCGGATATATCCTTCCTGACCCATCTCAAATTATGGTTATTATGGACAATAAGTATGATTTCCAGTCTGAGGGCAGATTTCAGGCATTTTATGAGAAATCGGGACAGGCCCCCCACATAGCTGTTAAAAAGTATAACCCTGTATCTCCTGAATAGAATAAAGTATACAAGTTTCAGTGCATTGATAATTTTTTGATATAAATTATGAGGATATCTTAAAAACCTGAGATCAATTCTCTTTCTGGAGAGGAGATTGATTAATCTGTCGCAAAAAACGGACACTCCTCCGATTGGAGGCGGAAGCGGGCCTGAAATAATTATTTTGTTTACCGGGTATTTTCCAAAAAGGGATTTTATAAGTTCATTCTCATCAAACATTGTTCATACTCTGTTTCATATGCGATATAATCATTAATCATTTGCTTTTGTCAAGTTTTTTTGATAAAGAGAGTATTCGGATCATA
Source organism: uncultured Candidatus Sumerlaeota bacterium (assembly GCA_964389675.1). GTDB lineage: Bacteria > CAYMEV01 > CAYMEV01 > CAYMEV01 > CAYMEV01 > CAYMEV01. The sequence goes on from CAYMEV010000001.1 coordinate 118,543, forward strand.
ATAATAATCATGTTTTGTGATTTTATTTGCTTTATTTGAAATTTTGGATACCATCTGAAACTGAAAAAAAATAACGGGAATTTAATATGGAAAATGAAAAAAAACCTGACTCCGGCAATATTATAGAGCCCTCTGCAAACCTTCTGATACTCTATGAGACTCTTAAGAAAAAAAAGAGGCTGATTATCAGATGCTTCATATTTTTAAGTATACTGCTTTTCGGCCTGGCATATTTTCTCTATATCTGCCAGATAAAGAAATATACAACCGAGGCAGAATTCACACTGGCTTTTGATGGCGTCACAAGCGGAAGGTATCCAAACAATGCAGCCTTTGATGAGGCAGATATCCTGGATTTATCGATATTAACAGAGGTATACAGGAATAATTTCCTGGAACCGGTTATGGATTTTACAGAATTTAAGGATGCCATTACAATAACTCAGACAAATGATAATATTGCCATGCTTGAGATGGAATATTCATACAAATATTATGAACCAAAGCTTTCTCTGAGTGAAAAGATGAAACTGGAAGAGCTTTTCAGAAGCCGGAAGGAAAGCATGCAGAAACCTGTTTTCAAAATATCCTTTTCCCGGGAGTCAAGGTTTGAAAAGCTGGCGCATGTGCAGAAAGCAAAGATCATAAATGACATATTGAGAGAATATTCAGTATTTGCTGCAAAGCTGAAGGGAGCTAATCAGTACAGAGCTTCCCTAATAAGTACAGAGATCCTCAAGGATCTAAAAAACTACGAAAACCAGCCTCTGATACATCTGGACAAGGTCCAGACAATAATTGATGAACTCCTTGAAGACATAGATTTTATAAAGAATATGCCCGGGGCATCACTTATCAGGATCAAGGATGGAATTACCATTTTTGACCTTGAATATTATATCAAGCATCTGCAATTCAATGAATTAATGCCTTCAGCACTGATTGCAAAGGAGATCATGGATTCAGATGAGATCCTTCTGAATATTAATTATATCAAGATCCGGCTTAACACACTCGAGCTGGAAAAAGAAAAGCTTGACTCGCAATATGAATCATATAAGCAGAACCTTTTCAGTTATGTTAAAAGCTCCAACCCAGCAGCCAGGCTGTTTGATACTGAATCCCCGTATATGACGGAAAGTGAATATCCGAGAGAACCTTCTTACATGATACCTCAGTTCAGCTCATCCTTTGTAGAGACAATAATGGATCTTTTCAAAGAAGAATATGATTCAAAGTTCATACAGGAGCTTATATCGAAGATATCCTCAGTCGGGATAGATAAAACGATGATCGACAACAGGATCAACAAATACAATTCACTGCTCAAAAACCTCAATGATTACAAGGCTTTACTGCCTGAATCCCTTATCCCGGCAGAACCGGAAGCATCATTCCTGCTTACAAAGGATCAGATAGTGACCAACCTGCGTAATATTATTAATGATATGAATGCTATCTATAGTCAGTTGACACGGCTTAATACAAAGTCCGAAAGCATAATCTACCGCTTTACAAAACCTGCCTTTACAAAAATCCAGATAGATTATATGGGATATCAGATATTCATTATTGCATTGCTTGTACTGGTATTGATAATGTCTGTTCTTCTGGCATCTATCCTGTTCATATATCACAGGTGACCTGAGATTATCTGCCTTTCTTTTTTTTGGAAGCCTCGCTGATAATAAAAAGGACGGCAAACCAGGCAAACATACACAAAAGAAAGACCCTTCTGAAGCCTATTTTCCTGCTTATGACAGTGGAAGGCTCTGTCTTAACGGCATACAGGCTTCCTTCACTGTTTACAAGGTCGGTTATGCTTATCTTTCTGTAGAGATTATTCAGCTCGCCTATTATGTATGTAAGCTCACTGGAAATATCCTCTATGCTTTCGGTTACATATTCCCTGGTCACAAGCCTCTTGGAGGGATCCTTTGAAAAATTGACATTTTCCTTTATGATCTTCTGCAGCTCAAGATAGCCTTCAAGGTCCTTTTCAGCTTCTGTTATCGACAGGGATGAATTTATTATTTTATTTATGATGTTCTGCCTGAACTCATAATCAACATTGTTCCTTGCAATGCTGATTATATTATCAAGGAAGGAAATTCCAACCCTTGACGGAACATTTTTGCTACCCGGCCTGTCATCGCCTGCCTTACTGATCATTGCCCCTTCATCTGTATATATGCTTAGATAGAGGCTGAATGATGTGTCATATATCTCCTTGATATTGTAAAGAAGGGCCATATTGGTATTAAGGTAGGAAATAATATTGCTCAGATAGATGTCTATGTAAAAGTGTTCTGCCTTATCCTCTGTAGTGATTAAAAATGACAGGGGCGTTATTTTATGGCTTTCAAGCGCATTCAGCATATATTCCATATCGCTGATACCCAGGCCTTCATCTGTATATGCAGTTCTTACGGAAGGAATAGAACCCAGTGACCTTATATTATCCCGGACATAGCTTACCATACTTTTTGTTTTATCCAGGAATACAAACCAGTTATCATTTGTATCCAGATAATCATTATATTTCAGTATATTCTCAGTTGTTATAGGGAACTGGTACAGGCATATGCTCCTTTCGTCAATCGATACTTCCCTCCAGCATTCCAGAATATCCGTAAATATTTTTGAGGCTGTATCCAGTGGCAGGCTGTTATCCCTCCTCAGGAAAATAAAGGTATAATTAGGGTCAAAGGCTGTATTCAGTTTTGATTTATACTCATCTTCCAGCCATATTCTTTCCCTGGGATCAATATCATGGCTCTTCAGCCTGCCGAAGTATTCGGCCTGAAGCTTATGTGGGGTGTCATTCTTCTGAATGATGGCAATGGAGTTTACAAAATCCCTGTAATCAATATAACTCTCAAGCCTGTTCTTCTCATAGACCTTCTCCAGTATTTCCCCGGAGATTATATCATTAGCATTGAAAAGCAGTCCGTTAGGGTATTCCCCTCTTGATATCCCGCTGAATAAAAGCTCAAAATCCATCTCGTAATAGGCAGTTGTACCCTGCATAAAAAAAATCAGGATTGCAGCAATGATAAAGACCGTTAAGCTGATCAGAAAAGCCCCTGCTGAACAGTTTAACCTCATTGGAAAATCCTTTATCAGATCCTTAAATTTCCCTTTAAAAAAAATGGACAAAATAAATCTCCCGTCTAATTTCTGTTTTTATATCTCAAGTGCAAATCGATACAATTATTGCAGAGAATCAAAAAATATCAAGTGAAAAAAGATTTGCATTTTATTATTTTACAGCTTTCCTGATTACCTGGTCATATACTTTTATAATATCTTTATAATATCTCTCCCTGCTGAATTTTTCAGACACGGTCTTTACAGCATTATCTGATAAAAGCCTGTATATCTCATCAGTGATACTGGCTGTTTTTTCAATAGCTGATGAAAGCGATCTTTTATCACCGGGCTTGAAGAGATAACCGTTAAAACCATCCTTTATTATTTCCGGTATTCCGCCAATATCTGCACCAATAGCTGGCTTTCCGGATGCCATGGCCTCTATGAGCGACATGGGATTATTCTCATACCATTCAGACGGTATGACAAGAAATCCCGCCTCCCTTACCAGTTTTTTCAGCAGGTCAGATCTGACATACCCGAGGACTTCAATGTTTTTTATATTGTCCCGGCTGATCCTTCCTTTTACCATGCCCATAAGAGGGCCATCCCCCGCTATCTTCAAGCTCAAATTGCCGAAATCACGGAATGCATCAATAAGGGTCAATAAGCCCTTTTCCTTTGAAATCCTTCCAGCATAAAGGTAGTATTTGCCGCGGGTGCTGACTGGCTTATATTGATTTATATCCACAAAGTTATTTATGACCTTTGTCTTTTCAGTCATCTGCTTCCTGTACTGCAGGTGCTTCTTCATTATAAAACTGCTGGGCATGATGAACATATCAATATTCTTTTCATATGAAAAGAAAAGGTCCCTTATATAGGATTCCAATGACTGTAATATGCTGTAAGGGATATTCCCTTTACAGCATTTACTGGTTATGCAGTGAAAATAGCCCTTATTACAGCATTTTTCACATATATTGCCCTTATTATCCAGAAGTGAATAGACAGGGCAAAGCATCTTGTATTCGTGAACTGTCATCACAATGGGAATGCCATGTTTCCTGATTACCGGGATGATTGAAGATGTCAGCCTTCCGTAAAATATATGCAGATGCACGATATCAGGCCTAAAGTCATAAAGAAGCTTGTCAAGCTTCTTCCTGCTCTCGCTGGAAAAGATAAATCTGAAGCCTTTTCCCAATCCGGAAAGTAAACCCTGGTTATTGTAGCTGACCGGCCTGATGAAATAATTGCTGTAACTGCTTCCAGGGGATTCAGGATCGCTTACGCTGAAACTTGCAACATCATGCCCCTTATCCTCAAGAAGGTTTATGGTGTCAAGATAGACCCTTTCAGAACCTCCCTTTATATAGTGGTAATTATTTGCCTGAAGAATCTTCATAATGTTCTATTTTTCCCCGGAAGCCGGGCCTAAGCCGACTTCCGTACTCAATATCAGTTATAAACCATCCTTATCTTCCATGTCTCTGAGCCTGAACCTGCATAAACTGCCTCAAGTATATAAAAAAACGGTCTCCCCGCAACTATCAAATCACTGTACTGATAGTCAAAAGGCTCTGAAGGGCCTCCCTGACCTGGAAGCAATGATGAATTAAGCTTTACAGGGGGATAGGAAACAAAAGGACTGACCTTTCTTGCAGACTGCCTGTAGATATTCCACCCCAGAAGGTCAACCTCTGACAGGGTTCCCCAGGAAATGCTGACCTGTGATCCTGAAGCTTCAGCTGTAAAATAATCAAGTTCCACGCCCTCAGGAGGATTATCCAGGGTAATGATTATCTCCATATTAATTATACTGCTTAGTGAATAGACTGAAGGCGAGTTGCCGGATGCCCAATCCAGCGGGTCACCATTATAGGAATCCGTATAGGCATATATTGACCTTTTATTCGATGTCGAACTCCAGTAGCACTCGCCATACTCATATGTCCATGAAGAATTGTTAAAGGAGAGGTCAACCATAAGGTTATCTGTGCCGTTATATTCAAAAGGAGTTGAGAAGATAAACTCTACCCATCCTGTCTGTGATATGGTTTCATTATTCTGATATACTACAGTCCAGCCGGTACTCTCAAATACAGCACTTGTGTCATAATCCTGCTTTGAAGTATGTTTAAGCCTTATTGTCCAGTTATTGAGCACCATCCCTGGCAGCTCAGCCACATAAATGCTTAAGGCATGCATTGTACTGGGAAAGCCTCCAAGCTCAGATGCCCGGTAGATTACCTGTGTCCTGTTATCATGATAGTAGGTGTATAATGGGGCATAATCCACAGTGGAGTTACCACTGCCAATACTCAGTATATTTTCTGATGTAATCCTCATATCAAAATCAAAAGTCCCGCTTCCCAGGGTACATGTCCAGTCAAGTGTGAACTGAACATTAGTGCCATGAGGGCAATCCCCTGAGATCTGTATCTTATAGGGGGAATTATTATAAGCGTTTCCTCCTGAAGGGATACTGGGATAGTCTGAGTTATCCTGGAGGATGGTCACATATTGCGAGTCTGAAGATAGAACCCCGTTCAGGTTAATAGCGGCCTGGTTACCAAGGTTTTTCAGATTAATATCCAGGTCAAAGGTTTCCCCTATATTTGGAAGTCCATTATTATTCCCTTCGCTGTCATCGATACTGAAATTATTATAAACCGGATGCGGGCCTTCTATCAGCACTGATGTATTTGCTTCAATGGATGGGTCCCCAAGAAGATTATGGCAGAAATGCACCCACCTGAATGAATAATCTGAATTTGCAGTCCCGACAAGCTGCACTTTGGATTGTGTAAATGCAGCACCGATATTATGCTGATATGTATCTTCGAGCACATACCTGAATATCCAGTCATCATAGGAAAAAGATGGCCCGTGCTGATCATGGGCATATGTTCCTATACCATACCTTGAGGCACCTATATATATCACTGAGCCCCCGTTTGCATTACGCACAAAAGCCTCCCCCATGCATGGATCGGAAGGGCTTGAGACCTCCGGGTCAAAGGCATTTGATGTACAGGCTATTGTAATTATAATTCCGGGGGTATTGTCTAAGGCAAGGGCATCACTCGAGTAAAAGTCAGCCCCTGACTCCATGCCCCAGACTGTGACACCGCCGTGGGTAGCCATGTGAAAAAGGTTCATACCCTGGTTGAGCAGGTTTGAGAGAGTCGAAACCGAAACAGTTGTAACAGAATCATAAAGTGTGTACTTATTATGGACCGGCCAGTATGGCTGTATAAATTCACTGTACATCATCTCGCTTTTTGCTTCAGCATCCCCGCTTGTCCAGAGCATAACCCCGCTTAACAGCATATTTTCTGCAAATTCCGGGAGATGTACTGATTCATTATATTCATCTACCTTGCTTAAATAATCAAGTATCTGCTGCTGGGTCCTCACTGCAAGCCTTCCAATAATTACATCAGGTGAAATATCAGCATTATCCACATTCATCTCACCCAGCCTGCCGTCATTATCTGCATCCCAGTCAAACTGGCTGTCAAAACAGGTGTAGAAAACATCACCAGGCAATGTATTATCAGATTCCTTCTTAAAATCCAAATATCCATATACATTCTGGTCCGGAACGCTGTATGTCGAATTATCCCCTCCATCGCCTACAAGAAAGACATATGTAATATTATTGTTCTGGACATACTGGGATATGCAGTTCTTGATCTTCAGCTGGACTGTTTCACCGGAATAGGAAGAGCTGATATCAGATACGGTCAGGATAACACTGCTTATTCCCGACTCCTCCCTGAAGGAAGCATATGTTTCAACTGCAGGCTTTAAGGAATCAGTGGTTATAATAAGCATATCATAATCAGTAGCTTTTCTGTTAAGGTCCAGTTTAGAGGGATAAAAAAGCTCAAGATCCTCCGGATTCTCGACCAAAGACCTTACCATGCCGTTAAAGACACTATTTCCCCTGTACTTTGCCAGTTCCTTTTCATCCGCATATTCAAGGAAAATTTCAAAGCCAAGGTCCTTGTAAAGGTAAAGTTCATCAGCTGATGTATCATATTCAAATGGGCAGTATGCAAAATAAAGCACATTGAATCCCCTTATCCTGCCGGTTGATTGCAGGATTATCCTCTCAGACGGATATACAAGCCCGCTGCCGTATACTCCCTTATTCGGCTGAATAAAGTTCCGCCCTGGTTTTGATATAATTTCATAACCCTGGAAGGGATACGGGGCAAACCTGCCGATAAAGGACCGTTCAGATTCATTTGCAGTTATACCTGAAACAGAAGTATTTTCAGGAATCAGGACCCTTAGCATAAATGCAGGAAGGTCAGGGTCCCCTTCTCTGGCAAAAGAAAACGCATTAATATCGTCATACCAAACCCTGCAGAAGCCTTCGGCCTTTTTTATCTCAAGCCTGTCAGGGTCAAAATGCACGTCTATGCTGATGGCCTCTCCAGATACAGCAGCTGTCATTATTAAAAAAATGGCTGCCATTATAAATATTCTATAGGACTTTAACATAAAATAAATAGCCTCCTTATTCAGTTCCTTATTATATAATCAGAAAAGCTCATATCGTTCAATAATAAAATATTGGAAATATATTCGTGATTGAGTTTTTAAGATTTTTATAGATATCAGCAAAATAATAAATAATATAATTAATTGGCAATATGCAAAATGAAGCGCAGATAAATTATGAAATTAAGACTTATTAAATACCTCAGGACAAAAATACACCATAGGATAGTGGTAACAAGAAGGTTCCTTAAAAGATCCAAATATACGAGGATATTCGGCAAGACGATCTTTCATCATGATCTCTGGCACCTGTCCTTAAGAAGCGTCACGCTTGCTGCGGCAGTCGGTACTTTTATCGCTTTCACCCCCACATACGGCGTTCAGGTCCTGCTTTCGATAACAGCTGCACTTATGCTGAGGATAAACCTGCCCATAACCATACTTATGTGCATGCTGACAAATCCAGTAACAATACCATTTGTTTATTACTATCAGGCCAAACTCGGCCTGGCCCTGCTTGGTTCAGATTCCAGCATCAGGCTGACAGCAATAAGAAATCTCCCTGATATCATAAGGTTTTTCATAAGGTATACTGTCCCTTTATGGATCGGATCTTTTATTACATCATCTCTTCTTGCTCTTATAAGCTATGGTTGCTCATATATGCTTTATAATTTTCTTTCTGAAACTCTCCCCCACCATAAGCCTCACGTAAAAAATGTGGGCAATATTTTTATTGATAAACTTGAGGATCTGTAATAGCGTTTCTCTTTTATCAGACTGTCTAATGCTTCTGTAGCTCAACTGGACAGAGCACCTGGCTTCGGACCAGGGGGTTGGGGGTTCGAATCCTCCCAGGAGCATTATCTGCTTTTTTGCCTTCCTGGACTATTATATTAGTTTCCGAATTGCCATTCTAAGCTCAAATCTCGAGCTATCCGTAAGGGTACTTGTCCTTGACCGATTTTATGATATCATGAATTGAAACAAATATATCAACTAATTCAGGGTCAAACTGCTTACCTTTCTGTTCTTTTATATAATCAAATACATCGCCTTCTTTCCAGGATTCTTTATATGACCTCTTTGCAAGCAGTGCATCATAAACATCAGCAATTGCCACGATCCTACCCATTAATGGTATCAGGCTTCCTGCCTTACTGTCCGGATAGCCGGTCCCATCCCATCTTTCATGGTGGTTAAGTGCAATTTCAGCAGACATTTCATCCCATTCAGAGGTATAGTTTGAAAAAAGGGTATAGCCGAACATTGTATGCTGTTTCATCTGCTCAAACTCAAATGGGTTAAGCCTTGCATTCTTTTTTAGGATATTATCCGGTATTCCTACCTTACCGACATCATGAAGCATTGCTGCTATCCTGAGGATATCGCATTTGTGCTTTATTTCCTCCGGATTAATGCCTTTTATCTCACCCCACTTCTTATATATTTCAATACTGTATGCCGCTACCCTGTTTACATGCATTCCTGTTTCCTTGGGATCCCTGAATTCAGACATCTTCACCATTCTCAGGACAAGCTCGCGGGTCATCTTTGCTTTTTCTATGGATGATGCCGCATTTACAATAAAGGGATTTATTAGAAGCCTGTCCTCTTCGGTGAACGGGGCCACTTTTCCTTTTTTATCCTTTTTGTTTATAAGCTGCAGAACACCGATAATATCATCTCTGCTTGTTATGATAGGAATGGTCAGAAGCGAAACCGTCCTGTAGGAGTATTTATTGTCAAATGAGCTGTCATGCGAGCATGGCAATCTGGGGTCGATTTCGTATGCATTGTCGATTATCAGGTATCTCCTTGTTTTGGCACAATATCCTGTAATAGACCTTTCATCTATTTCGATCTTCTCATTTTTATAATATGTCCTGCTTGGATCCCTCTTTATTGAATCATTCTGCACATAGCTGAATTCAAGCTTATTTCCCTCAACAAGGTATATTGATCCCGCATCCGCATTAAGAAGGCTCCGTGACTCAGAGAGTATCCTTTCAAGGAGTATGTCTATATCCTTGATATGGTTGATCTTTTCAGTAATGTCAAATATATCCTTTAATTTCTCCTGGATATGCAACAAAATCATCCTCTCCCGTATAATCGCATCACTTTTATCTTAAAAATTACCAGGGTTTATATATTATACCCTTATCAACCAGAAGTTCTTTTATCTGATAGACCCCCTCATCCTGGCTCTTAACACTGTCGATCTGAATGTCATAAAGGATATTGGTGGTTATATCATCTCCTACCCATACAGTCTGTATCATATCAGGATTTACCGTTATCTTTATAATCTCAAGGTCTTCCTGTGTCAGTTCCACTGCAGTTACAATCAGTATAACTCCTGAATCAAGCATAAGATGTGCGACCTCGGATAACCTTCGTATGTGCTCCTGCCTGTTATTATTCGCTCCCTTGATATCAGCATCGACGCCATAGAGAATATTGCCTATTCCCAGAAAATATACGATCTTGCCTTCACTGAAAAGTCGCGCTTCCAGATCCTTGGCAATCCTCTTCTTCCCGGCATCCTTGGTTCCTGTTATAATTATCAGGGTTGCTTTCTGATTGTATCTCTCAGCCCTTTGCTCAAAGGTAATCTTGCTTTTTTCCCACTTATAGTTCCTCAGCATTACCTTTTCTCTGAGCCAGTTCTGCTTATCCTCCAGGGACTCAGTTATAATACCGCCCCCGCATATCTGATAGTTGTCCACAAGGACAAACCTGCTAGTAGTCTTGTTTCTGCTGTTCTCATCAAAAGCAACTGCCCTGCTGAGCTTGATAATGCATTCAGCAACATCGTGCCGGTCTATAATCCTCTTATTATTGTCATATGACAGGTCTGAGGCGTCAACTACCTTAATGATCTCTTCTATTTTTGCCTTTACCTTTGTAGTGCAGAGCTTAAACAGATACTCCTTGCCGATAATGAGGGGGTTCCTGCTCAGCCAGAACAGGTTTGCCCTGAGCCTTGATGATATCTTGGGTTTTTCTTCAATTGAGTTTACAGCAATCTCACCCCTGGCTACATAGATCTGCTCCTGCAGTGTAAACCCCGTTGAATCACCTGCATAAGCACATTTTTTAGGCTCTGTATTAAATGATTCTATGGTCATCACCCTGCTTTTTTTCCCTGAAGGATAGAATATTACATTATCACCTGCACATATTTTACCGCTTTCAACAGCTCCCGCAATAATCCTTCTTGTATCATTGTGCTTTGTAAATTTATAGATATCCTGGACAGGCATTCTGAAAGGCTTATTAATATCAACTTTTTCAATGGCCAGCTTATCGAGGATCTCTAGGACGGTAGCCCCGTTATACCAGGGTGTTAAACCGGAGTTTCCTGCAATATTGTCTCCATTCCTGCCGCTTACCGGTATGAAGCACAGGGGGTCCACGTCTATATTCCTTAGAAATTTGCGGTAGCTGCTTTCTATAGAGTCATATATAGCTCTGTCATAGTCAATCAGGTCCATTTTGTTTATCAATACTACTATCTGTTTTATACCAAGCATGGAAAGCATGTAGCCATGCCTTTTTGAGTTTTCCTGAATTCCTTCCCCGGCATCTATTACCAGAAGCGCCGATTCAGCCCTCGAAGCTCCTGAGACCATATTTTTCAGAAACTCTATATGGCCCGGAGCATCAATAATTATATAGTTTCTCTTTTTCGTTTTGAAGAATACCCTTGCTGAGTCAATTGTAATACCCTGGGACTGTTCATCCTTGAGTGCATCCAGAAGAAATGCATATTCAAAGGGTTTTGAATTATTTTTGCAATAGGATTTAATTGCTTCCAGTTTTCCCTGAGGCAGTGAGCCTGTATCAGCTAAAAGCCTGCCTATAACAGTACTTTTCCCATGATCAACATGGCCCGCTATGACTATATTCATCTGTTCTTTTTTTTGTGTGCTGTTTTCCATCATTTTCCGCCTTTCTACATGTATCCGTCTCTTCTTAATGTTTCAAGACCGCCTCCGTCATCCTTATCCTGTGCTCTGCCGGATCTTTCAGCTATATTGGAGAATTTGCCGGACCTGAGCTCCTCTATTATCTCCCCGACATTCTGTGAATCCGATTCAACCGGGAATGTGCAGGGATGGCATCCGAGAGACCTGTACCTTTTGCCATCTCCATGATTATAGTAAAGGGAGACTGTAGGGATATTCTCCCTTTGTATATACTCCCAGATATTAAGCTCTGTCCAGTCCAGGAGGGGGTGAATACGGACATGTGTCCCCGGTGCAAACTCCGTCTTGAACTGGTTCCAGAATTCAGGGGGCTGGTCGCCTATATCCCAGATGCTCTCTTTGTCCCTCGGCGAAAAGTACCTTTCCTTTGACCTGCTTCCCTCCTCATCAGACCTGGCGCCTACAATTACGCCGGTAAAGGGTTCTGTATTGGTATCAACTTCATACCTGCCTGTTTTGTGATTCATTATATACCTTTTCCCTTTACCGCTGAGAGTATCTTTAAGAGCATTCGTCTTAAGCAGCCTGCAGCATGTTATCCTGTCAACATTTCCGTCGGGGAAAGTCTGCTTTGCCTTCAAAGCCTCTTCATTCTGGCCGTATATCATGGTCAGGTTCCATTCAAGAGCAAGCCTGTCCCTGTATGTTATCATCTCAGGTATCTTAAAGGCGGTATCTATGTGTACCAGTGGAAAAGGGACATGCCCGAAAAAAGCCTTTCTGGTAAGCCATAGCAGGACAGTGCTGTCCTTGCCGATAGACCATAGCATGCAAAGGTTCTTAAAGTTATAGTAGGCTTCCCTTATTATAAAGATGCTCTTGTTCTCAATCTGTTGCAAATGATCCATTTAATTATCCTCTGTTTTCCTAATGTTAATTCCTTTTACATAATATCTATATTTTTATCAAGTAATTTTTAGCTTGATTATTTTACTAAAAATTATAATCTAGCCAATATATGTTAAACATAAAGGCTATTATAAGCGCTCTGCTGGCAATAATCCTCAGCGTTCTGGTAATATGCTCATGCTGGTTCTTGCTTAATATGAAGCATGCCAGGGAACTGCAGGCCCAGGGGTTCTTCATGAATAAATACCAGCCAAAGAATAAGAATTCCATTAATTTTTTAAAAAGGTCCATTTCAATGAATGATTGGGATTTCAGGAGCAAATGGTACCTTGCACAGATATATTTCAGCCATAATATGCTTGATGATGCTGCCATACTGCTCCAGGACATACTGAGAGACCTTGATCTATCTGAAATAAGAATGCTTCTGTACAATACATATGCAAAAATGCAGGACTATGACAGCATGGCAAGCCAATCTCTTGAAATATATAAACGCTACGGTTTCTCCGGCGACAGTTATAAGAAGTTAAGCAGGGGGCTGAATAACCTTATTGAATACAGGATAATGTCAATAGCTTCAAGGAGCAGGCCCTCTGAGCTAGAAAAATTCATAAATTCAATATTCTCTACACCCTATAAGAATCTCCCATATGAACATTTCAGGGGGATCAAGCATGCTATTGATATGGACTGCCCGAAAGCGGCAGAATACTTTATTAAATACAACAGGATGTATATAAATAAGCAGATACTTGCACTCTATGCCTGCTGCCTGGAAAAAGAAGGCTATAAGCAGGGGGCACATAACCTTATAGAGGCAGAACGGCAGAATGTAAAAACAAATCCTGTTTCAAGGTTTATGGTGGATTTTTATGAAAACTGCAGGAAATAGGATACCGGATACGGTCATATTGATTCTTTCAGTACTTGCGCTGGCTCTGTCGCATCTATATTTCAGCACTGCCATCATAGACCAGTTCAGGTTTCCTAAGCTGTTTATTCAAATGATCCTGCTCTCAGTTGCAGTTCTGGTATTTATTATAAGCCGCTTTTTTAGGCTTATCCCCGCATTTTCTAAAAAACTGTTCTATTTTCTTTATCTCTTTCTTGTCTTCGCATTAATTTCACATCTCCTCTCAGGTTCAGCAGGTGAAGGAATTCTTTACCTTGCAGTCGCTTATATCCATGTACTGTTTTTTATTGCCCTCGTAAATATCCTTGGCAGAAACAGAACTTTCTTCCGCCTGATATTTGTATCAATGATCATTATTTCTGTCCTGATTTCCATATATGCATTCCTGCAGGTGCTGAACCTTGACCCGATCTTCAAAATATCAGGCGAGAGGCTTGAATATTACAGGATTACACGCTTCGCACCTACTGGATTTACCGGGAATACGAATATCTTTTCAGGAACAATGATCTCGGCAATCCCTATGCTTTTCTGCTTAATGCTTTATGCAAGGAAAAAAAGCAGGATATTTCTCTGGATATCAGCAGGTTTGATGCTTGTCCCCCTTATAGTATCAATGACAAGAGGTGTGATTGCAGGTATCCTTATTGCTTTTGCGTTCACAGTAATAAAGAAAAGGCATACCAGAACCGCCATAGTGCTTATAATATTACTTACTGCAGCCTTCTCGGTATACCTGGTGACATCAGAAAGCATGATGAGGGAAAGAATCGAATCAACGCTGACCCTGAAGGAATTAGGAATAAAATACAGGCTTAATATATACTATATATCATTCAGGATAATAGGTGACCACCCCCTTTTTGGCACCGGGCCCAACACTTTCTACAGGGTTTTTTCACAATATAAATACAGATACCTTCAAAACCATCCTGATCTTCATGAAGATGCCGGTTTCATATCGCTTTCCAGGACCTTTCCTGAACAGGCCCATAATGATATTCTCCAGAATATATCAGAGCTCGGCATAATTCCGAATATATTCCTTTTGATATTCTTTATATCAATAATGCTGAAGAAGCACGGTGAAAGCAATGAATTCTTCAGGCTACTGGGCGTCTCTGTCCCGGAAAGCTCCATAATCCAGTATTTGAAGCTTTCCATAATAATTTTCCTCATCAACTCCTTCTTCAACTTCCCCTTTCACTTTGCGGCATCAGGAATTAACTTTACCTTAACTGTCGGTCTTCTCTGTTCACTGCTATACAAAAAGATTGACAAATAGCTGTTATGGATTACATAGATATCAATCTTAAATTTTCCACAGGATATTAAGACATGAAAATAACTCAGAACAAAAACTGGTATCTGATTAAATCTGCAGTACCAAAGTGCCTTTACGATCCCCTGCTTCAGCTTTACTACAAAATTACCAGGCTGGTGTACCTGGGCAGCAGGCTTTATTGCCCGATATGCCAAAAAAGCCATGGGAAGTTCAGGTCAAAAGGATGCCCTAACTGCGGATCTTTTGTAAGGCAGAGAGTGCTGTGGCTTTTTCTTAAGAGAAAGACCAATTTTTTTTCTGCCAATCTCAGGGTTCTGCATTTTGCACCGGAGCTATTTTTCTACAGGAGATTCAGAAATCTTGAAAACCTTGACTATCTGTCTGCCGATCCATGCTCTCCCCGTGCAATGATAAAGGTCGATATGGAAAAGATCCAGTTTCAGGATAATTCGTTTGACGTTGTAATAAGCAGTCATGTTCTTGAACATGTCAATGATGATATAAGGGCTATGAAAGAGCTCTGCCGTGTTCAGAAGCCAGGCGGATGGTCCATACACCTTGTGCCCATAGTATATTCAAGGAGCACAACATACGAAGACCCTGCCATAGTAAAACCTGAAGCAAGGACCCAGTATTACGGATGTTTTGACCATAAACGTGCTTATGGGACTGATTATAAAAACCGGCTCGAATCAGCAGGCTTTGAAGTTGAAATAATCAGGGCTGAAGAATTCTGTACAGGTGAAGAGATCGAAAGGATGTGCCTTGACGGGGAATTTGAAATATATTACTGCAAAAAACCTGCTTCAGGCGAATAGATAAAATATATTTCACAATAATCGGAGAAGCGTGTATATATGGATGAATGGTTTGCAATTGCCAATCCAGCTGCGGGCGTCTCAGCATGCAGAAAGCTTCTGCCTGATATAACCGGGCTTCTCATCAAATATGGTATTAAATTCAAAAAAATTCTATCCGAAAAAAAGGAACATGCTGTAAAACTGGCTTATGATGCCTCCCGGGAAGGCTACAGGAAATTCATCAGCATAGGCGGGGATGGTACAGCCAATGAAATTGTTAACGGCATAAAAAAATATGCACAGAAGAGCATGCCTGATTTCGTGCTGGGAGTAATCCCGGCAGGAACAGGCAATGACTGGGGAAGATCTTTCGGCCTGACAGGAGACCATGAGAATGCTGTCAGGGCGATAAAGAATGGCAGTACAAAGGTGCAGGACATCTGCAGGGCAACCTATATGTCCAGAGAAGGCATTATCAGTGAAAAATATTTTATAAATGTAGCAGGGGCAGGCTATGATGCTGATGTACTGTTCAGGACAGAAAAGATGAAGGCCGGAGGCCGAAAGGGAAGCTGGCTTTATTTTTATAATATTTTCGCATCTCTCTTTTCCTATGTACCAGCGGTCACCACCGTCAGGATAGACGGAGATGATGTAATAAAGGAAAAAGCCCTCTCAATTAATGCGGGCATAGGAAAATATAATGGCGGCGGTTTAATGCAGGTTCCCCATGCTGTCCTGGATGATGGGAACATAGCTGTTACATTCATAGGGGATATAGGGAAAATCGGTATTTTAACCAATCTTCACAGGCTTAAAAACGGTAATATTAAAAACATCAGAAAGGTACAGCTTCTCAAAGGCAGGAAAATAGAAATATTTTCCGAGACAACAATGCTCTTTGAAGCAGATGGAGAAGCCCTGGGAGAAACACCTCTAACATTTGAAGTGGTCCCTGAAGCATTGAGGGTCATATCTGAACAGGCCTAATCAGGCAACCCAATCATATAAAGCTCATTTTATAAGTATGCCCCCTCATTATCATTGTGAGAGGGCATCCATCTTTTTTTATATGCTGCCGGCTATAAGATTCTTTACAAGCATTGTAGGTGCTCCTACATTACCCCCTCCGAAAAATGGGTGTATGGGTTCAAAAACCAGGTCATTCCCGATGCACTCAATATTATTCAAAAAATCAAAAACATTAGACCCTATGTTTATGGTGCTAATAGGCCTGGTAATCTTTCCATCCTCTATCAGGACCCCATCTCCGTTTATGCTGAAATCTCCTGAAACAAGGTTAATTCCTCTTACATCCAGCGGATTGTAGAAATAAAAGCCATATTTTATGCTCTTTATCATTTCCCCGGGGTCCGTGTCTCCACCCTTAACATAGAGATTTGAGAGCGAAGCAATAGGCAGTGAGTTAAAATGAGCCCGCCTGCTTGACCCTGTTGGAGAGGTGCTGTTCTTCCTTGCTGATTGAAGTGAATACAGATATGATTCGAGTTTGCCTTTATTAAGTATGCATACCTTTTTTGCTGCAACTCCTTCATCATCATACGGAGTGCTTTGATAACCCCTTGGCATTAAAGGGTCATCAATGATGGAGAGAAAATCTGGAGCGATCTTCTCTCCAAGCTTATCCTTAAAGACAGACATGTTTCTGTCTACCAGGTCTCCTATAAATCCGTTTGAAAGCCTGGAGAATATCTGGTTTGCGGCCTTGGAATGTATCAGAACTGTCATTTCTTCAGTCTTTAAGCCTTCTCCTCCGGCCGATATTATTACCTTTTTTGCTGCATCTTCCCCGAGAAAGACCGGATCAAAATCAGAAAAGTAAATGCCTCCTATCTCCGATGTCTTCATCTGACGGTTGTCGCCTTTCCCGCCTATAACAATATACATGCCTCTCCATTTTGTTGTCAGGTATTCTATATCAAGGCCGTTTGAGTTGGTTATGGAATGCCTTGTAATTTTCTCTTCATATGATGAAACCCTGGATACCTTGATCATGTCAGAATAATCAAATGCAGCTTTTTCGACTGCCATTACCTTTTCAATCTTTGAATCAATGCTGTATTCATGTATCTGATGGTCAAAAAAGGGATTATCTGCTGATCTCCGGTTATAAATATCATCAGATTTAAGCTCCGGAGCGGGTTCAATATCCCTGTCCTCCGGCAGAAAGCCTATAATCTCTGATACATCCTCAATCATCTTAATTATGCTTTCCTTAAATATATTGTCCTTAAAACCGAAGCCGACCCTGTTGCCCTTCCAGAACCTCACAGCAACCCCTGTTTCATTTTCTTTGTTCAAAAGCTCAAGGTTCTGGTGGCATACCGATATATTTATATTCTCTGATTCAGTTTTATATACCTCACACCTGTCAAACCCCCTGCTTAAGGCAAGGTCTATGATCTGTTTATTGTTTAGCTTTTCCATTGCTCTCCTCCTTATCGCTTTTCAGTTCCGCCAACTATTATGGCTGGTATCCTCAAAGTTGGGCATCCCATATCTGCAGGCACAAACTGGTTTACTTTTCCGCATCCTCCGAGCCCTGAACTGAATTCCAGATCATCTGCAATCATATCAATCTCCCTTAATACTTTGGGGCCATTGCCGGTCAGCACTGCTCCTCGAACAGGTTCTGTAAGCTTGCCGTTCTCAATGATATACCCGACATGCACATTAAAGCTGAAATCCCCCTTTGCTGAATCAACAATTCCTCCTCCGACGCTCTTAACAAACAGCCCTTTTTTAACAGACTCAATTATTTCATCAGGCCTGTCCGGCCCCCTGTCAAGGTACAGATTGCTCTGCCTTGGTATTGGCATATACCTGAAATTTTCCCTTCTTCCGTTTCCTGTGCATTTTCCTGTGAATTTTCCGCTTAAGCGGTCTGAAAGATAGTTTTTAAGAACTCCCTTTTCTATTGCATATGTCTTCTGTCCCAAAGTTCCTTCATCATCATATACAAAACTTCCCTTCTTTCTTTCCACTGTAGGGTCATCAATGATCGATACTATTGGTGATGCAACATTTTTCCCAACCTTGTCGCGGTAGACAGATATGCCCTTTCTGATAAAATCTGCTTCAAGGCCATGCCCGCATGCTTCATGAAAGACCGCCCCGGTCCCGCCTGAGCCATTCCCGACAACTACTGTCATTTCGCCTGCCGGCGATGGCTTTGCATAAAGCATTGTAAGAGCTACATCACATACCTTTTTCGCAATATCTTCCGGTATATGCCTGGTATATATTGATGCATCATCATAAACACCGAATCCATCTGTTGATATGAAGGATTTTCCTTTATCCTTCACCACTACGCTGATCTTAAACTCCGTAATATTCCTGTCTTCTTTTATAAAATCGCCGTCAAGATTGAGAAGGGTTATCTTTCTCAGGTACTCATAATATCCCACTATCACCTGTACTATCTTATCAGAATAATTCCAGGCAAAATCATTCCCCCTTTTTATATAATCGAGCTTGTCCTGAAGAGATACTGAAAATGTAGGCTCCTTCAGGTCAAATCTCCTTATCTCATTATTTTTAAGTGAGACAGTCCTGTCTGAACTGTTTACGGCTGATATATTCCTGGCTTCCCTTGCAGCAGATTCAAGGCCCTTCTCAGTCACATCGCTGGTGGAAACATAATAGGTCTGGGAATCCTTAACCAGCCTTATACCGAGCCCTGAACTTGCTCCGGGTGTTATACTCTTGAACTCCCTGTCCCTCATCTGTATATTGAGAGTCTGCCAGTCCTCAATAAAGATATCTGCAAGGTCTGTTCCTCTGTCGGCTGATGAGGAGAGATGCCTTAATAAGATCCTTTTATCTATTTCCATAGAAACCTCCTTTAATTATTTTTGATTTTATTGAATACACTGGAAGCATTATATGAACTCCTGACAAAGGGGCCGCTTATCACATGCCTGATCCCCATACCATATGCAGTTTCTTCCAGCTCTTTGAATTCGCCTGGCGTATAGAACTTCTTCTCAGGATAATTATATCTGGATGGTGATATATACTGGCCTATAGTAATAATATCCACATAATCACTTACTGCCTGAAAAAGCTCCCTTATTTCTTCCGGCTTTTCACCAAGGCCTACCATAATGCCTGTTTTCACATATATGTTATCTGAGTATTCTTTTGCTGTCCTGAGGATATTCAGTGACCTGTCAAAGTCTGCCTGGGGCCTGACATTGCTGTATAATGACCTGACCGTTTCCAGATTGTGGTTTATTATGTCGGGCCTGTTTTCAAGGACTTTAAACAGGGAATCCTGATCACCTTTAAAATCAGGTATCAGAACCTCAACCTTAAGCTGGCTGAGCTGGCCTTTCAGTAAATCGATTACCCTGCAGAACTGGCCTGCCCCGCCGTCAGGCAGGTCATCCCGGGTAACAGAGGTTATAACCACGTATCTTAAACCAAGATCCCTGACCATATTCAATATCATACCGGGTTCATCTTCTGAAACAGTGTCCGGACTGCCATGGCCAACTGCACAAAAACTGCAGTTTCTGGTACAGTTCTTCCCCAGTATCATAAAGGTTGCCGTCTTTTTTTCAAAACACTCAGATATATTTGGACACCTTGCTTCTTCGCAGACCGTATGCAGCTTGTATGCCCTCAGCCTCTTTTTTATATCCCTGGTTTTTGCAGGATCCCTGTTCTTTTTCATCCAATCAGGCAATTTATGATTATTCATCTGTTCAAAACCTCGTATGAGCTGACCTTAAAATGCTTCTTAAGCCTTTCTCCAAGAATTTCTGCCTTTTCCATAGTTTCGCAGGGGCTTATTATGATACAATAGCCTTCTTTATTCCTGGCATAGTCTATTTTGTATGAAAACTTCAGGTCATTGACAATTTCTTCCCTCTGAGAATTAAAGAAGGCCCTTGCGTCTTTCTCAGAGTCAAAACAGCCGATTGCAACACTCAAACAGCTTCCCGGCGGCTGCTGTTCCTGGCTTATGGAGCTTTCGATAGCACTGTCTATCTCCTCTTCAATTATCAGTATATCTTCGGGTTTTGAATTTTTAATATCCTCTTTTTTGTTTAAATTAAGCTGGTATAGATATGCAAAAACAGCAAATGCTATTAGCAGGAAAATATAGGCAACATATACTTTTCTGATAATGTTCGCAGGCTGATTGTTCATAGCATGTCACAGTTTCTCGATAGTGGCCTGGACCTCTCTGGATTTCTCAAGAACATTCGGAAGAATATCCTTGGAGAGATACGAATGGCATATGGTAATGAATTCTTCTGATATCTGATCGAAGATCTCTCTTAAAACAAGTATCATTGATTTTTCATTGTCTGATTTTATGCTTTCGAACAGAGATCTGGGTTCAAAAAACCCTTCCTTATAAAAAACATTCTTATCTATTAGATCGTGATATTTCTTGAATATCGGATCAAGCCTGTCCCTTATTATTGTTTCTCTGTCCTTGCCAAATTCCTTCCCCAGAAGATCATATGTAAGGATAAAAAATTCATTGTATTTCTCTATAAATTTATAGGCATATGGATAGAGGTCCTTGTAATTATCAGCCTTTTTTGAAATATTTATCTTATCCAGAAGCCTTATGGTTATAAGCCTCCATAAAATATTGCATACTTCAAAGCTTGATATATCATCAAAACTATTTGAAAATTCCATTATTTCCGCAGGCTCTTCAAGTTTCTGAATCACCTGGTATTCTTTCTGGGTCAGATCAATATCCTTGATGATCCTGCCAAAGTTAAAGGACCTTCTGATTTTCATTGGATATTGGAAAAGCACGCTGTCTATTCTGCTCCAGGAGTGGAATCTTCTCATACCTTCCAGGATAAGGTTAGGAACATATATCTGAAAATCTATCAGGTTTTCATCATCGAGGTGAGGTTTTATCTGGAAAACATATTTTCCCGTCTTCCATTTAAAAAGTGAAATAATATTTTGCTTAACCTGGAATCTGACTGCATTTATAAGGTCTTCCCCCTTTATGGCCCCCATTTCCACAAGGATCGTCCCCTGCTTTTTGGCCTTTGATATCATCTTTGATGATTGATGGTACTGGTCAATTGTAATAAGCCCTTCTTTCAGGAGGACCTCCCCCAGCCTGTCGTCATTCTGGTTCGAAAGGGCGAAAACCACATTGCCGTTCCTGAAATAGACAGTTTTTAATATATTATAATCCTTCAGGTAAAGTACGCCTGTTTCCTTCTGCGAAAAGATGAAATAAAGCACATCACCGAAGTTGGTCGGGGTTATAACTCCTTCAATATCCATAATCCTATTTCCTTTTTATGTATTTTTCTATTCTGTTCTTGCCTTTTTGCTTTGCCAGATACATAGCCTGGTCAGAGTTGGCAAGAAGCTCATTGGAATCGCCGCCATGCTCCGGGTAGGATGCAATCCCCATTGTAACCGAAATATTGAGATCCCTTTCGATATTATCAAAATGAATCGGCTGTTTTTCTATAGAACTTCTTATCCTCTCTGCAACAAGATGTGCACCATCAATATCAGTAAGAGGAAGAATTATTGAGAATTCATCACCGCCAAACCTGAACACCCTGTCAAAAGCCCTTATAGAGATCTTGAGTATTTCCGAGATCTTTTTGATAACCTTTGAACCTGTAAGATGTCCATAGCTGTCATTAACCTCTTTCAGATTATCTATATCGAGAAAGATAATCGAAAAGCAGCTGTTCTTGGCTTTTGATGAGGCGATAAGCCTGTCTATGAAACGTTCAAGGTATCTCCTGTTATAAACGGTTGTCAGGTCATCCACATAAGTAAGCTGCTTTGTAAGCTCATATCTTTCATAGTTCTTAAAGAATGCCCTGTATAAAGTCAGCATATTGTTTATTATCCTTACATCATCGTCATTGAATGAAGAGTGTTTTGCCAGTATCAGAAGCGCTACAAAAAGGTCTGATATGTGGAGCTTAATGATAAGATAGTGGTAGTCTTCAGAAACCCCCATCCTTTTTGAAAGGTTCTTTGATTCCTTGTCCGTCAAAAAGTATGAATCGCCTGTAACGAGATATCTTTTGAATGCAAGTATATAATCATCCAGGTCTACAAGAGCGTCAGTTTCAATATTCTTCCCCAGGTGCACAACCGGAGATTCATAGATTTCTTCAACATTCTTCTTGAGTATGGAAAAGCCGAATTGACTGCTGCTGACATTAACACTTGAGTCAACTACCATGTTCAGGATCCCGAGAATATCAACAGATTCGATCAGAAGATAAATAAGCTTTGAATAATTGAACCCCTTGATAGCATTCTCATTAATAATATCATCAATTATCCGTTCAATTCTTGTAAGGTCATCACAGAAGAAATACTGGTTATACCCTTTAGCTATGACATGCAGAGCGATCTCCCTGTCAAATTTCTCGCTGAAGATGCAGATATTAAACTCCTTGCCTGAAAAAAGGTTCTCTACCAGTTTGTCCCTCTTAATTAGCTCATAATCCACTATGTAGTAGTTCTCCAGCTCAAACTGATCAAAGAAGCTCTGAAGCTCATAGCTGAATGAAATTACCCTTGATATTATGTTAAGGCTGTCGGTCTCATGGGAAGACTTCTCTACCCTTGACCTTATGGTATCTATCCTGGCCTGATCATTGCTGAAGATGTATACGGTTTTAATTACAAGGTTCAACAGCTACTTGTTTCCTTCCTTCTGATGCAAAAAGGTTTTTAGGAGTTCAATAGGTATAGGGAATACTACAGTTGAATTGTTTTCTGCCGAGATTTCAACGAGTGTCTGAAGATATCTCATTTGTATGGCGACAGGCCTGTCTTCCAATACTTTTGATGCAAGAGCAAGCTTTTCCGATGCCTGATATTCACCCTCAGCGGATATGACCTTTGCCCTTCTTTCCCTCTCAGCTTGTGCCTGCCGGGCCATTGCCCTCTGCATATCTGTGGGGATCTCAACATGCTTTATCTCGACTGCTGTTACCTTAATGCCCCATGGATCCGTCTGCTCATCCAGGATCTTCTGAAGCTTGGTATTTATCTTTTCCCTTGAAGCCAGAAGCTCATCAAGCTCACTCTCTCCCAGTATGGAGCGAAGTGTCGTCTGGGCAAGCTGGCTTGTTGCATAAAGGAAATTATCCACCTTTATGACTGCATCAATAGGATTCATTACCTTGAAATATACGACAGCATTGACGGTTGCTGTAACATTGTCCTTTGTAATAATGTCCTGGGACGGAACATCCATTGTTACAATACGCAGGCTGACACGTACGATCTGGTCAAAAGGGTAAAATACTATGATCAACCCGGGTCCCTTTGGTTCCTTTAATACCCTTCCAAGCCTGAATATGACACCCTTTTCATACTCTTTCAGTATCTTGACACATGAAAAGATATAGAAGAAGAATATTGCTATAGCGATATAAAAGATCTGAGGCATTTTTCTTTCCCCCTATTTTATTTTTTTTACAATTATTACTTTATCCTTTTTTTCTGAGATTTCAACCAAATCTCCCTCTTTCAGTTCATCCTCTGAATTTACAACCCAGTATGAACCGTCAAAGTATATGAATATATCATTATTATCAACTCTTCTTATTCTGGTTTTCTGCCCGATAAAATTATCAAATGAGAGATAATCTCCCCTTTTAAATATTTTCAGGGTTGAAAAAGCAATCAGAAGGACTATAAAGAATAAACCCAAAGCAATGCCGAAAAGAAGTGATCTGGAGACATAAAGCCCTGTTTCAGCTTTGTCAAAGAGCATTATCCCGCCCAGTATAAAGGAGATTATACCTCCAATGCCAAAAATTCCAAAATCAGGCCTCATTATCTCAATGAAAAAGAAAAGGAAAGAAAGCAGAATGAGTGACAGCCCCGCGACAGATATGGGAAGCACCTGGCTTGCAAAGAAACCAAGGACCAGGAAGATGCTTCCAATAACCCCCGGGAAGATAAGCCCTGGATTGGTGATCTCAATAAAAAGGCCGAGCATTCCAAGTGAAAGGAATATCATAAAGAGATTCGGGTTCTGAAGGTAGCCGAGCACAACCTCAGAGAATGTCTTCTCTATTACTATGGTTTTACGGTTTTTTGTCATGATCTCAAGCTCAAGATTATTCTTTTTAATGACCCTGCCGTCAATCTGATCCAGAAGGTGGTTTGTGTCTTTTGCATATATATCAATTACCTTAAGCTCAAGTGCTTCACTTGCTGTAATATTAAAGCTCTCTGTAACTGCTTTTTCATACCACACGGCATTCCTGCCCTTTTCTTCAGCTATGGATTTAATCTTTGCGATCAATGCGTTTGTAATTTTCTGCTTGAGAGTCTCATCGATCTCCTTTCCTTCTGCACTGACCGGCTGTGCGCTTCCTATGTTTGTCTGAGGAGCCATGGCTGCAATGTCAGCAGAGGCAACTATAAAAACCCCTGCTGAGTTAGCGCCTCCGCCCTGGGGATAAACATATATTACAATGCACATCGGCGCATTGATTATCTCTATCAGTATTTTTTCCATAGTGCTGACAAGGCCTCCGGGTGTATTAAGCCTTATGACAAGAAGGTCACTCCCGCCTTTGTCCGCCATATCTATTGCTCTTGTTATATACCTGTGGGTAACAGGTCCAATCACATCATCAACATCAGCTATGTATATTTCTCCTGCAGATGAAAATGAATAAAAGACAAGAGATAAAAGGATTAATATTATTGTTTTACATCGCATAGTTCCCGCCATACCTGTTAATTACCTTTTCATAGAAGGGCATTACGAATTCTATTACTGAATTTTTCCTGAGATCTTTCAGCAGATCGGCATATTTCTGCTCCAGTTTCTTGTTATAGAGCATATCCCTGATATTCTCCTTAAGCTCAGAAAATTCCCTGTAGGATTTGGGAAGAACCCTGTTCACTTTGAGGATATTGTAAGACCCGTCATAAAGAAACGGCTCTGTCACCATTCCTTCAACGGGATTTTCAAGCATTTTCCGGAATGTCTCATTAAGACTGCTGATATTTATCAGCCCCAGATTTCCCCCAAGATTCTTTGAAGCTTCATGTGTGGAATACTCCCGGGCTGCTGATTCAAAATCCCCATTTTCCATGATCTTATTATATATTATCCGGGCATTTTCCATTTCCGGGCCTGCGGTAATTATACTCAGGTCCAGCTGGGATTCAGTAAGAAAATCCTCCCTGTTCTCCTCGTAATATGCCAGGGCATCCGATTCGGTTATAACCGGGGGCTGTATCTTCTGCCTTACAAAATACTGCACCGTATTTCTTCTCTTTATATTGTCAATGAGGGAAGAAAGTGTAAGATTCTCCCTGTCCAGCTTTTCAATAAGCTCTTCATCCGTTTTGGCATTGACTGATTCCTTTATCCTTTCAATCTCCTTTTTAAGGACCGAATCCGGTATCTGAATACCTTCAAGATCAGCAGCCTGATAAAGGAGAAGATCATTTATAAGGCTTTCAAGGACATCTGCAGACAGTTTCATATATTCATCGGAGCCTGGGCTGATATATCTTCCCTTCTCCCTTATATATGAATCCACAAGTGTTCTTATCTCATAATCTGTAATGGCCTGGCCATTAACCTTGCACGCAATCTGCATTATTATCTCGCATAAGGCTACCTGGCTGAACATGGCTATTAATGCGACCAGGAAAAATATCTTTCGTTTTATCATGTACCTTTAAACTCCCTGTTTATTTTCTCAATAATTTCAGAAATATCTTTATCATTTACTATAATCCTGATTTCCGCTTTTTTAAACAATTCTTTAATGAATCTGTTCTTTGCTTCTCTTTCTTTTTCAATTTTGATTGAGAGCATTGCCCTGTCCCTGATATCCTTCTCTGTCATCATTTTCTCTTCCTTCCTGTCCCTGATATAATAAAGCATAAACCCGTCACTCCCTTCAATGATGCCAGAAAAGGAGTTCAATCCCATATCCTGAAGGCCTTTCAGCATGTCACCTGCTTTTTCTACAGGCAAATACCCCAGTATATTCATATCAGCATTCGGATTTGATAATTTATATTCATGAAATGCTTCAGATATCATCTCAAATTCATCCATATTTTCAACCAGCTCTAAAAATTCCCCTGCATTCAATTCATTATCAAAGTGAAACTCGATAAGAAATAAGCTCTCGGGTTCAAGCGTCCTGTTGAGTATCTTTCCGGAATAATCCTCAATCTCTTCATCAGTTACAGTAACTTCATTTTCAATAGCGGCTGCAAGAATATAGTCAGCCATATAGTTTCTCTTCAGGTCATCAATATTCTCTTCTATGTTAAAATATTCTGCATCTCCGAATACACTGTTAATTGCTTCATAAAAATCATCTTCCTCAGGCTCAATATTTCTTTTCATTCCATATTCAATGATTATTTTCTCAATTATCAGCTCTCTTAGTACCATATGCTTTAATTCAAAATCTGTCCCGGATGAACCCTCATAAAAATCCCAGTCTTCCTTTTTATCCTGCAGAAGTGAGTAGAATTCACCGACCAGCACAGGTTCTTCATTGATATAAAGCATTACGCTTGTCTCTTTTTCCACTGATCTGCAGTTTATGACTGCAATTAAAATAAAAATAAAAAGAATGATGAAATATAAAAGCCTTTTCATTTATACGATTCTGCCGGGAAGATTTATCATATAGCAATTACATTAAATTAATATACAGTATAGTACTATATTAATCAATTAATTAAAAAATTTAACATCATATTTTTTAATCAGTTCTGATCTTATTTCTTCAAGTTTGTTATAGTATTGAGCCTGGTACTCTTTTTTATTCCTCTTGATAATTTCCTTCCTGATAATATTTTCTGCTTCGTCAAGATCCAGGATCCTGCTCTCTTTTCTGCCTGTCAATCTGATAATGGCTGAACCTTTCTCGAGGTCAATGAACCTGCTGATCTCTCCTGTTTTGAGTTCATTGAATGCTTTATCTGCAATTTCAGGATCAATAGTATCGGATGTCACCCAGCCTATGTCTCCCCCTGACCTGTTTGACGGGTCAACGCTGTACATTTCAGCCAGCTCTTCAAATGATAAGCCATCCGAAAGCCCGTTCATCACAGCATCTTTTTTTTCTTCCAGGCTGTTATTTTCATCCCCCTGGACATATATAACCTGAAGCCTTACCTTGGCAGGCATAATGAACATATCCCTGTTCTCATTATAAAATTCCTTGATCCTGGCATCATCAATATGGTAAAGTTCCTTTTCCAGGTGCTTTACATACATTGATGAATAAGCTCTATACAAGCCGTCTCTTATCATCCTTTTCATATCAGGGTCACTGCTTAAATCCATGCTCCTGCCTTCCAGATAGAGCAGTCTATCAAATACTATCTGCTGAAGGAAGACCTCTCTATTTGACTTGTCCAGCTCAGATTTATCAATGTTCAGGCTGCTGGCCAGATAGTCAATATCATCTTCAGTTATGTAAATATTCCCGATCACAGCACGGACATCTGAATTGTCCTCAATTACCGGAAATTTCAGAGAAGGTTCCCGGTTTCCAAAAAATAGCAATGCCATGAAAATAAGGTTAAGCCCTAACAGCAACAGGGTAACAATTCTGATTGCCTTCATTTAAATATCCTTTCAAAGAGAAATTCACACTCATTAATCATATTGCTAAGGGAATTATCCTTAAGCTTTACAATTAGCTGGTTCTCTTTCAGCATATACTTGTTTTTGTAATTATTAACTATTTTTAGCAGATTATCAAGCTTTATGGTGTTTTGTTCAAGGAGGACCAGTGCAAGGATGTTCTCATGGCTGATAATTGTTTTAATGCCCTTTCTGCTGCTTTTAATTCTGAGTTTATTAAGCAGTATCACATTATTTACTTCATTTGGCACAGGCCCGAACCTGTCTCTCAATTCTTCTGCCACAATATCTATATCATCATAGGTTGCACAGTTTGAAAGCCTTTTATAGAAACTGAAACGTTCAGATACATCTGATATATAGACAGGCGGTATATAAGCGCTTTTATCAAGTTTTATCTCCACTTCGCTGAAGTCAGAGAACCGTTGGCCTCTTAGCTCTTCTACCGTCTCTTTCAGCATTTTGGTATAGAATTCTATTCCCAGCTGTTCAATATGCCCTGACTGCTCTTTTCCTACAAGATTGCCTGCCCCTCTGATATCAAGGTCATAACCGGCAAGCTGAAAACCGGCACCCAGTTCAGAAAGGTTCATAATAGCCTGCATCCTTAGCCTGCCGTCATTGGTCATTTTTCTCCTGTTCTCTATTATCAGGTAGGCATAGGCCTGCCTGTTGGTTCTTCCTACCCTTCCCCTGAGCTGGTATAGCTGAGCCAGGCCCAGTTTGTCAGCATTATCAATAAGTATAGTATTTGCATTTGGTATATCCAGGCCGGATTCAATAATAGTGGTGCATAAAAGTATATCGAATTTCCTTTCAATAAAATCAAGCATTACCCTTTCAAGCTGGCTGTCTCGCATCTGAGCATGCCCGACAGCAATTCTTGCTCCGGGAAGAAGATCGGTCAGCCATCTTTCAGTCCCGTATATGGACTGCACCCTGTTATGAACGAAAAACACCTGCCCGCCCCTACTTATTTCTTTATAAACCGCATTCTGAACAAGATGGTCCTGTTTCTCAATTATCCGGGTTTTAATTGACAGCCTGTCTTTTGGCGGAGTTGATATGAAACTGATATCCCTCAAACCGCTGACAGCCATATAATATGTTCTGGGAATTGGTGTTGCCGTAAGGGTTATTGTATCAATCTCTTGCCTGAGAAATTTAAGTGATTCCTTGTGACTGACACCGAACCGGTGTTCTTCGTCAATCACCAGAAGGCCAAGGTCATGGAAGGCTACATCATTTGAAAGGAGCCTGTGGGTACCAATAACTATATCGATCTTCCCTTCAATAAGCTTATCTACTATATCATGCTCCGTTTTTGCATCTGTAAATCTTGACAGCATTGCAATATTTACAGGGTGCCCCTTGAATCTGTCCAGAAAGGTTATATAGTGCTGCTGAGCCAGCACAGTTGTCGGAACAAGGACCGCAACCTGTTTATTATTCAGGACAGCAAGATATACAGCTCTCATGACCACCTCAGTTTTTCCAAAGCCGACATCACCTATCATTACCCTGTCCATAGGGTTATCCTTCTGCATATCATTTTTTATTTCCTGTGTAGCCCTGTATTGATCCTGGGTTTCTTCATAAAGGAAATCAGAATCAAACTCCTCTTCATAATCCTCAAACCTTCTGAACCCAAAGCCCTTTTTCAGGCTTCTCCTGGCATAAAGGTCCATAAGCTCAGAAGCATATGCCATCAGCTTTTCCTTGATTTTCTTCTTTTTCGCTATAAATTTGCCTGATTTAAGCTTATCAAGGACAATTTCCTTTTCGCCGGAAGCATACCTGTGAATGCAGTTCAGATTATAAACAGGAATAAAAAGCTTATCCTGGTCCCTGTAAAGGATTTCTACGAAATCTATGAGATTACCGTCAATATCCATGGTCTTTATGCCTGAATACCTGCCTACTCCATAGGAGCTATGCACTACATAATCATCTATTTTCAGCTTAAGAATGGAGCTGAGGTCGCCAGCTGTCCTTTTCCTCTCCTCTTTCTCCTTTTCAAACCTGTGTCCGTATATTTCAAGCTCTGATAAAAAAACTGCATGAAAATAATCGGAAATAAACCCCCTTGATAATTCACCCTTTATAATATGGACTCCCCTGTCAGCAGACCAGTCTGAGCCTGCATCAAAATAGATGCCCTTAGACTGAAGGATGCCTTTCAGGTTTTTTATAAGCTTGCCGGACGGGAGTGCGATTAATGTGCCATATCCCTCCCTGGACCATTTTATTATATCTTCCTGTAATCTTTCCATATTCCCATGATAATTTTCCAGGTACCTCGAATCTATATGCACATCTTCGCTGCCCTGTGATACGAGGTTTAAGGACATGGAATACATGTTCCTGATATGTTCGAATACCCTTTTCCTCGCTTTGGAGAGCTTTCCTTTAATGCAATTATATAAAATGTCATCCTGATATTTGAATTCTGATTCGAATTCAAGAAAATCCTTTTTTTCATCCAGGATTATCCTTGTGTCATCCGTAATATAATCAATAATGCACGATTCATACAGCAGACAGCTGAGGAACTCTTCATTTCTGCTTTCAGGGCTGCAATAATGTCCAATAATTTCATTTATCTTCTGGCTCTGAACAAAACTGGACACATTCAGTTTTTGAGCAATACCAGAGACATCTGAATCCCTGAAAAAGGAGTACACAGGCTTTACAGGGACAAGAAGCAGCTCAGATACGGGCCTGATAGACCTCTGATTAAGATGGTCAAATGTCCTCATGGAAGATATCAGATCATCCTCATCAAGTTCAATCCTTACCGGGAATTTTTGGAAAGGCACAAATATGTCAGTTATAAAGCCCCTGCTGCAATACTGCCCCTCGGATACAACAAGGTCTGCCCGCTCATATCCATAAGAAAAAAGAATATTTATAAGGTCATCCCTGTCTATCTTTTTACCTGTATAAAGCTCTGTTGAAAAATCCATGATGCTATAGGGATCCGGGAGGAAATTATAGACAGAAGCATAATCTATAATGCTTATCAGGTTTTTATACTTAAGCATGGTGTAAAGAAACCTGTAAAGGGATGCCCTGAAGGCAATACGGTCCTCTTTTACCCCGCACATCATGTTAACAGCCGGCTTTTCCGCGTTAATGAGATCTCCTGATATAAAGGTTTTTAAGGAAGACTGTATATAGACTGATTCCTCAGGTGTAGGAGATATGATAAGCACAGGGCTTCTGTATTTTTCGTATGCCTGCAGGGCTATAAGGGATTTCAGCTTGGAATTGCCAACTACAATATCAGCGTTTTCCCCCGGCAGCAAGCTGAAAAAGGATTCAGGTCCCTTCATGGCTTAAGCTGTATAGCCATCTCCCTGACAATCTTGTTTATACCTGCCTTCAGGCCTGCAAGAATAACTTCATGTTTGCTGTTCTTGAGCTTTATTGTATGTTTCGCAGAGATTACGGTGTTCCTGTCATTTGAATCGATAATTTCCACTTCAATAGAAAACTTTGGTTTCTCGCTCAGGGAACTGTCAACAAAAAATTGTGTCTGGCACCCATCGAGGCATATTATTGCCCCTGACAGTATGTATTTTGTATCAGGCGGATATAACCCTGTCTGGCGGTCAATAGAGGAAAATATGCCTGTCCCCTTAAGTTCATCCGATATATAATCACCTGTAACCCTCTTTAGATCAATCCTTATCAGGTCATCATCATAAAGCTCATAATCATCGTTCCCTATAAAGACAAAATCAGGTATATATACTGCAGAATCAGACTCTACTGCATCTTTCCCCATATAGAACCAGTCTATGGCCTCTCCATGCTCTAACTGCTCATAATCCCTTATAATGCCAGTCCTTTCCTCGAATGATACAAACTGCTTTCTGCTGGAACATGCTGATAAAAAGGGAATTAATAAAAATATAAACAGGCCAAGGCTGATAAAGATTCTTTTTTTAATTAAATTAAAATGGTATAACTTCATCATCATCCTTCGTGTCATCTTCAGGCTGTGTATCATCCTTGAAACCCTCATCTGAGGATTCCCCTCTGGAATATTCCCTCGTTTCCCTTCTATCGGACTGAAGGATCATTACCGTATTGGCATTGACCTCGAAGATCTTTCTTTTATTGCCGTTCTGGTCCGTATATTCCCTTGATCTCAAAGAACCTTCGACATAGACCAGATTGCCCTTTGCAAGATATTCCTTAACAAACTGAGCTGTTTTATCCCAGGTGACAACAGTGTGCCATTCTGTCCTCTCCTTCCTCTGTCCTGACTGGCTGTCAGTCCAGTAATCGGTGGTTGCAATATTCATTTTTGTAAGAGTCTTGCCTGTAGATGTTGTCATTGATTCCGGATCCCTTCCAAGCCTTCCGATAAGCTGAACCTTATTTAGATACTGAGCCATCCTTATCTTCCTCCTTTTCTATATGTTCAATTGACTTTATGTGAAATATGGGTTTGCTCTGGGATTCATAATAAATCCTTACCATCATCTCTGCAAGCAGGCCCAGAGCTATAAACTGAACCCCGACGATAAACATCATGACTCCAAGAAGAGCTATAGGATTTCTGTTGATATTCAGGTGCATGAAGTATTTCATGTAAACAGCAAGCAGCTCCATTAAAAAGCTTAGTATAATAGCAGAAAGGCCGACGCCTCCAAAGATATAGATCGGGCCCTTGTGGAAACTCAGCAGGAATTTCACTGTAATAAGGTCAAGAACAACCTTGAAGGTCCTTCCCAGGCCATATTTGCTCTTACCTGAGCTCCTGGGCCTGTGGACAACCTCTGCTTCAGTTATCTTTGCTCCTACCCATGAGCATAATGCGGGCAGAAACCTGTGCATTTCCCCGTACAGCTTAATACTCTGAATAACGTTCCGCCTGTAGACTTTAAGACTGCATCCGTAATCATGCAGTTTTACCCCGGTAATCCTTGATATAACCCAGTTAGCAATCCTTGATGGCAAAATCCTTGTAAGAAATCTGTCCTTTCTGTCCTTCCTCCATCCGGAGACAATATCATAGCCTTCTTCTGCCTTTTGAATCAGTTTGGGTATCTCCATTGGAGGATTCTGGAGATCACCGTCGATAGGGACAATATATCTGCCCTCCGCATGATGTATTCCTGCAGCCATTGCAGATGTCTGCCCGAAATTCCTCCTGAAATCTATAATCTTTATGCCATCAAAATTATAGTTTTTGAGCTCACTTCTAAGAATCTCAAGTGTTCTGTCCGTACTGCCGTCATTAATAAACAGGATCTCTGTTCTGTAGTCCACAGACCCGGAAAACTGATATAATTCCTCTAAAAGGGATATTATATTTGATTCTTCATTGTAAAGCGGAATAATGACTGAAACTAGATATTCCATAAAATAACTTGTTATCCCCTTTGCCTGCTAAGTCAATAAAATTATGGCCTCAGGGCTCCTTTATTATATCTGAACCCTTTTTCATCATCTCTATGATATGGAGGTCATACGGGCATTTCTTTTCACATTCCCCGCATTTGATGCAGTCGTCAAATTTTTTTTCAAGGGCTGAAAGCCTCTGCAGTACCCAGTCCTTAAGCTTATATCTCTCCCAGTATGCAATAAGCAGAAGAAGAAACGGAATATTAAGCCCCTGAGGGCATGGCATGCAATATTCGCATCTTCTGCAGAACTCACCTTTCCATAGGTCCCTTTCCTCCAGAAGAGCAGACATCTCACTTTCATCAAGCCCCCTTATCTCCGGCAAAACGGAAAGGTTCCTGTCGACCTGTTCCGGGCTGTCCATACCGCAGACAGCAATATCGGTGCCATTATTAAGTATATACCTGAGGTTCAGCTCAATCTTTTTAAGCGCCCCCCCGGCTATCGGTTTCATGGCAATGACAGGAATACCCATCGATGAAGCCAGGGGCAGGAGTTCTTCCTCGCAGCCTGTTTCAATTATATTATGGGGTACCTGCACAGAACCGAACAAATTTGTCTTCAGGGCTTCAGCAAGCATGTGAGGAATATGCCCGGTAATTCCCACATGAATTATCTTTTTTGATCTTTTTGCTTCCATCATAGCCCTTAATGCCCCGCTTTGCATGTCTATGGCCTTTTCAAGGTCTTCGGCTTTATTAATGCAGTGAAGCTGGTACAGATGAATTTTGTCCTGCTTAAGCTCATTAAGTGAAATTTCGATATCCCTTTTCATATCAGAGTAGGTCCTGGCCATCGATTTGGTGGCAATAAATATTTCTTCGCCGTATTCTTCCAATGCCAGGCCTGTCTTGCTCTCGGAATCCGTATAGCCCCTGGCTGTATCGATGAAGTTTATCCCCCTTGAAAAAGCATATAAAAGCAGTTTAACTGCATCCAGCTCATTCAGCCTCTGTATAGGTATGCCTCCAAACCCTATTCTAAAAAGCCTGCTTTTTATGGTATTTCTAAAAATATCCATTCCTTCCGCCCCGTCTGCATTGTTTTTTATTAATAATATTTCAGTTTTATACTGCTCTCATCCACCTTTTCCACTGACAGCACAAATGCACTGCTTGTAAGAGCAAGGTCCTCGAGCAGTTTTCTGGTATCCTTAAGGAAAAAGCCTGTTACATATATGCTTAACTGGCTGTTTTTTCTTGAGCATTTATCCAGAAAACAGAGGTTGTCATATCCCTCCAGGATAAATCTCAGATATACTATGTCCATGTCCTCTATATCAAGGTTTATCCTGTACCAGATAACTTTCAGCATCAAAGATGAAAGATGCCTTTATTCTATTCCAACAAGGGCTTTTATGTACTGCAGTCTGTGATAAAGTTCAGGCTTATCACTCTGTTTCTGTGATAATTTACCCTTGAAATCATTGATAGTGTTGAATCCCTTTCTTTCCATCCATGCTGATATCTCCTCCAGTATTCTGCCAATAGTCTCAAGTCCGTTGATATACAGGGTTGAGCATATCTGGACAGCACATGCACCTGCAAGGATCTGCTTTATGACCCCTTCTGATGTGTGAATTCCCCTTGCTGCAGCTATATCACATTTCAGTATGCCTGACAGTATCGCAGTCCATCTCAGGGACAGGCTGATCTCATCAGGGGAGCTGAACCTGTTGCCGGCAACAACTTTTAACCCATCAGTATCTATATCAAACTGGTAAAAGCGGTTGAATATGACAACAGCACCAGCGCCTGCAGCTTTCAGTCCATGTGCAAAGCTTGGAAGGGAACTGAAATGAGGCCCTATCTTTATTGCTATCGGGATGCTGATAGATTTCTTAAGATTCTCTATCACTGCAATAAACTCCTCCTCAACCATGGATGAGTCATAGAGCAGGCCCTTGTTAATAGTAGCCATATTTATCTCAATTGCATCGGCTCCTGCAGATTCAATCTGTCTTGCATATCTGAGCCATCCCTTTGATGAAACGCAGTTCAGGCTGGCAATGATGGGGATATCAGTATATTTTTTTGCTTCTTTTATGAGTTTTATATAGTTTTCCGGCCCCAGGCTCATGCCTATATTTTTTACATACTCAAAGGCCTCTGTATGCCAGGAGGGCAGCGAATAGCTTTCTATCTCATCTCTGTCTGCAAAGATCTGCTCTTCGAATAATGACTTGAGCACTATAGCACCTGCTCCTGCTTCATAGCACTTCCTGACCCCTTCAATTTTTCCTGTCATACCGCAACTTGCAACAATTATAGGATTTTTGAGTTCAAAACCCAGATACCTGGTTTTAAGGTTCTCCATTATAAGCATCTCCTTATAATTTAATGATTTTATCCAAAGATAATATATCATATATTAAAAAAAATAAAAGAGGCAAATCAAATTATTTGGGCAGGCATATAATTGGGGGCCTGCTTCAGGGGAATATATGTTATGAACCATAAAACCCTGGAATTTATTTTTATCTTTTTATTTTTGTTAGATTTTATATTGTTTATTAATAATATATGTCATAAAATCTATGTTTTACAAAGGCAGGTGATTCTATGAAAAAAGAATGGTATATCAGCAGATTTGAAAAAAAGGTAAACAGCCATATCAGAGGGATAATCGAGAGTATTAAGATCCCTTCCTTCAATAAAAGGGATATATTCTCAGGCATCACTAAAGAATATTCCTATCTTAATACAGCCGGAATAGGCCCTGCTTTGACTATTGCTCTGCAGGAGACTTTCAGGTATAATGAATTTCTTTCAGGCCTCGGGATGCTTTCCGCTGAAGGGCTCGCTCATTATGAGCTTGCACCTGAAATATTCAAGGAATATATTTCAGGCATGCTGAATTGCGGGCCTGAGGAGATAACCTTCTTTGAAAACAGCTCACAGGCCATAAATGTTATTCTGAACAGCATAGAACTTAATAATAAGGATATAATACTTACCAGCGACCAGGAACATCCTTCAGGCTATCTTCCTTTAAAGAGGCTTTCTGAAAATATTGGCATTTCATTATTCTTCATACCCTGTAAGAAACCGGTGAGCTTCATAAAGAATTTCGAGAATATATACAGGCTTTCCAGGGATAAAATAAAGCTGGTTTTCTTAAGCCTCGCTTCCTACAGCAGCGGAAACATACTGCCAATCAAGGATATTATTTCCATCATTGACAGGTCAAAGACACTTATATTCATTGATGCAGCTCAGTATGCAGGCCTGCACAGAATAGACCTGAAGGATATGGATGTGGATTTCCTCAGTTTCCCTGGGCACAAATGGTACCATGCCCCGCTGGGCACAGGTGTTCTGTATGTAAACAAAAAAACCAGGGATAAGATCAGGCCTTCATGGGTATCCTATAACAGCGTGGTTGAATCGGACATCGAATCAGACATAGAGTACAGGCGCGATGCAGGCTGTTTCATGTGCGGGACATGGGATATATCAAAATTTCTGGGATTAACAATATCAATGAAAATTATTGAGAAATACCTCCCTGATATAAGGGAATTCTATGAGGACACATTTAAAAAGGTATATAATATGGTCTCAGACATTCCCGGCCTTGTAGTAAATACAAGGCCTCAGCTTACTACAAAGGGTATAATAGGGTTCAAGCACAAAAGCATTCTTCCGAAACTGCTCGAGCAGGAAGCTTATGAAAAAAATAAGCTGATAATCAAAGCGATCAGTTATCCGGAAAAATTTCCATCAGTCAGGATAAGTCCCGGATTTATACATGGGATAGAGCCTCAGGACAACCTTTTCAAATTCTTGAGGGAACTGGAAAAATAATGCTGAGAATGCTTTTGCGAGGCCTTTCTTTCCATCTCTGCATATTATCTGCCTTCTCCCTTCTTGCATTTTCCACCGAAAATCCTGATAATATTCATGTTTTAAAACTTTTTGAACTGATAAACCAGACCAGGGCCTCCTATGGCTTAAACCGGCTTAAATACAGTGATACAGCTTCCAAAATAGCATACCTTCATTCTCTTGACATGATGAATAACAGCTTTATATCACACGTTTCATCAGACGGGAAAACCACAGAAGAAAGGATACTGTCAGAAGACAAGCTCTTTACAATAAGCCTGGGAGAGAATGTTGCAAGAGATTCAAGCATTGAGGGTGCCCATACTGCATTAATGAATTCTGCAGGCCACAGGAAAAACATACTTGCTTCGGACTGGACCCATATAGGGTTAGGAATAGCAACAGGAAAAGATGGCCTGTTCTATATAACAGAAAATTTCATCAGACTGCCTTCAATCTATGAATTTGAGGATATGAAAATGATGGTTATGGACAGGTTTATCCGGAATGGTAATTTCAAATACAGCACAAACCTTGAATTATATGCGCGCAGCCAGACAGAGGAATATATAAGGACTGATGCTGTACCTTCAGTCTCAGCATCAGGCGGTTTCAGGAAAATAAGCCAGACTGCTTTTACAGTATCCCGGATAGAGGATACCTTCAGTGAAGCTGTTAAGGAGTCAGGTTTATATACATATCTGGGATTTTATGCTGTTTACCGCAAGGAAACAGGCAGTTTCGCGAGGCTGTACACCGTATACCTTTTTGCAAGCTATTAGGAAAATGCTTTATGAACCACAATGAAACAAACAGAAGTACCCTGAAGCTCATCCACGGCACTCTCATAAGCAAGGTATTCGGATTCCTGAGGGAAGTGATAATTGCAGCAAAATTTGGTGCAACAGCTGTTTCAGATGCATTTTTCCTGGCTCTTCAGATACCGGTCCTCTTCAGAAGAATATTGGGTGAAGAAATGTTCGAAAAGACGATCATGCCAGTATTTGTCAACAAGCTTTCAAAGGACCGGAATAATGCCTGGAGATTCATTTCAACCCTTTTCTGGTATTCAGTACTGCTGTCAGTATTAACGGTAGCCTTCCTGTATGCGCTAAAAAAGCCACTCATTGGCTTAATAGCACCCGGCATCACAGACCCTGAGACTGTCCTTCTGATAAACAGGATGGCTACATATATTATACCCTACCTTATACTGACAACGGTCTATTCCTTCCTGGGAACCATCTTCAATTTCACAAAAAGGCAGTTTATATTCTCCGTTGCGCCTGCAGTAAGCAATATTGCAATAATTGCCCTTATCCTTCTGTTTTATCCATATATAGAAGAATTAAGCCTTCCGGTCGGATTCCTCCTTGGCGGTGTATTCTATATAATTTTCCTGATCCCGTTCTTCATGACCAGAAGATACAGGGAGGATTATCTTCCCAGGCTCAGTTTCAGCTTGAGGAGGCCGTCAGCCGAGATTAAAACAGTCTCATCTGAATCCTTCTGGGTATTCATGCAGGCAATTTTAAATAAATCAGTGGAGCTGGTTGACAGAATAATAGCATCTTTCCTGATAACAGGGAGTATTTCAGGGCTATGGTACGCAAAGAGGCTGGAACAGCTGCCGTCCTCCATTATCTCGATGTCCATATCAAGGGCAATTCTTTCCAATCTCTCTGACCACCATGCCAGAGAAAACTACCATGATTTTGGAGAGACCATAGTTTATGGAATAAAGCTCTGCATATCAGTCATAACCCCTGTCACAGTCTTGTTATGCCTCCTTGGAAAACCTGTAAGCATTTTTATATTTAAAAGGGGCGAATTTTCCGAAGCTGCGGCAGATATGACATCCCAGGCATTTATTGCATATGGTATTGGTTTCCTTGCTGTTGCATTCTATAACCTTTTTTCAAGGACATATTCAGTGCTTGCAAAAAACAGGTTTACTGCTGTAATAATGCTTTTTGCCTCTTTAATGAACGTACTGCTGAGCATTCTCCTGGCGCAGACATTTCTAAAGCTTGCAGGCATTGCGCTTGCTTCATCTGTATCCTTCTATTTTGCTTCGATCATTCTTTTTATACAGCTTAAAAAAGAGCTCAGAGCAATAGGCTACACTATTGACCTTAAAAAACTTGGGTTTTTTGCCTTCAAGATCGCAGCAAGCTGTTCCTTAATGGGAATTATTGTATTTTATTCATTCCGGATCATGCAAAGGCATCTGTATATATCATTAAGCCTTTTATACTTTGACATCGGCCTGCTTATTATAATAACCGCTTCAGCTGTTTCGGGCCTTACCGCATTTATTCTTCTTTGCTGGTTTTTTGATATAAGGATCAT
Organism: uncultured Candidatus Sumerlaeota bacterium; assembly: GCA_964389675.1. Lineage (GTDB taxonomy): Bacteria > CAYMEV01 > CAYMEV01 > CAYMEV01 > CAYMEV01 > CAYMEV01. The sequence continues at coordinate 158,239 of CAYMEV010000001.1, forward strand.
AAAAAATCTTTTTAATATCTTGAAAAAAAATTAAATTGCTGATAATATCCATAATTATTCTTAAACCTTAATTTATAATTATAAAGGAGATATGACCATGAAGATAGATAAAACCTTTAATGTTATTCCATCAATCCCGAAAGAACTGAAGGATCTTGAAATCATAGGCAACAATCTATGGTTCAGCTGGCATCCCGATGCCATAAATCTCTTTCACAGGCTGGATCCTGATCTCTGGGAAAAGGTCTCCCATAATCCCGTGGCAATGCTGGGCTCCCTTGATCAGAGCATTTTTGATGAGAGAAGGACTGATGAAGGCTATCTTATGCAGCTTGAAAGGGTTAAGAATGATTTTGACAGATATACAGGTTTTAAGACCTCTTATAATTTTAATATAGATGAGCCTATAGACTTTTCCATAGCCTATTTCTCCGCTGAATTCGGCTTATCTGACTGCCTCCCCATCTACAGCGGCGGACTTGGGATATTATCAGGAGATCACCTTAAATCAGCGTCTGACCTTCGTATTCCCCTTATAGGTGTCGGCCTGCTGTACCAGGAGGGATATTTCCATCAATACCTGAACGCAGACGGATGGCAGCAGGAGACCTACCCGGAAAATGATTTCAGCAGCCTTCCAATAAAGCTCCTTCGCGATGATCACGGGAATCCATTGTACAATTCGGTAAAAATCCTTAGCAGGGATGTTTTTTTTAAGATATGGGAAGTTAATGTAGGCAGAATATCCCTTTATCTCCTTGATACAAATACTCACAAAAACAGTATGGAGGACAGGGAAATTACATCCCAGCTTTATGGCGGCGATTCTGAAATGAGGATAAAGCAGGAGATCCTCCTTGGAATAGGGGGCACAAAGGCACTGAACATGCTTGATATACATCCCAGCGTTTATCATATGAATGAGGGCCATTCAGCATTTGCAATACTTGAGAGAATAAACCTTGCAATGAAAAAATACGGCCTTAACTTCAATGAAGCAAAGGAAATGGTCATATACTCTAATGTATTCACGACCCATACTCCCGTCCCTGCCGGTGTGGACCGTTTTGAGCCGGAGCTTATAACCAAATATTTTCAGGGATATGTCCCTGAGATCGGCATCAGTGTGGATGATCTTCTTCAGTTTGGGAGGATAAACCCGTCTTCGAAAAAAGAACCATTCTGCATGCTTGTATTTGCCATGAACTTCTCAGCGTTCAGGAATGCTGTCAGCAAGCTCCATACCAGGATATCAAAGAATATGTGGGCAAATATCTGGCCTAAATTCCCCAAGGAAGACTCTCCTGTTGACGGTGTCACAAATGGTATCCATATCCCCTCCTGGATCTCCACCGATATGGGAAGCCTCTATGACAGGTATTTAGGCAGAAGGTGGATGGAAGATCCTGACAATGAAAAGGTCTGGGACAGGATCAATACAATACCCGATTCAGAGCTTTGGAGAACACATGAAAGAAGGAGGGAAAGGCTTGTCGGCTTTTCAAGGAGAAGGCTTCTAAGGCAGCTAAAAAACAGGGGGGCATCAAACAGCTATATTGAAAAAAGCGTTGAAGCATTGAACCCGGAAGCCCTGACGATAGGCTTTGCAAGAAGATTTGCAGCATATAAGAGGGGAAACCTTATCTTCAGGGACCCTGACAGAATAGCAAGGATACTCCAGAACCACGACAGGCCAGTTCAGATAATCTTCTCAGGCAAGGCTCACCCCCGGGATAATGAGGGGAAAAGGATAATAAAGGACATAATACATTTTCTGAAGGAAGAGCCATTCCGGAGCCATGTTGTTTTTATTGAAGACTATGACATAAATGTTGCAAGATACATGGTCCAGGGTGTGGATTTATGGATGAATACACCCAGAAGGCCTGAGGAAGCATGCGGAACCAGCGGAATGAAGGCGACAGCCAACGGGGCGATCAACATGAGCATCCTGGACGGCTGGTGGGATGAGGCATATAATTTCAACAATGGATGGGCAATCGGCAAAGGGGAGGAATATACAGACCTTGAACTTCAGGATGATGTTGAAAGCAGGGCTATATATACCCTTCTTGAAGAGGAGGTCGTACCCCTTTTCTATAAAAAGGGCGCCGACAATATATCCAAAGACTGGGTCAAACTGATGAAGAACAGCCTCATAGGCCTCTGCAAATATTTCAATACCCACAGGATGGTGGAAGATTATCTGCTGAAGTATTATTATCCCGCTGCAAAGCATTATGATGTCTTTCAGAAAAACCCTGAAAAGAACAAAGAGCTGGCAGAATGGAAAAGCTTTATGAAAAGCGGCTGGAACAATATAAAGGTGCTCAAGGTAATAACAAAGGAAAATGGCAATTCAGTTAAAATCAATAATCCCTATATAGTTGAAGCACGTATAGATCTCGGCAGCATCAAGCCGGAAGACATCCAGGTGGACATTTATTACGGCAGACTGAATCATAAAGCAGAGCTGACCACCAGGGATATATGCCCTATGGTCCTTGAAAGCGCTGCTGATACATCAGTCTATAATTTCAAGGGCCTGGTTTGCCCCCAGAAAACAGGCAAATTTGGCTTTTTCATAAGGATTCTACCGAAACATCCCCTTCTTTTTGATATATACAGCTTAAACCTGGTACACTGGATATAGAACTGCAGCAATGATAAAAAGCACTCTTAAGCTGTACAGGAAGACAGACTGCATAACATCGGGATACCTTGCCTTCAGCAGCCTGATGATAGCAGTCTTTCACAGGAACATTAGACACTTTCATATTTTCCTCTCATTAAACCTGCTTTTGATGGTCCTGGTATTTCTTCTGATTAATTACAGAAAGAGAAGCAGGAACAGGTTTATTGCTCTTCTCAGGGACTGGTACCCGGTAATCCTGTACACATTTCTTTTCGAAGAGACCGGATGGATTAACAGGACCCTGTTCAGCGATTATATAGACAGGTTCTTCATAGGGCTTGAATATAAAATATTCGGGCTCCATCCTGCAATAGAGCTTGGAAGGCTGTTTGACAATGTATATATAATGGAATACTTTCATTTTTCATACTTTACATATTACCTGATAATCCCGGGACTGGGGTTTCTTCTCTACTATAATAACCGGAAACACTTCCATGAATATCTTTTCGTCTCCTCATTCACATTCTACACATGCTATATCTCCTATATATTTCTGCCTGTTCTTGGCGCGAGGTATTATGCAAATGCACCATTCTTCGCAGAGCCTTTCTGGAAAGAGGGTTTCCTGTTCGTGCCTGTAATGAGGTTCATATATTCAGTAGGAGAGGTTGACGGAGCTGCTTTCCCCAGTTCACATGTAGCCATAGCTGCAGTAATCCTGATTTATGCATACAAATATGCAAAAAAATACCTTGCCCTCTTCTTTGTGGTGGTAGTATCACTGATAATCTCTACTGTTTACTGCAGGTTCCATTATCTGATAGATGTAATTGCAGGTATTTTATGGGCTCTGTCAGGCTTCTATTTCGGAAGGAAGCTTTACTTCTCGTCTCTTTTCGGCTGTGATAATGCAGTACTGGAAAACAGCTAAAAAAAATATTTTATTGTAATAATTTATTAGCAACATATGATATTATAAAATCGATAATTTATGTAAACTGATTCCTGTTAGAAAATTTGGTTTTCGTTATATTGAAACCTAAAAATACAAAAGGAGATGAACCATGGAAGAAACCTTATTCAAAGATGAGGACCTGAAAGACTTCTTTGACAAAAAGAAAAGTTTTGCAGAAATTGCAGGAATCCCTCCTGAAATGCTCGCTTACTTTGCTGAGATGGCCTATAACCTCTATGAGCAGGGCCAGTATGAGGATGCCAAAAACATTATGGACAAAGTAATTATGATAGAGCCAAATGTTGCATACTCTCATGCATTGTTAGGGGCGATCTATCAGAAACAGGAAAAATTCGATGAGGCTGTTGACTGCTATACAAAGGCAATAGACCTGAACCCGGAAGAGCTGCCGGCACTTGTTAACAGAGGAGAGCTTTATCTTCAGAGTTCAAAGTTTGACGAAGCTGCAAAGGACCTTGAAAAGGCAATAGACCTTGATCCCAAGGGAGAGGACCCTTATGCTCTCAGAGCCCGTACGCTTGTCCTTGTAACACATGAGCTTTTAGCAGAAGCAGAAAAATTAGCAAAAGAAAAACAGAAATAATACAGGGGGGTAATACCCCCTGTCTGATACAAATTTATGAAGCTTATCAACTTTAATCAGCTTAAGAGCTCATTCCTTTCAGGCGACCTGAGCCTTGTTTTGAACAGGTATAGCGACCTGCTCCTTGCGCTTCTGGTAATAGTCATAGTAGGCATGATGATAATCCCTCTGCCGACATGGCTTTTAGATATCCTCCTTACTATAAATATTACCATAGGCGTTGTTTTACTGCTTATATCCCTTTATATACCAAATGCCCTTAATATTGCATCATTCCCTACGATTCTTCTTATAACCACACTCTACAGGCTTGCCTTAAATGTTTCCACAACAAGGCTTATTCTTCTCTATGCCAATGCCGGTACAGTCGTTGAGAGTTTCGGCGAGTTTGTTGTCAAAGGCAATTATGTGGTAGGTTTTGTAATATTTCTCATCCTTGTAATCATAAATTTTCTTGTCATATCAAAGGGTGCTGAGAGAGTAAGCGAGGTCTCTGCAAGGTTTGTCCTTGATGCCATGCCGGGAAAACAGATGAGCATAGACTCAGACCTGCGCGCGGGGGCTTTTGACCTGAATGAGGCGAGACGACGCAGGACATCTCTTCAGAGGGAAAGCCAGCTTTACGGCGCTATGGATGGAGCCATGAAATTTGTAAAGGGGGATTCGATTGCAGGAATTATAATAACAATAATAAACATAGTAGGCGGAATCATTATCGGTGTTTTTATGATGGACCTCACTATTGTCGATTCCCTTCAGACATTCACACTTTTAACCATAGGTGACGGCCTTGTATCCCAGATACCTGCACTGCTGATATCCACCACATCAGGAATAATCGTTACAAGGGTAGCATCAGAAGAAGAAGACTCCAATCTCGGAAAGGATATAGGGACGCAGATACTGGCTCATCCCAAGGCTATTTCAATAGCCTCAGGCCTTCTTGTCGCGCTTGCCATTATCCCGGGGCTCCCATTCAAACCGTTTATAATTCTGTCGATATTCACCGGCAGTCTCGGTTACTCCCTTTACAAGACGAAAAGCCTGAAAGATGCTGAGATGGAGGAAAATGAAGAAAAGGAAGAAACTACTGAGACTTTCTTCCAGCCCTTCAGTATTCCCATAGCCCTGGATATTGGAAAAGGGCTCTCTCAATACCTGGATCCAAAGGATAAGGGTGAAAAATTCGATTCAGAGCTTCTCCCCATGATGATACAGTATTTCTACTTTGACATAGGCGTGAAGCTTCCCTATCCACAGATCAGGCTTTATGATCCATATATTGAACCCTTTTCCCTCACTATCCGCATCAATGAGATCCCTGAAGCTGAATTCAACTATATTGACAAGCATTACCTGGTCGGTGAATCCTGTGAAAACCTCCAGACACTTAAATTTGACGGGATACCGGCTGTAAATCCATCTACAAAAGCACCTGCAACCTTCGTAAGCGAGGATAAAGTTGAATTTATGAAAAACCTCTTCCCTGTCTGGGGCCCTGATGAATATGCAATATTGTGCCTGGAAGGGGTATTAAGGAATAAGGCGGCTGAATTCCTCGGCATCCAGGAGGTCCAGGGCATGCTTGATCAGATGCAGAACAGCTTCCCTGCCCTTATAAAGAATACCATTCCGAAGATCATCAATATTGACAAACTGACAGAGATATTAAAAAGGCTCGTTTCAGAATCCATTTCAATCCGCGACCTGAGGATCATCCTGGAAGCCATTATCAAGCACGGCAAGGGAGAAGAAGACACAGGAAAACTTACTGAAGCTATAAGAAGTGAGATGAAGAACTATCTTACATATAAATACAAAAAGGGAAGCCCCAGCCTTGTGGTATTCCTGATGTCTCCCGACATGGAAGAAGCAATAAAGAATTCCATTAAATATACCCCGAAGGGAGCATTTTTGACCCTTGACAATGAAACCATGACCGCTTTCCTGAAAGGGGTACAGAAGGTTCTGGAAAGCATTCCGCCATCAGCACCCAAACCTGCCATACTTGCATCCCCTGAAACCAGGAGGTTTGTCAGGATACTGGTTTCCTTTGATTTTCCTGATGTTCCGGTAATCAGCATAAACGATATTGTTCCTGATACTCAGATCCAGCCGATAAGCTATATAAAACCGGTTTACTGATCCTGGCTGAAAATTTTTATAGATTCTTTTTCAAAAATTAATACTATTGCCCTATGGATGCTTCAATTATTATTCCCTGCTATAATTCAGAAAATACAATAAAGGAATGTATCGACAGCATAATCCTTGATTCACAGAATACACACCATAATGTGGAGATCATTGCAGTCGATGACGGTTCAAACGACAGCACGAGGGATATACTCAGGAGCTACAAGGATGTAAAATATATCTATATCGAGAATATGGGGCCAGCTACAGCAAGGAACAGGGGGGCAGAAACTGCCAGGGGAGAAATACTTCTTTTTACAGATTCAGACTGCATAGTCCAGCCAGGCTGGATCGATCAGATGCTGATACCCTTCCTTGAAAACAGACACATATCTGCAGTAAAAGGCGCCTACAGGACTCATCAGGAAGAGATTACAGCCCAGTTCTGCCAGCTTGAATTCCAGGAAAGATACCGGTTTCTTGAAAGACAGAAATTCATTGATTTTGTCGATACATATTCAGCGGCTTTCAAAAAGGATACATTCTGGGAGATAGGCGGATTTAACGAGAGTTTCCCCTATCCGAACAATGAGGATGTTGACTTGAGCTACAGGATGGCAAGCTACAGCAAGCTTATGGTCTTTAATCCAAAAGCGGTTGTTATACATAAGCACAAAACAAAAGCAATTGATTATTTTAAGCTTAAATTCAGCAGGGCTTTCTGGCGGATGGTCGTTTACAGCAAATATCCTGAAAAGATAATCAGGGATTCTTATACGCCATACTCACTCAAAATTCAGATGATCCTTTTAGATGTTATGATCTTATCGCTTATACTAAGCCCTTTTATTAAACATGCCTTTTCCATTTCTATTGCTGCTTTTGGTTTTTTTATCCTGTCATGCATACCTTTTTCTGTAACGGGCCTGAAGAACAGCTTCAGCCTTTTTCTGGTATCATTTCCAATGCTTTTCCTGAGGGCACTGGCATTAAATCTCGGCATATTAGCATCCCTTTTCCCTATCAATCTAAATAAGCTGTTGAGCATAGGGCTTATAATTATTGACAGCCTGACAATAATAGCCTCAATAATATTGTCATATATGGCTGTATCCTTTCTGTTATATGGAAGCCTTTTCAGCCCGGGCATTCCGATTAAAAGCTACCTGTATGCAATCCCTGCAGTAATCCTCCTTTATCTGATAATCCTTCAGAGTTCCGGGCTTTACCACATTCCTCAGAACTGTTCCGGAATATCCTATCTATTCAAGGTTTTCAGCAGTTCCCTGGTGCTGACTCTCTCGCTTGCTTCAATAAGCTACCTGTTTTTCCTTGATTATTCAAGGGCAGTTCTTGTATTGATATTCCCGACAGTATTCACGATTTCGATAACGGCAAGGATACTCTGGTTCAGGTTTTCAGAATTTCTTATCACAAGCGGCTACGGTACAAGAAGGGCTGTAATCGTCGGTATAAACGACACATCCAGGGCTCTCGCTGAAAAGATGATAAATATCAAAAACCTCGGCTACCGTTTTATCGGCTATATAGCCGGGAGCAGTAATGAAACAGGCCAGGCGAGAATAATAGGCAACATAAACAATCTGCCGAATATAATAAAGTCATACAGGATAAATGATGTGTTTTTTTCTGATCCTGAAATATCCACAGATATTATTTTTGATATAATCTCAAGATCAAGCTATGACATAGCCTCATTCAAGATAGTCACTTCCGCCTCTGACATACTCATAAAAACAGTCGATATCGAGTCCATTTCTGATATACCCCTGATCGACCTTAAAAATATACCCCCTTCATTTTTCTATAAGCTGTTAAAAAGGCTTTTTGACCTGGCTTTTGCTCTAATTCTCATTATACCACTTCTCATACCGCTTTTCATATTCTATCTTATCCTCATGGCATTCTGTGATGAAGAGCCTGTAATAAAGAGGACCCCCTCCACAGGCTATAAGGAAAAAGCTTTCAATATATTTACTTTCAATATAGACCCGTTAAAGAAAAAGGGTATATTAAAGGGCATTGTATATGGATTATATAAGAGGCTGTACATTTACCAGCTTCCAAAGCTTTTCAATGTATTCAACGGTACAATGAGTTTTGTAGGCCCAGGGGCGATCCCCAATGATTCTGCAAGGAAGTACAAAAGATGGCAGAGGATCCGGTTTGAGGCAATACCCGGGATTACAGGCATATCCCAGATAATGAACAGGGATCATAAGGATAATCCGGTAAGGATGCTGGAATATGATTTCTTCTACATCAGGAACCGCTCCCTTGTAATGGACCTGGCAATACTTGTCAAAACGATAATTTATATGCTGTTTAAGGTATTATAGGACATATGAAAGTTTTCTTTATCAACCCGCCTTTCATTAAAAAATTCTCAAGGCCTCAAAGGTCCCCCGCAGTCACCAAGAGTAATACAATGTATTATCCGCTGATGCTTTCTCAGGCTGCAGCAAACCTGAAATACCTTGCTTCAATAAATGTCTGCCTTATTGATGCATGCGCAAAAAGCATGACTGAAGAGGAAGTATTTGAAAAGATACCTGAATCGGACGAGAACCTGGCTGTCATAGAAACATCTACACCAAGCATTGAAAATGATATATCCTTTGCAGAGAGACTGAAGGAAAAGAGGAAAATAAAGACCTTCCTGGCAGGTACCCATGTCAGCGTTCTTAAAGATAAGATATTAAAAGACAGCAGGATTGACGGCTTATTTACCGGAGAATGGGACAGGACTATCATGGATATGCTTGATAAAGGCATTGAAAACACGGGCGGAATTATATATAGAAAGGAAGAAGAAATTATAGATACCGGAGAACCCGATGTTTTTGAAAACCTTGATTCATTACCCTTTGTATCAAGGATATACAGGGAATTTCTGGATATAAAAGACTATTTCAATCCAAATGCCAGGTTTCCCATGGTGACTATCTCTACATCAAGAGGGTGCCCTTTCACCTGCAGGTTCTGCCTTTATCCCCAGACATTCTTCAGGGCAAAGATAAGAAGAAGAAGCATTGATCACATTCTCAAAGAGATTGATTATATACTAAAAGAGCTTAAGCCTGCTTCAATATTCTTCGAGGATGACTGCTTCACATACGATAAGGAATTTGTCAGAGATTTCTGCAAAGAGATAATAAAAAGATATAAAAAGCCTTTCAAATGGACTGCAAATGCACGTGCAGACCTGGATTATGAACTGCTTGCCCTGATGAAAAAAGCGGGGCTGACAGTGCTTTGTGTCGGATATGAAAGCGGCAATCAGAAGGTTCTGGACTGGATAGACAAGAAGATCACCGTGGAAAGGATGATAAGATTCAGCGAATCCGCAAAAAAAGCAAAAGTACTGGTACATGGCTGTTTTGTCCTGGGGGCTCCGTTCGAGGACTTTGACAGCCTGAAAAAGACACTGGATCTAGTGCTCAGGGTCAGGCCTGATACAATCCAGGTCTATCCGATAATTGTATACCCGGGGACAAAAATATATCAGGAATACGAATACCTGGGGCTTCTTGAATTTGAAACCTACAGGGACTGGCTTACAGAAAAAGGTCTTCTGAATACAACCATCAGGACAAAACATCTATCAAAAAAGGACCTTATTGATTATACATATCTCATAAGGAAAAAATTCTACCTCAGGCCGTCATATATAATAAAAAAAGGATTTTCAACAATTTTAAACCCCAGGGAATTTTCAAGGACATTCAAGGCTTTCAAGGCTTTCTGCAGGTTCATAAAAAACAGGTAATTATAAGAAATAAATATCCCCGGCTACTCTCTGCATTTTTTTTTTGACATTAAAATCATTCAAGGCAATAATTTATTATGCTTTGTTTTTGTTGTCGGTTTCATCTGGAAGAAACATCCTCAGAAAGTAAGACATTTAGATTAAAAAATGCTTTTACAAAGATTTTAAAATATCTTAATAAAAACCAAAAATCCTCTTAACAGGTAGGTAGAACTATGCAAAATGTTATTCTAAAAAAGGAAAACTTTGATTCTTTCATCAAAGTGATTATGAAGCAGAAGAGGCTTGTCGGTCCGGTAAAAAAGGGTCTTAAAAGCTATTCCTTCCAGGATATCCATGACAGCAGTGAAATAGCTTTGAATTATATCCCCACAATCCTCCCTCCGAAAAAATACTTTATGCCTCAGGAGGAGACTTTCCTGCAATACGACAAGTCAGGCGGGGAAAACACCCAGGGTATTATTGAATATGATGATATCATCATATTCGGCGTTCACACCTGCGACCTTGCAGGAATTCAGGCTCTCAATGTGGTATTCCAGGAACCACCGAAGGACCTGAATTATCTCTACAAAAAGAACCACATAACAATCATCGGCCTTGAATGCAATGATTACTGTGATGAACATGCATCCTGCGCGCTGATGAACAACCATATCCCTACAGGCGGATATGACCTTTTCTTCACTGATCTTCAGGATTATTTCTTTGTTCATATCAATACTGATGAAGGTGAAAAGATCGTTAAATCAGCCGGCTGCTTTGACAGGGCTGAAAGCCACCATCATAAGGCACTTCAGGACCTCAGGGAAAAGAAAAAAGAAATATTCAAAAGGGAAGTTGATGTCAAGCTTGAGGATATTTCCAGGATATTTGACAGGGCCTATAACTGCAGTGTATGGGAAAAGCTTGGAGAAAAATGCCTTGCATGCGGAAACTGCACAAATGTATGCCCGACCTGTTATTGCTTCGATGTCATTGACGAATTAAACCTCGATCTTAATACAGGAAGGAGATACAGGGTCTGGGATTCATGCCAGGCCCAGCCGTTCGCCAGGATAGCAGGTGATGAAAACACCAGGGAAAATCGTTCGGAAAGGCAGAGGCACAGATTTTTCAGGAAATTCAACTATCAGAACGATAAGTATTTCAGGTATTTCTGCACAGGCTGCGGAAGATGTTCAAGGACATGCATGGCAGGAATTGACCTGAAAGAGACCCTTAATGAAATTATTAAGGAGGTAGGAGCGTAATGAATACAGTTTTTGTCAAAGACTCGGAATATGTGACAAAAAAGGGAAAGATACTTGACACAAAACAGCTTACTTCCATGGAGAGATACTATAAAATAGAGCTCCCCGGAGGAGAAGACCTTAAGCATGAACCAGGCCAGTTTGTCCAGGTATCCCTGTGCGGTGTCGGAGAAGCCCCCATCTCAATATCCTCAAGCCCCACTCAGTATGGTTCATTCGAGCTTGTAGTCAGAAAAGTGGGAAGATTCACCAGCGCATTGAGCAAACTTGATGCGGGAGATGAACTGGGCATCAGGGGGCCTTACGGAAATGGCTTTCCCATCAGGGTACTTGAAGGCAATGACCTTCTCTTTATTGCCGGCGGTATTGGCATTGTCCCTTTAAGGTCGCTTATCAACTATGTGATCGACAATAGAAGGGATTTTGGAAAGGTGACCATACTCTTCGGGTGTAAAACGCCTGGAGATATGCTTTTTTCAGATGAATTTGAAACATGGGAAAACAGGCTTGACCTTGAATTCAAATGCACCGTTGATAAGGGGGATCCCTCATGGAAAGGTAACGTAGGCCTTATTACCGGGCTCATCCCAGGTATTAACCTTACACCGTCAAAAACATTCGCTATTGTATGTGGTCCTCCAATAATGTATAAGTTTGTAATTAAAGAACTTATCAATAAGGACATACCGGAGCGTCAGATATTCCTGTCACTTGAGAACCACATGAAATGCGGTATCGGCAAATGCGGGCACTGTCAGATCAACGATCTTTACTGCTGCAAGGACGGTCCTGTCTTTAGCTATGATCAAATAAAAAATAAGGAAGAGGCAATTTAGTATGAGTAAGCCAAAAATAGCGTTTTTTGATTTTGCTTGTTGTGAAGGATGCCAGCTCCAGATCGCAAATATAGGTGAATTGCTCCTTGATGTACTGGAACTGGTAGATGTAGTGGAATTCAGAGAGGTAATGTCTGAAAAGTGGGAAGGCATGCTGGATGTAGCAGTCGTTGAAGGAAGCATCACAGATAATCATGCTGTAGAAAGAATTAAGAAGATCAGAGAAAGATGCAAAATACTGATAGCCTATGGCGCCTGCGCTACTATAGGTGGTGTCAATGGCATGAAGAACAATTTTGACCTTACAGATATCAAGGAATATGTCTACGGTGATAAGCATAAGTATTTTGACAGCATCCCTACAAGGCCTGTTTCAGATGTCGTACCGGTTGATTACTATGTCCATGGATGCCCGATATATCCTCCTGAATTTATAAAGGTACTGAAATCTGTACTCCAGGGCATTAAATACATAGTCCCCGATCATTCAGTCTGCCAGGAATGCAAGCTCAATGAGAATGAATGCCTGTTTGAAAAGGGTATAGTCTGCCTGGGGCCGATTACCCGTGCAGGATGTAATTCATGGTGTCCGAATAACGGAAATATCTGTTACGGCTGCAGGGGAATGGTCAGCAATCCAAATACAAAGGGAGCTACAGATGTCCTTAAAAAATACAGGATATCAATGGATTATATAATTAATAAATTTCATATGTATAATACATGCAGGGAGCAGAAAGATGAGTAACAGGAATCTAAATATAAATGTAGAATACCTCACAAGGGTTGAGGGCCACGGCAATATTGTAGTTGATGTCAAGAACGGCGAATTATTGAAATGCCAGCTTCAGATAGTTGAATCACCCAGGCTTTTCGAGGGGATGCTCAGGGGCAGGTCTATTTTTGAAGCACAGCATATAACATCGAGGATCTGCGGTATATGCTCATGCGGTCATTCACTTGCCTCCATCCAGGCTGCTGAGGATGCAATATCTTTCATTCCTTCCGAGCAGACACAGGAGCTTCGAAAACTGCTCCTGCACATGGAGACTCTTGACAGCCACATCCTCCATATATATATCCTTGTCGCGCCGGACCTCCTCGGGGTAAAAAGCTTCGTACCGCTTATAAAGACCCATAATACAGTGGTAAGAAGGGCTCTCAGGCTTAAAAAGAGCTGTAATGACATATGTGATATTCTGGTTGGAAGGCATGTACATCCAATATCAGCAATTGTAGGCGGCTTTACAAAACTTCCGCGCAAAAATGATCTGGACAGGATGCTGGAGATCCTCTATGTCATGAGAGATGATATGGATGAGACCCTTGAACTTGCAAAAACACTTAAATTCCCGGAATTCGAGAGAGAAACGGAATATATCGCCCTGGTCAATGATTCTGAGGAATATCCTTTCCTGTGCGGAGATGTCGGTTCATCTGACAATCACAGGTACAGCAAGTCTGAATACAGGGATCTGACAAATGAATTTATCGTTCCGCATTCCAGTGCTAAGCATACCAGAAACAAAAGGGAATCCTATGCTGTTGGAGCACTTGCAAGGTATAACCTGAATTATCATAAATTGAACAGGAAGGCAAAACAGGCCGCAGAATCGCTTGGCCTGCCGCCAAGGCTTACAAATCCATATCTAAATACTGCTGCACAGCTAATTGAATGTGTTCATGCAATTGAAGACAGCATAAGGATAATACAGGAATATAAGGAAAAGGGGATCGATTATCAGCAGGAGATTACTGTAGGGCTTAATGAAAATGGCACAATTCCCGTGGTTAAGGGAGAGGGATTTGGTGCTGTTGAGGTTCCGAGGGGTATCCTTTTCCATAATTACAGGGTTGACGAGAAGGGTACGATCACGGATGCCAATTGTATTATACCGACAAATCAGAACTGCAACAATATTGAATGGGATATGAAAAAGCTGATTCCTGAGATCATGCATAAGACAGACGAGGAGATAGAACTTCTGCTTGAAATGCTTGTGCGTGCTTATGATCCATGTATTTCATGCTCTGCTCATTTTCTGGACATAGAGCTGATACGCTGACAAAAAGCATTTTATAGAAACCGCCCGGCCCTGGCTTAGTCTCCAGGGCCGGATATATCATTCCTGCACGGAACAGCCTTCTCCTGTAATTCTTAAATGCAGGGAATATCCAATCCATTAAAAGGTATCAGGTATAGATGTTGAACCTTTTATTCCTCGAGAAACCTATTATTTTCAGGTTATATAGCATTGCCATGTTTATGGCTGAATATGTTACCGCTGATCGTGATACAAGCAGGGGGATCTTAGCCCTGACGACCTTTTTGACAATCTCTGAGGAAAGCCTTCCTGTTGTAAGCATCATATGCCCTTGTGGCTTAATATTATTTTTCAGGATAAATCCAATGATCTTATCAACAGAATTATGCCTTCCAATATCTTCAAATGATACGATAAATCTTTCCTCCTGAAATAAAGCTGCAAGATGTGTACACCCGGTATCTTCGAAGTATTGCCCTCTTTTCAGAAATTGAGCGGTATTTCCAATTATGACATGAGTATCCGGATTGTAACTGTCCTTTATCGGTGATAATTCTTCAAAGGCTTCACCTGAAGAAAAACACGAAGAAACCAGGGAAAATTGATCAGGGGTTTTCAAACCCTCGCGCAGTCTGATTCTTGCTTCGTAATCCTTCATCTTTATTTCAAGAACATCATCCATGCAGGAAATGAAAAAATTGGTAAAAAGATATCCATAGACGAAATATTCAATGAATTCGGGTAATAATCGGACAGAATATGTTTTTTCCCCTATGATTATATTGAGGTTCTTTTCCTCTATGACCTTGTCTTCTTTGTCTTGATAAGAACGATCTTTATATTGCTTTATCGAGACACTTTTTATAAAATCCATTGAGTTTCACCAAATCTCCCTTTGTATTTATATTAATGAAGCTTTCACCATCCCGGTCATATTCTCCCCAGATTGTTTCATCAATATCAAAAATGCTGAGATTATTAAAGAGATCTGATATTTTGTATGCTTTCCTGATTATCTGCGCCTCTGCAAAATTAATAATAGCACGGGAATATACTGCAAATAACGGCTCGTAGAATCCATTGTTCACAGGAACAAAAACATCTGCATCCACGTATTCAACCAGGCTGAGCATTTTTTCAAGGAGAGCTGTTTTTATAAAGGGCATATCTCCGCCGAGAACAAATATATAATTGCTGTTGATTCTTTTCAATGCAGTATATATGCCGCCTATAGGGCCAAGGCCAGGCCTGATGTCCCGGAATGAGAGTATATCCCTGTCTGTATATTTTTCTCCGATTATATAAACAGGAAAGGAAGGGGGGACCAGATCCAGGACTGTGTCCAGGATAGACTTGTTATCTATCTTGAACGTCAGCTTATTCTGACCAAAACGGGAACTTAACCCCCCCGTTAAAATAGCAAAAGAAATATTATTTACACTCTTCCTGCTGTCCACTCTTCTTTAAATAAGCCCAGAAATAGAATGTTGCGACGAAAAAGGCACCGCCTATAATATTGCCTATAGTTACCGGTATAAAATTCTTGATTATCATATTCTGTATGGTGAGTGTGCTTACATCTATGTTGCCTGCGAGTTCTGTTCCCTTAAGGAATAAACCCATCGGAATAAAATAAAAGTTCGCGACAATGTGCTCAAATCCTGAGGCAACAAAGGCCATGATCGGGAAATATATTGCAAATACTTTTCCCACGACGTCGTTTGAGGCTATAGCCATCCATACAGCAAGGCAGACAAGCCAGTTACAGCCAATAGCACGGACCAGTGCCGGCCAGAAATCGAGGTTGACTTTGCCAACTGCTATATTAACTGCAAATTCACCCCAGCCTCCACTTGCCCAAATCTTTGACACATACATCAAATAAGCAATGAAGAAAGCACCAATGAAATTTGCCAGGTAGACTATTCCCCATTTTGACAGGACCTTTCCAAGAGTAGCTCTTTTCTCATAGGCTGCAAGAACCATAAGGTTATTTCCAGTAAAGAGTTCAGCACCTGCAATGACAACAAGCATGAGTCCTACGCTAAACACAGATCCCATCAGGAATTTCTGAAAACCAAGACCTAATGCTTCTTTAACACCAAGGCCTGCCATTGTAGCAAGCTCACCGCCAAAACCGATATATGCGCCTGCTAAAAATCCCAGAAGCGCAATCCGCCACCAGTCACCAATGGCTTTCTTGACACAGATTTCTTTTGAGAACGTCTCCGCCACAACGGCCGGAGATTTGAAGTTTGACATAACCATTCCTCCTTATTGTTTTATTATTTTACACGCTGCTACTTTGAATTCAGGTATTTTTGCAACAGGGTCCAGAGCATCATTGGTAAGCATATTTGCCGGTGCTTCACAGAAATGGAATGGAATAAAGACCAGTCCTTTGGATACCTTTTCAGATATCACGACCCTGGTCCTGATCTGACCCCTCCTTGATTTAACAACTGCCATCTCTCCATCTTCAATGCCAAGCTGTCTGGCGTCCTCTGAGTTTACCTCGACATAACCCTCGTCTGCAAAGAAATTCAGCACATCGCTCTTCCTGCTCATGGTCCCTGTATGGTATTGGACCAGAATCCTGCCTGTGGAGAGTATCAGCGGATACTCATCATCAGGTACCTCAGCCGGCGGCTTGAACTCTATAGCAGAAAACAGTCCTTTTCCGCGGGTAAAACTGCCGTTCTTATGCAGGAATTGCGTCCCGGGATGATCTGCATCCTTGCAGGGCCACTGGAGGCCCTGATCCACACGTTCAGGCGTAATCCCTGCATAGTGAGGCGCAAGTGAATTGATCTCCCTCAGGATATCCCAGACATTTTCATACTTCATTTTATAACCCATTTTGTCTGATACATCCCTGATTATCATCCAGTCTTCCCTGAGGTTCTTATCTGGTTTAAGCACAGGCCTTATTACCTGAACCCGCCTCTCTGTACTTGTAAAAGTACCGTATTTTTCAAGGGAAGCCTTTGCAGGCAATACTACATCAGCTAAAGAGGCCGTTTCTGTGAGAAAGATATCCTGGACTACGAGAAATTCAAGATTTTTTAGGGATTCTTCGACATGATTCAGATTGGGATCGGATATCATAGGATTTTCTCCCATTATGTAAAGGCCTTTCAGCTCCCCCTCGCCTGCTTTATTCATCATCTCCACAACTGTCAGGCCGACCTTGTTATCAAGACTGACTCCCCATGCATCTTCGAATTTTTTCTGATTGTTAGGGTCAGTTACAGCCTGATAGCTGGGATATACATTGGGCAGGGCACCCATATCACATGCTCCCTGGACATTATTCTGTCCCCGGAGCGGGTTGACCCCTGAAGCGTGCTTACCGATCTGGCCGGCTATCATGGCAAGGTTTGCAAGCGAAAGGACATTGTCCGTCCCTGTAGTATGCTGAGTAATACCCATGGAAAATACAATGGAGGCAGCCTTTGCCTTTGCATATGCCCTTGCAGCATAGACTATCTTTTCTTCCGGTACATTTGTTATTTCTGAAACTCTTTCCGGTGTGTATTTTTCTATGACCTTTATAAGCTCGTCAAAGTTCTCGGTAAATTTTTCGACGAATTCCCTGTTATAAAGGCCTTCCTTAAAAATAACATGCATAATGCCATTTATGAGAGCAACATCTGTGCCATTCTTCTGCTGAAGATGAACTTTGGCATAACGCGTAATATCAATCTTCCTTGGATCAGCAACTATCAGTACTGCACCCTTTTTTACCGCATTTTTGATATATGTGGAGATTACAGGATGAGTTTCGGTTGTATTTGAGCCTATTATGAATATGCAGTCTGAGTCTGCCATTCCGGCATTTGTGTTGGTCATAGCCCCTGAGCCAAAGGCCTTTGCAAGCCCGGCAACAGTGGATGCATGACATAGCCTTGCACAATGGTCTACATTGTTTGTTCCGAATACAGCCCTTATAAATTTCTGGAATATATAATTCTCTTCATTTGTACACCTTGCTGAAGACAGGCCTGCTATCCTTGCCGGCCCATATTTCTGCTTCATTTCCCTGAACTTATTGGCAACCAGGGTTAAAGCCTCATCCCAGGAAGCTTGCCTGAATTTGCCGTTTTCCTTGATAAGGGGCGTTTTAAGCCGGCCTTCATTATGGATATAATCATGCCCGAACCTTCCCTTTACGCATAGCCTGCCATCATTGGCCGGTGCATCGACTCCCTCGACCCTGACTATTTCATTATCTTTAGTAAAGATATTCATCTGGCATCCGACTCCGCAGTATTCGCAGGTAGTCAAAACACTGGACAACTCCCAGTTTCTTCCCTTTCCGATAGCCTGCTTCGGAAGCAATGCCCCGACAGGGCATGCCTGGACACATTCACCGCAGGCATCACACTCGGAATCAGCCCAATTCCCGTTTGCACCTGCCCATACAACCTCTTTATTACCGCGATAAGCCATGTCAATTACTGTTTTAACCTGGATTTCATCGCATGCTTTAATGCACCTGTAACAGAGAATACATTTTTGAGGGTCGTATATAAAGCCGGGAGAAGAGTCTTCTACTGCCATGCCTGTATCATAGATGTTTGGATATGCTTCAGAGTTAATATCGATCTGGTACCTGTAAGCAAGCTTTTCCAGTTCACAGTTGCCGCTTTTATCACAGACCATGCAGTCGTGCTTATGATCTGCAAGAATAAGGTTTAATATATCTTTCCTGTATTGCTCGATCTCTTCGGTAAACAACTCTATCTCAAGGCCTTTTGTTACATAGGCTGTACATGATGTCTCAAATTTAGCAGTACCCTTCTTTTTGAAAATACAAAGGCGGCATGATCCGGTTGGGCTGATTTTTTCATAATAACAGAGGCCCGGCACATCATAACCGACCCTGCGTAACTCAGCAAGAAGGTTCTCGCCTTCTTCTAACCAGACTTCCTTTCCGTCAACTTTTACATTTACAAGATTTGACATTTTATTTCTCCTAAATATTTAGTTCTTCTGGAAATTTATCCAGCAGTGATGAAATAGGCAAAATGGCAGACTGACCCAGTGCGCAGAGTGAGGTTTCTTTCATTGTTCGGGCTGCCTGAAGAATAATATCCCATTCATTTCCTTTAAGGTTTTTCTTTTTTTCTATATTATTCAAAAGTTTCAGGATAGTAGCATTGCCGGCCCTGCAGGGGATACATTTCCCGCAGGACTCATGGAGGAAGAACTCAACCTGATTTTTAAGGACATCAAACAGGGAATCATCCTCATCCATTACCATAATTGCCCCTGAACCCAGAACCGCACCATTTGCAAGAAGATTTTCATAATCCATTTTTACATCCAGCATCTTTTCATTTACAAAAGCTCCCGCTGCTCCTCCCAGGAGGGCTGCCTTAAACCTTTTGCCATCCTTTATGCCTCCTCCGAAATCATATATGAGGGTCTTTAATGTTGTTCCCATAGGTACTTCAACAATGCCAGGGTTTTTAACCTTTCCGCTTAGGACAAAGATCTTGGTTCCGGGTGATTTTTCCGTTCCAAAGCTCTTAAACCAGCCGGCTCCTTTTTTGATAATGGAAGGTATATTCGCCAGGGTTTCCACATTATTTACAATTGTCGGGACCTGCCATATACCCTTTTGCCCCGGGAATGGTGGTTTTACCCTTGAATTGCCGCGATGACCCTCGAGGGACTCTATCAAAGCCGTTTCTTCTCCAACTACATATGATCCTGCACCAATACTTACATCTATGCTGAAATTGAAACCGCTGTTCATAATGGATTTTCCAAGAAATCCTTTCGATTCTGCCTGTTCTATGGCTTTTTTAATCCTTTCTATAGATCTGTAATATTCACCGCGAATATAGATATGCCCCTTAACTGCACCTATTGCATAACCTGCAATTGCCATCCCTTCAATAACCTTGTGAGGGTCGCCCTCCATCAGAGGCCTGTCCTTGAATGTGCCGGGTTCGCCTTCATCCGCATTGCAGAGCACGAACTTCTCTCCCTTCAGGGGGGCAGTGAAGCTCCATTTCAGCCCGGCAGGGAAACCTGCTCCTCCCCTGCCCCTTAGGCAGGAGTTCTTAACCTCTTCTATTACTGCTGAAGGGTCCATGCTAAGTGCCTTCCTTAACCCTTCATAGCCGCCACTTCGGATATAATCATCTATGCTTTCAGGATCTATCTCTCCAAAATTATCGAGAAGAATCCTGGTCTGCCTGTCAACTTGCAGCATAGTATCACTCTGGTCAGACTCATTTACATATCGTTCATTTCGCCTCAGGTCTTCAAGGATCCTGTGAATTTTCTCTGCTGTAAGGTTTCCATAGATGCTTCTATTGATCATCATTGCAGGCGCCATTCCGCAAACACCCAGGCAGGCTGTCTTTTCCAGGGTGAAAAGCCTGTCCGGTGTTGTTTCTCCAGCTGATACCCCGAGAGATTTCTCAAGTACATCAACCAGGTTATCACTGCCCATTATATGGCAGGAGACAGATTCACAAACCCTTATTAGATACTTTCCCCTGGGTTTCAGGGAAAACATGGTATAAAAGCTTATGACACCATAGATCTTTACAATGGGAATATTCAGAAATCTGTGTATTTCATAAATATCATCATCGCAAAGGTAATGTTCCGGATGATTGTCCTGAACATCATGCAGAATAGGTATAAGATTTTCCTCTGAAGGTGTATATTTTTTAAGGATTTCCTTTATCATATTATCCTCCTGTTTTATTTCTTTTTATTCAATCAAATATTTATCCTGTAATGCAATAATGTCAATATTAATATATCTGAGCCACTGGAATGATAATGATTGCTCGACAACAATGCCAGCCAAGGCCTTTTTATTGAGATCATATTTCTTTTTAATCCTTTCTCCGTTCTTTCCCCTGAAATGAAAAAATTTATAAGCCTTTGCCAGAATATATCAGTACCTCAGCAGAGCTGCAATAAACCCGTTTTTGCTCAGCTGGTCGATCCTGTCTGCAAATTCAATACGGGCAGAGGTTTTGCAGGCCCATTCAGTGATCTCATTAATCATATCAACAGAAAATACATCCTCTGAACTGCATTTGGGGCACGGGCCTGTTTCATTCCGGCTTAAATGCCCGCAGGCTCTGCACCTGGTTCCCGATGGCCTGTAATCCCTGTCAACCAGTACAGCATCAACCCTGCCTGTCATGATATTATCCAGAACATCCTTTAATCCCATTACAGCCAGGCTGCCGGACATATACCTAGAACTGATCTTCTGCCACATGTCAGCTTCTTCCTCGCGTTCCAGAGAGGTGAACAGCCTGTAGATCTCATCATCAGCATCATCCTGCTTGAGATCGATTATTTGATCCTCGAAAAGCTTATCCCTGAACATTGCAGGCAATTCCTGCTTTAAGTGGATCAGGATCTCCCTTGCTCCTACCATCAGTATCCTTGAAAAATCATGCTCCCTGTCCAAAACCTGAAGATAATCAATAATATCCTGCACATAGTGGTGGAGTTCCTTGTCTCTTCTTCTTTCATACCTTTGCTGTGACCATCCTCCTACCCTGACATGATTTTTAATATCACCCCTGATCACTTTCTTATCATGCTCCTTCAGCGCTGAAACCATAAATACCCTGGCTTTTTCATTATCAGCAACTATCACTGCAAAATCCTCATACTCATCCTTGATCTCTGCCAGTGGCTTTATAAAAGGGGATGAATCTACGACCACTTTGTCAGGGACAGGGATCTCCAGTTTATGACAGTTTACAAAATCCATCAGCCAGCATATAAAAAATACATAGCTGCCTGACATGCTGCTATCCTTTTTCATCTGTTCATATAAAAGCCTGACGTTTTCCTGATATATTTGCTTTTCATCGGGATGGGCAATAAGACTGCCGATATTATCTATTCTTTTCCCTATATTGCCGGGAGATTTGATATCTTCAATATAGACTGTGAGAAATGCCCTTTCCTTTGAAGAAACATCAGAAAGTTTTCTTAAATCAATTTCGCTGATCATTACATATCCTTTACTTATTTATTTTTCGTGGCCTGCTTCATAAAATTTTCAGCCATTGAAAGCTTTTAACTCAACCGTTATGCTTTACTGCAGAACAGTTTATTGAATGTTCCCCTGGTTCTGTTTTCTTTATTTAAGGTTTCAGTCCACTGTAATTGATTTGCTTACATTTTTGGGGACATCAGGGTGCACTCCATGATTCTCTACCCTGCTTTTGTTGAGGTATTTCATCTTTGCTACGCTCATCTTAAAGGCAAGAAGCTGAAGTATCACAGCCGCCTGAAAGACAAATATGTTTTTATCCCCTGTTTTCGGTATTTCAATGTATTTATGCCAATAATCCCCGTCAGAGGACGGTTTCGTACTGACAGCTGAATTAAGGTCTTCATCGTACTCCGCTATGAGTAATATATCTGCTCCCCTTATCTTGTGCGTATTTATCTGGGATATCGTTATTCTCCTGTCCCTGTCATCAGGAGGGCAGACAAATACCAGGGGGTAGTTTGAGAAGAACTTCTCAATATCTATCTTTTCTGTATAGAGATTGTATATCTTCCTGAACCTTTCCCTGCTTTTTCCCCTGCTAAGAAAAAGGGACGAGGCAAATTTTTCATCTATCTTCCGGAATTTAAAGTTTTTTGCCATATTCAGATAATTCCTGACTGAATCTTCCCTGGTTTTTTCTTCCCTGAAAAAACCGGAAATATAAAGCTGTTCAACCATCTCCAGCATGCCCCCCAGCAAAAGCTCCATATCCTGCATTGAGAATATGGTGTTTTTCCCGAGTATTGTATTGGGGCCGTGCTTAAACTCAGCTGAATCATAACCCTCTGTATGATTCAGCACAACCTCGCGGATTTTTAATGCACCCTCCTTTGCCAGACCAGTAAGAGAGGTTCCAAGAATATGCATGGAAGATTTCATATAGAGCTTATATGCAGCATCTGATACAGGGATATCTGAATTGTTAAGCGTAAAATCAAAATAATATTTAATCCTGCGGAGATTATCAAGCACATTCTCTTCTTTCATATTTATCATTGCAGCCAGCACATAGAAAATAGCCAGCTGGCTGATAAATGATTTTGTGGCTGCCACAGCGATCTCGCTTCCGCACATTATAGGAAGGTAATAATCGCTTTTTTCCTGAGGCAGGGTTGAGTTCTCATTATTTACAATGGTAACAAGGGTTACATCCTGATACGCTGAACTGACTTCACAGAAGATATCCACCAGGTCCTTGGTCTCTCCGCTCTGACTTACCCCTATAATTATGTCATTGCTTTTTATGGCATTCATATACCCGGCCCTGAAGAATCCAGGATTTGCTATAACGACAGGTATGCTTGCCATATTATTGAAAAAATAGCCTGCAGTAAGTGCAGCATGGTAAGATGTCCCGCTCGCCACTATATAAATGCTCCCGCCTTTTGCATTGCAGTCCCTGAGCTGACTTATAAGCCTGTCCCTGTATTTGATAATTGTCCTTTTCTTCTTCCAGATCAGCATTGTATCTATCATCCAGAGTTCCGGGAAATATTTGTCATCTATGCCAAGAAGCTCTTCTAATAGCGCTGTTTCCTCGGATTTAAAGCTGAAGTGCCTGGGGTCAGCCATGAATTTTTTGAGTTTTGAAAATATACTGCAGAAGGATTTATTCTCCCTTATAAGTTCAAATTCCCTTGCAAGCTCCTTCTTATCATATACATCAAATAAAGAAAGCAGGGAATAGAGCATATGCCTCGCGTCATCCTTACAGCCCTCAAGTATTGCATGGACATCCCTTTCACAGGGATCATTAAAATAATAGAGCATTATATTATCAATGTTTCTGGGTGCTGTATATATCTCCTGCTCCATAAAAAAGTGGTACTTGGGCTGAAGCTGGATATCTGCTATGTTCAGCCTGCTCCTGGACAGCCTGCTTACCCATTCCCTGTCTTCCGACAGGGAGAACTGGCGGTAATCAGCATGATCAAAATATATGCCTTCACCCTCATTCATGGGTATGAGAAATCTTGTTTTTGATAATACGGAGGTCAGATCGCTTGATACGACAATGAAATTTCCTGCATTATCAGTACCCTTGCCTGCATAAAGCGAGGAGCCTGCTTTAATTGCAAAGACCCCCGGTATGCCAGGGAGTGTCAGGCACGCGGCATAACTGCCTTCTATCATCTTCTGGGCCTTTTTGATCGCTTTTATGAATAGATTTATCCTGTCAGGAGCTTTCGCCTTTTTTTCCTTAAGCAGATTAAGATGATAAAAATGCTCGACAAGGTGGACAAGCATCTCCCCGTCATTGTCCGAAAGCACATTATGGCCGTTTTCTGTAAGAAAATCCTTCAGTTTCCAGGTATTGCTTATATTACCGTTATGAGCCCCCACCATGTGTTCATAGCATTTCACTTCATGAGGCTGGGCATTAAGATTGGTTACAGCTCCGTAGGTTGCCCACCTTACCTGACCGATGAACTTACATCCGGCAAGGCTTGTCATTTCAAGCTCTTCAATAACCCTGGAAGGAGCACCGACCTTTTTCCTCAGCAGGACTTCTCCGTCCCTTTTTATAAATGCTCCGCCAGTTGAATCATAACCGCGATATTCAAGCTTTTTCAGAAGGGCAGAGCCCTTCTCCCCAAGCTCTTTATTATCCATTGAATATACTATTGAAACCACTCCGCACATCAGCCGGTTCTCCAAATTCTTTTTGCCGCATTACAGCTGTCTTTTTACAGGCCTGTATTATTAGTTAATCGGATGAATATGCTAAACACTTTTGCTGGATTTTTAAAGAAAAAAACTGCACCCTGGTCTCTTCAAAACATTAAAATTTTTTGATCAGATCTTCTGTTTCACCCTGTAATTTTTGGAAAACTCAGATGTATTACCTTCCTGGTCAGTTGCTGTCCCGGTTATTATCAGAGGATATACATTATAGAAAATTTCAGGGGGTATGGTGATATTGAACCTGCCCTGAGCGTTTGAAACGACTGTCCCGATATACTGTCTGCCCTGGCCGTATTGCCAGGGGAATGGTATATCTGCGACATATACATCAATTGTACAGGAAGGCATTGAAAATCCGCTTATATTGTTTACTGCCTGCTTTCCGAATACCGGGAAGAATATCCTCTTATTAGGGCCATTCCCATAATAATCGGGATCATTTTGTGTAACTCCTTCATTGCCCAGGTCAATGCCCAGCTGCCCGTTATTATTAAAGCTGTTCCCCCTGATGGTGTTATACAGGGTAGATGTGTCTGTGGGCCAGGTACCTACGGTAACCCCATTTCTCTGGTTATGCATTATCTTATTTATATGAACAAAATCCGGATCACCTATAACATTATATGAAGATCCATTCTGAAGCCTGATGCCGTCTATACCGTTCCCAAGCTGCGTATTCTCGTTCAAACCGCAGCCAATGTGGTTTCCGTAGAAGAAGTTATTTACTGTAGCGCTGCCACCTGTTCTTACCCCTGAATTGTTATTTCCTGAAATAATATTCCTGTAATTGACATTCAACCCTCCAATGGTATTATGGTTTGAACCATTATCAAGCAGTATTCCATCAAGTGCATTCCCCCTGTCATAGCTTGATGTGGCATCAGTACCTATACGGTTTCCCCTGATAAAATTATTCTGAGACAGCTGTCCGTTGGAAGGATTGTGAGTCAGGACTATGCCGTACTGCTGGTTGGCAGAGATTGTATTTCCTTCTGATTCGTAAATACCGCCTATCTGAGTATTCTTCGCTCCTGAAAGGTATATGCCATGGGTTCCGTTTCCCCTCGGGGTATTATAATCTATGGCAAGGCCTATTGAATTTGCCTTAACAGTGCAGAAACTGGAAGTAATCCTTACTCCGTAGAGCGTATTTGATGATATGATATTGGATAAAATGTTTGTATAGTGTGAGTATTCACTGATATTAATGCCGGAATCGTTAGGGGCTGAATTTACTCCATTGGCCATAAGGCCTATTATATTATTCGATATGGTATTGCCCATTGAATACTGATGCAGGCATATTATGCCGGCTGAGCCATTTCCTGAAATTACATTGCCTGCTACAGTATTATAGCCTGATTTGAAAAAGGCAATACCATAGCTTCCATTTCCCACCATGGCATTGCCGTTAATATTCAGTCCGATATAATTGCCCGATATAGTATTGTCCCTGGTGTCATTATCCCCGTTTTTCTCAAGCCTGATACCATCAACAGTGTTTCCCGATATTATGTTTCTCTCTGATGGGTCCGTACCGCCTATCTGGGTATTTTTTATCCCGTTTATAAGGAGTATGCCCTCATAATTAGGTACTGCATACTGGCCTCCCCTGTTAAGGCCTATAATATTGCCTTTTATCTGGTTGCCTGTGCACACACCCGGGATCACTCCGCCGCCAACCTGTTCCAGAATGCCTATGGCTGCATTTTCGTTGCCGGATAAAAGGCAGTTCCGTATTATATTATTATTGCTGTTCTCCACCAGCATAATACCACCGTAATTGGGGTGGCCCTGAGATGCTTGTGAGGCTGAACCATCTGAATTTGTACCGAAATAGCAATACTCTATGATATTATTGGATGCATAATATACTACAATTCCCCTCTCAAAGTTATTGAAAACAAGGCCCCTTATGGTAATGTTTTCAAGCGGTTCTTCCAGGCTGTAGTTTATCTTAATGCCGTTTATACTGCCATTCCCCTTCAGTATAACATCAGGGTAGTAATCTGAACCGGAGACAAGGCCGTCAATTGTAGTATTGCTTTTCTGCATCGGCAGTTCACTTGTAAGGTTTATCGTTATCGGATAAGACAGCCCGGATGAAAATGTTATTGTATTATATGTATCTCCGTTCTGATTAGCAGTAAGGACTGCCTGGTAAAGGCTCCCGGCTCCTGATGAATTGGTGTTGGTAACGGTAATTGTAGCCCCGTAAACAGGAATTATAAGGATTGCCAGGATTATGACTGAAATTATCATTTTCATCATGTTAAACTCCTTTTAATATAGCACTCTATATTATATACTATAGTACCCGGGAGTATGTTTTCCAATCTTTTTTAAGACCAGGTTTTATTTGTTTTTAACCCTGATAACTGTTTTCAGGTTTCCCCTCGGGTTAAAGTCACCGATTACCTCGAGCAGGCGGGGTTCTATCAGGTCATTTATGCTGTCATAGACTGTATTGACGGCATCCTCGTGAGAGATGCTTCTGTCCCTGAAGCTGTTTAAGAAAAGCTTCAGCGATTTCAGTTCAACAATATATTTGTCAGGAATATAGTTGATTTTAATTTCAGCAAAATCGGGATAACCTGATCTTGGGCATTTACACGTAAACTCAGGGAAACTGAGCTCTATGGTGTAATCCCTGCCGGGAAAGCTGTTCTCCCATTTTTCAAGGCAATTTTCCACTATAGCCTTTTCGCCGTATTTCATTTCATTACCTCACTGCAGATATTTGGATGTAATATGGAATATATTTTCAGTTTTAACCCAGCCGACTATACCGTTAGGAAGGGTTATCCTGAGATAATCACCGCGCTTCTCCGATACCCTGACCATTGTCCCGTCATTTATCATGGCCAGGCTTACCATTCCGGGGTCGGGTCCATTCCTGACATTTGTCTGATCTGATATGACCACTCCGATTGAAGGGTTATTATACAGTTTATAAGATGATCTGTAGAATGGAAAGATTATTAGTGCTGTCATCATCAGAGACAGCATTATCAGAAAAATGCTTTTAAGCCTCAGGTTGAAAAATATAAAATAAATTATGAATAACAGCATAAACAGGCTTATTACTGAATAGAAGACAATATTCCAGGTTGAAAACGTAAATGACTTCACTATTTTTTCATAAAAATCATATATGAAGAAACTGTATCTCTGATCAAACCTGTCTTTCAGCCTGCTCTCGATTATATCAGTATTATATTCTATATCCCGGTTACGGGGCTCATACATTCCTGCTATAATGAAATAAGCCCGTGAAAGCCCCAGCTCACCTTTCTTATAATATGAACAGCCGATATTGTAAAAAAGCCCTGCTGACCTGTATCCCTCACGGTATATCTCATCATATATATCTATTGCTTTCTGATAATCACCCTGCTTGTATAGTTCCTCAGCCCTGCTGAACATGCTCTGGTAATCCTTTCCATAGGCTATTGCCGCTGAAAGAAGGATAACTATTATAGATACCAGCTTTTTCATGTTTCTGTCCTTTTAATTATCTGGAGAATATCCTTCTTTACTTCATCCAGGCTCTGATCAGCATTTCCTGCCGGATTATATGCTATGCTGTTAAGAAGTTCAAGCACGGCTGTTATCATTTCAACAGCTGTCTCATCAGCCGAATTTTCCCTCAGCTCTCCTATAAGCTCAGTCTTTGTGAGAGAATTAGCGGTAATATCAAACCTTTTGCTGAGATAATAATTCAGAATCTGAACAAGCTCCTTTGCAGACTCTTTAGGCTTATTGCATGGATCAACCTTCCTAAGCATCCTTCTTGCTCTCTGGGATGATCTTCTTATCCTCTGTATCTTAGAATAGGACTGCCTGTCCCTGTAAACGCCTGTTATAACGGACAGAAAAGATAAAACTGCAAGACTATAAAGGATAATCTCAGGGAATCTCAAGGAAAATGGCGTACTATCATTATGACTGTATTGCATCAGGTAGAGTATATCGCTCTTTGCATTCCTGACCTCATTATACTTCTGATTTTCTGTAAATTCGCCTTTTTTTGCAGGCTTAAAATCCAGAGTTATTTCTTCGGCGATATCTGTCTCCACCCTTTTTCTTTCAGGGTCAAAATACTTCAGTGATACCCCGGGAACAGTCAGTTTACCGCTTTCTCCCGGAATTATTATATATTCCATCTCTGTAATGCTGTCCAGCCTGTTTTCCGTGAACCTTTTTTCTGAGCTTATCTTCGGCGGATATATCTCAAATCTGTCATCCCTGTTATCTATCATTATGTCGCTTTCCCTGAGCCTTCCTTTACCCTCTGCCCTGACCTTCATGACAACAGGCTGGCTCTGGTAATAATCCTGCTTTGCCTCCATGGACCTTTCCAATTTGAATTTGCCGACAGGGATAATGCTTTCTGTCGGCAGAGGTTTTACCATCAGTGTTTTGGCATCAGATTCAAAAGTAATGGGATTTGAAGAGAAAAACGATACCGGAGACACTGTGATCCTTGCCTTAGGCAGTACAAGTTCTCCGCTTTTAGTAGGATAGAATACAAAATATATCTTATGCAGGCTGTATCGCTGGTTATCCCTGTAGGTATATCCCATATCCTGATAGGCATCCTGGTCCAGCTCCTCCATCCACACATCTGGTATCTGGAAAGGGTTTAACGATGCCTCTCCCATTAAATCAGGCTTCTTGTAGAATAAGACTGTGAGAACAACCTGTTCATAGATATAAGGGTTCTCATTGCTTACAGAAAGCTCAACAAAAGCATCCTCTCTGCTTATCTGGTCTCTCCTCCTCAAATTTCTGTCCATATCAAAAAATGAGTCAAAAGGGTCCGGATTCATGAAGGGGCTGCTTCTTCTCCTTGAACTCTGAGATACTATGCTTCCCTCCTTTACGGTGACTTTAAGAGGCTTTGTCCTGTAGCTTTTGCTTTTATAAAGGGCTTCCCCTGCTCCTATGGTGAGAATACCTGTCTCTTTGGGTTTTAGCACAAAATTATGTATGGTTCCCCTTGTTACGCTGTTATTTATTATTGATATGCTGGATGAGCGGGAAGTTGAGATAAGCTCAAACCTGTCGAATGAAGGCGGGTTTACATCAGGATCTGCATCCTGATCAGCACTTTCAATCTTTATGCTGTAGATAAAAGTATCATCAATGCCGACAGTATCATGAGAAATGTCTGCACTTACGGAAATATCGCCACAATAGGCATCTGCCGATGACAGGATAATTATTAAAATAAAAAGCAGTTTACCAGTCCTTCTTATCATCCATATCCCCCTGCGGTATTTCTTTAAGAATTGCAGACCTGACCCTTTCCTCCTGGGTCTCTTTATCCTCATCCTCAATCATATTTAGAAGCCTTTCCATTTCCTGTTCTTCTATTTTTTCTGCTGATTCCTCATTTTTCTGTTCTTCAGCTTTTTCAGGCTGTTTCTGTTTCTGGTCCTGTTCCTTATCTTCCTGTTCTCTATCCTCGCTGTCCTCTTCCCTGCTGTTTTCATCTTTTTTTTCATCTTCTTTCTGCTCGTTTTTTTCCTCTTCCTGCTTTTGCTGCTGCTCCAGCATTTTAAGGCTGAGCTCAAAGTTATGCCTGGCATCCTCATTGTCAGGATTGATCTTTAACGATTCAATATAGGATTCTACAGCTTTCTCATACATCTGCTTCTGGAAATAGGCATTTCCTGAATTATAGTATGAATCTGCTTTAATACTATCATTTTCCGCCATGGAATTTGCAAGGAGATATTCAGCCAGAGCCTTGTCATATTCGCCCAGCTTATAAAAAACATTCCCAATATTTGTATGGAGCAGAGGTTTTGATTCTTCATATTTCCTGTTAAGAGCCTTTGTATAACAGGTAAGTGCCCTTTCCATCTCGCCGCTTTCATAGCATTCATTTCCCTCTTTGTTCAGTTCAGCCTGCCTGTTTCTGTCTGTGAAACCGCAGAAAATTGACCATAAAAGAGCAAGGGCAAAAGCAAATAATATTTTTCTACCTGAAGTCAAAACTTCTTTTCCTCCTTGTCCTGTATGAAAGTATAATATATATTGAAAGGAAAAATAGCGCAATACCTGTAAAAATTGGGCTCTGGTCCTTAAGGTCGCTTGATACTATCTCCTCAAAGTCCTTTTTTTCCATTTCCTGCATTTTTTCAAAGACCCTGTCCAGCACATTCTCATAATCATCAATTCTGTAAAAAGCTCCGCCTGTTTCTTCTGCAATTAATCTCAGAGAATCATCCACAAGGTAAGTCTGGACGATATTCCCCTCTTTATCCCTCTGATAATCTATTATAGCCCCATTTTCAACAATAGGGACCGGGACATGGTTCTCACCCGCCACGCCTATTATGAACAATCTTATTCCCTGCTCTTTCAGCTTTTTAATCTCATTTTCCGAATTTCCAACAGTCTCCTGCCCATCAGTAAATAACACTATCGCTTTATATTTGGTTTCATCTTTTATAAACAGCGACATTGCTTTTTGGACAGCCTGTTCTATATTGCTGCCCCCCAAAGGTATAAGGTCCGTGTCCAGCACGTCAAGAAACATTGCGACAGCAGTATAATCAATGGTCAGCGGGGACTGCACATAGGCTGTCCCGCTGAAAGCAACGAGTCCGACCCTGTTGCCTGACAGCTTTCTGAAAAGGTCATTTACAAGCATCCTTGTCTTTTCCAGCCTTGAGGGCTTAATATCAATAGCGTTCATACTCTTGGAAACATCGACTGCAATGACTATATCCAGCCCTTTTATCTGGTGGGTCCTCTCGCTTATGCCGTATCTGGGCCCTGAGGCGGATATAATAAGCGAAAATAAGGCGATCAGAAGGGAAATTCTCCGCAATAAATAAAAAGGCCTGAGCGGACTTAGTATAATCCGGTCATAATTAATGCTTCCGAACTTTGAAAGCCTTTTATTATAAATCTTTGAATAGAATATATAGAGTATAAGTATAACCGGAATAAGGGCTAAGAAAACAAGATAAAACGGATCCTGAAAGTATCTGCTGAAAAAAACCATAAACCCTCCTATGGTATCCTGCTGAAGTATAAAATCCTGAATACAGCATAAAAAGCCAGGAGGATCATTGCAATAATCCTGAATGGCCTGCTTTTATCCATAAAAACAGTATACTTCATAGAATGAACGAGAGTTTTTTCTTCCTCGTCAATTTTTTCAAAAACGCTTTTAAGCATATTCTCATCATTTACATAATAGTACCCGGCATTTGTCAGGGAAGCTATCTTTTTCAGAAGCTGTTCATCAATATTGATATCTGTATATATATACTGCCTTCCCAGCATAGGATTATCCACAGGAAATTTTACTGACCCTTCGGACCCTACACCTATGGTATATACCTTTATATCAAGCTTTTCTGCCATGTCTGCGCCTGCATCAGGGGTTATATTGCCCCTGTTGTTCTCTCCGTCTGTAAGGAGAATTATTATTTTGGCCTTTGCCTCGCTTGCCCTTAGCCTGTTTACTGCAGTTGCAACAGCATTTCCTATGGCAGTCCCGTCCTCTATCATCTTGAGGCGGACACTGTCCAGATAATCAATAAGGACATTATGGTCCAGTGTCAGCGGGCAGTGAGTAAAGGCCCTCCCTGCAAATACTACAAGCCCTATTCTGTCCGCAGGCCTCATATTTATAAAATCCTTTACTATATCCTTCGCCTTTTCAAGCCTGTTAGGGTTAAAATCCATGGCAGCCATCGATCCTGATGCATCAAGTGCAATGATTATATCCCTTGTTTCTGTATATATCTCACGTTCCTCATAACCCTTCTGAGGGCCTGCAAGAGCAATGATCAGAAAAATAAGGACTGCAAAAGGCAGATACCTGAATACTGCATAGGCATAATATGAGAATGTTTTAGGCAGGCTGCCGTAAATATGGGACACTGTAAAAATAACCCTTTCTCTTGTTATTCTTTTCCAGTAAATAAAAAATATATAAGCTGAAACAAAAAGGATAAGTATTAAAAACTGCGGGTTTTTGAACATCTAATCTGCCTCTCCTGTGGAAGAATAGACAATTTTAGCTTTCCTGCCTGAGCTGTCCCTCTCAACAAGGTCATAACCCCTGTCATAGAGCTCTTTTGCCTTCTGCACTTCAATTCCGATATCACTGAATTTATATAGATCGCATTCAATAAAATATTGCATAATGGATTCATAGAGCTTCTCTTCAATATCTGCCTGCCTTAAGGAAATGCCCAGTTCGCTCGTTGTCATATCAGTTGCATTGAAAAAGTAAGCACCCTGGATATACTCCTTTATTATTTGTGTAAGCCTGAATAAAAACAGTTTAAGGCTGCCTTTCTCCAGGAGTTCGCTTTCGATAAGCTCTGCAAGCTTTCTCCTGGCAATATTTTCCGGAGGGATAACCTCTGCGGGCTTTTCAGGAATATTCATCCTTCTCTTATAATACAGGTAAAGGATTATGGAAACAGCGGTCAGAAATAAAAAAAACACAATAATATGTGCCATATAGGATTTTTTAAGAATAAAAGGCCCTTTTATATCCCTGGGGATATTATCATCCCCTGAAAGGTTTGAAATGACATTCATATCTATAGGGTTTGTAAGCAGAAAACTCTTTTTTTCAGGTTCCCCTTCCCTCCAGTACTCTATCTTCAGGGGCGGTATTATGATATTGCCCTCTTTCTTTGGCATAATAGAGAAGCTTTTGGAGACTCTTTTAATACTGCCGTCTTTTTCAGCAGTTACTATTTCTTTTTCTTCCCCGGCAATATAATAATCCTCGGATGCAAGCTCATCAGAACCGGAAATACTGTAAAGGAATTCTTCTTCAATCACCATGCTGAAATTAACTGAGACAATATCCCCTATCCTGATATTATCCTCCCCGCTGATAGAGTAGGAGTATTCAACACTGCCCTGAAGCGTATTATGGGAAGAGAGGCCATAAAGCAAAAAAAAGAATATGAGCAGTATAAGAAGCCTTTTCATAATTTCAGGAGATGCTCCCTTTTTTTGAAAAATCTTATAAGGCTTGGCGCATAATCGATATCTGTAAATATCTCTATAAAATCAATCCCATTTTGCCTGAAAATGGTCCTTTTTTTCTGTGTCCTTTCCTCTGCAGACCTCCTGTAGGCATCTCTGACCTTCCGGCTTGATGTGTCTATTACCATGTCCTTCTGGGTCTCCGGATCAAATATATTTATAAAACCTGCATCTGGAAGCTCATTTTCACGGCGGTCCTTTATTATTACCGGTATTATATCAAACCTTTTTCTTGCTGATATAAATTCCTTATAATTATCAAGGGGTTCAAAATCTGAGATAATGAATAATACTCCCCTCTTCTTCTGGACACTCAAAATATATCTTAAAAGGCTCCTCAGGTCAGCTACAGATGATTCCGGTTTATAACCAATGATCTCCCTTATTATGCGCATGCTCTGGTCCCTGGATTTCTTCTGCGGAATATACTTCCTTATCGAATCATCATAAAGGACAAGCCCTATCTTGTCATTGTTAATACTTGCCGATACTGAAAGCGTCGCAACTATCTCTGATGCCGCATCTATCTTGAACATCCTTGAAGAAGGCTTTCCTTCCTCCTCTCTGGATGGAAAGGAGCCAAAATACATGCTTGGCGAGACATCAACAGCCAGAAGGATGTTCAGCTCCCTTTCCTCGACAAACTGCTTTATAAATGGTTTCCCCATCCTTGCTGTGACATTCCATTCTATCTGCTTGATACTGTCCCCGAAAACATAATCCCTGACCTCTGAAAACTCTATCCCTCTGCCCTTGAATACGCTTCTGTAATGCCCTGAAAGCATCTCGCCCGCTTTATGCCTGGTCTTGATCTCAATCCTTCTGACCTTTTTCAGTATCTCTTTGATCCTTTCAATATCAGAAGCATCATTAATCAGTTCATTATGCATATCCTACGGAACCTCTATATTATTGAAGATCTCTCTTATCACTGAATCAGTCGTCTTTCCTTCTGCCTCTGCCTCATAGGACAGTATAATCCTGTGCCTCAGCACATCCAGCCCTATTTCCTTTATATCCTCAGGGGTGACATAGTACCTCCCGTGAAGGAAGGCATTTGCTTTTGCTGCCCTGGTTATATATATTGTTGCCCTCGGAGATGCTCCGTACTGGATAAGATGGTCCATCTCCATCTGGTACTGAGAAGGCTTCCTGGTTGCTGAGACTATATCGACAATATACCTTTTCAGCTTGTCTTCTATATATATCTCTTTTACGACCTCTCTCAGGCTGAGGATCTCTTTTTCATCCATTACCTTCGACACTGGTATTTCATCCGTCTTTTCCATCCTGTTGAGTATCTGGTATTCCTCTTCCCTCGTCGGATAGGTTATATTTATTTTGAGCATGAACCTGTCAACCTGAGCTTCCGGAAGAGGATATGTCCCTTCATGCTCAATAGGGTTCTGCGTTGCAAGCACAAAGAAAGGCTCTGATACCGTATAGCTGTTATCATAGATTGTTACCTGCCTTTCCTGCATAACCTCAAGAAGAGCGCTCTGCACCTTGGCCGGAGCCCTGTTGATCTCATCGGCAAGCAGTATATTTGTAAATATGGGGCCTTTTCTCGGGGAAAATTTATTTTCTTTCTGATTATATATCATTGTACCTATAAGATCAGCTGGAAGAAGGTCAGGAGTAAACTGGACTCTCTTAAAATCCAGGGAAAGTGCATTAGCCAGCGTTACTATGGTCTTTGTTTTAGCCAGGCCAGGAACACCCTCTATCAATACATGGCCATTTGTCAATATCCCTGTGAGAATACTGGCTATCATATGCTCCTGCCCTATTATTACCTGTCTTAACTGGTTTTTAAGGCTCTCTATTGATTTGTGCTTTTCTTTTATAACCTCTGCAATTCCAAAATCATTCATTAGTCCCCTCCAATTAATTTGGTATATATAACAATTCTTATCATTTTTGGTTTCATTATACAGTTTTTTTTCTGCTATTGATTTCAGATAATTTTTTATGTAATATAACTTATATGTCTGAAAATAATACAAAAAATCACAGGTTAAGGCTCCGTGAAAAATATGATAAAAGCGGGATAAATGCTTTTCTTGACTATGAAAAGCTTGAGCTTCTGCTGTCATTCTGTATCCCTTATAAGGACACCAAACCCCTTGCAAAGGAATTAATAAGCAGATTCGGCTCAATATCAGGGGTATTTTCAGCCCATAAGCAGGAGCTGACAGGCATAAAGGGCATAAACGAAAGGACAGCCCTTTTCTTGAGGCTTATAAGGGATATTGGCGAAAGCATTAAACATTCTGAGCTTCTGGAGAAGGGGTCAATAAGAAATCCCTCTGAGATTGTTGATTATTATAAATTATATTTCACACATAAAAAGGATGAAGAATTTTGTGTGGTTTATATGAACAATCAGAACAGGATAATCATGCTCGAGACACTCTGCAAAGGGACAATAAACCGTGTTGATGTCTATCCCCGCAGTCTCATAGACAGGATATTAAGACTCAATGCAAAGAATATAATAATTCTCCATAACCATCCCGGTGGCTCATTAAGCCCGTCTATGGACGATAATTACCTTACGTTCCGCCTTGCCATCGCTCTCAGGAATATTGAATCCTCTATCCTGGACCACATAATCATCTGCAATGATAATTATTTCAGTTATTCTGAAGAGGGTATAATTGCTGATATATACAAAAAAATAGACACAATTGAAAGGGATTTTTTCTGATTTCCTTCTCTCTGGCCCCCTATCCTGCCGTGCTGAATAAATCAGTGAGCATCTGAACGCTGAATACTATCGAGGGATATTGAAGACTACCGCTGTTTATTGAAAAAGGATGTCAATATCTGCAGACTGTATGGAGCTTAAAATATCATTTTCTGATATACCGCCGGAATTATAGCAGATATCCTTTATCCTTGTCTCTGACAGGATTCTTTTCCTGTTTTCAAGGTTATAACCGTTTAAGAACCTCTTAAGGCTGCTTTCCAGGTCAAGCCTGTCATTTATATTTTTTATATTCAACAGGTATTTCAATATTCTGAAAAATGCCCTGTATTCAACATAGTCTCCTAATGAATGATGCATGAGGCCCGCTATATAGTTTTCCCTGATGGATTTATCAATGCAGAGCCCTATGCGTATAACTGGAATATTTCTTTGGTAGAATAAAATTAGGGCCAATTCCAGAAGCTCGTAGAAAACGGATTTGTCCCACAGCCTGTATTCATTCTTTTTATAGAGGGATTCCAGCTGTGTATTTTTCAGGATGAGTGTCGGGCAGACCCTGACTCCTGCTATCGGCTTTTCTGAAGCCCACAGGATCGTTCTTCTGCTTTTTTCAGCAGTATCGCAAGGCAGGCCCAGCATAATCTGAAGGACCACTTTTATTCCCTTCTCATTGATCTTTGCAACTGCCTCTTCAACCGTATCCAGGCTGTAACCCCTGTTGGACTTCTCAAGGACTTCAGGATCGATGGACTCTATGCCAAGGCAGATGGTCCTGACATTGTACTCCTTCAGGAAGGACAGTATATCGTCACTAACAGCATCCGGCCGGGTGGATATTCTTATTCCGCTTATTGCCCCATTCTTAATATACTGCTGGACAGGCTCAAGATACCGGAACATATCGGACCTTGTCAACTGTGTGAATGTGCCCCCGAAAAATGCTGTCTCTACAGCCTCCTTATGCCTTAATGTTGAAATATAATGATCTATATGCCTTTTTATAGAGCCGGGATCAATACTGGATGAATCAACCATTGATTCCTGATTACAGAATGAACATCTGGATTTACAGCCTTTATGAAATGAAAATATAGGTATTACACTGGCCCTGTCTTTGACAAACAGCATTATTATTCTTTTAAGAGCAGTATTTCGTCTAATACTCTCTTTGCAAGCTTCTTTTCCGCCTGTTTTTTCGTTCTGCCTTTCTCAGGCCCGAAAGTCCTGTCCCCTATGGTTATTGAAACATAATACTCCCTGTTGTGGTCGGGGCCTATTACCTTCTCAACATTATAAAGAGGCGTGATCTTTTCCTTGCTCTGGATAAATTCCTGGAGTGCGGCTTTATAATCAAAAACTATATGCCCTGATACCAGTGTCTTTATCTCCTTTTTCAGCTGCCTTCTTATAAAGCTTTTTGCTTTAGTAATTCCTCCGTCAAGGTATAATGCGCCTATCAGGGCTTCATAAGCATTTGCAAGCAGGGATTTTTTGCTTCTGCCCCCGCTTGATTCTTCTCCCCGTCCAAGCAGAAGGTACTTCCCCAGTGAGATCTTTTGGGCTTTATCTGAGAGGAATTCTCCGCTTGTAACAAATGCCTTGATCTTTGACATCTGGCCCTCCGGCAGTTCAGGAACCTCCCTGTAGAGAATATCGGTGACAATAAAGTTAAGGATGGAATCTCCGAGAAACTCCATCCTCTCATTATCTGTATCAACTGACATTATTTCGTTTTTATACGATTTATGGGTTAGAGCAGAATTAAGCAGCTTAATATTCTTAAAAAAGAGCTTATTTAATTTCTGGAATTCATTCAGGTTTGAATACCTGAATTTTTCAAGCTCAGTCATCAGCATATTTTTTCAGGACAAGACAGGTGTTTGTGCCTCCGAAACCGAAGCTGTTATTCAGCGCATACCTCATTCTTTTTTCAATCCCCGTATCCGGGGTATAATCAAGGTCACACTGGGGATCTGGCTCATTCAGGTTAATGGTGGGCAGTATAAAGTCATTTTCCAGGCACATGGCCGTAAATGCCGTTTCAACACCCCCTGCAGCTCCCAGCAGATGGCCGATCATGGATTTATTGGAGGATATCCTGACTCCGGTATCATTCCCAAAAACTCTCTTTATTGCCTTCGTCTCGGTTATATCGTTGAGATAGGTTGATGTGCCATGAGCATTAATATAGTCAATGTCCCCAGGGCTGATTGAAGCATCTCTAATGGCATTATCCATGCAGTTGGCTGCCCCCTCTCCATCTTCCGACGGTGCTGTTATATGGAATGCATCACTGGTCATCCCGAACCCCGTGATCTCAGCATAGATGTGGGCATTGCGCTTTTTTGCAGATTCAAGCTCCTCAAGCACCAGTATGCCTGAGCCTTCAGAAACAACAAAACCGTTCCTGTCTTTGTCAAAAGGCCTTGAAGCTTCTTTGGGCCGGTCATTCCTTGTTGATAAAGCCCTGAGTTTTGAAAATCCGCTTATTCCGAGCTTTGTTATTGATGATTCAGCTCCGCCGCATACCATAATATCTGCCTTATCATTCCGTATAAGGTCAAAAGCAAGCCCGACAGAATGATTTCCTGCCGCGCATGCAGTGCACGGGCTCATGCTGGGCCCTTTCAGTTTGAACTCTATGGAGACCATTCCTGCTACAAGGTTTATAAGCATTGAGGGTATAAAATACGGTTTTATGCTCCTGAATCCGTTGTTCAGCAGGTTTATATGCTCCCTCTCAATTGTATTTATCCCTCCGATCCCTGAGCCTATAATAGTTCCTGCCCTTTTTGAAAGTTCAGGAGTAATTTCAAGCCCTGAATCAGCCATTGCCTCCCTTGAAGCGACTATGCCCAGCTGAAGGAACCTGTCAAGCCTTTCAGCCTCCCTTACCCCGAATATCTCAGCCGGATCAAAGTCCTTAACCATTCCAGCAATCTTTACAGGCAGATCTGAGGTGTCAAAAGTGTCTATCAGTGCAATACCTGATTCACCATTGGCCACCCTTGCCCAGTTCTTTTCCCTGCCGGACCCTAATGGTGTGATCAGCCCTATTCCGGTAATAGCTACCCTTCTCAATGAATCAACTCACCTTCTTCTGTATAAAAGAGATCGCGTCACCCACGCTGGAGATCGACAGTATCTCCTTGTCGTCTATCTGCAGGCCCATATCGGAAAACTCCTCCTGAACTGCATCTATGAAATCATAGATGTCGATCGAATCAAACTGCAGATCAACCTTAAAAGATGCATTTTCCTTTATCTTTTCCGGATTGACGTTCAAGTTTTCCAGAACCTTATAAACTCTTTCTTTGATATCCATATTAAATCCCTCCTGAAATATTTATTTTTTAATTCATGTAAAGGCCGCCGTCAATACTTATAACATCACCTGTAATATATGAACTGATATCCTGAGACAGGAAGAATATCAGGGAAGCGACCTCTGACGGCTTTCCTGTTCTTTTTAAGGGTATCCTGCTTACTATGGACTCGATGATATTCTCCTCCATATTTTCTGTCATTCTGGTTTTGATAAGGCCGGGCGCTACGGTATTACATGTGATATTCCAGGGAGCAAGTTCCTTGGCAAGCGACATTGTAAAGCCGATAATACCCGCCTTGGATGCAGCATAGTTGGTCTGGCCGATATTTCCAGCCTTCCCGGAAACAGAGGAGATATTTATTATTCTTCCCCACCTTTTTTTCATCATAGGCCTGACAAATGCCTTTACAACCCTGTAAAATCCGTTGAGGTTTGTATCAATTACATCAGTCCATTTCTTTTCGGTCATTCCAAGAATAAAGCTGTCAGCTGATATACCCGAAACATTGACTATAATATCGGGATAACCGAATTCTTCAACTGATCTGTAAAGATCTCTTATGCTTTCTGCATCTGTTATATCAAGCCGGCCATAGAAAATATCCTTATCTTCCCTGTCTTTAAACCTTTCCTTCAGCTTATCAATATCCCTTCCTGTTGCAATGACCCTGTAGGAAGAGGAGGTGAAACAACAGGCCGTCTCAAACCCTATATCAGATGTAGCTCCTGCTATTAGAGCCGTTCTTGTCAAAAGATTATTTCTCCTTACTGGTCTCAACTACCTTTTCATTGTTATAATGCCCGCAATATGGGCATACCCTGTGAGAAGGGATATACTCCATGCAATCCTTATTTGAGCACTGTGTCAGAACAACAGGCTTTATAGATGCATTCATGGACCTTCTCAATCTTGTCTTGCTTTTTGATTTCTTTCTCTTTGGCAGAGCCATCAGCTTACTCCTTTACTTCATTTTTAGTGCTTCCCATCTAGGGTCAATATTCTCCTTAATACAGCCGCATTCTGCCTTGTTGAGATCAGTACCGCAGAAAGGGCACAAGCCTTTGCAGGCTGTATTACATAATGCCTTTGCAGGCAATGATATAATGACCTGTTCATTGACAAAATCATCCAGGTCAAGTATTAAATCCTCAAGATAATAATTATCAAGCTCATTTTCTTCCAGATCGAGGTTGCCTTTGTTTCCCTCAAGGGATTTATCAAAGAGATATACCCTTTCATTCCTGTCAATGTTCAGTTCAATCCTCTTAAGGCATCTTGCGCAGTCGGTTTCCGCATTAAAGGATATATTGAAATCCATGACAAAGCAACCCTTGACCTTATTAATGCTCGCTTTAAGGTTGACATCCGTAAGCATCCTGAAAAGAAAGTCTTTCAGGTCAAAGCCCCCTCCTGGAAAAACTTCCCGTAATTCTACGGGAAACACTCCATAATCATTAAGATCTATTTTACTCATATAAAATGGCCTATACTTAATTACCTTTGTATATTTTGAAAAAATGCAAAAATGTCAAGCATTTTCTAATTAAATATGCAGTTCAGGTATTCTATTATATTTTTTCATGATTACAATAAATATAATTTGAAAATATAAGCAATGAAGATATATTATATTATTGCCTGGATAAAATAAGGCTGGCTTCATCCTGCAGGAAAGGAGAATCGGCAGTAATTGCCGGATTATGTTTGAAAATCTTAAATTCAGATTAAGGACAATGTTCATCACAGGCATAGCAGTGCTTTTTCCTGTTGTTATCACCCTGTATATAGGGTACTTTCTTTATAATATAATTACCAGAATTACCAGCCCTGTCGTACGCTATATTCTGAATAATATACTTGGGCTGGGCGGATATGACTACATAGCTCCTTTATTCGGCTTTGCCCTGGTCATTATGGTTATTTTCGGCGTTGGTTTCCTGGCAACAAATTACTTCGGCAAGAAAATAATTCAACTGGGTGAGAACATTCTCCTGAGAATTCCACTCTTAAACGGGATCTTTTCTTCAGCTAAACAGTTCCTAAGTGCACTTTCCATCTCGAACAAGAAGGGTTTTTCAAAGGTGGTTCTCATTGAGTATCCCAGAAAGGGGATATATACAATAGGTTTTCTTACTACATCTGCTGAAAAGATACTCAGGGATATTGATAATATTGATGAATCAGAACTGGTTTACGTTTTTATACCTACGACTCCTAACCCGACATCCGGCTGGCTGGCCCTGGTAAAGAGAAATGATATCATATATATTGACCTGAAGATCGAAGATGCTGTTAAACTAATAATATCAGGGGGGCTCGTCCATCCCGAGGAGCTGGATACTTAAAACAGGAACAGATAATGCGGATATACTATTGCAGAAGTATAAGCCTTGCTATATTAAAATAGATTATCAATCCAACTGCATCGACCATTGTTGTCAGAAGCGGGCTGCTTACCACTGCCGGGTCAAAATTCAGTTTTGTAAGAATTATAGGGAGTATACAGCCTGCAACATTCGTCCAGAACACTATGGCAACCATAGAAATAGCAAGTACTAATCCGATCTCAGGCCCTCCCCTCCAGACAAAGCTTCTTAAAAAAAGGATGATTCCCAGGCTTATGCCGAGAAGAGCCCCGATGACAAGTTCCCTTTTAACGACCTGGAACCATTTTTTTACGGTAAGCTCCCCGAGGCTTATTGCACGTATGACGAGAGTGGCCGATTGCGTAGCGGTATTTCCACCACTGTCGATCAGTATTGGAATAAATATAGTAAGTGTTATGAATTTTGAAATAAGCTCCTCAAAATGGGAAATTACCCCCGAGGATAGGAAGTCAGCAACCAGAAGAAGGACAAGCCAGCCGATCCTTTTCCTGTAAAGCACAAAGGGTGATGTTGACATATAGCCAAGCTCAAGAGGGCTTACAGCTGCCTCTTTCTGGAAGTCCTCCGTAGCTTCCTCATCCATGACATCAATGATATCATCGATTGTCACTATACCGATCAGAACGCCTTCTGAATCAATTACCGGCAGGGCTACAAGGTCATATCTCTTCATCATCTCAGCACCCTCATCCTGATCATCAAAAGCAGACCCGGCGATAAAGCTGTAATCCATGACCGATTCAATAGTATGCTCCGGATTACCCAATATTATGCGCCTTATCGGTATTTCATCCAGAAGCTTTGATTCATCATCTGTTACATAGAGCATATTAATAGTTTCGCTGTCTTTGCCATATTTCCTTATATACTCAAGGGCATTACGCAATGTAAAGTAGGGCCTTACAGATATATAATCAGGGGTCATCAGCCTGCCGAGGCTGTTTTCCGGGTAGCCGAGGAGAAAAAGGGCTTCTTTCCTCTCTTCTGAAGGCAGGAGGTCCATCAGTTTTTGAGTGACCTGAGCAGGCAGTTCCTCAAAGATCTCAGTCCTGTCATCAGGGCTTATTTCCAGTACCAGCTCCTTAAGCTGCTGGCTCTTGATCTGAGTCAGGATATGCTCCTGGTCATCGCTTTC
This sequence comes from uncultured Candidatus Sumerlaeota bacterium, assembly GCA_964389675.1. Lineage (GTDB taxonomy): Bacteria > CAYMEV01 > CAYMEV01 > CAYMEV01 > CAYMEV01 > CAYMEV01. The sequence goes on from CAYMEV010000001.1 coordinate 201,834, forward strand.
AAGTTCGACAAAAACCCTGGCTGCCTGCTTCCTCGGCAGAAGACGGTACAGGATTATCATCTCATCCTCTGGAAGGTCAGCCAGCAGGTCTGCAATATCAACAGCCTGCCAGTCAGAGAAGAGTTCTTTTATCTTTTTCCAGTCCTTGTTCCCGATCAGGTCTTTAATCTCTGGTTTCAGTATATCCCCGAGCATACATCATCCTCTAAGGTCAAATGTCTAATGTTACCTCATTTCAAAGCCTAATCAACAGATTTATTTACAGGGTATACAGTCTCATCGAAAAACTGGATATTGAAATCTTCCCTCAGTATAGTCTCATAATAGATCTCTTTATCATTATCAAACAGGAGCTTACGGTATTCAAGGCTTTCATTTTCCTTAACAAGCTCGTCCCTTACGCTTTCAAGATACTGCATATCTTCCTGCTGTTTATTGATTTTCATCTTTATCTCATCTGAAATATCCTGATGAAGGCTTAAAAGGTAAATTAAAACAGCAACAGCGAAAACTGCAAAGAATATCTCTCTTGCAAGGCTGTTCTTTTTCATTATCTTCTTTTTCCGAACAGGGCTGATTCTCCAAGCATTTCCTCGATCCTGAGAAGCTCATTATACTTGCTGAGCCTGTCAGACCTGTTTGGTGCCCCTGTCTTAATAAAGCCGCAGTTTGTAGCCACTGCGAGGTGAGCAATATAGTTATCCTCAGTCTCCCCGCTTCTATGCGAGACGACAGTTTTATAACCGTTATTCATGGCAAATTCCATAGCATCCAGTGTTTCTGTTACAGTTCCTATCTGATTAAGCTTTATAAGGACTGCATTGGCTATATCAGGCACGGCCTTCTGTATTATGCTCCTGTTGGTTACAAATATATCATCTCCGACTATCATTATCTTGTCCTTAAGCTGGGATGTCATCATCCTCCAGCCGTCCCAGTCATCCTCAGCAAGCCCGTCCTCAATACTTATAACCGGATAATCTGCAATAATATCAGCCCAGTATGCTATCATCTCACTGGAATCAAGTGCCTTTGATTCTGCCTTTAAATTGTATTTTCCTTCAGCATAAAACTCTGATGCTGCAGGATCCATTGCGATCGCTATCTCTGCTCCCGGCTGGAATCCGGCGCTCTTAATTGCTTCAACGAGCAGATCCAGTGCTTCAAGGTTGCTTTTAAGCATAGGGGCAAATCCGCCTTCATCCCCGTACCCGCTGCTTAAGCCCTTCCTGGAAAGAATCCTTCTTAATGCATAGAAGGTCTCAGCCCCATATCTCAATGCTTCAGCAAAATTGGAAGCACCCAGCGGAACTACCATAAATTCCTGTATATCAAGATTATTTGCTGCATGTGCCCCGCCATTAATGACATTAAGCATAGGGACAGGAAGCAGCCTGGAATTAGGCGAACCCAGATACCTGAAAAGTGGCAGCCTGCATTCCTCTGCAGATGCTTTTGCAGCTGCAAGGCTTGTTCCCAGTATTGCATTGGCACCTAAGTTTGTTTTATTCGGTGTTCCGTCAAGGTCAATAAGAAGCCTGTCAATTTCCGTCTGCAGAGTGCTCTCAAATCCTATAAGCTCATTTGCAATATGGGTATTGACATTTTCAACTGCCTTGAGCACACCCTTGCCGTTATACCTGTTTTCATCCTTATCCCGCAGTTCACAAGCCTCTCTTGTCCCTGTTGATGCCCCCGAGGGTACTGATGCTCGCCCGATAATCTCCCCGAAGTCAGAATCGATTGTGACCTCCACTTCCACTGTTGGATATCCTCTTGAATCCAGGATTTCCCTTCCGAAAATATCAATTATTTCTCCCATTTTGATCCTCCTTGGAATTTTTTATATTTGTTCTGGATTTTACATCAAAAAAATAATATTTCAATCAATTAATTTTTATTTTTTCTGGGATAATTGCATGGTAGAATGATAATATATATCATATATGCTATAAGAAAGAAGGTATAATTTCATATGTATGAGATCCTGAAAGATATTTTTTCCGGCTGGCATGATTCCGATCCTGAGGCCAGGAAGAGAATAAAGGGCAAAATCCATGATAAATACAGCAGAGAGCTTTCTATAATGTTCTCTGACATTGCTGACTTCTCATATAAAACAAGAGCAATAGGGACAGTGGAGTTTCTCAGCCAGCTTGACCTGGTTTACTCAATAGCCAGAAAACACACCAGGAAAAACAAAGGCAGGATTATAAGGACCATAGGGGATAATCTTTTCTTTGCTTTTGATGGCCCGCTTGAATCACTTAAGACAGCTGTCAGCATACAGAAGGAACTGGCCAGGGAAAATGAGGGAAAAGATGACCCGCTTCAGAAAATCCAGGTATGTTTCGGAATAACTTACGGACAATGCCTTGATTTCAAAAGGGAGATCTACGGCGACTGTGTTAATATGGCATCCAAGCTTGCCGAAGATATTGCTGACAGTAACGATATACTTTTAGGCGAAAAGGCCTTTTCAATGATAAAGGGGCATCTGCAGGATATCCCCGCAGTCATGGAAAATACTGTCATATCTGATATTCCTCTCTGTTATTACAGGCTTGTCAGCCTGCCGGACATGCTTTGATCAGCCGGAAAAGCTTATTTTTTATTGATTAATTCACTCTTTTGAATACCCTGTAATTAAACTATATTTATTAAAAGGAGTTATAGATGCTTGATTTTCTTAACAAAATCCTGGAATTTCCAAGTATATCTGGTAATGAAGAATATTTTATAAAGGAATGGTCAGGGCTTATTGGGGGTTTGTGCGACAGGACATGGGTCGATAATTTCGGCAACTGCATTTCAGCTGTGAATGAAAAAGCTGAAAAAAGCATTCTTATAAACGCTCACTGCGATGAAATTGGACTTATGGCAACAAAAATCAATGACAACGGGACAATAAAATTCAAGGCTCTGGGAACTCATGATGCTGCAGTCCTGTACGGACAAAGGGTCAAGATCCTCGGGAAAAGACAGGTAACCGGCCTTATACAGCTTCAGAGGAAGCTTGAAAAAAAGGACAGTGAAATAAAGATGGAAGACCTTCTGATCGATATAGGCTCAGATTCAGGCAGTGAAACCCGTAAACTGGTTGATATTGGCAGCTATATCCAGCTTGCAAGCATCCCTGAGACCCTGCAGGACGGCAAGATCATGGCAAATGGCCTGGACGATAAGGCAGGGCTTGCTGTATTGTATTTTCTTATGAAGAATATTAATAAGGAAATGCTGCCTTCCCTCTGCATATATTTTGCTGCAACCCTCAGGGAGGAGATAAATTCAGGAGGAGCCGTTACATTGGCTTCAGATCTAATGCCGGATTATTCACTCTCCATAGATGTAACAGAAACAAATGATACAACAGAAACAAAAAGCAATGACTGTGCTCTAAGCCTTGGCAAAGGCCCTGCAATCCTAAGATGCCCCATACTGGACCGCAGGCTGGAAAATATTCTCATAAGGTCAGCAGAGAATATCAGCATAAAGGTACAGTATGAAGCTTCTCCCTATTTATCCTTTACGGATGCTGATGCAATACACAAGGTAAGAAAGGGGGTCCCGAGCACAGTACTGTCCATACCCGTCAGGTATATACATACATCAAATGAGGTGATCAGCTTAAATGACCTTGAAAACACTGCAAAACTGACAATGGAATTCCTCAGGGAGCTTGACAGGTCAGTCAGCTCTAAATAGCATTCCCTGGAGTTCTAGATTAATTTTTTCAGCTGTTTAAGCCAGGCCCGGACTGTCATAAATTATCTTGTATAAAATTTTTTTTATAGTAGTTTTAATGAGTGGGTGGCAAGGATTGAAAGAACTCTATTTTACAGATGAAAATATCCGGCGCATATCAGAAGATATCCTGTCCCGCCTTAGCATCTACAGGAGAAAGCATGACCTGTTCAGGCTGGACCCGGAAAGGACAGCACTGCTGGTGATAGATATGCAGGAGTGGTTCCTGGACAGCAGTCTTAATAGCTATATACCCTCAGCCAGTACGGTTAAAAAGAATATCATCAGGCTTATAAGGCTCTTTGAAAGGGAAAAGCTGAATATAATCTATACCAGGCATATAAATACCCCCCGGGATGCAAAGATGATATCCAGATGGTGGAAGAGCATAATCACAGAAGATAATGTTCATTCCTGCATCTCAGATGGCCTGCTTGCAGAGGACCCTGTCATAATAGAGAAAACCCAGTATGATGCATTTTACGGTACAGGCCTGGAAGATCACCTGAATGCATCGGGAATAAGCCAGCTGGTAATTACAGGTTTAATGACCAATGTCTGCTGTGATGCAACTGCAAGGTCCGGTTTTGCAAGGGGCTTTGAGGTGTTCATGGTCGTTGACGGGATGGCAGCCCACAGTTATGACCTTCATTTTTCGTCCCTGCTGAGCCTTTCTCACTGCTGTGCTGTCCCAATAAATACAGAAAATATAATAAATCTAATAAATACAGGAAATAGCGGAAATGATTGATATTATAATCATAGGGTGCGGCCCGGCCGGTATGTCCGCAGCATTACAGCTGAAAAGATACGGATATTCCTTTGAGGTCTTTGAAAAAAGCCAGATAGGCGGGCTGGTAAAGAATGCAAACCTGATCGAGAACTACCCGGGTTTTCCTCACGGGATAAGGGGAACAGAGCTCATACAGCTTTTTGCTGAACAATGCAGGATTAACGATATCAAGCCGGTCTATGAAAAAGTGACAGACCTTGATTACCTCGATGACCTGTTCTATATAAAGACCAAACAGAACTATTTCAGGTCAGCATACGCAGTAATTGCAACAGGAACAGAGCCAAGGAAGCTTAATCTGCCTAATACTGAAAATATGAATGGCAGGAATATCTTTTATGACATTTATGAGATCATGCAGGTTAAAGACAAGAATATAGCAATAATAGGATCAGGGGATATTGCATTTGATTATGCACTGAACCTTTCGGATAATAATACGGTTACAGTCTTCAACAGGAGCCAGGCTCCGAAATGTATCCCGATACTCTGGGAACGGGCAAAGAAAAAGGAAAACCTGATCTACCTGAACAGATCCAACCTTATTAATATATTCCCAACGGAATCTGACAGAATAAAGCTGGAGTATTACTCCAATGATGAACATGCAGTAAAGGAGGGCTTTTTCGATTATGTAATACCTGCAATCGGAAGACAGCCGGCAAATAATTTCATATCGGAAAGGATATATAAAAATCAGAACATGCTTATTAAGAACGGAAGGCTCTTCTTTATTGGAGACTTCAATAATGACATATGCAGGCAGGTAGCTATATCAGCGGGAGACGGAATAAAGACGGCCATGCTGTTAAAAAGCAGGATTGAGAGCACAAAAAGGGACTGATGAGGGTAATAAAGAAGACACATAGATCCAGTATAGCCTCGGTATATATTGCCAGGACAGCTGACGGCCATCTGGTTGAGTTCGTGGAAAGCATTCAGCCTCCTCTCTCCAGGAGAGAAAAGTGGGTCATAATACTCTCTTCGCTGGTAGGATGCCCTGCAAAATGCAAATTCTGCGAAGCCGGCGGCAATTTTAAGCGAATCCTCAGCAAGGACGAGCTGTTTTTCCAGATCAGATACCTTCTGGATCTATACGGATTTGCAGGTTCAGTCCCTTCAGCCAAGTTCAAGATTCAGTTTGCCAGGATAGGGGAGCCCTCATTCAATAATAATGTACTTATGCTCCTGGAAGACCTGCCTTCAGCAATAGATTCTCCCGGGCTTCTCCCATGCATCTCCACTATTGCTCCTCAATCCAGAGGGGCTTTCTTTGAAATGCTTCTGGAGATAAAGAACAGGCTTTATAAAAAGGCCTTTCAGCTTCAGTTCTCTGTCCACTCAACTGACAGAAACTTCAGGGATTACCTTCTCCCTTTGCCTAAATGGCCTCTGGAACAGATTGCTGACTATGGCAGAAGGTTTTATAATAAGGACAACAGAAAGATCACACTGAATTTCGCCCCATCTGTTAATACACCTGTCTGTCCGGAAATTATTAAAAAGCACTTTGATCCTGACATTTTTCTTCTGAAATTCACTCCGATAAATCCCACATCTGAAGCAAAAAGGAATCGCCTGAAATCACTTATAAACCCCCGGGGAAAAAAATACGACATAATAGAAAAGCTGAGGACAGCAGGTTTTGATGTAATATTAAGCCTGGGTGAGTATGAAGAGAACAGGATAGGAAGCAATTGCGGGCAGTATATTACAAATTTCAATAAAGCATCAAGGCAGGTTGATGATGCCTATACATACCCGCTTGAGAATGTATCGTCAGAAACAAAGGTTTGATACCCTATATCAGGAAATATATGTTATACAGTACCCTGTTTTTTATTTATTTTAATAAATAATTGCATTAACCTTTATAACTGCAAAGCATGCGAAACATATTTATCTTATAAAGAGGGATGGATCATGAGTAATCTTAAATACATTTACAAACCATATGATACAAAAAGGTATGAAAAATACCTTAAATTTTTCAAGATGCCTTTTGTGGAAAAAATACTGAATACATTCAAATATGCTGTAATGGGATTAATAATCTCTCTATCTTTCTCACTGCTTGTCTTTTTATTTGACTTTCTGACCTATTTTTTCAACTTTATAGCAGGTTCAGATGCCTCTGTATTATCTTTTGGTTCCTATCTGCTCATTAATACCTTTATACCCCTTTTGATCTGGATATACGGATTTTTCAGCAAAAACAGAAGATCGAAAAAATTTGTTAATAACAGCCTGGAAAAACAGAAGTACCTCATAAACCGCCTGACAGACCTATACAACAACAGGCTGAAACTCCTGGAATATCTCGGCAATAATACTACCAAGGGATTAATCTCCGATGAAGAGACAGCTCATATAAAAAATGTGCTTGAAAAGATTCTTCCAAAAATTGAAGAGATGAAAAAGAATGTTGAAATACATAAGAAGAACAAGGATTTCCTCTCAAAATTCTCCATGCAGAAGGATAGCCTTTACAGTATAATAGATGAGCTTAAAGTCCTGGACGACCGGATATCCAGTGAATCCAGGGATCAGATAGACAAATATATAGATGATGCATATATATTTGAAGCCTTCGACAATATAGAAAAGGATATGAAAAAGCTGGATATTGATTCCATTGAACCAGGGCTTCAAAATGAAAAATCCTGAGCAAAAATTAATATTTGACCTTGACGGGACCCTCTTCGATACACTTGAAGATATCATTACAGCAGTAAAGGGTACTTTTGCTGAAATAAGCCTGGCCATACCGGATTCAGAACAAATAAGATCATCGATAGGCTGGGGGTCAAGGCAGCTTTTCCTTAGTCTTCTTGAAGAGAACGGCGGCATGGTGGACAAATCCCTTGATATATTCAGCAGAATATACCTTGAGAAGATAGCAGATACCACAAAGCCCTATCCCGGTGTAAAAAGCGTACTGGATGGTCTAAGGCCGGATTACTCCCTGAATATTCTTACCAATAAGCCTAAAAGATTCACAATCCCGCTTATTGAGCATTTTGGCCTTTCCTGCCTTTTTGAAAATATAATCACCCCGGAGGATGTATCAGATATTAAAAAGCCTGATATAAGGCTTTGTTCCGTCGGCATCCTTGATGAAGCCCTTCTTTTTGTCGGGGATTCAGCAGTAGATATCAAAATGGCCCATGCATGCGGGATACCTTCGGTATTTGTAACCTACGGATATGGAAGCATTGACAGCATAGAGCCTTCCTTTATCATAGACAGCTTTCAGGAACTCCCTGAAATTATCGACTGCCTGAAAATGGACTGATAAACCTCAGATATGTATTTTTGACACTTACAGAGCTGTCAATGGTTTTTTTATTAATCCTTTTGACGGAATACTATTCTTTGATCGAATATTTTTTATCACATGATAGAAAGTGTTTTTCTTTTTATATCAAAAGTATTAAAATATAGAAAAAATGAAGAAAGGAGAGACGGATGAAACTTTTCAGGAAAAACATGAATTTGCCGGTTGTCTTAGGCCTTCTAATCCTCATTTCAGCGCTTTTTACACCCCGGCTAATTTCTGAAGAACGTCAGGTGGTCTTTAACGATGGCCTTGCACAGCAGAGCATTGCCTGGCAGATAGAGGAGCTGGCAAAATGGCTTATTAAATCGAGAGACCTGATTCCGAGGCCTGAAGAATGTACGGAATACTGCTTTACAATAGATACACTCAATATATCAGGGTCTATAGAGAAGAACAGACTGCTTTTCAGTCTGAACGGCCATGTCCTGTCTGATGATTATGCACTGATACCGCTTTTCAGCCAGCCCAAAAAGATTGGCCTTTTAAATGTAACGGTAAATAACAAGCCTGCTATAGTAGGTTTTGAGGACCTTAACCACTATTTCGTAAGAACAGCCGAAAAGGATTTTGTTATAAAGGGCGAGCTTGAGTTCCGCGAGGAATCCAATCTCAATATCGTGGGCCCTGTTAATTCTTTCTACGGGGAGATTGAAGACGGCAGAATAGTACAGGGCAATAAGCTCGCAGGATTAAGAAACACACTTATACACATTGAATCTACAAAAGCCAGGCCTGTTTCGGATGAACCTGAAATAAAGCCTTTGTTCCAGCTTAACAGATCTTTCAGGATCACAGATGAAATTGCATTTGAATATCATGTATATATCCGGTCAGGGACAGAGATAAGCAATTATATCATACCTCTTAAAAACAGCGAGATAGTGCTTGATGTCAGGGGCGTAAGGGATTGGAAGCTTGAAAAGGACAGGCTCATTATCAATTCAAACCAGAAAAGCATTCAATGCATAATAACAGGTAATATCAAGAGCCTTGAAGCCTTAAGCATGGATGAAAGGTCCGGTTATGAATGGTGGCTTATTGAATCTGACCCCCAGCACAGGATCTCCGTTAAGACCACAGGAAAGCAGATAGATTCATCTGAATCCCCGATACCGAGAAAAATGTCATTATCCAGGCTTTATTTCATGACAAAGGGCAATGAGATCAGCATAAGCGTTCAAAAGCTGAAATCCCTTGAAGCACTTGCAGCTGTTGTACATTCCCAGAAAAGAAAAATAGTCTGGACAAAGGATGGAGACATAGTAGCCTATGACACTTTGACATATGAGAACAGCGGGGTTGACTACCTTGTTTTTGATACAAAGGGAAAGCCCATATATCTCGAAATTGACAATTCTCCCCAGAGGCTCCTGTCTCAGGATGACATCCCTGAAACCGCCGTCCTGCTTCCACTGCTGAAGGGTAAACACAATGTCTTTATTCAGAACATAGCCAAATCAGAGATAAATCATCTTGGCGGATCTCTTGAGCTTCCATCACCTGAACACAGCTTTACAATAAGCAACGGCTATATTGAATTTGGCCTCCCCGATATGATCATACCGCTTTATTTTACTGAAGGTACAGGCTTTCTGAATCCATTCAGCCTTACAGACATAATACTTTTCATTATAATAATCATAATATCATTTTACCTGTTTAAAAGCAGGAGCATAAGATTCTTTTCAGTAATCTCGCTTGCTGGAATATACCTGCTGTTGAAGGGGTTTTTTATTGCCCTGCTTATACTGGCGATATTAATAAAGCTGGTATTCTACCTGAGGAAAAAATACTCAAAGAAGACCTTCCTCCTTATTATAATAATAACAGCCATGGCACTCATCTCACTGCTTGTCTACTCGATGATCCTGCCATCACTGCTGATTTCAGGCCGCTCTCATGCCGGTTATGATCAATCCAGGCAAAGGCCGGAAGCTCCATCTATGCAGGCTTATGATGAATATGAACAGAAAACACTGAGCAAAAGCGAAGAAAGATGGGGGCAAAGAGATGCCGGAAGCATTGATTATGATAAACTGCTTAGGGAAGATGCTGTCATTTCAGACTCAAGCATAGTAGAGGGAATAATACCGGTCGCTTTGCCTATGCCTAAATATGATTACAGCCTCTATGCATACAAAGAACTTATAACGAAGGACAGGCCTCTTGCACCAAGGCTGCTTTATATAACAAGATATACGCTTATACCTGTTTATCTCCTATGGCTGATATCGCTTCTGATTTTAATAAGGCATCTGTATCCTGAGATCAGGCCTTATTTAAAAAGGGATGAGATAAAAAAGCAGGAACCTGAGTAGTACAGGCATGGTATCTTCCATGCCTTTTCCCCCAGGCATGGGCTTTGCCCATGCGTTTATACAGGCATGGTATCTTCCATGCCTTTTCCCCCATGCATGGTACTCCATGCGTTTCCCCCATGCATGGGCTTTGCCCATGCGCTGGAGAGGCAGGGAATTTTCACCCTGCCTTCTTCTGCATTATGGATCTATAGACTTCAGCCTTATATAATATTTGAAAAGAGCCCTGACTAAATATTCCGGTCTAAAGGGTGCTTTCAGCAAACAGGCTCTCAGAATGGAAAATCATCCAGTTTCTTCTTCTGTGAACCTCTCGGGCGTATATATGCCTTTTCATGAATATCAAGAGGCTTTACTGCTATTGCCTTCGTGCCCTCAACGGGGCATGAATACTGGCATATTCCGCATCCAATACAGTGTTTTGTGCTTACCACCGGTGCAAGGACCTTCCCAAGGTCTATCATCTTTATCGCTGCGGTAGGACAGTGTTCTGCGCATGCACCACAGTCCAGGCCCAGGCTGTAGGGTATGCAGAGGCCGGTGTCCAGTCTGGCCTTCCCTATTGCTGTTACCTGCTTTTCAGGAAGGCTCAGGTATTTCAGTGCATTCATGGGGCATACACTCATGCAGACATTGCATTCAAAGCTGCAGTAGGATTTATTAAAATCAAGGGCGGGAAGCAGCCTGTTTGAACTGCTGTGAGAATAGCTGACTGGCTTTAATACCCCCGTAGGGCATACAGAAATACATAAACCGCAGTTTGTGCACCTGGATAAGAAGCTTTCATAGGTGTCACCGCCGGGCGGGAAGACCTCGGCAATATCGGTGTTTTTGCTTTCAGCTCCTGCCAGGCTTTTGAGCAAAAACCCTCCGGACAACCCAAGTCCTGCAAACAGGGCTGATCTAAGCAATCCTCTCTTTTCCTTTGAATAACTTGCTTTTTCATCCTGACGGCCCTTGCCAGCCTTAAATGAAAGTCTCAGTGAATTAACAGGGCACTGCCTGAGGCATTCAAAGCACATAATGCACTGTGTTTTATCAACATAGCCATCTTCGATACACATAACAGGGCACTTTCTGTCGCATTTACCGCAGGTTCTGCATGAATCTTCCTGCCTTATGCTCAGCAGGGAATGTCTGGCAAGAAAGGAGAACAGAAGGCCTGACGGACAAATACTGTTGCAGAATAGCCTCGGGAAAAAGAGCGACGAAATAAATACAGAGAGAATAAAGAAAATGGAATAGAAAAAAGACCTGTGGAGATCAAATGGAATCTCACGAAAATATATGGACGAATACTCATAGACCGCGCCTGATAATGGACTTACGGCCATGCTTATAAGGGGATTTACCGCATGAGCAAGGAATGATACCATATTTGTAAAGTGGTCGACAAGGAAATAAAGAGGAAGCCTGACAAAAACAAGCACGAGGAAAAGAAAGAGCAAAAAGGTCTTAAATGATGCCATTCCCGGGACTTTTCTCTTTTTTATGCCGAGTTTGTCAGAAACTGCTATTGAAATATCCTGAATCAGGCCTACAGGGCATAAAAATGAGCAGTACAGCCTTCCAAATATAAGGTTGACCAGAATAAGAAGGAGAAATACAAGCATATAGGTGCTTATGCTTAGATCCGCCAGTTTTGACAGAGAAGGCACAACATGCAGATAATTAAATACGCTTATCAGCCCTATGCTCTCAATAAGGTTAAGTGTCACTAAAATTGCGAAGGCCAGGAATATAGCCTGGGACAGTCTTCTTATTAATCTTATGTATCTCAAGCCCTTATATTGATATCCTCCTGATATTTATATTGTCAAGTACGGTGGTCCCTATCATATGGCTTTCTGCCATTTTTATATGGTCGATATCCGACGGCTCCATGCCCATTATGGCAGCACATGCTGTATCTACGGCAACCATGTCCGTACCTGCTATCAGCATTCTGTCATTCCTTAGATCATCTTCTGACAATCCCCTGGGGCCATTGTGGATCATGACATTATATGCATCGATGATATTCAAATCCGGCTTCCTTACCAGGGGAATCTCTGAAATACATTGATGCAGGCCATTCCTGTGAAAGAACCTTCTGTCATAGACAACTCCCATCATATTCTTTAATGCAGCTGTCATTCTCGTAGAACCGTGGCTTTTCAGCTTTGCAAGATTAATAAAAACGTCAGCCTCAAGGTATAATTTATTAAAAAGTGCTTCCTTCAGTATCTTTGCAGCAGGTATTTTTACATTGCTGTAATCCTTCTTGTCATAAGCAGGAAGCATTATCCCAGAGCTGTCTTTCACAGCCCGTTCCACACCGCTGTTCCTGTAGCTTCCTGACCATTCATTGCACGTATTGTCAAAGGCATATACAGTCTTTGCACCAGCCTTATATGCCATCTCAACAACCTTTGCCACCAGCTCCGGGCTTACATTTGCCCCCTGTGAAGGAGTCCTGTTCCATGATGTATTAGGTTTTACAGCTACTATCTGCCCCTTACTGATAAACCTTGAGAACCCCCCCATTGCATCTATTGCTATCTCGAACATCTGCGCAGGTGTTCCGTTTCTCACCGCGACCATGTCGGGAAAGGAGCTTTTTGACTCTTCACCCAGCAGGGGCAGGCTGGGAAAAAGCGTCAGTATGCCCGCAGCAGCTCCCATTTTTATAAAATCACGCCTGTTGTATGAAACCATTTCATGACCTCCTTTTATTTTATTAAAAAGCCATATAGATCTATATACAGTGAGAATAGAAAAAATGTTACACAGATATCAGATAAACATGACCCTCTCATTCACCTCCACTGCGATTGCTTCCTGATTCAGCTTCCTTTTGAGATTGTCGATATAATCAAGCACATCATATAAGTGGAGGTCCATCAGGTCATCCTTCATAAAGCTTTTAATAATATAAACCCTTTCAACAATAATGTTCTGACCGCTTTTATAGGTTCCATCAGCCTCTAATACTGTGACTCCTCCGAATAGGCATGTCATGTACTTTTTCAGCTGATCCCGTATTTCAGAAGTATCAAATGACTCATCCCTGTTTATTGTAGTAGGGATGTAAATGCAGATACAGCAGTCCTTATCCATAAAAGACATGAATCTCAAAAGGTCCTTTTCCCTTATTTCTTCATTCTGACTGATAATAATATCATACCGGTCATCATCCTCTTCTTTACCGGTATTATCTTCTGGCTCCAGAATCTTAAAGACCATTCCTGTTTTTGCCTTGTGGGTATTTCTGCGAAGGATCTTTTCAACATCTGTCAGCGAAGGCTTTTTGCCATCCAGGATCACGCACAGTTTATCTGCTTTTGAAAAATCCATATTCTCGAGCCTGTCCTTATCAACGGTATGTTGAATGCAAATAAGGCTGTATCTGGAGATGACATCCTGGTAAAGATATTCATCCCTGAAAAAATCTTCCCCTTTTTTGTATTTAATATCAAAGAACTCACTGAACCTCTCACCTTCTTTTCCCTCTGCATTAGTTCCGCAGGTTTTTTCCCTTTCCGGGTCATTTATGATAAAGCAGATCTTTTTTTCTGTCATCTCTGAGTATTTTGAAAGGATCTTGAATTCTGCATCCTTTCCATCAGAATTAAATCTCAAAAAGACAATGATCTTTGCCTTTTTCTCACCTGAGATAACCAGCTTTCTGCTCTCATCAATTGCAGAACTGAGCATACAATCCGCAAAGGCGGGATGCCGGCTGATAAGCTCCCTTATATAATCCACGGGTATCTCGAATATCTCAAGCCTGCTGTATGCAATTACACTGTAAGGCATGGTACTGTCATAACAGGAGAGTGCATATCCTCCAATAAGATCGCCTTTGTGGAAATACTGCACTATCCTGTTTTTTTCCAGCTCAGGCTTGATTATGCAGGCAGCTGAAATTCCGTTCTTGATCAGGCATAGGTTCTCAGGGGTATCCTCCTGCCATAATAATATCTCATTCAGCCTGTATATCCGTTTTTTGGAAATATCTATTGTCTTTGAGATATTTTCCGTGCTGAGGCCCCTGAAAAGCCTGTTTTTTTTGAAAAAGTCATAATCACTGATCTCATAGGATTCCCACAGGCTTGGAGGAAGGAATGCCTTATGCGTTCTCAGATTATCAGCAAGATTTGCACAGTAGCTTATGCGTCTGTCCTGAAGGATCTGCTTTATCATTCCTTTTTTCAGCATTTCCCTGATATATTTTCCAGGCTCATCCTCTTTGATGCCAAGTGCATTTATGATACCAGGGATTGAGGATCCCGGGTTCTTTACAAGAAAGGTCATTATCTTTCTATAGCATGCAGGCATCAGCAGAATATCCGAAAGTGTGACGCCGCTTTTGAAATCTTTCTCACTCATTTTTTTCCCCCCTGCTGAGTTTCAGGTCTTTTGCAATGGATTTCAGCTTTTTGAAGTAATCTGACTGGATGATCCTATCCACCTGTTCGCTTTGTTCTTTCTTATCAATCTTCAGCTTCAGAATATCGACCTGTGTTTTAAGCCTTTCCTCCCTGTTGTCCACCTCTTTTACCATATTATTGAATACACTGATAAGCCTGCCTATTTCATCCGCACTGCCTGTGCCTATCGATGGCTCAATATATTCATATTTGCCCTTTTCAACTGCTACGGCAGCCTTTGTAAGAGCCTTCAGCGGACTGACCAGCCTTTTTGAGAGGTATATTGATGCTGTAAGGCCAAGCATCAGAATTATAAAAATGATTGTTCCTGCATCGTACAGCATGACGACCTCATCCCTTTCTTTCTTCTCCTGGTCTTCTGATCCATATTTATCAAATAAGGGGCCGGATGATGTCTCTTGAGTATATTGTGCATTGTGAGAACCTCTGTAGTAACCGCTTAATACGAGAAATCCGCAAACCTGGCTGATTATAAGTATAAGTGATATCACAAGTATGAACCTTGTCTCAATATTTAGGACTATCCTTTTCATTAAAAGAAGTATGACAGGAAGCACAATAATACCTGCAATTATATTGGTCATTGCTGCCGGAAGGAACCAGAAACTGTATGCATCACTCAGCGAAAGCCTGTTTATCAGGTACACATCTGCAATAAAAGAAGAAAAGCCTATTCCGATAATATTGCCTGTTATAATCAGCATTATCAGGATCCCCATATCATATGCCGATTTTATCCGGCTGATCCTGAAATACCTGTAGAAGCCCATTACAAGGCCTATAATCCCATTCCCTGCATGCCACTGCACAAAGGTCAAAGCTCCATACCCGATAAGATAATCACCGGCCATATTTCCCAGAAAGCCCGCTAAAAACCCGGCTAAAGGCCCAAAGATCAGGCCTGTCAGCATAACTATCACGATCTGCAGCCTGAAACTTGCAAATGTTATTCCGGGAAGGATGGTATCCTGGAGAAGGTAATTGAAAAGGCCATACAAGAAAGCACCGGCAATGGCACCTGCAACAGCTCTGATCATCCTCCGGCCTTTTCTCTCAGGCATCCGGAAAACACCTGAAAGCATTTTTCTGATCTTCTTCATGGGATTATGCTATTCAATCTCTTCTGCTATCTTTTTGAATATGCCTGTAAGCTCATGGTCAGGATAATCCAGTGAGAATACCCCGCTGCTTCCGTATATCATAAGTTCATCTGAATGGGGTACGATAAGCACTTCTTTGCATTCATAATCATCGCTGATCCTGGCTTTCAGCATCTCCCCGCTCAGAGACCCCGGAACCTTATTGGCTATAATAAGAATATCCCTGATCTCAAGCTGCCTTGCAACCTCAAGAAGCACGCCGGTCCCTGCATAATCCTGCTGGTCAGGCCTCAGTACCACAACAAGTTTATCCGAAAGAGCAATACTGAGAAGGGTTTCCTCATTCAGCCCGGGATGAGTATCAATGATCAGGTGGTCGAGCCTGAGTTCTTTTATTATATCATTCAGGCCATTGTTCAAGAGATTAATATCATATCCCCTGCTTAATATATATGCAATATCCCCTGCATCAATACTGGATGGTACGAGGTAGATCCCTCCTTCTGAACTGCTTTTAAGCTTTGGTTTCAGATCGACCGCTGTTTCCGCTATTCTGCATTTACCCAGGAGGTAATCGTTCAACGATCTCCTGCAGGCTTCCCTGTCCAGTGAAAAAAGTATATGTATGCCCGGTGACTGTATATCAGTGTCTATGATACCGACTCTCTTTCCAGAAAGATAGATGTTTACAGCAATATTTGCCGTAATATTAGATTTCCCGGTACCTCCCCTGAATGAATGGACAGCGGTAATCCTGCTCATATTAAAGATCCTCCCGGACTATATCCTTAAGCAAAATTGCAGACAGCATATTATGAAATATTATAGTATTTTTCTCCATCTTTCCAGTTATATTTTTATGAGCCTGATTTTTAGAGCATGAAATTAAGATTTCAAGCATTATTTCCATGCCCGTTTTAAAAGGGAGGCTTTTTGGGAATCCGGCAATGATAATTTACTGTCAGATCGATCCTGATTATGCTATAATATTTAAACATAAATAACTGTTCTGAAAGACTCTCATGAAAATGAAGAACCTGGTCCCATATTTCATATTAAAGCAGTACGAAGCAAAAAGGCATAAAGGGTGTTTTTATGCCTATACCCTGAACCTTGATATATCAGGATTTACAAAACTTACCGAAATGCTTATGAAACACGGAAAAAGTGGTTCTGAAACTCTTACAGAAGCCTTAAATGAAATTTTTGAGCCTATAATTGAACAGATCTACATAAATGGAGGCTTTATCACTTCATTTGCCGGAGACGGTTTTAATGCGATATTACCTGTTGAAGCCAGGAAACCCGATAAAATCACTGCTTTAAGATTAATGCATATACTTTCATTTATAAAGGCCCATTTCCAGACAAAGAAGAATATCAGGACCCCTTATGGCAATTTTAGAATGGATTTCAAGGCCTTTGCCACATTTGGCAGGGTAGGCTGGATGATAATCAAAGCAGTATCAAGATATTCCTATCTTTTCAACGGAAAACCCATTGAAAAATGCTCTGAATTCAGGATGAACATTCGCAAGGGTGACATCATCGCTGATAAAAGCATCATCGGGTCAATAGAAGGCAAAAAGAGAAAGATTAGGAATAAAGAGCTTTACAGGCTAAAAACAGACAAATTTCATGCTGCAGGTCCATCTCCCTGCAATAATAATGAAACTGACAGGCTTCTTTACAGGCATATGGCAAAATTCCTGCCGTCCTCTGTCTTAAATTTCAGGGGAATTGCGGAGTTCAGGGATATCGTATCAGTATTCATCCTGTTCAGCCACAGGATACCTGAAAATAATATGAAAAAGCTCATCAGAATGCTTATTGACAGCTCTGATGAATTCGGAGGCTATCTGAACAAGGCCGATATAGGGGATAAGGGAGGAACAGCCCTTGTACTGTTCGGTGCACCGGTTTCCTATGAAAACAATATTGAAAGAGCTTTATCCTTTATACTTTCCATTAAAAGCAGGGTAACTGCCCCTGCGCTTAGAACAGGCATATCCTTCGGCCCTGTATATTCCGGTATCATAGGGAGCCATATCAGATGCGAATATACTGCAATTGGAGATATAGTCAACCTTTCAGCCAGGCTTGCGGGCAGAGCAAAAAAGTGTGAATCATGGTGCAGCCCGGAGGTTTACAGGCATATGCAAAGATCCTTCAGTTTCAATTTCCTTGATAGACTGAAATTCAGGGGCAAGTCCGGAAAAATACCGGTTTACATGCTGAAAGGGAAAAAAAAGATCGATGAGCTCCCTGTTTTCAGCGGGAAAATTGCAGGCAGGGCCAGGGAGATCAAAATGACAGTTGATATCCTCAGCAAAAGCCTGAGGTCCGGTGAAAGCCATATCGCATACATATCAGGGGACCCAGGAATAGGAAAATCCAGGCTGGTGGCGGAGGTGAAAAAGGAAATATACAAAGGGTTTAAGGGCCGGATCAGCTGGTTTATTTTTACATGCGAGGAGATCCTGAGGAAGCCCTTTAACTGTGCTTTGCATTTTCTGAAAAAAAGGTTCGGGGCTTTTGATGAAGTATCGGCAGCCGAGGCAGTAGAAAGCTTCAGATTCAGGTATAATAAGCTCATCAGGGATATCACGGGTATCAATGATGAAATATCAGATGAGCTTAAAAGGACAGAATCGATCATTGCAGGCTATATCGGAATAGGTTTTGAGCAGTCACTTTATGAAAAACTGGATGCCAGGCAAAGATATGAGAACTTCATATATGCCCTGAAAAACCTTATTAAGGCTGAAAGCCTAATTAATCCTGTAGTTATAGAAATCGAGGATACGCAATGGATGGATGCAGACTCTTTAAATTTTTTCAGCGTCCTCACGACAAACCTGTCGGGATTCCCTGTATCAATAATTTCCCATGCAAGATACCGTGATGATGGGACCGAGTTCAGGCTGGACGCTGATGAAATACCTGAAACATCAATAAGGCTGGGTGCCCTTGGAAAGGACAGCATACAGGCAATATCCTTCAACACGCTTCAGAATACGCTTCCGGTATCTGATGATCTTGCCGGCTTTATTTACAGCAAATCAGGGGGCAACCCATTTTTCACCGAGCAGATCCTTCTTGATATGAATGAAAGGAATGTCCTGGCTGTATCACAGGGTTGCCTGGATATCAAAAGCACCGGCCTTACATCTGTCCCATCGAATATAAGGTCCATAATAATATCCAGACTGGACCGCCTTTCAGGAGAAATAAAGGAATTTATTCAGACAGCTTCGGTACTCGGCAAGGAATTCTTCATAAATATACTTGAAAATATGATGGGCAGAAGTGATGCCCTTCTGATTGCTGAAAATATTGAAAATGAGAATATCTGGACAATAATGAACAGCATAAGATGTATATTCCGGCATGCCCTGCTGAGGGACTGCGCCTATGAGATGCAGCTTGAGAACAGGCTGAAGGAGATACACCTGCTCGCAGCTGAAAGCTATCAGAAGGTCTTCTCAGAATTCAGGGATGAATATTACGGAGATATGGCATATCATTATGAAAAAGCAGGAAATAATGAGAAGGCGGCTGTGTATTATGAACTTGCAGGAAATCGGGCATCTGAAGCCAACAATACAGCACAGGCGTATAATTACCTTGAAAAGGCCCTTTACTATATGAGGCTTACAGGCACAGACAAAAGCAGACAGGACAAAATACTGCTTGAAATCCTTAATATTGAAAAGCTTACCGGAAACTGGGCTAAAGCGCTGGAGGGGTTCCTCAAACTTGCAGGGACATCAGCCAAAAACCATTATTATGATATTAATGCTGTTTCAAACCTGAGAACAGGTCAGATCTACAATGATATGGGAGAATATGAAAAATCAGAAAAATATCTGAAAAAAGCCCTGAAAACCTCTGAAGCAAATAACATGGACCATCTAATGGGGCTTTCACTGGGTAACCTGGGAATATTATACAAGAACATGGGCATGTATGATAAATCAATGGAATGCTATGAAAAAAAGATAAAAATAATGAAGAAATTGAGATCCTTTAATAATGTACACTCAACCAGAGCAAATATGGGTGTGGTGCATGAGATCAGGGGGGACATCACCGGGGCACTTGAGCTTTATAAGAAGAGCTATGCCTATTTCAGGAGAAAAAAGGAGATTTCAATTCTGCCCAATATCCTTGTCCTCCTGGGACATGCATTATTAAGCACAGGCAATATTGACCTGGCGGAAAAATACCTGAAAGAACAGCTTAGAATATCCAGAAAGATCGGTGATAAACGCCTCATAGCCAGTGCTATAGGCAGCATTGGCATTGTTTATTCAAAAAAATTCGACTTAAAGAGGGAGATGGAATGCTATACAGAATCATATAAGATATTCAGAGAGCTGGGAGATAAAAAGAATACCGTGATCTCACTGGTTAATATGGGAGAGATCTATTGTGATATGATGGAGCTTGATAAATCCCTGGCCTATTACAGCAAAGCCTTGAAGATTACAGACAGGCATAGTTACAGGCGCCTGGGATCCAAAGTAATCACGTCCATAGGGCATGTTTACTGCAAAAAGGGGGAGAATGAAAAAGGCATCGAATATTTTAAGCAGTCCATGAAGACTGCCAGGGACCTGGGACTGAAACTGGACCTGGTTGAAACTCTTTATAACATATCAAAAAATTATTATCTTATAAAAAATCTGAGCCAGGCTGAAAATTACATTAAGAAGTGCCTTAATGAAGCCCAGAAGCTTGATAACAATGAGTATGTTCTTGATTCCTGCATATTAAAAGAGAAAATAAACTTCCAAAAAAGCCCTGATGCCGGTAACAGGATGGAAGCTGTCTCCAGGCTGGAAAACCTGGTCAGGAAACTGCAGGGAAAGGATAAAATCGCTATGGGACTGTATGACCTTATCCTTATGAAAAAGACAATGAACATCAGTTTCAAAAAGGAGAAAAAGAAAGCACTGGCTGTCCTTAAGGAACTTCATTGCCTTACAGGCAACAGGGAATACCGGCACTATATTGATCTGGTTGAGAATCTGTAGGAATTCTACAGGCTTCCTTTTTCTGATGCCTGAAGAGCATTGATGTCAGGCCTGTTTATTAACCTTTTGAAGGTTTCCGCATGACAAATAACATTGACAATATGCGTTTTCATTTTAATATTTTCCCTTAGCTTTAGTTTTTGCCTACAAAAGCAGGTTTATATGCATATCTTACAGTTCAGGAAAAAGGGACAGGCAGCCGGTCAAAATTATTCATCTCACAGGGGTTATATCCTGTTTTTTACATCAGCAGCAATAATATCCGCACTGCTTGTAATCATTTCCACCAGCCTCTATGGCGCTGGGATTACATATGATTCAACGATCTATATTGCCCTTGCGGAAAATTTTAATTCAGGACAGAGCATAATTAGATCCGATTATGTAGCCCAGCCCCCATTATACCCTGTTATACTTGGATTATGCGGTTCAAACCCTCAAAGGTCAGCGCATATTATAAATGCATTTGCCCTTGGGCTGACGGTATTTTTGTCAGGAATCCTCCTCTTAAGGATGATAGGGCCGGGGCTGCTCAATGTAGCAGGCATACTCGTAATTATAACTGCAGGGCATCTTGTCTTCGTATCGGTAATGGTATGGACTGAGATTATCTTTATCTGGCTGACCGTGCTTTTTTTACTCCTCATTCATGTCTATATCAAGAAAGGGGGCATCCCTGCTCTGGTTCTCATGTCAGTTTGTGCCGTTCTTGCCTCCTATACAAGGTATATTGGAATAACTACCGTAATTTCGGGCATTTTTATCATTCTTCTGATATCCAGGAACAGCTTGAGAAAACGAATATTTCATTCCCTGCTTTTCTTTATTTTATCAGGCACTCCTTACTTTGCATGGATCTACAGGAATTTCATTGTGTCCGGCAATTACTTCGGCCCGCGCCTGCCTTCAAAATACTCATTTATTAAGAATACAGAACAGGCCATAAAGATATTCTTCTCCTGGTTTCTGAAAGAAAAGAGCCTGCAGAGCTGGTTTGTCTATATAAGCCTTTATCTGATGCTTGGTCTTATATTCATCCTTATCCTGGCATACATGGCAAGAGCCGCTTCAAAAGAGAGGCTCAGCTTTATTTCAGCAAATGCCGGCTCTCTGATTATTTTCAGCACTGTATACCTTTCTTTCCTTTTAATATCTTCAACCGCCATATCCTATGATAAGATTGATGCAAGGCTTCTTTCACCCATCTTCATCCCTGCAGTCCTGATACTGGTCTTTTTTGCAAAGCTGTATAAAGACCTGCTGGAAAAACGGGTATCAAAAAGGCTGGTCAATTTTCTGCTTATTATATTTACCCTGGTGATCCTCCTGCCCTCCATAAACACAAAGATTGAAAATACTGCAGCAAGGATCAGGGAAGGTGCCGGCGGATACAGCACAAATACATGGAGAAAGAGCGAGACAATAATATTCCTGCAGAGCAATGAACTTGAAAAAGGGTATATTATATACAGCAATGTTCCGGATGCTCTGTATATCCTTGCAGATATAAGGGGCAAGACAAGCCCTCTTAAAAAAATCCCTGCTTCAGGTGATATAGTATCCTGGCCTGATTCAGACCGTGCTTATCTTGTCTGGCTTAAAGACAGGCGGCTTGATACCCTGCTTGATATTCATGAGCTGAAGGGTATGGCCGACCTTGAGCTTTACAGGCAGTTTTCCGACGGGGCAATATATACTGTCTCAAAAAGATACTGAAAACCCTGGCCTGATGCATTCTGCCGGAGAAAGGCCTTAATCCTTGCCTGAGGTTTTTCTGATAATTGATATTCCTCCGAAACCGCCTATAACCGCTATATAAAATCCTAAGTCATACCACCACCCGGTATTATGTGTCTCATAGATCCTTATTTCATCGTTAAAGAAACCGACGATCAGGCTGACAGGGGCTATCCATCCATGCCATATACCCCAGAAGAATCCGGCCTTCTTCTGCGCATTGTTCTGGTCCTGGCGCGGCATGCAGGCAGTAAAAGATAGGATAACCACCAGAAGCAGAAGGGTGATAACAGTAATTTTCCTGTTCACAGTAATATCCTCCTTATTGATCTATATGAAAATTATAGTATTCTTTAATCCATAGTTTTTCAGGGCCAGCCATGCTGATCTTTATTCCTGAAGCTCCTGAACATCATCAAGCCTTTTCTCGATCGCCCTGCTTGCCCTGCCTGCATGGCTTATTGCACTGCTTGCCTCATTGAGCTTTTTCTGTGTTTTTTCAAGCAGGTCACCAAACCTGTTAAATTCCTTCTTTACACTGCTCAGGAGTTCCCATACCTCGCCTGACCTCTTTTCAAGGGCCAGTGTGCGAAAGCCGATCTGCATGCTGTTCAGGAAAGCAGCAAGAGTAGTAGGGCCTGTTATTATCACTTTATACTGCCTCTGCAAATGCTCAAAAAGCCCGTCAATCCTTAATACCTCTGCATATAACCCCTCAAAAGGGAGAAACATAACAGCAAAGTCCGTTGTATTCGGAGGGTCGATATATTTTTCTGATATATCCTTTGCAAATTTCTTAATACGGGTTTCCAGGTTCTTCCTGTTTGCTGCAATACCCACAGGGTCTCCATTTTCATATGCCTCAACAAGCAGATAGTAGTCATCTGTTGGGAGCTTGGCATCAATGGGGAGATAGATTATCTTCTTGTCATCATTTTTTGAAGGAATTTTTACGGCATATTCAACCCTGCAGTCGCTGCCCTCCTTTGTTGCAATATTATAGGCGTATTGTGAGCCGGGAAGCACATATTCAAGTATGTTTGACAGCTGGTATTCACCCAGTATCCCCTTTGTCTTAACATTGGTAAGGACCTTTTTCAGGTCCCCCACACCGCTGGCAAGGTTCTGCATCTCGCCCAGGCCTTTCTGAACCTGCTCCAGCCTGTCGCCGACGATCTGAAAAGAGCTTGCAAGCCTGGTTTCTAATGTATCCTGAAGCTTTTCCTCGACTATTTTTCTCATCTTTTCAAGCTCCTCAGCATTGCCCTCCATCATATCCCTGATCTGCTGATCAGTAGTTGTCCTGAGGCTTTCCAGCTGTTTTGCAAATATCTCAAACTGGCTTTTCTGCATACCGTAGGCATCAACAATCCTTTTTGAGATACTGCTTTCAAAATTGAATATGGAATTCAGCAGTTCTGTCCTGTCCTGGCGGGAATTGATATTTTCTTCTTCCCTGCTGGCCCTGAATTCATTCCTTAATACTGATTCAAATTCCTGCCTGTTTCTTTCAAGCTCAGAAAGCATCCTCTGGTTTTCCTTTTTCTGCCACAGCATGCTCCTGACAGCATTATAAATAAGATAGGCTATTGCAAGCGTGAATAATAAGGAGATGCCATTAAGCATCAGATTTGAATTATTGATCACTTCATTTTCCCTTTAATGCTAATTTATCCATTTCTTTTTCACATTTCTTATGCTGAAGCCAAAAAGCGTCAGGCTGAAAAGGGCAAGCATAGAAAAGCCCATCAGAGGGTTCAGTATCCCATTATTATTTATGGATGTTTTAAGTATATCAGCCCCATATGTAAGTGGAAGCGCATATGAGAGCGGCCTTAAAAAGACAGGAAGCTCCCCCAGTGGAATGAACAGTCCGCATAAAAAGACCATGGGGAAACGGAAGAAATTGGAAAAGGTCTGAGCCTCAAATACTTCACTTACTGATACAGCAATAAACAGGCCGAAGAATGCTGAAGTCAATGCAATAAAAAATATGCTGAAAAACAGTGCCACCCAGTCAGTACCGGAGAGGGAGACCCATATAAGCGAGAATAATACAGGGACAAAAGCGTTGATAATGCCAAAAGCCACAGCTCCTGATGTTTTTGCTATCATCAGGAGGTTAAGGTTAAGGGGTGAAAGGAGAAGCCTCTCAAATGACCTTCCCTTCCTCTCAAAAGTAACTGTGACCGCAAGCATTGATGTCGTTCCGAAAAGTATTGACATTGCGATTATACCCGGAAGTATTGACTTGACATCAAAATTGCTCCTTGATTTCAGGAAAAACATCAGAGTCCATGCAAATGGAAAAAGGATGCCCCAGCTTATATTAGGAGGCTTCAGATAGTAATTCCTCATATCCTTTTTCAATATGCTCCAGAAAGCTGTCATTGACCTCATCTTCCCTTCCTTCCCTCCTTTTCCCTTTTCATTTTATCAAGCCCTATTCCTGTGACGCTTACAAAAACATCCAGAAGAGAAGGTTTTATTATTCTGGCCTCCAGCACTGCTATCCCATTCTCCTCAAAAAACCGGATAAACGGGAGAAGCTCTATCATATCCTTTGAATGTATGTTTATGGACCTGCTGTCGATATATTCTATTCTATATCTGCTGAACACTTCACTGAATGGACGCTTGACCGGATTTATATCCTTATCGGTATTAAACTGCATGACATTGTCACCCTGAATGGCAGTCATAAGCTCATCAAGCGTGCCAGTTCTGACTATCCTGCCCTGCACGATAAAACATATCCTGTCACACAGCCTTTCTGCTTCCTCTATATAGTGGGTCGTGAGGAATATTGTGGTACCATCCCTGTTCATCTGCTTTATAAGGCCCCTGATATGCCTTGCGCTTTCTATATCTATCCCTGTTGTAGGTTCATCAAGGAAAAGGATCTCCGGTTCATGTATGATACCTGCAGCAATGGTCAGCTTTCTTTTCATACCCTTTGAATATTGCCTAAACAGCCTGCCTGCAACATCCAGAAGGCCGAATTCACCGAGCAGCTCCTTTGCCCTCCTTTCCCTTTTAACCCTGCCTATGCCATAGAGGGAAGCACAGAAAGTAAGGTTGTCAAACCCTGAAAGCTCATCATAAAGGTTGCTTTCATCGGGTACTATACCAATAACTGCCTGGGCTTTCTTAATATTTCTTATGCCATCTATCCCGTGAATGGTAAAATTCCCACCAGAAGGCCTGGTCAGGCCGGTCAGCATATTTATGGTTGTTGTCTTTCCTGCTCCGTTCGGCCCTAAAAAACCATAGATCTCCCCCTTCCTCACATCAAAGTTGATCCTGTCAACAGCATCACAGTCGCCAAAAGACTTGCTAAGGCCCCTGACCTCAATAATATTCATGGAATAATTCTCCCGGTTCTTTCACTTATATTCTTATCTGCCGGTTTTTTCCAGCAGGCCGGTTAATCCTTCTATTGCCTTTCTGAAGCTTTCCGGCTCAACTTCATAATGTATGAAATATCCGATCTTTTCTCCCTTAAGCAGGTTTGCTTCCTTGAGTATCTTGATATGCTGCGATATGCATGCCTCTGTCAGGTGAAGCTTTCTCGCTATTGATTTGACACAATACCTGTCCTCAAGCAGGAGGGCGATAATATTGAATCGCGTCTTATCAGACAGAGCTTTCAATATCTTTAATAATTCAGTCATTTATAATCCCTCCCGGTTTATTTCATAAATCAGTTAAACATGTACTTAATCAAATGTCAATCATTTTATCCATAAAACGGCTCAGTAACGCTAAAAGGCCTTAATTGACCCTTCTATTTTTTTCTTTGCTGGATGAAATATGCTGTTAAACTGGATTTTCTTATTAAATAAGTATCTGGGTAAATAATGGATAGAAAACAGGTGTCAGCTGACACAGCCCTGCTGTTAATTACTGTAATATGGGGCTTTACTTTTGTTCTGGTCAAGGATGCCCTCCTGGACATAAGAGCCTTTAATTTCATATTCCTGCGCTTCGGCATAGCCTTTATTTCGAGCCTTGCTGTTTTTTTCAGGAGATTTGCAAAGAACATGAACCTGAAAACCCTGATATATGGATCTATCATAGGCATTGTCCTTTTTTTTGCCTATTCCTTCCAGACCATTGGCCTTGTCTATACATCTCCATCCAATTCAGGCTTTATAACAGGCCTTTATGTCGTACTTGTGCCTCTTTTTGCAGGCTTTTTATTCAGGCAGAAAATCAGGAGGGAAAGCATAATCGGTGTTATACTTGCCACTCTGGGCCTTGTCCTTATAAGCTGGAACCCGGGGCTTGAACTGAACAGGGGCGATGTCCTTACGTTTTTTTGTGCAATAGCCTTTGCGTTCCACATTCTGACAATAGACATGTACACAAAGAAAGTGGACTCAGTATGCCTGGCCATCACACAGATAGGCATTGTGTCATTAACAGCCATGGCAGCATCCTTTATATGTGAAGAGGCCGTAATCCCGGAGCTTAAGCTTTCAGTGGTCTGGACAGCACTTCTGATAACAGGGATCTTTGCTACCACATTTGCATATATTGTCCAGAATGTTGCTCAGAAATTTACATCTCCCACGCATACGGCACTGATCTATACAGCAGAACCGGTTTTTGCAGGCCTTGCCACTGTCATGCTCACAGATGAGATCTTTACCGCACGTGCTGTGGCTGGAAGCATCCTTATTCTTTTCGGCATGATAATAAGTGAGATCAGGCTTAAAAAACTGCCTGAATTCATCAAATAAAATATGCAAATGATAATAATTTTAATTTTTTTCTGAATAATGTTAATTATTTTCTTGCATATATTAAAATACATGGTATATATGCATAATTCTCAGCATAAAATTTATTATGCAGGGGATAAATAACATATT
Organism: uncultured Candidatus Sumerlaeota bacterium; assembly: GCA_964389675.1. GTDB lineage: Bacteria > CAYMEV01 > CAYMEV01 > CAYMEV01 > CAYMEV01 > CAYMEV01. The sequence goes on from CAYMEV010000001.1 coordinate 229,215, forward strand.
AATAGTTATTAGTTTAACTAAGGAGAATTTATGTCAATCCAAATTTATGTCGGTAATCTTCCTTATTCAGTAACGGAAGATTCACTGAAAACAGCTTTTGAGGCGCATGGTGCAGTTGAATCAGCTAAGATCATTACAGACAAATACACCGGCAGGTCAAAAGGATTCGGTTTTGTTGAAATGGCTTCAAAAGAAGAAGCAGACAAGGCAATAGAAAATCTTAACGATTCTCTAATTGACGAAAGGAAGATCAAGGTCAGCATTGCAAGACCCAGAGAAAATAGGGAAAGAAGGGATAACTACTCTAGATAACAACTGTTTTCCAATAGATGAACTTCCAGTAAAAGGATGCCTTCGGGCATCCTTTTTTTTCTTTTAAATTTTTCCTTCTGCCCGCTTATTGATCAGAAAGATCCAAACCACCCATATCATATCTCAATTTTCAGGAGTTTAAACCGGAAAGATACTATCGGGAATATCAGTTTTTCTCTGCTGTTCCTTTATCAATGGCTTTTATCAGAAGGTTTACAAAAGCCCTTCCGCCTTCCCTGTTCAGGTGATCCTGGTCTGCAAAATACTCATCATTATCAATAAATACCCGTGTAAAATCAAGCACCTTCAGATCATGCTCCCTGAATATGATATCTGCACCGAAGTCTCTGTCTCCTATAATATCAAGGTATACACTGCTTAAGGGGTATTTGATCCCGATAAGCTCTATATTATTCTCTGAACAGATTTTTATAATATCCTTTAAGGCCTCTTTCAACGCTCCTGATGCATTATCGTAGCCGAACTGCAGATCCAGCCTCTTCAGGGATTCTGATCTTTTCTCTTCGGGCGTCATCCCTGACCAGCTTTTTACCCCTGGCCTTTTTGAAGAAAGCTTTGATTCAAGATAGACCTTTATGACGTCCCGCCCCTTGGGATTGAAGACTACGAAGTATTTTACAATGATCTTTTCCTTTAAATACCGGTAGAAGCTCGAATAATCACTTAAGGACATGAACCTGTTCGAACGGTCAAGATTATTAAGTTCATCCCTGTATGGAGAAAGAGTTGTTTTATCAACTGTCAGGTAGATGGTCCGCACCCTGGTTTTTCTCAGGAGGAATTTAACCTTTCTGAGCATATCATGGTATGAATCTGTTGTATCTGAGAAATTATATATTTTATGCTTCAGGGTAAACTCAGACAATGCAGCACCATGGCTATCCGCAATGAGATAGGACGAATAGCCTGCATCGAAACTGCCGTAATCCTTATAATAATACTCATTGACTATAAAATAGAAGAATATGTTCACAATACTGATTATCAGCGAAAATATAAGGAGCCTTATTAAAAATTTTTTCATATGCTGTATGTTTTCCTAAAACTGGAAATAGATAAATTCAATGCTTTTCCCCCAGTTTCCGTTAAAATATATATATCCGAGCAGCAAAAAGTAGGATGCCCATCTCACTGATAAATTAAGGTTTGCAATCTTTTCAATTGCATATTCATTATCCCTTCCCATCCATTCTATGAATATGAATACAGCTACCAGAACAATAATGGCTGATGCCTGTCCGCTTGACTGGAAACTTGGAACTGAGAACAGTGATGCAGAGAATATCTCCCCTATGTAGTCAAATGCATGCTTTAAGCTGTCTGCCCTGAAGAATATCCAGGCAAACAATGTAAGGGCAAATGTTGAAAATATCATAAATGCCTCTTTCAGGCTTGGTATTGCTTTCCCTTTTGCTGCAATATCCAGATTTGACCTGTTTTTGTTCATTAGCATAAGGGGAAGAAAATATGCTGCATTAAGAGCCCCCCAGACTATAAATGTCCAGTTGGCGCCATGCCAGAAACCGCTTACTATAAATATTATAAAAGTATTCCTGATCTTTTGAAAATTTCCGCCACGGCTTCCGCCAAGCGGAATATAGAGATAGTCCCTGAACCATGTCGAGAGGGAAATATGCCATCGCCTCCAGAATTCAGCAATATCACGGGAAAAATACGGGAAGGCAAAGTTCCTTATCAGATTGAACCCGAAAAGCCTTGATGTTCCTATCGCTATATCTGAATAGCCGGAAAAATCGCCGTATATCTGAAAAGCAAAGAACAAAACACCAAGGACTAGAGTACTCCCGGAATATTCTGCAGAGTTGCTGAATATCATATTTGCATATATTGCGCAATTATCCGCTATCACAATCTTTTTGAAAAGCCCCCAGAGGATCTGCCTGCACCCGTCTGATGCCTTATCATATTCAAATTTTCTCTTTTTGAAAAACTGGGGAAGCAGCCGGGTTGCTCTTTCTATCGGTCCTGCTACAAGCTGGGGAAAGAAGCTGACGAAAGCCGCGAAGGCTATAAGATCGCTTGTAGGCTTCATTTTCCTCCTGTAGACATCAATTGAGTAGCTTAATGTCTGGAATGTGTAGAAGCTGATCCCTACAGGCAGGATTATGTTTAATGAATTGGGCTTTATTTCCATACCGAAAAAGGAGTATGTGATTATAAAATTATCCAGGAAAAAATTATAGTACTTAAAAACCCCGAGAAGGCTAATGTTCACTTTAATGCTTATCCAGAGAATGATCTTCCTCTTATACGGGGTTTTCTGGTCTTTCAGCAAAAGCCCCACACTGTAATCTATGAGGGTACTGAAGATGCTCAATGACAGAAACCTCCAGTCCCAGCATGCATAGAAAAAATAGCTTGGGATAACGACCAGGAGATTCTGGAGCTTCAGGCTCCTTTTGTGACAAACCAGTATAGAATGAGTACTATTGGGAGAAAGACTGCAAAATCTAAAGAGTTAAATAACAATTGCTGTTCCTCCGGACTGAAAGGTCCTATGCATAATTCTCACACGCTTCAATGGACAAGAAATATTAATGTACTGCCATATTAAAGTCAAATCAATTTTTTTGCAAAAGCGGATAAAATTTTCTTGACCGGATATGATTATAAACGTATCATCGCTTGAACCTGCAGGTATGGCAAGTTACCGAAAAGACTGCATGTTCTGATAATAATATGAGAACAAAGAAAAATGCTTCTAATAATATTCCTGCCCTAAAAAAGACTATCCTTTCCATTGTCCTGTTTATTATAATATTTTCCCTGGCCACATGTCTTTTTATCATGAAATCGCATCACCTGGCTGGCATCAGATTATCTGTAAAACCCGTCAGCGGAAAAGATGCTGATTACAGCGTTTTTCTTATAAAGGGGAAAAACCAGGCAATTCCCGCAATAGATGGTGAAACCAGAAACATCGGCGCAACAGGCCTATGGATACAGATGCCATCCTCTCAAAAAGATAATATTGAGAATCTGTCCCTGAGGATAGGGTCTGAGATTTACAGCTATGACAGGAAAAGCTTCTACAGCGCATGGAAGGAAATTGATGCTGATGAGCTCTCAGAAGTGGAGATAATGCAGGGTATTGACGACTATAATGCAAACAGGCCAGATATGATCACCCTCATGTCCCCTGATGAAATAAAGCTCCGCTCTTCCTTTTTGCCAGGATTATCAGGGCTTATTAACTATAAGGGTGATCCGGCCCTTCTCTTTCTGCCTCTGCTGATAAGCATTTTTGCATGTATTATGGTAATTCTTATCCTTGAAAACAGGATCTCTTCTTTTATCAGCATTAATAATACCCTTTTGTTCCTGCTCCTTTATACTGTTATAGCTTCTTTTCTGCTGCCTCATGGTATAAACAGCACTTTTGCTTCCCTGCTTAAAGATATTCTGATTATTTTTGTAATCATAGGCGCATTTGCTTATCCTGCATTTCTAAAAAGATCCGGCAGGTTCTCCTTTGTAAAAGGCTCTGAAAGATTAAAGATCCCTGACTTCATCTTTCTTCTTATACCATTGACACCAATCATGCAGTATATTTTCCTGAACCAGAAAGACCTGTCCATTAAGGACTCCATTCTGGCCTTCATGTTTTTTGCCTTAATAAGTGCTGTATTTTGCATTGGCATACCCGTCCTGTTTTCTGCTTTTGCCTCAAAAATAATACTTATTACAGTATCTTCCGGTTTCTTATATATAATTTTTAATATGACCGCATTATCAGCAGGCAATAAGTGGGTAGGCGGCAGGGGGCAGTTTGAGATTCAGCTCGCAGTCCTCTTAATAACCATCCTGGTTCTGCTTCTGGGGAGATTACTTCCAAAAAGCCTTTTCAATACAGCAGTGATAGCATTTTTCCTCGTAAACACCCTGGCAGGGTTCCAGGCAACAGGAAGCACTTCAGATACTCCCGAAGAAATCCGGGAACCGATATTGGTAAAAGAACTGGGGGACAGAGAGCCTGTCAGGGAAAACCACATCTTTCTGCTCGTTTTTGAAGCCTATGCAAATTTTGAGACAATGCTTCACTATGGATTCGATAACAGTGACCAGCTTGCATACCTTGAAGAGAAAGGTTTTAATATATATGACAGTAGTTACTCACTCGGCCCCTGCACCCTTACATCAATGTCCCGCGTACTTTCCATAGACAACAGCCCGGCCGGTAATCCCAGGTCTCATATTGTGGGTGGCATTGTAACACGCCTTCTGGGCAAATACGGATATAAGACATACTGCAGGACGCCTAACAATTATCTCTACAGGGGGCTTGAGCCTGGAGATATAAAATACGACTTCTACTATCCCGAATTAGTAGCCTCTGAAAACCTCTCCATAATAATCAATGCAATACTTGAGGGAGAATTCCGGCATACTGCCGGTTTTGCCGAATTTGAAACGACCAGGTACCATACCTATCTTGAAAACAAAAGATATGTTCTTAAAAACAGGCACAGGACACCCGTATTCATGTATTCACACAGCGGTGTCCCCGGCCACAGCCAGTCATCAGGCAAATGCCTCCCTGATGAGAAGTTTCTTTACTTTGCCGGAATAAAAAAGGCGAACGAGGAAATGAAGGAGGATATAGAAACAGTAATACAAAATAACCCCGATGCAATAGTAATAGTAGCAGGGGACCACGGCCCCTATCTTACCAAGAACTGCGCATCCCTTGTATATCACAGCATGGAGGAGATTGACAGGTATGATGTCCAGGACAGGTATGGCCAGTTCCTGGCAATAAGGTGGCCAGAAAAGGAATATTCTGAAAAATTAGATATTAGGGTCTTTCAGGACATTATGCCTGCAGTCCTTGCCTGGTTATACGATGACCCTTCACTCTTCGATACTTTAAGGATACAGGACAGGATCATATCTGACAGGAATGTGACCGGGCAGGTATATGTTGATAACGGCATGATCGTAGGAGGCTTAAACGACGGCGAACCTCTGTTTAATGATCCCTCCTGCAGGAGTCGGGCCCATGCAGACATTGTACCCGGGTCAAATGCTGTTATCAGCCTGGCAGATACCTCTCTGGAGGGAACCTATCTATGGTCATATGATGAAGATAGACAACCATCTATTTCTGCAGATAATTCCAGCTGGGAAAGAATATCAGAAATGGTTGCTGACAGGCTGAAAGCAGGCAATATTACAGGAGATCAGCTCCCTGAGATAGTAGGCACATTTCCAGGGCACGGCCTGTGGTATTACAGCTTTTCTCATAATTCATGGATAAATATACTCGGAAACGCATACACATTCGGCGATTTTGCTCTGATAAAAAAGGGCGCGAATGGAAAAGAGCAAATTTTCATCTCACTGGAAGGGCTGGGGCTGTATTTGGTAGAATCCAGCGGGCAATACAAACGAATTCTGCCGGTAACTGCAGATTCCGTGCTCAGCGGCAGATTCAGTCAGTCCGCCGACTATCTCTTCATAGGGGTCGCCGGAAAAGGAAACCTTGACGGGTTATATGTATATAATGCCGGGATCGGTGAATTCACCAGGATAGTAAAGGATATTCCCCTCCAGATGGCATCAGCTGACATAAACGGGGACGGCTATGATGAGATTATATGCGCATTCAGGCAGAAGGGCACCTACACGGGAATGTTCTCCCCTTCTGAACCTCATAAGGGAAACGAAGAAGAGATAAAGAAAAATCCTGAATTTATACTCTCTGATGGCATTGCTCTAAACCACAAATTCAGCAGATTGATCGGCCTGGAATGGGAAAGGATACTCAAGGATGTTCCCGGGGACAGGTATTTAATCTCTTCAGCAGACATTGTGTCAGGCAATGGCAAAGAGATCTTCCTTACCCACAGCAATGCAACATATTATTATGTACATGAAAACAGGGGATGGGTCAAATTCACCAAAAACCCTCTTGAAAAGATAATTTCTGGAAAATTTACAAAAAAAGGACAGCACGATGACCTCATTGCCCAGGACAGGTCCAATAACGGCATTTTCCTTTATATGTCCTCAAGCGGCAAATGGGAACAGATAGCCCCTTCCGGGAATGTGTCAGCAATGCAGGCCTTCTGATCCAATATTATCCCTGGGTAAAGGGACCAATAATATTGATCTGAATCTTCTCATTTTGCTTGTTTCAGAAGCAGGATAATAATAAAAAACAATAGCAATATTTTAATATTTGGATTAAAATAAGGCTTAAAACAAAACATACAAAGGAGATAACAATGAAGAGAAATGCAGGGATATTATGGATTTATATAACTGCATCAATAGCCTTGTTAATGGCTGTTTCATTTGCTTCCATACCTGTTTTAGCCGATAGCAGTAATAATGCGCCGGACAGTAATGTCCTGGAAAAAGTCCTTTCCGACTTTACAGAATATGCTGAACAGGCCAGAAAGGACTGGGGGATACCTGGAATGGCGATATCCATTGTCCAGGGAGATAAAATGATATATGCCAGGGGATTCGGTATGAAGAAGCTTGGAGAAAGCGACCCTGTCGATGAGAATACTATCTTCCAGATAGGATCAACATCCAAGGCATTTACTGCTGCCCTCGTAGCCATGATGATTGAAGAAGAGAAACTGGGGTGGAAGGACAAGGTCATCGATTATATTCCGGAATTCATGATGTATGACCCATGGGTAACAAGGGAATTCATGGTTTATGACCTGATGGCTCAGCACAGCGGAATGCCCGGGTATGCAGGGGATATTCTCTCCTTTGTCGGTTTTGACAGAGAGCATATTATTCACTCTATCAGGTATATAGAACCCAAAAGCAGTTTCCGTTCCGAATTTGCCTATATGAACAATCTTTTCCTGGTAGCAGGCGCACTGATAGAAAAGGTATCAGGAAAGACCTGGGAGGAAAACCTTCAGGAAAGAATTCTCAATCCCCTTCAAATGAGCAGTACAACATATACACGTGAGGGCTTTACAGGTTCTGACAATGTTGCTTATCTCCACAAGAACAAAAATGGCAAAGCAGTTCCTTTGCCTATGGACTGGAACTTTATAGACTGGGTATATACATACGGGCCGGCAGGCGGCATCAATTCCAATGCTGTTGACATGGCAAAATGGGCAGCTTTTCAGCTGAACGGCGGCTTATATGACCAGAAACAGCTTATAAGCAGGAAAAATATGGATTATATGCATTCACCTAAGACTATCATTGAGCAGGAAGGTTTCCCGGGAAGGAATTATTATGACCTTGCATGGGTTACCAGTGAGATTAAACCCTACCCGGCCTTTATATGGCATACAGGAGGGACATCAGGCATAAAATCGCTTATCCAGCTTGTCCCTGAACTCGACTTAGGCTTTGTTTTCCTGACGAACATGTGTGACAATAAACTCCCTGAAGCACTCGCCAAGAGGTTTCTCGACCTTTACCTGGAGAAAACGCCCGGGGACTGGAGCGCTGAAAGCCTCAGGGAATATAAAGCCGGCCATGAGGATAAGGATATTGAAAAGCCTGAAGAGCCAAAGGCTAAACCCCTGCCTCTTGATGTTTATTCAGGAACTTACAGCAGTCCTGTCTATGGTGAAGTTAAACTGGACATATCAGGCCAGAACCTCATTCTCACCATAGGGCCCAAAAAGGCAAAGTTTCTCCTGTCGCCATCAAACAGGGATACTTTCAGGCTGTCAATACCGGATATCGGAGGTGATTCAGGTTTTGTCACATTCAATATTAATGAATCCGGAACAGCTGACAGAATGGTGATAGAAGCCCTGAATGACGGCAATATAGGATGTTTTAATAGGACAGAATAGGCCTTGTTCCAGGTATTGCCGGGCAAAATCTGATGCAATTCCTTATATGTCCTTAAATAAGAAATTCAGATTAGTAAATGGTGACCGGTCAGATTACCCCAGGGACCTTTCTATGATCATTTCAGCAAATTTTGGATCCGTGCTGAAGATATAATTGCCTGCCCTGGATGGTTCAAACATCTGCGGAATGAGCCTTTTTATCTGATCCCTTCCGGCATAGGAGAGAATTTTTTCAGAAAGGCTGAGTGAATCTACCAGCTCTGCCGTCTTTTCCATAATATCGAGTATATGAGCTTCCGCTTTGCTGTTTTTGATATAATACCGGATCAGTTCAGAGAGGCAGAAACCGGACGCCAGGCCATGAGGGACTTCCAGGTTCAGCGTAACCGGGTATGAGATGGAGTGGGCGATCGCGGTCCTTGTCCGGCTGATCGATAATCCTGCCAGAGTGCCTGCCCATTGCATTTTAGCCCTGTATTCAATATTACCCGGCTCAGTAAGGACAGCAGGCAATGCTATTAAAGCAAGCTCCAGTGACTGCATGGCAAAAGCCAGGGATACAGGCGTCCTGTTCCTGTTCCAGATCGATTCAAGTGCATGTGAAACAGCATCAAGGCCCGTATTGAGAGTGATCTGGCCGGGAAGTGAAAGAGTAAGATCAGGGTCGAGAAGTGCTAATGAGGGATATACATGGTCATTTGAAAAGGAGAATTTCCTGCCTGTCTCAGTATCCCAGACCGTGGCAAAAGGCGTTACTTCCGAACCAGTCCCTGCAGTTGTGGGAACAGCGACAAGATATAATCCGGGCCCGAAGTCCGAATCCTTTTTTCTGCGGAATATATCAGAAAGGGACATCATCCCGGGGTTTGCAAGCATAACAGCCAGGACCTTTGCAGTATCAATCACGCTTCCTCCGCCAATTGCCAGGACTGAGGAAAACTGCTTTTCAGACAGGCTTCTGCGGGCATTGTCAATGCTTTCAAGCTCCGGATTAGGCGTGACACTGTCATATACCGCTACTTCTGACGGCTTTAATATATCCTGAATTTTCGGTATAAGCCCCTTTGCAGAAAAGGATGGGCTGGTGACGACCAGTACATTGCCTGATCGTATATTCTCAGAGACAGAAAAAAGGATGCCCCTTCCTGATTTTATCCTTACAGGATTATAGTGGCTCCATGAATATTGGATGCTGTCAGTCATTTGCCTTTTTCATAAACATTCTCTTGTTCTCTTCAGGGGTGCTTTCAGGCCTTGAAAGGTCTTCTCTTGAACCGGGTTTTATAATTATTTCAAACAGGACAGGCCCGCTGGTTTTATCTATCTCCTGCATGGCATTTTTAATGCTTTCTTCACAGCATGCACTGAAATATCCTGAATAGCCTATCGATTCAGAAAGGCCCTTAAAATCAATATTGCCTGCAACAGTGGGCTGTCCGCCTACTGATTCATGCGAGCTGTTATTAAGAAGTACATGGACAAGGTTTCCTGGCTTAAGGTCAGCTATAACAGACATCGAACCCAGGTGCATCAGGATAGAGCCGTCGCCGTCCAGGCAGATGACCCTCTTATCCTGCTTAAAAAGAGCTATACCAAGTGCAATGGAAGACGTATGCCCCATGCTTCCAACGGTAAGAAAATCACACATTGCTTCATCCCTCTCCAGGCGCAGTTCATAAAGCTCTCTTGATGTCTTGCCTGTTGTAGATATAAGAAGGTCATCAGGCTTTGAACATTTCAGGACTGCCCTTATTGCTGTTTCACGGAACATATTGCTTTTTACGCCGGCTATCTTTGCGGATTTATAACTGCTGAAGGTGTTTTTCCTGATGATAATGGCTGATGGAGAATTTGTTTCACCGATCCTGGCAACGGCTTTTTTTATTATCTCAGCATAATCTGAATCAGGGCCCATGATCTCATATGGTATTTCAAGTGTTTCAAAAAGCCTTAAAGTGATCCTGCCCTGCTTTCTGTGCTGGGGTTCGTCCTTTATTCCCGGTTCTCCCCTCCAGCCGACGATAAGAAGCAGAGGTATCCTGTAGACTTCCGGGTCAGTAAGCGAAGCAAGAGGATTGACAGCATTTCCGATGCCTGAATTCTGAAGGTAAACAACCCCGGCCCTGCCGGTAGCAAGATGGTATCCCGCTGCAAGCGCAACAGCATTTCCTTCATTTGCAGTTATAATATGGGACCTTTTATCCTGCTTATCATCGAGGCATGCGCAGAAGGCCTTAAGAAGAGAATCTGGCACACCGCAGAAAAAATCAAAGCCCCTTTTTCTCAGCTCGTCAAGAAAATCTCCTGGACAGATCATCATTTACCTCCGGGTATGAGCTCCAGTATCTCTTTTATCGACATCAACTGACCCTCTGACTCCAAAGCCCTGCAGTTTTCAAGGATAGACCTGGCGGTGCTGATCATGGCAGGGTAAGCGCTTCTGATCAGCTGGTTGGCGTATATGACTATATTTACACCGTGTTTTATCAGTTCATCTTCCGTTATTGTATTGTAGCTTGTCGGCACAACAACAAGCGGTTTTTTATTCCCAAGCCCATTATACCTCCTGCAGAACTCAATAACTTCATCAGGCTTTTTGCTCCTGCTGTGGATCATGATCCCGTCAACTCCGGCATTCAGGTAGCTTTCTGCCCTCTTTATGGCATCATCATGCCCCTTTCCCAGTATCAGGCTTTCTATCCTTGCAATTATCATAAAATCGTCCGTTGCCTGCACCTTCTTGCCTTCCTTTATCTTATGGCAGAAATTCTCTATGCTGTCCTGTGTCTGTTCTACCTCAGTACCGAATAGGGAATTCTTCTTAAGGCCGGTCTTATCTTCTATTATTACTGCAGAAACACCCAGCCTTTCAAGGGTCTTTACGGTAAAGACGAAATGCTCCGTTCTCCCCCCTGTATCACCGTCAAATATGATAGGCTTGGTGGTAACCTCAAGCACATCATTAAGGGTCCTTATCCTGGATGTCAGGTCAACTGCTTCAATGTCAGGCTTTCCCTTGGCGGTTGAATCAGTAAGGCTGCTTGCCCACATTCCGTCAAATTCCCTCCTGCCATTCTGTGTATCAATATGCATATTTTCAACTATGAGCCCGGTAAGCCCGTTATGTATCTCCATTATCCTTACAATGGGCTTTACCTGTATAAGCCTCCGCAATGTCCTCCGCCTGAGGTCCGGCGTTGTGCCTATCTCCTGCAGTGCCCTGTTAAGCTGTGTTGATGAAATGCCCTTGGTGTAAGGAACCTCCACAAGCTTGCCGTTCCATTCTGCAAGGGCTTCTATAACCCGCTGGCGGGTTTCTTTCTGAACGCCCTCTTTCCAGTCATCGCCATGGACTACATAATCCGGCCTGAGCTTTTTAAGGTTGGGAACATAATCAAGTGTGGTCTGTGCAACAACATCCCTGACACCCTTGATATTTTCCACTATTTCCTTTCTCTGCTCATAGGTCATATATGGCAGGCGCTTATAGCTTGCTATTGCTTCGTCAGTCAGAAGGCCTATTGTAACCTCCCCATATTCCAGCGCTTTCTTAATGATGTTCAGATGCCCTGGATGAATAAGGTCTGCACTCATACCCACATATACCCTCTTTTTCATATCAGTACTCCTTTTTTGCACTGCCGGACAGCACTAATGGCCTCAAATCTATAAATAACCGTGAAAGCTAAATTCATTCCGTTTTTTCCTGGCCTCCGGCAGTCCTCTCAATAAAATCAGCTCCTCTTTTTCCGCTTTCACCCGGGAAGCACCATATCCTGTCTCTGTATTCCTCAATATATCCCTTATATGAATCATCTGCCCTGACCTTCTCAATGATTTCACTGATTTTTGGGCATTCCTCCTCTTTAAGGATATATCCAATCTTTCCATCCTTTATAAGCTTCATCAGTGTACTGCTTTTTGACTCCAGGCTGTTCATATCGTATTTTCGGCAATCAACCTCAAAGTCAGTGACAATTACCGGCCTGGAAAACAAAAACAGATAATCAAATATTATACCTGAAAAGTCAGATATCATGATATCTGACTTTTGCATTGCTTCAAGGCCGTTTCTCTTATTATCCCAGGCAAGGTTTTCTTTTTCGGAGTATTTGTCCTCAAATTTCCTGATCATGTCAGGCTCTGTCTTAAAGCTTTGCGGATGAGGCCTGAGTATCAGGCTGCAGTCCTTATCAGTGAGGATATCAAGCAGAGCACTGCCGAACCTTTTCAGAAAACCCTTCTCCCCCCAGCTCGGGGCAAGCAGTATGGTCGTCCTGCCTTCCTTTTCATCCTTTTGTTCAGGCATTTCCCGGCTCATGAGGTCAAGGTATGTACTTCCTATAATTTCTACATCCTTTTCAGGCAGATTGCGGTTTTTTTCCAATTCCCTGATGACTGACAGCTGGTGCTGACCATTTACCAGAACAGAATCAAAATAATCAACGCCGTAGGGGGCATAGGTAGAGGTATCCTCGAGTCCGTGAACTATGTGGCAGTAATGCTTTACTTTTTTGCTCCTTTTCAGCTGCAGTACATTCAGGCCCGGTGTCGTCATTATTACCATGTCGGCCTCAAGCCTGTTCAAGAAATAGAAAGCTTCATAGCCTCTGCCTATATATACCTTTTCAATATTCTCAAGATCGCTTTTCAGTCCGGGATCATCCTCTTCGCTTGCAAAATAGCTGCATCTTATATTCCGTCTGTTCATTTCCTCGATAATGGGGAGGAATACATTCCAGTAATGAGCCATCTCTGAATAGAAAACAATACCGAATTTCCTGTTAAGGTCCTTCTTCTTGGTCTTGAACACATAGTTCAGCCTCTCATAGACGAAATTCTTGATCAGGTAGAACAGGGTCGCTGCCAGGGCGATTACAGCCCCGACGATCATGCTTCCGCTCCCGGGGTCAAGGTATGCATAGGCGGGCAGCGGTATCAGAAAAACAAGGATAAGGATCAGTAATATTTTAGACATTGCAAAAACTCCGATTAATTAAAGTTTTATTCTTTAGCTTTTCATTTTCAAAATAATCATAGCCGATATGTTTCAGATAATTGAATATATTATTGCAGGTCCAGTATATAAGAAGGCCTGAAGGAGAATTATAAAGCAGTACAAAAAAGAGAAGGGATATGAAATACATCTGCAGCCTCTCATTGGCTGTGAGGTTTTTTCCGTATACATGGCCTGCAAGAAGGCTGAAGGCTGTCATAATGAACGGGAGGACATTGATGCTTAAACTGCTGATGCTTATAAGGGAATCAGGCTTTCCAAGGTCACTGAAGAACATGAACGATACACCCTTGATAGGTTCATAGCTTGAAAGCAGGTGGTATGCGGCAATAAAGAAGGGTACCTGCAGAAGCAGTCCCATTGACGACCTTAATGAGTAGACAGGGTGATAGTTGTTCTGCCTGTAAAGGGTCTTTATATAAAGGTGAAGCTCATAGCCTTTATATACCTTCTTCAGGTCATTAATGGCCGGGGCCATCTTTCGCCTTATATCACGCTCTTTGACCTGCATCTTATTTGCAAGGTGGTACAGGGGAAGAGTAACTGCACTGATTATCAGGCTCACTATAATTATTGATACCCCGTAACTGCCGGTTATTGAGAATGTAAACTCGATGATCCAGGTTATTATAAATTCTATCGGGTATATAAATATCAAGTATAGAACTGATAACATATCATCAACCCCTTATGATTTAAGCAGTAATAAAATCATATTCGGCCTTCCCAGGTCTCGAACTCACCTGCACTGCTGTTTTCATTGAATTCAAATTAAAGAATAACAATTATAAATCTTTTCCAGGATGAAGTCTATTGAATTAAGCAGCAATTACAAGGAAAAAAATACCCGGATCAGCATTATGGCTTAAATATTAGCTGAAAAGCATTATCCAGTACATTTTAATCCATGGCTGATTCAGGAAATCCGGATTTGCAGGAATCCTGCCTGTATCCTGTCAATTGGCATAGATTAAATCAGCAGGATATTTTCTGCAAAAGGCATTTTAAGCCTTAATCGCCGCTGGAGGACTCAATATTCGGATTCTCGATCCTTCCCATGAATAAAATGCTCTTTGTGGAATTGTCAGCAATCAGAAAGATAAAGGGGCGGTCAGCAAGAAAACGCTTTTTTTCCATAGGCGGCGGGGCACTTGTCCTTTTGATCTCTACGGAGGTCACACCTGCCGCCTCAGTACCCTCTTCATTTACCTCTACAAATGCCTTGTGTCTCACATTGCTGATATACAGGTTTTCCCCGCCGGCTGCAGCTTTATCATACATTCCTGTAAAATCAGCCTTATTCGAGTCATATGCATCAGTCATGCCCATAGACTGCAGTACAGCATTCAGCGTCACCCCATAGGCGAGTTTAAATCTGGGTATGGATACATCCACCCTGCAGTACCTCATGCATTGCTCCATATCCCTGAAAAAATCCCCTGAAATAAGATCCTGAGGCTTTTTCAATATGCCTGTGCCCTTTTCAGAGGGCAGAACAATAAACATTGACATCTCCCGCTCTGAATAAGGAAGCTCAAGTACCTTGCATCCCCTGTAATCCGCATACCTGAGCTTTCCGCTCCTGTTCATCATATCGGCTTTAACAGCTTCACCGGAATTCAGATGAAAATCAGCCTTTTCTGTCCTTCCCGGATCAAATTCAGCATCCCAGGAAGCCTTAAAATACACGGCATTTACAAGCACCATCACTGTCAGTGGATCCAGCGCACCTGGAGGTATCATATCCATTATAAGGCCATTTGTGTTTTCACTGACCCAGTCATTTATCATCCTTCTTACTTTTTCAGGATCCTTGAAATTTACCGGAAAGATATTGACACTGTAATATTTTTTCAAAAGTTCCTTAAATTCACTGTAGAAAGAATATCCCTCCTGGGGCCATATTGAATTGGCTATCATAAGCCTGATCTTCCCCTCATGCCCAAAACGCCCGAGTTTTTGCATAATATCGCTCAGTGCCCTATGAACCTCATTACCTGGGAGTGATAACTTAAGCACATCCTTCATCTGGGTGGCAGTCTCTCCCCCTGCGCCGCCGTATGTCATGGCAAGTGCAGATGATATGCTGTAGGGGGATATGAACAGGTTTCCTTCTTTCCTGCATAACTCCCCGAATATATCAACAGCAAAAGCATTGTTATCATCAACAGCTGTCGCACTTTTGTCCCCGGCATCCAGGACAGGGCATAACAGGACCGGCATCAGCAAAAGCAAAAAAAGAAATATTCTGGAAATAAGCATATATTACTCCTCCCGGGTATTATTTAAGGCATCAGGCCTTTTATCAGCGATTGCCCCTGTTACCCCTGTACCGCCAGCAGTTTTTCCTGCAGAACATTTTCTTTTCCCTTCCCCCGCACACAATACGCTTGGAACCGCATTCAGGGCATAAGCAGTCGCCTTTCAATATCTTTTCAAAGTTCTCATATGTTTCCTTCCAGGTACTGCCACAGTCCAGGCACTGGACAAGGCATATATTCCTTGTATAGTTGCCGCCCTCTATCCTGATTGTCTTTCCATTTATAAGGCTGTCTGCTATCTTTGCGCGGGCTGTACCGAGTATTCTCTGAAAGGTCTGTCTCGAAACCTCCATCCTGTTCGCACAAAGTTCATTGTCCAGTTCCTCAAGGTCCTTTAATCTTACAGCCTCAAGCTCCTCAATATGCAGGACATTCTCCTCAAGTTCGGAAATATCCACATCATAGGGGCCAAAAACCTGCAGAGAGGGAATGAATTCCACCCTTCTTGGTTTGGTCGGCCTTACCACATTAAAACCCCCTGTATTTTATTATTCTAATTATATTATATATCATTGATCATCAAATTAAAATAGCAGGCAGCAGATTATTATTTTCTGCTGCTGCCTGTCTATTTTATGAAGAATCGGCTATTTGCCTTCTTTTTCAAGACTGCTGAGACGGTTTTTGATATCCTTGAGCTCTTTTTCAAGAGCTTCAGCCTGTTTTGTCAGATATTCTTTTTCATCTACTGGCACAATAGGCTCATAACCCTGCATATAGGGGTCATATCCTGGATATCCTCCCATACCCCAGCGGAAATACCTTCTTCTGTATCCCCTTCCTCTGCCTCCGAAACCCCCGTAAGGGTACGGATTTGCATATCCAGGGACACTGTATCCGGCGCAATAACCAGCTCTTCTGCCTGTCATGGGACCTGCTCCCATAGGACCGGTTCTATCTCCGCCTGGCATAATACGCACCTCCTTTCTTTTTTTGTTTATAATGCATAATTTATTATCCTCTTATCATTTTTGTCCCGCATTTAGGGCATTGGACCTCATAGCATGGCACACCCTGCTGGTGTATCATCTTTTCCCCGCACTTAGGGCAGACGCAGTATCCTCCGGGGCCTGCTCCGGGATTGTTTCCCTGGCCCTGGCCTCTTCCTGTACCGCGGCCTTTTCCCATTCCTCTTCCTGGCCTTGAATTATCTGAATTAAACATAATTTACTTCACCTCCCTGTTTCATTTATTCCTCATGGTCACAGCTGTTCTTGTCCAGGCCGTATCCTTTACCTGCCCCTGGACTGCAAAGGCTGTCGCCTCCGGCAAGTGTGCCTTCTTTCAGCTTGTCAACAATATCACTGATCTCTCCCTCAACCCCGAGTACCGTCTTCACTCCAAATGCGTTAAACATTGAAATTGCCTTATTGCCCATGCCTCCGCATACTATCATTTCTACACCCTGTGAGCGGAGAAATTGAGGTATAGCCCCGGGCGCATGGCCTGGATTAGCAAGCAGATCCTGGCTTTTCAGTTCATTGTTCTCAATATCAATGACTGTAAAATTAGGGCACCTTCCAAAATGAGCTGATACCATGCTGCCATCCGTCGATATCGCGATTTTCATGTCAGTTCTCCTTTTTTTTATTTTCAAAATAGACTAAAATCCTGTTCCATATATTTTTTATTTCTTCAGCAACTCCCTTAATTTCAGCCCTGACAGGTGTTTTGTATTCCTGCAGGGCCCTTACGATCTCTTTATTAAAGGGTATTTTTCCTATGATCTCAATATCCCTTTCCCTGCAGAATTCTTCTATCTGACGTGTTATGTCCCTGTTCAGGTCATATTTATTAATGCAGACAAATGACTTTATCCCAAAATGCCCTGCTACCTCCAGCACCCTTTTTAAGTCACTCAAGCCTGACAGTGTCGGCTCTGTAACAGCCACTACAGCATCTGTACCGGTAATGGATGCGATAACCACACAGCCTATGCCGGGCGAACCGTCAATAAGCA
This sequence comes from uncultured Candidatus Sumerlaeota bacterium, assembly GCA_964389675.1. GTDB lineage: Bacteria > CAYMEV01 > CAYMEV01 > CAYMEV01 > CAYMEV01 > CAYMEV01. Next base: position 246,654 of record CAYMEV010000001.1, read on the forward strand.
TGAACTTTTCTCCACTGCTGAAAGCCTCAGCATTCTGGCGCAGTTTGGTAACAAGCCTTCCCGAGCCTTCAGCTCCTACATCAAGCAGAGCATGGGAAAATATCCCGCCATCAGTTTCTGATATGGTAGTAATGCCTGTCTTAATGCTTTTCAGCTTTATTGCCTTATTGGGGCACACAAGGACACATGCTCCGCATCCCTCGCATTTATAGGGCATTATACTGATATCTTCGCTTATTGCGTCAAACTCGCATACTGATACGCAAAGGCCGCATTTAATACACATTTCTTCATTAATGACAGCCTCCTTGGCTCCGTAAAAATCCTCCTGCCTGATCTTTTTTCCGGATAAAAGCAGGTGAAGATCAGGGGCATCCACATCGCAGTCAGCGATTATCCTGTCCCTGGCTATCTCGCTGATTGATGAAACGAGAGTGCTTTTGCCTGTTCCGCCCTTACCGCTTATAAATGCTATTTTCTTCATTTTTCTGCCCTCTCTTTCAATGCTTTATGCAGATCGATGAACTTCTCCCTTATTTCATCATCAGCCTCTACAGGCAGGATGCCGTTTGAATAATCAGCGGCTATCCGTTCTGAAAAAGGAATTTTCATGATTATCTCTATATTTTCTTTTCTGCAGTATTCATCTATTATCACGATATTATCCTGAGCCTTGTTTATGATAACGCTGAACCTTTTATTCAGCTTTCGTAAAAGCTGAACTGCAATATTGAGGTCATACAGCCCGAAAGGGGTAGGTTCTGTGACCAGTATGCAGTAGTCAACACCTTCAAGTGTCTCAACAACACCGCATCCTGCTCCGGGTGCACAGTCAATAATTACCTCTGCATCATCCCTGTAATAATTTTTAATCTTCTTGAGTATAGGAACACTGACAGGCTCTCCCACATCAAGCCTCCCCTGAACAAAACTCTTATCAGCATTTGCCTCTATGACACCTATTGCCCTGTATTTCCTTGTAATTGCCTTTCTGGGACAGGCTATCATGCATGCACCGCACGAATGGCAAAGCTTCTCAAATACTATGACACCTTCATTCATGACCGCAAGTGCATTAAACTGGCAGGCCTCACTGCATTTCCCGCATGAGTCGCATAGAGAGCTGTCTATTGAAGGGTTGAAAACAGTAACATCAAAGCTCTTGTCTATTACAGGCCTGACAAAAAGATAGCCGTTAGGCTCTTCCACATCGCAGTCTATATATTGCGAAACACCTGCTGTTGCTGCCATACTGAGAGCCACCGTAGTCTTGCCAGTCCCTCCTTTCCCGCTTAATACGGCAATTCTCACAGGTTCTTCCCCCATTTCATACCGGCATGGCTTTCACCAATCTCACTAAGCCTGCTTAAAGAACCGTTACTGAACTCTTTGATATTTTCAGAGACCGTTTTCATCACACCCTTATAGACCGCAACCTTTGAGGAGTTCAGCACCTGCGAAGCATTGGGGCCAAGATTCCCTGTTATCAGGGCTTCTATACCCTTATTTATCACAAGCTGGCCGGCAGCCACTCCTGCACCGCCGCCCCCCGGGCTGTTTTCCAGAAACTCAGCATCTCCTGATTCTGTATCCGCTATACAGAAAAAAGCACATCTTCCAAAGCGTGGGTCCAGCATGCTTTCCAGTGTATTTCCCTGAGATGTTATGCATATTTTCATATTTATGCCTCCTTTTCTTTTCTTAAATCTATAATAATATAGTTATGGGCATATGTCAATAATAAAATGGGTAATTTTTAATGGTATTTTGTTTTTATATTTGGAACTATCGAGTATAAAGCTGTTTATTCAAAGATCATATTTCAGACATTAGCTCATAATAATGAGCGTTAAGCCCAGGCTTATCCGGCTTATTATTATAAGACTGACCAGAATTACTGATTCTTTATGAAATTGTCAAAATCCCTGATAATAGCTGTAAATTCATCAGGGAGCATGCGGTATACCTGATCGGCGATATATTTCGGTATCTTTCGGTAAAATGCGCATGCAATGCCTCCGGTGATACAGGCTATTGTATCACTGTCGCCCCCGATAGAAACTGCAAGCCTCACTGCATTCTCATAATCCGTGCTTTCAAGGAAAGCCCTTATTGCCTGAGGCACTGACCCCTGGCAGGTCTCGTCAAAACTGTACAGGCCCCTTATCTCATCAAGGCTGAAATTCAGGTCATAATCAAAGTTATCGTTGATATAGCTGTATATCTCATCCTTGCTCTCTGCTTTCCTCGCCAGAAAAATGCATGCAGCAACTGCCTGCGCACCCTTTATCCCCTCTGGATGATTATGGGTTACTTCTGCAGATGCTTTTGCATGCCTTAACACTTCGCTGAGCGTATTAAAAGCAAACCCTACCGGGCTTACCCTCATTGCTGAACCGTTGCCGCAGCTGTAGTAAGGCTCAGGGTCTTTTGTTTTAAGCCATCTTGAAAAAAGGCGGCCATAACCCCTGCCGGGGTACCTGTTGCCATAATCATGGATCGCAGGCCCAATACCCCTATTATTCATCAAAGCATCTGCAACAGCTATGGTAAGCACGGTATCATCAGTGAATCTGCACCCCCGGGGAAAAAGCTCAAAGCCAGTATCAGCAGTATTGCCAGACTCATAGGCTGAGCCTATTATATCGCCTGCAATCGCACCAGTTATACTGCAGGGAGATAAAAATGAGCTTTCAGGATTATCATTGCTGTTCAAATTTATCAGAGGCCCCAGTATATTATCCCCATGGATTCTGCCTCTTTCTTATCATAAATCCCCTTAATATCTATAAGTATGGAATTTTCCCCGTTAAGATGGCCCTTCAGCCTTCTGATGGTGAACTCCCTCAGAAAAATATCATGCTTGACGGCAGATATTATTGCATCATACCTTACATTATCTTTCAATTTATTTAAAAGCCTGATGCCGTAGTGTTTTCCTGCTTCTTCAGCATCAGCGAGGGGATCGTAAATATCAACGCAGGCCCCGTATTCGATCAGCTCTTCATATATATCTATCACCCTGGTATTTCTTATGTCTGGTATATTCTCCTTGAATGTGAATCCGAGTATTAGTATCTTCGACCTGTGAACGTTCTTATCCGCTTTAATGATCTTCTTAACCGTATTTTCAGCTATGAACTTTCCCATGCTGTTGTTTATCTTCCTTCCTGAAAGGATAACCTGAGGATGATAACCGAGGCTTTCAGCCCTGAAAGTAAGATAGTAAGGATCAACTCCTATGCAGTGGCCCCCGACAAGGCCAGGCTCGAAGCGCAGGAAATTCCATTTGGTCCCCGCAGCCCTGAGGACCTCACGGGTATCGATATCCATTTTATGGAATATGATTGAAAGCTCATTCATAAAGGCAATATTGAGGTCTCTCTGCGTGTTTTCTATAACTTTGGCGGCTTCAGCTGTCTTAATGCTGGATACCCTGTAAACACCTGCCTTTATTATGAGTGCATACAGCTGTTCTACAAGGTCTGCTGTAGCATCAGTATCCCCCGAAACAACCTTTACGATCTTATCAATGGTATGCTCCCTGTCACCAGGATTAACCCTCTCAGGGGAATAACCTACGAAAAAATCCTTCTTCCAGGCAAGCCCGCTTTCCTCCTCCAGCACAGGCACGCATTCTTCTTCTGTCAGGCCCGGATATACGGTTGATTCATATATCACTACGGACCCCTTTCTGAGATTCCGCCCGGCTGTTCTTGTTGCATTTATAAGCGCTTTCGTATCCGGGATATTGAACCTGTCTATGGGAGTAGGGACAGCAATTATGACAATCCCTGCATTCCTTATTTCCCCGGGGTCATTTGTGAATCTGATATCTGTCTTTGCTAAAAGCTCATTATCAACCTCATGCGTGTTGTCTATCCCCATTTTCAGCTCGGCAATCCTTTCCTCATTTCTGTCAAAACCGATTACATCAAGCTTCTTTGAAAACTCAACAGCAAGAGGAAGGCCTACATAACCCAGGCCGATAACAGCAATCTTTTCACGTTTTTCCAAAAGATCAGATAATTTCAAGTGGCACCTCCTGCAACAGAATATTTAGTAATTACACTGTCTGGATATATTATCAATATAAAAAAATCATTGACTGAGGCTGCCTTTATTCGACAGCATTTATATCCGCTCCTTTCTGGATAAGCCTCCAGGCGATCTCATCATTTGAATTTGCGCATGCTATATGCAGGGCTGTCTTATTGTTTCTTGTCCGTGCATTTACATCTGCCCTGTTTTTTAACAGAATTTCAACAAGCTCCTCATTGTTCCTGGTTACCGCGTTTATCAGCGGAGTGGTCCCGTCTTCCTCAGCAGAATTGACATCAGCCCCTGCTTCGATCAGCATCTCTGATATATAGAGTTCTGAATTCATGCATGCAATATTCAGCGCTGTCCTGCCATTCCTTGCTTTGGCATTTACATCTGCGCCCTTTTCAATAAGAAACCCTGCGAGCCTTTCATTATTGCGTATACAAGCATAAAGAAGCGGAGTCAGCCCGTCGCTGTCGGCTGCATTCACATCTGCACCACCGGAGACCAGCATCCTTGATATAAGATACTCGGAGTTCATGCAGGATACATGCAGTGCTGTCCGCAGGCTCGCATCCCTGGCATTAATATCCGCATTCTTTTTTATCAGCAGGTCAGCAAGTTCATCATTATTGCGCATGACAGCATAATGAAGCGGAGTCAGCCCGTCGCTGTCAGCCGTATTTACATCTGCCCCGGCCGAAATAAGCATCTTGGATATGCCGTACCTTGAGTTCATGCAGGATATATGCAGTGCTGTCCGCAGGTTCTCCTCCCTTGCGTTGACATCTGCCCCCTTCTCGAGAAGAAAGCCTGAAAGCTCCTCATTGTTTCTCATTACTGCATACATTAAGGGTGTAAATCCCATATTTTTCTGCAGGCCATCCCCGGAGCTGATCTCTGCCTGATCACTGCCTTCAGTGCTTCCTGTTTCATCTGAAGCCTGCAGGGCTGGTATAGAATAAATTAATACAATAAGGATAAGACAGGTAAATAAAAGCCTTTTCATTTCATTCTCCTTTTAATTTCTATTTCAGGTATCATGATTTCCTTTTCAGTATTGCCATGCATTCCACATGGAATGTGCATGGAAACATATCATACAATACCATGCTGTCAATTTCATAGGCTGACGAAAGCTCCTGCAGGTCCCTTGCCAGCGTGGAAGGGTTGCATGATATATAAATTATTTTCTTTGCAGACCTTCTGCTGATTCTTCTTATAACCCTGGGTGATATGCCTGCCCTTGGGGGATCTATGAGGATTATATCGGGCATTTCATCTGATTCTCTCAGAAAATGCCTTACATCAGCCCTGTAATAATCATAATTCCTTATGCCATTTATCCTGCAGTTATAGTTAAATTCCCTCTCAGACAGTTCACTTATCTCAACGCCTGTTACATGTTCTGCATAGTCTGACAGGATAATGCCCCAGAATCCGCTGCCTGAGAACAGATCAAACATCAGACGCGGTCTTTCATCCCTGCTTACATTGATCAGCCTCTCTATTATCTTTTCGGTAATATAAGGGTTTACCTGGAAAAATGACTCTGGTGACATTGCAAACCTGCATTTCCCGTAGTGGTCTTCAATAATCAGCGACCCTGAACTGAATATCAGGTCTGTAACAGTATTTTTCTTTTCAGAAATTATGCTGTTATATGCCTTTATCCCTTTAAGCCCTTTGCAACTGAAGCCCTTTAATGCATCAAGGAAGCTGCAGGGTTCCTTCAGGTTCTCAAACCACAAGACAAGAAGGATATCCCCTTCCCTGTTAGACCTCATCGTAAAATGGGTAAGCTCATCCGGGACCATTGAGCTGTTCTTATTTAAGAACATCCTTATTCTGCTGTAGAATTCCTGTATGCTTTGATTTGCAAGGAGGCATTTCTCAATATCAATTACCCTTCTCCAGTCATCCCTTCTATGAAAACCAATATTTAAGGAGCCCTCTTTATCCTTTTTTATGCTTGCTTCAATCTTGTTCCTGTAATGATAACGGTCATCTGAGGGTATGAAATCAGATACACTGCATTTTATACCGGACAGCCTTTCCATGGTCTCCTCGAAAACCTCCCTTTTTATATCAAGCTCATGACTGTAGGGGACAATCTGGTAAGAGCAACCTGCGCAATTCTCAAAATGAGGGCATAAGGGTTCGATCCGTTCAGGCGACGGGCTTATAATGCTGTCTATCCTGCCGAACAGGACCCTTTTTCGCTTTTTGTATATAAAGGGGTTTATTTCATCTCCTGCAACAGCTTTTTCTATAAAAAAGGTCCTGCTGTTCTCAAATCCCAGTCCATAACCACCGAATACAGGCTTGATTATCTTCATCTGATCACCGCTGATATAATCTTAGTGCTAAGTTCCTGATACAGTTATGTCCTTTACCAGGAAATGCGGGACAGAGACACTGCCCCTGAAAACAAGGTCATTCCCTATCATGGTGATATTATTCAGTATATTATCAAAATTCTCCGCAATAGTGATCCTGCCTACAGGCCTGTCCATCTTTCCGTCCTTGAGCAGAAGCCCTGATACACCTATGCTGACGCTTCCCGATACAGGATCGATCCCGAATCCGAGAATCTCAAAAATGTAGAGTCCATAATCAACAGATTTTATTATATCCGGTATGGGATAGCTGTTTTTATCCTCAAGGTAGCAGTTGGATGAACTTATATAAGGCCTCTGGTTGTATGAATCCCTGAATGCATTGCCTGAGGGCTCAACCTCAAGCTTCTCAGCGCTGTTCAGGTCAGTAAGGAAGCATTTTAAGATACCGTTCTGAATAATATACTTCTTTTTCGTCTTAGTACCCTCTCCGTCCACTGGAAGCGAAGATACACCCTTTACCATGACTGCATCATCAATCAGGTTGATGTTCTCACTGGCTATCTTTTTGCCGAGGCTGTCCGCATAGTATGAGGAGCCTTTGATCACTGCATCACCGCTGAATGCTCCAATTATCCCGGAAAAAAGGTCAATTCCAGCATCAGGGTGGAACAGGACAGGCACTTTGCAGGTCTTTATGGGTTCTCCTCCAAGAAGCCTGACGGCTTTATTTGCTATAAACCTCCCGAATCCCCTGTACCTTGGCAGTTCATTCCTGTATATGGATACCCAGCCAGCATAGCTTGATTTTGTCTCTGGGCCTTTTTTTGCAATGACACCAAGGCCTACGCTGTAGATGCTTTTCCTGTAGGTTTGAAAATAGCCTTCTGAGGAGCATAAGCTGAAACTTCCCCCGAAAAGGCCCATTGAGGCCCCCCTTGATGAGTCGATCTCTCTTCTTGCTTTCAGGCAGTCTCTTTCCAGCCCTTTGAGGTATTTAATTTCCTCTTCCGGATCGAAACTGTCAATATACCCATCCCAGATATCAAGGCTTTTAATATATGATCCATCCACCTTGTCAAACCTGCAGTTCTTTGAAAATTCTGATTCTCCGATATATTTTACCAGCTCCAGGGCATTCTGAAAAAGGTCATCAAGCCCTGACTCATTAACATTTGCCGAGACTGCAAATATCATCTTATTATCTTTATAGACCCTCATTCCCATCCCGTGTTCAAGATTATCCTTAAGCGAGCTTAGCTTTCCGTCCTTTACATTTATGCCCACATACCTGGAATGTGTTATAAACAGGTCACCGCCGTCAAATTCCGCTTTTTTACATGTCTGGCTGAACAGCCTGCCAATATGGCTGTGCAGTTCTATCAAGTTTTTTTCCATTTACTGCCTCCTTTATCCGCTGATACCGCCAACTGTCATTTCTGATACCCTGATCGTAGGCTGTCCTACATTTACAGGCACATACTGTCCTCCCTTACCGCATATTCCCGGTGCAAAATCCAGGTCTGAAGCAACAGCATCAACCTTTTTAAGACTGTCAGGGCCCCTTCCTATAAGAGTGGCACCCCTGACAGGGCTCGTGACCTTTCCGTTTTCGATCAGATAGCCCTCTCTTACCGTAAATGTATAGTTGCCTGTTACAATATCCACTGAACCGCCGCCAAACTTTACGGCATAAAGGGCATATTTTGTATCTTCAATTATCTGCTCCGGGGATGTCTTCCCCGGCATGAGAAATGTATTAGTCATTCTTACCTGCGGAGAATGCCTGAAGGACTGCCTTCTTGAATTGCCTGAATTCTCCATTTTCAGTTTTTCCGAGGTATCTATATCTGTCATATATTTTATCAGCTCACCCCCGGCAATAAGGATATTCTCTTTCGAAGGCGAACCCTCATCATCATAGTTGTACGAGCCCCTGAACCTTTTCAGGCTTCCGCTGTCAGCAAGGAAGGCATGCTCAGATGCTACCTTTTTCCCGACCATTCCGCCGTAAAAGGAGGAACCCCCTACAACGCCGTCAGCTTCCAGTCCATGCCCTACAGCCTCATGAATAATTACACCTCCCCAGCCATTTGCAATAACAACAGGGATACTTCCCGCAGGTGCATCCAGAGCATCGACCATTGTTACTGCCTCGAGGGCAGCATCTCTGCCTGCCTTTAATGGAAATTGGTCATCGAACATCTCATATCCTGCTGCATAACTTACCCGCCTTCTGCCCATATGCCTTCTTCCTTCCTTAACACCGAGGCAATAAACGATAAAAAATACAATAGGCTGGTAATCGACCGCAAAAACACCTTTGGAGTTGGCAACGGCTATTCTTCTCAATGACTCAATATAATCGATCTTAATATACTGTATAATATCGGAAACCTTCTTTGCCTCTTCATATGCCTTGTTCATCTGCACAATCCTTTTCTCGAGGCTCAGGTCTGCAAGATCTGTTTTTACAGGCAGTATCCCTCTGTCAGGCATTATTTTAAGCTCAACAGGCTTTATCCCGGTTTTTTTCAGGTCGGCTATCCTGCATGCCCTGTCAACAGTCCTTAAAACATCATCCCTTTTCAGTGACTGAGTATATGCATAGCCTGTTGCTTCATCCTTTCTTGTCCTTATTCCTATTCCTGAATCCACGCCATAATCAATATCGCTGACTGTACCGTTCTCCATTGTAATGCTTCTTTCCACGACATTTTCATAAAAGAAGTCACAATAATCCATTCTCTTTTCAAGAGCTTTCTTTATGGCTTCCTTTGATATATCAATATATTCAGGCTGATCAGCGTTCTCAAAGGCAAAAAGCCTCCCGACACTGCTTATTGCCGGCAGGGTCAGGGTCACACCGACCACTTTGCCGGCTGATTTAATGAATGCCCTCCTGTTCATCTTATGGAAAAGATCCATCTTTTCTCCCCTTCCTAAGGTATTTTAAGAGTCCCGATCCTTGATAATATAAAAATTATATGCTTTCCTTCTGGCCTGCTTTGTTATAGCGTATCCTGCCGAACTCAGACAGGCCTTTCAGTACACTGCCCTCAAATACAGGCCCGTCGACACAGGTGATCCTGTCGTTTATTGCACACTGCCCGCATATTCCGGTTCCGCATTTCATATATCTCTCCAGGGAGGCAAAGAGCTTTATATCATTGCCTTCACAAATTTCAAGAAGCCGGCAGAGCATCTTCTCCGGCCCGCAGGCATAAGCAGTTTTTACACTGTTTTTCTGTATATACTCCATGAAAATATCGGTAATAAATCCCCTCCTCCCGAATGAGCCGTCATCAGTGGCATAAATACAGTTGCTGAACCGTTCAGTAAAAATTATATCATCTCTGCTCTTTGAACCGTAGAGAAGCCTGATGCCGGGATTATTCAAAGCAAGAAGGCTGACGCTTGCTATTCCCACACCCCCTGCAACGATCACGCTCTTTTTTTCTGATACAAACTCAAATCCCCTGCCAAAAGGGCCCCTGATGCCAATGCTCTCTCCTGCGGTAAGCCCGGATATTTTTTGAGTAAAATCCCCTATTATCCTTACGGTAATTTCAATGCTTTCCTGATTAATGTCTGAAACAGCAAAAGGCTTCTCATTAACAGAGGGTATCCAAAGCATGATAAACTGCCCCTCATGATAGTAGAAATCTCCCGGTTTATCAAGGATGAGTGAGACTGTGTCCTTTGTGCGCTGTATCCTGCTTCGGATTCTAACATAATGATAATTATGGATCATAAAGGCATCTCCAAATCATTTGCAGGCTAATTAAAATTAAAGCATACAATAATAGCCTATGCTTAATGAAAAAATATTCAAGAATAATTTAGCAATATTTTCAGATCCCAAGCGACAGCAGAATATCATCAGTAAGCTCTTTATAAGATAACCCGGACACCTTTTCATAGCCTTTTCTGCCGAGTTTCCCGGCCTTTTCCCTGTCATTGCAGATCAGCATGATGCTGCTGGCCATCTCTTCAGGGTCCTCCCTGCATATATAGCCGTTTACGCCATTTTCAACAAATTCAAGGACCCCTCCGCTGTCATTAACAGTAATTACGGGCTTTCTGGAAAGAAATGCCTCATGAGTAACGAAACCGTAATCTTCATCAAAGGGGCAGAAGACGACACACAGGCAATTGCTGTAAAGCCCGCACAGCTCATCGAATCCTGCACGGCTTTTTATCGATACCCTTTCAGACAGTCCCTTTTTTTCTATCATGATCTTCAGGCTTTCGGAAAGGCTTCCGCTTCCGACCATTATGCCCTTTATTCCATGAGGGAGGAAGCTGAGTGCTTCTATAAAGAGGTGAGGCCTTTTATCCTCCTCCAGCCTGCTGACAAAAAGTATATAATCTTCATAAACCCCTTCTTTGTAGCTAGTTTTACCTGGAGGAGGGACATATATATGCTGTGTGCTGATTCCGAAATACCGCTCAAGCCTTGATGAAACCGTCCTTGATATGGTTTTTACAAAATCCAGTTCAGAAAGCCTCTGCTTCTCCATCTGGTAGATCATGCCCCTTAACTGGTCATCCATGCTGTTATGTGAAAAGGATGAGAACCTGGTCCCAAAGAATTCATAAAGCTCCCTGTGCTGATGGATGAGATAAAGATAAATATTGGGATGGCTTACGAGATAGCTTGGGAATTTTGTTGCAATAATACCATAGTAATCTGAAAGATCAAGTGCCTGGAAATCTATTATGCTTTTGATAAGAGCCTCTTTTGTATCTGTCCTGAACGGAAAATGCCTCAGCTCTGCGGATACCCCGTTTTTTTTCAGCTCCGAGCAAAGATCTTCGGCAAGGAGCTCTGCACCGCCAAGTATGCCCTCTCTTGACGGGAGGAGTATGCAAAGAGTCTTGTCCATCTGCCTGTCAGAACAGCTTTTTGATAAGCGCCCTGTTATTAGCCTCTATGATCTTTCTCTTTGTCTTTTTCGTGGGGGTCAGCTCACCTGACTCCTCAGTCCACTCCCTTGGAAGCAATGCTATCCTCTTTATCCTCTCAAAGAAGGCAAGGTCTTTCAGCTCCTCATCAATATCGCTTTTGACCATTTTAATGACCTTCTCGTCTTTAAGCATCTCTTCATATGGCTTGTTTATCTCAAGCCTTTGCGAGACTGTCCTTGTAATTGCTTCTTTATCCGGCACTATGAGGGCAGCAAGGTATTTCTGGTTGTCTCCCAGAACAATGGCCTGTGAAAGGTAACTGATCTTCAGTACCTGGCTTTCTATCGGCGATGGGGCAACATTCTTGCCGTTTGACATGACTATTATATTCTTTTTTCTGTCAGTTATGGTAATAAAGCCGTTTTTATCGATAAAACCGATGTCACCTGTCTTGAACCACCCTTCCTCATCGAATGCCTCTTTTGTCTCAGCTTCATCCTTGTAATAGCCCTTCATGACCAGGTCGCCCTTGACAAGGATCTCTCCATCATCGCTTATCTTAACCTCCACATTGGGGATCACCTTTCCTACAGAGCCAAATTTTACGGCACCGGGCTGGTTTGCTGAAATTACTGGTGAGGTCTCAGTAAGGCCATAGCCCTCGTAGATTATCAGCCCTGCAGCAAAGAAAAATTCTATTGTCTCAACAGATAGAGGGGCACCGCCGGACACAAAGAAATTAAGCCTGCCCCCGACCTTTTCCCTGATGCTTTTGAATACAAGCCTGTCCGCTATTTTCGCAAGCTGTGCAGTGACAAAGGGTACTTTTCTGCCCTCGAGTTCGCAATATACCTTTTTAACAGCTGCCCTTGTCGTAATATGAAAGATTTTCTGCTTTATTGCCGGTGATTTTTTCACAGTGTTTTTAATCTTCTTCAGGATCTGCTCGTACAGCCTCGGGACGCTTATCATAACTGTCGGCCTTGCTTCCAGCAGGTTTTCAGATACCTTTTCTATTGATTCTGCATATACTATATGGCTTCCAAGGTAGATCTCATGAAAATGAGAAGCAAGCCTTTCAAGCACATGTGAAAGGGGAAGGAAGGATAATATCGTATCATCCTTTGTAATTGGATACAGGTCTTTCAATGCATTTATATTGCAGAAGAAATTCTTGTGGGAAAGCATTACTCCCTTCTGTACCCCTGTGGTACCTGATGTATAGACAAAGCTTATTATATCATCTTCCCTCACATGCTTGTTCAGCTCCTCCAGCGTTACAGTCCTGTTCTCTTTGCCAAGCCTGAGCACATCATCAAAACTGTAATAGCTATCGTCTTCAATACCCATGGTATTGACCACTATGGCAATGATCTCTTTCTTCAGTGATTTTCGGACCTGCTGAAGCTTGGAATACTGGTATTTATCACCGATCACAATAAAAGACGATTCTGAGTGGTTAAGCAGGAATTCGATCTGTCTGGGTGCTGTTGAATTGTATATCGGTACATTAATGCCTGAAAGGAACTGGGAGCTAAGGTCTGTGATCAGCCACTGGGGGCTGTTCTTTTCAAGTATCGCTATTTTAGAATCTTTTTTGAATCCGAGCTTCTTCAGGCCGTTTGTAAAATCCGTTATGAGCTCATAGACCTTTCCCCATGTAATACTCTGATATGGCTTGCCCTCTTCCTTCCAGCTCAGCCCGACCTTATCCCCGTACTTCGCTGATGTCTCCAGAAATGCATTTGTAAAAGTGTTCATTTTAATTCTCCATTATATACTTCATCAGCGCATTGTTTGTCCTGACATCCAGATCTTTCCTGGCAAAATCAAACCATGCCCTGTAAATCTCAAAGCCTCTTGATTTAACAAGCGAATCATCCAGTTCCTCCCTCTTTTCGTCAAACATGTCGATCTCCGGCTGACTGCTGTCTGCAAGGTAATATAATGTATACTGTCCTGTATCAGGCTTGGAGACAGGCCCATAGACTTCATCCTCATTGATCTGGAAAAGCTCAAGGACCTTATCCTTGTCATCTATGCCGGGAACATTGCTCCCAGCTGTCAGTTTTCCCGTTTCTTTCTTTTCAAGCTTAAGATCAGGAAAAATTGTATTTATTTCATCCAGTGATACACCGTCTGCAAGGAGCTGCTGAACCTTCTGCGCCCTTTCAAGTGCAAGCTCTTTTGCTTTTTCCTTCTTATAATCCTCAGTAACTCTCTTGAGTGTATCTTCATGATCAAGCCCCGGGATATGAGGTTCAATAACCTCTTTTACCGCAAAGACATAATACATGTTCCTTACATTTACAGGGCTTGAGACAGCGTTTACATCTGTCAGGAATGCCTGTTCCACCAGCTCTTTAGCATACCCAATGCCGGGGATTGTCTGTTTATTGAAAAATGGCTCTGATGTATTATATCTGATTTTTAATGAGTCAGCCTTGCTGATAAACTCTTCCCTGGCTATAAGGCCTGATGCAAATTCTTCTGCTTCTTTCCCCGCTATCCTGTCAGCCTTTATAGACCTGAGTTTGGCGTCTATCCTTGGGCTTGCTTCCTCAAAGCTCAGCATAGCCTCCTCTTTCCTGTCGGTAACCTTTATAATATGAAATCCGAATGATGTTTCAACAGGATCGCTTATCTGGCCTGTCTTCAGCGAGAAGGCAGCTTCCTCGAAGGCTTCGACCATCTTGCCCCTGCCAAAATAACCAAGGTCTCCTGATTTTTCCTTTGTGCCGGGATCCTCAGAATACATCCTTGCGAGCAGGCCGAAATCTGCACCTTCATCAAGCTCCTTCTTTATTTCAAGGGCCTTTTGAAGCTTATTCTGCCTGTCTTCAGGATCCTGCTGATTTACCCTGAAGAGAATATGGGAAGCCTTTACCTGTTCCTCCTGCTTGAATTCTTCCCTGTGGCTGAGATAGTATTCGTTAAGAAGGTCCCTGGCATTTTCAACCTCGCCTTCATGTGACTTCGGGTCAAATGCTATATATTCTATGACCCTCTGTTCCGGAAGCTCATAATTCATTTTATTTGCTTCAAAATACTCAGCTATCTCTTCCTCAGTATATTCGACGCTTTCAGTCAGGTTCCTGCTGTTAACAGCAATATAGGCAAACTGCCTCGTGGTATTGTCGTAGATATACTTCTGAAGAGAATCAGCCCTTGAGGGAATAACAGTATACTGAAAATAGTTATTAAGCTTCTGGGCCAGAAGCCCCCTCTGGAGTCCGCCTTCAAACTCTGAGACTGAAAGGTTGTTCATCTTAAGCAGCTGCAGATAGATATCCCTGCCCAGAAAATTGCCTTCCTCGTCCTGAAGCTCAGGTATCTCCATTATTGCATTGCTGAGCTCTTGATCTTCCACAGTAAAACCGGCCTTCTTTGAAAGGGCGGCTTTTTCAGCCTCTTCTATGACCCCGCTAAGGGCGGACTGCTTAAGGTTAAGCTGTTCGACCATTTGAGGAGAGAACTGTTCCCCGTACATTTCAGAATAAAAAGAGACCATTCTTCTGTATGCCAGCTCAAAATCAGAAAAGCTTACCTCTATTCCTTCAACCGATTTGATTATATTATTGGGAAGGCCCCCCAGCTGGCTGATACCGCCCACTCCCCACAGCACAAAGCTCAGGATGATGATCCAGAGTATCCAGTGCAGCTTCTTTATGTTTGACCTAATAGACTTCAGCATAGTATATATCTCCCGGTAAATTGATTTTTATGACTTTGTCATTTGTTTCCTATGATCGTTTGCAGCATAGATAAGCTATTCTATTTACTGGAGTAAAATTGTCAATAATAATAAGAGCCTGGATAATATCCCGGGGCCCTACCACATAAGGCTGATATTGCCTTCGTGGTCAGTTCTCAATACTACCGGGACAGCTTCATTTATTCTTTTGATGCAGTTGTCATCAGGATAATTATATACTGAAGGGCCTGTGCTTATGATAACTGCCCTGGGGGATACAGCATCTATGAATTTATCGTAGAAGGCCTTCCCGGAACAATGGTGGGGCATTTTTATCGCATCGCAGGCCAGATATTCCGCACTGTAATTTTCAAGCAGGTATTTCTGAGCCTCAGCAGTTATATCTCCAGTCAGCATAAGCTTCTTTTTGCCCTTGTGCAGGATCATAACAAGGGACCTGTCATTAAGGTCGGAATTCTGTTTAAGGAATTGATCATCCGGGTGTATGACCTCCAGAGAAAAATTTTCAAATTCAAACATGTCCCCTTTTCTAAGCGTTTTAAGAACCTTGCCGGATTCATTGACCGCTGAGACAGTCCTGTAATAATCATCATTCTCATATATATCTCCGTTACAATAGATGAATTCAGTCTCAACAAGGTCAAGCACTTTCACTATACCGAAGAAATGGTCGGGATGCGGATGCGTGACCATTAGAATATCAGCAGGCTTTTCCTTTTCAGCAAGATAGGACCTGAGCTTATCACCCCCGGAAACATCGCCTGCATCAACCACAATAAGGACATCCTCGCCCTCAATAACAATGCAGTCGCCATGGCCGACATCAAGAAATGTAATGGAAAGTGAAAAGGCAATCCCGGAAAAAATGAGCATGATGAAGGAGAAATAAATAAATGTATCTGCTATGAACATCCCTTTCCTCATTTATCAGCTTTAATATCCCGTATCAATGAAGTATCGCAATAAAAACGCTGAAAGCTGATATTACTCAATAATTCCCTGTAATGTTTCATAATTGTTCGATCACGCTACAGGTATAAGGATCTCAGCGCAGAAAACCCCTTTCTCAATGAACCTTTCAGCATCAAATATTATTACAGGTATGCCGGTCAGGACAGCATCCTTCCTCAGGAGATCTTCAAGCAGAAGCCTGTAGAAACTGATGAAACCGGTATGGTTTCCCTCGAAAGTCTCCTTTTTTACGCTGGAGCGGTCAAATATTCTTATATATAGCGGGGGAGTGCTTTTTACAAACCTGTCAACAATAACACCTATTGTGATTTCTGCATTATCCAGGCTGCCGCCTTCATCAGGCAGATTGTATATAAGGATGAATGCTTTCTCATCATCCCTCTTTTCTACTCTCCTGATAAAATCTGATGCAAATTCTGAAAACAAAACTCCATCGCCCTTAAAATCAGCACATACAGCCTCAAACCCCTCCAGGGTAATATTTTCAGCGCTACTGACTGGAAAGAAAGCTAAAAGCATTACTGACAACAAGAAAAATACCCTGTTTACCATACCATTTTATCCTGCGAACCTTATTTTTGAACAATATATCAGAATAATGAAAATAAGGCAAAATTAAAAAGCTATCGGCACTATAAGCCCGGGCACCTTTTCCCATTGCTTTGCAGTTGAGATTTATCTCTTTAATTCTTTAGACATTCAAACCGCTTTATGATATTAAATATGGACAGTTTTTTTATAATAAGAGTAATTATTTAAGTAATTACCAGTGAAACTCGGTAAATATAAATATTTACCTGGAAAATGCGGTAAATATTCTAATTACCAGTGAGAGGTGGAAAATATGTTTAATGAACTTGAAAAGCTGCTGAAGCTTTTCCCGGACCATTACAGGGATATAAGGTATGAGAAGAACAGTACCGAATCAATATTCCTCCAGAACGGCAAGATAAGCCGTATCTCAAAAACAGGGTCTGAAGGAACTCATCTCAGGATACTGAGAAACGGGGGCATGGCTGTTTTTTCAGCTACCAGCCTTGATGACATACAAAAAAACAGGGATAGCCTTATAAGAAATGCTGAAATTTCAGCCTCCAGAAAAAAGCGGAAAATAGTCTTTGAACCCCAGAAGCCTGTATCTGATGAAGTATTAATAGCATCAGAAAGAAATCCGCTCAATGTGACCATGGAAGAAAAACTTCAGCTTATGAAGCACTACTACCAGCTTCTGCAATCCGGCATAGACTGCATTACAATGTCAGCAGGCTTTAACCAGGAATTCTCAGACAGGCACTTCATGAACTCCGAAGGCTCCAGGATAAAGCAGAAACAGCTTTATTTATCCATGACTTTCAATACTTATATCAGGACAGATCATGGGGACCTCCAGAATCTTGCTGTCACCATAGGCGGGAGTGATGACTACTCTGACCTTATCAGCCAGGAAGCTGTCCTGGAGGGCTATCTCTCCGAGCTTTCAAAGCTGAAGAAGGCCCGCCCCATTCCGGGAGGAAGGTTCAATGTGATACTGAATCCCCAGCTTGCCGGTGTATTTATACACGAAGCATTCGGGCATTTATCCGAAGCTGAGCATATATACTACAATGAAGACCTCAAAAAAAGCCTGAAAATAGGTAACAGGATCGCCCCCCCCTTCCTCAATGTGATAGATGACCCCTCAATAAAGGGGGTTCCCGGCTATTACAAGTATGATGATGAGGGGATATCAGGGAAAAAGACATACATTATAAAAGAAGGCATAGTAAACTCCTACTTAAATGACAGAGATTCAGCCCATTTCTTCGGCCAGGAGCTTACAGGGCACTGCAGGGCAAGGGATTATACAGCGACACCGATCATCCGTATGTCCAATATATACATTGATAAGGGGGAAAATACAGCTTCGGAGATATTCGACAGCCTTGATGACGGCTATTATTTGCTTAATGCAAAGGGGGGCCAGACAGTTGGAAACCATTTTACATTCGGGGCACAGTACGGCTACAGGGTAGAAAACGGAAAAAAGAAGGAGATCGTAAAGGACATTAACATATCAGGAGAGCTTTTTTCAACCCTGATGAATATCAGGATGATAGCAGATGATTTTGAATTTGATAAGCGGGGCGGATGCGGAAAGGACGGCCAGCTGATAAGCAAATCTGCGACAGGTTCTTCGCATATCAGGATAGACAATGTCGGGATAGGAGGCAAGCTTTAATGGACAGAATTATAAAAGTATGCAAAACGCTGAGTCCCCGGTATGAAATACTGAGGATTGACAATGAAAAGACAAAGCTGAGGATAACCAATAATAATCTTGAGAAGGTCTTCGGCGAGAACATCTCGCAGTACTGCATAAGGCTTATCAGGGACAACAGGATGACAATAACTACGATGGACGAGAACCAGGACCCCTCGATCATTTCAGAAAACCTTGAAAACATTATAAGTTATGGCACCGAGGTAGATTTTGATTTTCCCGGCAGGCCTGTTGAGGTGACTGAGGACAAAAAGCTCCAATATTCATCGCAGGTACTGTCTGATAAGCTCTCTGAACCGATAAGGACCCTTGCAGAGCAGATCCCTGTATCTGAGATAAATGCCGGCATTTCACTGTCAAATTCAAAAAAGAGCATCATTAACAGTTCAGGCTTTAACGGCAGTTTTCAGACAGGAAAGATAAGCCAGAACTATTCAATATCCTTAAAAGGCACTAATGACAGGATATCAAGAAGCCTGTCCCTTAAAAGCATGTCGGATTTTCCCTCCCAGGCTCTTTCAGAGCTTATAGAACTTTACAGGGCTTCCCTCACAAGAAAGAAAATACCATCCGGAAACTACAGGGTCATATTTGCCCCAAATGCAATGTGGAGCCTTATATGGAGAATTACATCCGCAATAAGCGGGACCAACCTTCTCTATTCGCTTTCCCCTCTCAAGGATAAGGTAGAAAGCAGGGTATTTTCTGATCTGATAACAATACATGAGGACAATGAAGGCATACCTTTTGATGACGAGGCGAACCCGACATCATCAAAGACCCTGTTTGACAGGGGAGTTTTCAAAGGCTTCATCTTTGACCTTTATACAGCTTCAAAGACAGGCAATCAGCCTACAGGTAACGGTTTCAAGTCAGGCTTCTGGTCAGCTTCCATTGATTCTCCCGTCTCGCCGGGCATTTCAAAAATAAGCTTTGAGAAGGGCATGACGCCGAAATCAGAGCTCATGAACCAGGAAAAAGCCATACTCATCGAATCAGTTATCGGTGCTCACAGCGGCAATATCGTGCAGGGGCAGTATTCTATGGGTATAAGCCTGGGGTTCCTGATAGAGAACGGGCAGATCACATCCATGATCGACGGTGCAATGATATCAGGCAATATCTATGAGGATTTCAACAGGGTGATAGGTATATCCGAAGAGCTCACAGACCTTGACAGGAGCAGTGTCCCCTATATACTTTTTGATAACCTTCCAGTAATACTGTAATGCCTGCCAGGCTGGATACCCTTCTTTTCAGTAGGGGGCTTGTACCCTCAAGGGTACAGGCAAGGGATATGATCCTGGAGGGGAGGGTCAGGGTTAATGGCAGTATTGTCATAACTCCCGGGAAAAAGGTCGATGAACTGTCCGAAATAGCCTTAGTGCCCACACCTGCTTTTGTATCAAGGTCAGGGAGGAAACTGGATCATTTCATTGGCCAGGCCGGGCTTTCACTGGCAGGAATGAGCGCCCTGGATGCAGGATCATCAACAGGCGGCTTTACTGATGTGCTATTAAGGCATGGCGTAAAAAGAATATACTGCATTGATACAGGAAGCAATCAGCTTCATGAAAGCCTGAGGAACGACCGGCGCATAATACTCATGGAAAACACCGATATAAGGGATGTGCAAGGATTGCCGGAAACTCTTGATTTTGCGGTGGCAGACCTTTCTTTCATATCGATAAGAAAAGCTGTCTATTCTATAAGCAGGCTTGTAAAACCCGGGGGGTTTATAATAGCCCTGATAAAGCCCCAGTTCGAATCAGAGAAGAGGCTTGTAACAGGCAGAGGGATACTTCCTTCAAGATACCATCCGGAGATAATTGATTCACTGAAAAATTTCTTTGAAAAGAGCTTTAATATTTTGCTCACTGAAAAAAGCCTGATAAAGGGGAAAAACGGAAATACCGAATATTTCTTCCTTCTTGAAAAGATAAAGGAGTAAAGGGACCCTCTGGCTATTTTTCTTCATCTCCTGATATATCCGTAGCAGAGCCATCATATACACCATCCTCCTCCTCTGAAGAAAAGCTGAACGGACCTTTTACCACCCTGCCGCTGACATAGCCGGAGAAGCTCTTTCTGATAAAACGGATATAGAAATTCCTTGTAGCCGGAATGATCATGGTAAAACCCGCAAGATCAGTAAGGATTCCCGGGGTAAGAAGCATCAGCCCCCCGGCAAGGATCAGCAGGCCCCCTATCATATCATCAGCCGGGATCTTTCCCTTGTTCAGGCTTTCTTTGATCCTCGAGGCTGTGGCAAACCCCTGCTGCCTTGCAAGGAAAGCCCCCAGAGCACCTGTAAGGACCACGATGAGTATCGTATATAAGGCACCTATGTTCCTGCCTATCTCTATGAGTATTGCAAGCTCAATCAGCGGTATTACCGAAAAAAGAAGAAACAGCCTGAAAAGCATCCGGTTCTGGCTCCCTGTATTTTAATTACTATGATTATAACGATACAGGAGCGGAAATGTTTGAACTTTTAATATTTACCAGCCCTCCCCCTGAACCCGTATTACCCGCTTTTTTAGCTGTCTGAGCCACTGCCTGGTTTTTCAGCCTTTTGGGCTGTGTTTTTCAGATGATCATACAGTATTTCTGATACAAATAGATGGCCATATTCATTATAGTGATGGTTGATCTCACTGTTGAACTTCCTTTTATTTTCCATGTAGTCTTCTGCCATGTATCCTGTAAGGTCTATAAACTCGACATTATGCCTTTCACAGATGGATCCTGCCATTTCGTTCATCCAGGTTATCCTGCTTTCCGCGACGCTGGAGCTGTATATGGCCTCCCTCGGGCCGTCCATTATGAATATTACCCTTCTGTCACTGTTTTCCTGCGCTATCCTGCCGATTATATAGTCTGCGGCAATCATTACAGTTTCCTTTTCTTCCTCTGCTTTCCGGAAGAATATATTGCCTTCAAGATCATCCCTCCTGTCCTTCCTGTCCCTTATCAAAGACCTTAACCTCAGATTAGAGTAAAAATAGCGTATAACTGCGCTGTTCTCAGATATGAACCTGATAAATGGCCTGTACTGGTAATGCGAATAGTCAGGTTCCGGCATAATCTCACTTATATCTCTGTCATCTGTTATGGAGAGCTGCATATAATAGCTCTGTATGGGATTAAGCTCATATACGCTCTCAACAAAATCATTATAGCAGATATTAAAGACCAGTATTTCAGGATCAAAGTGCTCTCTGACATACCTGCTTACATGAAGGTATTGCGAAAGCGGTGCCCCTCCCCTCCCGAATGCATAGACCTCGTATTCCGGCAGAAGCATCTCTCTTAGCAGGAAGGGGTATTTTCTGTCTGAATCGACCTCCAGCGCTTCAATAAATGAATCGCCTATGACTGCAATAAGCTTCCTGCCTTCCTGAGGGTAATAATCGACAGGGTAATTCCACCCCATATTGTTTACCCTCCACTCTGTCCTGATCTCTGCAAATTTTCCAATGGTGCACATGCCGGCCTCCGGCTTCCGGCTTAAGCGGAATATCTTTTCCGTTTCGTCAAAATAGCCTCTTGGCGGATTGTTTGCAGGTATAATAAAGCGGAAAAACAGCTCAAGAAAGACAAAAACTGCTATAATAGTCGGAAGCGTGACAAACAAAAGCCCTTTTATCAGCCTTAAAGCCTTTCCTTTCATCCTCATGCCGTTAATATCCCTTCCTTTTTTTAAGCTTTACCCGGTCAATGAAATATCAGGATCATTTCTATATATAACGGGGATATGCCCTTTACAAGAAAAAATAAATGAAAAAATAACCAGTTACCTGTTGACATGGATTTTCACCTGCATATAATGGTAACACTATTTGAAAATTCGTAACACTAACGAGAGGGATATTCAGGATGTTAAAGAAAAGAGTTTTCCTTTGCTGTTTTATGGTATTAACGGCATTGATCCCCTCCGGCTGCAAAAGCGATGAAAAGCCGGCGATGCCCGACAGTGCGGTATCAGTTAAGGACAGCCTGGGAAGGGAGCTTCAGATACCCGCTCAGGTATCTAATATAATATGCTCAGGCCCGGGGGCACTGCGGTATATTACCTATATGCAGTGCCAGGGGAATGTCATTGCGGTGGACGATATGGAAAGAGACCTGGCCAGGTTCGAAGCAAGGCCATATGCATATGCAAATCCGGGCTATAAGGAGCTTCCGGTTTTCGGCGAATTCAGGGGTAATGACAACCCGGAGCTTATTGCAGCGCTGGACCCTCGCCCTGACCTGATCTTCAAGACCTTCAGCCAGATGGGGCATGATCCTTTAGAACTCCAGCAGAAGACCCAGGTCCCCGTATTTGTCCTCGAATATGGAGACCTTGGAGCAAACAGGCGGGATTTTTACCTTTCAATTGAGCAGATAGGCAGGATCATGAACAGGACAGAACGCGCAGAAAGCATAAAAAACTTTATAGATGATATGATCAGCGACCTGGACTCAAGAACCAGGGGTATCACTGACCGCAGGACATGCTATATAGGAGGCATTGCCTACAGAGGGCCTCATGGCCTTCAGTCGACGGAACCAGGCTACCCTCCATTTGCTTTTATCAATACGCCAAATGCCTGCACAGGATCAAATGATAATGGCCCTGCCCACATGGATGTATCAAAGGAAAAGATCATAGAGTGGGACCCTGCAATTATTTTCATAGACCTTTCAACACTTCAGTCTGACCCCCGTGCAAATGCAATATATGAATTATCGCATGATGAAGCCTACAGATCTCTTCAGGCAGTAAAAAGCGGGTCTGTATACGGTGTTCTTCCATATAACTGGTATACACAGAATCATGGCTCTACACTGGCAAATGCCTGGTTTATCGGAAAGATCCTCTACCCTGAGCAGTTTGAGGATATCGACCCGATAGAAAAAGCTGATGAGATTTATACATTCCTGGTCGGAGTACCAGTTTTTGAAAAGATGGATGATGCATTCG
Source organism: uncultured Candidatus Sumerlaeota bacterium (assembly GCA_964389675.1). GTDB lineage: Bacteria > CAYMEV01 > CAYMEV01 > CAYMEV01 > CAYMEV01 > CAYMEV01. The sequence goes on from CAYMEV010000001.1 coordinate 269,864, forward strand.
GCAATATGGTCTATAAGAAGCTGGAGTTATAGAATAAATGCACCTGGACAGGGCTGAATTCCCAAAGGAATATTCTTCATATATAAAGAAAAAGGTCATATTTCTCATTATATGCCTCTTTTTGCTGATGCTTCTCTTTATCCTGTCTGCATGCTTTGGTTCTGTATTCATACCGGTAAAGGATGTCATCAGCTCTCTGTTTAATCTGAATGCATCTGACAAATGGAACATCATAATTTTTAATATAAGGCTTCCCCGGGTGCTTACCGCAATAATAGCCGGCATAGGCCTTTCTGCAAGCGGTGCTGCCATGCAGTCCCTGCTTCGCAATCCGCTTGGTTCTCCGTTCACACTCGGCATCTCACAGGCTGCAGCATTCGGGGCTGCCCTGGCGGTGATGGCTCTCGGGGCAGGAACAATGCAGTCCACTCAGGCTTCTGCTATTACCATCACTAATTACTATCTTACGACCATATCAGCTTTTGCCTTCTGCCTGATAACAACAGCAGCCCTGATAGAGATATCAAAGCTGAAAAGGTCATCACCCATGGCCATGATCCTTACAGGCGTCGCACTTGGTTCACTGTTCCAGGCCGGCACCATGTTCCTTCAGTTCTTTGCGGATGATGTACAGCTTGCCGCCATGGTCTTCTGGACATTCGGGGATGCAGGGAGGACGAGCTGGCATGAATTAATGATCATTACCGTTACCGTAGGCATTGCTGTCCTGTTCTTTTTCTCCCAGGCCTGGAAATATAATGCCATTGATGCGGGGGATGATACAGCAAGGAGCCTCGGCGTTTCGGTTGAGAAAGTGCGGACAGCAGGTATGGTCATTGCGTCCCTGGCAACAGCGGTTATAATTGCTTTTGTCGGGATAATTGGCTTCATAGGGCTTGTGTCCCCTCATATAGTCAGGAGGATTATCGGGGATGACCACCGGTTCCTGATACCCGGATCCTGCCTTGCAGGTGGTATCATCCTTCTTTCTGCAGATACGCTTGCAAGGGTAATACTGATACCTCATGTCTTTCCTGTGGCGATCCTTACCTCTTTCCTTGGTGTTCCTGTCTTTATCTATCTCATCATTAAGGGGCACAGATGATGAAAATAGATATAAAAGGCCTCTCATTCACCTATAAGCACAATGAAGTATTAAAGGACATATCCTTCTGTATTGATGAACATGAGATAGTTGCCGTACTTGGCCCTAACGGGGCTGGAAAATCCACGCTTCTTAAATGTATGAACAGGGTTCTTAAATTCAAAAAAGGCACTGTAATGATCGGTGAGGATGACATAAACAGCCTCTCACGCCTTGAGATCGCAAGGAAAATAGGCTATGTTGCACAAAACAACGAGGCAGCCCGTATCACAGTCTTTGATGCTGTCCTTCTCGGGCGGACCCCTCACATTAACTACAGGGCAGGCAATAAGGACATACTGATCACTGCTGCAATTATTGACAGGCTCAGGATGAAGCCGCTTTCCCTCCGCTTTATGGATGAACTCAGCGGAGGCGAGCTTCAGAAGGTCTGCATTGCAAGGGCCCTGGTGCAGGAACCTGAGGTTCTTCTTCTTGATGAGCCAATATCAAGCCTTGATCTGAAAAACCAGATAGAAATACTCAGGCTGCTCCGCAGTGTAGTAGATGGCCACAATGTCTCAGCTGTCGTGAGCCTTCATGATATTAACATGGCAATACACTATGCTGACCGGATAATTTTCATCAAGGATAAAAAGATACACGCAATATGCAGAAGGCAGGAAATAACCCGCAACCTGGTAAAGGAGGTCTACGGCATTGAGATAAGCCTCCATTATATGGACGATATCCCGATAGTCATACCGGCTAAATACTGAAATCCTGGATCTCTGTATTATCCAGGAATATTTGTTCTCCCTATTTCCCGTCCGCTTCCAGGAATATAAGATCCCTGATCCTGACCCTAATATTTTTGCTATTTTTCATGAATTTATGCCTTCTGGCCTGTTTTGTCCCCGGTTCGATTATATTGCCGGAAGAAAACCGGGCTTAGATCTGCAGAAAGATTACCCCGCGCACAGAGAATTGTCCTTTTCATTCTGGATTTCAATGCACATTCTGCATATATCATCTTCTTTAATAATAAATGGTTTTAGTAGCTGAATATTTGATAACCATTCAAGGGGAAATGATTTAAGCCTCTGTATAAGGACGCTTTTATCTATATTTGCTTTTTTTTTGGCTATTTTGAGGATCTCTCCCCAGTTATAGGGTTGATTTCGGGAAACTGCAAAAATGTCAAAGATATCTTTTTCTTCATCCCTGTTGATAACTGCACTGATCTTATTTGTGAAAATATTAATAATATTATCTACCTTAAAGCCTTTAATGATACTGCTTTTCCCATACCTGTAGACATGATCATTCACAAAATCAAGCTGAAAATTATTATAAACCATAATCCTCTGGAAATCCCGGTTCTGGATTACTCTTTCATATTTTATTCCCAGGCTTTCAAATTTACTCATGATCTCTCTAATATCTTCACTGAATATATTCTCGGTACTGCAAAAAAAAAACCAGATCATCAGAATACCTCAGCTTAAAATAGAACCTGTGCAGAGCAGTACCGCCTGTCAGGTAAAATCCATTATCAAGGCTGAATACTATTTTCAGTATTTTATCCTGCAGTGAGTAGATATAATTATAATCTATTTTTTCCATTCAAGGCCTGAAATATAATTATTTTCTCCAAACAGGATATTCCTCAGTATCTTTATCTGCCTGTTGATATATCTTTTATTATAAGAGGCTGAGAATGAGTCAAAAAGCTCCTTAAGCTCTTCTTTATCAAATATTGAGAGGCTCTTTAACCTGTCTCTGGAGTTATACATAATTCTGGAAAACAGCTTCTTCTTCATTCTGAAATTATGAGATTCTATAATACTTTTGATATCATCTGATGAAATATTATAATCCCAGTAGCAATCCTTTATTATCTCATCAATAATACTTTCAGTATTCATAGGACAATTTTAGGAGGTTTTATAAAGCAAATCAATAAAAACTAAAAGAAAATGGGAAAAAATAAGCCCGTATATACGGGCTTATTTAATTTATATGGTTTTTTCTACTGCTTTTTCAAAGGGCTCGGTATGACAGGGGGCTTTGTAGTGACAGGCCTTTTTTCCTTTTTCAGCTCAAGGCTTTCAAATAAAATCGCGTCAGGAACTATGAAAGATGAAGGTATCCCGCTTAAAGGCCATCCTGTCGGCCCGAAATAGAGCATCATCCGCCCGAAGCCCCTGCTTGAGGCTGTATCCACAATTATTGTATTATAGGCTGTCATTTCATCAGACCATCCAATAATATCCCTGAAGGCCCTGGCTGAGATTGAACTCATATCCGCTGACCTGACAAGCTCTTCCCTTCCATCCTCCGCATATACCTTGTAAACATAGACAGGCTTTATGGAGGGCTGTGACATTGCTGAAGGCCCCTGAGACATCATATAGATCAAGGAAAGCGGGTCGGACTCCATATTGACATTTGCCGTGGGAGACTGGACTTTTCTTATTATTATGCCGTATTCAAGCCCTTCATCCCTGGCAGTTTCCAAAAGCAGTTCCTTCAGCTCCTTTCTGCTCAGGCCTTTTTCATCAGCCTCCATTCTTATTACTCCAGGCCCTATCTGGTTTTCCATCCTGTTTCCGGACAGGGACAGCCTGTTGTGGCCATTGCTTTCTCTGATTTTTGCAGTCGGTGTCCTGCCGTTGAGAAGTGTCTTCAGGATGCCATTTTCCACCAGTATGAGCTCTTCCGGAGGTTCAACCCCCTCGGCATCGACCTGGAAGCTTCCTGTCAGCACTGTGTCCTTAAAGCTTTTCAGCCCCGGGACTGCCTTTATTGTGAATTCTTTTGGAAGAAGCCTTTTTTCCAGCATGTCCTCGAAGTTATCCCCTAAAATAGAGCCTACATAGGAAGCTATCCTGCTGTCGCTGTAAATCGGGTCTCTCATTGCATTCATGCCTGAATTGCTTGAAAAAAGGCTCTGGGCTATTGACTCTCCCACTGCATCCCCTTCAAAAAGCACAGGCCCCATATATGAGTCATCAAAGGGCTCTGCTTCTCTAAGGAGAATAGTCCTTTCCGCAAGAAGCCTGATTTCTTTCCTGATAATTTCAGGGGCTGGCAGGTCTTCCGGGGTATTGCCGAAATATGTAAGGTAATCAAAAACAGGCTCGCCGTCGTCTGCCTGAGTATATGCATCAGCATACAGGGCTGCAAAATTAAAAGGAACCTTTGTACAGGTCCCTTCTGAATCTGAAAAATAAACATCAGCGCTGTAAAAATAGACTGATACCCCTGAGCTGAAAATATCAGGATATTCCATAAAGAGCGCGGATACGTCCCGTGCAATGGTTTCCCACTCCTGTCTGTTATATTCTAACCTGCTGGAAGGCATTATAACAGTGCTTTTTGCTTTTTTTGCAAAGTCGGGCAGGTTTGCTGTATCTTCAGGCAGATTCTGCTGGCCTATTGCAGATATTTTGCTTTCATAAAGCTCCGCAGCCTGCTTGTATGCCCTGTCCGTGCTTAACCATAGCGCTCTTCTTATGCCGAAATAATTCTCATCCACAGGAAGGCTGTAACTGCTTGTCCCGCTCTTTCCGCTCATGTCGAAGAAGTTCTCATTGCTCCTCTCATAGCTCCCGGTCATGACCCTTGTACTAAGGTACTTGTTCGGCTTTTCTGTCACTGAGATCAGTGAGCCTAAGGATGCCCTTATGACAAGATAGTCTCCATCCAGAATGGTATAGCTTATAAAAAAGGGCTTCTGAAGGTTTTCGATCTCCAGCTTTTCAATGCTTCTTTTCATCTCTTCCTTCATGGTATTGAAAAACAGCTCTTCATTGCCGAAGCTGATGAATGAAAATACTGCGATCAGCAATAAAGCAGTAAATATTGTCTTATTCTTCATTTTTCTGCTCCTTTGGGTTTATATCAGGCCTCGGAAGCAAGGGGGGCCTGTCCTGTGATTTATCCTTTCTTTGCGTCTCTATCATCTTGACATAGATATATGGTGAAATAGCAGATACAGGAACAGCACCTGATTCCGCACCGCAGTATCCGACGAATATGCCCGGCTCTCCGCCTGCCTCTGAGATCTGGGAGAACATGGAAAGCGGAGTCCCTATCATATCCACTCCCCTTACAAGCTCATCATCCCTCCCGTCTGCATAGATCCTGTAGACCTCTATCGGCGTGACATTGAATGCATTCGGCACATATCTTCCTGTCATGGTAAAACCGCCGACAGTGCTTACGAAAAGATAACCGTATTCCTTGCCCTGCTCTTTCAGGTCATTAATCATTATCTGTTTGAGGTCTTCATAAGTATAATCCCTGTCAGTCTCAATAAACATATTAGACTGCCTTGTAACAGGCTGATATCCTACCTGCGCCCTTCCATGGCCGTTTGAGCTGGAAAATCCCTCTATGGGGCTTCTTGACATGAGGAACTGCTTGAGTACGCCGTTCTTTACCACCTCGACCCTTTGCCCCTCTACACCCTCATCATCATACCTGTAATATCCAGAAAGGTCATGGCCTGCATATTCTCTTGCCTGAGGGTCAAAAATGACGCTCATATGGTCCGGCAGGACAAGCTCGCCGACCATATCCTTGAAAGTCTGTCCGTCGGATGCGCTCTTCTGCCTCTGGCCCTCAAGCCTGTGCCCGAATATCTCATGAAAGAAAACACTGGCAGCGCTCCCCGACATTATGGCAGGCCCTGAATAGGGTTCTGCAAGAGGAGCATCCTTTAACCTTGAAAGTGTGTCTATCATATTCTCAATATCCCTGATTATTACATCATCCTGCGGGAGGTCATCAGGATCATAGGCGAAATAGCTCTTATAAAGCGGCATTACCATGCCGTCGTCAGCCTTTATGGTCCCGCTGATCTGAAGGCCTGAATATGTAAAATTATACACGGTCTTTGTTCCCTCACTTGAGACAAAGTACTTTCTCTCAATGTAATAGTTCATTGATGCGCTGCATTCATAGATATCCTTTTCCTCCAGGAAAAGGCGGGAATACCTGTTCACCTTCTCTTCCCATTTATCCATGTCTATGCCCGCATTCTCAACAGGAGGCTCATAATATACACTGGGCTCGACCCTGCTGAATGAATCGCTCATGTCCTCCTTCTCCACCTTGACAGCCATATTTGCCTTTACCTTAGCAAGCTTATCCACAGCCTTTTTATATTCAGCATCTGTGTTTTTCCATATTATGGCCTTTATGGCCTCAGCATTGTCATCAAGAGGCAGGCTTACAGCATTTGGCATACTGTAGAAATAAGCAGTTCTGTCCCCCCTTATCTCCTCAGAATTATCAAGCCGGTAATCTCCAACCCGGACAGTAACAGTCAGTTTTCTTTGCCTGTTATTGTCCCTGCCCATTGAATTTCCGAAACTGCTCCCAACAGACCAGCTTTCAAGGTCACTTACCCTGTAGCTTATAAAATAAGGGGGTATCTCTTCGCCCTTCAGCAGGTTCATCTCTCTTGCGACTTCCTCCTCAAGGGTTTTAATGAGCGTATCCTCTGAAAAAGCCATGCTTGCAGAAAGCAGGAAACAGATAAACAGGACCATTATTCTTTTCATAAAGCACTCCTAAATACATGATTTTGTTTTTGTTAGTTTTACGAAATAATTGCAGAAAGGTTGCATGAAACGGTGAATTTAAGGCAGATTTATGAAAAATTATCAGTAAAGGATCGTAAATTCCTCAAGCCAGATAACCTCACAGGAACCGCCTGCCGTATCATTTCTTGTCATTGAGCTTTTCCACCTCCAGCCGTCATCTGCCGTTACACTGACAAGATATCCCTTCAGCTCGACAATATTGCCCTTTTTTACCCTGGAAAGCTCATCCCTGATCATATCATCATCTGTCAGCATATGCATATTTGCGCTATGCGTCTCGATCTCTTTTCTTGGTATGGGAAAATGCTCCACTTTCCAGTGATACCACCTGTTGCTCTGGGTGATCCTGATCTCGTCAAGGACTTTTGAATCTGACATGGGGCCCCAGCCCATTGCAAAGTCATAATTTGAAAGGTCAGCCTCCCTGCCTCCTCTGTATTTCTTTGCACTTAGCACCCTTGCCTTCAGCCTGAACTCAGCCATTTTTGTAATGGTATAATCGCCGGAAACGAAAGATTCCTGGGGATTCAGGTTGACCTGCAGGGGTTCCTCTTCCGCAAGGACACCTTCTTCCCTTTCAATTTCAGCCTGCCCGCTGAAGAACAGAAAATATGCCGCAATTATTAAAACGGCTGCAATTACAATTTTCATCTTAAAACATATAGCTCCTGCAGTATTTTTCTTATCTTTATGGATGCTGTCCCGTCCCCGTAGGGATTAACTGCCTTTGACATCCGGCTGTACAGCTCTGGGTCATGAAGAAGCTCTACCAGGCTGTTTTTGATATTTTCCATATTATTGCCGACAAGCAGTGCAACCCCGGCCCTTATGCCCTCCATCCTCTCGGTTACATTTCTCATGACAAGGACAGGCTTTCCAAGCGCAGGGGCCTCTTCCTGTATGCCACCTGAATCAGTCAGGACAAGGCAGCATTTGTTCATAATATATATCAGGTATGGATAATCAAGGGGCTCTATAAGGTGTATATTCGGGATATTCCCCAGTATAGCCCCTACAGGCCTTCTGACATTGGGATTGAGGTGCACCGGGTAGACAAACTCAACATCTTCGGTAAGGGCTATGCCTTTTATTGCATTGCACATATCCTCAAAGGGCTTGCCGAAGCTTTCCCTCCTGTGCCCTGTCACCAGGATCACCTTCTTTGAGAAATCCAGAAAGTTGAAAAAATCCCTGTAAACAGCATCAGATCGCTTTATAATACCGAGGCCCTTCAGCAGGGCATCAATTACAGTATTGCCGACCTTATAGACATTCTTCCTTATCCCTTCCTTTTTCAGGTTATCAACCGCTTCCTTTGTAGGGGCAAAATGCAGGTCAGCCATATGCCCTGTAAGTGTCCTGTTCATTTCCTCTGGAAAGGGTGAGTACTTGAACCTGCTTCTTAAGCCTGCCTCAACATGAACTACCCTTACCCTGTTGTAATAGCCGGCAAGTGCCCCGGCAAATGTGGTGGTTGTATCTCCCTGCACAATGATTATATCAGGCCTGAGATCATCAAGGACACTGCCTATGCCTCTGAGGCAGAGAGCTGTTATATCGAAAAGGTTCTGGTCATCCTTCATAAGGTCAAGGTCATAATCGGTATCAATCCCGAAAAAATCAAGTACCTGGTCAAGCATGTGCCTGTGCTGTGCAGTAACACATACCTTCACGTCAAATCCATCAGAGCCTTTCAGCTCGCTTATAAGAGGTGCAAGCTTGATAGCCTCCGGCCTTGTGCCGAATATAAAGAGTGTCTTTAGCATCACTTCTCCTTAAAAGGCATTGCGCCATGATTTCCTGCTGAATATTGTAAGCAGTATTATCTTTAAATCAAGCCAAAAAGACCAGTTGTTTATATACCACAGATCATATTCGATCCTTTTTTGCCTTCTTTCATCAGTATCAGTCGGGCCTCTCCAGCCGTTGACCTGAGCCCAGCCAGTGATACCGGGCTTTACATAGTATCTCAGCATATACCACTCCACCTGGTCCTGCAGTATCCTGTCAAGCTCTGTCCTGTGAGGCCTAGGGCCGACAACGCTCATGTCCCCTTTCAGGACATTATAGAACTGAGGAAGCTCATCAATGTTCAGCTTCCTGAGGATGCCTCCAAGGGGGAATATCCTCTCATCATCCCTTCTTGTAGATTCGCCGGGCTCCTTTTTAGAATGATACATTGTCCTTAGCTTAAAAAGCCTGAACCTGTTGCCCTGGCTTCCTGTCCTCTCAGCCCTGTAGAACACTGGCCCCCTGGAGCTGAGCTTTATCAGGAGAGCAAGAACCGGGAAAAACGGCAGGAAGGCCATAATGACAATAAAGGAAAATAAAATATCAAAAAGCCTCTTCTTCATTGAATTTGAATATTTGTCAAGGGGGGTATTCCTGAGGCTGGCAACCGGAATACCTGAGATATATGATATATCGGAAATATTTTCATACCCTGCAAGGTCTAATGCTATTTTGACCCTGATCCCATGATAGTTTGCCGATTCTATTATCCTGTCCCTGCTTTTTTCCCTGCCTTCAGGCAGGGAAATGATTATCTCATCGGCATTATATGCCTCTACTGCCTTTTTTACTTCAGAAAGCTTTCCTATTACTGATTCCCCACCGTCATCATCCAGAAAACCGCAAAAACTATATATATTGAACTCACTGTCCTTTACCAGCTCATCCATTATTCTTCTCCCGATCTCTCCCTTGCCTGCAATGATGACATTTGACCTTTTTATCCCCTTTGAAATTGCCCTCCATATAAATTTCCTGAAGATCCCATATACTGCTGTCTGAAGCAAAAAGAAGATCAGAATAGTGCCATAAACGGCAATACGCGAAAGCAGAAGCTCTTTGACGGAAAAGGCAAGCATGGATGCTATGGATGTGAGAAGGAATGCCTTTATTATATTTACTGCGGTTTCACTCCTGAAAGTGCTGTAATTTCCGCTTTTAAGCCTGTTTCCTATCATAATGCAGAAGCCCCATGCAAGGTTCATGAAAAGCAGGAAGAAAAAATACCGTTCCCCGACAGAAAGCAGGCCGCCATGCCCCTTTATGAACATCACAGTAATTATAATGGATATGTTGAGCAGGATAAAATCAATAACAGATAAGATCAACTGATAATAAAAATATGCTTTTCCCATATATTGTATCCCGGGATCAAGTATAATAATTTTTTTGAAATAGTAAATAATTTGATTTTCAATCCATCTGGTATAATATCAGACAGAAGATTAAAATTTTTATCTGGAAACAGTCAAATGAGAATATTTTTGGATTTCAACCACCCTGCCCATGTGCACCTTTTCAAAAACTTCATTATGGAATTCCAGAAAATGGGGCATAAGTTCCTCCTGTCTTCCCGGGACAAGGAATGCTCATACAGCCTTCTGGACGCTTACGGCCTTGACTATATAAAAAGAAGGGGCTACAGGGGGATAAAAAAGGTCTCAGGCCTGTTTGCAATAAACTATTTTCTTCACCATATAGCAAAGGATTTCAAACCGGACATACTCATAGGGGGGGTAGGCAATGCCTATATAGCCCATACAGCTGTCCTGCTGGGTAAGCCGTCATTCATCTTCGACGATACGGAATATTCAAAACTTCAGAACCTGATGACATTCCCTTTTGCAAAAAATATAATCACACCTTCATGCTTTACCATAAACCTGGGTAAAAAGCAGATCAGGCACAACAGCTACCATGAGCTTGCCTACCTGCACCCTCACAGGTTCAGGCCAGACCCCGGCATAATAAAAAAAGCCGGTATCAGCTGTCCCTACGCCCTGGTAAGGTTTGTTGACTGGCAGGCATCCCATGACATTTTAGGACACGGAATAAAAAACAAGACAGGGCTTATAAGAAAGCTTTCAGAACGTGTAAATGTCCTTATATCCTCTGAGAAAAAGCTCCCCATGGAGCTTGAAGGATACAGGATAAAGCTCCATGCATCAAAACTCCATGACCTGATCGCGGGAAGCTCCCTTTATATAGGCGAGAGTGCCACCATGGCATCTGAATCAGCGGTCCTCGGTATCCCTTCAATACTGGTCTCCAACTCTACCAGGGGATATATCAGGGACCTTTCCGGCTACGGCCTGGTCCACCGCTTTAAGAGGGAAAAGCATGCCTTGAATAAGGCTTTTGAGATACTGGCCGATAATGATTCAGCAGTCATCTATCAGGAAAAAAGAAAAAAAATGCTTTCTGATAAAATATGCCTCACAGACTGGATGCTTGGTTTCTTTTCGGCATTAAAGGCCTGATCAGGCAATATTTTCCTGTATTTAGAATCATCGGGATAATGAATTAAATATGGATTTTATGGGGTCATTTAAAAGAGAATCGGGAACACCCGGCCATTTTTCTAATCATGGCTATGGATCATATCAATCACGGATGTTCCCGATTCAGATGAATTTTTCTCATTGCTGATTTTCCTCTCCTAATTCTTAAATATATGCCCCTGCAGATAATTTTCAAGTCAGAATATGCTTTTTTATTAAAAATATTTTCCTGATATCTGACCGCCGGGCTATAAATAGCCAGACTCCTGCTTTTATCCGGCAAAAGGCCGATATCTGGCAAAGGCCTGGATTGCGAACCTTGAATAAAAACTCAATAAAAAATAAGACATTGCAGAGTGATCCTAAGATATCAGACTCCTGAATTCAGGGTTCATCCCTGCTTTTAAGGTCACAAGCGCCAGGAACATCCATGCATGTGAACGCTTTATATAGGGTATTCTGTTGACCAGGCCCCTGTGCTTCCTGTAATAGAAATAGCCTTTTTTCCTGTCAAACATGTTGTTTACAGTCCATTCGGCAATCTTTCCTGCAAATTCCAGATATTCCGGGTCAATACCGCCCATGGCAGTAAGGGTGATTATCCCCTGTGACTGGTTGTGGATATCAACGGGGAATTTCTTCGGGATCCTGAACAGCGACATGCCGTTTCCAAGGAACTGGTGGCTTCTGTAAAACCTGGCGCCCCTTTCAAGGGCATCTCTGTATTTTTCATCATTGATCTGCGTATATTTCATAAAATCCATGATGGAGTCCAGTATGAAACCCTGGTGAAAATCTATCTGCTTTTTCTCCTGCCCTGTTCTTGGATTAAGCCTGTAGTACCAGTGCCCGTCATATGCCTGGTGCCTGAGTGTCCAGTCAGCGCACTTTCTTGCAGTATCAAAATATACATCCTTCCCGGTAAGTCTGTAGAGTATTGCCATCACCCGGCATGCCAGCATATTGGCATTGTAGACAAGATTCCTGTACCTGGTGCTGTAGGAAAAACATATGCCGTCATCATCCTCTGTTCTTGGAATATCATTCAGTATGAAATCTCCAGCACTTTCTATTATAGCGGGGACATCCTTATTGCCTGCTGTCAGGTAATACTGATAGAGCCCGAGGCATACAAAGCATGTAGCAACAATATTGGGCTCATTTTTCCTGATATAGAATATCCTGTCCTGCCAGGAGAAGTTATATCCCCAGCAGTAACCGCTGTATCCCCTGCTGTGGTTTTCAGAAAGCCATTTATAAAGAAATTCCATTATCCCTCTGTCAGATTCACCGCCCTCCATTTCATAAAGAAGGCTGTAAGCCTTGAGAAAAAGCCCCATTGCCTTTGCATTCCAACCCTTTCTAATTCCGAGAAAAGGCCTTATGTTTACAGGGTTTCTTATCTGGACCTGGTTTGAGATATACCTTATCCATTTTCCCATGAATCTCAGGGGTATCCATGAGTTAAGCACATCCTGGGGCTCATACCCCCTGAAATTCTGCTTTTCCAGATATGCTTTAAGCCTGTACAGTGCATCCGTTGTCATTTCCTTTATATCACTCATCATTTTCCCCCTGGATAATAAGCCTATAGAGCTTATCAAGCCTTTTACCTGCACCGGATGCATAAAGGTTCCTTCTTGCATGGTGATAATTGAAAATGGATATCTCTTTCCGCTTTTCCCTGTCATTTATCAGCTTTTCAGCAAGCTCTGCGATCTCGCCCGCTGAACCTCCCTTTGCCATATAACCCATCCGCCCCTGGATAAAAAAATCAGGAATCCCCCCCACATCATTTGTAATTACAGGCAGGCCGAAAGCAATAGCCTCCACCATGGCAATCGGCATGGAATCCATGCAGGTGGGCAGGATAAAAATGTCAGATTGTGCAAACAGCCTTCTTTTTGCCTCCCCTTCGACATTCCCTTCTATAACAATGCCTTCATAATGCATGGATTTTATATATCTTCTCAGCCTGCCAAGCATGCTCCCTTCCCCTGCAACGCTTAAAAGTATTTTATCATGCCTTTTCTTAAGTATTGCATAGGCATCAACTGCCTCAAATATCCCCTTCTGCCTTTCAATCCTTGATAGAAAAAGCATTTTTAGGCAGTCATCCTCATTATTAAATCTCCTGTGTATATCATTTTCAGAAAATTCCCCTATAAGAGCATCATCAGCAAATGTTGATTCCTTTATTATTTTCCCTCTGTATCCCCATTCTTTCAGCTTAATGCCGGCACTTTCTGTCATGGCTGTAATGCTTGAGCTGTAGAAGAAGAGCCGGCGGTATATCCTGCCTGCCATGCCCTTTTCAATATGTTTCTCAAACATTTTGTTCCATCCGTGATATGACAGCAAAACCCTTTTTCCAGTTATTCCCGATATAAGCATAAATGCTGAATCCCTCAATACAGCCGCCGGGCTGAAGGTTGAATTTATATGTATTAATGATACTTTCCCGAGGCATATAATAAAAAACCTGAAATAATCATAAAGAAGGATAAACGGGCTGCTAAGCCTGAAGAACACGCCCTCTCCCCTTCTTCCCCTGACAAAGCACCTTATTTTACCCCGCAGGTATTTTGAAAGGACTCTCCAGTATGATGCCTGGCCTCCTGCCTTCTTCGGTGAAGGGATAAGAACAAGTATTTTATTCTCTTTCATCTCCGGCATTATAAATTTATTTGCAAATAGTAAGATCTAAATTTATGCTACTGATAAATCTATCATATAAACAGGCTCATATACAGATAAAAATGGCAAGGATACTATTCAGCTTAAGCTCCTACGGTACAGGGGGAAAGGAAAAACAGCTCACAGAGATAATACGCGGCATGAGGCACCACAGCATACACCTCCTGTGCAAGAATTACTCCGGGCATTTCTTCCCGTCCATAAGATCCTGCCTGGACAGCTGCCTGGACCTGGGCAAAAAAAGGCTTTCCCCTTCAGACCTTCTTAGAATAAAAAGATATGTAAAAGGCATAAAACCAGATATAGTCATTCCCTTCTGCTTTACAAATGCCAATATAATGCTCTCGCTGAAACATATCTTTCTCATGAAATACCATATCCTGAACTATACCATAAGGGATGTGATGCCCTTCGGGAACAGGTCATACCTTATAAACAGAATATTCCTCAACCTCCAGAAACATGTCATAGCAAATTCCCTTGCAGGCCTGAAGGCATACAGGCAGGACGGGAAAAAGGGCAGGTATGTTATAAGAAACGGCTATGATACTTCAAAAATTCTAAAATCCGATCCATCTGAAGCAAGAAAGGCTCTTAATCTTGATGATGATTCTTTTATCATATCCATGATTGCAAGGCTTGATAGGACAAAGGACCATGACACACTGCTTCAAGCAGCATCATATCTGAAGGATAAGGGATTAAATGATATGATCTTTCTTATTACAGGGGATGGAGAAAAAAGAGAATACCTTGCCGACAGGATAATAAGCCTCGGTATTGAAGATTCAGTAAAAATGCTTGGATACAGAAAAGACATAGAGAATATACTCATTGCATCAGACATCTCACTTCTTCTTTCATACAGTGAAGGCATTCCAAACTCCATTCTGGAATCTTTTGCATACCGAAGGCCTGTTATAGCAACCGGCTCAGGAGGCATCCCGGAGATCATAGAGGACGGCTCTGAAGGATTCATACTGGATCAGGGGAATTATAAGGCAATTGCTGAGAAAATACTCTTTCTAAGAAATAATCCAGAAATGATCCAAAAAATGGGAAATAACGGCTACAATAAGCTGCTCGGCAGTTTCAGAATGGACAGGCTTCTATTAGAGCTTGAGGAGCTGATAGTAAAACTGCTTTGATAATAGGCTATTTCCTGATCCTTATATTGATTATCCTGCCAAATACACAGGAAATATAAATAAACCAGAAGGGAACTGTAATATAAAACATGCGCTTGTATGCACTCAGCAGACTGCTTCCGAAAAGATAAACAAGGATAAATAAAAGGATCAGAAAGATCTCCTCCGGCATCTTCCTTAAGTTAAGGATGCCCATAAACAGGCTGGCTATAAGAAATGGCAGAAGGAACATATTCGGTATTATGGTAAAGAGAGCCCTTTTTGCATCCTGTCCTTCAAAGGGATATGAAAAAAGCATCCTTCCTATATTTGCAATCCAGTTGCGAAGATATTTTCCGGGATTATTCCTTATGTTTATAAAAGCCCGGTTTGTAAGCTCAATATCCCTTGACACCGGGTCCATTTCAAGCACGCTATCAATATACTCACTGTGGTCAGGATCGCCTGCAAGCTCTTCAAGGCTGTGCCAGTCGCCATGTTCATTCTCATAAGGCGTACTCATTGTGTATAGCGACAGCCCGCCGTTGTCAGCCCAGTAAAAGAACCTGCCCGTAAGTCTCCATGTATAATAAAGATACGGCATACAGATCACAAGAGCCAGAAGGAATATAAGGAAAGATGTCTTATATTTCTCGGACCTTTTTATAAGGTTTAAGAAAAGAAGTATCATTATCATTATAACTATACAATAGCCGAACATAACCCTTGTCAGCGCAAGGTAAGCCACAGCCAGTGATGCCGGGAATACCATTGCCGGATTGATATTCTTCCCGGAAAAGCACTTCAAAAAAAGAAGGCATATAAAGCTTATAAGAAACCACGAAAGGCATTCTGTCAGTATAAATGGGAGTGAAGCAAATACGGGCAGGTATATCCCGAGAAGGAAAGACAGGCGGAAGGCAGTCTTTTCTGATACATAGAGCGTGAATGCCTTATAGGAGAAGATGAGCGAGAGATAAAGCAGAACTCCGTTGGCTATCCTTATTGCAAGCAGGGGCAGTTTCAATGCCAGAAAAGGCAGTATGAACAGCGGGTAGCCAGGCCCGCTGCGCAGGTAAATATCATGGCCACCCGGGGAATAAAAACCGCTCAACAGGTTATATGCAAGCTTTAAGTATCTGCTTTCATCCCCGAAGAACTGCTCAGGCCTGAATACCAGCACCACGGCAATATAAAGCAAAAGGAAAGGCAGAAGCTTAATTCCTGTTTTGAGTTCTGAAAGCCGATTTACGAACTTGCCCATATATTAATGATACCAATTTTTCGAATTTGTCAAAATATATTGTATTTTTGGCCACATCTTTTATACTCATCTTAAATTACCATAAAAGATGGCGTTTATGAACCAGAGAAGACACGGCATTATTCTTTCCTATTTTGACCTGTTCATACACATCGCCATAGGTCTCCTTTTTCTCCCTTTCATGCTGAGGATGCTGGGAAAGGGACAGTATGGCATATACGCCATAGCAGGCTCCCTTGCAGGGTATATGCTGATAATGGATTTCGGCCTGAGCAACGGTATAGTAAGGTATATTTCCAGATACAGGGCACAGAATGACAGGAAAAGCGAGGAAAGCTTTCTTTCTGTCATCTTTATGCTTTATCTGTCAATATCTATTATCGTTATTGTGGCAGGCTTTATAATAAGGATATATATACCGGATATATTTGCCGGTTCCCTTGATATAGAAGAATCGGAGAAGCTTCAGATAATTTTCGGCATTTTCATTCTGGGCTTTGCCTTCTCCTTTTTTTCAAATGCATTTACCGGCATACTCAAAGCATATGAAAGGTTTGTATTCATAAATATCTCGAATATAATAAGACAGCTCGTCCGTGTCTCTGTCCTTGTAATCTTCCTGAAGCTGGGCTATAAAATAATTGCAGTAGCAATTATTGAGACCTCCATAGCCATTCTCTTTTCCGTTGCCAGCTTCATATATATCTCTCTTATACTGCGGATAAGGCCAAAGTTTCATCATGTAAGCAGAAGCTATATTGCTGACATATTCAGGTATTCTTTCCTGATATTCATCATGGTCATAGCTGATGAAATATACTGGAAGCTGGACAATATCATACTGGGCATCATGACAAACGCAGGCATTGTTGCCGTATATGCTGTAGGCATGCGCCTGTGCATGTATTTTATGCGCTTTTCCGTGTCCATAATTAGGGTCTTTTTCCCGCGGATCGTTCATATGGTGGAGAAAAATGCCACAGGGAAAGAGCTTACCGACATAATGATAAGGACAGGGCGTATCCAGGCACTTGTTATGTGGCTGCTGGCTTCAGGATTCATGCTCTTCGGCAGGAGCTTCATTATCTTATGGGTAGGAAGAGAGTATATAGATGCCTATTATATAGTCCTGCTGATCATGCTCCCATTATCAGTCTTCCTTACGCAGAACATGGGGATACATATACTGCAGGCAAAGGACAGGCACTATTTTCGATGCAGAGTACTCTTTATAATAAGCCTTATTAATATCGTACTGACAGTAGTGCTAATAAGGCTCTATGGCATCCTGGGAGCCGCAGCGGCAACATCAGCAGGGCTTTTTCTGGGCAATATAATCCTCCTTAACATATACTATCACAGATCAATAGGGCTGGATATGATAAGGTTCTACAAAGAACTCTGTAAGGGTATTCTTCCCTCACTTTTTATAATATCAGCTGCAGGTTGGGCAATCTCTCTTTATAATGCCCCTTCCTGGGCTTCATTTGTCCTTCAGCTTTCCGCCTTTACTACCCTATATGCCGCTTTCATGTGGCGCTTTGCACTGAACAGCTATGAAAAAGGGCTTGTATTAAGCCTGTTAAAGCTCAGGTTCAATTAATATTATTTTCCCCTGATCTATTATTTTTAATGGCTTCCTAAAACTGCTTAGATTAATTAAAATTTTAAAAATCTTCTTGATTAATTTTGACGTATGCTATATTATGTATTATTAGCAGGGAGTTTTATATACTTGTGAATTTCAGATTTTAATTTGTTCATAATGAATTATTTAATATAAGGGAGGTTTTTATATGAAAAAACCAATTATGATCTTTGCCGCACTGGTTCTAATCTTAAGTTTCTTTAGCTTTTCAGATACCAATATGGCGTTTATAAATTCAGATGGCAATTCTGAGGCATCAAGCCTCGAGAGCAATAAGTTCCTGTCAGAGGCAAAGGCAGCGCCCACTGCCCCTTCAGGACTGGCAGTTGCCACAGTAAACTGCACCCAGATACTGCTCACATGGACTGATAATTCCGGGGATGAGCAGGGATTCAAGGTTGAAAGAAGGGTAGGGGCCGATCCCTATGTCCAGGTAGGAAATGCAGCAGCCAATTTTGCCATCCAGTCACCATGGACAGGCACACTTAGCTACCTTGACAAGAACCTTGACCCAAATACTACCTATGAATACAGGATATGCGCCTATAATATCGATGGAGATTCCGCCTATACTGCATCAGACAGCGATACTACCTACAACTACGGTGATTTCTATGTATCTGATGATATAGTAGGCAACCTCAGAATAGTCCCGGGTACTGACAATGACGGTTTCACACAGGGTTCGCCAACCACGGAGCCATGCAGCTATACGGATGAGACTGAATTTACCCATATTTTAACCCGTGACCTTGCTGTAATGCCTACAGAGGTTACCCGCCAGATGTGGGCAGACCTCAAGACAGCCCAGTCCACACTGCCTTCTGACCCGTCAAATACTGGTATGAGCAGCACCATGACGCATCCTGTGCAGAATGTTACATGGTATGAGACCGTGCTTTTTGCAAACATCCTTTCCCTTGAACAGGGCCTGGAGCGTGTATATTACAAAGATGAAGCACTCTCAACTGTCGTTGACAGCACGAATTATTCAAGCGGTGCTATCTACATAGACCCTAATGCCGACGGTTTCAGGCTCCCTACTGAGGGAGAATGGGAGCATTTCACCCGTGCAGGGACGGCCACCCCGTTCTGGATAGATGAAACAAACTATGATGCAACTACATGCACAAGCTCCGATCCTGCTGACCTGCCATACCTGGCAACAGTCGCAGCCTACAGGGGCACTGAAGGAAGGAAACCGGCACAGGCAGCCCAGTATTCAGCCAATCCATGGGGCCTTTATGATGTACATGGCAATGTATGGGAATTTTGCTGGGACTTGTACGGGACATACCCGACAGGGACAGTAAAGGACTATATGGGCGATGAGAACGGGACCAACAGGGTATGCCGCGGAGGCTCCTTTATTGGATACCCGAATGAGATAAGGTCAGCGGTCAGGGAAGCCAATAACCCTGCCAGCAGGAACAACAGGATCGGCTTCAGGCTTGTAAGGCCTGTTTATCATGATCATGTCTATGAACGTGATACCATAGCCGAAAATATGATATATGTCCCTGAAACAGGCTCAGCAGGATTTACACAGGGTTCACCCCTTGCAGAAGATCCTGATGAAGGAGGAGGTGACCCACCTTGCGCACAGGAGAGGGAAACACCTCAGTTCAACCATCAGCTTACAAGAAGGATCATTGTCATGGAAACAGAGGTAACCAGGAAGATGTGGACAAAGCTCAGAGCACTCCAGACCACGCTCCCTGCAGACCCTAGCCATGAGATCTGGAGCCCTGGGCCAAACCATCCTGTAAACAGCATCACCTACAGGGAGGCAATACTGTTTGCCAATCTCCTCTCAGCACAGCAGGGCCATACTCCATGCTACTATGCTGATTCAGGATATACTGATGTCATAGATGCAACAGACTATTTGAGCGCTACCATATACTTTGACTGGGATGCAGACGGTTTCAGGCTTCCTACAGAGGGGGAATGGGAATATTTCGCAAGGGCTGGCACTACAGGGCCGTTCCATTATGATGAGCCTGCTTATAACGATACAAGCTGCGATGACAACAATCCCACCGAGGGTACACTTACAGTCCTTGATGATATTGCTGTCTACAGGGCAAACTCCCATAACGGGTCCTACAAAGGCTATACCGATGCCTCCGCAAGCCCTGTTAAAAGCAAGCTTGAGAGCCCGTGGAACCTCTATGATATTTACGGCAATGTATGGGAAAGATGCTATGACGGCTATCACAATGACCCTGAGGTTGATTATCCTTCAACTGGCCAGACAGATTATATCTCCTCATCCACAGAAGCAGCAAGGATCCACAGGGGAGGCGGATTCTGGAGCCGTGCAGAGCACTGCAGGTCAGCAGTGCGCTACAGCTACAGGGCTGAAACAGCCATAGGGTTCCGCCTTGTAAGGACCATTACACTGTCCAAATTCAGCCGTAAGATAAAATAAAACTTAAAATTTAAACAGAGGGCCAGTGGGGATTCCCCCCTGGCCCTTTTTCTTTTATAAGGCTGATTAAAAGGTTCTCCAGATCATCTATTCCCTTTTCAAAAGAAAAATATCCAGTTGCAAAATCATAAGCCCTCTTCCCCATTTCCTCCCTTAGATCCTTCTTTTCAATAAGCTTTCTTGCATATCTTTCAAACCTGTCCATATCATTATGAGCAGTATACCCTGTTTCCTTTTCCTTTATATACCCCCCCGGGTCAAACCCAAGGCTTAGTGAAGGCTTCTTCTGCATCCATGCCTGGACGAACACATTCCCGAATCCCTCAGGCTCACATGTATGGACATGGAACAGGCTGCTTTTTAATATACCGTTTATCTCTTCAAAACTCTTTGCCCCAATGTAATACAGATTATCCGGACAGTCTCTGCCATCCGCTATCCACCTGTAGGCATCATCCGAGAGCATTCCTGCCATGAGGAAATCTATCCCCGTATCCCTCATCCTTTCTGCAAGCTCAATGAATTTCTCAGGCCTTTTTACCCTTCTTAAATTTGATACCCAGGCACAATAAGGACGGGGCCAGCTAAAATCAATACAATCACTCTCCATCAAAAGAGGCAGAAATACCTCCTTATCCGGGTCAATATTCCCCATGATCTGCCTGTTTATGGATATGATCAGGTCAGAATGCTTTACTGCCCCGTACTGCCACCTGTTCCTTATCATCTTGATAAACCTGATTACAGGGTTTCTAACCCTGTAATCAGCATACCAGGGATCCAGCATGGACCTGCTGCATAATACAAAGACAAAGGGTATATTCCTTTTTTTTACAGCCCTTAAGGACTGCCTGAGAAAGCTTCTGTAATACCTCCAGTAAATTATATCAGGCCTGCTGTCCAGTATAGCCCTGATCAAGGACGCGCTGTCCTTCCTGCATGTTATTACATCATAAGGGCTTTCATAGCTTTTATTCCTACCCCCAGGGGCTATATATGCAATATAATGCCCCCTTTTTGAAAGCCCCCTTGCAATAATGTCGCTCTGTACCTCACTTCCACCGGGTGCATCCGCTTTATGGCTGTTTACTATCGCAATTCTCATATTTCTATTATATTTATTACCTTGCAGGTATTCAAGAGCAAAATATCTTTGCTTAATTAATGTATCATCATTATTATATATATCGGAGGTTTGTAAAAATATTTTCTGCAGTAATACCCCTTTATAATAAGCAAAAGCATATAAAAAGCGCCCTGGACTCTGTCCTGGGCCAGCTATATGAGCCCTCGGAGATAATAATAATAAATGACGGTTCCACTGACAAAGGCCCCGATATTGTCAAAGCCTGCAGGGACCTGAGGATCATGATGATAACACAGCAGAACAAAGGCCCTGCCTCTGCCAGGAATACCGGGATAAGGATAGCCCGGTACCCCTTTATTGCCTTTCTTGATGCTGATGATGAGTGGAAGCCTGATTTTCTGAAAAGCATAAAGGGCCTGATCAGAGAATTCCCTGGATGCGGCCTCTATGCAACAGGATATGATGTTATAAGAAAAACAGGATCAATACAGAGCATAACAGCCCGCAGTCTATCCCCTGGCTGGAAGGGCATCCTTGAAAATTATTTCAAAACCTGCCTTAAGGACCAGGTGGTATGTTCCTCCTCAACTGTTATGCCTAAAAGCACATTCAGTAAAACAGGCTTTTTCAAGGAGCATGCAAAAAGGGGCGAAGACCTTGATATGTGGGCAAGGACAGCACTCATATCCGGTATTGCATATTACAATACACCCTGCGCGGTAAGGCATCTGGATGCAGATAACAGGACAGCAGAAAATGAAGAGCCGAGAAGCTTTGTATTCCTTGAAGAAGCTGAAAAAAACAGAAATTACCCGTATCTTTCAGAATATACAGCCAAGGTCCAGCTCATCTATATTGAATACCTTCTTAGAAATTCAGCCGGAGCTAAAGCAAGAGAAACACTCAAAAGCATAAAGGGAACAGAGATATATAAGAACAGGTACAGGTTTTTTTATATCCTCTCATTTCTCCCCGGCATAATTACAAGATCTGTATTTTTTATTTTAAGGGTCTTTTCCTTTATTTTACGCAGATTAAGAAGGCTGACCGGAAGAACCTGCAACTAATCATCTTTGTAAAACATCAGGATTGCATGGCTTGCCTCTTTCTTCAATGATATTACCTTAT
Organism: uncultured Candidatus Sumerlaeota bacterium; assembly: GCA_964389675.1. Taxonomy (GTDB): domain Bacteria; phylum CAYMEV01; class CAYMEV01; order CAYMEV01; family CAYMEV01; genus CAYMEV01. The sequence goes on from CAYMEV010000001.1 coordinate 292,240, forward strand.
TACTCTTAGATATGTGCATTATTTTTATTCTATTTTGATAAAACATATAAAGCGGGTATAATGTATATTATAAATAAATAAAAGGGTGCAACAATGAAGCATTTCCTAAAAAAAGCATTAATTACTGCCGGATCCCTTGTCATTATATTGAACTTCCTTACTGTATTGAATGCACGGGAAACATACAGCGTTACAATTACCGTCCTTGATATTGATGAGGATCCCCTTCCCGGATTAAATATCAATATATGGCTTCTTAAAAACCCCTCTGTTATACTGATTGACCAGGACACCGATGAAGCCGGCCGGGTAGCCTGCCAGCTGTCACCGGGAAGCTATGGCTTTGATGTCTATGACTATTACGGGGCTTATGAATACCATGAAGGCACTTTTGCAGTAGCTGACAGTGCTGTAGATATTACTGTCCACCTTACGGCAGTTGAATTTGAAGTCCTTTTTGAGATACTTGATGCACAAAGCCTTCCTATAGCATCTGCAGAGATCGTTATTTCAGGCATTAATGACCCACTGGTAACTGATGAGTACGGGCTTGCATCAATATACCTGATAAAGGGGTATTATACATATACCGTCTCCCATCCATGCTATCAGGCTATAAATTCGGATGTCAATATAGGGGGGATAAAAATCTCACAAAGGTCAACCGCAAGAGAGCCTGATTACCATCTGATGCACAATATGTCAGCCTCAGAAACGGAGGTAATATTTAATATTACCGCCGACAGCCAGCCTGTAATGGGGGCAAAGATATATATAGAAGGCTTCCCTGACCCCCTTATAACGAATATTTCAGGCCAGGCGTCACTTTATGCAGAATGCGGTTCATATCTTTTTGAAGTCACAGCAGGAAACTATGACCCCTTCAGTGACAGCTTTACAATATCAGGAGAACCCCTTCTGCTGAATATAGCCCTCACCTATACCCCCCAGCAGGCATCCTCTGCCATAAGCCTGGAAAATGCTGACTATTCAGGCATATGGAAATGGGACTATACAGAAAGCAGAGGCTCTGTCTGGACAAGCCTTCTTGACGGACAGACAGCAAAAAAGATGATGTCGGGAGACATAAAGAACGACGGCAATAAAGATCTTGTGATAATTGATTCTGATAATGCCCTACTATATTATGATACTGCTTCATCATCATGGAACCAGCTCATACCCTCTGCCTATCAGTGCCTTGATTTCACCATTGCCCGCTCTGCTTCAAATATCCAGGTAATAGCCTCACTGAAGGATTACGGCATATATAAGTGGGACTCCACACAGGGAAGCAATTTCCCCTCATCCTGGGAAAGGATCATAATGTATCCTGCAGAAATTATCCATTCTGCAAACATTGACAGGGACCCCGAAAATATCGATGAGCTTATAGTATCATTCAGGGACCATCCCGGCATGTTTATATATTCCTTTTCATCCGCCACCTTCTCAAGGGCAATAACAGAAAGCCCCTCGCAGATAACCAGCGCTGATGTCACTGATGACCAGTATCCTGAGCTTGTTCTCTCTTTTGACTCATTCGGGGTTTACCTTGCAGGCTATGCACCCTTTGATAAAAGATCATATCAACAGCTTGAAAAAAGCCTTGAATTTTTGCGCATCACATGGGGAACCCCTGATACAGGCCATTATACAGCAGCAGGGGATATCTCCTCAGGTTTCGGCTGTGAGATATTCATGGCCTACCAGGGAAATACATATCTCTACTCTTATGATACCGGTTCATGGAGCATATTCCTGCATGCACCATTAGACAGGCTTATATCCGGAAGGTTTACAGGGCATGCAAGGGATGACCTTATTATATCCGACAGCAGTACAGGAAGTCTCTACCTCTATAAAACACAGGATCAATCATATGAGCTTCTTCTGTATAATGGAAGCTCTAATTCTATGACAAATTTTTAAAATATTAAATAATATGCTTGCAATTTTCCAGTTCTGGATATATAATAATATATAGAGGAGCTGTCTATATCAGGCTAATTTCAAGTTATAGATTTAATTTCTGCAAGAAAACCAGACAGTCCAGGGGGGTTTTCTATATCTCTATAGGATCATATATAAAATTAACCATAGATAAAAAACTAATCAAGGAGGGTAGTTATGCTTACTAAAGCACAAAAATCCCATCAAAAGGAAAGCTGGATAAGAATACCGCTTTTCCTTCTGATGATCGTCTTCTGTTTCAGCTTTCTTCTATATGCTGATACAGGGGATTTAAACCAGGACAAAATCAGTCAAAGTGATAAACTACAAAAACATGAAAAGCTTCCTACAGAAGCTCAAGATTTCAGACGGGAGAATTCTGAAAAGCCATTTATCCCTTTATCTTTCTTAAAATCACCGGATATTTTACCTGGCAGCAATGAATCTCAAAATATCCATGATAAATATAAGAACAGGTATAACAGGATAAAAAGAACAAACAACGCCGGGTTCGCGACAAATGTAAACGAAAAACCCCATATCAAACTGGACTTGGTACCTGAGGATGCCTATATTCCTGGTCTGATCAGCATAAAGCTTACCCAGCAAGCAAGAAGCCAAAACCTTGCAAAATTAATAACATCTGGCAAAGGAGGCTATGCAATAACTGACATACCTGAGCTTGACGAACTCAATCAGGTATTCAGGGTAAAGAAATACGAGAATAACTTTGACAAGATCTATCAGACTTCACCTGCCTCAATAGCCTACAAAGACAGACACCAGGCATGGGGTCTTGATCTGTACTGGCTCTTAACGATTGAACCAGGCACCGATATCATTGAAGTGGCAAAGAGCTTCCAGGCACTTGATATTGTCGAGATTGCGGAACCAATATACAAAAAACGGCAGATTCCTGTTGAGTCCTCAATAATAAAAGGTGAACTTGAAAACGAAAGCAAGTATATACCTAATGATCCACTCTATTCTTTAAATCAGTGGCACTTCGATAATACAGGGCAGACCATTGGCGGGCAGACAGGAACTCCAGGATGTGATATAAGTGCAGAAGAGGCATGGGATATTGAGAAGGGATGGAGCGATGTAATTGTTGCTGTCTTTGACGGCGGAATTGATATAGACCATGAAGATATTGCCGGTAATATGTGGCCGGGCTATGGACCTGATGGCTCATCAACTGTGGCTGATGACCACGGTACGCATACATCAGGCACTATATCAGCAGTTATGAACAATAGCACAGGAGTTGCAAGTATAGCCGGAGGAAGCGGTTCCGGAGACGGTGTAAGGCTGATGACTATAGATATATTTACAGGCTCTGAAACAGACCCATACCTGTTCAGGGATGGTAATACTTATGCTGCTGACAATGGCGCAGCAATATCCCAAAACAGCTGGGGATATACAGCTGCTGGAGTCTATAACTCTTATGACTTGACAGCAATTGATTATTTCAATACAAACGGAGGAGGGACTGTCCTTGTTGGAGGAATAACGATATTCGCTGCAGGCAACGATAACGAGGATAATCAATGGTATCCTGGATACTATTCAGGAGCCATGGCGGTCGCAGGAACGGACAACAGAGATCAGAGGTATACCAGCTCAAACTACGGATCATGGGTAGAGATATCAGCCCCGGCTGTAAATGTTGCCAGCACTGTTACAATGGAAAACGCTGATGGAGAATATCTGTTTTATACAGGCACCTCCATGGCATGTCCACATGTATCAGGAACTGCAGCACTCATCGCATCCTATTCTGCAAGAAACGGCTATATATTTACAGCAGCAGAGCTAAGACAGCTGCTAAAGGACACAGCTGATGATATATACACAATAAATCCCACATGGGAGGGAAAACTCGGAACAGGAAGGGTTAATGCCTATCTTGCACTGCTTGAGGTACAGGCAATTCTCGGAACCCTTCAGCCATACAATGTGCTAATGACAAACACCAGCGGAGATCAATATCCAATGGTAGGAGAGACTGTATATTATGCTCTCCGGATAAGGAATATGGGTGCTCTTAATGATGCCTACCAGTTTAGCATTTCTGGCAGCGGATGGGCAGAAGGAATATATGCAGATGTAAATGATACACCCATTGATGTACCATTAGTTATTGAATCCATGGAGAGTGAGTATGTCTACCTCAAGGTGACAGTACCCATAGGCACTGAGTACTGGGATTACGTGTATGATACTGTTGATGTAGTTGGCACAGAAGTAAATGATTCTGTTACAGTCAAAACAACAGCGTCAAGCAGTTTCTTCGTTGAAGATTTTTATAATTGCGATCATGGATGGTCCACCTACCAGACTAATTTAAACTATAGCGGTGACACATGGCTGTGCGAGGAGATATATTCAGGCGGCTACGGCCCGATACATTATGCAGGCAATGACGGTACTGAACGTGCAAACAGCTATATCGTCTCTCCACAGATCAGTATCCCTGCTGACGGAACCACAACTCTATATTTCTGGTCAGCATATATACTGGATGGAGGCACCTACGATACACACTCAGTACGTATCTCAAAGACAACAGATGACCCGTCCGTGCTTGGAGCTTTTGCGCTTCTTTCCGATGTAGAGAATACAGGTTATGATGAGGGTTATTTCTATGGCAGAAGTTTTGATCTGACTCAGGACTACGCCGGAGAAGACATTTACATTGCCTTTCAGTACAGAGGGGCTGATACTGGCGACATATGGACCGTAACAAATGTTGATGTCTATGTTACATACCCTTACTCCCTGCCATTTACAGAGAACTTCGATGACACATCAATTCCCGACTGGACAATAGTTGACCCCATCGAGATGTGGGGCATCTATGATGATAATGAGGCTGGCGGTGAGCCATTTGAGATTGGTCCATGGTGGGTAGCGACGACATGGAGCGGTATTTCAAGGCTCTATACTCCGGAGCTGGATATAGCAGGTATTGATACTGTAGAAGTAAGCTTTAAGAGCTTTCATGTGGACTGGACTGGTGTAAACCCATTCAAGGTCAAACTGCAGTACAGCATTGATGAAACAAACTGGATTGATACTGGATGGGAAATAATAGGCGGCCAGGGCAATGGAGTTGAAACTGGTCCGGAGACAGTCACTACGCTCATCCGAGGGCTTAGCAGCTACGACTCCCTTTATGTATCATGGACAACAGACGGGGACCAGGATACCTTCTACTACTGGAAAATAGATGATATAGAGATTAAAGAAGCAGAAAACTATCAGGTCTCAGTATCCAATATTACAGGAGACTCGGACTGTAATGTCGGAGAGTCTGTATATTATCAGCTTAAAATAGAAAACACCGGTGCTAATAATGACAATTTCTACATTAGCTCATCAAAAGGCTGGGGGGATGGATTCTATACTGATGATACCGGCACGACCCCAATAAGCCAGCCTATATCAATCAACAGCGAAGATTATGAATATGTCTATTTGAAGGTTACAGTCCCATCAGGAACTCCATTATGGAGAACCGATGAAGAGTTAGTAGAAGTAACAGGCACAGGATCATATGACTCCATTACAATTACAACCACAGCAGTTCACCTGTTCCTATATGAGGACTTTGCCGGGTGTGACATTACAGGCTGGCAGAATGTGCAGACCGGCACTGCCAAGAACAGTTGGGAATGCGTAGACAATCCGGGTAGTCTCAGCTGGATGAAGCATACATGTACTGAAAAGGCAAACCAAACTGCAAACACATGGCTGGTTACACCGCAGATCCACCTGGATCCGCTGAGCAAAGGCTATATATATCTCTACTTCTGGTCAGCATACGTAATGCCAACAGGTCAGCCAACACATAGCTATGATTATCACGGAGTTTATATATCTGAGCTGGCCAGCCCAACCCCAGGCAATCTATCCGACTGGGTGGAGCTCCAGGAGATAGCCAATGATGGCATGGAAGACGGCTATTTTTATTCCCAGCTTATTGATATATCATCTTACCATGATAAGGATGTATATATAGCTTTTGTATATCATGGTGGGTCAACGGGCGATGAGTGGTACATCGCCAATGCCATGGTAATTGATGATGAATACTGGCTACAGGAGCATACCGCAACCATTACAGTACGTGACAATATCACCAAGGATCCTCTGCCCGGAATGAATGTATGGTTATGGAATTCAGCATACCCATCAGAGATACTTCTCGATGCCGACACTGATGCCAACGGCCAGGTTAGTATATTACTCCCATCAGGCAACTATGCATTTGATGTATATGACTATTATGGAGGATATGATTACTATGACAATACATTCTCGATTACAACATCAAATGTCAATATAAATGCAGACCTCACCCTTACCAACCATACAGTCACCTGGGAGATACTGGACTCAGCCAATTCTCCCATTGCAGGCGCAGTAGTTGACATAACCGGGGCAGACAACCCGCCTGCCACAAATGCGTCAGGTATTACGACAACAACCCTGACCAAGGGGAACTACCCCTATACGGTATCACTGACATGCTATGAGACCATCTCATCAGATGTCGACATAGCCATGGCAAAATCACCCGTTCCAAGGGGAACAGCACCCAAGAACACCTATTACCTGCTCCATAATATGGAGGATGCAGAGTGCAAGGTAACATTCACGGTTACTGACGGCTCTGAGGGTGTAATGGGGGCAAAGATCACCATAGACGGGCTACTTGACCAGATCGTCACGGATTCCACAGGCTATGCAGAAACCTGGGCAACCTGCGGAAGCTATGACTACCTTATTGAAGCCGGCAATTACAATCCATACAGCGGGTCGTTCATAGTTGACGGGACAAAGGCAAATATCCATGTAGAGCTTTCCTATGACCCGACCTTCATACAGCCCGCAATAAGCCTCGGTCATCCCGAGCATACAGGAATATGGCTGTGGAGCTATGATGAGGCAAAGCCTTCTGATATCGGGGCAAAATGCTCAAACTGGACAAACCTGCTACAGGGGGTTACTGCAGAGAAGATACTTGCAGGGGACATTACAGGCGATGGAAACCTTGAGATAGTCTCACTTCTTGACGGGTATGGCCTGTGGTACTACAGCTTTGCTGAAAATGCATGGAAGATCGCAGTACCCAACAGCTATTCTGTCAGCGATTTCACCATTGCAAGGACATCACAGGATGATATCCGTGAGATAGTCGTATCCATAGAAGGATACGGGCTTTATAAGTGGGATCACTCTATGGGCAACAACTGGCCAGGAGCATGGCAGAGCATAATAAACATACCTGCAGACATAATGATTGCAAGCAATATCAACAGGGATATCAACGGCATTGACGAGATAGCAGTATCTTTTACCGGATACAGCGGTCTGTATGTATACAGCTTTGAGACAGATGCTTTTAACAGGGTGACAACGCTCAGCCCGAGCCAGATAGCAAAGGCTGACATAACAGATGACGGCTATGATGAGCTTGTTATGGTATTTGACGGCTATGGAATATACCTTGCCAGGTTTGAGGCATCAGGCACCAAGTCTGAAACAGGCATTTACCCGCAGTTTGACCTTGCCAGGGATATAAAGGCAGGCAATGAATGGATATCAAAGGGTGAAAACAATATCGGGCTTCAGTTCAGCAGGATATCCCTCGGCACACCTGACGCAGGACACCAGATAGGCACAGGCGATATAAGCCAGGGCTTCGGCTCCGAGATATTCATCACCTTCTCTGGTAATACATACTATTATTCCTATGACGGAATGGTATGGTCAGTCCTTGCATATGCACCTTTCAAGAGGATAATATCAAGCACATTCACCGGAGATGTCAGGAATGACCTTATCGTATGCGACAGCACTACAGGCAGTATATACCTGTATAAGACAGATACACAGTCTTGGGAGCTTCTGGTTGCGGGAGGCGATACAAACGCAATGACAGCTCTGAAATAGACCATAAGTAATATAAAAAAAGGGCGGTGCATAAGCATCGCCCCTTTTTTTTTGTCAATACGATAAATACTTTGTTTCTGTCACTACGATAAAAATAAAATAAAGTGACTAATCCATAATTAAGAAGCCCAAAAAACCTGTCAGGTTCTTAATAATATTGAAAAATATTACTCTAATACAATTTTTTTTTATTCTTTACCCTTGAATAATATCAATACCAGTCATATATTTAATATAAATACAGATAAAATGGCTTTTTTGCTCAAAAAGCATATTGTGCTTTTAGCTCAAGAGGATAATGTGCATTGCAAAAGGGCTTAATGACTTGTTTTTTATAGCTATATTGCTTATTATGTTCTATGAAAATGAATTTTTATTTAAGAATATATATAGGAGGGTTTTGAAATGTCAACAGGAACCCGAAAATTTATTATTGGCAATAAAAACCTGTCAAAAGCATTCTTTATTCTGGCTGTTCTACTGGTTTCTTCTATCATATCATCTGGAAATGATGATAATTTAAGCCTAAATCAGGAAATCTATGAAATTTTTTGTAATAACAGGCCGGAAATCGATTTACAGTCCATCCCCAAAAAATCATATGAGCAAGGCAGGATAAGGATAAAGCTTAATCCTTTATTAAGGGGGAAGGTCCCGACCTCTGTATCAAGCACTCAGAATAATTATTATATATCTACCGGCATAGCCGAGCTTGACAGGCTAAACAGCATATACAGGGCATACAGTTTGAAACCCCTGATAAGCAGGCTCTATGATGTATCGCCTGCTTCAGCAGAGAGGATTGAACTGCACAGGGCATGGGGATTTGACCTCTGGTATGAGATAGAACTTGATAAGCAGTCAGACATAAAAAAGGCAGTAAAAGAATACAGAGACCTTTCATGCATTGATCATGCCGAGCCGGTCTACAGGACAAGGATGCTTTCTTCCATGTCCAGCACTGTTGATGAAAAATCAGGCAAACATACTCCCGATGACCCCTATTTTGACCCTGACCAGTGGAGCCTGTATAATTACGGCCAGGTGATAAACGGTACGGCCGGGACTGCAGGGTGCGACATAGACGTTCAGAATGCATGGGATCTGGATACAGGATGGGACTATGTCACAGTAGCTGTCATTGACAGTGGAATTGATTACATCCATGAGGACCTGAGCGCAAACATGTGGAGCGGAATAGGCCCTGACGGAGCAGGCACTGTTGCTGATAATAATGCTACGCACATGGCAGGTATAATAGCTGCTGTCACTGATAATTCCGCAGGAATTGCAGGCATAGCCGGCGGAAGCGGTACAGGCGACGGAGCACGGCTGATGAGCATAGACATGAATGGGAGCCACGGGCTTTCAATACCCGAGATGTATATTTATGCAGCAGACAATGGAGCGGCAGTATCAGTGAACAGCTGGTCATATACAGCCACCGGGGTTTATGAAGAGGTTGACCTGGATGCCATTGACTATTTCAACCAGCATGGAGGCGGATCTGTCCTTGAAGGAGGCCTTACTGTTTTTTCTGCAGGGGATTCCGGAAGCACCGGCCTGTGGTATCCGGCATGCTATGATGGAGTCATGGCTGTAGCTTCAACTGACAATAAGGATAAGAAAGACAGGTCATCAAACTACGGTACATGGGTTGATATCTCCGCACCTGGAAAATACATAACTAGCACAGGAATAACAAACACCTACATTGCTCAGACAGGAACATCCATGGCAGCAGCCCATGTCGCAGGGACAGCTGCACTCATTATCTCTCATATAGCAAGGAACGGCATTGTCCTTGACCCTGATGAGATTTCAGAGATCATTAAAAAGACCAGGGATGAAATAGACAGTACAAACCCCCTTTACAGGGGAATGCTGGGCACAGGAAGGCTTAATGCTGGCCTTGCACTTGCTGAAGCTGAAAATGTGGTAAACTATATGCCCTATTATGATGTTGCCATTACCAACAGGACAGGGGATGCTGATGTTCAGATAGGGGAAACATATTATTATACTATAAGGGTAAGGAACAACGGCCTGCTGAATGATGCCTATATATTCAGCCTTGATGCAGACTGGGCAGTCGGGCTCTATGCCGATATGAGCGATACTCCTGTTGATGTCCCCCTTATACTGGACCCTCTGTCCTATGTTGACCTTTATCTTAAGGTAACCGTGCCTGTAGGCACGCAGATATGGACACTGGGCTATGATACCGTTACGGTATCAGGAACATGGATACCGCGTTCAGTAACGGTTACAACGACAGCATCAGACATAATAACCTTCTATGAGGAGGACTTCTCTACATGCCCGGATTTTTCAAGCCCCGACCCGGGCTGGAAGATGTATATGCTGGGAGGGACAGAGAGCTTCTGGAGCTGTCATCCGGACGGGTATATGTATCATGACAGGAACCCCAACCCCAATAACCTGGTGAAGGGATGGCTTGTTTCACCTCTTATTACAATACCTGACGGAAATACTGTCATATCCCTCCAGACCATGTGGAATGAAGCAGAGCCCGGTTATACACAGCCCACACAGGGCATATATATCTCAACAGGAAGCGGAGACCCGAACAGCGGAGAGTTTGTGCTTGTTACCCAGGTGATAAATGACGGCTATCAGAATGTATGGCATTTTAAGGAATATGATATAAGCGAATATACCGGTATGGATGTCTATGTGGGGTTCTACTATGAGGCAAGGAGGGATTACCACAACTGGCACATTGATGACATAAAGCTCTCCACGGTTCCCCCGAGGCCGCTGCCCTTTACTGAATCCTTCATGCCCGGAAGCGCCACAAGGGGCTGGAAGGTGGTGCAGGGAGCGTCAAAGGTCTGGTCTATCGTACTCTCAAGCTTTGCGGGGGGAGAGGAAAACGAGCTAAATGCAACCTATTTCAATACATCAGAGACAACAAGGTATTATACCCCTCCACTTGATGTGGAAGGTTTAAATACTGTGTCGCTTAAATTCCTGACATATTTTGAAGGCATATCTTCAGCCTTTACAGCAAAGATACAGTACAAGACAGACATTACAGGCTGGGCAGACACAGGCTGGCAGCTGTCAGGCGGATTGGCTTCCTACGGGCCGGGACTCGAGGAAGTGCTGATAGATATCCCGGCAGGTGCTACATCCCTTTATATAGCCTGGGTTGGTTCTGGAGACCATAAGAAGCTTCAGAACTGGTATATTGATACGGTTGTTGTTGATCAGTATACGATTACCCAGGATTATGCGGTATCCCTTGACAACATTACAGGAGATTCATCAGTCCAGATAGGGGAATCCTTCTATTATTTACTGCGAGTAAGAAACATAGGCCTTCTTGATGATAATTTCAGCCTTACTGCATCAGGAGACTGGGCAGTGGGCCTTTATGCAGACACAGCCGATACGCCTTTGCCTGACCCTCTTTTTATTGCTTCAGGCAATTATACAGATATTTACCTGAAGGTCACAGTACCTTCGGGAACTGCTGTTGACACTGTTGCACAGCAGACAGCAGAGGCTTCAGGAAATGGCTCCTATGACTCTCTCATTATTTCAACCACAGCAGTAACGGACTTCCTTGATGAGGATTTCACAAACTGTGTCCACAGCTGGAGCATATACCAGATGGCAGATGCAACAAGCGTGAGCTGGGACTGCCAGGATGACTATATGTTCCATAGCGTTACACCTGTCGGGGAATATGCAGAGAACTGGCTCGTATCCCCCCAGAGAAGCATAAATCCTGCAAAATCGGGCCAGCTGTACCTTAATGTCCTTGAGCTTTTTCAGTACCCTGAATCTTATGTATATCACGGCATCTGGATATCCACCGGAAGCGGAGACCCGAATGACGGTGATTTTGTGGAATATACAGAACTTGAGCCGGTAGGCAGTACCAATACATGGTATGAGAGGGCTTTTAATTTTTCTGATTATGCAGGTTCAGATGTCTATATAGCCTTTGTTTACAGGGGAGCCAATGCAGACTACTGGGCAATTGACTCTGTCACCATAATTGATGACCAGTATGAATGGCCTGTTGAAGAATATCAGGTGACCTTCACTGTCTATGACTACCTTGGCAATCCCCTGCAGGGCCTTAATATATGGGTATGGGAGCAGGGAAATCCATCAGAGGTACTCGTTGATCAGGATACAGACTCAGCAGGCCAGGTAATATGCATGCTTGAGCCCGGGACATATGATTTTGATGTTTATGACTATTATGAGGCTTATGAATACTATACCGGCTCATTTACCGTGGTTGACCAGGCTATAGCAGTTCCCCCCGTTTACCTCAACCTTACAGAATTCAGCGTTGAGTTTGAGATACTGGATGAGTCAGGTTTGCCTGTCGAGGGTGCCTTAATTGACATAACAGGGGCAACCAATCCGCCTGCAACTGATATTAATGGCCTGACAACAACAATACTTACCAAGGGAAGCTATGACTACAGCATATCACATGCATGCTATGAGACGCTGTATAGTAATGTCGATATAGGTATAATCAAAAGCAATGCATCAAGACAGAAACCGAAGACTGAATACAGCCTTATCCACTATCTGACAGAGGCTGTGTTTAAGGCTTCTTTCAGTGTCACTGACGGTACTGAACCTGTAATGGGAGCAAAGATCAATATTTCCGGGGAGCTTGACCCTGTTGTTACAGACATAAGCGGGCAGGGGGAGGCAGACCTTGGATGCGGATGCTATACCTACAGTGTCGATGCCGGTAACTATGACCCCTATGAAGGCGTGTTCGATATTGCTGGTGCAAAGCACAGCATAAGCATAGAGCTCTCATACAGCCCGGTGTTCATCTCCCCTGCCATAAGCCTTGATTATACTCAGCACAGGGGCATATGGCTCTGGAGCTATGATGAATCAAAGTCTTCAGATATAAATTCCAGGGGTTCCTCGTGGACCAATATACTGCATGGCATTACAGCAGAAAAGATGCTTGCAGGCGATATAACAGGAGATGGTGAAATTGAGCTTACAGCACTCCTTTCTGAGTATGGCCTGTGGTATTACAGCATAGCTGATAATATGTGGACAAATCTCATACCTGATGATGCCTGCATTGATTTTGCACTGGCATTTACGAAAGAGAACGGCCCTTCTGAGATCATATCCTCCATCAGGGATCACGGTATATACAGGTGGGATCATTCAGCAGGAAATATATGGCCATCATCATGGAATAAAATATTTCTTGTCCCTGCAGAAAAAATCATTTCAGTCAATTTTGACAGGGATGAAACCGGTATTGATGAACTGGCCATGGTTTTCTACGGCCACAGCGGCCTGTATATATACACATTTGAAGATTCTTCCCTTTTAAGGATCGTGGATATAAGCCCGTCAAGCATGGCAAAGGCAGATATAACAGATGACGGCTTTAATGAATTGATAATTGCCTTTGAAGGCCTGGGCATCTATCTTATGAGGTATGCTGATGAGGGGCTCAGGAATATCAATACCTGCTATCCCGGAATAGACCTTATCAATGATATAAGATCAAACAATGAGTGGGCGGCAGCAAAGGGCTCGAATCTGCAGTTTTTCAGGATTACATGGGGGACACCCGATCCTGATCATGACATAGGAACGGGAGATATAGCCCTCGGATTCGGCTCAGAAATATTCATCACATATTCAGGTTCTTCCTGTTATTATTCATACGATTCCTTATCATGGCATCCCCTTCTGTATTCACCTTTATGCAGGATAATATCATCAAGGTTTACCGGAAATCCCAGGGATGACCTTATTGTATGCGACAGCAGTACAGGAAGTATTTACCTTTACAGCACAAGATCAGGCTCATGGAGCCTCCTTGCTGAATCAGCCAACAGCAGTGCGATGACAGCCATAGACTGAAAGCCCTGAGGCTCATAGCCTTTATTTTTAATTATTCTTTCAGGCTGATTATGGCAATAGATCTCAACTGCAGTATATGCCAGCTGTTAAGCCAATATGGTTCTTCTAAATAAACATACAAATATCTTGATTTATATTCAAATACTGTGTATATTTAAATAACAAGGCTGGTTTATCTCCCATATAAAAGATGCGTTGAATTCTCTCAGATCATAGGCAGGTAGCCATTGAAGGTCAATTGATCTTTAGAAAGAATAGACCGACCGTATTTATTTAATTGGTTGCTTTTGCCTGAAACAATTAAATAGCTTTCAGAGTAAAGTTATAAAAGTTATAGCATTTTCATTAAATTATAAAGGAGAATTCAATGTCAGCTAATTATAAAAACAAAGCGATTATTGGGAAGATTTCAGGAATTGCATTCCTTATGCTTTTAATTTTCCTGCTTCCTCTAACAGCATCAGCCGGCACCAGCCCTGACAGCATCAGGCCATTTTATCCCTCTGGCGACGAAGCCAAAGAGGATTATTACCTGGTTACCATCACCAATATCACAGGAGACCGCGAGATTGATATTGATGATATTGCTGTCGAGTCCCCTGTATGGTATCAGCTGAGGGTACAGAACAACGGTGTCCTTAATGATGCCTATACCTTCACGCTTGACCAGGGCCAGTCAGGCTGGGCTGAGCTTTTTCTCAATCCATCCGGGGAAAGCATCCCTGTCCCTCTGGTTATAGAACCCCAGGAATATGCTGATATATATCTGAAGGTCACAATTCCTGCAGGTGCACCTCTGGGAACTGTGTCAGAGGACATCATCAACCTGACAGGCACATGGATATACTATTCATCGACTGTTACAACCACTATAATAAACACGCTTTTTTATGATGACTTCGGTTTCTGCCCCGACTGGATGACCGGCTGGATGAAATACAAGCTCCAGGGGCAGGAACAGCAGGCAACATGGATGTGCCCTGAGGGAGGAGGATACATCTACCATACAAGAACATCCTCAAGCAATAATACAGCCGAGGGATGGGCAGTATCACCCTCTATCCATGTCCCCGAGGGATGTGCAACCCTGTCCTTCTCCAGCACCTGGAATGCCGATGTGCCCGGTTATCCCCAGGCTGCACAAAGTATCTACATATCCAGCGGACATAGCGATCCCACTCTATACAGGGATAACTATAACAAAGTTACCGACGTTATAAACAACGGAGATGAGATGGTATGGCAGACCAAAGAAGTGGACATATCCCAATATGCAGGTATGGATATCTATGTTGCCTTTGTCTGGGAGGGCGAACTGGCTTTCCAGAACTGGTATATAACCGACATCACCCTTGAGTCGGTCCTTCCCACACCCATGCCCTTTGCCGAGAGCTTTGACCCCGGTTCGGACATGCCAGGCTGGAAGATAGACCAGGGACAATCAGACTATATCATCTGGTCTGTTGAGAATTCTAACTTTGCAGGGGGTGAGCCCAGGGAGCTTAAAGCCACCGGGACAGGCAATAAGCAGTTTACCGGTATATCCAGGGCATATTCCCCGGGGCTTGATATAAGAGGAGTAGGGACAGTCTCCATTGACTTTCTCTACAATATATCCAGCTCAAGCAACGGCAACAGCATTATTTCCAAGGTCCAGTACAGCACCGACGGTACAAACTGGATAGATACATCATGGTCTATAACCCTGTCCACCAACAACTATTCTTCAGGCCCCCAGACTGCCAATGTCCTGATCGATCTTCTGGCACCTGCGGATACGCTCTTTATAGCATGGGTCAATGACGGTGATCACAGAAGGCTTGCTGCCTGGTATGTGGACCTTATAATCATTGATACAGAATCCATGATCTATGATTACTATGTTACGCTTGACAATCTCACAGGTGATACCTCTGTGGAGGTAGGGGATACGCAATATTATCAGCTCAGGGTTAAAAACACAGGATCTGCGGAAGATACCTACAGCTTTGATATATCAGGCGACTGGGCTGTCGGGCTTTATGCTGATACATCCGATACACCACTCCCTGACCCGCTGACCATACTTCCGGGAAATACCTATGATGCATACCTCAAGGTAACAGTACCCATGGGAACGCCTGACCAGACTGTCTCATCTTCAACAGTAGAAATAACAGGAACAGGCACACCCGTTGCGACAGATTCAGTTTCAGTTACAACTACAGCAACCCAGAGTGTCGTACCCGATCAATATACCGTAACCATTACTGTACTTGACTATCTTGGAAATCCTCTTAAGGATATGAATATATGGATATGGTATAACGGAAATCCGTCCCTGGTAGTTTTTGACCAGGATACAGACGCATCAGGCCAGGTATCATGTACTCTTCCAGTTGGAGATTATCAATTTGATATATATGACTATTACGATGCATATGAGTACTATATAGGCTCTTTCACCCTTGTTGACCAGAACCTTGCCGTTCCCGCAGTCTACCTGAACCTGATCAACTTTGAAGTGCTTTATGAGGTACTTGATGAATCAGGCCTGCCCATAGGCGGAGCAGTAATTGATATAACAGGCGCAGACAACCCAGTTCCTACTGACATCAACGGCATGACAACCGCAATACTCTCAAAGGGATATTACAGCTATACAGTCTCATCCACATGCTATGAGGCACTCACATCTTCCGTGAGCATAGGCCTGTATAAGAACAATTCCAGGAACAACATGCCCAAGACGGACTATCACCTGATACACCATATGACAGCATCCCCCTGCAAAATAACTTTTGCTGTAACTGATAATTCCGAGCCTGTAATGGGTGCAAGAATAGTAATTGACGGGGTACCTGGCACTGTGATAACCAGCATGGACGGTGTGGGAGAAACAGAGCTCGTATGCGGGTCTTACAGCTATATAGTCGAAGCAGGCAACTACAATCCCTATGAAGGTTCATTTGAGGTACAGGGGACAAAGAATACAATAGATATTAATCTCAGCTATGACCACTTATATATATCCCCCGCAATAAGCCTTAACAAGCCAGAGTACAGGGGCATCTGGCTCTGGAGCTATAATCCGGAGGGTGAATCACCCTGGACAAATATACTGAACGGCATAAGTGCAGAAAAGATACTTGCAGGGGATATCTCAGGCGACGGCGAACCAGAACTGATAGCCCTTCTTTCAGAATACGGCCTGTGGTCTTATAATATTTCCTCAAATACATGGAATGTAATTCTGAATTCATCAGAGATAAATGATTTTGTTATTCTGAAGGCATCAGCTGATAAGCCTTCCACCGTAGCAGTATCAATCAGGGGCTACGGCACCTATAAGCTTGAAAGCGGTGCATGGAAACGCCTTATCCCGATTTCTGCAGACATCATGACAGCTGATAATATAAACAGGGACCCGCTTGGCATTGACGAGCTTTTCCTGTCCTTTACCGATTACAGCGGCCTCTACATCTACAGCTTCGAAACTGAAACATTAAGCAGGATAGTATCAGCAAGCCCTTCCCATATAGCACATGCGGACATTACAAATGACGGCTATAATGAGCTGGTGCTGACCTTTGACGGATATGGCGTTTATCTTCTTGGATTTACAGCTGAAGAGTCTGATAAATCAGCTGTTTATCCTTCTTTTGACATTCTAAGCGACATAACTGCAAACAATCACTGGGTATCAAAGGGCTCAGGCCTCCAGCTTTCAAGGATAACATGGGGGACCCCGGATGCAGGACATGACCCCGGGACAGGTGACATAGCACTCGGTTTCGGCTCAGAGATTGTAATTACCTATGGAGGTTCTGCATACTATTATTCATATGACTCCCTTTCATGGCATCCCCTTCTCTATGCACCATTAAGCAGGGTAATATCCTCAAGGTTTACGGGAAATGTAAGGGATGACCTGATCGTATGCGAAAGCATAAGCAAAAGCATCTATCTCTATAATACAAAGGCAAATTCATGGGAACTCATCCTTGATAAGGGAGATACAGATGCAATGGTACCATTAAAGTAACTAAATATAATACATAAAAGGGGCATTTAATGCCCCTTTTTTTTTACATGTTTTTTTTTGCCCTCAGACAGAAATAGCTGTTGTAGAAAAAGGAAGCCAGGGTATTCATACCCCATTTTCCAAGCCTGTCATGGCTGAGCCTCTTTATTGAAAAATCGCTGAACCCTGCCTCTTTAAGGAGTGCTTTCCATACCTTCGGAGGCTGGTGCTTCTTCCATGTAATTGTTGGAACGAAGGGATTTTTCAATCCAAGCACATAGAAAAGATTATATCTTGAACAGTCGCATATGACAATATCAGCATTATCACCTGCCAGGGCGTATATCTTTCTGAATATTTCTAAATATCTCTTCCAGTAGTATCCAGAATCCGTAAGCCTCATGCAGGATACCTCATCCAGGTGATTTACGGAATTATATGAGATAATTATGTCAAATTTCTCTCCTGGCTCATAATCCTGTATGTTTTCCCGGCAGAGAAATACATTATGCATGCCGAATCTCTCATAAAGCTGCATAAACCTGTCATAGGCATCCAGAGAACTCCCTTCTTTTTCAGGCTCCAGGCATACGACCCTGCCTGCACCCTTTACTGCGGAATAGAAGCTGAATATCCCGCTTCCTCCGCCTATATCAAGCACATTCTTCCCGGCAAAATCAATGCCTTCAAATACAGTATCCGTGTGGAATCTCAGGTTCTCTTTTCTCTTTCTCAATCCTGATTCAATAATGATTTCAAAATACTTCTCAATATCCATATCAATCCTTCAGCTTATAAGCTATATACATTGCTTCTGCATTTCCGTCATGATATACATCTGACCTGTATATCTCCATTTTTCTGCAAAGTTTCAGCTCCTCGGAGAATACTTTGTAAAGATAGGAGTAGGCATAAAACCCAAGGCAGTCATAATCCCCATTAAAAGCTTCCCTGTTTACCCTGTATCTGTAAACAGGCTCACTCCTGCTTCCCTTATCATCCTGCATCCTGTCCCATACTCCTGCCAGCATATAGTCAACATTCCTCTTCTTCAGATATAGCCCCAGCTCTCCTTTTTTTAAGTATTCATGGTAAACAAGGTCATTCATAAGGCCGTCAAGGCTCACAAAATCGACACCGCTCCAGAAGGAAAGAGCACCGCAGTCTGTATATGCCCACTTTCCCCCCTTTTGTCTAATAAATTCCACAGTATCCCTGTTCTTTAACTCAAATGAACCGTCATACCCTTCATAGGCGCTTATCCCCGTTATAGCACTGTACATTAAAAGAATACCCATAATAGATACAATTATATACTTAAATTTCCTTTCCCCTGATCTCATTGAAAGCATTATTAAAAAACAGACCAGAGCAGAGATGAATGGAAGCCCGAGATACCATACAGAAACAGTCTTTGCCCACTTCAAGAAAAGTATTATCCCTGCTGTCTGCCATAGTGCGCAGATACCCAGGGCAATTCCCGGCCTGCCTGCCTTCTCTCCTTTGTTTATCAGCAGTATACCGCAAACAGAAGCAATAATACAAAAAACTGGCATATAGTTCTTGAACAGATTATGCAGCTGAAGATTTGCAAATGGGAATGAGCTTCTCAGAATCCCGCTTACAGGCATAAAATGCCCTAAATACAAGAAATTGAAAAGAAGATAGGTCCCGAGGAAGATAAGGGCAGGATATATGATCCTGAATTCTCTTTTCCCCATAATAACATATACAATAAAGACAGGAAGCACTATATATAAAAAGGAATCAAGCCTGGCAGAGCAAAGAAGCGCTCCCAGAATACCGGCGGCCATATACCTTTCCTGGTACAGAAAATATATAAAGAAGGCAAACAGGGGCAGTGTAACTGCAGACTCCATACCATTGTAAAACACTGATATGTTTTTCGGGCATAAGGCAATCATCACAGAAAGCATGATAATAAGGCCAAATACCCTGTCCTTCTGCCTCTTAAGCATAAATCCCATTATACATAATGGCATAAACAGGCCAAATGAGATAATAATATTTACCAGCCTGTATGCCTCCAGGGCTGTCATATCACCCGCAAGCATAAAGGCCACTGCCTGCATAACCCAGAACAGCGGATGGAAACCGCTTGCCTTTGTTTCTCCGTCAAAGGTTATTTCCCCGCTCCCGGCAAAGTTCCTTGCAGTTACTGTATAATAATAGGCATCATCATTGAAGACATCCCTCTGCATACCCTTTAAGAACATGGAAAAGACCCCGAAGAAGATCCCGAGGATAAAAACATAAAAAACTATGTCATACTTCTTTATCATTTCCTGCAGGCCTTAGCGTATATATTCTCATATTCCTTTACTACTTTCCTTATATCGTAATATTCCTCTGCCCTTTTCCTTGCCTTTTCCCCATAGCCCCGGGGATCAGCCTTTATCATCCCTATCAGCCCCTCTGCCAGAGCATCAATGTCACCTGCCCCCGCTACCATCCCTGTATCCCCTGTAATTTCTGCTGATTCCCCGGCATCTGTGACAACGCATGCAAGACTGCATGCCATTGCCTCGCCTATGGAGTTTGAGAAGCTTTCACTTATTGAGGGCGATACAAAGATATCACCTGCTGAGAATATATCAGGTATATCATCTCTCTTCCCCAGAAGGATTACCCTGTCCTCAATACCATAAAGCAGTCTTTTTATTTCGAAGTTTGTACCATCCAGCCCCTTTCCTGCCATAATGAGACTGTAATCATAGCCCCTGCTCTTAAGTATCCTGAGTGAATCAAACAGGACTGAATAGCCCTTGAGCACATTCCATCTTCCCGCAGTTACTATTGCAATATCCTCATCCCTGATATCAAGCTCTTCCCTGATCCTTTTCCTGCCATTTTCATTGAACCTGAATTTCTCCAGGTCAAAGCCGTTCTTTACCATAACTGCATTCCTGCTGAAATACCCGAATTTTTCATGGCTTTCACGGGCTTTCCTGGAATTATAGCTGATCATATCAACATACCTTGACAGAAAGCTGTTGATCCTTGCAATCCGCAGCGTCCATCTCTTATTATATTCCCTGTCCAGGTTTTCATGCCTGATATTCCATACAAGGCACCTTTTCAAAAATACCCTTGATACAATGAAGGAGAAGAGATCTGCATGATAAAGCCAGCTGTCCACAATACAGGCCTTCCTGCATACCTTTACGGCCTTTGCGATACCTGACGGAAGATTCCTCCAGCTGAGGTTCAATGCAAGAACCTTTATACCGTTTTCGGCAAACCTTCTTCCCATATCCCCCTCATCAGAGAGCGATATTATCTCATGCTCATATAATTTTCCTGAATTTATGCATATATTATAGAGCATCTTTTGTGCTCCGTTTGCAGAAAGCCCTGTTATAATATGGACGATCCTTGTCATATTTAATAAATAGCATGTATTTGCATGTTTTCAAAATAAAACAGTGCTGGACAAAAACCGCCTTAAATGATAGAGATTTACTATGAGAAAGACAGCGGGTATCCTGACCTTTACCGGCATCCTTTCAAAAATATTCGGCTTCGGAAGGTATGTGACACTTGCAGGCTTCTACGGAGCATCCGGCATAAGCGATGCATACCTTATAGCCCTCACAATACCCATGACCATATTCCAGTTCATAGGCCAGGGCATTTCAACCACATTCATACCCGTCTTTACCAGGATACTTTCAGACCATTCTGAAGAAAAGGCTCAAAGGCATTTAAACAACCTTATCAATATACTGCTATTGCTCTGCACAGCATTAATATCAATAGCTGTCATTTTATCCCCCCTGCTGGTCAGGATATTTGCATCAGGCTTTAAGGGCGATACTTATACCCTGGCTGTCAGCCTGACACGCATAACACTCATAGGTATATACTTTTCCGTGCTTATGAGGATTCTTACAGGCTACCTGCATGTAAAAGGAAGCTATATTATCCCAGGGCTTACAGGCATTCCCTTTAATATAATAGTCATTATCTCTATCATACTGAGCAGACATAGCATCTATATACTTGCCGCAGGCACTCTCCTTGCCATGTTATCTGAGTTTCTCATGATCGTATATGCTTCATATAAGGCAGGCTACAGGTATATTCCGGTATTAGACCTGAAAGACCCTGACTTTAGGAAGATCTGCAGGCTTTCTCTCCCTGCAATAATAACCACATCTGTAAAGGATATAAACTGGCTTGTTGACAGGACTCTTGCATCCAGAATAGCAACAGGGGCAGTATCAGCATTAAGCTATGCCACAAGGCTTACATATTTCATTCAGCAGACCTGGGTAACCGCACTGATTACAGTCATGTACCCTGCAATCTCAAAAATGTCTGCTGAAAAAGACATAAAGGGCATAAAAAGATCACTCTCTGATGTCCTTAATGCCGTCCACTTCATCCTTATTCCAGCCACCATAGGGGCACTCATATTTACAGTACCCATAGTGAACCTGATATTCGGCCGGGGTGCCTTTGACAAAGAGGCCGTATCCATGACATCCCACGCACTTGTCTTCTACAGCCTGGGCATGATATGCCTGGGCCAGTCAGAGGTACTTTCCCGTATATTCTTCTCCCTCCAGGATACAAAGACACCTATGATATACAGCACAGCCGGTATGGTGCTGAACATCATCCTGAACCTGATACTTGTCCGTTTCCTCGGGATCGGTGGCCTTGCCCTTGCTTCAAGCATATCTGCAGTATTCACTGCATTTCTTCTTTTTCTGTCCCTGAGAAAAAAAATAGGGTGCATGGACTTTAAAAACCTCGGCATGGCATTTTCCAAGATGCTTGTATCAGGTATTATAATGGCATTTTATGCCAGGCATATATTTGCCGGCCTCCAGAATAGATTAAGCCCTGAAATATCCCTGCTGATCTCCATATTATCAGGAGCCTGCTTTTATCTCCTGATTACCTATGCCCTTAAGGCTTCCCCTCTGCTAAGATCCCCCCGAGACAGGCAAATATAATAAACCTGAATGTCACAAAGTTCATCCTGCCTGCAACACTTACAATAAAGGAAAGTATAAAAAGCGCTATAAAAAGAGCCCTCAGCCTGCTGTCTGAAATATTCTTCCTGGCCCTTAAATACCTTAATAATATATCTGCAAATATGCCCATATATAATAACAGCCCTGCAAATCCTGCCCCATGGAGTATGAGATTATAATCTGAATGTATGGTCCTTTCACCAAATTTCCCCCCTGCATAATTTCCCCTGCTGTTCCATATCTCCCGGCCGAAAAGGCTCTTTACAGGCTCCCTGAAGCTTAAAGCCTCTTTCCATACATCTATGGTCTCCTGGTATCTCAGTTCATCCTTAATTGAATAATTTTTCTCAAACACCCATCCCCTTGCCTCAACCTGCTCATAAAGCAGGCCCTTATACAGCGGAAAAAGTATTATAACGGCCAGGACAGCCAGTATTAAATACCTGCAGTTTATCTTCCTGCCTACTGCAAAATAAATTATATAGCCAAGCATAACTATAATTATTGCCATTCTCCTCATGCTGAGCACCAGGAGTATAAAGCCAAAAATCCCTGTAAAAGCCGCCATCCACTTTACCCATTTCTTCTCATAAGAATCTATTATATAAGGCAGAAGCACCAAAACAAAAGCGGGAGCATACAAATAGGAATGAATTATAGCGCCGAAGGCGACAGACCCATCATAGGCATAACCTTTACCCAATATATTTGCTGCTGCTGTATTGATAATAAACAAAGGCAGGATAAAAAAGGCATACCTGCCAATATCCTTCATCCGGCCTTTTGATATCCTTAATCCTGCAATATAGGCAAAAAGGGGAATAAATATATTTGCCTGCATGGCAAGGCTTCTTGCAAAATTGCCTGAAAACGGAAGCAGTGCACAGGTATATACAAAGAAAAGATAAATAAAGATATTATCCCTGTAATTCAATCCCTCCCTGCAGAAAAACCAGCAGAAGAATACAAAAAAGGCAATAATCCTGAAAACCACAACAGCCTGCGGCATAAATAAGGCCATGCAGATATCGCAGAGAAATGAAAACAGCAAAAGGCTTCCAAATATAATTCTCATAATGATTTAATTATATAGAAAAGATATGCCCTATCCAATATTTTCTTGATAAATATATAAAATAAATCAAAAATACCCCATGAGGAAAATCCATAAGATTCTTTTTATAGTATCCTGTATACTTTTATCCTATCTTGTCATACACTTCGGCGGTGTATTTGAAACAGACATAAAGCTTGTAATAGCCCTCTCAATACCGCTTCTCCTGTTTTCCATCCTGAATTTCAGAAGGGTAAAAAGCCTTCTTTTCCTCAACTTTATCTTAATAATACTCCTGTTCTACCAGGTAATATATATCCCCCAGCCCGTGATAAAATTAGTATCCCCTGAGACCCATGCCATATACTCAAGCATCATCCCCCTCTATTCTGACCCTGCAGAATCCAGGATCCTGAAAAAGCTCTCCGAGGAGGAAAACATAGAGGCTTATAAGCTTCTGGTCTCCAGGGTATTTGAAGACAGAGGCTATAATCCCCTTGAAATACCCTCCGGCACAAAATCACAGCCTTTTGCCTTCCTTACAAAAGAGTCATGGCAAACAACCCTTACACTCCTTTCCATGTATATCCTGGCTTTATTTTTAAGCATTTCCTTCGGTAGTTCCCACAGAAAGTCCCTTGAAAAAATATTCATATTTTTTATATGCATCCTTTCCCTCACCCAGATAATCATAGGCTACAGCAACCTTTTCTCCAATGACCCTATGCATCTTGGATACTCCAAGCGCTATATGCTCTCTGTCTTTACAGGCACTTATGTCAACCGCAACCACATAGCGACACTGCTTCTAATGTTTGCCCTTGTTCTTTCAGGGCATCTGCTCTCAGCACTTTATAAATCAGTAAAGAATACCCGCTCAGTCAAAATTAAGCAGATAATACTGAAGATATACCACTCAAAGCAATGGTACTTCCTTCTTCTCCTTCCCCTCATATTAGGAAATTCTGCCGCCATATTCTCCACTCTTTCCCGCATGGGAGTATTTGCATTCATGGTAGCGCTCTTTGCATTCCTGATATTATATTTCATCATGTTTTCAAAAAATAGAAAGCTTTATTCAGCAATCTCCGTCGGAGTCATAATAATAATAATCTTTTTCTCCTTCAGGATATTCATTCATGATGATGATCTTGCTGATCTGGTGGAAAGATACGAAAAGCTTTCAGCAACCAATATACGATTCACTACTTATGAAAAGGCACTGGAACTGATAGAAATATTTCCGGCCACTGGCATAGGAATGGGTAATACAGCTCTAATCCTCTCTACATATATAAAAGGACCTGATGTTAGAGCCAGAGTCCAGGGAAAATTCGGATACTGGATGGCATACCTTCACAATGACATACTCCAGTTCATACTGGAGGGCGGTATCATAGCCCTGGCAGTAATTGCATTATTTCTTATGGACATTATAAAAAAGCTATTATCATCACTGAATCAGAAGAGAATAAAAAACATAGGGTACTTCTGTGCCCTGCTTGGGATAATTATCCACAGTACAATGGACTTCAGCCTCCGTATACCTGCCAACCTTTTTCTCTTCATGATGATTTACGGATTTTTATCTGTGGATAACTCCCGTATGAAGAATAACAGATAATTACTTTCCTGCCCCCTTATCTGCAGGCATACAGCCAGATAAATAACATTCTACCCATTTTAACTGCAATAATACCTTGATTAAATATACCATTTTGATTAAAAAAAAAGGCAGGGATTAATATCCCTGCCCATTAATTATCATAAATTTCTCTTTATTTAATTGTAACCCTTATCTCACCATAGACAATACCGTCAGCAGTGCCTCTTTCAGGCACTAATGTATATATTCCTGCCGGCAGTGTCTGCCCTACCAGGGTTTTTCCTGCAGTCTTCCCGGAACTGTCTATTACCTTTGGGCCTGGATTATTTATATTATGTGGAGATATAAAATATAAAAACCTGCCAATTCCCTGTTTTATACCCATACCCTTTGTACCGTCATAGGTAAAGCTTTTAATTGTAACAGGATTGGTAATCACCAGCTGATTACCCTGCCAGAGGGGCTTAACCACAGCATTTTGCCTTCCCCACAGTATTACATCCTCCTGGCGGATATTGGTATCAAGAGTTATTGTTACAGAGCCTCCCGGGCTTGCAAGTAATGTATAGTTGCCCGGAGGCAGTATGCCCTTTGGATTATGCTCATTATTAACAGTAAGATAGCTTTTTCCATCTTTCCATATAGTATATGTTGTACCCTTCGGGCTGCTGTTAACAGCCACTATCTGAGCACGGGCTGTGAGTTTGACCGGACTTGAGCTCTGCGGTGTCTTGGACAATTTAAATTGTGCAGCATGTAATGCAGAATTACTGCCTAAAATAAATAAAACAGCCATTATTATCCCAAAAAATCTAATAAAACGGGTGCAATTTCTCAGGTTTATCATTCCATTCCTCCTTTTTACATGATTATTAGATACTATCATTGATTGCTTCATAAGCAAGACTAAAAATTTATCTCTATCAAGCAGGACTTTGATTGTAGATTTATGGAACAATATTCAGGACTATTATTATTTTTCAGCTTATAGTCTTTTTATAGGTAGGAACCATCAATGCAAGCTGGAGTATTATCCCCTCTGTTTCACCCTTAATAGCCATCTGGAGCTTCTCCATATCTTTATTTATTGACTCCAGGTCAGAAAATACAGGTTTTCCTATATATATCTTTTCATGCTTTGTAGCCATCAAGCCTTCTTCTTTCATTAAAAGTTCCTCAAAAAGTTTCTCTCCAGGCCTTAAGCCTGTGATCTCTATCTTGATATCCTTATCAGGCTCAAAACCAGAAAGCAATATAAGATTTCTGGCAAGGTCCATTATCTTTACTGCAACACCCATATCCAGTACAAAGATCTCTCCCCCTTCAGCCATTGCCCCTGCCTGTATTATCAACTGCACAGCCTCCGGAATGGTCATAAAATATCTCTGTACCTCCGGATGAGTAACAGTAACAGGGCCCCCCTCAGATATCTGCTTTTTGAACAGCGGTATGACACTCCCGTTGCTTCCAAGCACATTTCCAAACCTCACTGCCATAAATTCCGTTTTGCTTTTTTCATTTAATGACTGAATGATCATCTCAGCAACCCTCTTGGTAGCTCCCATTATATTTGCAGGATTGACAGCTTTGTCCGTTGATACCAGCACAAATCTCTTTGTCCCGTATTTATCAGCACATTCTGCTACATTCTTTGTCCCGAATATATTGTTCTTAACAGCTTCAGCAGGGTTCTGCTCCATTAATGGAACATGCTTATGGGCCGCAGCATGGAACACAACCTCCGGCATAAACTCCCTGAATATCTCCTCAACCCTTTCCCTGTCACGTATAGAACCTATAAGGACATCCATATCAAGCTCCCGATACCTGCTGTTAAGCTCATTTTCTATCTCAAATGCCCCGTTCTCATAATTATCCATGATCAGAAGCTTCCTTGGCTTAAATCCTGCAATCTGCCTGCAAAGCTCAGAGCCTATACTTCCTCCTCCCCCCGTAACCAGAACAACCCTGTTATGCAGATATTCACTTATCTCAGCCAGATCAACCTTTACAGGCTCTCTTCCAAGCAGGTCCTCTATATCGACATCCCTTATCTTCTTAATACTCACCTTTCCGTCTATAAGCTCATATATCCCCGGCACAATCTTAAGCTTGCATTTAGTCCTGCTGGATTCCTCTACTATTTCCTTTATCTCGCTTCTTTTCCCTGATGGTATGGCAATAATTATTTCATCTATTGCTTTCTTTTCCGCTACACTTCTTATATCTCCCCTGTCCCCCATTACAGGCACCCCGTTAATACTGGATCCTATCTTACTTCTGTCATCATCTATGATTGCCACAGGCCTGCTTTTAAGGTTCTCATGGTTCCTAAGCTCCTTTATTATTACAGCTCCTGCTTGTCCTGCTCCTATTATCATTACTCTCTTATAGTCAGCCTTCCTGCTGATGCTGTGCAGGCCAAAATTACGCAATCTTCTTGCAGCCCTGGCGCTAAAGCGGAATCCACCAATAAGCAGGATATCCAGCATAAATATGAGTATATAAATACTCCTTGGCATATATTCCTTAATGATAAACATATATGCAATAACTCCCGAGTTTGCAATGAATGAAGCTCCGACTATCTGCAGAAGCTCCTCTATGCTTGCATATTTCCATAGGCTTTTATATAAGCCCATTATATAAAATACAGCAATTTTTATGAATGTTATGGCTAATATATTATTAAAGTAGATATCAAGATATGTCTTAGGGCCAATACCACTCAAATTCCCCTCAAACCTTATAAGAAAGGCTAATATTATAACGATATTGACAAGTACCATATCAGATACAGCAAGGAATATTCCGATAGAGTATTTTCTCATAGAGTATAACACCTCTGATTAATTTGCTCTGACTCTATCTTAATTATATTATTTTAAGATAATAATCAAGAAATTCTTATACACCAGACCATAGTCGGTATATATATTGTTAAAAGATCTTTTCATTCTTGGGTTATTGCTAAAATCATTGACATTCATTTCCGTAACAATAAAATATATACATGTATTTATTCAAAATTCAGCATAAAACTAATTTGAATGACAAATAAAAAAAACAATAAAAAAAGGATCTATTTATCTTCCCCTCATATGAGCGATGAAGGCTATGAAATGCAGTACATTAAGGAAGCATTTGAATCTAACTGGATTGCTCCACTAGGGAAAAATGTAGATGAATTTGAGAAAGAATTTGCACATAAGGTCGGCGCAAAATATGCCGCAGCTCTAAGCTCAGGGACAGCCGCAATACATCTTGCCCTGAGACTGATCGGAATTATGCCTGGTGATATTGTATTCTGCCAGAGCCTCACTTTTTCTGCTACAGCAAATCCAATAATCTATGAGCATGCAGTCCCGGTATTTATAGACAGCAATTATGAGACATGGAACATGGATCCTGAATCCCTGGAGCTTGCATTTGAGAAATATCCCAATGTAAAAGCAGTAATTGTAGTACATCTCTACGGCCTTTCTGCAGATATGGACAAGATAATGAACATCTGCAAAAGACATAGAACCCCTGTCATTGAGGATGCTGCAGAATCGCTTGGAACCCTTTATAAAAAAAGGCACACCGGCACTATAGGGGATTATGGAATCTATAGTTTTAATGGAAATAAAATTATAACAACATCAGGAGGGGGAATGCTTGTAAGCAGCGACATAAAGGCAGTTGATAAAGTCAGATTCTGGGCAACACAGAGCAGGGACCCTGCACGTCATTATCAGCACAGCGAACTGGGATTTAACTACCGTATGAGCAATATAGTCGCAGGGATTGGAAGAGGGCAACTAAGGGTACTTGATCAAAGAATCGAAAAGAAAAAATATATATTTGAATTTTATAAGAAAAACCTCAGAAACATAGAATTTATAGACTTTATGCCTGTAAATGACTGGAATGATCCTAATTACTGGCTCTCATGCGCATATCTTAAAGGGAGAATTCGTCCAGCTGACATTATGGAGGCCCTAGATAAGGAGAACATTGAATCCAGACCCATATGGAAACCCATGCACAGACAGCCATTTTTTTCCGAATATGACTACATAGGCAAGGATGTTTCAGACAATATATTTGATAATGGTATATGTCTCCCTTCTGATACCAAAATGACAGAGGAAGACCTGGAACATATAGTTGAGATTATTAATAGGCTATACTGATCATGATATATAAGAAGTATATCAAAAGACCAATGGATTTTGCTCTATCTTTAATATCCATGATCCTATTAAGCCCCTTATTCCTCATAATTGCAGTATTGGTCAAGACTAAACTGGGAAGTCCGGTCATCTATAGACAAAAAAGACCAGGCTTAAATGAAAAAATATTTTCTCTGTATAAATTCAGAACCATGACAGAAGAAAAGGATGAAAATGGCAATCTGCTTCCTAACCATAAGAGGCACACACCATTTGGCAAATTCCTCAGATCAACTTCTCTGGATGAACTTCCTGAACTATTTAATATATTAAAAGGAGATATGAGTATTGTTGGTCCCAGGCCCCTACTCATCGAATATCTGCCGCTATACAGCAAGGATCAGAGAAAAAGACATGATATAAGGCCAGGGCTTACAGGGCTGGCACAAGTAAAAGGAAGAAACAATATATCATGGGAGAAAAAATTCGAATATGATTTAAAATATATTAATAATTTATCGTTTTTAACTGATGCAAAAATAATTTTCCAAACAATTTATAAATCATTTTTTTTGAGAGAAGGAATAAACAGCAGTAATGATATTACCATGGAGAAATTCAAAGGTTATAAAAAAAACCACTAACTCTTATTCAGAAGCGATAAGAATTATTCTGGATACACTAAGCTAATGGACAAAAATATTTACATTGTAGGAGCTGGTACATATGGAGAGGCTATGTTCGAGCTTGCGACTATATTAGGGTATAATGTAATTTGCTTTTATGATGATAATGTAGATAAAATATCACAATATGTAATGGGTAAAAAGATAGCATCATCATTTTCAAGCTTAAAAGAAGCTGATATTGCTGATAAATATTTTATTGTAGCAATTGGCAACAATAAGAAAAGATATGAGATCTGCTCCATAATTAATGATCTAGGAGGTATTACTCCCTCTTTAATACATCCAAGGGCATTATTGAGTCCTAGCGCGAAAATAGGGAAAGGGGTATATATACAAGCAAATGCTTATATCTGGACAAAGGTAGAAATAGATGATTTTTGTATTATAAGCCCAAATGTTGTCATTGCACACCATGCACATATTGGCAAAGCATGTCTGATCTCTACAGGTTCCATTGTAGGTGCTTCAGTAAATATTAACAACAGCTCATTTCTTGGAATTGGATGCAGTATTATAACCGGGGTTTCAGAAATAGGTGAAAATTCAATAATTGGGGCCGGAGCATTGGTTCTGAAAGATGTTCAACCTGATTGTGTTGTAGTAGGTAGTCCAGCGAGATTCTTACGAAAAAATACATAAATATATAGATTCGGGATGCTGATTGATTACAGAGAACTATCAACATCTAGTGCTAGCAGTCAGCCTAGAACAATAAAATGTATTTTATTTCTGTCGATCTTTTTATCGCCTTTCTGATAAACATTCCGCAAATGAATGCACCGGATAAGAATTAATCATAAGGGGACATCTTTTAATAATCGATATTCCCGATAGAAGGTCAGAATATATTGACAAAAAATAAATCTTAATTTAGCCTAATGTCATGAATTTTCTGTATGTAACGACAATTTCCAATACAACAAATGCATTCCTGATCCCCCATATCAGGATGCTGGTAGATATGGGACATAATGTAGATATTGCATTTAATATTGATAGAGAAACTAGTAGTGAATTATTTGATATGGGATGTACTCTACATGTTATACCTTTTAATCGAAATCCACTCAGTATTCAAAATATTAAAGCATACAAGCTACTCAGAAAGCTCTTGGATAACAATAATTACGACCTTATTCATACCCACACACCTGTAGCGTCTGCATGTGTAAGGCTAGCATGCAGGAAGTTTAAAAGATTAAGAATAATCTACACTGCACATGGGTTTCATTTCCATGATGGCGCATCTTATGTAAATTGGCTTTTGTATTATCCAATAGAGAAATTTTTATCCAAATATACAGATACAATAATAACAATCAATACAGAAGATTTCAAACGTGCAAAAAAATCATTTTATTCTAGTAATATAGCTTATATACCAGGTGTAGGAATAGATCTGAATAGATTTAAAAATCTTGCAGTTGAGAAAGAAAATAAAAAAGCAGAATTAAAGATTCCCGCTAATGCTATTATTTTAGTTTCTGTTGGAGAATTAAATAGAAATAAAAATCACAAAACTGTCATTAGAGCTATCTCTCATATAAATGACCCTAATATTTATTATTTGATTTGCGGAAAAGGGAAGCTGGAAAAATATCTTCTAAAACTAATAAAAAGTAGAAAATTACAAAACAATGTAAGACTTTTAGGACATAGGAATGATATAATAGAAATATTAAAATCCTCTGACATATTTATTTTGCCATCCTATAGAGAGGGCCTATCTCTTTCACTAATGGAGGCAATGGCCAACGGATTACCTGTAATCTGTACAGACATAAGAGGCAATGTTGATCTTATTGAGGAAGGCAAGGGCGGGTATCTAGTTCAGCCAGACGATGTAGATGGTTTTGCACAAGCAATCAAAAAGCTATGTGAATCTTCCAGCATAAAAGAATTCTTTTCAGAATTCAACTTAAAAAAAATACAACATTTTTCTATAGAGAAGGTATTAACCAAATTAAAATATATATATTTCAATCACAACGTTAAATGCATAACTCATTAATAAGTATAATTATTCCCATTTATAATGTGGAAACATATTTGTCGCAGTGCATTGAGAGCATAATCAATCAGACATATTCGAATCTTGAAATTATCTGCATAGACGATAAAAGCCCTGATAAATGTCGAGAAATACTAAACCATTACTCTGAAAATGACCCTAGGATAATAATTATAGAGCATAAATACAATAAGGGCATCTCAGAAGCCAGAAACAGTGGACTAATATCAGCAAATGGCGAGTATATTATGTTTGTAGATGCAGATGATTGGCTTGATACTAATACATGTGAAATTACTTTAAGGAAGTCCATTGAGTATACGGCTGATGTTGTCATGTGGCCGTATATAAGTGAGCATGGATCAAAATCAAACAAAAAAATAATATTTAAAGATAAATTTATCTATTTTTCCAGAAAAGATTTTGAAAACAGAGTATACAGACGTCTTTTCGGATTGATAAAAGAAGAATTAAGAAATCCTGAATATTCTGAATCAATGGTTACCGTATGGGCTAAATTATATAGAAGATCTATAATAGTTAATTCTTCAGCCCGTTTTGTCGATACAAAGATTATTGGTACATCTGAAGATATGCTTTTCAATATTGAGACTCTGAAGAAATCAAAAATAGCTATTTACACAAATGAGTGTTTTTACCATTATCGGAAATACAACAACAACGCATACACAGCAAAATATAAGCCCGGACTGCCGCAGCAGTGGAACAGACTATATTCCATTATACAGGACCATATAAAAAGGTATAACTTATCTGAGGAATATTTGGATGCATTAACAAATCGTATCTCATTAAGCATTATAGGGCTTGGGTTTAATGAAATAAATAGTAACAATAATATCATCAAGAAAATAAAAAATATCAAAAATATCATAACTAATCCCAGATACCTGGACTCAATAAAAAGATTTGATTTTAGGTATCTGCCAATACACTGGAAGGTTCTACTATATTTTTCTAAGAAAAAATTTTCTTCTGGTCTATATATAATATTAAGAATAGCGAAAATCATTAGGAGAATCATATAGTTGCCCCTGCTAAGCATAATAATTCCGATATATAATACCGAGAAATTTTTGCCTGATTGTATTAAAAGCGTATTAAATCAGAGCTTCACAGATTTTGAGTTAATACTTGTTGATGATGGCTCTACAGATAATTGCCCGAATATTTGTAATGCATACTCAGAAGATGAACCAAGAATCACAGTAATTCATAAAAAATTAAATGAAGGCTCATCTGAAGCTAGAAATTCTGGTATATCCAGGGCAAAGGGACATTACCTTATGTTTCTTGATAGCGATGATTTTTGGGATGATAAAGAGGCATTATGCAGAATATCTGAGTATATAATAAAAAATCCGGACCAGAACGTTATTATGTTCCAGGCAAAAAAATACTTTGAATCAAACAATCGTATTGAAGAGGACAAAATACATGATAATATTAGAATAAACATGTTAACAAAGCATGAAACCATTAAATATCTAATTACAAGCCAGACTTACTCCATGAGCGCATGCACAAAAATTCTAAAGCGGGATTTAATATTAGAATATCGCATTTATTTTGAAAAAGACCTGCTAGGAGAAGACTTAGACTGGTTTTTAAGACTTATAACTAATGTTAGTAATCTATATGCTATAAAAGAGAATTTCTACGTCTATAGAATGAGGCCAGGGTCAATAACAAAATCCATTTCGTTCAAAAATTTAGAGGACTGGCTATATATAATTGAGAAATGGGAGAAATGCTTTTTGACAATAAATATTCCTCAACCATTTAAGAAGTATTATTTTGGAATATTGGCCTATGCTTATGTTGTAGGTATACTATTATACAGTCAGCTAAAACGGGATGAAAAAGTGCGAGCTTTTCCAAAGATTAAATTAAAAAGCTATCTGCTTCATTATTCTGTAAATAACAAAATACGGGTAACAAAATTTATAAACAGGATCTTTGGTATCAGGATAACTTCATTTTTATTATCTAAATACATGAAGACATTCAGAAGGGATTAAAGGTATTAAGAAAATGTCTGTTTCCACAATAAATGCAATCGGAAATACGCAGAGCCATAAAGATGTTTGAGAACATAATTACAACAAATGTTAACATAGTTTCTATAGCGGTGTTATTAACATTCATGTTAATAATAGTATTTAAAAATTTAAAAATAATGCCTACTGCAAAAATTTCTTTGATATATATTATTATATTTCTGATAAGGCTATTGCTACTGTTCTATCGGACAAATAATGGATACTTGCCTATGTCAGGGAGCGATTGGGGTGTATTTCACAGATTGGCATTAAATCTAGTCTATAGCATTGATAATATTTGGGGGATTATATTTCCAGATAGATCCTTTGGTTTTAGAGGAGGTTTTTATGAGCAATTTGTGGCAATAATTTATTATGTTTTTGGCGTTAGCAAGAATTATATGCATATGATGAGTTTTATTTTTAGTGAGATTTTATTCCGCTATATTTATTTATGTTCTTTCCTAATTTCATCAAGCAGGAAAATTTCTATATTATCCTCTTTCTATTTTTATTTATATCCCCTGGCAATAGTTTACTCAGTTGATTATATGCGTGAAATTATTATAATTACCATACTTGTAATTTCATTGTATCATTTTATTTTGTTTATAAAGTATAGAAAAAAAATAAATTTGTTTCTAACGTTATTTTTTTCATTACTTATTGCAGGAATGCACTCTGGAATGCTTTCAATATTATTCAGCTATATAATAATCATTACATCTCTAGATAAAAAATATCAAAAATTTAAATTTACAATTCCACGGATGCTCATCATAGTATTCATCATATCGCTTATATACAATTCCTTCCTCTGGCCTATTCTCTCCGGAAAATTATCAAGACTTGAATCTGCGGAGAGTCTCCAGGATTTAGCACCCAAAATCCATGGTACAACAGATTATATTGCTCCTCCCAGATCAAATATAGAAGCAATAGCCCAAGTCCCGATCAGATTCATTTTTTTTCTTATATCCCCTCTCCCTTGGCAAGTTAATTCCTTCTATACTTTTATAGCGATGGTACTCGATGGTGTCCTGCGCTGGCTTATCATTTACAAAATATTATTGAATATTAGGAAAGCAAAATTTTTGCCTCAGCTAGAGAGAGTTATATTTTACAGCTTTCTCATAATACTGGTATTCTCCACCTTGACTTTTTCATGGGGTACGAACAATTTTGGAACTGCAATGCGACACAGACTAAAATTATTGCCAATGGAGATATTAATGGCATATACTATATTTTCAAAAAATGATTCTGAGTATGAAATAAAACATTTAACTAAACAGGATAAATGAGCATGGATAAAGAAAGATTTATAACGATATTTACACCAACCTTTAACAGAGCATACATTATCGAAAAACTATATAACTCATTAATAAGGCAGAGCTGTAATGAATTCGAATGGCTTGTAATTGATGATGGCTCAACTGATAATACTAAAGGACTCATTCAAAATCTAATGAAAAATAAAAATAACTTTGACATTAGATATTACTGGCAGAAAAATGGAGGTCAGCATAGAGCACTGAATAGGGCTATCGAATATGCTAAGGGTGGTCTTCTGGTAATAGTAGATTCTGATGATTACCTGTCTGATTCCGCAGTAGATACATTGTATAGATGGTGGACCTCGTTAGACAATATATGTGATATTGCCGGAGTATCTGGGCCGATGGCTAGGTTTGATGGTTCAATTATAGGGGATAACATATCGTTTACAGGTGATTTTATTGATTGTTTCGAAACTGAAAGATATAAATATGGTTTAAACGGAGATAAAGTAGAGGCATTTTTTACTGATATTTTAAGAAAATATTATCCAATACCTGAGTTTAATGGTGAAAATAGTGCTGAGAAGGCAATTCTTTACCTCAAAATTGCAAATGCAGGATATAAGATAAGGTGGTTCAATGAGATTATATATTATGCAGAATATCGAGATGACGGGATGACGGCAAAAAAGCAAAGTACATGGCTTAATAATTTCACTGGATATACCTACTGGATGAGACTGTTCTATAAATCTGAAAGAACACCAATTAGAAAACTAAAAAGATTATGCACCTATATTTTGATCTCTGAGAAAAAGAAACTGAAGATAAAAAAAATATCAGAAAATATGAAAGCAAATATCTTCATAATTTCAATTGCCAAAATTATTACTGAGATTTATCATAAGCGGATAGCAAGAAGACGATTTCTTTGGATGCTTACAGACAATAGCAATAAATCTGCATTACCATTTCACAAAAAGAAATTATAATCTTAATTGGATTATACTTTAGAATACTGATTATTAAATTGGTAGACATTCATCAAGCATATTGAACAGGGAATGAGCTTCTACAAATCGAATTAATATATAAAAGGTCAACACTATTGCAAGAAAGTTATAAAAGACTATTTTCAAATACAATTTTGCTTGCCATCGGAAACATAGGCTCCAGATTCATTATGTTCTTATTACTTCCATTATACACACACGTTTTATCTACACCGGAATATGGGATTACTGAGTTAGTTCTGGTTACCTGCAATCTGCTAATTCCTATTTTTTCTTTATCAATAGGTGAATCAGTTCTGAGATATGGACTAAATAAGAATTACAAAAGTGGGATAATTTTAAAAAATTCTCTTGTTGTCTTAATATCTGGCTCAATAATTATGCTGTCAGTTGTCCCAATTCTGCAGAAAATTAAATCAATTTCTGAATTTATATTATATATCTACCTAATTGCAGCAATTAAATCTTTTAGATCTGTCTTCTCTTTGTATCTAAAATCAGTTGAAAAAATTAGACTGTATGCAATTGATAATATTTTATATGCATTAATGATGGCAATTTTTAATATAATATTGTTAGTAATTTATAAAATGCAGTTACAAGGATTCTTTCTTGCAATAATTTTTTCAACTTTATTTTCACTAATATTTATCCTTATAAAAGGCAATATCATTGCTGATATAGCACTAAATAAAGCTGATTATGAAATTCTTAGACAAATGATTTTATTCTCTGCGCCGATGATTATCAATGCAATAGTATTATGGATAAATAGTTCAAGTGATAGAATAATGTTAGGCATTTTTCTTTCTTCTGCAGCCGTTGGTATATATTCAGTATCAGCAAAAATTCCTACATTAATAACTACAATTACAAATATCTTCATCCAGGCATGGGTAATTTCTTCAGTAACTGAATATGATTCAAATTCTGACAAAGGCTTTTATCAAAAGGTCTTTCATTTTTTTAACCTTATGCTAGTGAGCCTTGCATCTGTTATTATTTCTATAATTAAATGCTTTATGCAGTTTTATGTTGGAGATGATTTTATTGAGGCCTGGGTATATGTACCTATTTTACTCTTAGCATCTCTTTTTCTTACTTATTCTAGTTTTTTTGGAGCAATATATATTGCATGTAAAAAAACTAAGAATATTATGATTACTACATTAATAGGAGCAATATTCAACATAATATTAAATTTTATTCTAATAAAAAAGTTAGGCATTTTAGGCGCGATACTTGCGACCCTATTAACTTTTATGTATATGGCACTTTACAGGATGTACGATTCACGAAAATATATTAGTTTCTATATTGATCATAAAGTAGTTTTTTTATCGATTATAGTATTGTTTATTCAGTGCTATATAACAATAACACAAGATTATCCAAGTACATTCTCAATTTTATATTTATTCATTATAATGCTAATAAACAAGAAGTATTTGCTTGAGGTAATAAATTTCCTAAAGGCCTATAGAAGAGATGGTATAAATACTAAAACTCAGTAGGATTGCCCATAATGATTAGCGACAACTATAAATGAACACTAGCGAAATTTATAAATACCCGGCGTATTGCCTCATTCAAAAATGTTACCATAAAACCCTATGTGCCAATATAGATGTCGCCTCTAAACAAGGAGGAAAAGATGTCATATTCAAACTCAATTAAGCGAGGAATTTTGAAAAAAGTATTACCGCCTGAAA
>CAYMEV010000002.1:0-272709 GCA_964389675.1 uncultured Candidatus Sumerlaeota bacterium
TCTTATAAGAAAAGACGGGTCATCCTTCATCATGAGCAGTATCATTCTGCTTTTTTCAGTATTTTGCTGTTTCAGGCTTCGGGCTGTGATCAGCCTTATTTTCTCAGACGGATTATTAATATAGTTTTTTAATATATTGGATGCTCTATCTGTTTTAATGCTTCCAAGGGCTGATATTACTGTGTAAGTATAAGACTCATCTTCTAAAAATGGTTCAATTATCTCAGTAAGATTCGGATACTCCAGTTTTGCAAGGAATCCAAGAGATGTTTTCACAACCCGGCTGTCATTGCTTTTTATATTTTTTAGAAGGTATTTTAATGAGATTTCCCTGTTATTTCCTATGAAATGATCAATAGCCCTGTATTCCAGCCCTGTGGGGCTGGCAAGCCTGTTTTCAAAAATATACTCAGCTGATTCATCCGGAGTTGAATTCAGCCTTTCCCTTGCATATTTTACCCTCTCTATATTCTCCCCCACTTCCCATTCTGAGGCTATATTAAAAAGCTCTTCCACTGAATTCACGCTGTCTATCTCAGATCTGTCAAATGCCATGGTATCTGCTTTCCTGTCAGCGTAATCTTCTTTTTGAGCTGAAGGTATGTCAATTCCCAGGCCGAGATAACCATTAGCCCAGGAATCATTATTATTAATATGTGAGGGGTATATGTCATCTCCATTATAGTCCATGAATATTCCGATACTTCCTGATTCTCTGGACAGGTTTGCATATCCGTAGTTAGTCCTGCTGTTTCTCTCATACTGGTCATTTCCTGACCTTTCAATGAATATTCCGACGGAATTGTTTATTCCCATGCCATTACCGCCATCTATTGAGTAAAAGTCATCACCTTCATCGTCTATAAAAAAACCCACGGCAAAATCATGGCCTGCGCCGTGTCCAGGGCCATAACGGCTGAAATACCTGTCGTCCCCAGCCCTGTTGTATAGAAGGCCTGCTGCAAGATGTATTCCGCTGCCCTGTGCATACTGTACGGCATTAAAAAAATCATTCCCCTCAAGGTCAATATGCATCCCAAGGCTGTACCAGTAAGCAGTCCCCTGGCAATATACACCGCCCTGATAGGTATCATTGCCCTTTTGATCGAACAGTACCCCTGTTCCCCCTCCCCAGTCAGGCCTCAGGCCGAAGCCGAACCCCTGTGACATTGTAAGGAAATCATCAGGCCTTAAAGGGCTGTGAAAGTATTTTGCTCCTGAATAGTACAGGTCATGCCCTGAACGGTCTATCAGGATCCCTGTCCCCCTGGGTCCTCCAAAGCCCTGGCACATCGAATGGGAATAGTATATATCATTGCCTGAAATGCTATCAATGATGGAAATCCCGAATGTTCCTGCAGCGAGGGAATATTTCCCCGTTCTGTATGTATCATTCCCGGATTGGTCTCTGTGATATTGAAAGCCGAATGATGTGCAGAATGACATGGGTCCTCCATAATATGTATCAGAGCCTTCCATATCAGCAGATATCCCGATTCCACCAGTTACACATGCTAATTTGGCAGTTTCCTTATTTTTCCATATATCATCACCCTTCATGTCTATTATCATATAAAAGGGCCTTTCAAAATCTGCTGAGATGCTATATAAATGGCTGTCATTACCTGAAGGGTCAAGAAGGAATGAAAAATCCTCTTTATATATATCGTCATTTGATGAACCTATGCCAAATAAGCCATATTCTGTATTCTTTTTTATTACTGTTTCATTTGAGAAGCTTATCTTTTGAAGGTTGCCAGATAAAGCATCATAACCTGCATAAAATACCAGAAATGATCTTTTAAGGTCCTGCCATACTATTTTATTAATAATTTCATTGAATTCATTAAAATTCATGTTCTCAAAGCTTTTACGCTTTTCATCATCCAAAATATCTGATGGTGCTTCTGATAAATCATCAAACCAGATTATGAAGGACAGGTATGTAAGCAGGTCCTTTTCATGAACTGCAAGATTCTTGAAAGCAAGTTCTCTGAAATGGGATGATTTTCCAAATACCTCCTCAATATAATTGAATATATCTTCCTCCTTTATATTTTCCCTGCTGAAGAATCTGCTGAAATGGCTGAAGTATTCATTATATATATTTGTTCCGGAACCGTTTCCAATATCCCAGATGAAGTCACTAAGAAAAGAAATCAGCATATAGTTTTCTTCTGACTGTATCAGATCATTCAGATTATCTGCCAGTGCCGGCAGTTTTAATGGATTATTGAGAATAGAAATTATAGAATCTGTTTTCAATGTGGTATCACTGCTCCAGTCCTTCAGGAAATCCAGGGCATCCTTTTTTTCACCGGCGTTCTTAAGAATATTTTCTATCTGATTAATGTCCTGTTCAGATACAATTTCCGATAGAAGATTTGCAGAAAGAAATAAGAACAGCAGAAATACAGCAATTTTCTTCATTTTTTACCCCTATATTAAAATAGAATAAAATACTTTTATTAATAATCCCGTTAAAATTAGAGAACCATGATCTTTATGAAATCATCCATAAAAGATTATTCATAGTCAATAATAATCTCTATAAATTATATAATGAAAAATTTGGCACAGTAAGAAAAGGAATGAAGCATATCCAGAGCAACCATTAAAGCTCAAAAAAACTTCAGGCCATTTCCAAATAAAAAAGGGCAACCGGGTTTTCCTTGCCCCTTAATGCTGTATCCTCAATTGGTCTTATCCCATAAAGCGCAGAGGGCTGGATCATCTCAAGAGCATCGCCGGAGACTATAAGATCCCGCTTTGTATCCCTGCATATATCCAGCATTCTTGCTGATGTATTCATTACATCTCCAATATAGGCTATTTCCTTTTTTAACAGGCCCATCTTCCCTGTTACGACTGTTCCTCCATGGAGAGCAGCCCTGAATCCAGGGATAAAGCCGTATTTCATTTCATAATGGCTGCGCTTTTTATTCAGCCCTGCCTTTATATCAAAATAACATACCAGGGGAGCTGAATTCCTGCCTGCGCTCTTTTTATCCCATGTGATAATTGCTTCATCCCCCACATATTTATAGATCCGTCCTTTTGCGGAAGTAACAGGTTCTGCCAGATCACTGAAAAAGTCATTGAGAAGGGACAGGAATCTTTTGTGGCCCAGCTTTTCTGCAATACAAGTGGAGGCCTTCATGTCAAGGAACATAAACACCCTTTTCTCCTCAAAGGGTTGATCATATCTGCCTAAAAGTATGCCGGGAAAGATGTTTTTACCAAGGATAGCGTCAAATATCTCATATATCTGGAATAGCAGACTTAAGACAAAACCAAATGCCAGGCCCTTTGTTATAAGGCCTGATGATTCCTTAATAATACCGTAGAACATGGAAAGGCTTATCCTGAATGAGTTCAATGCCTCAAAGGAAGTAAATATGGAGAAAACAATCAGTATCAGGTGAGAGAGTGCACTGATTAATATGGAAAAAAGAAGATTTGAGCGGCGCATCCTTCTCTCAATAAATAATGAAAACAGACTGATATAGATATATGCCTGTATTCCTATTAAAAACCCGAAAATGAAATTTGCCCGGCTGATGCCTGCAAGGAGAAGCAAAAAGGCCCCTGATATCAGACCTGAAATAAAAATAGAGGCAGAAAGTGTCGCTAATCTTTCTT
Organism: uncultured Candidatus Sumerlaeota bacterium; assembly: GCA_964389675.1. Classification (GTDB taxonomy): domain Bacteria; phylum CAYMEV01; class CAYMEV01; order CAYMEV01; family CAYMEV01; genus CAYMEV01. Next base: position 3,643 of record CAYMEV010000002.1, read on the forward strand.
TCTGCAGGGCGTTCATAAAAATATTATATCCTTGCCGGCAGCTTTATCATTCCCTGCTGTGCTTTTTGAAAAGCATCTGAAATCCTTTTTCCAGAAGAGCTACCAGCAGGATAATCAGGATGGCCAGCATAAATATGGAACTGCCGAAGACCATCCACAGCCTGGTCTTGTGAACTGCCAGAAGGAATATAAAAACTATGGCTATTATGGCCATAAGGCCATATATGCGGTCAAAGCCCGGGATATCATCAAAGCAGGTATTCCCGGATATGATTATCAGCGTAAGTATCATGGATATCAGGGGAAGGACATATATCAGTATATTCTGGTCAAGAAGGTTTTCCCCTGTAAAGAAAAGAGTATAGAGAGTAATTAATGCTGAGAATATGCCCGGTATGCACACCCAGTATATGATTAAGCTGTAAATATACTTCCAGGGGCTGGTATTGCCATTTCCCCTGCCGTGCAGCTTACCCAGCACAAAAGAAAGGGCTGGCGGTATTACGAAGAATAGGATCGAGGCCCAGGCAGGCAGCTGAGCCGCCCAGTTTATAAACTCCCTTGCTGTCATAGGAAATATACCCTCTTTTTGATAACCCAGATTTTAGTTTTTTTTGAGATTAATGTCGAGTAAAAATTTAAGGAAGTGCTTCGAAACCATAGATATTACGGACAGCAGGACAGCAGACCGGTGGCCTAAAAGCATCAGGCTAAGACAATGACCCTTATCTGAAGAAAAAAAGCATCACCTGAAAATTCTAACAATATCTTTTCAGCTTCGTAATAATATTGCATAATAATGTATAGATCATTCAAAAAGAGGTTGGATATTATGAATAATAGATTTTTTTCAGTGCTTTTGATATTTATTCTATGTATGGGTCTTTCTGGTGTGACTGTTATGAGTTCTTCCGGGACGCAAACCGACCTGGTTGCAGTAAATTCAATGTACCTGGATATAATAGAGAAATACAGGATTGAGCTGTATGACTACTTAAACGATTATATTCTTATAGGTGTCCATGCCAGGGATTACAAGCTCCTTGACTCCCATGGTATTGATTACATCATTGCTGACAGGGATATTTTGCAGGGGGAATATTACATAGCCAATACCCGGAAGGCCAGGGATTTAAAAAAGGCCCTTGATGGAATTAATATTCTTTTCCGGGATGGGAGCGATATCCTAATAAAAGCTGATTCAAAGCAGGCAGAAAAGCTTGCAGGGTACAGCTTCTGGATCAGAAAGCTGTTTTTATCCCCAAAGCCGTACATAACACACTCCCAGGATTACAGCACAACTGAGGTCGTTTATGATCCTGTAATAGAGGGTATTTTAAGCAATGTTACCACAGCAATACTCTATGACTACACCGGGGGGCTAAGCGGTGAATGGCCGGTAGAGATAGGCGGTTCAGACTATACCATAACCAGCAGAAATTCTTACTATACGGAAGGTATCCAAAAGGCTACCCAGTATGCCTATGAATTTTTTGAGGATCTTGGTCTGGAGGTAGAATACCATACTTTCTCAGGGCCTGGCGGCAGGAATGTCATAGCAAAGCAGACAGGCATATTATATCCGGATTCCTATTATATTATATGTGCTCATATTGACAGCATGCCTTCCGGTTCTGTATCCCCGGGGGCAGATGATAATGGCAGCGGCTCTGTGGCAGTTATGCTGGCTGCTGAACTCTTTTCCCAGTACCAGTTTGATTATTCCATCATTTTTGCTTTATGGACAGGTGAGGAACAGGGGCTTGTAGGAAGCTATTACTATGCCCAGGATGCTTACAATGCAGGAATGGACATACAGGGTGTGGTTAACCTGGATATGATCGCCTGGGATACTGACAGCAGTCCTGTTGTCCGTCTGCACGCAAAGCAGAGCCAGATACCTGACACCATGGTTCTGGCAAATACAATGGCTGATGTCATCGATATCTACGACCTGGACCTGGTAGCGCAGGTAGTCCCCAACGGCCTCAACTACAGCGACCATGCATCATTCTGGAATTACGGATATTCTGCAATACTCGGCATAGAGGACGATGTTAATGATTTTAATGACTATTATCATACAACCAATGACAGGCTGGTTCACCTGAACCTTGAATATTTCATGGATTTTACAAAGGCAGCCCTTGGAACGGTTGCTCATTTTGCAGGAATATCTGCAGACAATGCTGAGGTATACCGCTTTTTCAACACGGCAAGGGGAGGGCATCTGTATACTATCAGTGAGATCGAGAGGGATTATATAATGAACAACCTCCCTGAGTGGAGCTATGAAGGGCCCAAGTTCCGTGTATATGAGGAGAATACAGCAGGCAGCAGCCCGACTTACCGATTCTTCAATACAAGGACAGGAATCCACCTTTATACCATTAGCGAGGCTGAAAGGGATGCTGTTATGCAGCTTCCCCAGTGGAACTATGAGGGTATAAAGTTCTATGTTCATGCCGGGCAGGAAACAGGGACTATTCCAGTTTACAGACTATTCAACAGCGTTCGGGGCGGGCATCTCTATACCATCAGCGAACATGAAAGGGATACCGTTGCAGCGCTTCCCCAGTGGAACTATGAGGGTATATCCTTTTATGTATTTCCCCTTTAGGAAAGCAAATTCAGGGAAAATATAAACTTAGTAAATCAAAAAGAACCGTCCCTTTTGATCCCTTTTGATTCATTAATTTTGCTAAATGAAATAATTAATGAAATGGGAGTGCAGGGGATAAAGCCTCCTGCATTAAAAAGTATCAAATAACAATATATGATCTCTATTGCCCACTGCGGACCGGCCAGACACTGTAGCTATCACCCTGGGAGTCCGAGTCCAAAAAACCACTGTTCAGGATTACATAAAATTTTTCCATCGTTAATGCAAACAAAGTGGAAGATGTCCAGTAGCGGCCTGACTGAACACCTATAAAGGGATAACCATCAGGAATCCCGGGTGCGCATTTTGAACAGTCATAAAGACTGTAAAGCTCTCGCACGTTGGGGAGACGCCAGTCAACATGGCCTGCATGATTCAGTGTATTACACCAGTCTATGGCATCACTCCAGTTTTTTGTACCATCCAGATTGGCATTCTTTGCCCAAATAAGGTGGGTAAGGTTATCTGTTACCGTCCCGTCCCCATTATCAGTAAACCTCGGCTCAGGCCATATTACCCCCATCTGATAATAACCGTCATCACCTGTTCTATAAACCTGCACCTGACCTGTTTGCGGTACTGGGGCATTACCATAAGATATACCACGGACCGGCCAGACATAACATATTTCAGGCTTATTGCGACTATTAATATCGACGCTATTGATAATCACATACCACGCACTATCTGTATTGCAAGCATAGGTGGTTGACGACCAGTAACTATACTGGACATTGTTAAAGGGATGGCCTCCAGGAAGTCCGGGGTCATACGTACCGTAGTCACAGAGGCTGTTCATCTCTCTAATATTTGGAAGACGCCAGTCATCATAGCCTGCATCATTCAGTGTATTACACCAGTCTATGGCACCATTCCAGTTTTTCCCACCATCCAGATTGGCATTCTTTGTCCACATAAGTCCGGTCAGGTTATCTGTTACCGTCCCATCCCCGTTATCAGTAAACCTCGGCTCAGGCCATACTACCCCCATCTGATAATAGCCATCATCACCGTCCCTGAAGGATGTCTTCTGCCATGTCCTCGGTATAGGGGCATCATGGTGGTAAGGGTAAACATAAAAGGCTATCCCCTCATAGGTCCAGTGTGGAAGCTCCATTACTGCATCTCTCTCTATCTCGCTGATGGTATAAAGATGGCCTCCCCTTACATGGTTGAAAAAGCGATATACTGCTGTAGTGTTTGCTTCAAAGCCTGCAAATACATAATATTTAATACCCTCATAGTTGTAGTGTGGAAGCTCCATTACTGCATCTCTCTCTGACTCATTTATGGTATAGAAATGTATACCTGACCGAGTATTGAAGAATCTGTATACAGCACAGGTGCCTACTACCTGGGTTTCATGCACATTAAATTTTATGCCCTCATAGCTCCATTGTGGTAGGTTATTCATTATATTGTCCCTCTCTATCTCTGATATGGTATAGAGATGACCGCCCCTCACTGTATTAAAAAAACGATAAACCGGAACTATATTAGCGCTGTAAAGATTACCAACAACAATTAAAAAGAAAACAAATAATCCAAATACAAATAACCTTTTCATATATCCCTCCTATTTAGATTATGCTTTCTATTAGATTATTATAAATCTTTATAAACATTGTATCAATTCTCAATAAGAAAGTAAAGGGTGCATTGATATTAAATTAAAAAAACTGGAATAAAATTGCTATTCAACTGAATTATTTTAAAACAGATCAGGATATTTGCAGATAGTAAAAATATAATCCATATTATAATGTAGAGCTGATATTTCCAAAAGGTGCATTTTAGTTTACCATTTGCAGAGAAGCTGGCAATATACTGGATTCTCTGTCCATAATGCTGTAAGGGTATCAGAGGATAACCCCAATGCCTTATCCAGGCTTGCAGAATATATAGTGCAACATTCTCAGAGAAGTCCCATAATAACAGATCAAAGATGCATCGCAGTAAAAAGAGGAATAATGAAATACTGGATGCTATTGAATTTCTCCACAGGGTATGTCTGCATATTCCAGATCCCTATGAGTGCCTTATTAGATATTACAGGTACTATTACAATGCCTGCAGGGGCAAAAGAAAAAACAGGGACACAAAGATAATTAATATGAAGCAAAAGGGACGGTTCTTTTTGCGTCAGCAGGAATGACACAAGTGGGAATAAGCAGGATGTGCGAGCCTTTTGTGTCAGGAATGACACAAGGGGGAATTAACAAGAAGTGTGAACTTTTTGTGTCGGGAATGACACAAGTGGGAATAAGCAGGATGTGCGAGCTTTTTGTGTCAGGAATGACACAAGGGGGAATATCAATTAATCAGGCCTGATACGGCTTGCTACATAAAGGTTGACAAGGGAAAGAAGGCCAACAGAGAAAAACACGTATTGAGGTCCCCATCTGCTCCAGATTATCCCCGCCAGGATAGCAAATATTATGGAAACTATATGGTCAATCCCTAAACCGAAGGAAAGATTGGAGGTGATTTCTGCCGGTTTTACGGCAATGGCCTTAAGATATACTGTTCTTATCATTCCGATCTGATTTGACATACGGTCAATGATAAATATTAGATAGGCAGGTAGGACTGCCAGTCCGCTTTTTGCAAGCCAGCCGTCAGCATAACCGCCTGCAAGGGTGCCATAGATTATATATACACCAATAAAACTGTATGCATCAACATAAAGCATGTTCTTTATTCCATAGTGATCCATCCAGTGCCCCAGTGCAGGTATTATAAGTATTCCTATTGCACTGCCTATAATATACAGCATGGCTATAGTATCAGCCTTTTTGCTCAGAAGTTCAATCAATACCCAGGGGCCATATACCATCATGATCTGTTTCTGCACTCCGTGCATGACTACAAGAACATAGTAATAGCGGTAATCCCAGCGCAGTTTAAGGCGATTTCTCTCATGCTTTACCCCATCCAGGTTAACCAGTCTGTAGAGTTTGATCAATAAAAGCATGACTATGAAAAAGAGAAAGCCTGCAATGAGAAAAGACCACTTGACAGGAGTCTCAAAGCTTAAGATTTTATACCGGAAACCAAAGAATACAAAAATAGCGGCAATCATCTGGAATCCAGTAAAAAACCCCTTGAAACGGCCCATCCATTTTCCGATCTTGCCGTCCTTTATAAGGGCAAGGCCTATACTGTCCTGCAGGGGGAAAAACATATGCATCCCCAGCGAGTTTATAAAGATAAAGATCAGCATTATCCCGAAAGCCGGGGTGAACAGGCCCAGGACGATCATACCGGAAAAACTGAGGAACTGGGCAATAATGCCAATCCTTATATTACAGAAGAATGAAAGAAGGGAAATGATCAGGACTGTTAAAATACCCGGCAGTTCCCTGGGCAATTCAATAAGCCCCCTCTGAAAAGCAGTAACCTGGTAGGCATCCTTGAAATAATTGGATATGATATCATTGCTGAAGCCAAGCCCGAGTGCTGTTATTGCCAGAATAAAAAAGTATATTTTAAGATCTTTTCTTAGAGCGGGCATACTTTGAATTTCGTCCTTATACCTATAAAATGGATCTGATAAAATAATAAAGAGATTTATATAAGGAATTATTTATAAGAGAGAATTAAAGGAAAGTAAAATTAAAAATACATGGATATGGAAGCCATTAAATATTTTATTATGTTGATTTTAATCAAATAATGGATTATAATACCTGATAGTTAATAATAATGAATGAAAGAATAATCATAGCAATTTATTTTGACCTGGAGAATATTGACAGGAAATTGAATGTCAGTGCCCTGCTGGATAATATAGCCCTGCAGATAGAGGAAGAGAAGCAGTCTGTATTTGCTATTAAGCTGGCCTGCGGGCATTCAGAATCAATAGGGAAATTCAGAAATCAGCTAAGGGATAATAATTTTGAAATCCGTGAAGCCCCAAATGTATCAAAGAACAACCTTAAAAACCGGGCAGACCTGATCCTTTCCCTTGAAGCCTTTGAAACACTGGTCCATAACAAACCTGATATAGACCTGTATGTATTTATAACTTCCGATACCGATTTTACTGTTGTAATGGATAAGCTCAGAAAATACGGCAGACAGGTCTGGCTGGTAACCTCAGAAAATACGCTGAACAATAAACTTTTTTCGAACAGCTCGGATAATATAATCAATCTGAATGATTCTTTTTCAGAGTCACAGGAGATAATTAAGAAGAAGACCCGTGAAGGATATCTTGTCATAAATGGTTTCTCAAAAGAGCATCAGAGAGGAATTATGCAGGTACTGGATTCATTCGAGAAGGATGCATGGAATCCCTATTCCATGTTCGGGATAAAAATGAGGAACCTGTTCAAGGATTTTTCTTATAAAGGAAAGGAATTCTATAGCCAGACCAGGCTATTCAAGTTCCTGAGTGAAAACAATATAATAGAAACCGAGAGAAGAGGCAAACTGCATTATTTCAGGGTTAAATAAACCGGTATAAGACCCATCCTTAAATGAATATTCATTATAATACTTCTGACTGCATCATTTTAATATTGTATAAATCATTCAGCTGTTGTATATACTTCAGATCAAACTGCAGGGGATATTTCATGAATGAAAATTCTTGCTGACATAGATGGTACCTTAATACTGGAGAATGAAGAGATAAACTCATCATCCGGCTTTATTGAATATCTCAATAAATACCATATAGAATACCTTTTAGCGACCAATTCTATAAAAGCTCCCTCAGAGCAGAAAAGGCGCCTTTCCGAAATAGGGATATTTATTGATGAAAGCTGTATATTGAGCCCGATAATGGCAATCAATGATTTTATAAGGGAACAGGGGATTAAAAGGGTATATGCAGCAGGCTCAGATCCTGAAAAGGCACAGATAATGGCAGAGATAGTGCTAATTGAGCCTGAGCTTATAATCCTTCTGGATTTTGAAAAGTCCAATTATTCTTTTGAAGAACTGCAAAAGATCTATGAATTTATACAGATAGGTGTTCCGGTTATATCTGCATCATACTCGCCCTTTTATTTCAGCAGGGGTAAAAAAGTCCTGGATACAGGTGCTTTTACAAGGCTGTTTGAGGCATCTTCAGGGAGAAAGATACCTGTTTTCGGGAAACCATCATCATCTTATTTCAGCATTGCAAAAAGGAGGCTGGGAGAGAACCTCTGGATTATTGGAGATGATTGCAGGACAGACATTCTTGGAGCAAAAAAGGCTGGATTGAACACAATACTTATAAGGTCAGGCAAATACCGGAAGGGTGATGAGGAATTTTCCGATCCAGATATGGTGGTTGATGACCTTATGGAAATAATTCCTCTGATGAGGGGGATATGATGAGAAGCATAAGGAATGCATTTAAGATCGGTTTTGGCCCTTCCAGCAGTCATACAATGGGACCCTCTCTTGCTGCGGGTTTATTCCTGGAGCAGAATCCACAGGCTACATCATTTGAATGTGAGCTGTTCGGCAGCCTGGCAGCAACAGGAATTGGCCACAGGACCGATTCAGCCCTCAAAAAGCAGTTTGAACCGCTGCCGGTAAAAATAATATGGAATATGGAAAAATCGCTCCCTGTTCATCCCAACGGGATGAGGTTTAAGGCATATTGCCTGGGCAGGCAGACTGATGTTTGGGAAGTCTACAGCATCGGGGGCGGTGACCTCATGGATCCTGAGGGGAGAATAAAAAGCAAAAAGGATGTTTATCCTTACAGCAGGTTAAGTGATATACTGGATTATTGTGAAAAGAACGGTAGATCACTCTGGGAATTTGTAGTTGAAAATGAAGGGGCGGAGATCTTTGATTATCTTGAAGATGTATGGGATATAATGAAGAAATGCATAAAGAACGGCCTGGAAAGAGAAGGGGTATTGCCAGGCAGGCTGGCATTACCCAGAAAAGCTTCATCCTGCTACATAAAAGCAATGAATTCAAGCGGGTCGATCAGGAATGCAGGGCTGAGGTTTGCATATGCTCTTGCTGTAAGTGAAGAAAATGCATCAGGAAGCAGAGTAGTGACAGCTCCTACATGCGGCTCTTCAGGTGTGCTTCCTGCCCTGCTTTATTATTTCAAGAGGGAATGCAAATGTTCTGATATTAGAATATTAAGGGGTTTAGCAACAGCTGGCCTTATTGCAAACCTTGTTATAACAAATGCTTCTGTTTCTGGAGCAGAGGTAGGCTGTCAGGGAGAAATCGGGACTGCCTGCGCAATGGCTGCAGCATCAGCAAGCCAGCTTCTGGGAGGCTCAAACCGCCAGATAGAATATGCATCAGAAATGGGCTTTGAACATAACCTGGGCTTAACATGTGATCCCATAGAGGGCTATGTACAGATCCCATGCATTGAGAGGAATGCCATAGCATGCTGCAAAGCTTTTGACCTTGCGGTTTATTCCCTCTTCTCTGACGGTGGGCATAAGGTATCGTTCGACAGGGTTGTTGAAATTATGGCAAAAACAGGAAAGGACCTGCAGTCCGCGTATAAGGAGACAGGGATCGGCGGGCTGGCTGGAGCCTGGAAGGAATTCTGATTTATTCAGGCCTGTTTTTTGTATTGCTTCAGCACCGGTAAAAACCAGACAGTTTTATTGACATTGACAATTACAGCTGGGGCTGGTTCAAATCATGCTTTAACCTTTTCCAATCCGGGAGAAATTTATCCATATAACCCCGGAATACCTGATTGTGGTTTTTTTCCAGAAGGTGGACAAGTTCATGGACTATGACGTATTCCAGGCATTCTATGGGCTTTTTGGCAAGTTCAAGGTTCAGATTGACGGTTCTTTTCTTCAGGTTGATAGAGCCCCATTTTGTTTTCATCTGGCGTACCTTCCAGTCTTTTATCATTATTCCTGTTTTTCTTTCCCATTTATTGATCAGGACAGCAATATCACGCTTTAATTCCTGCCGGTACCAATTTTTCATGATCTGATGCTTCTTTTCAATTCCTGTACCGGGCCGGACATAGAGAGAGATAATATGCCCGCTGCTTATCCTGACAATGGAGCTGTCTTTGCTCTCCAGCACCTTAAGAGTGTAAGGCCTGCCCTTGAAATGATGAGTTTCATTATCCCTGTATTCTTTATGAACAGCAGGCATTTTCTCATAATATACAGACAATTTCTCCTTTATCCATTTCAGCCTGCACTCTATAAAATTCATCAAATAATCATTGCTTAAACCGAGAGGGGCAGAAATACGTACTCTGGCTTCAGGGGGGTAGACATAAAGATTGATGTTCTTTACGCGCTTTCTTGAAATATCTATTATTATTCCATCTATATTGACCTGTTTCATAATGATTTTAATAAAAAATTGGGGATGTGCTTGTTAAATAAAGATTCTCAATTGCCAGCCTGCTGTGGCTGTTCTTCTTCAACCCTGCCTGTCATGAGGTGCAGAAGGTATGGGGATACTTTCTGGATCTTTTCATCAACAATCTGGAATTTTTCGCATTTCATGGCTTCTTCTTCATTCTTTCCGAACCTGCTTTCTGCATCATCACCCAGTTTTATGAGGAAATCCTTAAGCCTGGATAGCTCTTTTATCTGTTCTTCAGTGAGTTTCTCGGGTTCTTCCCCGTTGATCACAGTCAGCATCTTATCAAGGACTGTGTCAAAAGCATTAATATAATCGCATATGCTTTCAAGTTCCTCAATTTCTACAGGATCGGTGCATTCATCTGCATTAATAATGCCGGTGAATGCCATTGAAAGACATATTATCAACAATGCAGATATCAGTTTAGTCATACAGACCTCCTTTCTTTCCAGTAAAGAATTGTTAAATAAAACTGGATAAAAATAAAGAAAAAAGAGGGCATTTTAATTATCCTTTGATGATATAAAAGATGTGATAAGCAGGGGGAGAGTAAAAGACACATATCCCTTGCCTTCCCAGTCAGCCCAGGTACCTATATGCAATATACCGTCCCGTATCAATTCGCTGAAACCGGTAAGGATAAAGGGAAGCGATATGGTTATCCAGATGAAAAAACACCATGATGATAAACTGCTGCGGACTTTTGTAAAAGCCAATGCAGATATTGTCAGGATGAAAAATCCGGATAAAAGCATAAAATGCAATGGAATGCTTGATGAAGCCCTGTTAAATACATGAAGGGGCTGATAATAAAACCCCTGTCTGACAGATAGAGCATAGAACAGAAAATGCAGCAGGATGCAGGTCATCAATGAAACAGTCATAAAATTTAAGGCATTTCTTCTTTTATCTTTTAGCATACATAGTGCAATCAGCACCGGGACCAGAGCGAGGGGTGCCCTTGCTGTGCATACCATGCCTGCAAGAATACCCGAAATATAATAAGGAATAGAGTTCCTGTATACCAGTATTACAATGGCTGTTAAAGCCATTGCTGCAGCGGCCAGGTCATGGCCGGTGAAACTCATCTGAAGGAAATTCAAAGAACAGAACAGCATTATTATAAGGGATAATGCAGAAAGTATGCTATCCTTTGCCAGAAGAACAGATAAAAGCATCAGGTAGAAAGGGACAAGAAAAGTAATTGCCCCTGTCAGAGCGAAAGGGGAATTTATTATTATCCATCCCGGGCCGGGACTGACAGGGGCCCCGTCTGACAGGAAATCAGAATATGGATTAAGGCCTTCAAAAAGCATCATTCTGGCTGGCTTTATGAGTGCTTCAGGTGCTGTGCTGGGTTTTTCAATAAGCCTGGTACCGGGATAGAGAATTATATTTGCTAATAATAGAATCAGGATCATAAGCAGGATAAATCTCATATTATTAGTGTATTTTATCCGGGCAAGCCATTTATCCTTTATAATTATGGAAATGGAGATTAGAAAAATGAAATATAAGGGTATAAAAAAAAATAGCTGACTGGGAAAATGTTTTATAAAAAAAGGGCATGAGGTTATTGCAGTAATAAGGATATAGAATATTAAGCCATATTTATGCATTTTTTACTCATTTTTATGTATTTCTCTAATAAAGCTATACCAAATCTATTATAATGATTATAATTAATTATAGACTAATAATTATTTTTTGTTTTCTCAAGCTAATTATATTATTATTAATTATAATAAAGGAAAGCAGTTATTATGGAAGTTGAACTCAAGGATATAGATAAAGATAACTGGCATGAATGCATCAAGCTGAAAATTGCAGGCAGCCAGAAATATTTCGTATTTTCAAATATGTACAGTCTTGTTGAATCAAAGTTCGATCCTAATCTTGTTCCAAAGGGTATATTTGCTGAGGGGAAAATGGTCGGTTTTATTATGTACGGCCTTTATGAAGGAGAATACTGGATATCAAGGCTTATGATCGATAAAATGTACCAGGGAAAAGGCTATGGAAAAGCTGCAATTAAAATGGTTATTGAGCTGTTGAAGAAGAATCCTGAATGCAGAAGGATATACATTGATTATGAGCCGGATAATAAGACTGCAGAAACCTTATACGAGCATATAGGCTTTATCAGAACAGGAAAGTATTCCAAAGGTGCTGTTATTGCATGTTATTATATCAATCAGGGTCAGGATCAGGAAAACATAAAGGAGGAAAACCAATGAGCAGTGTAATAATATATAAAAGCAGGTATGGCGTAACAAGGCAGTATGCTGAATGGATCGCTGAAGAGACGGGGTTTGAACTAAAAGATCCAGAAAGAGATGAAATAGAGCTGGATCAGTATGACAGGATAATAGCCGGTGCAAGCATCAGAGCCGGGAGAATGATCAATTCAAAATGGCTGTATAAATACAGGGATGAGCTTGCTGATAAGGAACTTATTATTTTTTCTGTAGGAGGATATCCTCCATCCGCCATAGAAAAGATTGAACTGGCCAAAAAGAGCAGTATTCCCTCAGGATTAACATTTAAGCATTTCCACCTTCAGGGTAAGATAAACATGAGTATGCTCCGGTGGTGGGAAAAAATCATCTTCAGAATACTTTCAAAGTTTGCTGGGAATAATGACGAAATCGGCATGATAGTTAAGGGATTTGATTTTGTTAAAAGGGAAAATATAGAGCCGATCGTGGAGAGTTTAAAAAGCTCTGATTTTTAAAATGCTCTATAAGTAAATATTTACTGATATATTTTATTTGTATTTTGGCTGAAGTGAAATATAATCCAGTCTGTCATGTTTAAAATAAAAAATGATATTTTCAAGGTAGTAAAGGTATTTTATCCCTTTATAAAGCCATACAGGAAGCTTCTTTTTCTTTCGATTTTCCTTCTGGTCTTTGCTTCACTTGCGGGTTTGTACGCACCATGGGTGACAAAGGACATTGTCAACCTCCTGGAGACAGAGGAAGGAATACAAAAGCTCTTTACAATAGGGATCAGATATTTCTATATTATCATTATCTTGTTTGTTATCCAGGCTGTTCTGGGATATTTCCAGATAATAATAATCTCAAAGGTTGGAGAGGGATTTGTAAGGGATATCAGAAGCTATTTATTTGCACATCTTATCGACCTGCCAGTGGACTTTTTTGACAGAAACCGGGCGGGAGACCTTTCCAGCAGGGCTTCAAATGACATTTCAACAATACAGGAGATGTTCACGAACGGTTCACATACAATTGTTATGTCCATGATAAATATTTTTGGTTCGGCCTTCATCATGTTCTATATTTCTGTTAAACTGAGCCTGGTTACGCTTGTCCTCATCCCTCTGCTTATCCTGATGGTCATGATATTCGGCAAGAGGGTAAGAAGATTTTCAAAAGGACTGTATGAGATGATCGGCAAGATGAGTTCAAAAGTGCAGGAGGCAGCAAGCCAGATAAGAATAGTAAAGGCATTCAGCCAGGAAAGCAAGGAAAACAGTGAATTCAGTGATATTGCTGATTCTTCCTATAATTTTGCCATGAAACGAGCCTATACCTTGGCTATTTTCTCTTCATTAAACCAGATATTTATATGGGGAAGCATTATTGCCGTCTTTGTGTTCGGGTTTATACTTGTAAAGGGTGATTTTATATCAAGCGGCGAGCTTGTCTCATTTATCCTCTATTCCTTTAAGATACTGATACCGCTTGTATCACTTGCATTCTTCTTTGCATCTATCCAGAGGACCATCGCAGCGGGAATAAGGATTATTGAGATACTTGATACACCTGTTGAAAAGATAAGGTATGTAAACAAGCTTAAGCCTGAATCTCTCAAAGGAACCCTTATATTTGACAGGGTCTCTTTTGCATATAATGGATCTGATGTGATCAAAGACCTTGATTTAATAGCGGAGGAAAGGGAATTCATAGGAATAGTCGGTACATCAGGAGCCGGCAAATCTACCATAGCATCCCTTATCCTTGGATTCTATCCTGCCAGGAGCGGAAGGATATGCATTGACGGTTATGATTATAATGACCTGGATCTTTATCATATAAGAAGATTTATCTCTTATGTCCCGCAGGAGCCTCAGCTTTTTGGGGGGACCCTGCTTGAAAATATTAAATACGGGTGTCCCGGGGCAACTATGCCTGAAATTGAGGATGCTGTGAAAAAAGCAAGGATATACGATTTTATAAAAAACCTTCCAAACGGATATAATACAGAGGTTGGTGAACGGGGTGTGAAGCTTTCCGGAGGGGAAAGACAGAGGATAGCCATAGCCAGGGCATTTCTGAAAGACCCCAAAATACTAATAATGGATGAAGCTACAAGCCATCTTGACCTGGAAACGGAAAGGGATCTCAGGACAGCTTCATATGAGCTTCTTAAAGGGAGAACAACAATAATGATTGCCCATAGGCTATCAACAACAAGGGATGCAGACAGAATAGTGGTGCTTGCTGACGGAAAAAAGGTTGAAGAGGGCAATCATGCAGAGCTTATGGAGAGAAGAGCTGTTTACTACAATCTGTATAATCTGAACAATAGCCAGTAAGGAGATGTTTATGAGTAGAGAAATACAGGATATGCTCAGAAAAGCCAGGTGTGATTATGGAGAGGCACATATTGAAGAAACAGATACAAAGACTATCAGATTTATTGGTAAAGAACTGAGCGGGATAAATATCAGCAGGGATTTCGGGGGGAATGTCAGAATTCTTGAAAATAACGGATGGGCATTTTCAACCTTTAATAATATTGATAATATTAAGGATATAATACCAAAGACAGCTGAAACAGCCAGAGAAGTCGGATCAATCAGCAATTTCAAGGTAAAGCTTGGACAGGCCCCTGCAATTGAAGACAATGTGGAGCTTGATCTGAGATCTGATCCAAGGAAGGCTTCTCTTCAGGAAAAAGTAGATATAATGAAATCATATGCAGATATTCCCCTTTCAAAAAGCAGTTTAATAAAATCCGTTTCCGTTCTTTATCAGGAGAAGTTTAAAAAACTTATATTCATTAATTCGGAGGGTTCCTTTATTACTCAGGAAAGAATGGAGTTGTCTGCATCAATAGTAGTAACCGGGAGCAAGAATGGAAAAACTGAGATACAGTCCAGGAACTGGAGCAATAACAATGATTATCAAAAATGGCTGAACAGGGAAGATGATATAAAAAACCTTACAGAACTTGTCATTATGTATCTGGACGCAAAAGACGTAAAAAGCGGAATATACCCTGTAGTATGCGGACCATCACAAACAGGCCTTTTTGTACATGAAGCATTCGGCCATCTTTCGGAAGCAGACAAGGTCTATAAGAATGACAGCCTGAGAGATATAATGAAGCTTGGAAGGGTATTTGGCCCTAAGATCCTGAATATTACCGATTCAGGACTTGATACCGGGCAGAGAGGCAGCCTGGTATATGACGATGAGGGTGTGAAAACACGAAAGACTTACCTTGTCCGTGAAGGAGTACTGGTAGGCAGGCTTCATTCACGGCAGACAGCAGGCATTATGAATGAATCTCCGACAGGTAATGCAAGAGCCATAAGCTATATTTATCCGCCAATAGTGAGAATGAGAAATACCTCAATTGAAGCAGGAGAATCAAGCTTTGAGGATATAATATCTACCATAAAGCTGGGAATATATGCAAAGAGGTCAAAAGGCGGCCAGACTGGAGGGGAGATGTTTACATTCTCTCCCGCGGAGACATATTATATAAGGGATGGAAAGGTTGCTGAGCCGGTGAGGAATGTAACATTTACAGGCAATCTTTTTAAGACGCTCCAGAATATTGAAATGATAGGTAATGATTATCAGATCTCTTCAGGAAATTGCGGTAAGGGTGAGCAGTTCCCATTACCTGTCAGCTTTTCAGGGCCTCATATAAAAATCAATTCAGTAACTGTAGGAGGGTCAGAGTAATGCAGAACAACGAAAGCCGGTTAATAGATGCTATAAGGAAGAAAGGCTGCAGGGGGGAGCTTTTTGCACTTGGAAATAACTGTATACAGATTCTCTTTGAAGACCAGGTAATTTCATATGTGAAAGAGGGTGAAAACAAGGGCTATTATCTGAGGATGATAGACAGGGAAGGAAGGATGGGACAGATTGCATTTACCGTAATAGACAATATTGAAGAGCTAATTGACAGCTGCCTTCTTTCAGCCCGTTTCCAGAAAAAGACCAGTATTGATTTTGAAGAATCAAGCATCTATAAAGACAATAGATTTTCAGACCCTGTATTTGAATCTCTGAGCGGCAAGGAACTTATAACCCTCGGTAATAAACTGATAGGGCATATTCGATCAATAGACGAAAATATTAAGGGCCCGATATACCTGGAGAAAAACCATTATGATATAAGCATATTAACTGCAGATAATGCTGTAAGGTCGTTTAAGAAGGGAAGAATAAGCCTTGAAATTGAAGGTAAACTATCCAGGGAAGGTGACCTGATACAGTTTAACAGATTCTACAGCCACAGCAAAAAACTTCCGGATGTAAAAGCTATATCTGACAGCATTAAAAATGATTATTCAAACTGCTCTAACATTGTCAGCCTTCCTTCAGGAAAATATACCGTAATACTCGATCCGGAGGTTTTTGAGGATATATCAAGGCCTATTGAAGCCCTGTTTAATGGAAGGAATATTGAGAAAAAGACGTCAGCGCTATGGGACAAGATGGGTATGAAGATATTTGATGAAAGGATAAATATCTGCGATGACCCGGGATATCCATTCCTCGAAAACAGTGTCCCGTTTGATGATGAAGGCGTTATTTCACAGAGGCTTAATCTGGTAAATAATGGTATTATGAGTGATATTCTTCTGGATAAGGAATCCTCAAGCCTGCTTTGCAGGACAGATAACGGGAGGGGATTCAAAAGAAGGGCATTGCTGGGGGGGAGGACATATGATGCAGTTCCTCAGCCCTCAATTACCAACCTGTTCTTAAAGGGTGGCGATATGGACATTGACAGCATATTCAGGCATTCCGAAAAGGCTGTATATATAAAATCACTTATGGGAACCATACTTGGGCACCATATCAGCGGGTATGTATCAGGCAATGTCTGGCTGGGATTTTTTGTAGAAAATGGCAAAATAACGGGAAGGATAAAGGATGTTGTATTCAGTATAAATGTACTGGAGGCATTCAGGGATCATATTGCCGGGTTAAGCAGGGAAGTATATTTCAACAGGTACCTATCTTCTCCGTATATCCTGCTTAAAGATATACAGCTGACTTCAAAATAAAGGAGGATATTCTATGTGTACTATAGGTGCTGTATTAAATAAGGATGGAAGGCTTATAATGTTTAAAAACCTGGACCTTACCTTCCAGTGGGCTTTTGCAGAACCTGAGGTATTGAATGTCAAAGGGCTGACCATTATAGAGTTCCCCTCTTTTGTTGACAGAAGCCAGGAAGGGATATGGGCTGGTATAAACAGCATG
This sequence comes from uncultured Candidatus Sumerlaeota bacterium, assembly GCA_964389675.1. Taxonomy (GTDB): domain Bacteria; phylum CAYMEV01; class CAYMEV01; order CAYMEV01; family CAYMEV01; genus CAYMEV01. The sequence continues at coordinate 21,103 of CAYMEV010000002.1, forward strand.
GGGTTCGGCATCTATGGTGCAGATGGCGATGCACTATTCAACAGGACAGGGGAGGATTACGGAAGCGTAAACCTGATAAGAAAAGCATATAAGGATACCCTTGAGAATAACAGATCTGTCAGGACAGGATACCATTATCTGATCGAGCTTTATAAAAGGTACAATATAGGAGGTGACGGCGATCTTATACTTATGGCGGACCCTGATGAGATATGTGTTCTTGAATATGGCATTGATAAATGGGGAATACAGTTTTATAAAAGGGAAAACTATGCATTCAGGACTAATTTCTATACTGTCCTTCAGCATTATTCCCCCTCTCAGTATGAAAACTCGAGATATATGAGCCACAGGAAGAGGTATGAGACATTAATGTCCCTGCTGAGCAGGAAATCGCATGATTCTGACATAGAAGATATAAAAGCAGTACTGAGAGACCATACAAACGGGCCGGGAGCCATGTCAATCTGCAGGCACGGGGGGCAGAAAGAGTTTTATACCCAGGCTTCGAACATAATGATCTTTGATAAGGGAAAGATTGATGTATACTATGTCATTAACGGATTTCCCTGCAGGAACAAGTACAGGCACCTATCCCTCTAAGTTAACCGGCATCATTATTAATTATCAGCTGCGATGCCTATTAATAATCAATTATGCCCTTAGGGTCAGGTGTTTGACTATCTGAAAACCGGGTTTGACCCGGGCATGATACCCTTAAGATACAGGACCGGGTAGCCCTGGTTATCCGTTCTTACATCATCCGGCCAGTTGAAACGGGGATTGATCCTCCTGTAGAAATCCAGGTCATAGGGCCTTAATGTTGCCAGTACATTGTTATTGCTGTCCAGAGAAAAAATATTAGGGGCTATGGAGAAGTCTGTTTCCCCAAGTCTGGTTTTTATGAGGTATCTTGGTACCTCGCGGCCGCTTCCGTACCTTCTTACATATGTGGCTATGTCGATAATTACATTCAGGTCTACGGGATTTGAGTCATTCCATTCGCTCTGGACAGGTGCACCTGTAATAATTATATTATTGAACTCTATTCCAAGATCCCGGCATTTATATGATAATTCAAGCATATCCCTTTCATTGTCATTTATATAGCCAAGTACCGGGGTATTGTTATATACAGTTATTCCACGCATTCTCAATTCCCTTATTATTCTTGAGTGCTCTGGAAGCAGTTGTGATGGATGGAGTATCTCAACCTCCAGTTCAATCCTTTTGGGCTTAATGACCCGGAGATGGTTTCTGCCTGCAAGGCTGTCTATTAGCAGCCTTGTAAAGGTTCCCGGGGAATTAATCAGTTTCAGTGAACGAAGACGGATTGAAGAGATGTGAGTTATAGCCTCCAGGCTGTCAATTATGCCAAGGGTCCTTGAAAAATCATTTGCAGGGTCGTTCTTGCTCCATAATACAATATCGGTTATTTCATTCCTTTTATTAATATAGGATACAGAGTTTTCTATGGTATCATCATCAGCTCCTATATCCATTTCTACCCTGCTGTAGTGTGAACGGGTCAATGCCCTGCCGGAGTCAGGATCCAGGCTGCAGATTGGAAGCTGATCCTCCTTCTGTCTTGTTTTAAGGCTTTCAAGCCAGTAGGCGACTGTTTCCTCAGTTCGGGCAATTTTATTTTCAAATGCTTCAGGAGATGAGCTGAGAACACGATTCCCTGCCAGGAGGTTTTCATCTCCTATCTCAGACATGAAGCTTGCATCAAGAGTCCCTTCCTCGTTAATCCGGGTACGCCGGCTGACCTGCATTATAGGTGCAAAAGACATATAATAATCAGGATCATAGGGTGTCCTCAACCATATATACCGTGGATCCTCTTTGTGCCTTTCGACTGCCCATCCGCTTGAGTTCCAGTCCAGCTTCCCAATGCATGTTGCTGTTGTCAGGTGCGGCATCCCTCTGTCTGAAAGATACATGCGCAGATGCCTGTAGACTTCCAGCCCCTCAGAAAGGGGGGCCCAGTATGTCCTGTTACCCTGTATCGGGCTTGTAGGAAGAAATATATAGTGCATTTCCGCGCCGGCTGCACGAAGCATATTAAACAGATCGCACATCACATGCCAGTCATTATTACATCCTGCTATGAACGGTGTCTGGACATAAACAGGTATTCCATTATTGACCAGTTGTGAAATTATATCCAGGCTTTCAGCTGAGACTTCATCAGAGTGGACAAAATGTGTTGCAACTTCAATTCTTTTTCCCTTTCCGATGAGTTCAAGGTTCATCCTTATAAGATACCTTATCCAGGAGTCATCTTCCTTAAGGAACATTTCAGGGTAATATGATATTGTCCTTGTTGCAAGGCGAAGAGTCTTTACATGCGGTATTTTGCCAAGTTCCTGAATGGCAAAGCGGAGTGTCGCCCTGTTCATGAATGGATCCCCGCCTGTAAGAACTATCTCTTTGACTTCAGGGGCTTCCTTTATATAGGCTATTGCCTGGCGTACATGCAACTGTGTAGGAGAACTCTGATTGCGGCATTCCTTGTGCTTTCTGAAGCAGAATCTGCAGTATACGGGGCATGCCATGTTCATTATAAAGATTACCCTGTTTTTGTACATCTGCTCTACTATGCCCCTGAAAAACTGTCCTACCCATGTATGTATCTCCCCTTCCTTGTCAAGCTCTCCCGCAAAGGGGGCATATTGACGGCTTACACCGTAAGACAGCCTCATCTGCCTTATTGCATGGTATGAAAGGCGCACAGGGTACAAATCCAGCACTTTTTCGATCTGGCTTCTTTCTTCAGACGGGACCTTTATATTGGTCAGGTCCTCGAGTTGTTCAATTGTCCTGATTGTCTTAAAGCCCCTGCCGGGTATCAGTACCTCAAGCACTGCCATAAGGAAATGATAGGGCAGGACTATTGAGCCGATCTTTACAGGCATTCCTTCTCCGTTGCTTGCTGATTGAAGCCTTCGGGTCAGCTCCCTTAAAAAGCCATCGGGATCATCCTTAAAACCTGTTTTTTCAAGCAGGGCCGAAAAACGTGAATTTCCTGTAGAACCGCTTATTGCATCCCTAAACTGATCACTGACCAGTGGATAATCATTGTAATATTCCAGAAATTCAATGATCCTGTCTTTAAGTAACTGAATATTGATGCTTCTGCTCTGGCGTGCATTCTTGAACTTGATACTGATGGTCTGGCTGTCTGTTTTTTTCATAATTGTTCTCCTTTAATGTCTGTTGAATCTGCATTTTTGGCTAAAAATGGGAATTTCCCCTGGAATATTTGTTTCTGATGAGAAATATTCGCTTATAACAGATCTTTTATTAGCATAATATTAATGATAGCATAGGACAGGTTTTTTTTCAAGGGACTTTTTGACTTTTCAAATCCAGTAAATTAAACTGAAAAAATTCAGGAAGGCTAAAATCATTTATAACATAGAATATCAGGATTTTTCCCACTATGAATGTTTTGCTTCCAGTCGGGAGATAAAACCATTTATTGAACGGAGATATGCTTTGTCTTTAAGCTTTTCTGCTTCATTTCTGGCATATTTGGCAGTTTCCAATGCTTTGGCAAATTTATGGAATGATTTGTATGCCTTTGCATGATCAAATATATTATTTACAAGAAGAGGATTACCTTCAGGCCACAATCTTTTTCTGATGGATATTGCCCTGTTAAAATGCTTTTCAGTGAGTGCTTCGTTTTTGAGCAGAAGATATGTCCTACCGAGGTAATAATATGTATAAGCTGTATTCTGATTATCCTCCCCTATAGTTTTGAGCTGAATATCAAGAGATTCCTGAAGGTATGGAAGAGCTTTTTCTGGCTGTCTCAACCCGTTGTATGCCTCGGCTATTCCATTTAACGGAAAGGAATTAAACTGGTGTATTTTGCCAAAAAGGCTGACAAATATATTATAGGCTTTTTTGAAATATTTTATGGAACGTTTGTAGTCCTTCCTATGGTTATATATAACTCCAATATTGTTATAGACCATGGCTGTCTCTTTATGCTTTCTGCTTCCCAGGCATTTTTTCTGTATTCTTGCTGCCTTTTTCAGGTATTCCTCTGCCTCATCATATTTTTTCATATTCATGTAAACATTACCAGTACTGTAATAATTGCTGAACAGGTCAAGATGCCTTTCCCCCCAGTATTTAAGGATTATTTTCCTGGATTGTTCAAACAGCTTTAAGGATTGTTTCAATTCTCCAGTGTTCATGGCTACCAGGCCCAGGTTTGTCAGGATTTTGCTTTCATCAGGATGGCCATCAGGGTGATGCTCCCGATAAATTTCAAGTTCAGTATTGTAGAGTTCCCATGCTTTCGCAAAATTGCCTATATAAAAATTTGCACTGCCAAAGCTGTGGTAAGAGCCTGTTGTCTGCCAGTGCCTCTGGCCCAGGATCTCAATATTGATATCATGAGCCTTTTTGCTGTATTTATAGTGCTTATTAAGGTCACCCAGGAAAAAATAGTTTACAGACATGCTTTCCAGCAGAGCTGCCATAAAAGTGTGCTTTTCTCCATATGTCTTTTTCCAGATATCGAATGCCTGATTATACAGATCAAGAGCAGACTGGTAATTCCCCATCATATTTTCAACATTCCCAAGGCTTTTAATTACATTTGCAGTGTCTGGATGATCTCTTCCCAGAGTTTTTGTATAAATATCCAGTGCTTTTTCCATATAGTTTCTGCATTCAATCAATTGGGTCAATTTGAATAAATTCTGTCCGATTATCAGATATAATTTCCCTATTTCAAGGCTTTCCCCGGGGAGGGAGCCTAATTTATCATCAAGTATGGATTTTGTTATTTCCAGTGACTGGCTATAATTGCCTTTATTATAAAGTATATCCGATTTTTTCAGGAGAAGGGCTTCACGATAAGGCCTGGAATGAACAGCATTGCTTTTAATCTTTGATATATATGAGTTTACAGCATTAAGAGCAGCATCAAAATTTCCGATGCTTATATAGCTGTCGGCGTAATCTGTGGTGATCTCTACCTGGATATTTTGGGGTATATTTCTGAAAAATCTGCTAAATTTATTGAGCTTTAATAATGCCTGTTCAGGAAGATGCTTGTTCAGGAATGCTTTGATCAAGCTGTGCTCAATTTCCCAGACAGGAGAAATATCCCCAGGGTTTATCCTTTTCTGTAATAATAATGCTTTATTAAAAAAAACAATGGCTGATTCATTTTCATAGTTCTTCATTGATTCTTTGCCTGATAAAAGGCAGTATTTTTTTGCCATCTCCATTTTTTCTGATTGTTCGTAGTGAAAAGCGATCTCGGGGTATTTTGTAGGATCATTGCTGGAGATATTCTCCAATGATACAGCTGCTAATTCATGAAGCTTGCGCAGCCTTGATTTTAATTGCATTTCATAGACAGCTTCATGCAAAAGAGCATGCTTAAAAATGTATTTTAATTCAGAAAGGGCATCCCAGACCCTTTCCATCTTTCCCTTTTCAAGTATTATTCCAAGGTTCTCCTGCCTTACGGAAGCCTGGAGAGCTCTTTTTGCGGTGAGAATTCGTATCAGTTCAAGGAGAAGGATTATTTCAAATTCCCTCCCAAGGACAGCAGCAATCTGTATGGTATCTTTGAGGTCTTTGGATAATCTGTCGATACGGGATATTAGAATGGCATTTATCTTTGAAGGAATATGGCTGACCGCTTTTTTCTTAAGAGAGATATTTCCTGCAGAAAAATCCAGCAGGCCATTTTCCTGAAGATAAAAACAGAACTGGTCAATATAGAAAGGATTTCCTTCTGTTTTTTCAAGGATAAACCTGAAAAGCCTGTCATCGACCTTCTTTTTCAGGATTTCCTGTACATAATATCCTGTTTCTTTTCTCTTTAGCCTGCTTAAGTCGATCTCAAGACGCGGGATATCTTTATCAGAGCTCAGTATGGGTTTAATATTCCCTTCTGATCTTCCGGTTGCAAATATAATAATTGGAAAGTCCCATATCATCCTTGTAAGTACCTTAAAGACCCCCTGTGAATCCTTATCAAGGAAGTGAATATCTTCTACCACAATAACAAGAGGATGAATGCAGCTTAGGGCTTTGAAAAATTCTTTTACAGCAAATCTTGTCACATTGGGAATATCTTTCGGCGATATGCTTTCAAGTATGGAATCTTTCAGTTTCAATCCAATAAGGGAAGCAATGACTGACTTTATGCGGATCAGTTCAGATATCTGCTTATTACCAGGTGCAATCCTATCTAATTTATTAACCAGTTCTGAGTAGATCGCTTCAAAAGCATTCCTTTTATCCTCAAGGCTGGTCTTTTTATGCTGGTCAAAGTAGTTGGAAAAATAATAGACAAATGGTGAAAGGCTTTTTCTGACAAATTCATCTGTCTGCAGGATTGCAAGGTTGATAATGCCCTGCTTTTTTATATCCTTTAAGGATTCATCAACAAGCCTTGATTTGCCGATCCCTGCTTCACCGTAGATGGATATAATCCCTGCGAATCTGTTTTCAAAAATGCTTTTGCTTATATTTTTAATTTTATCAAGTTCATGTTTTCTTCCAATGAATTCATAGGAGTATTCCTTATCCATATAATCCCCTTTTTTGCCTGAGAGCCTGTATACCTGTACAGCAGCTCTTTTTCCCTTTAATCTCCTCTTTCTCAGTGATTTAAAATTATAGGATAAGGATACCTGGTTCATTATTGATTCAGATATGATTATGTCTCCAAACTTTGCAAGATTTACCAGCCTTGCTGATATATTGACAATATCCCCCAGGCAGGTATATGCAGACCTGAGTTTTGAGCCTAATTCTCCTGCATATACTGTTCCATTGGTAACCCCTGCTTTTATCTTATTCCCGAACTCCTTTTTAATGCTATCTATAAACCTGAAGGCTCTCTTAATATTATTGCTGTATGAAACAGGAGCACCGAAAAAAACCAGCATATTAGCATTTTTATCGCCAAAATCCAGGTGGTTGAAGTATCCACCATATAATTGGACATAGGCCATCAGTCTGGTAATAAAAGCATTTAAGGCTGAGAATGACCGGGATTCTTCAAATGAGATAAATATGCTTATTATCTCTCGGAATTCACCATCCTGTGGCTGATGAACTATGATATCCGGGAAAAAGGCTTCCAGAACATTAATAGGGATTGGGAATTTTTCAGGTTTAGATTCCCTTATGGAGTAATCTGATGGTTCTAATCTGTAATAACCTGGTTTAATTTCAGTGAATTTAGTTGATTTATTGCTGATCTTACTGAATAGATTAGCATCAGCTATTATCTGATTATCCCGGCACAGGTGCTCTGCTTTTGCAGACCCGTCGATTGCCTCGCCCCGGAAATAATATGCTTTAGTATTCCCGCTGCCTGCAATTCCCCACTCAATATTTCCGAAGGATAAACCCAGCTTAACTGATAGTGAAAATAATCCAAATTTTGTGCTATAGATTTTATTTTCATTAAAAGAAGCAATGATATTAAAGGCAGAATTGCAGATATTCTGTACAGCCTCTTTACCTCGAAATATAGCAGTGAAGGCATCTCCGGCAAAACCTGAGACAAAACCTTTATTTGCATAAATTATTTCAATTAAAGGGTCAAAGACACTGTTTAAGATCCCCGAAAGGATCTCTGCACCCTCTTTATCCTTTCTCATCAGTTTTTCGGTTATACCAGTAAATCCGGTGATATCAAGAAAGAGGGAAGCGGCCTTTAATGATCCCTTTGACCTGCCTTTTTCATATTTTTCTGCAATAAATTGAGGAAGAAGGTTTTTCATCTCTAAACATATATTATCAAGTATAAACGATATTATAATTATTATATTTCTATTGGTAAATTATACAAAGAAAAACAAAAAGGATTGTCTGTTCTTATAAAAGGCATTTAGATTTGACAGCGTGGAATAATTTTATTAGAGTCTAATCTGATGAAAAGATCGGCCATATCTTTATTAATTATCATCTTTGGCGGTATTTTATTATGGCAGTACAGGATAAATACTGAAAAGGCTTCTGTCATTCGAGTCAAAGATTTCTCAATCAAGGGTGAATTCCAGTATCCACTATCCCTTTCGGGCCACATTATCGAAAGAAAGCAGATAAATTTTGGATACAGCCATTATGATAAAGACTTTAGAAGGGATTTCTACAATCTGGAAGGTATGATTTTTAGTGCTGAGCTGCCGGTTACCGGTTCAGATAATACTGTGGATTTCTACATCAAGCGCAGGAAAAAAAAGGAATTTATAAAACTGAATGTATTTATAGATAATCATCTTATATCAAACTATATGATAGACAGTGAAATACAGAAAATAACAGTGAAATTCAGAGATAATAATATAGCTGAAGGTAAAAAGCTTCTGACCATATCATCTTCTTCCCCGAAGATGAATACCCCAGTTTCCTCCATATATGAGAAAAAGAAAGAGTTTTCTTTTATTATATCTGATCTCAATGTACAGGGATGTGACCCCAAGGCCGTTTCTCAAAGGTATAATTATCAGAAATGGGTTTCTGACAGGTACTTTATCCCAAACAATGCCTCTGCAACTTTTGATCTGTTTCCCATGGACAATCCATATCTGTTCTTTTCATACCATATTAAGGATATAAATCATGAAGATCTCGAAATACCCGGGGATTTTTCAGTAAGTATAAATGCATTCCATAAAAACAGAAGCAAGGTGATTAAATCATATAATCATCGAACGGACATTGGGTTTCAGATGGCGCTTATTCCTCTTGAAAAGGACTATGACAGAATTGAAATAGCTTATAAAAGTAAATGTCCGGATAAATTTCTTGCGGTTGGAAATATTATGATTCTAAGCAGGACAGAAAGAAGCAGTAAAAGGGATATATTTCTTATCTGCGCTGACACATTAAGAAGGGATCATCTGGGGGTTTACGGCTATAACAGGGATGTTTCACCAAATATCGATAATTTTTCAGAAGATGCTGTAGTTTTTTCAGAAGCAGTATCATGTTCATCCTGGACTGTCCCTGCTGCCTTCTGTCACTATATCGGCCAGTATCCATTCAGGCATTCCTATGAATGGGGATATAATATGCTGATTCCGGATTCCTGCAGTTCAGCAGTAGAATCGTTTCAGAATGCTGATTTTATTACCATTGGCTTGTTCGCTAATCCTATATTATCAGATAAATCAGGCTATGCTGAAGGTTTTGACCTTTTTTATGAAAATGACAGATATGACAGGATACTGGGATCAGAGATAACGGAATCAGCAATTGATGTTCTGGATATCCTTGGTGATTTTAATTTGTTTGTCAATCTATGGTACTTTGACCCTCACGCTACCTATGACCCTCCTGGCCTTTTCAGCGGAAATTATGTATTTCAGGGGGATAGGGACGATTATCTTAAAATCAGGGAGGTCCATGAGAAAGTAATAAACGGATATGATGAGGATACAATCACAGAAAATGTAGATACACTTATTGACCAGTATGACAGCGAAATACAATATCTTGACATGTGCCTGGGAGAGCTGTTCAGTTACCTGAAAAGCAGTCAGTTATATGATGGCTCCATCATAGCGTTTTTTTCCGATCACGGTGAAGAATTCTATGAGCATAAGAACCTCGATCACAGCCATGCATTATTTGATGAATCCATAAATATCCCCCTTATCTTTAAGTTTCCTGGTAATGATAATAAAGGGGCTGTTATGGATAATCCAGTGAATATAACAGACATATTTCCCACGATCTGGGATATTATGCAGATGGAAAGGATGGATGGCTATAAGCTGGGGCAGAACCTTACAAATCAGGACTATGACAGGCTTTTAATTGCTACTTCTTCCCGTATAAGCCCGATGAAGATAATGTTGAAAAAGAATAACAGGAAATATATAAGGTTTTATAAGGAATTTAATTATATCTATGAAAATCATTTTAAGAAGGGCAAAACTGATTTTTTTGCCAGATTGAGCAGGTATAACTCCCGAATCCATCCAAAAATCCTGTATTTTGACCTTGATAAAAATCCTGGAGAAAAATTTTCGGAAAACAAAGAATCAGGATCAGACAGATTTAAGCAGTATTTTAAAAGCACCCTTAAGGGTATGGAAAACAGTCTATTGAATATGTACAGTATTGGCAGACTCGGTGATGAAGTTGAGGGGGAAGTTCAGCTTGAAATCGATCCTGAGCTTGTGGATGCACTAAAATCCCTTGGATACATTAATTAGGTAAAACTATTATATAAATCGGTACTGTTTTTCGGATTAATTATTCATTGATGCCGAATCTGTCGAGAATATATGCAAACTGGAAGGCTAAATCCCTGTACCAGCCATACCTTCCTGTAGACCCGAAATGGCCTGATCCCATATTTGTCTTGAGCAGTATAATGTTATCGTCAGTTTTCAGATCTCTCAGTTTTGCTGTGAATTTTGCCGGTTCCCAGTAGCCTACCCTTGGGTCATTATACCCGGCTGTAATCAGCATGTCAGGGTAATCCTGCCTTCGTATATTCTGATAAGGGCAGTAGCTTTTTATATAGTTAAAGTATTTCCTATCATTAGGATTGCCCCATTCCTCATATTCTGCAACTGTAAGTGGCAGGTCAGCGTCCAGCATTGTATTTAGCACATCAACAAAGGGAACCTCTGCAATAACAGCACAAAAGAGCTCTGGAGAAATATTAGCGACAGCTCCCACGACCTGTCCTCCTGCACTGATGCCATGTATAATAATATTACCCCTGGATGAGTATTTCTGTCTTATCAGGTACCGGGCGGAAGCAATAAGGTCATTGAACGTGTTTTTCCTTTTAAGCAGCCTGCCATCTTCATACCAGTCTGTTCCAAGCTCGCCGCCTCCTCTTATGTGAGCTATGGCATATATCAATCCCCTGTCAATAAGAGAGATATATTCGGATGAAAACTCAACATCGCTAATTGACCCGTAAGAGCCGTAAGAATAGAGCAAAAGCGGTGAACTGCCGTCTCTGGCAAACATATCCCTTTTATATACAAGGGAGACAGGTATCTTTATATCAGGATCATCCATGCTTTCTGCCCATATTCTTTCAGTCTCATAAAGTTCCTTGTCGTACCCGCCTAGTATCTCTTCCTGCTTCAGCAGGGTGTTCTGATTAAGGTTCATATTATGGTCATAGACAGAATCAGGGCTTATGAAGGATGTATATTCAAAACGGAAGGTATCAGTGTCTGCTTCCCAGTTATCACCTGCAAAAACTGAATAAACCTCTTCAGGAAATTCTATATAGTGTTCTTCTCCGGTCTCAGCATCAATTACGCGAAATTTCCTGAGGCTGTCTTCCAGAATCTGAAGGACAATATGATCTGAAAATAAAATGATTCCTTCAATCATTATTCTTCTGTCGTGAGGAATGTATTCAGCCCAGTCTTTATGTGAACAGAGGTTCTTTTCATTTGTTTTCATGATCTTTCTATATTTTGCATTCTCATTTGTCAGGATATAAAAGCTTTCATTTATGTGGTCCACTGAATAATATATATCCTTTCTTCTTTGTGCAATTAGCTGGAAATCCCCAAAAGGATCGTTAGAATCAAGATAATAATACTCGCTTGTCGTATTGCTTGAACTGCTCAATAATAAGTATTTTTCACTGCGGGTTTTGGATATTGAAACATAAAATGAATCATTTTCCTCATAAAAAACAAGCTTATCAGTCTCAGGTGATTGCCCGACTGAGTGCAAGTAAATCCTGTCGCTTCTCTGAGTATCATTAACTGTGCTGTAGAATATCAGCTCATTATTGCTGCCCCATGCTATGTCATCTGCATTTTTAATCACATCATCAAGCAGTTCATTGCTTTCAAGATCCTTTATGAAAAGGGTATATGCTTCTGAACCGTCTGTATCGAGTGTATAGGCAAGCAGAGTGTGGTCCGGGCTTAAAAGGGTTGTACCAAGTTCAAGGTATTCATGCTGATCTGCATATTCATTAAGATCAAGCAGTATTTCCTCCTCCGAATCAAGGCTCTGGTATTTTCTGCAGAATATTGAATAGTCCTTGTTCTTTTCTGTCCTGTAATAATAAAAGTAATCATCCTTTTTTGCAGGAACGGTGGTATCATCCTCTTTCAGCCTGGATATCATTTCATTGTAGAGCTTATCCTGGAGAGGCTCTGTCTGCTTCATCATTTCTTGCGTATAGATGTTCTCTGTCTCAAGATATTTAATGACATCAGGATTTTCTTTTTCTCTCAGCCAGAAGTAATCATCTGTAATAATGCAGTCATTTATAAGTGATGTTTTTTTAACCTTTTCTGCTATAGGGGGTGAAATCAGCGTTTTTTGTACAGAACAGCAAATACATATGAATACAGGCAAAAATGCGATAAGCAGCAGAGAGCCGTATTTTTTAAGAGTGTCCATTAAGCCGTAATCCTCCAAAAATTATTATAAATCCTATCTTTTACCTTTAGGATTTTTTGTCAATTAATATAGGATTTATTATGGCCAGAACCAGGACCTGCCCATTGAATTTTATTTCTTGTCTATGCGGTTGATTAAAGCAGTAAGCCAGACAGCAGACATGCCTGGTAAATGGATTAAAATATAAAAAAAATGGGATTGATTATTAAGTTTTATGAAAGCATGCCGTTTACCAGGCTGAGCATCATTCTGGGATTTCCCAGCAGAACCCCTGAGTGCCTTAATAGAAGAGCAGGGAGTTTCCTGGCAAAATGCCAGTGCAGGTCTTTGTTAATTCTCCTGACACCCGTTTCTAATTCAGCTGGCGACATTTGATTGGGTTTGAACATGGCATTTGCCCACCCATAGTGAGACCTGTCCAGATCGGTAAGAAGCCTGCCCTCTCTTTTAAATTGCTCATAGATCGGAGTGCCCGGGTACAGGGTCAGAATATAAAAATGGGCATAATCGACCTGCATTTTTTTTATAGCATGGACAGTATTATCAAATACATTCCTGCTGTCCGTATCAAATCCGAATATGAAAAATCCGGTGACTGATATTCTCCTTGAATGGAGCTTTTTTATGATTTCCTTATAATCTTCAACCTTGTTCTGGTGTATAGATGCCCATTCCAGAGATCTCGGGTTGACTGTCTGAAATCCCATTTGAACATAAAAGCATCCGGATCTTGCCATAATATCAAGAAGTTCTTTATTTCTGGCTATAGTAGTTGGTGCCTGTACAGACCATTTCTTCTTCAGTGGGATTATCCTTTCAAAAAGCTTTATGGCATAGTCTTCATCTGCAAAAAGGTTGTCATCCACGAAGAATACTATTTTCTGTTTTAAGCCCTTCATCTCCTCATAGACCAGGTCTATGTCACGCTTACGGTATGAAGACCAGGGCACCTGGGGCAGATAACAGTATGCGCAGGTATTAGGGCATCCGCGTGTGGCCTGGATACAGGCAAACCATGACTGTTCATTAAGAAGATCTCTGCGCGGGATAGGCACATCATTCATATCTACAGGAGCGGGGTTGCTGTATACCTCTTTAATTCTGCCGTTCAATGCATCATCAAGTACTTCTTTCCATACATATTCACCTTCGCCAATAACCACTGCATCTGAATGTTTAAGGCATTCCTCCGGCATAAGGCTTGGATGGGGGCCTCCGAAAATGATCTTTGATCCATTTTTGCGGAACCTGTCTGCAATGTCATAGGCCCGTTGAGAAGTAAAAGTAGTAACCGTAATCCCTACCAGGTCAAAATGGTCTTTATAAGGGATTGTATCCCAGTCTCCATCAATTATCTCAATATCATGGCCCTGCGATAGAGAAGCAAGTATTCCCAGATTAAGAGGCGTGAACTTCACACGGTTCAGGATGCTGTAAACACCCTTCTTTATGAACCATGGTGGTTTTAACAGCAGTATCTTCATTTTTTGAATAACAGGCTCCATGGTTCATGGGAGGTAATAAAATCCAGGAATATGCCGGTATTTTTATTCTGTAATCCCTCATATTCAGATACAGTAGATTCATCAACGGGCTCAAAGAAGCAGTTAGGGTCCTCTGCAAGGTAGTCCCCTGTTTTATAATACGCTACTGCCCTGCACCCCCCGCATGTGTGCTTATATCTGCAGATGCCGCATTTCCCTTTCAGTTTGTCGCGATTGCGAAGTGATATCAATATATCGTTTGTATGAAGTATCTCAAGCAATGGCTTTTGTCTTACATTTCCGCAGTGGACATCACTGTCAAGCATCTGTACACAAGGAGCAACATCCCCTTCAGCGTTTATACCGACAAAACCCTTAGCTGCCTGGCATCCAAGCTGACCTATTGATACATCCATTTCTTCCTGCTTCTGGTTTATATATTCAGGGCCTGCAAAAAAGGGGGTATAGCTGACATAACTGTAGGCATAATTCCTCAGTACAGGGTGGATGATGTTCTGGAAATCATCCCTGTCCAGGCTTAGCTCCGGGTAGTTTTTCCCCATCCCCCTTGGTACAAAAGGAGAACGTAGAACCGGGACACCCTGTGATTTTAATATATCAATTGTTCTTTCTAATGTTTTCAGGTTTTTTTTGCTGATTGTGACTATGAAGAAAAAATTGAGATTTTTTTTAAGGCAGAGTTTTGCAGCTTTTATAACTGTACTTAAGCCGTCATTTCTTGACCACTTGTGTATTTTCTTTTCAATCGAGTTCAGTGAGAAGACAAATATTACCTTATTTTCTGTTTTATCCCTGATCTTTTCAAGCATTTTCCTGTTCAGGAGGGTGGCATTAGTATTTATAAATGAATACATGCCTTTTTGGGAAGTGTATTCCAGTATTTCCAGCGCATCATGCCTCAGGAGGAATTCACCGCCGGAAAAGGCCATGGCAGGATGCGAGCAGTACTCAGCTATTTCGTCAATGATCAGTCTCTTGATTTCCCCTGTTGAAAGCTCATTTTGACCTGGTCTGCTTTTTGCCTCTGTCATACAGTAAGGGCATGAGAGATTGCATTGGCGCGTAGTCTCAAAGTAACAGAGGAAAAACCTCTTCTTTTCTGTCGGCATTTTCATGGTTCCTTTAACATTGGTGAACTTTCGTCGGAATAATACAATGATTGATGGCATTCTTCAAGAAAAAAATATGGATAATATGTTTGCAATCGGGATTTTATGAATTAAAATGAAAGAAAAATTATAGGATGCCTATGTCACGGCTGGTACCTGATTTTATAGCTAAATGCGTTAAAGAAGGCAGATATGCAGGCAGTATCCTGGCATACTCAATGTTTGTTGATATCTCCGGGTTTACAGATATTACACAAAAGCTGATGAAGAATGGGAAAGAGGGTGCTGAAGTCCTCTGCAGTATCATAAACAGGCTTTTTGAACCGTCTATAAAAGCTGTCCATAAAAATGGAGGATTTATAAGCTCATTCGCCGGTGATGCCTTTACAGCTGTTTTTGCCTGTGAAAGCGCTAATGCCGCGTACCTGTCCGCAAAAAGAATAATGGGGATTTTTCAGAAAAATGGCCGGGTCAGAACCAGATATGGAATTTTCAGCCTTGAGGTAAAAATCGGATTATCCTTTGGGGAAACAAGATACAGGATACTGAGTACTGAAAATCAAAAACTGTATTATTTTTATGGTGATGCAATTGACGGTTGTGCTTCATCGGAACATAAAGCAGGAAGAATGAAGGCTGTTGGTGATTATCCTTTTATAAAAGGTTTAGATGGTATTTCAGGGTACATAGAAATATCAGATGAATATTTTCAATTTGAATTTTCTGATTCAGAGATCAGGGACAAAACCAGCAGGCCGCTGCCTGAAACAGAGAATATGGAAAAGGAATTTTTACCGGAGGCTGTCCTTAAGCTTATTGATAAAGGGGAATTCAGGGATATAATATCCTGCTTCATAGGGTTTTCTGAATCAGGTGAATATGAAAAAGGGATCATAAAGATAGCTGAAGACTGCCACAGGTATGGGGGATATCTTAATAGAGTAGATTTCGGAGACAAAGGAGGGGTTATCCTGGTACTCTTCGGAGCTCCTCTGGCGAAGGATAAGCTCTATCAGCGTGCAATGGGTTTTCTTCTGGCTGTAAGCAGGATGCAGGGTTTTATTTCCCGGATTGGGGTAGCATCAGGAACTGCTTTTGCTGGATTTATTGGAAGTGATGAGAGGGCTGAATATTCTGCCCTGGGCAGTATTGTAAATCTATCTGCAAGGCTTATGATGAAGGCTGAATGGGGAAAGATACTCATAAGCTCCAGCCTGAAGGAACAGATAAAAGATCATTACTTTACGGAAAAATCAATTACATATAAATTAAAAGGCTTCAAGGAAAAAAGGGATGCATATGTTTTGGGTGGGGAAATAAATAAAACAGGGTTTTTGGATTTTACAGGCAGCTTTGTAGGCAGGGAGAATGAGGGACAAATCCTGAGGAACTGCCTGATGCCAGTATTTAAGAATAGGTTTGCCGGCATAATATATATTGAGGGTCCAGCAGGAATCGGCAAAACAAGGTTCCTGCATAATTTCCTGCAGAATGAAATTGCTTCAAAAGCATCGATATTTATGCTTCCCTGTGATAATATTCTGAAAAAGCCGTTTTACCCTTTTTCACATTATTTCAAAGCCTTTTTTAATCAGGATATTAATGCATCCAATGATGATAATATCAGAAGATTTATTAAAGCATACAGATCATTTGCAGACAGCATGGATAGATCTGATGTCAGGGATGAATTTCTTCATTATGAATACATATTCAGGGTTTTAGCAGGCCTGGAGACAGGTAATCCATTGTATGAACAGCTTGATGCAAAACAGCGCTATGAGAATACAGTTTATGCAGTTAAGCAGTTTTTCAAGTATCAGAGCAGTATAAGGCCTGTCGTTCTCGTTTTTGAGGATGGACACAATATTGATGGAGACAGCCTTAATATAATGAAGAGTCTTGTAATGAATATACAGGATTATCCGATTGCAATTATTGCAAACTGCAGAACAAGGGATGACGGGACATCGGTCCGTTTTTTCAGAGAGGATTCTGAAGGCCTGGTGCAGACAGCTATAACTGTTGAAAGCTTTAATGAAATTATGATGGAAAAATATCTTAAGGATATATTAAAAACTGAATCCATACCGGAGCATACAAGAAAATTCATCGGTGAAAAATCTTCAGGGAACCCCTTTATCATTGAACAGTTTGCACATTACCTTCAGGAGAACAGGTTTCTGGATAAAAGCTGCAACCTGAAGGTAAAACCTGAATCAATACCCTCAAGGGTCAGTCACATTATAACTGCAAGGATTGACAGGCTGTCTTCAGTATTAAGAGAGGTAATCAGGAATGCTTCCGTCCTCGGAAAGGAATTTGCAGTTAATGTATTAGGCAGGATGCTTTTCCGGAATCAGGAAGTGTATGAAGAGAAACTGCCTGGATTACTTGAGAGAGGGGCCAGTGAGCAGATCTGGCAGAGGATATCTGAACTGGAATATATCTTTAAGCATTCCATAATCAGAGATACTGTTTACGAATCTATTCTCAAAGACAGCATCCGCAAACTGCATAAGCTTGCAGGTGAGGTGATTGAAGAGATTTATGAGCACAATCTCACGGAGCGTTATGATGAGCTTGCTGAGCATTTTGAAAAGGGCAAATTATACAAAAAGGCTGTCTCATATATGGAGAAGGCAGGAGAACATGCAATTGCAGAATATAAAAATGAAAGAGCTCTTTACTTTTATGATAAAATTCTAAGAAGCAGGCATGCAGATAAAGAAATGATATCGCGTAATCTTAACAGGAAAGGCCTAGTATTGGAAATTATCGGAAAATGGCAGGAGGCAGAAAAGTCATTCAGGAGAGCTCTGTACATATCTGAAAAACAAGGGCTTACGAAACTGCAGGCAACTTCCCTTAATAATCTTGCAAGTTTAATTGTGCAAAAGGGAAAATATTCTGAAGCAAACAGGATGATTGAAATAGCTATAAATATTGCTGAAGAATTTAGATATGATGATTGTCTTATGTTATCACTTGGTCATATGGGCGGTATCCACTTTTATCAGGGAAGGAATATGAAAGCCCTGGAATGTTGTAAAAGGCAGCTTGATATTGCCTTAAAGAATGATGATAAAAATAATATATGCAGAGCTTATGGAAATATGGGGCACATTTTTGCCAAAAGCGGAGATTATTCAAAAGCTGCAGAATATCATGAAAAGGAGCTAAAAATTGCAAGGTCTCTGACCATTAAATCAAAATTGCTGCAGGCCATGAAAAGCCTGGGCATTATAAGCATGAAGACAGGAAATTATGACAAAGCA
Source organism: uncultured Candidatus Sumerlaeota bacterium (assembly GCA_964389675.1). Classification (GTDB taxonomy): domain Bacteria; phylum CAYMEV01; class CAYMEV01; order CAYMEV01; family CAYMEV01; genus CAYMEV01. The sequence continues at coordinate 39,391 of CAYMEV010000002.1, forward strand.
GAAAAATATTTTAAGAACTGCATGGACCTTGCAACTGAGTTTGGAGATATAAGCGAAATAGGAAACCTGCTTATGTTCAGAGGGACTCTATGTCGAAGGCTTGGGAAATATAAAGAAGCAATCAAGTATTACACAAAACAGCTTCAGATCTTAACTGAAATCGGGGATAATGTTGAAATTGCCCTGGCCTATGGCAATATAGGGACTTTAAATTATTTTCAGGGGAATTATTCAGCAGCACTCAGATATTATGAAAAACAGCTTAAGATGACGGGATTTTTTGAGAACAAGACTTTTTTAATTATCAGCTATACGAATATAGGGGCTATTTATGCCCTGCAGGGAAAATATAAGCATGCACTCAAATTTTACGGGAAAGGCATCAGGGTATCACTTGAACTGGGGGAAATTATAAGCTACAGCGACCTGATATGCAATATCGGCGAAATTCATGCAGAGAAGGGGAGATATAGGCTGGCGCTTAAATGCTATGATAAGGCTATACAGATATCGGTTAAAAACAGCTCCAGTTTCAGTATTTCATACTATCAGTACCATAAGGCAAAACTGTTATACAATATAGGGGATATGGAAAGCGCTGAAAGATGCAATAATATTGCTTCGAGAATTGGCAAAGAAAATAACCTGAAAACAATTGTATATGATGCTTCCCTGCTTTCAGAAATGATTAAATTTCGCCGGGCCGAGAACAATAAAATCAAGGAAGAATGTATAAGAAATATGAGAGGGATGATAAATGACAGCTCTGGAAGAGAGATAAGGGCAAACATCCTTTATGAAATCTTTCTATTGAATAAGGATAATAACGATGGCAGGGAAGCTCTGAAAGCCTATAATGCACTTTACCGGAAAATACCGAGAATAGAATATAAAAGGAAAATAGGGAAACTAAAAGAATTGGTGAAAGATATTATAGGTGCCTGACAAAAATTATAAATTTTCTTTTGAAGATGATTTTATCTAAATTTATCATAAATATTAGGGATATTTAATATGAGTTGCCTGGTTCCTGATTATATACTGCATAATTATAAAAATAATAGATTATCCGGGAATCTTGTAGCCTATACTATGTTTATAGATATCTCAGGTTTTACTAAGATGACAGAAAGCCTTATGAAATTTGGGAAGGAAGGAGCTGAGATACTTTCAAGTGCAATAAACACTGTTTTTGCTCCATCTATAAAATCAGTCTATGATAATGGGGGTTTTGTCTCTTCATTTGCAGGTGATGCTTTCACAGCAATATTCCAGTGCTGTAAACCTGATTACCCGCTTCATTCTGCATTCTATATCAATGATTTATTCAAAAAGCATAAATTTTCCAGGACTAAATTCGGTTGTTTCGAAATGAATGTCAAGATTGGATTGTCTTATGGAACCTTAGAATTTCATATTGTCAATACAGAATTACAAAAAACTTATTATTTCAGAGGGTTGGCTATAGATAATTGTGCAATTTCAGAGCAAAAGGCTGATAAGATGCACATTGTTGCGGATAGTCTGTTTATGGATAAAGTATCAATAGATATTGATAGGGAAAGAGTTGAGAATGACTGGTACAGATTATTGCAGAAACCTTTGATCCTTCTGGCTAAGAAAAAGCATATAAAGGAATCTATATCCTCAGATATTGAAAAACATTTTATTCCCAGCAATGTCATGGAACAGAAAGACGAAGGAGAATTCAGAGAAATCGTATCCTGTTTTATCAGTTTTGATGATAATAGGGAATTTAATGATTCTATAAGGCATATAATAATGGAATGCCATAAGTACGGTGGATATTTTAATCGTGTGGATTTTGGTGATAAAGGTGCTGCCATTCTAGTACTTTTCGGTGCTCCTGCAGGTTTGGAGAAATTATATGAAAGGGCTGTTGACTTTATCATCAGCTTAAAGAGTATTAAGAATTTTTTATTCAGAGCAGGCATCACAACGGGTATTGCCTTTACGGGTTTTCTTGGTTCAGGATTAAGAAGAGAATATACTGCATTAGGCAATATAATCAGTCTATCTTCAAGATTGATGGTAAAAGCAGATTGGGGTCAGATACTTACAGAATCTGGTATGAAAAATAGAATAATCACAGATTATAGGCTAAGCTTTCTTAGCTCGGAGTATTTTAAGGGTTTCAGCCAAAAAATTGAAGTATGGAGATTAGAATCAAAGATTGAGAAAAAAAAGAAGCTTATATATAATGGCAAATTCATTGGAAGAATTGATGAAACCAAAAGGCTCAAGGAATTGCTATCACCAATTTCTGAAAACAGGTTTGGCGGATTAGTATATATAGACGGTCCTGCTGGTATTGGTAAATCAAGGTTTATTTCGCATTTTAAGGAAAATGTTGTTAATTGTGAATATAGCTTTTTACATATGTATTGTGATGAAATTCTCAGGAAGTCTTTTAATCCTTTTGGTTCTTTTTTTAAGAATTTTTTTTCACAGTTTGAGTCTGATGATAAAGAGGTAAATAAGATCTCTTTTCTGAAAAAATACAGAGAATTAGTAGACCGGACTGAAAATACTGATATAAAAAATGAACTCATACGAACAGAATCCATTATTGGAGCTATGGTTGGTTTGGAATGGAATGGTTCTCTGTATTCAATGCTTGATGCAAAAGGAAGATATGAAAATACTGTAGCAGCTGTTAAAAATTTCATTAAAGCTTACTGTAGATCTGAAAACAGACCTCTTATTATTATAGTTGAAGATTGTCACTGGATAGATAATGACAGCATAGAGCTTATTAAAGCAATTATCAGAAATGTCGAAGATTACAGCTATGTTATTGTTGCTGTCTGCAGATTTAACGATGATGGCAGTTGCTTTAACATGTTTTCCATTAAAGAAGTTGATATACCAATAAAAAGGCTGGACCTATCTCCCTTTAGCAGGAGTAATTTGGCTGATCTTGTTCTAGATAAACTTCAGACAGGCAAAATACCAATTGAGACAGAGAATTTTATTCTTCAGAAAAGCGGAGGTAATCCATTTTTTGCTGAGCAGATTACTCTATATCTGATGGAGAACCATAAACTGGATAAATGGTTTAATATAAAATGTAAAAATTTAGAACTTCCTTCTGGGATAACACAGATAATACTTGCAAGAATTGACCGATTATCAGGAATATTGAAGGATACAATAAAGACAGCATCTGTACTGGGAAGAGAATTTGTCCTAAGTGTACTTAAAAAGATTCTTCTATATCAAAAGATATTAGAAAATAAAAAGGATTTTGAAAGACAGATTGAAAATGGCAAAAAACAGCAGATATGGGAAGCTTTTTCAGAGATTAGCTATATATTTAAGCATTCATTAATAAGGGATGCAGTATATGATATGCAGCTTAAAAGGAATCTGCGAAACCTTCATAATATAGCAGGAAATATTATTGAAGGATTATATAGCAATGATCTTAACAATCATTATGAGGAGCTTGCTGAACATTATAAGAGCGCTGAAAATGTTAAAAAGGCAATATTTTATTGCCAAAAAGCGGGTGATTTAGCAAAAGAACGCTATTTTAACAGTAAAGCTATAAGCTATTATGATAATGCTTTGACTCTATTTAAAGATTTGGATAAAGATGAAATGGGCAAAGAGGCAGAATTATACAGGATTAAACAGATAGAAGTCATAAGGAGCAAAGCATCTGTCCTTGATCTTTTTGGAAAATGGGAAGATGAGGCAGAACTGGTTAAAGAGGGAATTAAATTAGCGAAAGCATTGCCAGAAGGCAGTTTTATTAAAAAGGGCAAAAAAAATGCTATTATTGGAGAATTCAAATGCTGTCTTGGCTGGATATTAACCAATCAGGGAAACTATGATAAATCATTGAAGCTTTTAACAGATTTAAAAGACAACTCAGGTATAGCAGGCGACAGGAAGGTCTATTCAACTATTACTATAAATATCGGCATAGCTTATAAAATGATAGGAGATTATGAAATGGCTATGCACTGCTATAATGAGGCAAAAAATATCTGCGAGGAGCTCAATGACAAGAAAGGATATTCAGCTGCTATAGGCAATATGGGGCTTATTCATTGTTCAATGGGCCATTACCATGAGGCAATGCAATGCTATGATGAACAGAAGAGAATATGCAGTAATTTCGGTGATAAGAGAGGTTACATTTCTGCTGTAGGTAATATGGGTATAGTGTATTATCATAGAGGTGAATATAATGAGGCAATGCAGTGCTATAGCGAACAGAGAGCAATCTCCAGGGAATTGGGTGATAAGAATGGATATTCAATGGCTGTAGGTAATATGGGTATATTGTATTATAATCAAGGCAATTACGATGAAGCTTTACAATGTTGCAATGAACAGAAGATTATTTGCAAGGAGCTGGGTGATATGAGAGGATATTCCATAGCTGTCGGCAATATGGGTACTATTTATCATGATAAAGGCAATTACGGTAAGGCAATAAGCTGTTATATAGAACGCAGAACTATCTGCAGGGAATTAGGTGATAGGAATGGGTATGTTATTGCTGTGGGAAGTTTGGCAGTAACATACCAGGCCATGGGCTATTATGATAAGGCTCTCAGTTTTTTTCTAGAATCTGAAAATGATATTAAACATCTGGACAGGTATAATGCTCCATTTCTTATATATCATGAAGCAAAGTTGTTTTTAAGATTATCAAACAAAAAGAAGGCAAAAGAATTATTTAAAGAGGCTTTAAAGCTTGCATCAGGTATTGGAAGAAAAGATATTATTTTTAAAAGTAAAGTAATGATACATGCTGTTGCTAAAAGCACATATGAATTAGAGAATATGCTTAATGATGAAAGCCTGGAAGATGAACAGACTGCAAAGCTCAATTATGAATTATGGAAATTGACTAATAATATAAAATTCCGATTGAAAGCCCGGGAAATATATAAAAAACTCTTTGAAAAAGCACCTAAACAAGAATATAAGAAAAGAATTGTCCAATTAAATTTAAAAAATCATGAAGACTAAGATACTAAATTGAATGGAACAGAATAATCCAGCATAAAAATTGAGGGAGAAGCATGTTGATTTCAAGAGAAGATTTAGCTGTTAAGCTTAAAGAATTTTTCTACAGTAAAAAAGATGTCATAGCAGTATGGGAATCAGGTTCAGCTGCAACAGGGTACCTGGATGAGTATTCAGATATGGATATAGCGGTTATATGCGAGGATAATGCTGTTGAACAGCTTTTCAGGGAACTTGATGGATTCCTGGAGGAAAATTTTGGGATTGAAAGAAGGTTTCGAATCCCTGAACCTGCATGGCATTGTTTTTCCCAGTGTTTTTACAAGATAGGGGATACACCTGAGCTGTTTTACCTGGATATTGCTCTAATAAAAAGGTCCATTCCTGATAAATTTACTGATATAGACAGACATGGCAAAGCTGTCCTTTGGTTTGAGAAAGAAAAGATGCTTGACCCAGAGCCAACGGATAAGAATGAAATAAGAAAGAGGGCTCAAAGATTATACTGGATGGCTACTGAAGCGGATTTTATTACGGTTGCTGAGCTTAAAAAGGCAATTATGAGGGGGATCTATACAGAATCATTTATGAATTATTATCAGCTTATCAGGAATCTTGCAGTGCTTTTAAACCTTAAATACCGTACTGCAAAGGCCGATTTCGGCCTGAGGTATGCATTCAGGGATTATCCGGCTGAAGAGTATGAATTTATTGAAAATGCGCTCAAAGTATCATCACTTAATGATATACAGAATAAACTGGATTCCGTTATGGATAAATTCACTTTACTCAAAAAACAGATGGGAGAGGAGCTTTCACAGGAGAAGAAACCCTAAAATGGATTGCTCTCCTGATATTCGATAGAATATGATCTCAGGACCTATAAATGATTATATAGCATAATAATCAGTCCTGTGATGGTATTATCTTCAGGGTTGTATAATCAAGAACTGCATTATTTCTTATGATTGTATCAATAAAGCATGCAAGCTTTTCATTCCCGGTTATCTCGGACAGACTGACGTTTTTCAAAATTTGCGACAACTGGCCGGTAATGGCGAAATGCCCCTGTGAATTATCTTTCAGCCTTTTTCTTCGCAATTTCGTGCGGTTTTCTTTAAGCCACTCCTCATATTTTTTAAAAGCCTTTTTAAGTGCTGAAATATCAACACCTTTATTATAATAAAGCTCCTGCATATGTGTGAGGAGAACATGGATGCTGTCAGGCAGGCTTAAGAGCCTCTTATGGATACTGTGCGGTATCAGGGAAGGCATCCTTATATCCCTGAGGGTATCCTGCCAGGTTCTGTAGAGGGGTTTTATATAGCTTTTAAGGGGCATGCCTGAAGGCTTGTTTTCTTTATAGATATTGCTGTAAAAACGAATCATGTCCGCCTTGCCATACTCACTAAGCTTTTCAAAAAACAGTTCTTTCTGCCTTCCTGGCCTGAGCGTAAGCCCTCCTGGAACTATAAAATCTGCACCTGCTTCCTTTAATTGCAGAAACAGGTACCTTACCTGATCAGGCTGATCAGTCAGGTACGGGCAAAGCGGCATAGCCATTACACCGGTATGAAAACCCTGTTCTTTTGCTTTCTTTATTGCATGGATGCGATCTTCAGGACTGCTTGCCAGCGGTTCAAGCAGGTTCTTTGCTTTATCATCCAGTGTTGTAATGGTAAATATCAGCAAAACTTCGGGAAATTGACTGATTATATCAAAATCGCGGAGTATAAGATCGCTTTTGGTGAGTATTACAAGGGGTAATCCTGTCGGGAGGAGTATTTCCAGAATTTTCCGTGTAAGCTTAAGTTCATTCTCCATGGGCTGATAGATATCTGTAACCCCAGACCCTATATTTATCGATCCGTATTCTCTATCTGTAAAACCGCTTGAGACCTGCTTTTCAAGTATTTCCGGAAGATTTTTCCTTATGCATATATCAGTATCAAAATTGCCTTCCACATAATATTTTTCAGCGCGCCCGTCGCAGTATAAACATCCATGAGAACATCCCCTGTATGGGGCAAGGCACCCGTACAGGCTTGCCATGAATGCTTCAGGGATCCTGTGCCTGCTTATGCCTGATTTTGCCTCTATGAAAGATCCATCCATTTATTACTGTATTTCCTGCTTATCCTTATCTTATATAAGGTTATTTCAGTTTTCAGGCTTTCTTCTTCAGCCTTTTTCCGGCAGTAAAAGAGGCTATAATGATAAAGGAGATTAATGAAATTATTAAGGAAACTACTATCGGTATGTATCTGCCCGCGTAAAAAATGGGGGAAAGATGCTTAAAAAGTATAGCCGAATACGCCCAAAGGGGTACAAGCCCATAAGCTATATCTCTGTTTTTAACTGTAAAAAATCCGGTAAGCAACACTCCTGCAAAAATGAAAAGGATTGTAAGTACTATTTGGTATTTATTATCCGGCCCCAATCCAATGCTTACCAGGAATACCATGGTATTAGCCAGTGCAGCTACAGAAATCCATCCAAAATAGATGCTGAAAGGAAGCCTTATGAAAAAGTATTCCCTGAGGGCCAGCCCTGAACTGCTTATCTTTTCACAAATCCTCATAAGGCAGAAGAAGATAACTCCCATTAGAATCAAAGATAAAGGTATTATCAGGTAATGCCATGCAAAGATCCATAACCCGTTTGCCAGGGAGGAGATTATGAAATATTTCCGGATTGCCGGAAGCATATCAGGGGGTATATTCTTTTCAGGTTTCCAAGCTATCCCTGACTGAAAGATGACAAAAAACAGAAGGAGAAGATAAATAAGCCCCCAGATGGAAAAGGCAAAGCCGGCAGGCGTGAAAAGGCTGGGATATTTTTCAGATATATCTCCTGTGGTGAGGTTATTGATCGGGAGTGCATTTGCGAGGATATTGACAATGATCATGAAGATATATGCTATAACAGATGAAATAATAATTGCTGTTTTAATTGTTTTTTTCATTATGTGCCCATAAAATATTATTATATAGAATTCAGATAAACTTTAATATATTTAAATCCTGTAGTCAATATTTTCTCAGTGCATCAGCAGGCCAAATTTTCTATTTATATTCCATATTATTAAAATATATATTTAAGTTTAACTAATAGTGATATTCCCCCCATCTGCACCTTTATATCATCATTAGAATAGTAATCTTTCAGTGAGGGTTTTACATGCGCCCACAATGTCTCAATTAGAAGAGACAGGGATTCTCCTGCCATAACATCAAGACCCGCAACGAGATGATAACCGAATGTGTCAGCCTCAGACTTGACCGTATAATCGAAATCTTCATCATACCCTGTAAAAACGGCCATTTCATCCAGGCTTGTAAAATAATACCCGAATCCGGCCCCTGCATAAAGCTTTATCTGTTTTATCAATGGGAGACTTATCTTTCCCGTCAGCCTGACAGGGCAGGCATCAATCCCGGATGTAATCCTTATACAGCAGGGAGGGTCAGGACAGTCCCCGCCGCATTCAGTCATTTCATAATCAGTATTGTAATACCCAATACTGCCTTCGATAGAGAACATGGAATTAACCTCATACCCACATGTAATATCTACAGCGGTTCCTGTATCGAAGCCTTTTAAGCCCTCATTATCATCATTTGGAATAAAGACACCCCCGCCAAATGATAAATATGTGCCTGCTGATATCATATTGCAGTATATAAAAAACACAGCAAAAAAGCATATTATTGTTCGAAATTTCATATTATGCCTCCTGTTTTATTTCTTTTAAATAATTATATATAAAGCTCCTGATGGTGTCAATAATCAGTCAGGTCATGATTTTGGAGGAAGAAGCGTCCTGTCATCTCTGCTGTCCAGATCAAGTTCCGGTATGTCTTTTAAGGAAGCGCCGATTATTCCCTTTACATCCCCGTACATGCCGACAGTGTTGATCATTATCCTTTCGATCTGCTTTTCCCTTTCCTTCCATATCTTTGTCATTGCCCTTCTTTCCTTGTCAAGCTGTTCCTGCATAAACTTGAATGCCTCTACTATTGCTTCTACTTTCTGCCTGAATTCATGCCCGGAAAGGTACTGGTATATAGCCTCCATTTTTTCCCCCCTTCCTATCTGGGCATTCCTGGCAAAGTGAAGTTCTATAAGATGAAACCTCAATGCCGAGGCTAACCCTACGGCACTGCTTGTACTGCATACCCAGACGCCGTCCAGGAAGCCAAAATTTTCTATACCCTGAGGCATTGCCTGTGATAGTATTATTGCTATATCTGCCCCGATTTCCCTCTGATCCTGCTTAAGCTTTTCAATCCATTTATCGCTCCACTGCTTTGTGGATTTTGTCTCCCAGAGCAGTTTACCGCTTTCTTTCCTCGCCTGGCTGTATATTCTCTGGATGACGTCCGCACCCTTTATACCCTTTGGAACGGGTTCTATGCTATCGGCAGGAAAATTTTCAATAAGCATCTTTTCAAGGTCCAGTTCCAGCACTTCACCCTGTGTCTGCATGGAACCCTGTTCTGCTTTTCTTTTTGCCTCCTCCAGCATTTTTGTCAGATCATTGATTTTTTTATCCTTTTCGAGGCTTTTTTGCCTGTGCTCTTCGTCTATTCTGGTTGTAACTTTTTTCTCGATCTCTGCTCTTTCATTTTCAAGTTTTCTAAGCATTTCCAGTTCCAGATCTTTTTCCCTTTCTATAATTTCCCGTGTTTTTTTTCTTAGTTCAAGCTCTTTCTGTACAGATTCGCTTATCTTTCTGTCCTTTTCCTCTATCTGGTTTTTGAGGTCCTGCATATCAAACATAAGAGATTTTTCAGCCTCTATCTTTGCTTCATCTACCTTCTTTTCAAGCATGCTTATCCTGCTGTCCTTATCAATGCTCTTTTTCTGGAATTCTTCCTGCATTTGCTTCATTATTCTGCTTTCCAGGTCCTTTTTCTCTTTTTCAATCCTCTCATCAAAATCCCTTTCAAGAGCTTTCTTCTTTTCCTCTATTTCTCTTTCCCTTTTTTTCAGGTCCAGCTCCCTTCCTTCTGCTTTCTGTATTCTGTTATCCCTTTCTTTGATCTGGTTTTTGAGGTCCTGCAGTATTAGACTATTTTCCTTTCTGATTTCAGATTCAGTTTTTTCCCGTATTTCATTTTCAATCTCCCTGACCATATCCTGTTTTAGTTGCTGTGCAAGCTCAAATTCATATCCGCATTCAGGGCATTTTATTAAAAACATATTCCCCATCTCCTTTATATAAGTATCTTATTATAAAAATAGCACTCTAAATTTTTAAGTCAATCAGCAATGAATATAAGAAAAGGTAAAAGATGCAAAGCATATTTAGTTTTTTGTAAATACAGGCATTGCCTGAATAAAACTAAAACACTTCGCCTGGTTAATTCGTTTTACATATAGAATATTATAATAGTTTGCCTTGAGGAGGGTATCGCATGAATTTTATAATAGAAAACAGGAAAAAGGATAAGTATTTTATCAATATTTTATTAATTATCTGGCTTTTTCTTTTTGGTTTTACCTCTATTGCTTCAGGTATAAATATTGATGATACAAGGATGATGTCGGAGCCTGCCATAAGCAACAGGCATATAGCTTTTATATATGCAGAGGATCTTTGGATTCAGGATATAAATGGAAATAGTCCCAGGAGGCTTACGATTAATGAGGGTGTTGAATCAAATCCTGTCTTTTCTCCGGATGGTAAGCTGATTGCTTTCAGTTCTGAATACAATGGAAATACAGATGTTTATATTCTGCCTGTAGAAGGTGGTATTCCTAAACGCCTTACATGGCATCCCTCAGATGATTTTGTAATTGGATTTGTTCCGGACGGCAGCAGCGTATTATTTACATCATCCCGAATGCCGCATTATTCTCAGATCTACACAGTTCCTGTTGATGGAGGGTATCCCGCAAAGCTTGAAATACCAAACGGCTATCATGCTTCTTATTCACCGGATGGTCAATATATGGCATATACACCTACACCTGATGCTTTTACCCAATGGAAAAAATACAGGGGTGGTGCTGTATCCAGAATCTGGATTTTTTCCTTTGCGGATAATTCAGTTAAAGAGATATCAAAACCTGAAGGCGGGTGCAATGATACAATGCCTGTCTGGATTGATAACTGCATCTACTTTATCTCAGACAGAGAAGGGGAGTTTAATCTATATTCCTATAATATTGAAGATCATCAAATCGACAGGCTGACCAGCTTTAGAGATTTTCCAGTAATTAATATTGCAGGCAAAGGCAGTAAAATTATTCTCGAACAGGGTGGTTATCTGCATATTTATGAAATAAGATCAAAATTGCTTAAAAGGCTTGTTATTGGTATTGCTACTGAACTTCCTGGCCTCAGGCCTGGATTTGTCAGCGGGAACAGGCATATCAGGAGTGCAGATATTTCCCCGACCGGGGCCAGGGCAGTATTTGGTTTCAGGGGTGATATTGTAACAGTTCCGGAAAAGAAGGGAGATTATCGGAATATAACAGAAACTGCTGGTATTCATGAGAAATATCCTGCATGGTCTCCTGATGGCAAATACATTGCATATTTTACAGATTCCTCAGGTGAATATGAGCTTGCAGTGATCAGCCAGGACGGAAAGGGAAAAGCAGAAAGATTTCCGCTTGAGGGAGCTGGCTTTTATGCATTTCCCAAATGGTCACCGGACAGCAAAAGGATTGCATATACAGATAATAGCAGAAGCCTCTATATAATTGAAATTGATAATGGGAAAACAGTTAAGATATCATCGGATGAGATGTATACTCCGGGAGCATTCAGGGAAATAGCAGGATCATGGTCGCCGGATTCAAAATGGCTTTCATTTACGAAGGTTTTAAATACACACTTTAAGAAAATATATTTATATTCCGTTGACCAGGATAGATCCTTTCCTGTTACAGACGGTTTGAGCGATGCGTCAGAACCGGTATTCGACCCTTCAGGAAAGTATCTTTTCTTTTTTGCATCTACTGATGCAGGACCGATAGTAAACTGGTTTGACCTTTCAAATTCCAATATGACTATGACCCGCTCAATATACCTGGTGACACTGCAGAAGGAAACGCTATCACCTTTTCTGAAAGAGAGTGATGAAGAAATGCCCAGGGAGGAAAAGCGTGGCAAAGATAACGGAAATAAAGACCAGCGCGGGGAAAATGGCGATATGGATAATGAGATCAGGATTGATTTTGAGGGAATTGAGAATAGAACAGTAGCATTTCCTGTAAGTGCAGGAAGTTTCTACAACCTGGGCGTAAACAGGGAAGGAGAAATCCTGTATATATATAAATCCGATCCCTATTCATCCGGTCTTCTCAAGATCTATGATATGAAGAAAAAGAAGGAAATTGAAATCATGGATATGGAGAATTATATCATTTCTGCGGATGGCAGGAAGCTTCTTTTTACCAGCAGTGGAAGATGGTCTGTTACGGATGCGGGGCCAAATGCAAAATCCGGTGCAGTTAACCTTAAAACAGAAGATATTCTTGTCAAGACTGAGCCTTTTTCTGAATGGAGTCAGATCCTTGATGAAGCATGGCGTATTAACCGGGATTATTTCTATGACCCAGGTATGCATGGCGCTGACTGGGAATCCATCAAGGCAAAATACTCCCTTTTTTTACCGCACCTTACCTGCAGAAGTGACCTGACACGGCTCATAAGATGGATGTGCAGTGAGCTTTCAGTGGGCCATCACTATACGGGGATATGGAACCCCGATAATGCGGGCCAGATAGGCATAGGCCTTCTCGGGGTTGACTATTCTGTTGAAAATGATAGATATAGGATTTCGAAGATTTACGGGGGCCTTAACTGGGATGCAGAACTTAGATCACCGGTTACAGAACCGGGCATTAATATAAAAGAGGGAGAATATCTCCTTGCCGTGAATGGAAAAGATATAAAAGCTGACCAGAATATTTACAGCTTTTTTGAAAATACAGCAGGAAGAATTATAGAACTTACTGTTGGACCCTGCCCTGATTATAAAGACTCAAGGGTGGTAAAAGCTGTCCCTGTCAGGCAGGAGCATTCATTACGGCACCGCGACTGGGTTGAAGGCAATTTAAGGAGAGTGACTGAAGCAAGCAAGGGAAAGGTTGCCTATGTTTATGTGCCGAATACAGCTGGGCTGGGGCTTAAGTATTTTACAAGGTACTTCTTCCCGCAGGCTGACCGTAAAGCTGTTATTATCGATGAAAGATTCAACGGAGGGGGTATGCTTGCAGATTATTACATTGATGTGTTGAGACGGCCTTACCATTGCCACTGGAATTTCAGATACGGCAATGACCTTAAGACCCCCAGCGCTTCCATACAGGGTCCAAAGGTTATGATAATTAATGAGATGGCAGTATCGGGAGGTGATTTGCTTCCATTTATGTTCAGGAAAAGCAGGATAGGTACCCTTGTTGGAAAAAGGACTTTTGGTGCCCTTGTCGGAATACTCGGATTCCCGGAACTGATGGACGGCGGATTTGTAACTGCTCCAAACCTGGCAATATGGACCAATGAAGGCTTTATTGTTGAGAATGCTGGAATATCACCGGACATTGAAGTTGAGCAGTGGCCGGCTGAGGTAATTAGAGGAAATGACCCTCAGCTGGAAAAGGCAATTGAAATAGCACTTAAAAAGCTTGAGGAAGATGCAATGGCGGAACCTGTACGCCCTCCCTACCCGTTAAGGGCCAGATAGTATTCTTCTGATTAATTTTTGTGGAATCTGCTTTAATATCATTTGTCATAAAAGAAAATTTTAGGTTATTACAGGTAAAAGCTGGATGAATTAATATATCCGGTATTTGATATATATTAACATTTAATTGTTTAACTGCTAAAATAAAAATATATAAAATTAAGAGGGAAGTTGATATGGAAGGAGTGTCCATTTTAGAGATTGACCGGATTGAAAGGAACGATTTATTAAGACTTTATGGAGATGCAGGATGGACAAACTATACAAATGATATAATCAAGCCTTATAAAGGGGTCAGGAATTCATTGTTAACAATGGGAGCTTTTTTAGGGAATGAACTGATAGGTTTCATCAGGGTAGTAGGCGATGGAGAAACTATTATTTATATACAGGACCTTATTGTTCACAGCAGATTTAAGAGGACAGGCATAGGGACAAAGCTTGTTAGAATGATCCTTGAGAAATACGGTCATATCCGCCATAAGGTGCTGATTACGGACAATAGCGAAGAATCTCTGGGATTCTATAAAAGCCTGGGTTTTAAAGATGTAGCGGAATATGGTATAACTGCATTTATAAAAATATGAAGTTAAAAACAACATAGAGCTGAATTTATCCTGAATTCTTTCCTCAAAACCAGCCTTATTATAGATTCATAATTTCATAGTTTTCCTGTAAAAATATATATCTGGCCTGATGAATTTATTATGGAAGATGGTATTAAAGCAGGTAATATTATATATAGGCTGCCAGCGGTTTTTCACAGGGACAAGGCTTTTAAGCCTATATGTATTTTTTATCAGTGTATCTGGAGGTGAAAGATCACATAGACAGCTGTTATGGTTGTTCTTTGAGCTCTCTTTTATGTATTTTCCGTGAGCTTGGTAACACAATAAAATACTTTCCAAAGGGTTAAAATGATATTAGAAAAGCAGAAACATGGCTTAAATATAAATATTGAGATTATGCCACAAATGCTTTAAGATAGGTTTTAATAGAGCAATAAAACGAAAGAAAGCTTAGACTGAACATTGAAATATAAAAAATTTGCGTGATCAATACATTTATGAGGAGAACTTTATGAAATTCAGAGAATTCGCTGCTTTTACAATGCTGATTTGTCTTTTTTGCCTGTCATTAACTGCAAATGATGGTTCTGACCGCTATCATCCTGACCGGGCAGTAGTCCTCCAGCATCTTTACGCTCCAGTTACTAATACGGAGGGATATACTGTACTGGAAGAGGATATGGCCGGTGGTGCGGACGGTGCACCGGCATTCAGATGGGCCCGCCCTTTTACTCTTGCAATTATACGTCTGGCAGCATGGGACACTGCTAATGAGTTTGGCGTATCACCCATTCCAATGGCATTGTTTGATATGACTACTGAATTCGCGGATACACCTGTAAGCAGAGAAGAAGGCAAACCCCCCCGCGGAAGGCATCCGGGAAATTCTCATGACGGGGGAATAAATATAGACCTGGGATATTATATGACCAGCTTAAAGGGCCTTTATGAAGAACCTGATTTTTCCGTTTGTGATGAGCACTATTCAGAAACAGCAAAGGATGAGGATGGAAAACCAAAAGATGCATATGAGTGCCTCGGTCCAGCAAACAGGCTTGACGAAAAAAGGCAGGCATATTTTTTCCTTCAGCTGTTCAAGATGCATATTGACCTTTTTGATTATATGCTTTTTGAATCAATCGGAGTTGATTATCATGTCAAAAAAGCTGTGCTGGAACAAATCAGGAAATGGCAGTCTGAAAGCAGATACTGTATTAATGATCAAATTATCAGGGAAATGGATACAATAATGACCTGCGCACGCTGGGAAGGATGGGCAAAATTCCATCATCATCATACCCATATACGTTTTCATGATCTTGATTCTTCGGGAGAATTCAGGCGTGTATTCGAAAAGCTTTATGAACAGGAGAGGGCTATGGAGCTTGCTGTCCAGAAGGAGCTGAACCCTGAAAAGGCTGTATTTATAAAGGCTGATCTGTATTCATACAGCCTGACGCGTTATATTGAAGCAAGCCTGTTGAGTGAAGATCCTTCCAGAATAAAAAAAGCTGAATATAGTCTTGATGAAGGAGAATGGATATCATCAGAGGAACCTGATAATAATTTCCGCTGCATGCTGGATGTACAAAAGAGGATACCTTCTCCTGAAAGGAAATTGATTCTAAGGGCAAGATATGAGACGGCTGACGGGAATTCAGAAGAGATTGTCAGGGAGATATATTCTCCTGCAGTGGATGCGCAGGCCAGGATCAGAATAGACCGTAACAAGTTCAGGACCTTTTGTGAAAAAAAAGAGGAGGGAGGCTCTTCAGTCTGGGAATGCAGGCTTGAATATCCCCAGTATTATAATTATTATATAACAGATCTCAAATATGTATTTTATATAAGAGAATTTCCTGAGAAACCTGAAAATGTCGAAGCAGACAGGACTGATAATTCCTGCAGGTTTGTCCAGAAAGAAGGGAACACTGTTGAAATGATTGAGGCAGTCATTACTCTGACTGCTCGAATGAGGATCAGTGTCCCTGTATATATCAACATTGAATGATCTGCAGATCAGAATTACCGATTTTTTAATTATCAGCTGGACTTATTCTCAAGCGGGAGCTTCTACTGGTTTGTAGATACGCTTCCTTTTTAATAAAATGACTGGACTTTTACAGGTGTTTTTCCATAAAAATTCTGGTTATGTTTATATTTATGCTGATTAATTGCAAAAGGCTGATAAAATAAATGAAACATCTTATTCGGATATTTGGTAAATTTCGACATAGAAAAAATTTCAAGACAAAAATTTTGTAACAGGAGTCCTGCATGAAAACCAGAAACAATACGGTTAAATATTTAATTATTATCCTGATGCTTTCAGCTGTCGCAAACTCATACTCAGCATATCTTGAATTTGCCCCGCAGAAGGTTTTTCAGCCTGATGGAAAAGAGCTGAATATATATGCTTCCGGAGATGAATTCTGCAACTGGCTTCATGATGCAGAAGGTTTTACCATTGTACAGCATCCCATAAGCGGATATTATGTCTATGCTGTTGAGATGGAAGGTAATCTGGATGCTTCCTGTCATATCGCAGGAGATGTTGATCCATATACCTTAGGTATTGAAAAATGGCTTAAGGTCAGAAGTGGAGAATATGCAAAAAGAAGAGGCGATTTTAAACTTACGCTGAAAGATATGCCTAAAGCACCCAATCAGGGCACACTTAACAATATTGTGGTTTTTATAAGGTTTTCAGATGATGAGGAATTTACAAAGCTGAATTCATATTATCACAGTCTTTTCAATCCGGGATCGGACATATCCATGTACAGCTACTTCTCTGAAGCATCATATGGCAGGAGTTCCATAATATCGCATTTTTACCCCATCCCGCCTTCAGCAACCGTCATATCATACCAGGATTCATATCCGAGAAGCTATTACAGGCCTTATAATGCCGTTACCAACCCTGATGGATATACAAGTTCCCAGAGGACTGCCAGGGAACATACACTGCTGAAAAACTGCATAGAAGCAATAAAAGAAGATATCCCTTCCGATCTGGATATTGACGCAGACAATGACGGGTATGCTGATAATGTCTGTTTTATTGTAAGGGGCGGGGTTGACGGATGGAATGATCTCCTTTGGCCCCATATGTGGGTTTTGTATTCCTATGATGTAAGAATTAATCAAAAGCGGGTTTATGTCTATAATTTCAATATTGAATCATATACAACAAGCAGCAGTGTGATATCACATGAAATGTTTCATTCTCTGGGGGCTCCTGACCTTTATCACTACAACGGCGACGGTTTTTCTCCTGTTGGTTCCTGGGATATTATGGAAAGCACCCTTAATCCTCCACAGCATATGGGAGGATATATGAAATATCGATATGGAAACTGGATTGATAATGTTCCGCAGATAACATTCTCCGGAACCTATATTATAGAGCCCCTGCTTATGCCTGAAGACAATCTGTTTAAGATTGCTTCACCACTATCATCAGCTGAGTACTTTATTGTGGAATTCAGGAGAAAACTTGGCGTTTTTGAGTCATCCCTCCCCGGAACAGGGCTGCTCATCTACAGGATAAATACTGATGAGGATGGAGAGGGAAATGCTGGCGGACCTCCAGATGAAGTATATATTTTCAGGCCAAACGGGACCCTGTATAATAACGGGAATGTCAACCTTGCTTTTTATCATCAGGATGCCGGCAGGACTCAAATAAATGATAATACAAACCCTTACAGCTTTTTCTCAGATGGAACCCCGGCAGGCCTCGAGATATCCAATATTCAGCAGACAGGTGATATTATGAGTTTTTATGTCGAAATAAAACATCCTAATATCAGGACTGATCAGCCAGAGAATATTAGGGGAAAATCAGCAATATTAAAAGGGACTGCAAACCCTAAGGGCTATAATTGTTTCGTCCATTTTCAGTGGGGAACTACTGAACAGTTCGGAAATTCCACAAAATATAAGAGGATTGGAAACAATGATGAGAATATTTCTTTTGAGACAGGCTTATCAGGTCTTTTGATGAATACTACATATTATTATAGAGCAGTAGTAACATCCCCGTTATGCGGTTCTGTATACGGAGAAACCAGGCAGTTTAAAACAAAAAACCCTCTTGGAGCTATTATACCGCTTTGATATCTGGATTCTAATAAAAAGCAGGATCATTAATTTTATACAGGCATCCTTTATCTGACATCCAGTCAAAGGAATGTCTTATCCTTTAGTTTTGCATATCTTTATTTAACTTGAAAGAACAATAGATTTTGATAAAATAATATTGTTTTTTAAGAAATTCAGGGATAAGTGAAAATTGGAATTTGAAAGATTAATACCACATTTTATCTTAAAGAATTTCCAGGAGGGCGTATATCAGGGCAGATTTACATGTGCTGTCCTGTTTGCTGATATTTCAGGTTTTACAGCTCTGACGGAGAAACTGACCGGATATGGAAAGGCAGGGACAGAAATCCTTTCCGCCATAATAAATGATATATTCACTCCCTGTATTAATTCGGTATACCAGAGGGGGGGCTTTATCTCAACATTTGCCGGAGACGCGTTTACTGCTTTATTCCAGAATAAATCAGGCAATGCCCTTTTAGCATCAAAAGAAATAATTGATGAAATAAAAAGACAGCATATAAAACAGACAATATATGGTAATTTCGAAATCTCTGCAAAGATCGGTTTATCCTATGGGCCTGTAGAATGGGGTATTACTGGAAAAGGCAGTAAAAAGGCATATTATTTTAAAGGCCCGGCTATCGACCAGGCAGCTAAATCTGAGTATTTATGCGGAAAAATGGATATAGTGTCAGATTCTCAATTTTATGAGGAATTTAAACTGCAGGGGAAATTCAGGAAGAATTGCAGAGGATATTTTTTTCTGATTTCCATTAATGAAATGGATAAAGCAGAAAATTCATATACATCCCTTAAGCCTGATAAGGATTCAGTTCCTGCATTTATTCCTGAAAGCCTTCTGAGCGCCAGGCCCCTTGATGAAATGAGGGATATTGTGAGTGTATTTCTTTCTTTCAGGCAAATTGACAGCGATTATGACAGCATGGATGAATTTTCAAGCTTTCTGCTGAAATCAACAGAAACCTGGGGAGGTTATTTCAGTAGAATAAGTTTCGGCGACAAAGGTGGGTCAGCCCTTATAAATTTTGGCATGCCTGTAGCCTATGAAGACAATATTTCACGTGCTTTGACCTGTACCAGTGAAATTATCAGAAAATACAAAAGCAATGTAAGGGCAGGTATTACCTTCGGAAGGCTGTTCTCCGGGTATGTCGGAAGCAGGGTAAGAGCAGCCTATGATGTGCTGGGGGATTCAGTGAACCTTTCAGCAAGGATAGCCATGAAAACTGAATGGGGAAGTATATGGCTGTCAAAAAGTGTTTCTGAAGTCGCAAAAAAAGGATTTTTGATACATTATATCGGAGAATTTTTATTTAAAGGCAAATCAGGGAAGACGGATGTTTATCAGCTGGGGAGTGAAAAATCCAGTATATTGCTGACATATAAGGGCTCCATCTTTGGAAGGGAAAAAGAGATAAATCTTCTTAAAAAGTCTATAAATCCGATATTTAAAGGCCGGTTCGGTGGCATAGTATATATATATGGAGAGCCCGGGATTGGAAAATCAAGGCTTGTTCACGAGGCTGTCTCTCGTATCCACAGAGAAAGGAAATTATGCACATTACAGTGTGATGGTATTATTAGAAAAGCCTGGAACCCTTTCATATATTATTTATTCCTTTATTTTGCCCAGGACCATGACAGGCCTGATCAAGAAAATGAGCTGAATTTCCGAAACAGGATGCAGTTCCTTATAGATATGCTGTCAAAATTAGATGCTGATTCGCAAAAGATAAGCATAGATGAATTAAGAAGAGGAGAACCTTTTATTAAAGCTCTCCTCTCTCTTGATACCAAAGATACGCTTTATGAGGAGCTGGATGCAAAACACAGGCACGATAATACTATCTATGCACTGAAGGAGTTTTTTAAGGCCTTAAGCCTGTTAAATCCTCTGATAATGAATATTGAAGACATTCATTATCTGGATACAGAATCCTCCATTGCATTATGGCATCTTACAAGAAATATAGAGAAATTTCCGATTATTATCATATGTACCAGCAGGTATTGTGATGATGGCTCAAAACCAGAAATTTTCAGTGACAGCAATATCCCAAAAAATGAAATAGACCTGGAAAGACTCACAGAGGCATCATCCGAACAGCTAATTGCTGAAAAATTAAAACATAGGCCAAATAATGAACTGGCAGGCATTATATTGGAACGTACCAGCAATAATCCTTTCTTTATTGAGCAGTTTTGCTTCTATCTGCTTGAAAATGGTTATATAGAGATTGAAGAAGGATTATGCAGTATTTCAAAGAAGACAGAGGACATACCATCAGGAATCAATCAGATTCTTATTGCAAGAATAGACAGGTTATCGAGAGAACTGCGCGAGTTAACGAAAATAGCCTCTGTATTTGGGAGGGAATTTAATAATAATATTCTGTTCAAGACAATTAACACCCTGTATGAACTGATAAGAATATTTGAGACTGCTGATAAAAGCAGATTTGATACTGAAGCAGTCAAGCGACTCGTAATTTCCGACAGCAGCCTGCTTCTTTCTGCAGGAGAAAGAGAGAGCATATGGGAAAATATTGATGAGATAAGGTACATATTTAAGCATTCACTGCTCAGCGAAAGCGCATATAATATGCAGATGAAGGAAAGGCTGAGGATATTGCACCGGACAGCCGGTGAGACAATTGAAAAGATAAAGGGATTAAAAGATGATAGATATATAGATTTAGCCTACCATTTTGAAAGGGCCGGAATAAAGGACAAGGCAATTGAATATATGAGCAAAGCAGGCGATTATTTGAGGAAAACATATAAAAACAAGGACGCTCTTGAAATGTATAAAAGGCTTGTAAGTCTGCTTGAGGAACCTGCAGGGATTCTGGAAACGAAACTAAAAATCGGTGAAATCATGGAACTTACCGGCAATTGGGAGAAATCTGAGAAGATATTCAGAGAGTGTGTCAAAGAATCGTTAAAACTGGGCAGAAAGAATCTCCTGTCCGATTCCTATCAGGCATTGAGCGATACCCTGCGATGGAGATATAAATACAGTGAAGCTCTCGAGGCAATTAAGATTTTCCATGATCTGTCAAAAGAGAGAGGAGACAAAAAGGGTACAGGTACTGCTTTCGGCTATTATGGGACAATTTATGGAATGCTGGGCGATTTTCAAAAATCGCTGAAATATTTTAAGAAATACAGGAAGATTGCAGAAGAGATTGATGACCATTTAGGAGCTGCTACTGCTACAGGAAATATGGGTATTGTATATTTGAACCTGTGTGAATATGAAAAATCGCTGGAATGCCACCATATCAATAAAGAATTAAAGGAAAAGCTTGGTGATAAGCGAGGAATTGCATCAGCTGTAGGGAATATGGGAAATGTATATTATTATCAGGGCAAATTTGATTTAGCAGTCGAATGCTATGAGCTTAACAGGAAATACCTTGAAGAGATAGGGGATAAAAGGGGAATGGGGAAAGCGTCAGGCAATATAGCATTTGTATATTTTGATCAGGGCAGGTATAGAGAAGCTCTTGAGCATATTGAAATTGATAAAAACATCTCTGATGAACTGGGCGATAAGTATGGCATTGCACACTCTTTAGGGCTTATGGGGGATATTTATGCTAAATTGGGAAAAAAGAAAAGGGCTCTTGGTTGTTATGAAAGAGCAATAAATATTTTTAATGATATTAAAATCAGGAATTCATCATTATTAAAATGCATTCTTGCCAGGGGGGATCTATTGATTCAGCAAAAGGACATAAATTTGGCTCAAAAGTCTAATAATGAGCTGTTCGAACTTGCAAAGAAAATGAAAAAGAGTGACTATATTTTTAATGCAAGGCTTCAAAAATGCAGGATAATGGGGAAGATAGACTCTGAAAATGCAATAAAATGCCTGCAAAAGCTTATCAGCAATGAAATTGATGACCAGAGCAAAGCTAGGCTCTATTATGAGCTCTACAGTATTGAGAAAAAAGATGACTACAGAAAAGAATGCATCAGATTATACAGATACTTATATGAAAAAATACCAAAATATGGATATATGGAGAAAATTAAAGAATTAACTGATAATTAGCGGGAAATATTTCATATCTTCATAATCATTGATGAATAATCCTGATTAATTATATGCATATGTTTTTCTAATATATAAATCAGCTTCAATTTATAAATTAAAAAATTTCCTGTATTTATGGTCTATTTAAGATTTGCGGGGTCCCTTATTTAATTATCAGGTAAAGGTCTGAAACTCCTCCTGTCCCGCCATAATCCAGGGCTGAGATCCTTATGTCAACTGGAACTCCTTTGGGGAATTCAGATGTGAGATCAAAGCTGTCTGGGGAAAAAGTGAAGCCGGAAGGCTCCAGTTGGGGCACTTTAATCCCATTATATTCCACTGGTTCCACTGAACCGATTATGAAGCGCTTATTAATTCCAGGAGAATTAATTTCAAACAGGATGAAATTATCAATATACCATGAATCTTTGCCCTCAGAATCACCGGCTAGTATAACCTTCTGATTCTCTTCAACTGCAATTGTCCCTTCATACTGATCTGTCAAATGGTAAGGGACCTTATCCCAGGTACTGGTTGTAATGCTTACAGGGTCATAAACATTCGATTTGAAATTTGCAGAGCTCTGTCTGGGTATCTCACTGAATATACGGTAAATAACATCATTTTTAACCGGACTGGTAAAATCATATGAAATTACAATATTTTCCCAGCATGCTTTTCCCCTGTCATAGGCTGTTGCCTGATCATCCCCTATATAAACCCATTCGCCTGTCATACCGTCTGTCCCGCTTGTACCTAGCCCGGAACCGACATCAATTGTACCCGGGTTAATACCTTTTGCTGTTCCGGCATGCCGGCCATCAATGTAAATATCATAGCTTTTATTTCCAGGAAATGCATCAATCCTGATTTGATACTGTATTCCAACTTCCATATCCATGATTTTGGTATTGGCCGGCCGCAAATAGTGGAGAGCTGTCCCCCAGTCAATGTGCAGATGGACAAAAGAATCACTGTAAAGGATAAACCAGTGGTTGTCCTTTGTTTTAAGCATAAAATCAAATGAAACAGAATAGTCCTGTGTAAAATCATAGGGGCGCTTTTGTGTTGCAAAACCAGTACCATTCTCCATTGATTCGATGCATATCTGATTAATGCCGATATCCACAGTGTTTCCTCCTGATGATACAGGGTACCAGCCCAGAACTCCAGCTCCTGCACCGACATTAAGTACAATATATCCATATACAATTCCATCTGCAGTGCCTCTCCCTGGAGTAAGGGTATATACTCCGGCAGGAAGAGTCTGGCCCACCAGGCTTTTTCCCAGGTTATTGCCGGAAATATCAATTACTTTTGGCCCGGGGTTGTGAATGTTATGGGGGGATATAAACTGCATAAATGCCCTGCCCTGGCCGTCCCTGAAAATTCCCATTCCGTCTGTTCCATCATAAAAAGAGTCCACAATTTGTGTCGGTGAGCAAAGAATGACAATATTGCCTTCATACCTTGGTGATGTTACTGCAGTCTGTCTTCCCCATAGGGTGATTTTCTCAGGGCTGAATTCTGTATCAAGGAGAATGCTGACAGAGCCGATACTCGTCCTTATAGTATACTCCCCGGGAGGCAATAACCCGGAAAACTTCTGGCCTTTTTCTACTGTTACGAACAGACTGCCGTTTCGAAAGACTGAAAAACTGTCCGCATTCTGTGAAACGCTGATGATCTTTGCATTATTCGTAAGATTGACGGTATTACCGCTTTGTGTGGGGCCTCCGAAAGAAGAACCTTCCTTCTGTGACCCCCATAGATTATACTGAATTGCATAGATCAATGAAAAATTCAATAATAAGAAAATCATTGAAAAAAAAGCAAATTTTTTAAGATAATTGTTCATAAATATTTGTCCCCTTAAATATTTGAATTTAATGTATAATTAAGGCTATCATGAAAAGATATAAATCAAAAGTATTTTTCATGAATAGCATAAGGTCAGTGAAAAGATACTATCTTCATATTTAAATTAATTAAATATAGAAAAGGTAAATAAATCCTCTTTAGCATTATTAAGCAGTCCAGGCCAGAAATGAAAAATCTTGTGCAGAAGGCATTATGTGATATTATCATAATTAAAGGAGGTTTTATAAAATGAGAAAGATTATGCTGATTATCATTGCCGGGCTGATTGCATTTTCCTCAGTTCTAATTCTGTCAGAAAATACAGTCAATGTCGCCAGCATGCCACCAGTTGTCATAAAAACATGCCCCCAGGCGGGGGATACCAAGGTAGATCCGGGATTAGGAGAGATAAGCGTTACCTTCAGCAAGGATATGATGACGGACAATATGTGGTCATGGGTAAAGATTTCTGATGATACCTTTCCTGAAATTACAGGGGATGTAAAATACATGAAGGATAAAAGAACCTGTGTTGCACCCGTAAAACTTGAACCAGGTAAGACTTATGTGATCTGGTTAAACAGTGATAAAATGAGCGGATTCAGGGATCTTGCCAATATTCCTGCTGTACCCTATCTTCTTGTTTTTCAGACAAAGGGAAAGTGAACTGGAACAGCGGATCACTGATCGAGAGGAAAGCTCGATTGACAGGTTTAAGGGCACAGGATGCTTCTATTATAATGTGTGGACCAGGTTCAATATTGAAGATCTCCTGTAAAAACAAACCCAAGTATTCCGAATGATACAATTGAGCCCTTTCTATTAAGGGTTGAGCAGATGATATAATTTTTATACCTGAAACTTGTAATATCAACGATCATATCTGTAAATCCAACTTCAGCATTAATATCACCAGCAAGCCCTTTGCCTGCTGTCTGATCCCTGAGGGCCTGTTTTATATTCTCTATGTGCTTCTCCTGAGATGGATTTGTAATTGCAAGTACTGCGGCAATTATAAAGATAATTGCAATTATTTTTGCCGGGCTGTTCTTTTGACTCATTCTACATTCATATTCCTTTTTTTAATAGCAGTATTATATTACATTTCATTGATATTTAGCAATAAAAAATTACTTCGATATGCTTTGTATTTAGCTGTTTCAGGTATTATAATTAATAGATATAAAAAATACAGGGAATAATGATCCTTATTCGGGGAGTTTAGTATTATGCATTTTTCAAGATTCAAAAAACAGTTGGAATTTATTATTGAGATAGACAAGGTGAAGAGCATCTTCAGGCGTACCAGGCTGTTTGATTCATCAAGGCATGAGAATGACAGTGAACATGCATGGCATTTAAGTATGATGGCAATGATTTTGAGCGAATATTCAAATGCTGAGATTGATCTGCTTAGGGTCATTAAAATGCTTTTAATCCACGATATTGTTGAAATAGATGCAGGTGATACATTCCTGTATGATGAAAACAGGGATGATGCATTTATCAGTGAAGAAAAGGCTGCTAAGAGGATATTCGGGCTGCTGCCTGATGATCAGGCTGAGGAATTCTATTCTTTATGGAGGGAATTTGAGGAAAAGAACAGCAATGAAGCAAGGTTTGCTGGAGCCCTTGATCGATTGGAGCCAGTTATGCAGAACTATTTCAATCACGGATACGCCTGGAACAAACATATGGTCAGAAGCAGCCAGGTACTGGAAAAAAACAGCTGTATTAAGGATGGATCACAGCATCTATGGAAATATGCCTGCAATTTAATAGCTGAATGTGTAGAAAAGGGGTATATAGATAATTATGGAGAAGATAAAGATAAGTAATTATTCTGATAAATGGCCGACAGTATTTGAGGAACTTAGAGAAGTATTTGAATTTTACCTCGGTTCCCTGATTTGTGGGATATATCATGTAGGAAGCACATCTGTAGCGGGCCTTGCTGCAAAGCCAATTATAGATATCGACCTTGAAATTGATTCAGATGATAAGCTCCAAAAGGCTATATTAAAGCTTAAAAAGCTTGGCTATATTTATCTCGGAGACCTGGGGATAAAAAACAGGGAGGCATTCAAGCAGGAAAATAACAGGGTGCCTTTGACGAAAAAAGACAGGGTGTGGCACAAACACAATCTTTATGTATGTTCCAAAGGGGCTCTCAGCATTCAGAATCACCTGGCTTTCAGGGATTTCCTGAGGGCTAATCCTGATAAGGCAAGAGAATACGGTGAGCTTAAAAAAAGGATTGCAAGAGATGATCCATACGGCTTTGATACTTACTGTATGAAAAAGACCCCGTTTATCCTGGAAATACTCAAAATTATTGGTTTTAAGGAAAATGAGATAAAAGAAATAAGGATGCAAAACAGATATATGAAAAGGATTTAATCAGAATTCAGACATCCTTGTCTTGTATTCAAACCTCGGTGCAGCTTCGTATAGATCCTTATAAGCATCAAATGCTCTTTGTTTATGCTGTTCCTTCCGGGAGATTTTCCAGAGCTGATAATATATTTCAGCCTTGATATCATCATCACTGCAGTCATCAATCAGGCCCTCCAAAGCTGAAATGGACTGTTGAGGTTCTGTATATGATAATATTTTGTATTTTTCTATCATGGCCTTTGCCATTTCCTCGGGTAAAGAGGCTTTTTCAGCTGTTTCAATGGCTCTCAGGTTTAATTCGGATGCCTTACTTATGTTCCCAAGTTCTATAAATATGCTGGTTTTCATGTTTAGGTACCGGCAAAGACTGTTTTGGAGCTTTAGATTAGAAAAAGTATTGATGGCTTTATCTATATATTCTAATGATTTCTGGT
This sequence comes from uncultured Candidatus Sumerlaeota bacterium, assembly GCA_964389675.1. Lineage (GTDB taxonomy): Bacteria > CAYMEV01 > CAYMEV01 > CAYMEV01 > CAYMEV01 > CAYMEV01. Next base: position 66,533 of record CAYMEV010000002.1, read on the forward strand.
AATCTTTTTTAATATAATATACATTTGCTATATTGCCTGCTGATATTCCATAAGCTCTTAGGTCCCCGATCTCTTCTGAAATATTTCTATGAATTTCAAAACATTCCAGTGCCTGCTGAAATTTGCCCTGGTCAAAATATACATATCCCATATTGGTAATGGCGAATCCAAATCTCATCCTGTCATTTATTTCCTGATAAAGATTTACAGATTCTTCATAATTTCCCAAAGCCTTTTCAAATTGTCCCTGGTTATAGTAAATATTACCTATACTTCCCACTGCAAATCCTTGCCCTGTTTTGTAACCTATTTCCTTTGATATCTCCAAGAGCGTTTCAAAGCATTCCAGTGCTTTCTCATTGTCATTCCTGAATAAATAAATGTTTCCAAGGTTCCCTAAAGCATTTGAGCGGCCCCTCTTATCACCGATCTCCTTTGAAACATCATGGGATGTCGAGTAATGCTTGAGTGCTTCTTCAAAGCTACCCATCACATAATATATGTTTCCCAGACTGCACATGGCATTCTTGTACTCTCTTTTGTCCCCTATCTCCAGAGTTATTTTCCCGTAATCCTGAAAATATTTCAGTGCTTTTTCATAATCACCAAGAATATAATACACATTGCCTATATTGCCCAAAGCTATGCCATAGTCGCGTTTTTCTTCACTTTTCCTGCTTAATTCCTTATAGGATTCATAGTATTCAAGGGCCATTATGTAATCGGATAGAAGATAGTATACATTGCCTATTTCGTTAAGAATCGAGGAATAATTTGCCCTGTCGTTTAGTTTTATGCATAATTCCTTGTATTCTTCATAATAGCTAATCGCTTCCTTAAGATGTGATTGCTCAAAATAATAGTTGCCGATATTATAGATTGTTTCCGCATAATCATTTGAGATCTGATTATTTTTAAATATCCCCAGAGACTTATCTAAAGCTTCTTTGGCTTTTTCATAGTATCCCTGCTTGATGTTAATGCTTCCGGAGATATTATATGCCTTCCCATGGAGTCTCAAGAAGCCTCTTGTTTCTGCACTTTCAATTATTTCCTCCAATAATTCTGCCGCTGCATCCCATCTGCTCAGGGCTTCAAGCGATATAGCTTTTTTTAGCAGTATTTGAAGCCTTTTTTCTTTATTGTTTTCGGGGATAATTTGTAATACTGTATCATACAGCCTCAGGGCCTTCTCATTAAAATGCCTGTCCTGGCTTGAATCTGCGCATTCTGTATAATATCTTACTGCTTTATCTTTTACGCCGGCTTCCATGAAGTGGTATGCTGTTTCTTCCAGAAGAGAATTCCGGAACCTGCCGGGCAATGTCTCAAGGTATTCCCCCAGGAGCCGGTTCAATAAATTTTTATCATCAATAGTCTGCTTTACTATATCCTTAAGGAAGGTGCTGCTGAAGTTTACTGCCATGTAATTATGAAACCTTATGAACTTTAGTATCTCCTGATTTTCCAGAAGTATGAGAATTTTGCTGAGATCTTTGTTATAGAGGTTCCTGAGCAGGCTGTTAAGCATTTCAAAGGATAGATCAACCCTTAGAAGGGACATTATATGCAGCACCAATCTTATCGTCCTGTCCGATAATACACCTTCCATTCTCTTTCTGGCTATTTCCTGAATATTTTTGTTTATATCTTTATTTTTCAGGTATTTATGGGATTTCCAGCAGCCATTCTCTTTATAAATGAAGCCTTCTGCAATTAGCGATTTTATCAGTTCTGAAAGGAATAACGGTTTACCTCCTGCCATATCCCGAATCTGGCCTGCTGAATCTTTTATGCTTTCGTCGATGAAGTGCCTGCCAAAAATATTTATTAAATAATCTCCAGTACCCTGCTCATCCAGTTCTTTGAGAGTACAGGCCTCTGTCCTTCTGTTTATCAGAATCTCAGTAATATTATTATTTTCACCCATCATATCTTCACTAAGGCTTGCAAAAAATGCAAAATTTTGTCCATTATTATCCCGGAACTCTATTTTTTCGAGAAGGCGTTTTAATATTCCGGCAGAACCTTCCTCCAGCCATTGAAGGTTGTATATTGCTATTACTGCTTTCCTGCTGAGTGAAGAAAAGAAATCGAGAAAATAATCAGATATTCTTTCAGTGATAATTTCCCTTAAAGCTTTCTGGTTTTTTATGCTCAGATCATGGTATCCTCTAAAAAGTGGATGGTCTGGTAAAAGGTATCTCAGATGGGTTGAATATTCCAAAAGAAGGCCCTGCCCTGAATTTGATACCATGTTCTGCAATAAATCTGATATTAAACAATATTCTGTTACTTCGCCTTCTGAACAGGATGCTTCATAAAAATCAATATTATTTGACCTGCAGTACCTTCCAAATTCCTTAAAAAGCCTGGTCTTTCCTATGCCGGCTGGCCCGGAATAAATATGGAAATTTATGCTCTTTTCATCAAGTCTGGATTTCATCCCGGCAAGGTCGTTTTGCCTGTCTGCAAAACTGCATCCTAAAGTATAGCTCTCTCTTGTCTGGGACGTTTCTATCTCAAATGATGTATTGAAAAATTTATTAATATCATCAATTATCTCTGTGCTGTTTCTATGCCTTTCAGCTTTATCAAAAGAAAGGAAACGCCTTAAAATTTGGCGGCATCTGTCGTCCTTCAAAAGACTTAATGCATTCTCCCGGTGTTCCTCAAATACCTTCTGTTCTTTCATTACATTTATATCAAAATTCTCATGGCTGATATTGTCTGCAAGGTAGTACTTCCTTCCTGCAATCATTTCATAAAGCAATACTCCAAGCGAAAAATAGTCTGAGCTGAAGCTGATATCCCCTGTAAGAGACTCAGGGGCTTTATAAAGCAGTTCTTTACCTGGCTTTCCTTCAATCAGATACCTGGTTTCAGAAAGACCGAAATCAAGAAGTACAGGGATATTATTTGAAATTATTATATTTGAAGGACTGATTTCACTGTATAATAGATCTCTGCTGTGTATAAAATCCAGGGCCCTTGAAACCTGTGCGGTTATTTGCAGGATCTCCACCAGATGAAGCTGTTTATGTGAAGATATAATATTTCTTAGCGATTCACCCTCGAGGTATTCCATTACAATAAAGAAGCTCTCATCCATAATGCCAAAATCATATATCTGCACTATATTTGGATGTTTAAGGTTTTTGATTATATCATATTTTTTATTTATATCCCTTAAGGTAAGTCCTTCCGCGCTATTAAATTCTGACGGATTTATGATCTTTAAGGCAAAGGAAGCATTATCCATCAGGAGATCATGGACAAGATAGAGATACCCATTGCTTCCTGTGCCAATAGTGCTGACGGGCTGATACCTGCAATTTATTACGGGAATTTTGTCTTCCATACCATAACCGGTTAATATAATAAACTATTATCAGAAAATACTATTTAAATCAAATATTAACACCACTTTTTAAAGAGGGGCAGAATTTTCAGGAAAAATAATGCCTCATAAAAGCCATGCTGAATATAAAGGTATAAATATAAAAATATTAAGATATGAATTCTTTTCTTTTTTAAATTTGATGGTAATCTAAAAATAATATATCTGAATAAAAATATTAAAAAGGGGGATTGCACATGAAAAGACCTATAAATGCTGCCCTGCTGATTGGATTAATAGGTATATTCACCATTGGGTCAAGCCTTTCTGTAAGCCTTTACCGGGTATTCTGGGGAGATGATGATATTTATTGGACTCCTCAGTCAATGAGTCTGCCATACAAAGAATCAAGTGATTATTTTCAGATCTATATAGGAGATGAGCTCTTTAGCAATTATCTTGCAAAAGGATATCTAACAGGCCTTGATGATGAGGGCAATCAGTTTAAAATCGTCGAAGATGATATAAGCTTCCGCCTGAACAACTGGAATAAGACACAGGCTGTCATATTGAAGACAAGTGTCCTGACAGCCTTCCTTTTCGGGATAAGCGTATCCTGTTTTATCATTGGCATTCTTAAGGTCTTTAAGAATAAGGACTGATACAGGTTTACTCAATAGATCATAATCAAGCTGATCTGAAAGGTACTAATTTTATATAATATTTTGACCGGATCCTGCTGAGGTTTTAATATTAAATCATTCTCCAGGTTTGAGTAAAGTGCCGGATTTTCTTAAGGAGAGGAATGTTTTACATGGCCGGGTGAAATTATGATAAGGTATAAAAGATCTATAAAAAGAGATTTGGCTTTTTTGCTTGTCTTAATAGTATTTTTGACTTCCGGTATTATTATCCTGACCTCCTACTATTATATTAAGGAAAAAAGACTGGACTCACTGAATAAAGAGGCTGATGAGCTGATAAACCAGCTCTCTGATTCAGTAGCCTTTTATGTATGGAACTATGCTGAAAACGATATATCAAATACAGCAGCTTCTTTTCTGGTGATAGATGAAATTGTCTATATTCGTATTGCATACGATAATCATGAGGTTATTTTCAATAAGCAGGGAAATTATGAAGACAATTTGATAAATAGAAGCAGGTCGATCAGATATGCTGGGGACCAGGATATAGGTACAGCAGAGATATCTGTTTCAAGATATAAGATTTTCCGTAAAAACCGTGAATATTTGTATATGGCGGTCATGCTTACTGCAATTATTCTAATAATTATTATATTCTCGATTAAAGTCCTGCTTTCAGTATATATGGAGAAGCCCCTGAGAAATCTGCAGGTGGCAATAAACGAGATTGCTTCCGGGAATTATGAAAAAAGGCTGAAGCCGGTATCCCAGCTGGAGATAAAGGGTATCATAGCAGATGTTAATAATATGGCTCAGATGATATCCGAGAGGGAGTCAGGCCTTAGGCAGGTCCAGGATTATCTGAAGAATATTATTGAAGCCATGGCATCAATAATAATCACCATTGATGGAGAATATATAATAAGGCAGGTAAATTCAAGAGCCTATCAGCTAATACAATTCAGAAGGCATGATATAACCGGTTCAGTACTTTTTGAGGAGACTTCCTTCTTTGATAAATACAGAGATATAATCCAAAAGGTCAATGAAGAGCTTATAATTCAGGAATTCCGCCGTGAAAACATTGTGGATTCAAGCCAGGCAAGCAGGTATTATGATATCATGTTCTATCCTTACAGCAATATTGCCAAAGGGGGTGTTGTAATAAGGATTGATGATGTAAGCAGAGCGGTGGAGAACGAAGAAAAGATAAAGAAAATCCAGAAAATGGAGGTCTTAAGCAGTCTTACAGGCGGATTAGCTCATGATTTCAACAATATTTTAGGGGGGATTATTGGAGCTGTCTCATTGCTTGAGTGGGAATTAGCGAATGAAAAACATATAGACCAGACAGCATTGAAGGAAAATCTCGAGATTATACAGTCCTCTGCAAACAGAGCGGAAAATATTGTTACACATCTTTTAACGCTGGCGAGAGAACATCAATTTGAATTTCATGCTGCAGACCTCAATGAGATCGTAAAACAGGTTCATGATATCTGTCAGAATAGCCTTGAGAAGAATATCAAGGTACAGGCAACCTATGCTGATGAAAAAGCACTGGTAATGGCAGACCAGAATCAGATCGAACAGGTGCTTCTAAACCTCAGCATCAACAGCAGCCATGCTATGACAATAATGAGAAAGGAAGGAGAAGCGCAGGGGGGGGTTCTTTGTTTTTACATCGAAAAGATCCATGCTGACCGGACTTTTTGTGATTACCATCCTGAAGCCACTGGCAATGATTATTGGCTTGTCTCAGTCCAGGATACAGGCGTCGGCATTGAGAAAAAAATTATTCCAAAGATATTTGATCCTTTCTTCTCCACTAAAAAGAAGATAAAGGGTACAGGATTAGGCCTTTCAATGGTCTATAATATTATCACCGAGCATAAGGGATTTATAGATGTGTATTCAGAATGCGGAGTTGGTACCACTGTGAACATTTATCTTCCTGCTGTGGCGCAGAAAGAGATTGTCAGTACAAACAATAAGGAAAAGGATACCCTGAAACTGAAGGGATCCGTCCTTCTGTGCGATGATGAGGAAGCTGTCAGGAAGATAGGCTCTGAGATGCTGAAAGCCTGCGGGATAGATGTTATAACAGCCAGGGATGGCTTTGAAGCTATAGAATTATTCAAAAAACATAAAGCAGAAATCAAAGCTGTGATTATTGATGCAATAATGCCCGGTATTACAGGGGATCTGGTGGTCAGGGAGCTTATGGAAATTAAAAGAGATATAAGGATAATTGCAAGCTCGGGATTCCGGAGAGATAATCATGTAGAAAATATACTAGCCTATGATGGTGTGGTTTTTCTAAGTAAACCGTACACACTTGACAAAATGAAGGAGGCTTTATTAAAAATTTTCAGAAACGATACAGGAAAGGGGTTTTAATTTTCTAATACAATAAATGAGAGAAATACATGAGCTTATTTAAATACAGATCAATAAAGAAGAATCTTGCCCTCTCCATTATTATAATGGCATTTATTACATCATCCATCCTGATTATACTGAATTATCTCTATTCCACCCGGAAAGAGCTTATTGACCTGAAACAGAGGACCCATGATATAGTTGACCAGCTGGGAAATGCAATAGTGCTTCATATCTGGAATTATGAAGATTCTGAAGTTGAAAACATAATAAATTCATACTTTCAGTACGAAGAGATCATTTATATAAGAGTTATATCAAATGAAAAGAAAATACTGAAGTCAAGGCAGAAAAGTTCAAAAGAAGGTTTTGTGAAAGAAAGCAGAAATCTTTTTTATGATAATACCGAGATTGGAGAAATTGAGATAAGATGCTCGAAGGAACCTTTAAAAAGAGGGCAGATGATCCTGCTGTACTGGCTTTTTGGTTTTACAATAATCCTGTTGATCATAATTGCATTTTCAATCCTGGCTGTTATGAGATATCTTCTTGAAAAACCTGTCAGCAGCCTGTGCAATGCTGTTAAAAATATTGCAGCAGGAGCATATGACGGCAGGCTTGAATCAGTGCCGCAGAAAGAGATAAACCAGATAATAAAAGGCGTGAATACACTTGCTGAGAAAATAAGCACAAGGGAAAAAAACCTGGTTGAGATACAGGAATTTATGAAAAACATAATCGAGGCGATGCCCTCAATTATAATATCTGTCGATAGAGATTATAAAATAAGACAGATGAATTCAAAAGCAGGGAAATTGCTAAATACGGATTCAGGTGCTGAAGAAGGCGATAATCTTTTTGCAGTTTCAGAATTCTTTGAAAAATACAGAAGTAAAATCGAAAAATCCAATATCGAGCTTACAATCGAGGAAATACCAAGGATACTCTTTTATGACAAATCTAATGAACAGACCTATTACAGTATGACCATATACCCGCAGGGGAAAAGGATGCCTGAAGGCACAGTAATAAGAGTGGATGATATTACAGTTGCTGTTGAGAATGAAGACAGGCTTCAGATAATACAGAAGATGGAGACCATCGGGAGTCTGGGGGCTGGGCTTGCTCATGATTTTAACAATACCCTCATGGGGATAACCGGGTCCGCGTCTCTGATAGATTTTAAACTTTCAAAGAATATGCTCCCTGACAGAGAATCGCTGTCAGAGAATATAGGGATCATTAAAAAATCCGCAAAAAGAGCTGAAAGCATTGTCAAACAGCTATTAACACTGTCCAAGGAGCAGGATTATGAGTTCTGCCCAGTTGACCTGAACTCTTTAATAAAATATATATATAAATTCTGTGCTACCTCCTTTGAAGAAAATATAACCATAATGCCAGATTATCATCATCAAAAGGCTCTGGTACTTGGTGACCCAATTCAGCTTGAGCAGGTTCTGCATAATTTGAGCCTCAACGCTTATCATGCTATGACTATTATGAGAAAACCTGGTGAAGAAAAAGAAAATGTTCTTTATTACCACCTCGACAGGATATATGCAGACAATCAGTTCAGAGAAGTGCACCCTGAAGCTGAGGAAGGCTATTACTGGGTTATTTCAGTGCAGGATACAGGCATAGGCATAGACACAAGCCGTATATCAAAAATTTTTGAACCTTTTTATACTACGAAGAAAAAGGGAGAGGGTACAGGGCTCGGCCTATCCATGGCAAGCAATATAATAAGAATGCACAGGGGATTTATAGATGTGTACTCAGAACCGGGAACCGGTACAACTTTCAAGGTCTTTCTGCCGGAATACACCGGAGATGAATCAAAAGCTACAGAAGCGGTGGATATGGGAATTAAACCAGGAATGGGTCATATACTCTTATGTGATGATGAGGAGATCATAAGAAAAATAGGGTCAAGGATGATTGCATCACTGGGATTTGAGGTAATACTATGCAGCACTGGGAAAGAAGCCATTGAATCATTCAGGAAGAGCGCGGAAATAATAGATATTGTGATATTGGATGTCAATATGCCTGATATGCCGGGAGAAAGAGTTTTTATGGAATTAAAGAAAATAAAAAGAGGCATAAAGATTATTATCAGTTCCGGAATATCTCATGATGAAATGGTTAAAAAAAGCCTGTCAATGGGAGCTTTAGCATTCTTAGCCAAGCCATATACTATAAGAAAACTTGCAAATATTCTGAAAAAGACAATGAAAGATCTTCGGCAATAAAATCTGATTTCTGACCCTAAATCAGTATTACAGCAATAGAGACCAGAAACATCCCGGTAATGGATACCATGTTCGGGGTTTCTCCTGGAAGGATTATCCAGCTAAGCACCGCCCCGCTTACAGGTATGATGAATTTCCACATGTTTATCTCTGATACCTTCATAATTCCTTTTTTAAGGATGGTAAACCATATGGAAAAAGCTGAAGCTGAGAGAAAAGAAAGCCAGAGAAGAGTCCCGAAAAATATTGCAGGCTGATTGAAACATGGGATCCCTTCAAAGATGAGTGAAACCAGGAAAAGGAGAGACCCTCCAAGAAATATCTGGGAAGATGCTAGAAGCAAAGGATTTATGTCATTTTTATTTTTTGCCACTATAACATTGCCTATTGCTGAGGAAACCGAACTGCCTATCAGGATGATCACGCCAACAAGTTCTACAAGCCCGGCAGATTTTAAAGGATTACGGGTTACAGCAATCAACACAACACCGCTTATGCCAAAGATAAAGGAAATATATCTTCTGGTACACAGCCTGTCATTCTCCATGGAAATATGAGCCACAATTGACGATATAACCGGTGATGACCCTATGATTATAGCTGAGAGCGATGCTGATACTATATTTATACCGAGATAAAAGAGAGCATACAGAATGAATGTCTGAAACAGTGATATTCTGATGATTGAACCCATGTTCTCCTTTATTACCCTTGCACTGAAACCCTTTAATGCAAAGGGCATAAGAAGTATTCCGGAGAGCATAAACCTGATGCCTGCAAAGCCCAGAGGCTTAAAATACTTCAGGCCTATCTTTACACCTGCAAATGCAGTGGACCACAAAAGGCATGCAACTATTGCAAATATAGTCGATATTATGTATTCCTTTGAAACATTTTTCATATAAATCCGTTAATTTATTGATTTTAGAATATCCTTAAATATTAATGGAATTTAGTCAATATAACTAATTTATTTTTTTGCCAGGGCTGATATTTTGCAATGAATCAAGAAAATGAACAGATAGCGCTTAAGCAGTATTTCAGGAGGAATACCCTGGGAATTACCATGGTTGAGTCCTTCTGGGGCCTTGGACTGCCTATGGTATTTGAATCCACATATATACAGGTATTTTTAAGGGAACTTGGTGCATCAAATTTTGAGATTGGACTGATGCCAGTCTTTTTAAGCCTTGGTATTCCAGTTATTTCTCTTCTTTCAGCGTATCTGACTACGCATCTGACCCATAAGAAAACAGCTGTTTTTTTAACCAATTTAATTGCCTCTTTTCCCATTATCCTGCTTGGCATAGCCTTGAGCCTTAATATGGATGATAATACAAAAGTAATGGTTTTTTATATATTTTATGCAGTGTTCTCATTTTCGATTGGACTTGTACTCCCTGTCTGGCAGAACTTTTTGGTCAAGATATTCCTGGAGGAGGACACCCTGCGTGCACTGTCTGTTATGCATATCAGTCAAAGCCTGACCAAGATAATAGGAAGCCTTGCCTTGCTCTGGATAGTTCAAAAATACGGCATATCAGTATCTGGAGCCAGTAATCTTTTTATTATCGCTGGCAGCCTGATGTTTGTCGGGTCATTATTTTTTCTGATAACAAGAGAGATACCCGATAAATCCTGTATAAAAACAAGATTTACCCCTGTAATGTTCTTGAAAACATTATCAGCTATCTTTTATAATAAGCCATTTATAAGCTTTCTCTTCAGTGATGTATCTTACTTTGCTGTAACGAGCGTAATATCATTTTATGCAGTATACGCAACCGAATACTGCAGTATTAATCCCGCATATGTCTCGGGTCTGTTTATTGCTCTAAATGTATCAGGGAGTATTATATTTCAGATTATATTTGGTTATTTTAATTTTCTCAGCCTTAAGAATAAACTTTATATGGAAAAAATAATGAGCGTGGCAGGAATTTTTACCCTGTATTTTGTCCCTTCTCTTTCAGGATTTCTTGCTGCAAGCTTTATTCTGGGTGCTGGCAGGGCAGTAAGGGTGCTTGCTTATGCCCCTGTTATAAAAAAGCTTTCTGGTGAGAGGGATGCAACACCCTATTTTGCTGTGGCCCCTATTGTAATTCTTCCAGTTTCAGCAGGATTGCCTATCTTAAACGGAAAGTTCCTTGATTATTTTTACCAGTTAGGTGCTGACAGCTACCGGATAATGTTCTTGATGATGGCAGTGCTTATACTTTTATCAACTCTGTTTCTGATAAGGGTCGTATTCAGCAAAGAGAATCAAAATTGATTAATCTGACTTAATGAAATAAAACTGTTGAATCATTCAAAACAAAATGTATTATCTTACTGTGGTTATATGTATAAAATGATTGCAGGGTAATGATGAAAATTAAAGAATTTTTCCTGTCAATGATAAACTTCACATCGGGATGCACAGAACCGGCAGCAATTGCGCTTAATGCTGCTAATGCCAGAGAAGTATGTAATCTGAATGAAATCAAAAGGATTATACTGAAGATGGATTATCTTACTTATAAGAATGCATATTATGCCGGTATACCTAATGCACCGCACTATAAAGGTACTTTATGGGCTTATTTGCTTGGTTATGCCGTTGGTGATCCCTCGGCGGGACTTGAGATATTCAGCAGGATAGGGCCGGATACGCTCACAGAAGCATCTGAGCTGGCAGAGTCAATACCTTTTGAAATTGAATTCATTGAGAGCAATACTCTTTATATAAAAAGCCTGGTAATAACATGTAAAAAGATATTCAGCACGGTAACAAGGCAATGTCACAGCTCCGTATCGCAAAAGGAATATATTATATCCGATTTTGATACTTCAGATATTAATGAGATAATTTATAGGATTGATAAAAAGGAAATTGCTTCTTATTCTGCAGAATTAGAAAGAACATCCGGAATTGACGATTCATACTATAAGCCTTCAAACTGGGCATCATTAGTGGATGAACTGTATTCTGACCGGGAGGTAAGGGAAAAGGTAGAGGAAGGGATTGAAGCAAATATCCTTGCACATGAAATCGGCAGGAAGGACTGGGATACTACCGGCTCGGATTTCGGGACAGGATCAGCTATCTATGCAAGGATGTCAGGAAAGCCGATCAAGGTCATGGCCTGTGCAAATTCAGGTAATAAGGGGCTCACTTCCATCGTGCCCACGGTAAATTATTGCCGTGAAAGGAATATACCAGGGGAAGAGATGCTGAAATCTGTAATAACTGCATGTTTTGTAAACTCTATAATTACTGTAAAATTTGGATTTATATCATCGATATGCGGTGTTGTATATGGAGCCGGAGCGGGTTTTCTGGCTGCAATCATGAAGATAGAAAACCAGCTTGATGATTTTGACAATGTATTTATAAACTATATATCAAATTTTGGGGGAATATTTTGTGATGGAGCAAAGGTTTCATGCGCTATGAAGGGAAACATCGCAATTCAGGCAGCAATTACAGCAAAAAGGATGCATGAAACAGGTCTGGTAGTTGATTATCATGATGGTTATCTTGGCAGGACATTCCATGAGACGCTTAATAACCTCATGAAGTATAATGATGCCATGAAGGAGATGGATAAAATTACTGTTTCCATACTCGAGAATAAACCTTAGAAAAAAAGCATTCTGAAGAAGGAGGCAGAGGAAGTTGAGATACGGTTTCGTAACTGTAAAAGTTAAGGATATGGCTGAATCAGAGAGGTTCTACAGGGAAATTATCGGCCTTTATGAAGAACTGAGATTCTCTTACAGAAACGGAATGAACATACTTTTCATGAGCGACTGCAATGGTTCTCTTATAGAGCTCATAAAGATGGAAGGCTGTAGCTCCTCCTGTGAAAGTGGCAAAGAAGTTTCTATCGGATTTCTTGTTGATGATCTTGATGAAAAAATAAGGGAATTGAAAAGCAAAAATATTGATATCAGGGGCCCTGTAGATGTTCCGGGAGGGGTAAGGTTCATATTTATCAAGGATCCCAATGGGGTCGATATAGAACTTGTTGAAAATTTCAGCATTGACAGATTAAGATAGAAATCCCCGCCCAGCAAATATAAAAATGCGCCAGTATCATGGCTGCTGTTTATTGAGCCCTGCCTGCCAGGGCAGCTGTCCTTTCTTTCGGTCTGTTATTCTCCCATACAGAGATACTGCCTGCATTTAATTTTTCATATTAAATGCTGATTAATTCCAGCCTGGAATAAAATAAGACAATATATCATCAGGTAACAGTAATAAAGTTCAGAATTGTGGAGGATAACCGGAGGATAAAGGCAACCTTATTTGAGCATCTCGTGGTAGTCTTTCATTACCTTTTCCCAGTTGTAGAATTCTTTAATGTAATTGTGCCCGTTAATACCCAGCTGTTTTAGTACTGGTCTGTTCTTAAGCATATATCTGATGCAGTATATAAAATCCCTGCAGGAATTAAAAAACAGGCCGCCCTTTGACCTTATCACCTGTCCCCTCAGGACATTACAGCGCTCATTTACAAGCACAGCCTTTTTTGCAGCCCATGATTCCAGTGTAACGATACAGAGGCTTTCGAACATGGAGGGCATTACAAGGAATTCAGAGGCTGCCAGTGCATTAAATTTATAATCTTCAGGGATAAATCCTGTGTGTATTATATCCCGGTGCTCAGGGATTCTTTCTACTGAATTGCCGCAAAGTACAAGTTTGAGGTCATCAAAGACAACCTTCTTATAGTTGATAAAGTACCTGAAAAGTATGTCTGATCCCTTATTTACATCGATTCTGCCCAAATAAAGCATAAAAGGGCTGTTTATATTATATCTCTTCCTGAAAGAATCAGGGTCTGAACCTTCATGGACTGGTATTCCAAGAGCACTTATTCTGCTCCTGATATCATGATTATGTGTTTTTTCATTAACAAGCTCCATCTCTTCCCTTGAGATATATATTATGGAAGAGGGAAGCCTGAAAAAATCCCTGTATATTTTCAGGCCTATAACATTATCCATTTCCGCAGTAGGAACCAGGATTGATTTTTCGGGAACCTCTTTCAAGCCGAAATATGTATTGAAATACCTGTATGCAAAGAAAATGAAGCGGTCATATCTGTGCTTTTCAGATCTGATATATTTTACCAATGAAGGGCAATATGGACCGCATTCAGTGACCCATTCCTCCTCTTCCTGCCTGGAATGACTATTGTAAAAGACCTTCGATGAGATCCTTTCAAAGCTCTTGAGTGTCCTCTCCTTTTCAACAGGGAATCTTATCAGGTCCAGTGTGTCATAAGTGTCCCTGCCAGGCTTAAAGTGGTTTTTCCAGTATATATAATCCTTTGCGCATGTCGTGATTACTTTTATTTCATGGCCGTATTTCTGAAGCTGTACAGCTAACTGGTAACAAAGCTTTTCAGAGCCGCCAATGACGCCTTGACCAAACCTGTGGATAACAAGGGCTATTTTCATTTTTTATCAATTTTGTCTTCTATTTCTTCCAGGTATTCTTCCAGGATCTTCTGCCTGTCCCTGATAAAGTTCAAGTCCCTTTCTATGGAGTCAAGTTTTGAAATCATGAAATTTTCCAGGTTTTTAAGGTCGAAGAATGTCTTGTACGATGAAGCGATAATGTTCATGAAATAGTAGTTAATAAGCTTCTGCCTGTATAGTATGGGGTCAGTATACAGCCTGGTCAGAGGCCTCAGTATCTTCTTTATCACGGGGATGATCCGCCCTTTGATACCGGACCTGTGTGTTTTGACAGGGTAGTTTTCATCTATATTCCAGCCATTATCCTCATCATAAAGGTCTCTGAGCTGATCCAGATTCATCGATGGCTTGAGGAGGTAGTCTTTTATCTCCTCAAGGCTTTTAAGGCTTATACTGGAAGATGATGTGTCAATATCTGTTGCAAGTGAAAGGAATATGTTCTCAAATTCAAGCTCCTTGATCCTCTGAATCTCTTCCTCATGCAGCAGACCCATTTTCTTCTTATCTTCTATGTCGTCTCTGATATCCTTTACGATCTTTTCAATGTCAAGTGGCTCATTTTCTCTCTTTTTTATAAAACTGTCCATAAACCTGTATCCTAATGCTGTTTTTTGTATCTTTCTATATCACTTGAAATTTCTGGCTTATCCAGCCAGAAAGTATGCTTGTTCCTGCTTTTCCTGATAGGCGATTTTCCAAATAGTCTCATGATTAAGCCTATAGGGGTAATTGCGATAAAGAAAACAATGAACATGAGAACATATGTATTTGCTGTACCAAGTGCTTTTGCAATGCAGAGCCAGAGAAAATACAGAGGAATCATTAATTTCCAGGAAAGGAAGGGAATAATTATAAAAGCAAGACCTGCTGAACCTATTATACAGTAATTCTTCTGAAAGATAAAGAGAAGAACTGCTATAATAATAAGGGCTGTCCCGACAACGGGGAAAAAAAGGCGGATTTCTTTCTTATTCAGTTTATCCTTTATGCGAAACATATCAATCCAGTTCAAACTCCTGTTTCCAGTCGATATTATCATTAAAAGCAGGCTGATTTTTTTTATCAAGCAGCAGGTTTTCCAAAACCAGGAAATCCATATCAGTTCTCATGAAGCATTTGTAAGCATCTTCAGGACTGCATACTATAGGTTCTCCCCTTACATTGAAGGATGTATTGACTATTACAGGACATCCGCTTATTTTGTGGTATTCTGTCAGGAGCTTATGATAAACAGGATTCTGTGTCCTGTTTATTGTTTGAAGCCTGGCTGAGTAATCTACATGTGTGACAGCAGGAATATCTGACCTGGAAATATTAAGCAGATCGATTCCAAAAAGTGATTCCTTTTCTTTTGGCACAGGTTTTCTTATATCATTCTTAACAAATGCAGTGAGAAGCATATAAGGGCTGGGTTTATCAAAATCGAAGTATTTGCTCGCCTCTTCTTCAAGGACTGAAGGGGCAAAAGGCCTGAAAGATTCTCTGAATTTAATTTTCAGGTTCATCTTTGTCTGCATATCTTTAAGCCTGGCATCACCAATTATGCTCCTGTGTCCAAGTGCCCTGGGCCCAAACTCCATTTTTCCATTAAACCATCCTATTACGTTTCCTTCATTGAGCAATTCGGCTGTTTTCATGATTATCTCATCCTGCGAAAGCCTTGTATAGGGTATCTGGTTCTTTTTGAGGAATTCCTCTATTTCACCGCTGTCATACCTTGGACCCAGGAAAGACCCCTTCTGGTGGTCATGAGCGCTGACCTGCCTTGGTCTGTCAAGAAGCTGATACCATACAAAAAGTGCTGATCCGAGAGCTCCTCCGGCATCGCCTGCAGCAGGCTGTATCCAGATATCGTTGTAGAGACCTTCTCTGTGCAGCCTGCCGTTTGCTACACAATTCAGCGCAACTCCCCCGGCAAGTACAAGATTGTCTTTATTAGTTATCTTCCTGGCAAACCTGGCCATTTTATATATTATATCTTCTGTGACAACCTGTATTGATTTTGCTATATCCATATGGAACTGTGTAAGCTTTGATTCGCTGGTTCTCGGTGGTGATCCGAAAAGCCTGTGGAATTGTTTATTTGTCATTGTAAGGCCATAGCAGTAGCAGAAATAGTCCAGGTTCAGCTCGAAGCTCCCGTCGTCTTTCAGATTTATGAGGTTATCCATTATTTTATCAACATACCTGGGTTTTCCGTATGGAGCCAGCCCCATGAGCTTATATTCCCCGCTGTTGACCTTGAAGCCACAGTAATAGGTGAAAGCTGAATATAAAAGTCCCAGAGAATGAGGGAAGTGAAGCTCTTTGATTATCTTTATTTTATTTCCCTCTCCTACACCTATCGAGGCGGTTGCCCATTCACCAACACCGTCCATTGTAAGTATGGCAGCCTCTTTGAAAGGGGAGGGGAAAAACGCAGAAGCAGCATGTGATTCATGGTGTTCCGTATACAGTATGTCCTTCTTAAATTTGATTTCTTTATGTATTTTATCAGCAATCCAGAGTTTATCCTTTATCCATAGAGGGATAGCCTTTATAAAAGATGGAAGCCCTCTGGGGGCAAAAGACAGGTATGTTTCAAGTATCCTTTCAAATTTTAGAAAGGGTTTATCATAAAACACTATATGATCCAGGTCATCAATTTCCAGCCCTGAGCTTTCAAGACAATATTCCACGGCATTGGAAGGGAAATTGAAATCATGCTTTATCCTGGTAAACCTTTCTTCCTGAGCTGCGGAGATTATATCCCCGTCTTTTACAAGCGCTGCTGCACTGTCATGATAGAATGCTGAAATTCCTAAAATATTTGTCATAAAATCTCTTTATTATTTTATATTGAATAATACATTCTATTTTTTTGGAGTATTTGGTCAATAAAAATTGGTTTATATAGTCCTGGGGGAATTGTGTGAAAAATCGCCTCTCTTTACCGGTCTTGAAAAAAGAGGGCTGATATTATATTCCAGCCCCCTTTTTTTATAATCAAGGTTTTAGTACATGTATGGGAAAACCTTCTGCAAGGTGGGCTGTTTCCATAATTGCTTCACCTATCGTGGGGTGTGCATGGATAGTCCTGGAGATATCTCTGATACCCAAACCATTGGTAATGGCAAATGTGGGCTCAAAGACAAGTTCAGGAGAAAGTGCCCCGATCATATGGAATCCCAGAAGCCTGTGCTCATTGTAAAGCATTTTTATAAATCCATCAGTCTCGCCAATAACCTGTGATTTCGCAACAGCCTTAAGTGGAAATACTGCTTTTTTATAGGCAATATTATTCTGGTCAAGTTCTTTTTCTGTCATTCCTGCATGGCTTATTTCAGGCATACTGTAAATAAAGCTCGGTATGGCATTATAGTTTATTGTGGTTTCTTTCCCCATTATGTGGTCTACAGCCCTGAGGCCTTCAGCTGTTGCTACATGTGCGAGCTGAGGCGTATTTAAAATATCACCTGCTGCATAAATGGACTCAACAGCTGTCTGGCCGAATTTATTTACCGGTATGCAGCCTTTCTCAAGCAGAATGCCTGCAGATTCTATATTGAGACTAAATGTATCAGGAACTCTTCCTGTAGAAACCAGCACCTTATCGGCAGATATCTCGACATTTCCCTTTGGAGAAGTGGCATAAACCTTAACAAGGCCGTTTTGAGGGACCAGTTTCTGAACTGCAGCAGATGTATGGAATTTTATTCTTTTCCTGCTGAAAATACCCTCGAGGTGTTCAGATATTTCTGAATCTTCAAGGGGAGCAAGGCTTGGAAGCATCTCAATTATGGTAATCCTTGAACCTAAAGCATTGAAAATGGAAGCAAATTCCAGCCCTATTGCCCCGGCTCCAATAATAACAAGCTCCTCGGGTATATCGCTGAGTTCAAGAATCTGCCTGCTGGTTATTATGCCGGGGTCTTCTGTCTCAAATGCTTTCGGTATGGAAGGCCTGGAGCCTGTTGCAACTAAAAAGAACCGTGATTCAAGTGTCCTGCCGTCTGAAAGCGATATTTTGCTTTTATTTATAAAGCTTGCAGTGCCCTTGAAGATATCCACGCTGTTCTTATGTAAGAGATATTCAACTCCTTTTACGATATTTTTTACCAGTTTGTCCTTTCTATCCCTGATATTGGCCAGTGAGAAGGATATATTATCAATCTTATCCAATCCAAATTTGCCTGCATTTTTTATCTTGGTAAGAAGGTGACAGGACTCATAGTATGATTTTGTAGGAATGCATCCCCAGTTTAGGCAGGTGCCTCCGAATACTGGATTTTTTTCAATGATGGCAGTTTTCAGCCCGTACTGGGAAGCCCGTATGGCGGAAGGGTATCCCGCAGGTCCTCCTCCTATTACAATTAGATCGTACATTATTAAAGAACTCCTTATGATTTACTGGACTGCTATGATGATCTTTTCCAGTTTTAGCCTCTTTTTGTTAAGTATTGATATTTCAAATACTGAACCATCAGGGGCCAGGTTTATACTGAAATCCTTTCCCTGTTCAAAAAGATCTGGCAGAATATTGATTCTCTGCACCTTTTCCATGCCCAGTTCACCGGCTTCGATTATGATTTTGCCTGCCATGTCAAGATCAATGGTCTGATATTTTTCAATGATATCAACATTTTTGAGTGAAGGCTTGCCAAATATAGAAACACTGATAATCCCGTCTTCTTTCAGTTTCGATACCGGCCCGGCATAGTAATATAATGAACTTAGCATGATATCCTTCTCCTGGCTGACAAGGGTTATCTGGTCAAGTGTTTCCAGTATCTCCTTTCTCTCAGTCTCCAATGAGGCGATCTGTGATGTAAGCATGTTTTTTCTTATCTCAAGTTCCTGAAGCTCAGCGGTAAGCTCTTTCTGCATATCAATCGCTTCGTTCCTTTCTTTTATCAGTTTATTCACAAACCTTTCCTTTATGAAATTAGGTGATTGGCTTGCAGTGCCCTGAAGAACAGAAGAACCGTATTCAGTGCCGTCATAGAAATGATATACTATAAATCCAGGCAGCAGGTGATCAAAAAGAGCGACCCTCTCTACAAGCTTGCGTGCATCTTCGGGGCTCAGTCCCTGTTTATCGATAAGAAAACGCATTGCAAGGTCATAGTGGTTATCTCCCTCTTCAACTACATCCGGCTGGGGCAGCATTGAGAGCAGTCTATCCCTTTCCCTTTTAAGCGATGATAACTCTTTGTCTTTCAGCATTACCTGCTCGATTATTTCTTCATAAGTAATCCCTTCTTCCTTTTTCAGCTTTTCATTCAGGAATTCCTGGGCTTCAGGGGTCAGCTCAAGCTGTGATACTTCTGATTTGAATAACTCAGGGTCATCCTTGGAGTATCTGGTTATCACCCTCTTTAAATCTTCTTCAGTTTCAGCCAGTTCCTGGTTCAGGCTTTCAATCTGCTGGACAAGCTTCTGCTGTTCGCTTATTGCTTCGCTCTCTGTCTTCTTGCAGCATGAGAAAATAAAGCCGGTTAGAATAAGGGTGATTGAAATTGCAATAATTTTTATTTCTGTTCTCATATTCATAAATAATTTCTCCTTTTTTTATTGATCATTTAATTTTAGCCAGAAGTGGTATTTAGAATCTAATGTTAGAAATTTACCATAGTTAGGGAATTTGTATGGGATATCGGAAAACATATGTCGTGTACTGTTCTCAAGATTCAAAATGCCAATTTCCATTCCTTCACCCTTTGTCAATGTAGAAAATACTATAAATTTTTCGTTACCCGGGTCAAATGCCAGGCTTGCTGCTCTCTCTATGACAGCTAGTGTCTCTTTGGACTGAAGTTCCCTTATATGGAAATCGACCTGGCTGTCAAAGATTCTCTGCATAGTCTGCCTTTTTGGTATTTCAGCCGGATTTTCACCTTGTTTTACCAGGCTTTCATGCATCGATACTGCAATTATTCCTTTGTATATACTGTAGGTAAATACAGAAGCATTTTCTTCAGATAAATATACTTCCTGCTGGCTGGTTTTCAGATCCATCCTGTATATTTCCCTGTCACCAGCCCTGTCGTCAGCAATTGAAAAATACAGCATATCGTTATAAAGTGCAAGTTTCTGATGCTTTTTATAGTCATGGGCAAGAACTGTTGCTGTAGATCCTGCAGAAATATCTGTTCTCATTATGGATTTTACCTTTTTTAGCTCAGGGTATCCCTTCAGCCAGTAGATATATTTCCCGGAATCAGAGAAAAGACATGGGATGGAATTATTTTCCGGGCTGTATTCTTTAAATAGAAGCTGTTTTGTTGACAGGTCAATAACTACCAGGTTCCACCTGTTTTTTATCGTATCAGCAAAAGCAATAAGCGGTGCATCCTGTGAAGCTACAAGGTTATCGCAATTCCCAACGGTCTTTATCAGGTAATATTTTGCTTTTTTAAGATCAACAAAACCAATTACTGAGGATTTTTTGCCCTTTACCAGAACCTCCATCGCCAGATAATGTGAATTATCAACAGGATATAGTTTAATTTCATTAAGGGAATTTGTGTTCGTTATATTATAGAGGGCGCCATTCTCATACAGGCAAAAAATATCACGTGATTTTTCCTTATCAACAGCGCTGAAAACAATCGGGTCAGGAAGTGATACTTTAAGCGGATTTATGTTTATATGGCTGAAATGGAGTGGAACCTCATATATACTGTAAGAATCTCCCTTTGTTATAAGCCTGAAATCGTTCATTGAATTATCCAGAAGGAACCGGTATATTGCAAAAACCGCTGTCAGTATAAAAATAACAGATATAAATCCAATAATTGCAGTCTTTTTCATTTTGATACTACCTTTTTTATTGCTGAATTTAATTAATGATATTAACCAATATAAAGCGCTGTTCAAGAAAATATTTCTAAAATGGACGGCAGCAATTTTTACTGCTTTCATCAAAAAATTTTAGTGCATATTTTATTCTTTTGTTTTTAATTTTTTTGACAAAAAAATCAAAACATATTAAATAAAGCCAACCTTATTATAACATAAGAGAGAGTCAATAAATGGAAAAGATAATTGCAAGTATTTTGTTAAAAGAGCAGGAGGCAGACCAGCTGATCAAGGATACCAACAAGAAAGCTTTTGATATTATACAAAACTCAAGGGAAGAAGCCAGTAAGATAATCCAGGATGCTCAGGAGAAAGCGGGGAAGAAGGGAAATGAATTTATTGAAGCATCCACCGCTGTTGCGACATCTGAAAGTGAACTGCTGATGAAAAGCTTTGATGGTATGGTCAAGGAAATTAAAAATAAAGCTCAAAAAAACACTGAAAAAGCACTCGAATTTATTTTCAGGAAGATCACATAGATGGCAATTGACAGTATTAAGAAAATAAAGATAGCTGTTCATAAAAGATACAAACTTGCCCTCTTAAATCATATATATAATCTTGAGATGGTACATATAGACAATGTAGAGGGATTGAAGCAGCTTGACAGCAATCCTGTCCTTGAAGAGATTGAAAAGGATGACAGGGAGAAATATAAAAAAAGGCTGCAGAGAATAAATTCTGCCCTGTCATTCCTTTCAAGATACCAGAAGCCAGAAAGCCTCATACAATCATTTTTCCCGAGTAAGATCTTCATAGACAAGGAAACACTGGAAGAGATCAAAGATGGGTTCAATATGGATGTTTATGTTCATGACATCCTGAAAATAAGTGAGGAAGAAGCAAGGCTTAAAAGGGAGCAATCTCAGCTTGAAACACTGATTCATGAACTCAACCCCTTTCTGTTCATTAAGGATAAGATCGGTGATATCGGTGATACTGCATCAACGAGGGTAAAAACCGGGCTTATATCAAAACAGGACTTTCTGAAATTTTCAGAAAAGGCAAATGAATTTTTGCCTTTAGCCTTTCAGTATAATGAATATAATCCCAAGGATGTATTTATCTACCTTGTTTACCATAAAAAAATTGAAAATGAAATTAATGAGCTGTTCAGCAGCTTCTCATTTATTGAACATGCTTTTTCAAATCAGCTGAAGAATACTCCTGAAAAAGAATATTCAATGATCAATAATAAACTTAAAAAGATAAAGGATAGACTGGGAAAGCTTTACGAAAACGGGCAAAGGCTGGCAAAAGATTCAGATAAGCTTAAGGTTTTCTATGACCTGATTACCAGGAATTTAGACATTTATGTCATACAGGACTCTATAAAAGGAACAAAAACAGCTGTTTTTATAAACGGCTGGATAAGGGAGAAAGATATACCGGCGTTTCAGAAATCAGTGGAAAGGTATAAAGAGATGCATATTGATTATTCAGAACCTGAAGCTGACCAGGATATCCCGGTTTCCCTTACTACCCTTAAAATCTTCAAGCCATTTCAGATGGTGCTTAAACTATATGCTTTGCCAAGGTTCTTTGAGGTTGATCCAACCTTTATACTCGCTCCATTTTTTGCGTTATTTTTCGCACTTTGCCTTACTGACGCAGGGTACGGCCTTATTCTTGTCCTGCTTTCTCTCTTACTGTATAAAAGCCGGAAGGTTGAGAAAGGCTCTGAGCTTCTATTCAAACTGATGATATTCAGCGGAATCCTTACCGTAATAGCGGGTATTCTTACAGGGGGATTCCTCGGCTACAGCCTTAGAGGAATTCCTGTGCTGGACAGGCTTATCCTGCTTGACCTTAACAGCGAGTCATCTGATTCTGCTGAACCGCCTTCGATCACCTTTCTGAAAATAGCGCTTCTTCTGGGGATTATACATGTTATTGCTGGTATAGCAATACGGGGATATATGAAGATCAGGGAGAAAAAGCTTTTCAGTGCTATTGTTGATGAAGCTAACCAGATACTGCTAATTATTTTCGGCAGTATTTATGTTGGTAATTTTCTCAGTTTTATAAATATTGACAAGGATTCCATGCTGCTCACTGTAGCAGGCTATGGAATGCTTGTCACCTCAGTTATATTCATACTCTTTATAGGGAGGGAGCTGAAAAAGCCTATTCCTGTGGTAGGGAAAGGCCTCTTTGAGTATTACAGCTTTTTTTCCGGTACTTTTGGAGATGTATTATCATATGCACGTCTGATGGCCCTTGGAATGGCGACAGGCGTTACGGCAAAATCAGTTGGCATGATATCAGGCATGGTTTTTGATATTAAAATAATCGGCCCGATCATAGGGATTCTGATTTTTATCGTAGGACACCTGTTTATGATGATAATCAATGCACTGGGGAGTTTTATCCATACAGCCAGGCTGCAGTATCTTGAGTTCTTTACAAAATTTTATGAGGGCGGCGGAAGGGAATTCAAACCTTTCAAGCATAATAAGAAATATATTATATTCGAAAATGATGTTGCATAAATAAAGATCATTTTTTTAAGGAGGTTAACATACTAATGGAAATAATCGCACAAGCATTGGCAATGCTCGGTGTAGCTTTTGCGGTCGCACTTGCAGGTACAGGTTCTGCTGTTGGGATTGGTTATGTCGGCCAGGTTGCTTCAGGGATCCTCAGGGAAGATCCCGGTAAATTTGGTAAACTGATGCTTCTTGTTGCTCTTCCAGGAACACAGGGTATTTATGGTTTTGTTGTAGGATTTCTGCTGATGAATAAACTGAACCTGATAGGCGGAGGCGCAGAGATTAAGGAATGGACAATCGGCCTTGGACTGCAGGGTCTTGCAGCCGGATTGCCCATAGCACTTGCAGGGTTATTCTCGGCCATTCATCAGGGTAAGGTTTGTGCTTCCGGTGCAGGTCTTGTCGCAAAACAGCCTGATGCAATGGGTAAAGCCCTTATTCTAGGTGTGTTTGTTGAATTCTATGCAGTTTTGGGTTTGCTGGTTTCCATCTTTCTTATTAACGGCATGCAGGTATAATTAATATGGCTTTAGAGGATATTCTGAAACTTATTAAAGAAGAAGCAGATTCTGAAGGAAAAAGGATAATTGCCGACGCTGAGACGGAAGCTGAGGCTATAAAAGACAATGCCAGAGAAGAAGCAAAGAAAGAAGAGAAAAGGCTTCTTGAATACTATAAGATGCAGGCAGAGAAGGAGAAATCAAGGATAGTCGACAATGCGAAGCTTGATATTAAAAAGAAGATGCTTAGAGAAAAGCGCCATCTCCTTGATCTGCTATATGGTAAAGCAATTGAGAAATTTCAGAAGCTGAGCAGAGATGAGTATATATCCCTGATAAAGAAGCTTATTCTGGAAAATACAGTTACCAAAAAGGAAGAGATCATAATATCTAAAAAGGAAAAGCATATTAATCAGGCATTTATTGATGGCTTTAATAAGCAGAACAAGGGATTCAATATCTCACTTTCTGATAATAAGGGGGATTTTGAAGGAGGATTTCTTCTTAAGGCTGAGAAACAGCAGGTTGCCTGTACATTTGAAGCTCTTATCTCTTTAATAAAAGAAGAATATGAGGTTGAGCTTTCGAGAATCTATTTCGGGGAGGAAAAATGACAATCCGGAATACTGAGAGGTATGATCCTAAATACCTGTTTGTGTCAGGTGTGGTCAAAAGCAAGGAGCTTGAGCTTATAAGCGCCTCAAAACTCGAGAGAATGAAAATGAGCAATTCTCTGTACGATTTTCTCTCAATCCTTGGAGAAACAGTCTACAGCGATATAGTATCCCTCGCAAAGACAAGCATCCTTTTTGAAGAGCATCTAACAGAAAAGCTTTTTTCTTTTGAACTGGAGCTCCTCTCTCTGATAAAAGATGATAATCTGAAAAAGGTTTTCATGGTCGATTATGATTTTCATAATATAAAACTTATGCTTATGAGCTTTTTATCAGGTAAAGCTATGCCTGAAGATGGGACCTCTCCAGGTTTTCTAAGCATTGATATGCTGAAGAACTCAATACATGAAGATGACTATTCTATGTTGCCTGAACTGATTAAGGAGGCCATTACCGGAGCAAAAGCGATATTTGACCTTGAAAAGAATATGCAGAAGGCTATGTTATTTCTGGATAAAAACAAGTATGAGATCAAACTTGTTATCTCGAACAGGCTTAAAAGCGATTTTCTCAGGGACCTTGTGAAAACAGAAATAGATCTTTTTAATATTGCTTTTCTATTCAGGGCAAAGATATTAAAGCTTGATCATGCCATGTTTGATGAACTTCTATTAGAGGATGGGTATATAGATAAAAAACAGTTCCTTGATCTTTTGGATTCGTCTCCTGATGCAATTGCAGATGCATTTAAGGCCTCTGACTATGCAGACGGAATTCATGAGGCCATAACAGAGTCTAAGGAAAAACAGAGCATTTCATCTTTTGAAACCTATATCAGAAATATTATTCTTGAAAAATCAAAGGAGTCCTCCAATTTTATATTCGGGTTTGAGCCATTAGTGGGCCTGATTTATGCAAAAAGACATGAAATATACAATCTTAAGTCTATTTACATAGCAAAGGAATATCAATTATCTGAAGAAGAACTCAGTATTAGACTAGGAGATGCCTATGCAAGCTAAGATTGCAGCAATTGGAGATGTAATTTCTGTAATGCCCTTTAAGGCTTTTGGGGTGGATACCTACAGCTATAAAGCAGAAGAAATGAATGATGAAGTTCTTGAAACAATAGTTTCAAAAGGCTATAGAGTGATATATATTACAGAAAAACTTGCAGCAAAAGTACTGGAAAAGATTGATGAATATGATATAAATCCCGCTGTTTCAATTACTCTGATTCCTGACAGCAAGGGCTCTATAGGGCTTTCCAGCAGAAAGCTGAGGGATATTATTATCAGAGCAATTGGAGCAGATACGCTTACAGAATAAGAATGAGGTTAGAGATATGATAGAAGTTGGTGATATTATAAAGGTCTCAGGACCGCTTGTAGTCGCTAAAAATATTAGAAAATCAAAGATGTATGATGTCGTAAGGGTCGGAAAGCAGAAGCTTCTGGGTGAAATAATTGAACTCAGAGGTGACCGCGCATCAATACAGGTTTATGAAGAGACAGCCGGCCTCGGGGTAGGTGATCCTGTAGAAGCTACAGGGGAAGCGCTTAGCGTTGAGCTTGGCCCCGGCCTGATTATGTCCTTTTATGACGGGATACAAAGACCCATAGATGAGATTGCTGAAAAGGTTGGAAGCTTTATTACAAGAGGTATTTCCATCCCCGGATTATCAAGGGAAAGAGTATGGAGCTTCAAAGCTATTGCCAAAAAGGGAGATAAGGTATCAGGGGGTGACATTCTAGGCGAGGTTGAAGAAACGCCTCTGGTTATTCATAAGATAATGGTTCCTCACGATGTTTCAGGTGAGCTTGCCGAGATAAAGGAAGGGGAATTCAAGGTCACGGATAAAATTGCTGTCATAAAGACCGAGGATGGAAATGCAGAGCTTACCATGATCCAGAGATGGCCTGTCAGACTTCCAAGGCCCTATAAAGAGAAACTGCCGCCTACAGAACCTCTTGTTACTGGAACAAGGGTAATTGATACATTCTTTCCGGTGGCAAAGGGTGGTACTGCATGTATTCCAGGTCCTTTCGGAAGCGGTAAGACTGTTGTCCAGCACCAGCTCGCAAAATGGTCGGATGCTGATATTATCGTTTATGTAGGGTGCGGAGAAAGAGGCAATGAAATGACTGATGTTCTGATGGAATTCCCTGAACTGAAAGACCCGAAAAGCCAAAGGCCTCTCATGGAAAGGACTGTCCTGATTGCAAATACCTCCAATATGCCTGTTGCTGCGAGAGAAGCATCAATCTATACAGGTGTTACAATAGGTGAGTATTTCAGGGATATGGGGTACAGTGTCGCTATCCTTGCAGATTCAACATCGAGGTGGGCGGAAGCCATGAGGGAAATATCAGGGAGGCTTGAAGAAATGCCTGGAGAAGAAGGGTATCCTGCTTATCTGGGGACAAGGATTGCTGAATTTTACGAAAGGTCCGGAAGGGTAAAAACTTTCGACAGGGATGAGACCATCGGTGCTTTAACTATTATAGGGGCTGTATCCCCTCCCGGAGGAGATCTTTCTGATCCTGTCGTACAGGCAACCCTGAAGGTAGTAAAAGTTTTCTGGGCACTAAAGGATAAGCTTGCTTACCAGAGGCACTTTCCTGCAATTTCATGGCTGGATTCATACTCTCTTTATTATGACTCCATAGAAAAATACCTTAATGAAAATCTTGGTGAAGACTGGATTAAAATGAGGGATGAAGCTATGGCAATTCTGCAGGAAGAGGATAAACTGCAGGAGATCGTAAGGCTTGTGGGCATGGATGCATTAAAGGCATCTGACAGAATGCTTATGGAAGCAGCAAAATCTATCAGGGAAGATTTTCTTTACCAGAATGCTTTTCATCCTGTTGATTCATATTGCCTTATGAATAAACAGAAAGAAATTATGAAGATAATAATGGAATATTATGATATTTCTGTAAAAGCCCTGGAAACAGGTATTGAAATTGAGGATATCCTTAATATAAAAAGCAGAGAAGGAATAGCAAAAGCAAGGCTTATTGCTGATAATGAAACAGATAAATTTGCAGAGCTGAGAAAATCAATAAGCAGCGAGCTTTCAGAACTGCAGAAAAAAATTAATAAGGTGGAGAGTTAAAAGTGGCTCTTAAAAAAGAATATACAACAATACAGGAAGTAGTAGGACCATTGGTGCTGATGGACCAGGTCTCAGATGTAAAATATGATGAATTAGTCGAACTTCAGGCCCCAGATGGAGAGATAAGGATGGGCAAGGTTCTTGAGGTTATGGACGATAAGGCTTTAATTCAGCTTTTTGCAGGTACATCGGGTGTTAATATCTTCGGGTCCAAGGTAAAGTTTTTAGGAAAGGGCCTTGAGATAGGGCTATCACCGGATATACTCGGCAGGGTATTCGACGGGCTCGGAAGGCCTATTGACAATGGCCTTGAAATAATACCTGAAGAAAAAAGGGATATAAATGGGTTGCCTTTGAACCCCTTCAGCAGGGATTATCCTTCTGAGTTTATACAGACAGGCATTTCAGGGATTGATGGAATGAATACTCTTGTCAGGGGGCAGAAACTGCCAATTTTCTCATCATCAGGCCTGCCTCATTCAAAGGTTGCAGCCCAGCTTGTGAGACAGGCTAAGGTAAGGAGCTCATCAGAGGCATTTGCAATTGTTTTTGCAGCAATGGGCATAACTTATGAGGAATCATACTTCTTTATAAACAATTTCAAAGAAACAGGGGCAATTAACAGGACAGTGCTTTTTGTAAATCTGGCAGATGACCCCACCATTGAAAGAATCGCTACTCCAAGAATGGCCCTCACTGCAGCAGAATACCTTGCTTTTGAAAAGGATATGCATGTTCTTGTGATCCTTACAGATATGACAAACTACTGCAATGCCTTGAGGGAGGTATCTGCAGCCAGGAAAGAGGTGCCTGGAAGAAGGGGCTATCCGGGATATCTTTACACTGACCTGTCAACAATATACGAAAGAGCTGGCAGAGTAAAGGGCAAGAAGGGAAGCATTACCCAGTTCCCCATACTTACAATGCCTGAGAATGACAAGACGCACCCGGTCCCTGATCTTACAGGTTATATTACAGAGGGGCAGGTCATCCTGTCCAAGGAACTGCATAAAAAGAACATTTATCCACCCATTGACCTTATGCAGTCTCTTTCCAGGCTCAAGGATAAAGGCATCGGAGAGGGCAAAACCAGAGAAGACCATGCTGATGTATATAACCAGCTTTCAGCAGCATATGCCAGAGGCCTGGAAGCACAGGAGCTGGAGGTAATCCTCGGGGAGGCAGCGCTGTCGGATATTGACAAGATGTATTTAAAATTCACAAGAGTTTTTGAAGACAAGTTTATCAGACAGGGCGAATATGATGACAGAAATATTGATCAGACTCTTAACATAGCCTGGGAACTTTTCAAACTGATTCCGGAATCAGAGCTTAAAAGGATCAAGCCTGAACTGATAGATAAATATCTCCATAAAAAGAACGAGGATGGAAAATAGTGATTATTGAAGGCATATCAGCAACAAGAATGAATCTCCTCCAGCTGAGGAGAAAACTGACTACTGCCATAAAAGGCCATAAGCTCCTTAAGGATAAACAGGATGAACTTATGAGAAGATTTCTGGAACTTATAGAAGACACTAAATCGAAAAGAAAACTGGTCCAGGAATCCATGGCTGAAGTCCTAAAAAGGTTTCTGCTGTCCTATATGCCCCTTGCAAAAAAGAATGTCGACATAAGCCTTTCATTCCCTCAGGAGAGCCTGCAGTTAAAAGAGACCCAGGGATTTATTATGAATATGAAAACCTATGACCTTGAGATTGTAAATAGCGGTGATATAAGGTCTTACAGCCTTCTTGATACCAACAGTGACTTTGACATATGTATCCTTGCCTTAAACAGGCTTTTTAAGGAGCTGATAGAGCTTACACAGCTTGAGAAAAAGCTGGTTATGCTTTCATATGAGATTGAGAAGACAAGAAGACGGGTGAATGCACTTGAGTATAAAATGATACCGAATATTGAAGATACTATAAAAATGATTAATTTCAAGCTTGATGAACGCGAGAGGTCAAATCTTACAAGGCTTCTTAAAATAAAGGACATGATGAAAAATAAATCAGGGATCTGATTATTTTATTGACATATTTTACAATTTTATTAAAGATTTTAATCTGTATAAGATGCCGAGGTAGCTCAGACGGTAGAGCAGGGGACTGAAAATCCCTGTGTCGGTGGTTCGATTCCGCTCCTCGGCACCTTTTCATAAAAGCCGCACAATTTTCAGCCTTCAATCCCTTATTTAATCCGGCCATGGTTCTGTTTTTCTTAAGTATTGATTTGCTGATTAAAATTTATTTTATTCTTTATTCAAAGAATATATACCTGTAATATGAATCATATTTGCATTATATTTGGGTATTGATTTCAGCAGGAAAAGTTTTTATAATAAAGACAGCTTTTTTTTCTTTGTACTATAGGGTTGATATGAACAGCAGTTTTGAAAAAGGCACTATCATAAATAACAGGTATATTGTAAAGGATTTAATCGGCCAGGGCGGCATGGGTTATGTATACCTTGTGCAGGATACATTAAAAGCAGGATCAGAAATAGCACTTAAAACAATTAAGGGAAGCATGTCAGATAAGAATGAGCACCTTGATATATTCAAGCTTGAATTTGAGATAATGACGAGACTGAAGCATCCGAATCTCGTAAATGTCTATAATTTCGGTTATGACGATCAAAAAGACTGTTATTATATCACAATGGAGTATCTTAAAGGCAAGACACTGAAAAGCCTGCTTATGGAGGATAATGTAATAGATGAAAACAGGGCTGTGGATATCATGGTAAATTTATTGAGAGGCCTCGAGTTTATACACAGCAGGAATATTATATCCCGTGATGTAAAGCCCTCGAATATACTGGTATCCGATAGAAGTGTAAAACTGATGGATTTTGGCATTTCTGATATAGGATCAGTGGATCAGAAGAAGATCAAAGGTTCTCTCCTTTATATTGCGCCGGAGATCCTGGTTGGAGAAGCTGACCACAGGATAGATATCTATTCTGCAGGCATTGTATTCCTCCAGATGCTTACAGGAAAAATACTTTACAAAGAGACAAAGGCTACCTCCATACTTGATATCATTAAAGATGAATATGTTTACCTGTATAACCAGTCAGTAGCCCTGGAGGCGCTGAATGACAGAAAGGTAAAGGATATTATCAACAGAATGATTGCCTATAACAAGGAGGAGAGATACAATACCTGCTCGGAGGTAATAGTAGATATCAATAAACAGCTCGGATACTCTTATGAGATAGAAACACCTGAGACCAAAGATGCCTATGTATCAGGTGTAAATTTTGTCAACAGGGCCGAGGAATATGGATGGCTTAAAGAAAAGATATTCTCTTTGCCCGACAGGGGAAAGATGTTTCTGCTGATGTCCAGTATTGGATTGGGCAAGTCCAAGATATTTAATGAGCTGAAAAAATACTGTCAGCTTAATAATATTATCTTTTGTGAATGCGAATGCTTCAAGGATAATGTAAAGCCGTACCATCCAGTATCAGAATTGCTTTCACAGATAATGCTTTATTCTTCAAGAGAACTGAATAACAAATACCATAAGTATCTGAATAAGGTCACAGATTATAAACCATTTGAAGAAGAAACCGATATTTCAGTTGATTTATACAGGGAGATTGAAATACTTCATCAGGCTATAATAAATTTTCTGCTTGATTATGGGAACAGTACCGGCTATACAACTGTCATCTATGTCAATAATATACAGTGGATAGATGAGGGCAGCTTCCAGATACTGCATGAGTTGCTTAACCATATTTCAAAAAAAGAGAATAAAGAGAATAAACTGAGAATCTATGCAAGCGCAAGGAAAGAGGAGTCCAACATGATCAGGGACAGACTCGATGGAATGGAAAAGGACAGATGCCTGGATATCCGGACATTAAAACCATTTAATCTTTCCGATATCATGAACTATTTTGAGAATGTTTTCGGAAGCTGTAATATCGATAGATCCTTAAGTTCATCAATAGGAAAAATAAACGGCAGGATAGGGGGAAATCCCTATTTTTTAGGTGAATTCATACGTTTTTCCCTTAAAGAAAGAATTATTGACAAACCTGGAGCAAAGTGGATTCTTACAGAACCTGTTGAAAAGGCAAATGTCCCTGATAATCTCAAAGACATACTTGCAAAAAGGCTATATCCAATGCTGAAAGACCAGTACCATCTGAGATTTATGAATGTTTTTTCCCTTATAAGGTTTTCCATGTCCTATAATGATATTTACTCCTTTTTTTCCGGCATTGAAAAGCCAATAATTAGAAACAGGCTTCAGGAACTGGAAAATCACGAAATTGTCAAGTCAGAGAAAATCGGTAATAATATATTTTACAGCCTCTCTCACGAACTGATCAGGAAAATTGTCTCTTCATCAATACCTGACAGGGCTGATCTGCATAATTTTATAGGAAACAAGATCGAAGCAGTATTCCGGGATAGAATAAAAGGCTATATGCCTGAACTTGCATATCATTTTCAGGAGGGCGGGGATAAGGAAAAGGCGATCTACTATCTGAAAAAGTCAGGCGATGCTCAGAGAAACAAGTATTTTAATATTAATGATATTCTGAAATATTACAATGAAGCTCTCAGGCTCTCGAAGGAATTCTATGGCAAAGAAAGCTATGAAACTGCGCTGTTATACTCAGATATCGGAATTATATATTATGAAGAGGGTGATTTTGCCGCAGCTACAGATAACTGCAAAATTGCAGCCGAGATTATTAAAGGCTTATACGGGGAAGAAAGCGATAAATTTGCAGCTGTACTGAATAGAATGTGCCTTATAAGCCTCAAGATAGGGGAATACAAAAAAGCGCTGATATTTGCCAATAAGGCAAATGATATACAGCTGAAAATATTTGGGGATAATAATATACATGTAGCCAGAACATATAATAATATTGCCCAGATATACCTTAAAACAGGCGATTATCTTGATGCACTTGCTTATGCAAGGAAATTCCAAAAAATATACCTTGGCATTTACGGCCAGGACAGCAGGGAAATGATTACACCCATAAACCTTATGGGTATTGTCTATTTTGATATGGCTGAGCTGGATAAAGCCAAAGAATGCTTTTTTAGGGCAATGAAGCTTCATAATATATACTTTGGAAAGGATGCAGTTGAAAGCACAACATCATACAATAATATTGGGCTGGTTCTGCTGGAACAGGCACATTACCAGGAAGCCCTTTTTTACCTGAAAAAAACTCTGAAAATACTAAAGGCTTTCTACAAGAATCCCCATGTCGATATAGCAAAATGCTACAATAATATGGGCATAGTGTATCACGACCTGAAAGAAAATGAAAAGGCATTCAAGTATTACAGAAGGGCTTTGAGGATTAGAAGGAAAATTTACGGTGAAATGCATACCAGGACTGCAGGTTCATATAATAATGTAGGAATTATCTACTCAGAAAGAGGCGATTATAAAAAAGCCCTGAAGTACTATAAGAGATCCCTTGAGATACAAAAGGCAATATTCGGGCAGTTTCATGCCAGTGTAGCAAAGGCCTATAATAATATTGGCCATCTCTATTATCAGATGAAAGAATACGATAAGGCCATATCTTTCATCAGTAAAGCAATGGATATAAGGAAAAAGGTATATAATAATAAACATACGGACCTTGCAAGCGGCTATCATGGTTTTGCGTCCATTTACAGGGCTTTGGGCGATCTGAACAAGGCCATAGAGTATATACATATGGCACTGGAGATATACCTGAAATTTTATGGTGAGAGGCATGCTGATGTCGGTCATTCCTATATTATACTTTCAGATATATTCGAGGAACTCAATAACCATGAAAAAGCCTACTATTATATTGAAAAGGCAACAAAAATATATAAGCAGGTATTCGGTGTCAAACATATAAACTATATAGAAGCAGAAGATAAAATGAGAAAACTTGAAAGCATGCTTAACTGAAATTTATTTCAAACATGCATGATGCATGATAAGGGGGTGATTGATCAATGACCAGCGTACTAAGCAAAGACCATTATGAAAAATTCAAGGCATTTGAAAGGGATTATCTTAATCTCGAAAATGACATAAACAGTTTGAAAGAGAACATTAAAATGAATAAAAATACATTGAATAAACTGGATCAGGAGATTTCGCCAATAGTAAACAGCCTTTCAAGCGAAAAGAACCTCAGGCTCCCTCTTTCATCACAGAAAGGACTCAATGATTTCAGCAAAGATAAGCAGGAGGCATTCAGAAGGGACATGGAGAATTTGTCCAGTCAATTTGGCAATAATTCAAAGTCTCTAATTTCCAGGGCCTATTATAAGGCAAGAAATATGATTAAAGCCCTGGGCGGTATTATTTTTAACCTGGATAAGGTATATTATAATTCACTCTATAATGCACGTCTGCTGGATCATTACCGGGAATGGATACAGTACAGCATTACCGAGATACAGGATAATCTTTTTATCCAGCAGGATATTAATCAGAACATAGCCACCCTTTTGACAAAGATGATGCTCCTGGTACAGAAATTTAATGAGGTTTCCATTGATCATACACTGATATCTGAATTAAAACAGAAGGGTTTTGATACCAAAATTGACCTTTTAAGGAACAAAGAAAAGATGCTCATGGATAACCTGATGCAGGAGGAATCATTCAGGGAGTATTTTCACAAGATTGAAAACTATAAGAAGAATATTAATGGACTTATCCTTAAGATAAATGAAATAATGGAAAATATGGCATTTAAATCGGACCGGGCTGAAATCTCACAAGTTAATGCGGAAAGGATATTAAATGATCAGGTCTATTATGAATTTGAAGAGGCCTTCCGGGGTGACAGGAATAAGATCAAGATTAATTTTCAGCAGTATATAGATATGGTCAGGGAAAGGCAGCCTGTGGTGGATATTGGATGCGGCAGGGGGGAGTTCCTGGAGGTATTGCAGGAAAATAATATCGAAAGCTGGGGCGTTGACAGCAATCCCTGCATGACAGAAATGTGCCTGAAGGATGATATAAAAATATATAATAGAGATGCGCTATCTTATCTGAAAAAGGCAGAAGATGAATCGATAGGTACAATATTCTCGTCACATCTTCTGGAACATATGACAATATCTCAGATTGAGCATTTTCTAAGGCAATCATACCGGGCTCTGAGAAAAAACGGGCTTGTCATAATTGAGACACTGGACCCTTCCTCATTTATAGGTTTTCACTATTATTACCTCATGGACCCTACCCACAAGACACCCATACATCCTCAGTATATAAGGTTCCTTGCTGATTCAATAGGATTCGAGGATGCATTTATATACAGGCCTGCAAAGGATTATGACCGCGTTGTCAGTGATAGCCTGATCTTGAATGAAAGCAGCTCAAAAAGCTCAAATAATACTATAGAAGCATTTAAATACCTCTCTGAAAAACTCGGGAACTATCCTGAATTTTCCCTTATTGCGAAGAAAGGCAGATAATGGGTAAAAAAAGAGGGTTACTTATACTGATTCTTCTCTGCATTCTCTTTATTTACCTCAGGGGTGCCTTAATTAATGCTGATGTGCCACATGATATAAGTTTCAGCGGGGGGATTTTCTCTGATGAGGGCGATTATTCGATTAATGCAAGGAACAGGGTTTTATACGGAAGCTGGTTCATGGATCAGTGGAATGATATGTATTATAACCCATCACTGACCTTTATAAGATATATTTTCTTCTGCCTCTTTGATGTAGGAATTGCACAGCAGAGATGGATCTCAATACTTTTTTCCATGCTTTCAATCTTTCTTGTCTATTTGACGCTTTCAGAGGATTTTAACAGAAGAACTGCGGTTTTAGGCATATTATTTTTCGGATTCAACTATCTCTATATCATGTACAGCAGGAATGGGTTATTGGAAGTGCCAACCATTGCACTGAGCACATTTTTTATATACTGCTTTCAGAAAGGTTTTAAAAAACCAAGGTTTTTTATGTATGCAGGAGCCTTCACAATATTTACCTATTCATTTAAGAATCTCTTTGCATATATGCTTCCTGTCACTATTGTTGCATATATTTTTTACGTTTTGATAAACAGTGTTGAATACAAAAAGCATATAAAACCTGTTATTCTTCTTACAGGCGGATACCTGGCATCATTCCTAGCCTGGTATTTTCTTCATTTTCGCCCATTAAGGGGATGGATCATAGGCTACGCAGGAGAGTATATGAAGGAGCTTTTGCTTGCAAAAAGCCTGGGCCATGTGCTTTACAATTTCAAAACCTTTCCGGTTACAAAATTTTACGGGCCTCTGACTAATCCGGTAAACGGGGTATTCCTCTCAATGCCTGTAATCTATGCATTGGGATTTGTGTTTGTGGGAGTATTTCTGTACCTCATATTATTTAATAAAAAACTTATCAGGCCTACAGATGTTATGACAGTCTCGTATTTCTTTGCTGCATTTCTTTTTGTGCTTCTCATACTGGCTTACAGGCCGACAAGATATTTTATTGTACTCATAGTTCCTCTTTCAATCATGTCAGCAAGGCTTATTGACCTGATACTGAAGCTTCGACTGCTGAAGCCAGCAGTCCTGAATATTAAGGGCATAATATTTATTTCAGTTATTTATATATGGGGTTTTGTATTCTATTACCTATGCATCATGCCATTTTACTGCCATATTTTCTCCAGGAGTATTAATGAATCAGGCATACCGTTAAAGATATCACTGGTCAAATGGACCCTGATATATTTTGCTGCAACAGGTTTTATCATTATAATTTCATATATCCGCAATAAGCCCTTATGGATAAGCAGATATGCCGTTGCTGCAGCCTCCCTGGCTATTATCATATCAAGTGTGCTGATAAATCTATACCATTACTCAAAATGGTACAGGTCTCCTTCTTATGATGTATATAATTCAGCCATGACAGTAAAGGAAATTGTCCCTGAAGGCTCTGTAATGGCAGGCCTTATCTCGCCAGTCCTAGTAATGGAGAGCAATATACGGCCCTTTTTCATGTTCCAGGGATTTATGAATTATGAGAATGATCCCTGCATCCGAAATGGTGTAACACATGCTGTTCTAGGCATATATAACAATGAAGCAGGTATTTTCTTTGATACCTGCCCGGAGAAGATGGGGAAATCTACATTGATAAGGGTATTGAACATATTCAGAAAGGATTTCATGCTTTATTCCTTTGTCCTTCCAGTACTGAGGGAAGTCTCCCTGATAAGAAGCTCACCTGAAAGTATTGAATGCGAGCTAAGGTTATACATACCATCAGAAAAATTCTGTGATAACCTGACTGTCAATGTATACCTCATAAAAGAAAGCGGGCGTACAGAGATAGATCCGCTGGTCTTCAGCGGGCTTATACCCTTTGAAGAGAACACCGTCCATGCTACGCTTCCCTTTGGAACTCAAAACAAAAGCAATATGGAATTCTTCTTCTGCATTGATAATGAAGAAGCAGGACTAAGTATGGAATTTAAGGCAAGCAGCCTGCTGAAGCTTACCGGTTCTGACCATTATGATAAAACCATCTTTCATGATGATGTAAGAAAAGGCGTAAGGATCTCGGATAAACAGGGATTTCTGACATACGGCCCATATCTGCCTTTAGAGGAAGGTATGGCGACAGTAAACTTCTTCATATCTCCTTTTGACCTTCCTGAATCAGACACAGATGCTTTTGTTGTTGATATTGCGGGCGATACAGGAAAAACAATCCTGTCATCAAAGAATATAAGGACTTCTGAGCTTAAAGAGCATGAGAATGCTA
This sequence comes from uncultured Candidatus Sumerlaeota bacterium, assembly GCA_964389675.1. GTDB lineage: Bacteria > CAYMEV01 > CAYMEV01 > CAYMEV01 > CAYMEV01 > CAYMEV01. The sequence goes on from CAYMEV010000002.1 coordinate 103,966, forward strand.
TTTTTGAGGTTCCCCTGGGGTTTTTCCTGAAAAAACGTACCAGGATTGAATTCAGGACATATTTCTTCTCAACTGTAAGCATTTATGTTCATAAGATCAGGCTTGATTTCAAAAGCGGAAGATTCTTAAGAGTTGAGGCATAGAAGCGGTGCCGGCATTCTGCAGTTCTGGAACAACAGGCCAGCGTATATTTTAAGCCTTTTGTTCAGTTATCTTCATTTATTATCCAGCGGCTTCCATGTACCATCAGGGGGGCCTACGTGAAACCTGCCTGTAATGTCTGGAATGCCTCCTGTCCCGGCATCTCTTGAATAGATCCTTCCTGATGGAGCAATATAGAACTGCCTTCTTCCGTCAACATTGTATCTTTCAGGCCCTGCCCTCAGATCAAATCTTATTATCATTCCTATATGGTCTTTTTCTGTACTTTCAGTATATAGATATCCTGATATAGGGATCTCTCCCTCGGAGTTAATAGCTTCTGCGAAAGAGGATTCCAGTAATCCGTCGTATTTAAGGTCAATTGCTGTGCCAAAAGAGCGGGGAGTATGGGTTGATCTGTAGATACGCTGAGCGGAGGAATAATTCCTAATGTTTTTTAGTGCTATCTGTTCCATTTCTATTACATCCTCCAAAGCAGTTGATGAATATTCATCCGGGGATAAAATTTCCTGCAATACCCATGTATTATCATGCAGCCCTGCCTGGAATCCGGGTTCAATATCCGGAATTCCTCCCTCTTTTTCGTCTCTGGCATATAGATATCCCAAATTATTAAGATAGAATTGCTTTCTGCCATCTAAACCATAAATGACGGGGCCTGCTTTAAGCTCAAAGCTTATTATATTGCCTGTATGGTCCTTTTTTGTACTTTCAGCAAAGATATAGCCTGAGATTTGAATATTTCCTTTTGATATAATGGATTCAGATAATACTGCTTCAAGAATTTCTTCATCTCTCAGTTCTTCTGCTGTACTGTAACTGCGGCTTGCCTTGATATTCCTGTATGTTTGCTGAGCTGAGAAATAGGCTTTTGCAATTTTAACCGAATTTTCCTCATTTTGAATGATAATTTTAAGTATTTTATTTGGATCAATATCTGAAGACAAAAATGAAGATCCTGATACCAGCCATGTATCATCAGGGGGCTCATAATGAAATGCCCCTTCGATTTCAGGGAGACCTGCTTTTTTATTATCTCTGTAGTATAACCAGCCTTGCGGGTTTAAATAATACTGTTTCCTGCTGCCCCTGGCGTATTTTTCAGGGCCTGCTTTAAGCTCAAACCTGATTATGCGACCCGTTTCATCTTTCTCAGTGTTTTCCATGAACAGGTATCCTGATATTGGCACAGTTCCTTCAGAGATAATGGAATCAGCTAAAGTCGGTTCAAGAATCTTCTCCATTTTTAAGTATTCCGCATTGCTGTATTCCTTGTTGATATGTGCTGCTCTATAATTCTGCTGTGCCACAAAATAAGCCCTGATATAGTTTAATACATCATCTTCTTTGGAATCTGTTTTTCTGAAGCTAATACCTGCAAAGAATGCTAATATAAAGATTAAAGCAGCTATTCCGACTATAAAATAATACAGATTATTTTTCCTCATAGGGGTAATTTCCTCCTTTAAGCTCCTGCATGGTTTTTTCAGGGGAATACAGGGGCTTATTGTTAATAAGATAAAATTGCCTTAAAAAAAATTGTTCCAACAATATGACTAGAGCAGGCATTTCCCGGCACAGTAAAGCCCTACAACATCATGGCTTTTGTAGATAATTTCTGACAGCGCTCTGTCAATATCGCTTTGCTGTTCTGCTTTGTTTTTAATAATGACCAGGTCTGCATATTTCCCTTTGTCTATATAACCTGTTAACCTGCTTAATTTTAGTGCTTCCGCAGAACCTCCACAGGCAAGATAGATTCCTTCCCTGCAGTTGATTGCAAGATCCTCATCATTTATCACTGAGAGTGTTTTTGACTGCTCAATTGCTTCTCTCAGCTCATCAATGACAGATATATTATAGCCTCCGGCTATATCTGTTCCAAGGCCAATATGAAGGCCCTTTTCAATGTATTTTCTAAGGGGCATTATCCCGCTTCTTAAAAACCTGTTTGACGTAGGGCAGTGGGCGATTATAGAGCAGCTGTCCCTTATTGCATCAATTTCATGGTCATTCAAGTAGATGCAGTGTGCAAGAATTGTATGCTTTTTCATTAATCCGGCAGAATTATATATGTCAGTATATGTTCTGAAACTGCTGTGAAGCCTTAGAACTTCATTTATTTCATTTCTGTTCTCTGAGAGGTGAGTCTGCAGATAAAGGCTGTTATCATAAATCATAGCAATTTTCTTCATAAATTCAAAGGAACAGAAAAGTGCAAATCTTGGCGTAAGAGCATAAAAAAGCCTGTTTTCCCTGCCATGCCATTTTTTAATGAGCCCTGCTGATTCCATAATCATCGCTTTTGGATCATGATTTCGGCAGTAGAAGCCGCCGAGGTCTCCCAGTACATTTCCGCATATCAGCCTTATTCCTTTTTTCTCTGCAGCCTCAAATATTATTTCAGTGCTTTGAATGCTTCCATTTGAATATGCACAGAAAGTAACAGTGCCGGAACTTATCAGGGAATCAAAAAATTCTGAAATGATCCCTGATGCATAAGATTTATCACAGAACCTGATCTCTGCTTCCCTGACATAGTTATCAAGCCAGTAAAGCAGGGATGATTTGCCTATCCCCCTTATGGGGAACTGGGGTATATGGGTATGCATATCAGTAAAGGCAGGTAGTATATAGTCCTTGCCAGCATCTATTATTTCAAAATTATCAAGATTTTGATCCTTAATGGAGACATATCTGCCATAATCAGTAATTATTCCGCTTTTCCTTGAGAACAATACATAACCCTCAGGAATATATCTGCATTTTTTTAATGAAAGAGGATTGATAATATTGCCTTTAAGAAGTATACTTTCTTTTTGCATAGTTAATATATTATGGAATTATTTAGATAAATACAATGATATTTTTTTGTTTTCAAATTGAACATAAAAACTATAATGACTTGCTTTGCATTAAAGGTTAAGGAGTACTATAGGAATGAATTTTAAGGTATTATTAATTACCCCCAATAAAACCAAATTAAAAGAGGAGATTGCTGAGTTAAAGGAACGAGGGTTCAATGTTGTCGGAGCTGCTGATTTTTCATCTGCCTGCAGGAGCCTGACTGAGGATGGAGCTATTCATGTTGTCCTGACTGAGCTTATCGTCCCGTATGAAAGCCGTGCAAAATCAAGAAAAATAAGGGGCCAGGAGATATTTAAGGAGATATTAAGGCTCAGGTATGAGGTAAACATATTCCTTTTTACTATGGATGAAGATGCTAAAAGCTTTCTGTCAGGCGGTTATCTAAACGGTTATTTCAGCAAGACAGACCAGGACTGGGATGAGATATCAAGGAGGATAATATCAGAGATTAATGCAAAGAAAAAGGCTCCTTTTTATGAAAAGATTGTTGAATACAGCCTGAAAGCAGAGGATTCATATCATACTCCAGGGCACTCATCAGGATATTCACTGAAATATTCAAACTGGGTGAAGGATTTTTATGAATTTTACGGTCCGAATATCTTCAGGACAGACATTTCGGTGTCTGTTCCAATCCTTGACTCGCTTCTTGATCCGAAAGGGGTCATTAAAGAGGCTCAGGAGCTTGCCGCCAGGGCATTCAGTGCAAGGCATACTTTCTTTTGTTCAAATGGTACTTCAACAGCAAATAAGATTCTGCTTCAGACCCTCCTTAAACCGGGCGATGCAATCCTTCTGGACAGGAATTCGCATCAGTCAGTGCACTACGGTATTATCCTGAGCGGAGCTGAACCTATATACATGATGCCTACCATTAATGACAGGTATGGAATATTCGGTCTTGTTCCAAAAAAGGATATTATTAGTAATATGGACAGGGCCCTGAATATGCATAAGAAATTGAAGCTTCTTTTTCTTACAAACTGCTCCTATGACGGTCTGAGGTATGACATAGCGGATATAGTAAAGGAGGCACATGCCAGAGGCATTAAGGTTCTCGTGGATGAAGCGTGGTTCGGGTACAGCAGGTTCCATCCGGAATTTTATCCCTGTGCGATGGAAGCAGGAGCTGATTACAGTACACAGTCCACGCATAAGACAATGAGTGCTTTCAGCCAGGCATCAATGATCCATGTAAATGATCCGGATTTCCGTGAATTCAGCGATTTTTTCATGGAAAATTATATAATGCATACATCTACATCGCCGCAGTATCCCATGATAGCATCCCTGGATGTAGCCCGAAAACAGATGATCATGGAGGGATACAGCCTTTTAAGTAAAGTTCTGAGGCTTTCTTCGGGTATAAGGGAGTCAATAAACTCATTAAGCAGGTTCAGCGTTCTGACCCTTGATGATATGCTGACCAGCGAGCTTTCAGATGACAATATCAAGCTTGACCCGCTGAAAATAACGATAGATGTCTCTAAATCCGGGTTTACTGCAAAGGAAGTTGAATATATGCTTCTTAACAAGCATAATATACAGATTGAAAAAACCACATTCAATACACTTACTGTCCTATGCACGATAGGAACGACCCACTCAAAACTGAACAGGCTGTTTCTTGCCCTTGAAAACATTGAAAAGAACAGCCCAAATAATGGCAAGAGCCCGAAACACAATGTAAAACTGTCATTGAGCCCTATCCGATACAGGCCCCGTTTTGCTTTTTACTGTGACGGTGAGAAAATGCAGTATTCAAGGTCCGAGGGAAGGATATCAGCAAGCATGGTAGTGCCTTATCCTCCGGGTGTCCCTCTTTTAGTGCCAGGGCAGCTTATTACCGGGGAAATCATTGACGATATTCAGTCCTATATAAATTATAAAACACAGATAAACGGTATATTTGACAACTTTCTGAAGGTTCTGACAAGACAGGAGGAAAGTGAACTGAATGAACAGGGCTTTAGGATCGATGATAATCCTTAAGGCATCTGGCTTCCTGATTTAGTGAGAATCATCTCCTCCATGTACAGTTTGCTGTTATTTCTGTTTTTCTCAATAAGGCTGATAAGCTCCTTTTGCGATAAAACAGGGCTTTCAATAATTGCATCATCTATAACCTTTATAATCAGGCTGTCCTTCTTAAAATAGTATTCAGCAAAAATAAAGCTGCTTTTTTCGCCTGTAAGGATATCAATGCTCTGCAGGTTGAGAAAATTCCCGCAGTCAAGTTCAGTGACAAAAGCCCTGAAGATGCTGGTATCAAGCATAACCTTTGCATTGCTTTCTATCTGACAGCCTAGGATAAGATACTCCTGACCGCATACATGCATGATTATGGCTGTATCCTCCTGGCCATCCACCTTCCAGTTTCCCTCAAGATCGGGATCCATAACAGCCTCTGAAGCTTCCTTGAGAGGAAATTCCGATTCATAGGGGCAGGCATAAAAAAGCATTGTTAATCCGATAAGCAGAATCAATGATATTTTATCCACTTTTCTGTATAGCAGATTATCTGTCTTTTTTTTCATTTTCAATCTCCTTTTATGGATTTATAAAGTTATGAGTCAAAAGCACTGTTCAAGAAAAAAAGCAGATCTTTATGGCTTTTGAAGATATGTTCGCACTGGCTGAATTCAGCTGTTATATTATGCCTGTTTCTTATGGATATGGACCGTATGCCTGCCTTTTCTGCAGATACTACTCCCTTTTCTGTATCCTCTATTACTATGGTTTTATCAGGATTTGCATTTATCTCTGCAAGTGTGTGGACAAAGATGTCTGGATGAGGCTTGGGCTTCATGTTTTTTGTTTTTCCGAAGACCCCGGAAAAGACCTCTCTGGGTATATTATTATCATCAAGCAGTTTATTCAGGATTTCCTTTTTTGTGTTTGATGCTATATACAGCTTCTTATTGCCCTTCTTTAATATGGTGAGAATAGGCAGTATTTCTTCATAGCTCTTTATAAGGCCCTTTTTTACATAACCCATGTAATTCCTTTCTATTTTCCTTTTAATGGATTTTTCTTCTTCCTTTGAAAGGCCTAATCCCTTGGATTCTTTTTCGAGCCCGTTTCCTATATTTGTCCAGTATTTATAATAGTAGCTTTCTTCAAGGCATTTAATCTCTGAAAAAGCCTTTTTTGCCGAGAGATAGAAGTAATATTCTGAATCGACAATTATGCCGTCAAAATCAAATATGATATTTTCTGCTTTTTTTATGAGGGTTTTAAGGGCGTTTTGTTCCATAAAAGAAATCTTTATAGTCCCTGATATAACTGATTATTTCTTTGAATTCATCAAAATTAAGGCTGTTGGGGCCATCAGAAAGAGCCTTTTCAGGTTCAGGATGGATTTCAAAGAACAGACAGTCCACACCTGTTGCAAGCCCCGCTTTTGCAAGGCTGAAGACGAACTCCTTATCTCCTGTGCTCTGTTGCCCAAGGCCTCCGGGCCTCTGAACGGAATGGGTCACATCGAAACAGACATAGGGAGCATATTTTTTCATAATCGGAAATGATCTGAAATCTACAACAAGATTGTTATAACCGAAGGTTGTCCCTCTTTCTGTCAATATGAAGTCATTATCAGATACAGACATTATTTTATCTGCAATATTCTTTGTGTCGTATGGTGATAGAAACTGGCCTTTCTTAACATTAATTATCTTTCCGGTCTTAGCGCAGTTTATCAGAAGGTCTGTCTGACGGCAGAGAAAAGCAGGTATCTGAATGATATCTATATCGTTCGCTACCTGTTCTATCTGGCAGGTTTCGTGTATATCAGTCGTAATGTAGAGGCTGTGCCTTATTGATACCTCGCTTAATATCTCAAGGCCCTTTTTGAGCCCTACCCCTCTGAATGATTCTGCAGAGGACCTGTTGGCTTTATCAAAGCTGGCCTTGTAGATTATGTCTATCTGGTTTTCTTCCGCCTGCCCTGAGAGAAATTCAGCAATTTTAAGGGATATTTCCCTGTTTTCAAGTACACATGGGCCTGCAATTATAAATGGCTTTGAAAGACTTGAGAGATTTATGCTGTCCATTCTACAACCCTGCCTTTACTAGGTCATGAAGCCTGATAAGGCCTACAACATCACCCTGATTGCTCAATACAGGGAGTATGCTTATCTGAGATTTCCTGTTTTCCATTACCTGCATTGCCTTGAATGCAGGCTCCTCATCTGTAATAAATATTGGAGTCCTGGTCATAATCTCAGAAGCTTTTCTGGTAAGGATGTCTGCATGCTTCATAAGCGACCTCCTTATATCTCCATCGGTTATTATCCCAACAAGCTTATTATTGTCATCTATTATATTTACCCCGCCCAGAGGATTTATTGTCATTGCAGCTATTATATCCTTTATTGTATCATAAGGCTTTGCTATGGGATTTGCGCTACCCTTATGCATGAGATCGCTGACCTTGAGGAGAAGCCTTTTGCCGAGCTGGCCTCCCGGGTGATACCTTGCAAAATCATCAGGTTTTATCCCCTTCATTATAGATACTGCAACAGCTATGGCATCTCCCATTACAAGTGCAGCAGTTGTTGATGCTGTCGGAGCGAGGTTGTTGGGGCATGCTTCTTTCTTTACAGTGACATCAAGGACAATATCAGATAGCTTTGCAAGTGTTGATCCAGGATTGCCGGTTATTGAGATAATCTTTGCTCCTATTTTGGATATGTATGGCAGTATTGAATTAAGCTCTTCAGTTTCTCCGCTTTTTCCTAATGCTATTACAAGGTCCTCACTTAAAACCATTCCGAGGTCCCCGTGTTTTGCCTCGCTGGGATGTATATAGAATGATGATGTACGAAGGCTCGAAAGAGTCGAGGATATCTTACGGGCTATTATCCCGCTTTTACCCATACCTGTAAGTATAATTCTGCCCCTGCATCCATACACAGCTTCTACAGCATTCTGAAAACTTGCAGACAGACTGTTTTTGACCTCTTTTAGCGATGATATCTCTATTTCGAAGACCCTTTTTCCTTCCTGAATGAGATCCATTCTATTCTCCGGAATCCTTACTGCTTTTAATATTGATGTTTATATAATACCGGAATAAAAAATAAAATCAAACATTTTGTGAGCATGCCAAATATTACTTTACTATAAGAAATGTTTGTTTATAATGCTTTTGTATTTTCTGTTGAAAGGAGCCGGGGATGATCCGGAACGAAAATAAGAGATTGTTCCTTATAGGCCTTGATTGTGCAGAACCTGACCTCATCTTTAAAAGGTGGAAGGATAAACTGCCTGCATTCAGGTATATTATGAATAAGGGTATATATGCCCATCTTGAGAGCACCATACCTGCCATTACAGTTCCGGCATGGGTATCAATGGTTACTGGAAAAGATCCGGGTGAACTTGGCATTTATGGTTTCAGGAACCGTAAGGCTTATGACTACAGCGAGCTGTATATTCCAAATTCAACCAGTGTCAGGGATAAAGCAATATGGGAATATCTGGATCTTTACAACAAGAGGTCCTTTATTATGGGTGTTCCCATGACATATCCTGTAAAAAGGATAAACGGGATTATGGTTTCAGGATTCCTTACTCCCGATACCGATTCTGAATATACATATCCTAACGGGTTCAGAAATGACATAAAAAACCTGATAGGTGAATACATAATTGATATAAAAAATTTCAGGACAGAGGATAAGGAATGGCTTTTAAGGCAGATAATCCTGATGACAGGTAAAAGGTTCGAACTCTTTTTGAAGGTAAATAAAATGTTCAGGTTCGATTTTTCCATGATTGTAGAGATGGGAACAGACAGGATGCACCACGGGTTCTGGAGTTATATGGCTGAAGACCACCCCAGGCATATAGCAGGAAATCCTTATGAAAATACTATCTATGAATACTATAAGCTTATTGATAATTTTCTTGGAAAGATAATAGAAGAATTCAGTGAAACAGCTGATATAATGATAGTCTCTGACCACGGCGCAAAGACAATGAAGGGGGGATTCAATGTCAATCAGTGGCTTATGGAAAAAGGGTACCTTGTATTGAAAAACAGGAAAGAAGGTGTGCAGAAATTTTCCAATGATGATATTGACTGGGCGATGACCAAAGCATGGAGTTCTGGCGGTTATTATTCGAGGATCTTTCTTAATGTTAAGAACAGGGAACCTGATGGTACAGTAGAGGAAGCAGACTACAATAACTTTCTTGAGCAGATTAAGCAGGAGCTGGAAAGTGTAAAGGGGCCAGATGGAAAGACTCTGGGAAATCTTGGTTTCATTCCAAAAGAGATCTACAAGAAGGTTAATAATATACCCCCTGATCTGATCCTTTATCCTGCCAATCTGGACTATCGCTCTATAGGAAGTATCGGTCATAACTCATTCTTCAGCCCAGAAAATGACACGGGTCCTGATGATGCAAACCATTCTCAGAACGGGCTCTTTATGTATCTTGGTGATAATACTGATAAAAAAGGCTATATTGGAAAATGGAGCATATGCGATATTGCAAGCACTGCGGTGAAGTTTTTCAAAATATCCTCCCATTCCAGCAAGGCTGCAAATATACTTGCCGATGCTAAATCAAAGAATATCATATTTATGGATGATCAAGGTGCTGATTAATTAATAAATTCAGCCTGAATATTTCTTCAGCAGCCTCAGTATTCCACTGAAGGAGAAAAAGATGCTCAGTGTGAGGAAACACTCATAAGTGCAGCAGCACCCATTATTTTTGATATAATTGACTATCTCTCTCCTTTTTTCTGAAAACCATATTTTCCTAAAATCAAAATCTGTTTTTTTGAGGTCCCCTATGGGTTTTTCAAGTATTTCACATGGCATTACGACACCGTCTGAAAGTATGACAGCCCCAAGCTGTGCCGCCAGGCATGGCACTATCTGCTTTTTTCTTTCCAGTCTTTCTTTTATTATATAAGGCCTGACTGTTCTTATGGCGTTTATCACTCCAGCGAAAGGAAAGCCTTTATAGCCCTTGAGGTGCCCCCTTTTAACCTCATCTTCAAGAAATTCAGAAAACTTCATGTATTTTTCTATATCAAAGTCCATTGCCTTCTTTTCACGGGGATTGCCTCTTACCAGAAGATGGTTGATGGTTTTGACCCCAAGGTCCTTCTGCAGGAATTGATAAATATCATATACCTTGTCAATATTATATGCAGATACAGTAAGGCCTATATTAGCATTGAATTTAGGGTGGCTGTATTCAAGTTTTTTAAGCTCCCTGAAAGTATATACTGCTTTCCTGAAGCTTTCAGGATTGTTCCTGATATAATTATGGTCCCCTCCAATCCCGTCTATGCTTACATCTACAGCAAGGTCCACTTCAGGAAGTTCATCCAGGATTTTTTCTGTATGCAGTATCACTTTATCAGTAAGGGAGCCATTGGTTGGTATTCCAATATTGCATACCCTGTTGTTCCGTGCAAATATTTTAACTATTTCAACTATATCATCTCTTAAAAACGGTTCTCCCCCTGTAGGAAGCAAGAAAAGCAGCCTGCCCAGTGACTGGGATAATTTCTCAAGATCATCTAAAGACATTTCGTAGCTGTCTTTTATTAAACCCTGGCCAAGCAGGCAATGCCTGCAGGCAAGGGTGCATCTGGATGTAATGAACAAAACAAGGTAGATAGGAAGGCTTTGCTTTTTGAAAAAGAGTCTGCTGGAAAATTTTATATAATCAAGGGGTTTCACCGCCTAGTACCTTTTCCTTAAGATGAAATAGTGGAGAAGACCGAAAACCAGCCCTGATAATACAATAAACGAATCAAAGATCATAAATATAATAGATTTCAGGAGAAAGGAAGCTCCCTTTTTTATATATGCATAATATAGGAACTTCCGGTTGAAAAACAGGTAGAGAAACAAAAAGCATAAAGATATAATAAGATTGAAAGGCTTAAGTTTATAAAGCACAATAAAAAAAGCAGATATTGCCGGAAACGGGACAGAAAGAATGAAAGAGAGAGGTACTGAGCTCTGGTTCCTTCTCTGGAAATTGCTCCATTTTTCTCTGAGTACTATTTTCAGAAGGCCGCAGGTTCTTAAAAAATCCGTTTTTATGAGGCTTTTAAGTGTATATTCCTTTTTATGCTGGATCTGGAGGTCCTTTATGACAACAGTCAGGTAGCCGTTATTTGCCATTTTTCTTCCAAATGCAGTATCCTCTACATTGGGCTTTACATAGTTAACATCGAAGCCTCCGAGTCTTTCAAAGTCCTTTTTCCTTATGGCAGCACAGGAGGTATAAAATGAATGTATATATTTTGGCAGATGAGAAAATGTATAGTTCATCCAGAGGTTTTTAAACCTTGAGAAAAAACTGCCATAGGGTACAGCAATTGATTCTATGCCAACAGCGCCGGCTATTCTGCTTTCTGTTAAGGCTTCCTTTATAAGACTCAGTGCATTCTCAGGAAGGATAATATCCGCATCAATAAACAGGATAATATCCCCTTTTGCATATTTAGATCCGGTATTTCTTGCATGAGCTACGCCGGTCCCATTGTTCTTTACTACAGTAACATTATGCTTTTTAAGGAGATTGATGCTGTTATCTGAGCTGTGGTCATCAACAACTATGGTTTCAAGGCTCTTATGATCCTGTGCTGAAATTGATCTAAGCGTATATTCTAATGTCTTTTCACCGTTCTTGACTGGTATTATAATGCTTATCAAAATGCATATCCTTTAATCTATGTATACAGGTATATCTATATATGGATGCCTTTCTTCGTCAATCATTAATTCAATATGATATACCCCGGGCTTATTTATTATTTTTTTTAGCATAATTTCAAGAATTTTTACAAAATCATCTTCACCTGTCCTGATACTGATATCAAAAATGCCCCTGTCAAAAACAGCTTCGCTAACATTGAAGTCTGATTTTTCAGAGTTTATCAGATGAATGAGGAAAGGCTGCCTTTTTTTTGAATTGCCCTGGAAATGAGCTCCAAGGGGCAGCACATTTATTAGTGGCTTAATGGATGTATTTATATTCAGGACAATCCTGCCATGGTTTGTTTCTATTGCAAGAAAATCCATATATGAACCTGGCTGGATCTGCTCAGAATATGCTATTATTATCTCCTTTGAGGACTTTATTCCTTCTGTCGGGGCATGATCAATGTCCAGTGCCTTGGCATGTAGGTGTTCATTGCTTTTTGTAAGGTCCTTTATTTCAAGTGTATTGAAAATACTGCACAGGTACGCCCTGTATACATTTCTGCTTCCCGGATACTGCTCGATGTTTATAAAATCATGAGGATAAAGCAATACGGGCTCCATTACACTATAGATAAAAAATATCTTTATATCAGGGCTATCAGGATCATTTGTATGGAGTCTTAAATAAGTATCCTCTTCTCCTCTCATTAAAATTGAAAAGGCAAAAAATTTCTTTTCACCGGGAGGTATAATAAATTCGCCTGTTTCAATAAATATATTAGGGGATGCTTCAGCAGGACTTATTATAAGGGATGTATCACCTGAGTTGCTTATCCATATTTTTTCCCTTAAAGCTGTTCCTTTACAAAAGCAGCCAAGATTCAGCACAGTCTTTTCAAGGTCAATTACCGGCGCAGAAGACAGGATGCCCTCTGAAGAAAAAAAAACCAAAATTAATGCGATAAGAATTTTTATCTTCATAATATCAGCCTTTTATATTAGATTAATAATAAATATAAATCGAGAAAAATTAGGAGCAGTAAAAATGATTAAGGATCTAATGAGGACTGTTTATCTGGATAACGGGCTTAAGGTCATAGTGGTAGAGAACAGGAAGAATCCTATACTTACTACTCATGTATGGATCAATGTAGGAGTGCTTGATGAGGAGGACAATACAAGGGAAATATCTCACCTTCTGGAGCACCTGCTCTTCCAGAACCAGGAATATGTCGACAGGATAAATGCAGTTGGGGGTGAGTACAATGGTTTAACCGGCCTTGATTATACCTATTATTACAATGTGGTTCCATCCGAATTCCAGGAGGTCAGCCTGGAAGTACTTAGAAGCATTGTTCTTGGGCCTTTATTTCTTGACTCGCAGATAGAAAAGGAAAGGAAGATAGTGACCGAGGAGATGTTTCAGTATAAGGACACTCCCAACAGAATTATCCTGGACCGGCTCTTTAAGCTAAGCTACAAAAACAGCAGGTTTTCCCGGGGTTTATTGTCAACGGATGTCCCGGTATTACAAAAAAGCCATATCCTTAATCACTATAACAGGTACTACAGGCCGGAAAATGCATGTATTATTGTTGTTGGAGATGTAGAGCTTAAAAAAACGATGAAGCTTGTTGAAAGGTATTTTGGTGACTGGGAAAGGGGCAACTACCTCTCATCATTAAGGCCCAAGGAACCAGAGCAGAATGAGATGAGATACAACTATGAGCAGATGGATATTCAGTATAATATGAGCGGGCTTTTATTCAAGTTTGACAGGCCGAATTCCAGGGATATGCTCAAGATAAACCTTCTTGTTGAGATATTATCTTCAGCAAGAAGCTCCAGGTTCAGGAAGAACATTGTCGAAAAAGGGCTGGTACAGCTTCTGGATGCAGATATATTTGAGACCAAGGAAAACAGGATACCATTCTTTATATTTGCCATACAGGATGAAAAGAGGAGTATTATGGATGGCTTAAGTGCCATACTGGACGAGATCGAAAAGATTAAGACATATCCGATAACAAGTTCAGAGCTTGAAAAAGCTGTGAACATCCTTAAGAGGACCTATGTCCAGAAATTTGAGAGAATCGAGGGTATTGCTGAATCAATAGGGTATGCCGAGATCTTTGACAAATACGATTTTCTTGATGAATACCTGAATATGCTTGAAGAAATAGCCCCCAAGGATATAAATGATATAGCCCTTAAGTATCTTAAGACCAATAATCTGAATATCATGTGCCTGTATCCCAACAAGCCTTCGATGCAGATACCCGTACTGGAGGATTTTAAGAGAGATATATATGAAAAGCAGAGAAGCATAATATCCAAAGAGTCAGATCATACTCTTAAGAATGGCATATCGGTATATATAAATGAAATGCATCATATCCCTATATCTTATATATCTGTGCTGGTGGGAGGCGGGTCACGCTGCGAGACGAACCAGATATCCGGCATTTCATATATTTTATCCAAACTTAGCCTCAGAGAGACGAGAGAATATACAAATGATGAGCTTACCAGCATGCTTGACTTTTTAGGCGGATCAATAAACACATCTGTTACCCAGGATTATCTTATGTATAATGCTGTATTTCTTCCACATAATATTGAACAGAGCCTGAGACTGCTTTCAGAGATAATATTCTACCCTACTTTTCCGAAAGATTTTATGGAGATTGAAAAGAATAATGCTGTGACTTCTATAAATACAATTCGGAATAATATCACACTGTACTGCCTCAAACTCTTTTACAGGTACCTGTTCAATGACACAGGCTATGGCCTGTATCCAGACGGTGATACCGACAGCATAATGAGCCTGGACCAGCATCAAATTAATAAATGGCATAGAATGTACTTCCACCCGGAAAATATGATAATATCAGCTGTAGGCGATGTTGATACTCAGCATTTAATAAGCAGGATCGAGCATTATTTCGGAGAGAAGAAGGATTACGAATCAGAGATGAAAAGCATTAAAACTGATATAAATCAAGGGGGAAATGAGTATATAGAGTATATTGAGAATCTTAACCAGACGGGAATAATAATGGGGGGGATTGCTCCTGCCATTGTTTCTGAAGACAGCATAGCTTTTGAAATGCTTATTAATATTCTTGGAAGGACCATGGATTCAAGGCTATTTAAAAGGCTCAGGCTTGATAAGAAGCTTTGCTACTCAGTTTTCAGCAGTTATAACGGCTATATGGATTGTGGCTGTTATTATATATATCTTTCCACAACAGACCCGGAAGCTGCAATTCAGGAAATATACAATGTATTGAAGGATCTTAAGGCTAATCCGCCAAAAAAGGATGAAATCCAAAAAAAGAAGAATCTGATAATAGGAAATCATAAAATAAGCAATGAATCTCTGGAATTCCAATGCAGTCAGCTTACCAGGAGCAAGTACAGGTTTAATAACTGGAATTATAACAGGAGTAGAATGGAAAAGATAAGGGATATCAGTGACAGTGAAATTATTGAAATGGTTGATAAGTACATAGATCCTGATAAAATGATCAGGGTTCTTATAACAAAAAAGCAGTAAATTTTTGATTTTACATTATTATTTTTAAGGTATATAATCCCATTTGTAATTTATTATAATCCATGAATATTTATGAAAAATGAACAGACAAAATGACATTAATGGTGATGACAATATGATATTAGGCCCTTATGAAATTATCGAGAAGATTGGAGAGGGTGGGTTTGGAATAGTATATAAGGCAAGAGATAACACTCTCGACAGAGAGGTTGCTGTAAAGGTGCTCTGTATCAAAAGGGATAAGACTCAGGATGACAAGGGTGGCAAGACTCCTGGAGCAGCTTCATCCCCTGAAATCAAAAAGAAGGAAAAGGCATTTGAGGAGAGGTTTATCAAGGAAGCCCAGAATGCTGCCAAATTGGATCATAGCAATATTGCAAAGATTTATTATGCCGGCGTTGAGAAAAGCCTGAGATTTTTTGCAATGGAATATATAGATGGAAGGGGTGTTGATGATATACTGGAGGAGGAAGGGCCCCTGCCGATACAGCTTACGCTTCATATAATCTATTATACGGTCAGCGGACTTGCTGAAGCCCTAAAATACGGGATTATTCACAGGGACATCAAACCAAGCAATATAATGATTACTGATGATTATACTGTTAAGATAGTTGATTTTGGACTGTCAAAGATATTATCGGAAAATTCATCAATCACAGCAGATGGTTCAGCATTCGGCACACCTTTCTTTATGAGCCCTGAACAGTGCAAAGGAGATCCTCTTGATTTCAGAAGCGATATCTATTCACTGGGTATTACAATGTTCTATATGCTTACCCACAAATATCCGTTTGAGGCGGATAAGCCCCTTGCGATTCTAAATAAGCACGTGAACGAAGAGCTGCCGGATGTTTCCCTTTTCGCGAATGAGACTATAACTCAGGATGTGAAGAATCTCCTTACCAAAATGACAAACAAAAAGCCTGAAGACAGGTACCAAAGCTATGTAGTCCTGCTCTCAGAGCTTAGAAAACTTAGGCTTAGGTATCCCTTCATTAACGATGAAATAGAAAAGGAAATAATCATTAATGATTCCAGTGCAACAATCTATGGTCCCGATAAATCACCTGAGGATATTATTGAAGAACACAAAACTATGAAAGAGAGGTTCAAATTTCTCATTAAAGAGGGTGATATCTTTGAGATTGAGGAATTTCTCATAAGGTACCCTGAAAATGAATATACAAAACTGCTTGAAGAAAAGCTCGCTCATCTGAGAGATGAAGCCGAGATATTCAAGAAGACCGAGATGCTTGATGTCTATGAAGAATGGGAAAAATTCATAAAGCTCTTTCCTGAGGGGAAATACAGCCAATATGCCCATGAAAGGCTTGAATTCCTTCGTGAGATAAGGGAAAAGGAAAATAATAAAAAGGCCCAGAAACTGGAGCTTTTTGAAAGAGCAAAGAAAAAGAACACAAAAGAGGACTATGAACAATTTCTGCTATTATACCCTAATGCGGAAGAAAGCGTACATATCAGAGGCCTGATGGACAAGCTTGAACAAAGCACCATTACCCATGATGAAAAGAGGAGCACGGAGAAGACAGGCCATTCCTTTATAAGGCTTATAGAAAAGTCTGAAAGCCTTATAGAAAAAAAAGATTATTCAAGTGCACTGGAAATTGTTACTAATATTTTGTCAAAAAATCCTAAGCATGCAAAAGCTCAGATGCTCAGGGGAAAAATACTGAAGATTAAGCCAAAGCTTTCTCCCTATTACAAAAGGCATGATTTCAAAATATACAGGATCGCCATATACATTATAATACTGCTTTTGCTTGGCAGCATGTTCATCCTTGATCTTTTTATATACAGATCAGTTCTTCCTGTTATAGTGCCTGAGATTACAAAAAACTATCTATATCTTGACAGCTATGGGAGCCTTAGGCCAATGCTGAAAAGCGTGGTTTCCGCAGACAGGATATTAAAGGCGGATAAAAACGCTGCCAGAATAAGGCATATAGTCGATACCAGAAGAAGCGTTATTGAAGCTGTTCAGGATAAAAGATTCTATTCGCCTGAAGGAAATAACTTCATTTACCACCTGGGCAGGCTGAAGGAGATAGAAGATAATGAAAAATACTATAATAAGCTTAAATATAATGGTATAAGCAAAATGCTTGAAATTGGAAGCTACCTTGACAGTCTCATGAAGTATGATGAATCAAGAGTTTTATATGAATATATACTTTCTATCGATCCTGACAATCAAGAGGTATTGAAGAGATTTCGCATTAGAGACTATAACAGATAAAATTACCTATGACAGATCCTGCAATTATCCTTTCCATAAATGATGGACACGATGCAAACTGCACTCTTGCTGAAGGTGATAGAATCCTTTTAAGTACTTCAAGGGAGCGTTTTACGAGGTATAAATTCCAGGGAGGCTATCCTCTCGAGATAATAGAATATATAAGGAAGAACCTGGGTTTATCTCTTGATGATATTGACCAGATAATATTTACAAACAGGCTGAACTTTGTTCACAGGTTTTTCTCAAAGACATTTCATGCATATTACCATGATTATTTTTCTCTTTCTCAGAAGCTTTATCTTTTATATCAGGATTTTTTCAGAAGGATACCCTGCTATCAGAACTTTATGGATATGATAAGCCGTCAGGCCTACAGGAAACATTTCCGGAAGATCATATTCCTTGATCACCACCTTTCTCATGCAGCAGCAGCGTATTACTATTCAGGCCTTCAGAAAGCATTGATAATAACAGCAGATAATATCGGGGACGGGCTTTCTGCTTCTGTCTATAAGGGCTGTGACGGAAGAATGTCTCTTATAAAGCCGATTGGCTGTCTCCAGTCTCCAGGCCAGTTTTACGGTGAAATTACTCAAATACTGGGTTTTGATCCTCTCAAGCATGCAGGAAAGACAACAGGGCTTGCAGCGAATGGTGACCCCGCAAAACTGTATCATGTTATGGAAAAACTCTTCTACCTTTCAAATAATAAAGAATCAATGCATATAAAGAGTATTATAAACCCGTTTAAGAAATCATGGATAAAGAAGAAACTTGAGGGTTATTCAAGAGAAGATATAGCAGCTGCAGCCCAGAAACGGCTGGAGGATTGCTTCATAGAATTTATAAAAAGCTATGTAAGAAAGAGTAATATACACGATATTGTGGTTTCAGGAGGGGTATTCGGCAATGTAAAACTGAATCAGCACATATTCGAATTGCCGGAGGTTGACAATCTATATGTCCATCCCGGGATGAGTGATTGTGGCCTGAGCATGGGTGCTACCGCATATTACTGGATGGAAAAAAAGGGGAAGAAGCCTTTATTCCTTGATAATATATACCTTGGTCCTGAACCTGGAAATATACCAGAGGATTTAATAGATAGAGAAAAATACAGTATCAAAGAATTTCATGAACTTGAAAGGGAAATAGCTCTCAGGCTTGCTCAGGGAAAGATAATCGCCATATGCAGGGGAAGGATGGAATATGGCCCTAGAGCTCTTGGAAACAGGTCTATAATATATAATCCTCTTGATAAATCTGTAAATGACTGGCTTAATAAAAAACTGAACAGGTCAGAGTTCATGCCTTTTGCACCCACAATATTATATGAGGATATTGACAGGCTTTTCAGCATAAAGAATGGAGGATGCCTGTCAGACAGGTTTATGACCATTACCTATTCTGCAAAGGATATTATGAGGGATAAAGCCCCGGCAGTGATACACACCGATAATACAGCCAGGCCCCAGGTCCTGAGGAGGTCTGATAACAGGTTCTTTTATGATATTATAAAAACATACAAGGATTTGACAGGCATCCCTTGCGTGCTGAATACCAGCTTCAATCTGCATGAGGAACCTATTGTCATGACAGGAAATGATGCATGCAGAGCATTCATCCAGGCAGATCTCGATGTCCTGGTTTTGAATAACCTAATTATAGAAAAGAAATGAAAATATTACTCTTAAAATGGACGGAAAAGGTTGTTGGCAGGAGTGTTGACCCTAAATTTGTCCAGGGGGTCACTGGCATATATCCCCCTCTGGGGCTAATGTATATTGCCTCAGCTCTTCTCGATGCGGGGCATGATGCCAGGATCCTTGATATGCCCGCCGAAAGAATGTCCGAGGATAAGCTGGAAGATTACCTCAAAAAAGAGGCCTTTGATATCATCGGCTTCAGTGCTGCTACTCTTCTATGGCCTCAGGTGGCATCGGGAATAAAAAAGGTAAAGAGAATTCTCCCTGAGGCGATTACAGTGCTTGGAGGCCCGCATACTGTCCTTTTCTACCGTGAATGCCTTGCTGTCAGGGAACTCGACTATGTTGTGGTGGGAGAGGGTGAAGAAACAATAGTAGAGCTGTTATCAAGCATTGTAAATAAAACGGATAAAAGAATGGTGAAGGGAATTGCTTTCAGAAGTGGAGAGGGTATCTGCTTTACTGGAAATAGAGACCTTTTAGATATTAATGGTATTTCATTTCCTGCAAGGCATCTGATTGACCAGGACAAGTACATGTCCATTATGGCAAGAAAGCCTTTTGCCACAATGGTTACAAGCAGAGGATGCCCTTTCAGATGCCATTTCTGTACTCAGGTTTACTGGCAGAACAAGTTTCGCATGAGGACATCCGGTAATGTAATTGAAGAGATAGAAGAGATTGTCGAAAAGTATAATGCCAGAGAAATTATGATGTATGATGAGACATTTCTTGTGGATAAAAAAAGAGCTATCTCTATTTCTGAAGGCATAACTGAAAAAGGATTAAAAATTAAATGGGATATCAGAACGCGTATTGATACAATTGATGAAGCCATAATGGAATCTATAAGGAAAGCAGGATGCTATAAAGTCCATATAGGAATCGAGAGCGGTTCAGACAGGATACTTGAAAAGATGAATAAAGGTATTGATACTGCCGGGATTATAAAAACAGTCAATAATTTGAAGAAATATGGTTTTGAGGTTCTCGGATACTTTATGATCGGATACGTGGGAGAAACGCTCGATGAGATAAATGAAACGATCAATTTCAGCCTCAGCCTTCCCCTGGACTGGGCTCATTACAATATAACACTTCCTGTACCGGCGGTGCCTCTTTTTGACGATGCAGTTGAAAAGCATATTATAGAAAAGGACTATTGGAGCAGGTATACACTTATGCTTGGAGAGATAAAGCCGCCAGCCTATTTTAATGACAGCGGGCTTTCAGCTGAAGAGCTTGAGGATCTGCTAAAAAATGCATACCGCAGGTTTTATCTTAGACCTTCCAGGATCCTTAACTGCACCATCAAAATGCTTGATAAGGATAGAATAAAAAATGGATTATCAGGGCTGTTTCAGCTTTTGAGGTAAAATAAATGGAGTATACTGTAAAAAATGAAGATGAACTGGCCGGTATTGCTTCAGTAATCCATGGATCTGTAAAAAGGGGTGATATTGTTGTCTTTGATGGGGAGCTTGGTGCAGGCAAGACTGCCCTGATAAAAAGAATCTGCAAACTTTACGGCATTGAGAGTAATAAGGTAAAGAGCCCTTCCTTCAGCATACATAATGTCTACCTCGGTCCTGAAATAATTGTAAATCATTATGACCTCTACAGGCTGTCAGATATTGAGGACCTTAGCATGCTTAATATTTTTGAAAACATTGAGAATTCTATTACTTTAATAGAATGGGGAGGCAGGTTTATTGAATACTTCTATGAGAACTGCAGGCTGATTATTACTATAAGGTATATTGAAAACCTTAATGAAGGCAGAAGGGTTTATATTAGAAAAGGTGGGAAAGAGGGGTAAGAACCCCTCTTTTAAGTCTTATAGCCAGCCTCTTAACTTACATGATTTTTCAACTCTGTGAACGGCTATCATATATGCTGCATCCCTCATGTAGACATTCTTTTCTTTTGCCAGATCGTAGACACCCTCATAAGCTACAGTCATCTTTGTATCCAGTTTTTCCAGGACTTCCTTTTCTGACCAGTAATAATTCATATTATTCTGTACGCCTTCGAAATATGAACATATAACACCGCCGGCATTGCACAGGAAATCAGGTATCAGATGCACTTTCTTGCTGTAGATCACCTCATCTGCATCCTGCGTTGTAGGGCCATTTGCAGCTTCAGCTATTATTTTTACCCTGGAGAAATCTATGTCGTTTACATTGTCCTTTCTGAGAACGCCTTCTGTTGCAGCAGGAACAAGGATATCAACGGATTGTGAAAGCCATGCGCCTCCATCCAGAATCTCATATCCTGCCTTTTTTGCCTTTTCTTTATCGATCGAACCGAATTTGTCAGTTATTGATTTAAGGTACCCGGCATCAATCCCGTCCCTTTTCTTGAATGTATAAGGTTTCTTGTCTATATTGTCCCAGCATGAAACAGCAATGACCTTTCCTCCTAACTGAGTAAAAAGGAGTGCAGCATATTGGCCTACATTCCCGAATCCCTGGATAGAACATGTTTTACCGTCGATATTCTCGCCCATTTTCTTTAAAGCTTCTCTGATCGTATAGATAGCGCCAAAACCTGTTGCCTGTGTCCTGCCCAGTGAACCGCCATAATTTGCAATTTTTCCTGTTATTACGCCTGGCTGCTTGCATCTTGCAATTGTCTCATATTCATCCATGAGCCACATCATATGCTGTGCATTGGTCATTACATCCGGTGCAGGAACATCATTGTTAGGACCTACTATATCAAATATTTTTCTCATGAAGCCTCTGCAAAGCTTTTCCTGTTCGGTATCGCTCATTTCCCTGGGATCACATATTATGCCGCCTTTTCCGCCTCCAAGAGGGATATCTGATACCGCACATTTCCATGTCATCCATGTTGCTAAAGCTCTAACAGTATCAACTGTTTCTTCCGGATGGAACCTGATCCCTCCCTTTGCTGGCCCTCTTGCTGTATTATGCTGTATTCTGAATCCTTTGAAGACCTTAACCTTACCATCATCCATCCTGACAGGGATTGTGATATGCATCTCTCTCTCAGGCCAGAGAAGAAGCTCTATAGTGCTTGCATCTAATTTTAATTGTTCCGCAACCTTTAAAAATTGATTCTGGGCCATCTTAAATGGATTCAAGTGTCCCATATTATACCTCCTTTTGTGAAAACATATTATATTTAGTCATACCTTATCGGTTTGCTATCTTCTATAATATGCAACTAAAAAATTTGTAAAGAAAAAGTTTATTGATATTTTATTATTTTAAGGTTTATATAAACTTCAGTAATATTTATTCAAAATAGAGGGGTCATTCATTAAATGCTTAGCAGAAACGAATATTTGAAATTCAGCAGTTTCCTGGATAATAAAAGGAGTGTTCTAATTGCCGGCCACAGGAACCCGGACGGTGATTCAGTATCAGCAATAATTGCTTTAAGGATCTACCTTGACAGAAAAAATATTGAAAGCGTTATGGTAACATTTGATGATATACCTAAAGAATATGCCAGCCTCCCGTACAGCACTGAATTCACGAGAGGCGAAAATGTCAGGGGGGAATTTGATGCTCTGGTGCTGTTTGAATGCGATTCATTCGAGAGGAGCGGGTTAAATGGCTATTCGTCAATTCCCTCAATGAATATTGATCATCATATATCGGGAAAAGAATTCGCTGAGGTGAATATTATTGATCCCTCAGCTTCAAGTGTCTGTGAAATGATCTTTTATTGCCTTCTATACAGCGGTTTCGATCTAAATGAGGAAATAGCAAGAGCTTTGTTTACAGGAATTGCGTCAGACACAGGCTTTTTCAGGTTTTCAAATACAACATCAGATACCTTTTATGCTGTTATGAGCCTTATGAAATTCGGAATCGAGATAAACAGGATATATAAAGAGATATATGAAAATTACTCATTATCAAGACTCAGGCTTATAGGGCATATACTGTACACAGGCAAATTCTATGAAGATATAGGCACATTATGTGCTGTGCTGAACAAAGAATATATTGATACCTATAATATAAAAAAGACAGATCTCGAGGGTATTATAAACTACATGCTTTTGAGCAGTGACCTGGATATAGCTGTCCTTATCAAGGAATTTGTAAAAGATGAATGTTTTGTGTCACTTCGGTCTAAATCCATTGCAGATGTAGGCGAAATTGCTGGCAGTTTTAATGGTGGAGGCCACAGGCAGGCAGCTGGATTTTTCATGAAAAAACCCCCGGAAGTAACTGAAAGGATACTGATTAAGGCTATAAAGAAGAGAAAATGATTGAAGAGATCAAAGATCTAATCCCGGACAGGTTTCAAGACCCCAGGATCCTGGGATCGGGAAGTGCATCCAGTGTCTTTAAGGCCTGGGATCAGAAGCAGCAAAGATTTGTGGCTGTTAAAATTGCAAAGAAAGAGGAATTCTCAGGGCACGTTAAAAAGGATTTTGAGATCCTGAGCGATCTGAACCATCCCAACCTTTGCAGGGTTTACTCAATTGATGTTCACAAAGAGGAAGGACTTGTCGTATTATACCTTGAGTACATTGACGGAATTGATATATTGCAGGCAAGTGTGCCCCTGGATTTTGCACTGCTTGCCAGAAGACTCAAGGAGATACTTCTGGCTCTCGATTATATTCATTCAAAAGGCCTTGTCCATCTCGATATAAAGATAAAAAATATCCTTGTTCAGAAAAATAAAAGATGGACAGATGGCGAGATAAAGATTCTTGATTTTGGCATATCAAAGAAGGTCAGTGATCTGGATGGAAGCAATATATCCGGGACAGTTCATTACATAGCTCCGGAACAATTTCTCGGAAACAGGATCAGCCAAAAAGCAGACCTTTTTTCTCTTGGAGTTCTATTATACAGGATTATTACCACAAGATTCCCATTTGAAGGAAAAAGCATCAATCAGGTGATGCAGAATATTATTAATGCTACCCCGATTCTGCCATATATCCTCAATCCTAATATACCATACTATATGAACATGATAATTGAAAATTTACTGCAGAAGGATCCCGGGCAGAGATTTGATTCAGCCAGGGAGATCCTGGATATACTTAATTCATATTCAGAATCCTATGACAAACACTTCAGCTATACAAGCGGAATAATGCACCCTTCTCCTTTTGTCGGAAGAGATGACCTCATTGGACGTATAGACAGCGATATATCCGCATATTTCAATGGGGAAAATCAGCAGGATTTTATAGTGCTTTATGGTGAAAAAGGAATAGGGAAGACATCTGTTTTGAACAAAATAAACAATATCCTTCTGCTTAAAGGCTATGGCTCGCAGATTTATAATCCCAGGACTGACAGTAAAATCCCTTATGAGATGATCTTTGACCTGCTGACGCTTTTTATGGATACAAGCATGGGTTTCGAATACAAAGGACATATTGAAAGGCTTTTCGATGAGTATTATTCTGGAATAAAGGAAAGCATATTCCTGAACAGGAACAGGATCTTTGAAAGCCTGATCGAGTTTTTTAAATCAGTTTCTGCAGATACCAGATGTGTATTTCTTATTGATGATTTTGAACTTTCAGGGAAAAGCGATATTGATCTTCTGAACAATCTGATACCGGCTATAATGAGAGGGAAAAATTTCGTTTTTCTTGTAACCTGTGATGAGTCTGATTATCGCCATATTTCTAGGAACCTGTCTTTTCCGGTAAAGGATTTCAAGATCGGAGCCCTTAGTGAAAATCAGACAATAGGGATTATTGAGACTATTTCAGGCAACCACAATATCCCTCAGGCAATAAAAAGGTATATTCTGGAAAATTCAGGAGGAAATCCGACATTTATTGTAGAGCTTTTCAGGCATATCTGGTCAGATTATATAAAAGATCTTAGCGTAGACCACATTTTCAGAAATGAAATGCCGGTCACCAACAAATTCAGGTTTGTATTTGACAGAAAGATCAAGGAACTGAAATCCGATGAATTGCTTCTATTAAGATATGCGGCATTATTCAACCTTCCTTTCAGGGTCAGCACTATTTCTGAGCTTCTGGAAAAAAGAATAAAGAATGTCCCTGAAGTGATAGAGGGGCTTATAAATAAGGATATCCTTGAGCATATGCAGGGTGAAAGATTTATTAGAAGTAAAAGGAGAATTTACAATATAATTATTAAAGAGGGGATAGATAAAAATGCCTACAGGGAGATACATCGTAAGATTGCTTTATTTCTGGAGAGAAAGAAACCAGACAACCCTGTGGTTCCAGATGAAGAAATTGCATATCACTTCATAGAGGCCCGGGATGCAACAAGAATGGATTTCGTTCTATCAGTTATAGACAGTATATTCAGGAAGGGGAGCTTAAGCCAGTCTATATCCATGATTGAATCAATCCTTGAATTTGTCAGCACTGATGATCCATATTTTGAAAACATTGTGGATAGATATTTTGTGAGTCAGTATTATTCAGGCAATTATAAAATACTGCTTCGCTATTTATCTGATCTGAGCAGTGAAGCTAAATCAAAAGGCATATTGTCGCATAAGATAAAGCTGTACCAGGCAAAGGTATATAATGAGCTCCGCAGCTATACAGAGGGAATGAAGATTCTTGAGGAATTAGGAAAGCATATTGATCAGGATACAGACCCGGCTTTTCGTTATGACTACCTGATCACCAGATTTATAATGAGTTTCAGGTACATGGCTTATGCTGATTCTGGAGACGAGCTTCTGGATGATGTAATGAACTCTATGCAGAAAGATGACATGCCGGATAGAATTCTTTGCGAATATAAGATGGCCCTTGCAAATTACTATTATATCAGGCATAAGTTTAAGGAAGCACTTTCATACTGGATAGAAAGCTATAAATACTACAAAACTGTCAATGATCTTTACGGACTTTCAAGGACCAGTAATAATATATCCCTGATCCACCTGAATAACGGCAATGTGAATAGTGCACTAAAATTTATGAATGAAAGCGCTGAGTATGACAGGCTTCTTGGCAATCTGCCTTCACTCGGGAAGACTTACGGTAATCTGGGGGTAATATACCAGCATAAACTTGAATTTTCAACCTCACTCAGGTATTACCTGGAATCTTTGAATATAAGGGAGAAGCTGGGGCTATCTGAGGTCTATAAAATCTATAATAACATTATCTATATCTATTATGTATTAAACAGATATGACAGTGCATTCGAGCTGATCAGCAAAATAGAAAATGACATAAAGAAAGAAAATAAACAGGAATTTTATAATACATATATTTCAAAAGCAAAATGCCTGATGGATATCAGTGATTATAACAATGCCCTTGATATACTTGATGATATCTCTAAGCATCTGGATGAATGGAATTTCGAGATGAGTATGATCAGGATGAAATGCCTTTATTTTATTGCAGACATGGAGAATTTTGAGAAGATTTCAAAAACCATTATTCAAAGGCTGATATCCGGAGGAGATGCTCTTGAAGGCCATTCAAACAGTATATATGAATCCCTTGAATTTTTTTCCGAGAATAGATTTATTAATAATAAAAGCCCGTTAAAAGAAAAGTACCTAAGGCTAAAAATATCCAGGGCAAATTCAGCCTACAGGATAAATATCCTTTATTGCCTGAGCAATATAGAAGAGGACAGGTATTTATGCCTGGAATACTTATCTAATGCAATAAGGTTCGAGAAAAGGATAGGAAGGCCCCTTAGCCTTTTAAAACTTTACTACAGAAAATCAGAGATCTTATTCCAACTTGGCCAGAGAGATGCAGGTACTGAGACCCTGAAGATGGCTAATTATTACTTCAGGCAGCTCAGGACCAATATACCATGCAAGTATATGGATTATTTCAATAACTCACCATTCTATAAGAATTATATTGAAAGCTTTCAGGAGCTGTGCTGATTGCCCGGCTATTGACTTTTTAAATAAAATTTGATATAATACTACACGGATTTATAAGTTTTCCTGTTTATAAATTTTTTTAAGGAGATTCATGATGCATAATAAACCCAAACAGTTTCTTATTATGTTGTTTTTTGCCCTTTTTATATTTTTTATCAGTATGACCGGATATTCTGATACGGAAATTGGAGATGAAATAGACTTCTATATTGGAAACTGGCATATTTCAGGGGCGGTCACTGATATTGACATAAATATCACTGTTGACGGCTGGGTTGAAGTTGAGGGAGTCGGGATCCTGAGCCTTACAGGATTAAAAATATCAGCACTTGATTATATGAACAATGGTGATATCATAGTCACTGACAGTGGTACTGTAAGCCTTCAGAATGCAGTATTTGGAGGCTTAAATATTACTTTTATCAGCGGGCATATTGATTCTGGCCATATTTATGGAAATGCAGTCCTGAACACTTCCAATGGTGTATTGGATCTTACCTTTGATATAATGGCTGGCCAGAATTTCAGCTTTACTGTTGCTTCCAAGGATCTCCAGTTTGGAAACCTGGTCCTGACCGGTTTCTATGGAAATATTACCAGTCAGGGTTTCTTTGGAACAGGCTTTGTGAATATCAACGGGTATAATGCTCAGATCAATGTATTTTGCGATCAGGACAATACAATGTACGCTTCTATGGAACAGGGGAGCTTTAGCATATCTGGCATTGCCTTTTCTAATGTCAGTCTTTACATAGATTCCCAGGGAAATGTCCAGGGCAGCGGCAATGCTTTAATACCAGCCTTCGGGGATAATATAGCAGTCAGTATTATTTTTGACAGCAGCAGATTTATTTTTAATTTTTCCCTTCCGCTTATAGACATAAACGGGATTTATTTTAGAAATATCTCTGGATCACTTACAAACAATGAGATCCTGCTGAATGGGGAGATCTATTTTCCTCAGACAGATACTGCCTATGGGATCATGGGACTCATAATTGATAAAAATGGTAATATCATCGATAGTCCAGTATTCTATTTTGAGAACCTGGCTGTCGGCGATATTCTGCTCAGTGGGCAGATGCGGATTACCGATGAAGGTTATCATATAATAACTGCTCAAGTGGCATTCTGTGATACTCTTTTGACAGTTACCAATATGAAGCTTTCAAGCAGTCTTGAGCTTCTGTATGCCGACAGTATCAGCCTTCAGAATCTTAGCATAGGAGATCTTTTAATAAATGGGAGCGCTTCTCTGTCAGTCAGCCCGTTCCAGCTTGCTATCGATGGCCAGCTGTCACATCAGAACTGGAACATTTCTGTAACAGCCTTTCACCTGGACCAGGATGGAAATATTTTAAGTTTCGGTTCTGCAACAGGCGAATTCAATATTGATGGTTATATTTTCACCTGCATTGTCCAGTTTGAGAACCAGAACCTGCTGGATTTCTTGCTGACCATAACAATCCCTTCTGTTACCATTGACGGGTGGACTCTGAAGACTGCACAGATAAGAATCTCAAGTGACGGATTCGAGATAGTCTCTGCACTGCTTTATTACATGGATGCAAGCCTTTCAGTCACCAATATGGTTTTTGACCACCAGTGGAATATAATCTCAATGGATAATATCTCAGTCAGTAATATTAATATCGGGCAGCTGACCTTTAACGGGAGTGCATATATTCAGTCCCAGCCCAGGGCTTTTGTGTTCTCTGGCAATATTGGAAATCCTCCTTTCAGCATGATTTCTGTTGAGGAATTTCAAATGAATGAAAGCGGAGAGATAATGGATGCAGGAACTATTGGTGCTTCAGTAATACTGGGTGATCTTAGTTTCTATGGAATTGTTGAATTTGAAGGCAGCTCTGTATCAGATTATTTGCTGGTAATGTCCTCCGATGAAATTGTTTTGGGTGATATCATAATATATAATTTTGAGGGCAGCATTTCCTCTGCAGGATTTGCCGGGACAGGCAGGCTTGTATTCAACAGCAGTGATTATATGGTCATAAATTTCGCTGTTTCTGATGAGGGAATATTTACAGGAGGGATCACTGACGGTTCCATTACACTGGGATCTGTCCTTATAAACAATATAAATATCAGTATAGATAAGCAGGGCCTTGTCTTTGCATCAGCACAGGGGACTTTTCCCTTTTTGACGGAATCAGTGCTTTCATTGGGATTTGAATTCTCACAATCAGGATATATTATATTGTCTGCTTCGGCAAGCCAGGTCAATCTGGACTATTTTATAATCCGGAATGTCAGTATCGTACTGGAGGATGATTTAATTGCCATATCAGGAAATGCTGAATTTACTTCCCTGGGAGGTGCGTCAGCATATGTAAACAGGATTGTATTTAATATGAACGGTGAGTTCGTAAGCGCAGAATCTTTCGGGGTTGAGAACCTGCTGATAAATGGCTTTTACGTAAGCGGTGAGGCAACTGTCAATGATCAGGGCATACTGATATCCATTGGTGCTATAAACCTGAACAATACAGGTTTTAGCATAACAAACCTGCTTCTTGGCTGGAATGGAGATGTCATAAGCATGGACAGTTTTGCTGTAAGCGGGCTTTCAATCGGCGATTTCAGCTTCAGCGGCTCAGCAGTACTTGTAAATTATCCCGAAAGCCTGACCCTCAGCGGTTCAATAACATTAAACAGCCTGGGTTATATTTCTGTAACTAATCTCTATATGGATAGCCAGTGGAATATTATATCTGTTGATCAGGCATCAGCTTCAATAAGCATCCAGGATGTATCCATATCTGGAGAAGCAGCACTGTTTAAGGATATGGTCTATATAAGCGGCAGTGCCTCATTGCCATTCTTAAACGGTCCAATTGCATTCATGGCAGATATTATTAAGTCTGAAGACGGAAGCGGCATTTTCAATTCGGGATATGATCTTATTGCTGGAGGTGTAAGCATACCGGAATTTCAGGTTGGTGGCTACAGCATTTTGAATTCATCTATTTACTTTGATACTGAGGGCATTGAAGGCGAGGGTGGGCTGGTACTTCCGCAGACTGCCAGCATAATGGTAAAGTATAAGTTCGGATGGGATGGAACATTTTATCATACCTATATTGCAGCAACAGGCATGAATATCCCACTTGGAAATTCAGGCCTTTTTCTGCAGGGTGCCGGTGGCGGACTTTATCACTATACAAACCCTGAAGAATGGGTGGTAGAGCTCTATGGAATGCTGGGCGATGTAACTCAGACATTACAGGGCGATGTTCTCCTGTCTGTCAGCGACCTTGGCGTAGTATCCGGCGTTGGCGGGCTTTATATACGCGGTATTGCCATGGGTATGGCTTCTTTTGAATTCAATAATCCCGGAGAGGTCTTTACATGCCAGGCATGGCTTGGAGAGGATCCCAATCAGGGTTTGGACATATATTTTGCATCCCTGAAAGGAGCAGTAGGATTTCAGAAGAACTGGGGGTATCAGTTTACAAGGGGATATGGCTATATAAGTGTTAATATTTACTTTTTGCCAGTATTAAGCGGTAAAGCATTCCTCTCGGATAATGGCGGATACCCTTCAAGCTGCTTTTTGCCCAGAGACGGGCTTTCAGCAGGTATTGAGGTTGGATTCTGGAACTGGAAGAAGGTTTATGGAGCAAGGGTTCTCTGGGACCCGTGGGATCTGGATGCATTTGAATGTTCAGAATTTCCTGATTATAGTACTAATTATTAGGCAGTAAAGGAGAAAGATAATGAGAAGGATAATATTATTCATTGCTGTATTTGCTTTTTCTATCAATTGTTTGTCTCAGGAGCTTGATTTTTTCAGCCCGGAGAGGATTATGCCCGGTTATGAGGCCAGGTATTTAAAGACAGTCAACGAAGATGGCAGGGACTTGTTTTCAGGGATTATTTCAATTCAAAAGCTTGAAACCAGTGAAGATGATAATAAAGACCAAAGGTTTATTATAGGCTATATGGATAAGGGGTCAGCAAAAAAGATAGATGAATTCTTAATAACCTATGATAAAGCTGCAAAGCATATAGTCAAAGTCCAGCAGATCATAGACGGTATTGCTGTAGATATAGAGAAAGAAGACGGAATTAAAGAACCTTACCTTCTTATGCAGAAGGACAGCCTTGATAAGATCTCACCAAAGAGGGAGAAACTGTCAGAAGAGATTAAAATACTTGATATACTGGTTCCTGCTGAGCTGGATAAATATTCATATACACTGAAAAATGAAGTTAAAGACCCGAATAATCCATATCTGGTCCTCAGTGTTACATCCAGGATTGAAGAAAGGAAGTATACAGGCAGGCAAAAGGATCTTCCTCCATTGCTGAGATATGAAAAGGAAACGGTTGTATCCAAAAGATTTGTCAATAAAAGGGATCCTGAAAGAAAATACCCAATGAACAGGGATATTCCAATGATAACAGTGATTGAGCTTATTGAGTATAAGAGAAGGTAGTTTAATTGCAGGGCTCCATATAGTGAAGCCCTGCAAGGCTGTTTGTACTAACTTTTTTTCCTGAAATCTTTCATGAATCCTATGAGTTTTTCAACGCCATCAAGCGGGAAAGAATTATAGACAGATACCCTTATGCCTCCGACTGACCTGTGACCCTTCAGGCCCATCAGATCTATTTCGGAAGCTTCTTTTACAAACCGGGCTTCCAGATCCTCAGATGGCAATCTGAAGGTTATATTCATGACGGACCTTGAATCTTTTTCAGCATGTCCCCTGTAAAAATCAGGATAAAGGTCAATTGTGTCATAAACCAGTCCGGCTTTTTTGTTATTATTGCTTTCGATTGCGGACAATCCGCCATTATCAAGCATCCAGGAAAGCACCTCATTGATTATATAAATGCCAAATACCGGAGGTGTATTGAATGTACTCTTTTTTTCAGAATGCGTCTTATAAAGTGTCATTGTAGGATGATCAGATGAAGCTTTTTCAAGGAAACTCTTCTTAATAAATACTACAGTAACTCCTGCAGGGCCTATGTTTTTCTGTGCGCCTGCATAAATCAGGTCAAAATCAGTAAAGTTGATCCTTTTGCATAGTATATCAGAGCTCATATCGCATATCAGCGGGACACCCTTTATTCTGGGGTATTCTTTCCATTGGGTGCCGTATATGGTGTTATTTGATGTAACATGGAGATAAACTGGATTTGATGAAAAATTGTGTGTTTTTGGCAGATATGAAAAATTTTTATCTTCAGAGGAACTTGCAACATTAACATTTCCAAAGAATTTTGCTTCTTTAATTGCCTTTTTTGCCCATGTGCCAGTATTTATATAATCAGCTGTCTGGTCTTTTGACAAAAAATTAAGGGGAATCAGGTAAAATTGTGTGCTTGCACCGCCTCCGAGGAATAATATGTCATAATCATCGCCAATGTTCATCAGGGTATGAAACCGTTCAATGCACTCTTCATACATTTTGTTGAATTCTTTGCCCCTGTGGCTCATCTCAAGAACACCGATTCCGCTCTGTCTGAAATTTATGATATCTTCCCTTGCCTTCTCCAGTACCGGCAATGGCAATACTGCCGGACCCGGGGAAAAATTATATTTTCTGTTATACATAAATACCTCCTTTTATGATGAACTTTATACATATAGTCTAATATTTGCCAATTTAATCAAGAAAAATAAAATACTTGAATTTGAACGCTTTGCACATATAATGCTTTTGTTATTATGAGTAAGAATAGAGGAAGACTAATTACATTTGAAGGTCTTGACGGTTCAGGCAAGACAACACAGATAAGGCTTTTGTCAGCCTTCCTGTCAGAAAATAAAATAAATTGCACCCTTGCCCGTGAACCGGGAGGAACTGCTGCAGGGGACAGGATAAGGGATATACTGATAAGCAGTGATCACAAGCTCTGCAGAGAGACGGAGCTTCTGCTGATAGAGGCATCAAGAGCACAGATTGTGCAGGAGGTTCTACTGCCGGAACTGGAAAAGGGAAAATGGGTGCTGCTGGACAGGTATTATGATGCTACAATTGCATACCAGGCATTCGGCAGGGGAGTTGATATTGAGATATGCAACTGCCTTAACAGCTTTACTACATTCGGCATTGAGCCTGATATGACATTTCTGCTTGCTATTGATCCTGTTGAGGGCTTGAGAAGGAAAAAAAATCAGTTTGAGGATATGCTGGACAGGTTTGAAAATGAATCATATGAGTTTTTCAGGAAAGTATCAGAAGGATATGACTATATTATGGCTGCTAACAGACACAGGGTTGTGCAGATATGTGGTTCAGATCCTGCTGATAAAATTGCTCAAATTATAAAAGGCCATATATTAAGGCTTATTGAAGGTAAGAAATGAAATTGTTCAGCAGTATTACAGGGCACGAATATCAGAAAAAGCTGCTGACACAGCTTTTGAAGTCAGGAAGGGTGCCCCATCTGATGCTTTTTTCCGGCCCTGAATCAATAGGGAAATTTGAGATGGCAGTTGAATTTGCCAAAGCTCTTCTCTGTAAAGAGGAAGAATTCTACTGCGGCAATTGTGAAATATGCAGACAGCAGTTTGATATTCACGTTATTGAGAGAGACGGCAGTTATATCAAAATAAACCAGCTGAGAGAGATGCAGTCCATTGCCGAAGAGGGGCCATTCAGGGCTGACAGGGTCATCTTTCTTATAAGGGATGCAGAATATATGAATGAAGAGGCAATGAATTCTTCATTAAGGATATTTGAAGAACCTTATCCTGACGTGAATATCATATTAATAACCCAGAACAAGACAAAACTTTTGCAGACAATTATTTCCAGGTGTTTTGAAATAGATTTTTATCATCTCAGGGAGAAAGAGATCATAAGTATCCTCAAGGAAAAAATGGGTTTCAGTGATGAAAAGACAGGCGAATATATAAATATTTCAGAAAGCTCACTGGAATTTGTCAGTGCCGTTGATTCAGAACTGTTTAAGAAGCTTTACGAAGATGGAACCTACAGGATATATAGCATGCTGATAAATGACTGCACTATATTAAACATCACCAGGGTCCTGGATATTATCAGCAGAAAGGATATATTGCTTTTTTTCAGGCTTTTTATAGGCTATTTAGAAAAAAACATGAATAATCTTATTAATCTGCTGAAGGACAGGTATAATCATTTAATGAAGCTTGTAATAAGCCATATGGAGATGTATACTTCATATAACCTTAACGAAACAGTATTTCTGGAATCATTTTTATTAAGACTGAAAGGGGTTTTAGAGAATAGCCATGATTGAGAAGGATAAATGTTATAATACCTATCTGTTTTATTTTCAGCAGCTTGGAAAATGCTATCCATATCAGATAGAAAAAAATGATATTGATATTAAGGTTGGAGATTTTGTTATACTGGATACTGAAAAGGGGATTGAGTATTCCATAACAAAAAAGGTCTATCTTGATAATAAGAAAAGAAGCAGCTTTTATATCAAGAATTTTCTCAGGAAAGCAAGTGATGAAGATCTTGATACTATCAAAAAGATCGAATCTCTTGAAAAGGAAGCATATCAGCTCTGTAAATCAAAGGGATATGAGCTTAACCTTCAGATGAAGCTGATAAAAGTCAAATATCTTTTTGATTTTTCAAAGGTTATCTTCTATTTTACCGCCAACGGGAGGATAGATTTCCGCGAGCTTGTCAAGCAGCTTGCCTTTAAGCTTAAAACAAGGATTGAAATGAGGCAGATAGGTATAAGGGACGAGGCTAAGATATTAGGGGGGCTGGGTATCTGTGGCCAGCATACCTGCTGTAACCTTTTTATGTCGAGGTTTGACCCTGTTTCACTGAAAATGGCCCGGGACCAGAATCTGTCATGCAACCCTTCAAGGATAAGCGGTGTTTGCGGAAGATTAATGTGCTGTATGTTCTATGAATATTCTACCTATCTTGATCTGAAAAAGGAATTTCCCAGGGTAGGATATAAAATCCATCATTCTGACGGGATAGCTGAAGTTACAGCGGTAAACTATATATCCAAGAAAGTATGGGTAAGATTCAGCAAAGATGGCAAGGAAATTATTATGGACCTTGATTCAATCAGGGAACTGAACTGGGAATCAACAGAAGAGATTTCAGAAGAGCCTTGCGATGAGGAGGAAATGGAATACCCGGATAATATTCCATACAGGAACAGCAATGATTCATTGCCTGCAGAGGAAAGCAAGCCTTTTCCCGAAAGCTCTCCCGGCGGTAATAAAAATCCGCAGAGTGCCAAAATACCACACTCTGAAAAAGACAATGAATCAAAGAAAACTGGCAAAAAGACGGAAAAAAAGCAGGTTTTTTACAGTAAGACCGCCAAAAAGCTTGCAGAAAAATCCTATTCCAAGAGGCCTTTCAAGGTACCCAAGCGAAAATAGCCTGATAGATGGAAGATTTTTATTTATATATTAAAAATGTGCTTGAAAAACTGCTTGTATTAATAGAACCTTTTGAAAATAGCCGTCCTGCAAGAATAAAATATGCTGTTATCAGAATTCAGAAAGCCTGTTCAGCAAGATCATCAAAAAGATATATCGAACCAGTCAGTTTTAAGAGAAATTCACCTGCATTATTCTTCCTGGTCAGGTTATTTTCATATATTAACCAGTATATTGATTTTTATGACAGGAATGACAGAAAAATATCTGTGGATGCTTTGAAAATCAGGAATAACAGTCAATGGATTACCGAAACTGCAGTAGGGCCGAATGATGTAATGGCATATATATCTGGTAAATGCGGTATTAAGTGTGACTTTTGCTATCTTAAGGGCAATCCTGATTTTATGAACAGGCTGAACAGGGGTATTAGTGAAGATGAGATCCTGTACAGGCTTGAATTGTTCAAGCATGGAAAATGCTTCACGCAGAGAAATATACTTTCTACCGATGAACAGACTACACATCCCTTGTTCCTGTCCGCTCTTAAGGGGATAAGAGAAAAGAACAGGGCTCCTGTATACATAGAGACCAATGGAGTTAATCTTACTGAGGATATGATAAAATCTATAAAAAAACTGGGCAGGATCCACCTTAATGTGTCTGTTAATATCCTGACTGAGGAGCTCAGGAAAAGCATTCTTTGCGATAAAAAACCGGACAGGATAAGAAAAAACCTGAGACTGCTGTCTGAAAATGAGATCCCGTATTCAGTCAGCATTGTCCCCTGGCACACAGTGCCGGAAGAAGAGACAGCCAAGATTGCAGAATTTTGCTCGGATATTAATGTAAATCACATTCTTATCAGGCTTCCGGGTTATACATCCTTTTATTCCAGGAGAAAACTGTATGATCTTGATGAGCTCTGGTCAAAAAATATAGATATTGCAGAGGATATCAGAAACAGGTTCCAAATTCCGGTTATCGTGCAGCCAAGCAAGTATGAACAGCTTCGTGCGGATAAATACTGGGAATATCCCTTTGTCCTTGGTATTATTAAAAATTCACCTGCATCAAGGAGCGGATTAAAGTATTCTGATCATATATTGAGAATTAACGGGCAGAGGATGCTCTGGAGAAACGAGGCTATAAAATCCCTGCTCATGCACCATATTAATGAAAGTGATATTAATCTCAGAATTCTCAGGGACGGGGTTCAATCAGATATCAGAGTTAAATACGGTTCAGGGTCATATCCTTATGATGTCTCGGATTACAGGTGCCCCTACGGGATATATTCATCAGATGATATAGATTACAAGAGCCTGATCTATATGAAAAATTTAATCTCTGTCCTCAATCCCCAAAATGCTGTCCTGATAACTTCAAAACTCATGCTGAAGTCCTATAAAAAGCTGGTCGAGCTCTTTAATCTGAAAAAGGATTTTGAAAATCTAAAACCACATATAGTACCGAATCTGTATTTTGGCGGAAATGTTTTTATGGGCGATCTGCTGGTAGTCAGTGATATTATTGATTATCTGGACTCATTGCACAGACAGGGGAAAGATATCGATGCTGTCCTTATTCCTTCAAGCATGTTCAATGAATATGGAAATGACCTTCTGGGAAGATGCTATAAGGAGATAGAATATATTACCGGAAGAAAAGTTTTCCTGATTCCCGCCCATATTATTTCTCTTTAGCTGAGTCATACAGGCTAATTACACGGTTTTCCCCTATCAGCCTGAATCCATC
The DNA here is from genome assembly GCA_964389675.1 of uncultured Candidatus Sumerlaeota bacterium. Taxonomy (GTDB): domain Bacteria; phylum CAYMEV01; class CAYMEV01; order CAYMEV01; family CAYMEV01; genus CAYMEV01. The sequence goes on from CAYMEV010000002.1 coordinate 141,218, forward strand.
GATAGCAATCTCTTCGCCCTTAAATGTCAGGATTACGAGGTCTAATAAGGCTCTTAGGTTCTCCTTTATAAGCTCAAGCCTAGGATCCCCGTCTCTGACAGTCTTTTCATCAGGTTCTTCAAGATTAATTATAAATTTATAATCTTGCATTACTTACTCCTTTAGATTTTCAGATCATGCATAATAACCGACTTAATTATTCTATGCACAAAAAAAAAAAAATAAATAAAAATCCTTTTTTTATTTGACAAACGGTAATAATTGAATGTATATAGTATTATTAAGAACGGAGAGTTGTATAAGGATGATTGCATATAAAGAAGTATTAGCAGATATAAAAAAAAATAATTCTCAGTTTTTTATAAAATTATGAATATTTTTTTTGACATTTTTTATAATTTAAGTAAATATGGTAACAATATTAATTAGAATAAAAAAAAACAAATGTGAAAATAAAAGGAGGTTACAATGAAACATTACACAAGACCAGTTATCGTAAGTCAGAAGAGTTTTGAGACATCAGCACTTGCTTGTATTAAGACACCAGGTGGCGGAAGTATGCATGCTGGAGCAGGAACAACATATATTACAGGTTCCGGAGACATCGGAAATGGAACATTCCATCTCAACACTGGTTACTCATCAACATCATTACCATGTGACTACTTGCTGAACGTTTCATAAGTTTTAGATTTCCACAGAAAAGGGCCTTTTATTAAAGGCCCTTTTTTTTTGCTTTATCCTTTATCCTTATTATACTATATCAAACACACTCCTGTCCTTTTTAAAATAAAGGTCATAAAATGCCACTTTTGTTACTAAATCATGTGCCAGAGCCAGCAGTCTTGCATGAAGGCTTTTCTCCTTGCCAAAGAACAGGATGTTCGGCATCAGCCTGTTAAGTGCAGAACCGGGCTTTAAGATGATTTTTTTGTTGTTTTCATGCTTGTTCAGAAAATATACAGATCTTATTAAAGCTCTGTCATTAACACCTCCAAATGCAAATTTGCTCATGAACGGAGTGCCGAATGAATAGTAGCTGCCCCTGAATTTCCTTATTGCTACAATCTCATCCGAAAGTATGGTAAAATTGTCTCCAAGCTCTGCAATGGTGCTTTTTCCCGACCCTGATTCACCTGTAAATATATAAGCGCTATCATCCCTTTTTATGGAACTCGAATGCAGCAGGAAGCCATCCAGTTCTATAATAAGGAATACCGAAAAAAATACTCTCAGAAAAGAATCCAGAGAATGTATATTGGGAAAGATGGTGAAAAAACCTTTTCCTTTAGATAAATCAAAGCTGCCTGAAAGGTCTGGTTTCTCGATATGAATGATCCCTTCCGAAATCTCATAGGAAGGTTCTGCATCGGATCCTGAGCTATCGACCTCATACTTGTAGCATATATTGATTAGATAATCAAAACTGCTTTCCTCTGAGATAAATGATTCATATTTTGCAAAAACGCTTTTATGTATATCAAATTCGAATTCAAATTTTATCTTTATACTGCATATATCCAGGATAATCTCTTTCATAAAATGGCCTTTCCCGTATAAATATTTTTTCCTGTTTAGCATATTTTACCCGGAGTTGTCAAACCATATTTTGTCAGTGAGCAACCCGGCATTATTTTCTTGACTTAAAAACCCTATGATATTTACTAAGAGACCTATAAAGCATGGATATGATTAATAAGACTGAATACTTTAAAACCTCTGAAGAAAAATTCTCATTTATTTCTCTTTTTTATGATAAAATAGACGTTCATATGGAATTACTGGAGAAATATTCCAGAACAATAGACTGGCGTCATATGTTCGCAATAGGCATTAAAAACCATCTGTTCGGTTTTTACTACAGAGTTTTAAAGAATATCAATACCGGCTGTATTCCAAAGGATTTCTTCGAGGGGTGTAGAAACCATTTCTTCTTCAATGATGCAAAAATAAGAATATATTTCAGGGAAATACAGAAATTTAATGAACTCATGGGCAATTGCAAAATAAATTATGTCATGACACGAGGTTATGTCTATTATTATCTTCTCTACAATAAGCTTCCTGTCAGGGAATTTAATGATATTGACATATATGTGAGGAAGGAGGATGTCAGAGAAGTGATCAGATGCCTGGTCAGCGCAGGGTATATTAACCCTGGCGAAAAGAAAATAAGATACTTCCTTAAGCATCACATTCATATCCGGGTAGAAAATCCTGTAAACAAGATCGTATTTGAAGTACATTGGGCAGTAGACCATAATTATAATCTTATCGATATACCGGTGGATGACCTGCTGAATTCTAAAGTAAAGGTAATTATTGAGGGTTCTGAGATTTCTGTCCCTTCATTAGAGAGGGATTTTCTAATAAGTGCTGTCCATGCACTGAAGCATTCACCTCTATTAAAGTATTCACAATGCAAAAGCGATTTTTTTGAAATGCTCTTCAAGAACAGCTCTGCAGTGAAATACCTGGATCTGTATAGAATTATCAAGCTGCACGGTGATTCTATTGACTGGCAGCTCTTAATCAGAATTTCAAAGGACTGTTATTGCGACGATTACCTCCATGTAGTCCTGTCGCTCCTGAAATATGTTTTTGATGCTCCTGTAAAAGATGAAATTCTGGATAAGCTCTCTGGATATTCTCCTGGTTTTCTTGAGAAAACTACAGCTAAATACCTTATTAGCCGGTCAGATACATTCAGCAGAAATAATGGATTTTTGAATAAAGCTGCTGCAAAGATTATTAACAGCTGTAAAAACAGCCTTATATTTAATCCGGTCAGATTTATCGATCTTTTCAGGTATCTGATTCCGCCATCAAGATATATGGCTTACCTGAAAAAAAAGAATGTCAGTCTGCTTAAAAGAAACAGGATATATCTCTTTTTAAGGGGAATTATGCACCTGTTCAGAAACCTGATTGATGCAATGATCGGCCATCAGGACTTATTATTCGATGATTGATTTTCCTTTTCATCATCGTCGGTCTTTTTTCCTTTCAAAGCATCCTTAAAGTTCATTATTCCTCTTCCTAACCCCGCTCCGATCTGAGGGATCTTCTTAGGCCCAAAAATTAACAGAGCAATTATAAGAATGATAATAATCTCTGCAGCGCCAGGAGTCCACATAGATATCTCCTTTTTTTCTTGAAAATAGGTACTGGATAAATAGTATACCCTTGGGGGTTTAATATCAATGTTTTTTTTTAAGAGTTATTTTAAATATCTGTTCCCATTAGTATTTGCAATCATTTTTATTCTTGCAATCCACACATTTTTTATTAATGAAGCTAAAGTAATAAGGTCATATTCAGAAGAAAACTATCAGGATGTGATTAATCTGCTTGAAAAGAAAGAAAATTCAGTTCTCAAGGATAAAGACCTTAGCTATATGTATGTAAAATCTTTATTAAAATTGGGAAAAACCGATGAAGCCGTGCATTTCCTTAACAGATACAGGAAATCCGGGGATAATGATGAGCAGATGGACTATTTATACAGGATAAGCAAGATACTTGATATCTGCAGTTACTACATTAAGCAGAAGGGTATACTGAAAACAATAAGGGCTTATCAGATAGAGCCTGTCATCAATGATAATTATAATGATATTCTTGAATTTTACAGGATATCCAGCATGGTTGAAAGCTCCAATCAGCTTTTTCTGCATAACAGGAACATAATAATATCTAATACAATCAGCATTTCCGAAAATAGAACGGAGCTTATGCTGGACCTGCTTTCACTGGATTATCCTGAGCTTCTTAATATTGTTCTTTCCAATATTAAGCATGATGAGATCGGCTTCTTTTCAGAGCAGATATCAGAGATCCATGACAGTGGAAGGGATGTGGACAAGACATTATTATTGGAGCTTATTAAGAATATAAAAGGGTACGATATACAGAAGCTTATTAAAAAGGCTGCTGATGAAAATGCAGAAGATCCTGAAATGCTTTCATCCCTGGCCAAAATAATGGCAGGCCTTGACTATGGATTTGTCAAAAAGTATATAGACATCTTTATATCAAGTGTGGATATAAGGCTTAAGTCTGCAGGAATTATACTCCTGAGACATTATATTCCTGAGAATGGTGAGGCTTTTGATTTATTTGTAAAGCTTCTTTCAAATAGTGAATATGATCCTGTTTTATTCGGATTATACAGGACGATTCTGGTTAATCTGGAAGAAGAAGCAAGACTATTGATATTAAAAAAATGGGAAAGCCTTCATGAAGATATTAAAGAGGTCTTTGCCCTTCTTTCTGTTATCGGCAAAGACAGGTCCGCTACTGATTATATAAGGAGGGAAAAGGGACTAAAGTGGAGGCTTTGGGAACAATTGACAGGAAATAACGGGCTGGAATCCACTGAGGCAATATCTGGAGAGAATGAAGAAATCCAGGTTGTGTTCCTGATATCGATCGATACGCTCAGAAGGGACCATCTGGAGCTTTATGGTTATAAGAGGAATACATTTCCAAGAATAACGGAAATTGCAAAAAGACGGGGATTGGTATTTTCAAATTTTTATTCTAACAGCTCCTGGACTCTGCCCTCACATGTATCAATGCTTTCAGGACTATCGCCTGTAGATCATGGTATAAATGGTTTGAATGACATTATAGACGAAAATGAAAACTGCATTTCAGGCTTTTTAAAAGAGAGGGGATTTATAACTCTTGCATTTGTGACACATTCATTTGTTTCGCAGAAACATAATTTTCATAAGGGGTTTGATTTTTTCTATTACAACCAGGAAGAGGATTCAGCTTTAATCATTCAGAAAGCAGAGTCTGTAATGGACTATATTATTAAAAATGGCTTATCCCGGAAGCTGTTTGTATTTATTCACATTTATGACTGTCACAGCCCCTATACGCCCGTAGATAAGTTCGATATATTTAAATCATTACCGCCACATTTTATTAAGGACAATGAATATATAAACGGTCAGCAGAACCTGTATGACGGTGAGATATTATATGTTGACAGCAATTTGTCCAGTTTAATGGCTAAAATGGATAATATTTCTGAAGCAGTATATTTCATCAGTTCTGATCATGGAGAGGAATTTCTTGAGCACAAGGGTGTGCTGCATGGGACCACGCTTTACCGGGAAGTCGTTGAAGTTCCTTTTATAGTTATTGGAAACACCGAATATACATCTGGCCTGGCGCAATACAAGGATATGTTCCTGGTGAACCAGGATACGCCATTCCTCATCTTAAAAGCACTTGATGTTGAGCAGGACACTTTCCTGCTTTCAGAAGATACTGTAGAGATGTTGCTGTTTAACGGTAATATTGCTAAATACTCATATATTGAAGACTATAAAAAGCTGTATTATGATATTTCAAGGGATAAATTCTCTGTTTTTGATTTAAGGAAGGACATTATGGAACTAAAGCCGATAAATATTGAGAAATACCCTAAAATGAAAGAAAAGGCCGTGAACAGAATGGAAGCATATATAGAGACCGAACTTCCAGTACAGCTTGAAATGACTGAAGAACAGCTTGAAATGCTGAAAGCACTTGGATACATAAGCTAATTATGATTAAAATAACGAAGAAAGAACATTCTGAAATATGTTTTCAGGTATGATATAGCAAAAAGGAATAGCCTTGCCTTTGAGCTTCCTTTCTCGCGCGGCTGGTATTCAAAAGGTATTTCCATAATTTTAAGCCCCTTCGAGTACATTTTAATAGCAATTTCGATCAGTATATCAAAATTCCTGGAGCTGAGTTGAATACCTGATATGGACTTTCTCTCATAAAGTCTGTACCCGCTGGAAATATCCTTCAATGGAAGCAGTAATGTACGGCAGAAAAAGACATTAAGCACCCTGCTTGCCATTTTCCTTATTATGGGCATGTTTGCCTTTCCGCCATTAATATATCTTGAACAAACAAGAAGGTCCGAGCTTCCCCTTTCTTTCCAGATCTTTCTGATATAATTGGGAGGATGCGAAAGATCGGCATCTATGGTGAGTATGTATCTTCCGCTGCATTCGCTGAACCCCAGCTTTAAGGCATTGCCGTAGCCTTTACCGTTCTCTGTTATATATTTAATTTTCCCCGTATTTTCGTTTGCAGGCGGTTTCTCATTATCCGGTATTACAATAACCGTTTCAAAATTGATCCCGTTTTCCTGCAGTATTGAATTTATAGAGGGAAGCAGGAGGCTGAGGTTATCAGCCTCGTTCTTCGCAAGTATCAGGATAGAAAGGTCTATCACTATTTCATTGATATGCTATTTCTTGGCTTCTTTGAGCTCTTCAATAAGAGCCTTGTATTTTTCAGGTTCATAAGGGGTCACTTCACCATCTACGATTACACCCAGCTTGGGAGATTTAATGCATTCACCTGTGCTGGGATTAAAGGATGTTTCACCGGATATTCCAGGGAAGTTCTGTATCCTCACAAGGTTATCCCTTAATTCCTTGCTGGAAATCCTGGTGGACCCAGCTCTCCTGAAAGCATAGGCAATAAGCATGAGGGAATCATATGAAGATGCGGCAAATATGTCAGGAACAGAATTAAATTTTTCACTGTACTTGTTCACAAATTCCATAACATGCTGCTGTGTGCTTTTTGGATCATAATCCGGATAGGTAAACAGGATGCCGTCTCCAGTATCCCTGACAAGCTTGAAGAATTCAGAATTATAGAAGGAGCCGGGGCCGATAACAGGATAATATTTATCCAGTTCACTCAACTTAGCTACTATTTTTGAGCATGGTTCATAATAACCAGCCAGCAGTATCGCATCAGGGTCTGCATCCTGTGTTTCTTTCAGCAGCTCTTCAAAATCCTCATCTTCACTTGTGAAATGCTTCATAAGCCCCACATTACCCTTTTTTTCCAAAAACCTCTCTCTGAAAGCTGCTGCCCATTGTGTCGAATATTCAACATTCTGCCATAGTATCGCAATGTTGTCATAGCCCATGTCATTGCAGATCTCAACCATTCTTACCGCTTCAATTATGTCTGAGGTGGTATTCCTCATAACATATTCGCCTCCCACTTTGGTGAGATTAGGCGTTGATGCGGTAGGTGTCAGCATGAGAGTCTGGGTTTTCTGGGCAAGGGGTGCAACTTCAAGTGCCTCGTCGCTGGAACCTGGACCTATGAGGATGGAAATTCCTTCCTTGTTAAGCTTTACAAATGCTGCATATGCACCTTTCCTGTTGCCTTTGCTGTCAAAATAAACAAGCTCGATAGTCCTGCCACCAAGAAAATCCTTTACCATCTTAGGATCTGAATTAATCTCCTCTGCAGCGAGATCAAGACCTCTTTTCATTGATAATCCATATTCCTTGGTCGGGCCTGAGGAATCAATAATGACCCCGATTCTGATAATCTTAGGGCCTCCGCAGGAAAGAGCAAGGCATGCCATCAGTGCAAAGATCATTAAAAGAGTTATTTTGTATTTCATAAGATTCTCCTTTCAAAATTATTACATAATAATTATAATACAAGAATATCAAGCAAGCAATGGCGAAATCGATAATCTATTGTTAATATTATAAATAATATTTGCAAATAAAGGTGCAATGCTTACTTCTTCATACCACTCATTGTCCTTAATGAAATCAATGCCGTGAAAAACAGCATCGGTACCGATAAATTTTGTGAAGAGCCTGGCTTCAAAAGCTTCCTTGAATAACATGCATGCATTCTGGTTCAAAAAGGGCATACTTGCAGAAATATAAATCTCATTAGCATTATGGCCTTTAAGCAGCTCAATTGCCTTAATAAATGTCCCTCCTGTTGCGACCATATCATCGATGAGAAGAACGTCTTTTCCCTTTACATCACCTATCAGCATTGTATCTGTAATTGTGCTTTTTTTTGAGTAATCCCTCTGCTTGTATATCATGGCAAGCTTTGAATTGAGCATATTTGCACAGGTTTTTGCCCTGTTTGTCCCGCCTATATCAGGGGATACAACTACAAGATTGTCTTTTTTATAGATCTCTTTAATCCTGTTTACTATCAGTTTTTTTGCTTCAATGTTATCAAACTTTGTATTCTGGAAAAATCCGGCAATCGAAGGTGAGTGTATATCAAGCGTTATCACTCTGTTTGCACCGCTCAATTCTATAAAATCAACAACAAGCTTTGCTGTAATCGCTTCCCTGCAAAGCCTTTTCTCCTGTCTTGAATAAGCAAATTGCGGGATAACAGCTGTAACATGATCAGCATCTGATTGTTTTGCAGCATTTATGGCGGTGCAGAGAGACATGAGATTGTCATTTGGCGACCTGTCAGAAAGCGGGTCATCAAAAAGCTGTATTATATAAACATCACTGCCTCTTATGGGTTCATTTATTACTGTTTTTACTTCTTTATTTGCAAAAGTGACTTCCTGTGTATCTATGATATGAATTGCGGGGTGCTCTTTCTTTGCAAGTATATCATTTATGTTTTTAACAATCCTGTTGGCGAGCAACCGGCCAGACTCGCATGAAATTATTACCAGCTCACCTCTGTCTCTTGGCATTAATCTCCCCTCCGCTTATATAAAATATTATTTGTTTCGCCAGCATTGTCAATGTTTTTATTCTTTCACGACACGCTTCATTTATAGTCTATTTCAGGTATTTATCAAACCATCTGATAAAAAGCTTTAGTCTTTCAATCCTCCTTAACGGGTCGCCTCCCCTGTTTAAGCCATGTGATTCCTTAGGGAAAATTACCAGCTTAGCTTTTTTCCTGAGGATCTTCATTGCAGTATAGAGCCCTTCTGCCTGATTAAGAGGTGTTCTGTTGTCATTATCTGAATGCACTATTAAAAGGGGGGCTTTTATATTATCAACAAATCTTATAGGTGACATATCCCAGTATTTATCAAGATTTCGCCAGAAATATCCCTTGAACTGCCTGGGAGTAAAATAAGAAAAATCTGAATTTTCAGCCATTCCAATAAGGCTTGAAACGCATCTTTCCGTTATTCCTGTTTTGAAATAATCTGTTGTCCCCAGCAGCCAGTTTGTCATAAAACCGCCATAGCTGCCCCCTGTAACGCCTATCCTTTTATTATCTATAAAGTCCAGCTGTTTTACCCTTTCCATAATAATTGAAATATCTTCAGAATCAGGTCTTCCCCAGTTATTTTCCAGTTTTTTTGCGAAATCATAGCCTTTTCCCATTGAGCCTGTTGGATTGCTGTATAAAATCACATATCCTGCTGAAGCCATTACCTGCAGTTCGAAAAAAAAGGTATTTGCAAACTGCGCATGCGGGCCTCCGTGAATATTCAGGATGAGAGGGTATTTCTCATTTTTATTGAATTCTGGAGGCTTAATAAGCCAGTAATCAACATCAAATCCATCCTTATTCATAACAGAATACTGAGCTGGTTCAGAAATGGATTTTTCATCAATAAAGGCCTGGTTAAAAGAAGTCAGCTTCTTCTTAGAATAATCTTTAAGGTCAATTCTGTATAATTCGGAAGGCTTTGACGGAAAACTCAATACGGCATAAATAAATTCCCTTGAAATGTCATAGTCTATTACATTATATGATGTGTCGGTAATTGCCAATGATTCATTGTCTTTGAAAGAATACCTGTATATTCTGTTGCTTGCATTCTCGGATACATTAAAGAAAACACAGCTGCTGTCTTTAGAATATATGGGGTTTTTGAACCAGCCTGTCTGTTCCATGTCGGAAATAGTGTTTATCTGGGCTGAATTTATAATTTCCGAAGAAGCGTTAATATATTTTCCGTCTTTGATATTGTAAATAATGAGATCATACTTTCTGGCCCCGGAGAATTCATCAGGATAAAAGTGAGAGATAACCGCAAGAGTGTTTTTATCAGGAGAAATGTCAAAGGATGATTTCGGGCCTTTTTCAGTATCTGTTCTTATTATTTTTTTCTCATCAATATTAAAATATACTATGTCATTATAATGAGCCCTTGCATATATATCCCTCGAGAGATTTGTGATGAAATAGCAGTTGCCGGAATCTTTATCGATTATAAGGTTTGATTTAGGCCTGTTGCTGGTCTTAAGGATTTTGAGCTTTTTCTCTTCAATGTCCAGGATATAAAACTGGGGAAAATCCTTTGGGTAATAGCCCTTTCCGTCCATCTTATAAACAGGTTTGTCAAACTCGTAATATACAATGTCCTTATTATGCCTGATGCCCTGAATTTCATCTTTCTGACAGATCAGTACAGCCTTTCTTTCATCCAGCCATTTAAATTCCAGTATACTTATATCATCAAGATCAATTATCTTGCCGGGTTCCCCGCCATTTATCCTGATTGAATAAAGTGCACTCTTATCATCTTTTTCCCTGTTTGATGAGAAGAATATGCTTTCGGAGTCCGGACTCCAGCAAATGAACTTATCATTAGAATCCTGACTGGTCAAGGCTATGGTTTTCCCCTCTCTGATATTGTGCAGATAGATATTTTCCTTGTATTTATATTTTTTTATCTCTTTTACTGAGATTATCAGGTATTTTTCATCCGGGGATACTGATATCTTTTCCAGAAACCTGAGTTTTTGTATATCTTCGGGTTTAACCTTTTCCTTTTTCATAAAACTGCTCCTTTGAATAAGATATTTGCATTTTGATAAGAAATACTTTAATTTATTATTATAAATTAGTTTAATATATTAAATTGTAAATAAATTATTAAAATACTAATCTACCAGGAGGAACCAGTGTTTAATAATATCGAAATAGTAGATATTGAGAAGCCCCAGGACATAAATGTAATTATTGGATGTTCCCACTTTATTATGACAGTCGAAGATATTCATGAGATGATTGCAAGGACTAATCCAGCGATCAGGTTCGGTCTGGCATTTAATGAAGCATCAGGCCCGTGTTTAATAAGGAAAACAGGCAATGATGACGGCCTTTTGGATCTTGCAGTAAAAAATGCATCTAAAATCGGTGCAGGACACAGTTTTATCCTCTTTATAGATAAAGGTTTTCCGATCAATATTCTGAACTCGCTTAAGATGGTACCTGAGGTATGCAGTATATTTTGTGCCACAGCCAACCCGGTCCAGGTTATCGTCTGCATGTCTCAGCAGGGCAGAGGCATTATTGGCTGTATTGACGGTTACAGCCCTAAGGGCATTGAAAAAGAGGAAGATATCAAAGAGAGGAATTCATTGCTTAAGGCCATAGGGTATAAGCTTTGAGTTTTCAGTACTTCCTGATGAGCCTGTCCTTATTTTTATGCCAGTCATAAGCGCTTTGAATCATATCCTCAAGTGTATGTGCCGGTTTCCACCCCAGAAGACTGGTTATCTTTGAGCTGTCTGCAATCAGCCTGGAAGGGTCCCCTTTTCTTCTCGGGGATATCCGTGTTTTAATATCTTTGCCTGTTATAGACCGGACAGCACTGATTATCTCTTTTACGCTGTATCCTGTTTCTGATCCGAGATTGAAAACATCGGATTTATTATTGGACAGCAGATAGTCAAGGGAAAGCAGATGAGCCCTGCTGAGGTCGGTAATATGTATATAGTCCCTGATGCAGGTTCCATCAGGTGTATCATAATCATCTCCGAATATATCCAGATGTTTTCTTTTTCCAGTCACAATATCCAGTATTATTGGGATCAAATGTGTCTCAGGCTGGTGTGCTTCTCCCAGTTCTCCTGACTTATCAGCCCCGGCTGCATTAAAGTACCTCAGTGATATGCTTTTCAATCCATAAGACAGATCAAGGTCAGAGAGCATTTCTTCGATAAACAGCTTGCTTTTGCCATATGGATTTAATGGTTTTGTCGGGTGCTTTTCATTAATTGGCAGGTATTCAGGTTCACCGTATACTGATGCTGTTGATGAGAAGATGAAATATCTTATATTGTTCTTAACCATTGCATGCAGCAGGTTAACAGCACCTGTGATATTATTCTCAAAATACTGGATAGGATTAGAATATGAATCCCCTACGATATTCAGTGCTGCAAAATGCATTACGGCAAGAGGTTTTTCTCTTCCTGCTACTTCAAATATCCTGTCCTTATCAGTAAGGTCGCCTCTGTAGAAACGATTATGGCCTGTCAGTGAAATGTATCCATTAAATAGGTTATCGAAAATTACAGGTTCATAACCTGCTAATTTAAGCTCCTTTGCAACATGTGAACCTATATAACCGGCTCCTCCGGTTACAAGTATTCTTTTCATCCTTAAACCTGCTTTATTTTTTTCTTCTATATAGTAAACAATCATTAAAAGTTCAAGAATTAAATTATATTGGACTTAATATTAAAATATTATATAGGTAATTAACAGCATGAATATGCGGATCAAAAACTATAAAACCAAAGGAGCTTGATATGCCAATAAACCTTAAAGGAAGACATTTTCTGACACTTCTGGATTTTTCTCCTGAGGAGATACAATATCTCCTGGATCTTTCAGTCACATTGAAGAACAGTTTCAGGGCCGGACAGAAAAACAGGCTTTTAGACGGAAAATCAATTGCTCTCTTATTTGAGAAAACATCCACAAGAACAAGATGTGCATTTGCTGTAGCAGCTTCATCAGAGAGCGCCCATCCTGAATACCTTGGGAAAAATGATATCCAGATGGGTAAGAAGGAGAGCATAAAAGACACAGCAAGAGTTCTATGCAGGTTCTTTGACGGCATTGAGTACAGGGGGTTTGAACACTCAATAGTCGAGGAGCTTGCAAGGTATTCCTATGTGCCTGTATGGAATGGGCTGACTGATCTGTATCATCCAACGCAGGTATTAGCCGATTTTCTTACAATATATGAAAATTTCCGCAGGCTTAAGGGTATAAGGCTGGTCTATGTAGGTGACGGAAGGAACAATGTCGCTAATTCTCTCATGATCGGATCGGCAAAGATGGGCCTGGATTTTGTGATAAGCGCTCCTGAAAATCTTTTTCCTGAAGAGACGCTTATTAATAAGGCCAGGGATATTGCTTCAGAGACCAGGGCGAGCATAAATTTTGAGACAGACTGCAAAAAGGCAGTAAAGGATGCTGATGTAATATACACTGATGTATGGGTCAGCATGGGTGAAGAAGACAAACCGGGAATTGCCGAAAGGATTGAGTCTTTAAGGCCTTATCAGGTAAATTCCGAGCTGTTCAGGTCAACCCGTAAGGATAGTACAATCTTTATGCACTGCCTGCCTGCTCACCATACTCATGGCATACATGATATGGAAGTGACAGAGGATATCTTTGAATCAGGGATCTCAAAGGTTTTTGATGAGGCTGAGAACAGGCTTCACACAATTAAAGCCATTATGGTGGCTACTTTATAGCACAGAGATTACTCTGTGCTTGGCAAAATACAGCACAGAGAGTACTCTGTGCTTGGCTTAATTATTTGCCTCATTAAAGATGCAGATGCTTGAAACTGGACATTCCATGCAGTAAGGTTTCCTTCTGCAGTGTGCTTTGGCGTGTTCCACGAGCAGACCGTGGTATTCCTTATAGACTGATGTATCATCTGGTATAGAGCCTTCAATGAGCTCTCTTATCTCATCATATTCCTCATCACCGTCTATGATCCCCAGTCTGAAAAAGATTCGCCTTGTATATGAGTCTACTACGAATACCGGCATATTAAATGCATAAAGCAGAATAGAATCGGCAGTTTCTTTCCCTATACCCCAGACTGAAAGAAGCATTTCCCTTGCAGTGCAGATACCATAATCCCCGAGGGCATCAATGCTGCCATTCAGTTCGCTTTTTATGAACGACAGGAGGTATTTTATCTTTTTTGTTTTCTGGTTGAAATAACCTGCCTTTTTTATCCTGCGGGAAAGCTCGCTGTGAGAAATCCTGTCAAGTGAGGGAAAATCTAACAAACCCTCTTCTTTCAGGCTGATCAATGTGGCTTCAACATTTTTCCAGCTCGTATTCTGTGTCAGGATAGCGCCAATACATATCTCAAATTTTTCATCTTCTGTCTTTTCCCTTTTATTAAACTCAGCTTTATAAAGGCATTTCTTTTCCTTTAAGAGAGGCCACCAGTTCTGGTATCCATAATTCGTTAAAAGAATGTCATACAGGTCACTGATTTTATTCATTAATATATCTGCAATAATGTATTTAGATTGATTATTAATGGTTTTTCCTGTATTGTCAATCTATAAAACCGAGCAGGAGGTGGATAAGCATGGTTACCAGTGATCTGATTATTCAGGAGATACTTGCTCATTTTCCCGAACCGAAAATAGAGCTAAAGCATAAAAATGCCTGGCAGCTGTTTGTTTCTGTAGTACTTTCAGCTCAGTGCACAGATAAGACAGTCAATGAAACTACTGCAGGGCTTTTTAAGAAATATCCTGATATTGAGAGTTATCTGGGTATTAACAATGAAGAGCTCGAAAAGCTGATATATTCCACAGGTTTTTATAAGAATAAGTCCAGGACCATACTGAATGCAGCAAGGTTCCTTAAAGAAAAGCATGATGGACAGCTGCCTTCGACTATGGAAGAGCTTCTGAAAGTGCCCGGCCTCGGAAGAAAAAGCGCAAATGTAATACTCAGTGCATTATATAAAAAGAATGAAGGGATAGTTGTTGACACACATGTAAGCAGGGTTTCAAAAAGGCTGAAGCTTACAGGGCATAAGGACCCTGTAAAGATTGAAAGGGACCTGATGTCCTTTTTTGACAGGGACCAGTGGGGGACCCTCAGCATAGGGCTTGTTCTTTTTGGAAGGTATATATGCAAGGCAAAGAAACCTGAATGCAGCCTCTGCGGGCTTAAAGGATACTGCGGTTTCTATGAGGAAAATAATCATAAAAAGGATTAATCAATAATGTTCCTTCCAGTCAACAAAAATGACATGAGGCTTAGAGGCTGGGACCAATGCGATTTTATTCTGATCACACCCGATGCTTATGTTGACCATCCCTCATTTTCTGCATCAATAATATCAAGATTTATTGAGAGCTACGGATACCGGGTAGGCATAATATCTCAGCCGGACTGGCATGACCCTGCCAGCTTTCTTAAACTTGGCATTCCAAGGATTGCTTTCGGCATATCCGGAGGTAATGTCGATTCTATGGTTATGAACTATACTCCTTCTAAAAAAAGGAGAAAAAGCGATGCATACTGCGAGAACAACAGCCCCTATTTTCCTGATTCCAGACCCTCAGTTAAAAGCAGGATCAGGCCGGACAGGGCAACTATTGTTTACTGCAATCAGCTCAAAAGTGCATGCAGGGATAAGCCTGTCATAATCGGCGGAGTTGAGGCAAGCTTAAGAAGGTTTGCCCATTATGACTACTGGTCTGATAGTGTCAGAAGAAGCATACTGTTTGATTCAAGGGCAGATATACTCATATATGGCATGGGTGAATTTCCATTGCTTAAAGTCTTAAGATACCTGGAAGCCGGTAACAGGACAGAAGACATAAGAATCCCGCAAACTGCTGTAATTAAAAGAGAGCTGGAAGGTTTGGGCGATATTGATTTCATTCCAAGCTATGACGAGGTTGCCGGTGATAAGGATAAATTTGCAGATGCTTTCATGAAAATATACAGGAATGCAGATAAAATGCCAATAGCGCAGAAACAGGACAGCAGGTTCCTCGTTTCATTCCCTCCGATGCATATAGGCAATAAACAGCTCAATATGATCTATGACCTGCCCTTTGAAAGGAAACCCCACCCTGATTATAAATATATTCCTGCTTTTGACATGATTAAGGAATCAATAACAATTCTAAGGGGCTGTTATGGCAATTGTTCTTTCTGTTCCATCAGTTTTCATCAGGGTAAAGAGGTTATATCAAGAAGCACCGAGTCTATCCTCAAAGAAATTGAAATACTATCCGGAATGGATTACTTTGAAGGCAGTATATCAGACCTGGGCGGTCCATGCCCCAATATGTATCATTCCAGATGTCTGGCAAAAAACTGCAATGAAAAGAAATGCATTAGCGGGGGCAGCCTGTGCAAAAATATGAAACCGGGGCTTGAGGAATTTCTTAAGCTTCTAATAAAGGTAAAAAGGTTACCATTTATAGATAAACTTGATATTTCATCAGGTATAAGGGTAGAGGAGGAGCTGCTGCCGGATATACTTATTGATCATATTATAAACAGGCTTAATATCGGCCAGCTTAAGATCGCCCCTGAATCCGGAAGCAGGAAAGTCCTTGATATTATGAATAAAACTCCTTTGGAGTGCTTTGACAGGTTTTTCAAGGTGTTTTTGGAAATAAAAAGGAAATCAAAAAGCAGGATAAGGATGTATCCTTATTTTATAGCTGGGCACCCGGGTGAAGATGAAAACTGCCTGAAGGAGACAATTCAATTTATCGGGGAAAATGATCTGATATCTAATAACTGTCAGCAGTTTACACCGACCCCCATGACCCTTTCGACTGCGATATATTATCTTGGCTTTCATCCGGAGACAAAAGATAAGATATTTGTTCAGAAAGACCAGAAGGTACTGAATGACTGGAAAAAGATGATCGTTGAAAGATGATATTGAAGGCAGGATACCCTGTTTATTGAGGTAATCGGTCAGTTAAGAATCCAGTATAGCAAAGTTGATGGCTTTTTCCTGATTAGATAGTAACAGTATGTATTTTTATTTTGCCTGGTTTCAATAAGAATGTTTACCTTTTCATAGAGTTTAAGGGGACTTAAATTAGACCCGACTTTGTGGTTTTCCCCAAGAATTTTTCTATCCTGCCTGTCTGTAATGGCCTTCTCATAGATCATGAAAAAATTTGCAAAGAACATTGTATACAATACACAGATAAGCATCAAGACAGGTACTGCTTTTTTGTATCTTACAATAAGAGATGCCAGCATTATAATAAGATAGGGGAAGAGGCCCATGAGTATTCTCGGGCCGAAGCTTTTTCCCCCGTGCCAGATTGTATAAAAGTTCATAAAGATAAATACAGTTAAAAGAACTGAAAGAAAGAGGTAAAATATTTTCTTTCGCTTCCACAGGGGAAAAATACCAAACATTGATATTAGGAACAGCGGAGCCCACATAAGGATGCCACGGGAAGGGGAGAAGAAATATTTCGGCAGATTGAAGGCTGATATACTGAACTGCCTATCAATATCCGGGAATTCATGCGCAATATGCAGGTATCCGGAGGTGAGGACCTCTCCATAAAGACTGTAATTATAGATACCAAGGATTATAGCAAATGGAAGAACTCCCAAAGAGAAACATACAAGGCTGATGATATTCTTTTTTGAAAAACGGTGGTTTAGAATAATTATATATGAGAAATATGGTAATATATATATGAGATTGAAATTCTGGACTAAAATTGAAGATCCAGTTGAAATGCCCAACAGGAGGTACAATACAGCTGTTCGAGTGTCTTTTTTATCCAGTATAATCAAAAATATCCAGAGAGACAGGGAAAGCAGGAAAATAACCAGAGCATGAGCATAGGATGGAGAGAACTGGCTGTAGTAAAAAAATGGAGTCCCCAGATATAATGCAAATATGGAGATAAAAGAACAGGAATATGGAAAGTACCTTATAAGCAACAGAAAGCCAATAATCAGGGAGCCCAGGGTGTAGAAAACCGTTCCCATGGTAATTCCTAAAACATCCCTGTTGCTGATAGAGGGATATCTGGATATTTCATCCTTGCATTCAATTCTATCAGGAAGGAAGCCTGATAATCTTAAAAAGGGATAATAAAAGAAAGCATATCCGCAGCTGTACAGGAAACCTGGCCTTTCATCAATTCTGCTGACAGTCCTTCTGATATTTGGAATATCTTCAGGCACATATTCAGGATTAAACCCCCCCCCACGTTCAACTAAAAGCTTTGTCATTACATAATAAGTGATCCCGTCACCTTCAATATTCGGGGTCAGCCATAATATAGAAATAAGGAGAAAAAAAGCATTTATCAGAACTATATAGGTTATCTTTTTCCTGTTCATCTAATACATCCTAGATTATGTATTATAAATGCTGATCAGCAATAATTTCCGGCAATCATTTTTATGCAGTCGGCAACAGGAAATAAAAAAGCCTGCACAATATAACCTGACCATACGATTTTATCAGGCCAGGATGTCTTTATTATGCAATGCTTCTCATGTATCGCCTTCAGTTCCCATAGCTGATGAGTTTTGCTGTCATGGGGCTTTTTCAGAAAGCCTGGTATTTATGCTATAATAAATGTATTGCAAGGCCGCTTCTCAGCTTGGGTTCAAACCAGGTTGATTTTGGCGGCATAAGCTTCCCTGCATCAGCAATGGATATCAGCTCTTCTATCGAGGTGGGGAACATTGAGAAAGCAACTGTAAATTCCCCGCTGTCCACAAGCCTGACAAGCTCCCTGGTGCCCCTGATTCCTCCGATAAAATCTATTCTTTCATCTTTTCTCGGGTCCTTGATCCCGAGTATGGCATCAAGCAGATTGTTCTGCAGGATACTGCAGTCAAGGCTATCAACCGGGTCATCCTGATTATATGTGTTTTTTTTCGGTTTAAGTGTGTACCATTCACCCCTGAGATACATTGAAATATTATGAGGGCTTTCAGGTTCTGCTTTATCTGTTTTATCCAGAGAAAAGGATTTTTTTATCTCATTGAGGAAGGCATCAGGTGACAGGCCATTCAGGTCCTTTACGGCCCTGTTGTAAGGGAGTATGTTCATCTGGTTGTCAGGGAAAATGACACACAGAAAATAATTATATTCCTCTTTTCCAGTATGCTGTCTGCTCTCAGCCTTTTTCATATTCATGATCCTGACAGCAGAGGCGCTTCTGTGATGCCCGTCAGCAACATAAAGGGGATTGACAGACTGAAAAAGGCCGGTAATCTGATGGATTTTGCCTTTATCCCTTAAAACCCAGAAGGTATGTTCAATATCATCCTCTGAAACAAAATGATATTCAGGATCCTCCGCTGATGCCATATCAACTATTTCATCAATTTTTGGGTCATGCCTGTAGGTTATAAAAACAGGCCCGGTCTGTGCATTAAGGGTCTGTATATGCCTGGTCCTGTCATTTTCCTTATCTTCTCTTGTTTTCTCATGTTTCTTTATAATGTCCTTCTCATAATCATCACATGAACAGCATGCGACGATGCCTATCTGACTGTGGCCCCCCATTTTCTGCCTGTACAGGTATATGTACTCCTCCGGGTCCTGGGTAAAAAAGCCGTCATCTATCATTTTATCGAGGTTTTCTTTGCCTTTTTTATATACCTTCTCGTCATAGAGGTTAATATTCTCCGGAAGGTCGATCTCAGGCTTATTTATATGCAGAAAGCTTATAGGGTTTCCTTCTGCAATCTTGCGAGCTTCCTGTGAGTTGATTACATCATAGGGATGACTTGCTATCCTGCGAACATACTCCTTTTTGGGACGAAGCCCTCTGAAAGGTTTAATAATTGACATTTAGTTATACCTCCTGTAAATATTCACTGATAAAAGGTATAGAGATTTAATGATCATTAGTCAAGAAAACAAAAAAGGGATTTTTTTATGCATTTCAGTCCTGTCAACGGCATTTATATGGTGTATAATACCTTTTGCACGTGATTTGTCCGTTATTTTCAATCTATTACAGGAAAAGGGCCTTTTTTTCCCTTTTTTAGCAGTATCATTTATTGCTGTCTGGTCGATTTCTTTCATTCTAATGAAAGATTATCTGAAGATAGTATTTCCAGGGATGCTTATTTCATTTGCATCCATAGCAGTCCTTTTATACTTTATGATTAATATACCCATACTCCTTGAAAAGATTCACCTCCTGATGTATGGTGCTTTATCGGTATTTCTGTATTTTTACCTCCTGTTTTTATATGATAAGGTCTATTCAGCATTGCTTTCAGCAGCTGTAACATTTAATATCGGCCTTATTGACGAACTGATCCAGTATTTTGTCCCGAACAGAGTTGGAGATTACAGGGATATCTTTTTTAATTCAGTATCTGCAGTAATCGGGCTTGCTGTCTTCTACCCCCTTACCGCATACATGAAAAAGAGGACCGGCTATAAATCCGTTATAGCAGTTTATATTCTGTTTATATTGTTTTTTTCCGGATCATTCTTCTTTATATCCTTTATTCACGGCTTTGGATATAAGCATCATGACGGCAATATAGTATTCTTTTCAACATTCAGAAAAGGGGATCTGATTGAATACGATGCTGTAAACAGGGGTTTATACGATAAAGAAGTCCGTGGCCTTACAGGTGTAAAGATGAGTGATTATTTAGAAGCTTTCAGCAGAAGGAAGGACCCTTATATTTATGAGCTGATCATAAGAATCTACCGATATATTTCCTTTAAGAACAAAATAGAAGATGACACTATTGGCAAAAAGGAGATATTAAGGCTGGAAAACAGCTTAAAAGGCGAAGAATATATTCTTCGCACCTATTTTAGGAATGGCATAAAACCTCTGGAAAATGAGGTTTTTAATCTTAAATTGAAACAAAACCCCCGCGGGAATGGTAAATATAAGAGCATGATACTGGATGACATTTTTTATTATTGTTCCAGGCCGGTTCTTGGTGCTTTTTTGCTGATAATCCAGGCAATTGTCGGAATAATTTTATATTACTGGTTTGTAATCAAAGGACAGAAAATATTAAAAGCATAAAAATTTCCGGTGATATTGACTTTAGCCATTAGATTGCTGTATAATTATCTCAAGTTTCTGCACACCTTATTAAAGGAATTAATATATGGATAATAAATTTGATATAAAAAGCCTCGAACTGGCTTTAATCCTTGATCATATTTCAGAATATCTCTTCACAGCCGGTGGGAAAAACATTTTATACAATGTCAGACCTCTGGGCAGCATAGAAGATATAAACAGATCTCTCGATTTTTTCAGACAATGCATGAGTTTTTATAACAGGCATTCATCCCTGTTAAGCTTCGATATGCCTGATTCCCTTGATTTTACCGGAAGGATTACCTATGAATGTATTCTGGAAGCGGAGGATTTCCTTGGGATCATCACTGTTATAAATACTTCAGGCAGACTGAAATCAGCGTTAAAAAGGGCATCAGATGAAAGACAGGATATACTGGAGAAATACTGCAGGGATCTTGATGAACTGACAGATCTAAAGCAATCGATCTGCCAGGTATTTGATGATGAGGGGAATATAAAGGACAATGCGTCCAAGCTTCTTCGGAGCCTTAGAAGGGAAAAGCTGTCTGCAGAGAATAATATCAGGGATAAACTCAGGAAATTCATCAATGATAATGCAAACAGGGACATAATCCAGGACTCCTATATAACAAGCAGAAATGAGAGATATGTAATTCCGGTAAAGAGCAGCTTCTTTAAGTTTTATAAAGGTATTGTACAGGATAAGTCATCATCAGGGATTACATCATTTGTCGAGCCTGATTTCATAGTATCTGATAATAATCGGAAAAAGGAGATTGAGATAGAAGAAAGGAACGAGCTGCTCAGGATATTAAAGGATCTCAGCAGAAAGGTCAAAGAGGCAAGTGGCGGTATCCTTAAGAATATTGACATAATTCATCGCCTTGATTTTGGTTTTGGAATATCAGCCCTCAGCTTTAAACATTATTATAATATTCCATTTGTAGGCGAAGATTCAGTAATTGATCTAAAATCTGCCAGACATCCGTTATTGATATTCATAAAGGGATATGATGAAACAATTCCAGTTGATATAAAGATTGAAGATGAAAAGAGGATTGTTGTCATAACCGGCCCGAACACCGGAGGAAAGACTGTTGCCCTTAAGACAGTAGGGCTGATCTGCCTTATGGCAAACTGCGGCCTTCCTGTGCCTGCAGAACCGGATTCTGTTCTGCCTCTTCTTGATTATATAATGTGTGATATCGGGGATGAACAGAATATTAACCAGAATTTGTCCACATTTTCTTCTCATATCACCAGGATAAGCAGGTTTCTGGAATATGCAAACAGCAGGAGCTTGATTCTCATAGATGAGATTGGAGCTGGTACAGACCCTAAAGAAGGTTCAGCTCTCGGAATAGCCATTCTTGAATATTTGAGATCAAAAAAATCAATTGTTATTACTTCAACACATTATGGAACAATTAAGGCATTTGCTCATTTCAGAAAAGGCTATCTCACCTCAATGGTCGAATTCAATAAGGATACCCTAAAGCCTACTTACAGGCTGATTACAGGAGAAGTAGGGCATAGCAATGCAATATATATAGCTGGAAAGATAGGCCTGAAAAAAGAGGTTATTGATATTGCCGAACAGCACCTTGGCGAAAAGGAAAAGGATATTGAAAGGCTGATAAACAGCCTTGAAGAAAAGAATAAAAACCTCTCTGAGAGGCTCTCTGAGCTGGAGCATGAGAAATCAGAATTCAGAAAACAGCAGAAGAAGCAGAGAAATATACTAAAAGACCGTTACCAGGTTATCTTTGAGATCGAAAAAAGAAGGCTTGAGGAGATCGATGGACTTTTAGGCAGGACCCGGGCCGTGCTGAACAAAAAAAAGAAGAGCAGGGCAGCCGGCAGTGAACAAAAATCTCCAAGAGAAGACATTGTGGAAATCCAGGAGAGTGCTGAAAGGATCAGAGAAGAGATTGTAAAAAACTCAGATATCAATCTGCCTGATAATGACTATGAATCCCACAACTGCATCCCAGAACCTGGCAGTTATGTGAAAATAAAGAATTTCAGCGGGGATTTTCAGATACAGAATGTGGACAGAAAGAATAATGAATATGAGGTTGTACTGAATAATGTGAGAATGAAGATAAAAGAGGATGATATAGAAAGGGTAGTGTCGGGGGGCAACAGGATAAATAAACAGTCTGCGGATGCATTCCTGGACCATTACGGATCAAGGCCGGTAGCAAACGAGATTAATATTATAGGTATGGATGCCGAAAATGCAATAAGGACTGTTGAAAGCATCATTGATGATGCATATTCTGCAGGGAAACCATATATAAGGATTATTCACGGGCTTGGGGAAGGTATTCTCAGGGAGGCGGTAAGAGAGTATCTTAAAACAAGGAACGAGATTAAGGAGATTATCAGAGGTGAAATTGTATATAAAAATTCAGGTATTACAGAAGCAGTCTTTTTTTGAGGTATGTTTTAGCTTGGCATGAAAGATGATATTGTCAGAACTATAAAGGAATCAGTAGATATAGTCGACCTTATTTCTTCATATGTGAACCTGGAAAGAAAATCGGATAAATATTATGGGTTGTGCCCTTTCCACAATGAAAGCAAACCTTCCTTCACCGTGGACCAGGAAAAGGGATTTTATTATTGTTTCGGGTGCCAGAGGGGTGGTGATCTTATAAAATTTGTTGAATCCATTGAAAACATGGAGTTTATGGAAGCTGTGCATTTCATATGTGAAAAATATAATATAAAAGTAAATAAGGAGTGGAAAAAATCGAAAAAGGATATAAATTATCTCTTTGAGATAAACAGAAAAGCCCTGCAGGTATTTTTTTCCAACCTGTTAAATACTAAGGAAGGTCAAAAGGCCATTGCCTACATTAAAGCAAGGGGCATTCTGCAGAAGACAGTAGATGATTTTTCTCTCGGCTATTCCATGGATTCATGGAATTCCCTGTATAATATCCTGCATTCAGAATATACAGATGCTGAGCTGGAAACATCAGGGCTGTTCAAGAAAAATGACAGGGGCTACCTCTATGATGCTTACAGAAATAGAGTAATATTCCCCATCAGAGATATCCATGGAAGGGTTATAGGTTTTGGAGGCAGAATAATCGGTGACGGAGAAAAGGAGGCAAAATATATCAATTCACCCAAAACCGATCTTTATGAAAAGGGAAAGAACCTTTACGGCCTTGACATTACAAGGAAAGAGATCTCAAGGCTTGGTTCTGCTGTTTTAGTTGAGGGTTATCTTGATGCTATATCGGTTTATCAGGCTGGAATCAGGAATGTGTGTGCATGCCTGGGTACAGCCCTTACAGAATCTCAGATTAAGCTTCTGAAACGATACTGCAAAATATTCTATATATGCTTTGATTCTGATTCAGCAGGTGTTAAAAGCGCTTTGTCAAACTTTGATTTATTTCAGGAATATGAAATTGACAGTTACTATATTGATATCAGGCCCTCAAAAGATCCTGATGAGTTTATTAAGAAATTCGGAGCAGATGCCTTTTCAGAAAGGATGAAGGAATCACTATCCCTGGAGGATATTGTGATAAGAAAGTATATGGACAGCATTGTCAGTGATAAAAAAAGTCTTGACAAAGGTCTTTTTATGGATACTATGGCAAGACTTTTGTCAATAAAGGATTATATTAAAAGATATAAATATTTTGAGGAACTGGCTTCCTTGCTGAATACAAGCAGTGATTCAATGCTCAGGGAATACAAACGAACTGCAAGATTCAGGAATATCAAAGGAAGGCCTGCAAGGTCAGATCATACAGATGAGCCTGTGATTCCTCAAAAAGAAATAAAGGTATTGAAGGCATTATTTCTTATGACCAGGGAGGAAATGGATTACTTTCAGGAAAGCTTATATGAAATTATTTCATTAAATTCCCCGATACGAGTTCTTTTCAGGAATGTATATGACAGTGGCAAAAATGCGACTTTCTCTGAACTTAAAGAGAAGATACCATTTATGGATGAAAAAATTGCCGGTATAATTGTCAGAATTGAACAGGAGCTTGAAAATATTTCGGAGGAAGGCAAAATGGAGCTAAAAGAAAGTATATTTTTAAAACTTCTTAAAGCCAAACTCGGTATATTACAAAAAAAAATCTCTTCCGAGAGTGATAAGAAAGTGCTTGAAGACCTTCTAAAAGAAAAGATCGAGTTAAAGAGAAGATTACTAAAAACATGAGGGGGGTAGTAAATGTCGGACAATTATAATTTTAAGGAAATAAGCAAATTGATATCCTTGGGAAAAGAGAACGGCTATCTTACTTTTGAACAGGTAAGCGATATTTTGCCTGATGAGCTTAACACCCCTGATAAGCTTACTGAAATATGCGGGATTATTGATGAAAATAATATTGAACTTATATCAAAGAATGAAGAACAGAACAGGACCAAGATGTATCAGGAAGAAGAAAAGGATGATATTATAGAGACTGCAAATCTGCCTGCAGTGAAGACTATCGGTTATGAACCTTTGAGGATGTATTTCAAGGAGATGGGGAAGGTCCCTCTCTTAACCAGGGATGGTGAGGTTGAACTGGCGAAAAGGATAGAGCGTGCAAAAGAAGACCTGCAGGGGGCCTTATGCAACTGTATCCTTGTTGTTGAAGAACTTTTTGTAATGGCTAAAAGACTCAAGCAAAACCAGATAAAAATACTGGACATAATCAAGAATGCTTCAGAGATTGAAGATGAAGAAGAGATCGATGATCTCGATGATATCGCAGAAGGCCTTCTTGAAGAAGAGGATAATGAGGTCAAAACTCTTGCAGATCAGCTTACAGCGGAATTTTATGAAAAGGTTGATAAGATAAAGAAGCTTCATCAAAGATTGAAGCCCATTCTTGAAAAGGATATAAAAAATGCAGGTAATATTAACAGGGATCTGGTATATAAATATCAATCGCAGATTAGACAGCATTTTGCTGAAATACCATTTACAGACAATATTATAAATCAGTTTGTAAACATAATACGCGAACTCAATACAAGGATTATTTCTGCAAATAACTGTATAAATGCTGTAGATTCCAGATTCGGCATGCCTCTGAACAAGTACAAGCAATTTTTAAAGACAAAGGAAATGGATGAAAGCTTCAAAGTCCCGGATATTTCATTAAAGTATGAGGATATTGAGGAATATGAAAAGAAGGTCAGGAATGCCCGCAGGAAAAAGAGAAGAGCTGAAATTGAGAGCCTTTTGAGAGAAGATGAGATAAGGAACATCCTTATGACCATAGAGGTTGCTAATGAACAGGCCGAAGAAGCAAAAGCAAAGCTGGTTCAGGCGAACTTAAGGCTGGTTGTTTCTCTTGCAAAAAAATATACCAACAGGGGCCTTCACTTCAGCGACCTTATCCAGGAGGGCAATATAGGCCTTATGAAAGCTGTTGATAAATTTGAGTACAGGAGGGGCTACAAGTTCTCAACATATGCTACATGGTGGATCAGGCAGGCTATAACCAGGTCCATTGCAGATCAGTCCCGTACAATTAGAATTCCCGTCCACATGATAGAAACAATAAATAAGCTGCTGAAAATATCCAGGAAACTTGTCCAGGAAAACGGAAGAGAGCCAAGTGTTGATGAAATAGCTGAAAAGATGGACCTGCCTGTTATAAAGGTAAGAAAAATACTTAAAATTGCACAGGAACCTATTTCACTTGAAACCCCGATTGGTGAGGAAGAAGACAGCCATCTCGGGGATTTCATAGAAGATTCAAAAGCCATTAACCCTGAAAAATCAGTTGTTGTCGATAATCTTCAAAAGATCATGGACAGGCTCCTGAAAACATTAACTTTCCGTGAAGAGCTTGTCATACGCAAGCGTTTCGGCATTGCAAATGAACTGGAATCCACACTTGAAGATGTGGGAAAGGAATTTGCCGTGACAAGAGAAAGAATAAGGCAGATCGAATCCAAGGCCCTGAGAAAGCTGAGGCATCCATCGCGTTCAAAGAAACTGAAACCATTTCAGAATAATATAAGATAGCTCAGGGGTTCAATAGTTCTTTTTCTGATACAGGCCTTAATGATGCGCTGTAAATGTCCTTTATAAATACCGCTGCTGATAAGACTATCAGTGGGTCGAAAGGGATTCTGAACCTTGTATCTGAATTCAGTAATACAGATGTCAGATAAAATGAGAGAAGTATTATATTTATAAAAACCAGCCTTTTCTTGAGTATATTAATTACTGAGACACAGACAGCCCCTGATAACAGCATCAGTGATAAAAAAGGGCTGAGAAATCCTCTGGCAGGGATTTTGAATAAAATGGATGCCCTTATAAGCGTCATATTCAGATAATTGACCGGGTCTTTTAATATAATGCCTGCAAGGTGTTTTTTTATTTCATTCTGGCGGGATACTTCGCTATATCCCTTGATATCCGGAAAATCATAGAGATATTCTCTTTTTAATGCATGATGCAGTGCCATGTCCTCAAGGGGATTCAGCTCCTTTTTGTCCTGATAGAGAAAAACGGGATTATTCCTTGCCCAGAGTGTTATCGCCCCTTTTGTAGGAAATACGACAATTGAATTAAAAACATAGTAGTTTCTTATGACCCATGGAGCAGTGAACAGGCATATTATGACCAGTATGACTGCCAGGTATCTCTTTCTGTTCCTGCAGTATCTAAATAATACAGCAGGGAAAAGGATAAATATGCTCTGGGATTTAGTGAGAAAAGCAAATGATGCCAGTAATCCAATGATCAAGGATGTTCTTAAGTGGCTGCTTTTAACTTCATGAGACTCAAGGGCAAAAACAGCCAAGCTGATAATAAATAAAAACAGTGTTTCAGACATTATTTTCTGGTTATAAATCATGTTTAAAGGCAGGAACGCGATGAAAGTCCATACAAGCAGCAGGGATTGCCTGGAGTGGAAATAAGACTTTGAAAGCCTGATAAGGAAAAGCATGGCAAAAAAATAAAGCAGTGAGTTCATTAATTTTATCAGTATTATCTGCCTTGACAGTGCTCCCAGCAGGCTTATAATTATCGGGAACAGGGGTTCCCAGAATGCAGTCTTTGAACCGGTTTTTACTGTAGCCCTGAAATAATCATCTTTTATATCAGCTGTCCCTACAGTCTCTGAAAATGCTTTTCCCTTGTCAGACATATCTTTTTCAGAAACCTTTATATCAGGCATTATAAATTCTTTGTGCTTTATTATATTATTCCTGAGGCTAATATATATAAGCTGGTCCTCAACCGGGAAAACCAGGCTGTTGGCTGATAAAATATTTATAAATAAGCTGACAGCGAGAAGCAGGGCCAAAAAACAGCAGGAAAAATTATCTTGTTGATTTTGCATGATATAAGCATTATATTTTATTTTCATGAAAATAAAAAGGAATTTGATAATTGCCCTATGACAAGTATTCTGATTGCTGATGATGAACCTTCTATTCTAAGGACATTATCCATGATTCTCGAAAAAAACGGGTATGATACTTTTCAGGCCCCGGATATAGACCAGTCTGTCAGGATTCTTGAAAGCAATAATATAGATATTGCCTTCCTGGATATAAGGCTTGGTACCGAAAGCGGTCTGGATCTGCTGGATATAGTCAGGCACAGGTACACAAATACTTCCGTTATAATGATCAGCGCCTTTTCATTGATGGATGAAACAATGAAAGCGCTCAAGCTTGGAGCGGAGGCATACATTGCAAAGCCAGTGAGAATGGAAGAGGCCATTTTCCATATAAAAAAGATCATGGAAAAAAGGGAGATTATTGATCAGAATAAAAAGCTTAAGAGGATATGTGCATATACCGACAGGGATTACTCAATTGTCGGGGTCTCAGAAAAGATAAAAAAAATACTGGATATGGTATACCAGATCAAAGATTTGCCCAGCCCTGTTCTAATAGAGGGAGAAAGCGGTACAGGAAAAGAGGTTGTAGCCAAGGCAATACATTTTCTGGGCAACAGGAAAGAACACCCCTTTACCGGTATCAACTGCTCTGCAATACCTGCAAATCTTTTTGAATCAGAATTATTCGGATATAAAAAGGGCAGCTTTACTGGTGCTGTTTCAGATTTTGAAGGGCTTTTTGCACAGACAGGTATCGGGACATTCTATCTGGATGATATCGATGATATTCCATTGGAATTTCAGCCCAAGCTTCTTCGAGTATTGCAGGAGAACAGGTATAGAAGGATAGGGGATACACTGGAGCATAAACTCGAATCCAGAATTATAGCCTCTTCAAAGGAATCGCTAAAGAACAAGGTTGAGGAATCCGCTTTCAGGAAAGACCTTTATTACAGGTTGAACATTATTAATATATACATACCTCCCCTCAGGGAAAGGAGGGAGGATATAATCCCCCTGGCTGAATATTTCCTTGAAAAGAAAAAGAAATACCTGGGTATCAGCGATAAATATCTCGATGAGGATGCAAAAAAGCTGCTTTTAGGATTTGATTATAAAGGGAATGTAAGGGAGCTTGAGAATATTATTGAGAGATCACTGATTTTTTCTAAGGGGACAGGGATTTCAGAGGATGATATAAAAAGAATGGCAAGTAATGACATGGATTCTGAAGCAGGATATAATCAAAACCTTAAAGAATTACTCAAGAACAGGGAAGCTGAAATCATCAGGGAAACGCTTCAGAAATTCAAAGGCAGCAGGCGAATGGCCGCTGATCATCTCTCAGTGTCAATAAGGACACTTCTTTATAAAATTAAAGAATACGGCCTCTAGTTTTTTATTCTTTAATTAAGTGTTAGATATGATATACTCTATCAACAGGTAAATAAAAAAAATTAGTCTAAATTAGAACGAGGTTGATGCAAAATGAGGTTTGATAAAAAAGATTCAGTTCTAATCACATGCGCTTTACCATATGTCAATAATATACCTCACCTTGGAAACATGGTTCCAATAATAAGCGCTGATGTTTATGCAAGATTCTTAAAAAGCAATAGTATAAAAGCCATATATATATGCGCCACAGATGAGCATGGTACCAGAACGGAGCTTGAAGCAAAGAAGCAGGGCAAAACTCCGGCTGATTATTGCTCAGGTCTTCATGACAGGATAAGAAATATATTTGACTGGTTTAATATCGATTTTGATTTCTTTGGTAGAACTTCGGATATTGAGAACCATAAGATGACACAGCATATATTTAATAAGCTTTATAAAAACGGCTATATTTTCAGCGATATCCTTGTCCAGTTATATTGCAAAAACTGCGGGATTTTTCTTCCTGATACATTTGTTCTCGGAAAGTGTCCATACTGCAATAATCCCGATACAAACGGTGATCAATGTGATGTATGCGGGAAATTCCTTGATCCTGTCGAGCTCATTGAACCCAGATGCAAGACATGCGGAAGCTTGCCTGAAAAGAAGGAATCAAAGCATCTGTTTCTTGATCTTCCAAAACTTTCTCCACTTATAGAGAGCTGGCTTAAAACAAGGTCTGAGTGGCAGGGCATAATTATTCAGCTGCCATTGTCATGGATAAAAAAGGGCTTAAAGAGCAGATGCATCACAAGGGACCTTGAATGGGGGGTCAGGGTTCCTCTTGATGAATACAGAAACAAGGTGTTTTATGTATGGTTTGATGCCCCTATAGGATATATAGGCTCTACAATGAAATGGGCAGAACAAAATAGCCTTGACTGGAAAAAATGGTGGAAGGATGGTCAGACCAGCATAATACACTTTCTGGGGAAGGATAATGTCCCGTTTCATACCCTGATGTGGCCCGGCAGCCTCCTTGGAGCTGATGATGGATTTAATCTGCCATATTATATCTCTGCGAATGAATACCTTAATTATGAAGGCGGCCATTTTTCAAAGAGCAGGAACAGGGGCATCTTTTCAAATGATATAACACAGCTGGGCTTTCCTGAAGACTTTTGGAGATTCTATATTATCAGGAAGAGGCCTGAAAAAACAGACACTGATTTTTCATGGGAGGATTTTATAAGCGTGATCAATACCGACCTTATTCAGAATTTTGCGAATTACGTGAACAGGACGCTTAAATTCACCTATAAGAATTATGGCTGTATACCATCTGAGTGTGGCTTCGATGAGGAAATGCTTAAAAACACAAAGGAGATAGAAGAAAGGATTATAGAGGCCTATTTTGCTGCCAATCTTAGAACAGCACTAAATTATATTATGAGCCTTTGCGATGCAGCCAATAAGTATTATCAGGATAAACAGCCCTGGAGTGTTATCAAGAATGACAGCGATGAAGCAAAAAGAATTGTATATACATCCATATTGCTCCTTTACAGGATAATGACGTACATAGAACCTATCATCCCGGCTACATGCGGAAGAATAAAACATATCATGGGTATTGAAAAAAAAGATGCTATAGATGGCGGGGAAAAGCTTAATGAACCTAAAGCCTTGTTCAGTATAATAGAAAAAGACCGGATAACTGACCTTACTGAGAGATTCAGAGGTAAGTCCGACTCACCTGACATACCTGCTGATTGGGCTGAATTCAAAAAGGATCCAAAAATTACCTGGGAATGCGTAATAATGGAATTCAGGGATGTAACCGTAAGAAAGAAGATCGGTTCCCTTCAAAAGCTTAAAAAGGATACTATTGATAACCTGGATATTGGCTCACTAGAAGGGCTGAAGCATATAAACAGGTATTACGAGGCTTTTGATATCCATGACAGGGGAAAATCCATTCCCTCGCCTGTTAATCTGCTGAATATTGTTAAGAAAAGCTCCAATATCCCGAATATCAACTCACTTGTTGATATATATAATCTTCTCTCTCTGAAATACGGCATTGTTATGGGAGCATACGACAGGAGAGCCATAAAAGGAAGTATACTCTACAAAATTGCTGATGGAAGCGAGGTATTCATCCCTGTAAAAAATAAACAGAAAGAGGAGATATTTCCAGGTGAGTGGGTGATAGCAGATGAAAGCAATATGGTCATTACAAGGATGCTGTCAAAGCAGTCTGAAGCAGTTGCAGTAAGCAAGGACAGCAGGGATGTAATAATCTGTATTCAGGGTAACCCTGATATCAGTACCGGGACTATGTCTGAGGTGTCAGGTGAACTGATAAAGCTTATATCTGAATTTTGCGGAGGAAAGCATAGAATTCTTTATTCCCCCGGGGGAGTAAAAATCCATAAATAGTTGAGGCAAATGAACTATTTCGAATGCCAGAGCTGTGGTGCCTATATTGATGAAAAATCTAAGGGTATTGCAACTATATGTCCTTACTGCAACAGCAGAAATATAAAAAGGTCAGAAAGCGAAAAGGACCTTCTGAATCTCGAGTGTCCATTCTGCGGAGGGGCATTTTCACTTCCTGATTCATATAATATGTCGAAATGCCCATATTGCAGCAGAAGCATATTTATTCAGATGGCTAAAGATATCCTCCAGTTTTTCTATGAGCCTGCGAGAAGTATAGATGAATGCAGTGATATAGCCTTGCAAAGGGGGTTTTCAGAAAGAAAAAGAACTGTATATCTTCCCTTCTGGGCTTTAAGAGGAACCCTGATATCCTGGATTCTTGGATACAGAAAAATAGAAGCCCCGAAGGCACCCCAATTAGCCGGGAGTTATGCATCATCCTACCAGTCAGGTATTCCTGCAGCAGCAGGAGCTTTTCATGTTTCTGAACAGAAGGCATTCAGAGATTTTTCATCGAGATTATTATTTATTTCAATCGGGGATTATGTAGCCAGGATGATAAAGCAGTATAATCTCGGTACACGGATATATATAGAAAAATTATCAGTTAAAAATTATGAAAAGCTTGCTGAGTCAGCAGACCTGCTAAAACCGTTATTCAGTACAGAGGAAGCAATGGATAAGCTGATGGATATTGCGTATAAGCCTCCTGCAGTCGGCAAGGAATCGGTTGTAGTCCAGTCTGTCAGACTGGATATGGTCGGGAAAAAGTTCCTTTTGATCTATGCCCCTTTCTTCAGGTTTTCAAAAGCTGGCCAGTCACTGCTTATTGATGCCTTTTCCAAAGAGCCGTACATTGTTTCTGACAGGGTACTCTTTGACCCTGCACCCAAAAAGATCGATGACAGCCTCTATGGTTACAGAGTTGTTTCTGCTTCAGGCGACAGGCATCCTACGATCGGAGCTTTGGACCTTGTCCCGTTCCTGTGCCCTGTATGCGGTGCTGACCTGCCGGAAAAGAGGCTTGACTGCTTTATACAATGCAAAAATTGTAAGGCAAACCTGGTAATAGAGAATGACCGTCTAAAAAAGATCGATGCATTCTATGTTGATATACCAGAATCATTTATGAGTAATCCCGACAGGTGCAGGATAAAATACTATCCATACTGGAGGTTTAAGGCTGTATTTTATTCCAGTGGCAGGAAGATTGACCAAATAAGCAGATTGAGATTCCTGTTTACAGGCTTTATAGACAGATATCAAAGAGATAAGGAATTCCTGAACATTTTCATGTATATTCCAGCTTTTGGCAGGATCAACAGCCCGGGCCTGGATAAAATTTCCTCGATATATACCAAAATGCAGATAGTTTATGGGTATTCAGGGGAATTTGATGAAACTAATGAAAAAGCAGCTGTAATATATGATCACGATGATGCGGAGAACTTTGCGTATACCATATTGCTTAAAACCTCAAACCTGAATAAGTCATCGAGCATAAATAGAATTAGAAATAACTTTATCAGGTTGAAAGACCCGAAGCTGTTTTATTTTCCATTTCTTGTCAATCCGGTGGGAATGCACATGGACCCAATATTGGGCCTTAATTATATGAAAAATTCCTTTGTATCTGAGAGGTCTTATTAAGATGGCTGTAAAATGCCCTTATTGCTTCCAGTTTAATTCGACAGGTACCATAAGGTGCATTTTCTGCAGCAGGTATCTTGATGATAAAGGTACAGAGGCAGGAGAAGATGAGCTGATGGGAGATCATGTATTTGATTATAGAAAGGGAGTCAAGATTGATCTTGCAGAGCAGAGTGGTAATGAGCTGACAGAAAAGGAGTTTGTGAATATAGCAAAAGTTACGGGAATAGTTGTCCTGATAGTAAGTTTTTTAATTCTTATACTAAAGACTATATTATGACTTTTGGATAGGATAGTTGTGAACATAATAAATAACATAATTGACAGGCGATATAACATAATCAGAAGGCTCGGATGCGGAGCAATGGGTGATGTTTATCTTGCTGAAGATCTGCTTCAGGAAAATTCCAGAATCGCCCTTAAAATTATAAGAGGCAAGGGGCTGAATTATGAGAAGGCAGGACTTTTTAAGAAGGAATTCTCAATCCTTAATATGATAAATCACCCGAATATTATGAAAGTTAAGGATTTTGGCTATGATAATGCCAGAAATATGTTCTACTTTACAAATGAATTCATTGAAGGGCACACACTCAGGGAGCTTTTAGAGAAAGGGAAAGAATTTTCCTTGGGGGATATACTGGATATTGCTGTATCACTTGGAAGGGCAGTTGATTTTATCCACAGCAGGGGTATAGTCCATAGGGACATAAAACCCGGCAACATAATGGTCGATCCGGACAATAACGTAAAACTTATGGATTTTGGCCTTGCCGATCTAATTAAAAAGGATGATGCAAGGTTTAAGGGTACCTTATATTATGCAGCACCTGAAAATTTTACAGAGGGTACGGACTGTAAATCGGATATATATCAACTGGGGATTGTCCTTCTGGAATTGGCGACATGCCAGAATATCTTTGGAAATATTGCATCAGACAGGATCATAGAAATTATGGGAAATAATGACCTTTTTACCATTAACAGGGCCAGGGCTTTTGAGAGTATAAGGGATAAAAGACTTGAACATATTCTCAATAAGATGACTGCATTTGATAAAAATGACAGGTATATGAACTGTGCAGAAATAATATTGGATATAAACCGTTTATTCGAAAGGAATTACAAGCTGGAAAGCAATGCAACAATGGAATCTTACTTCACAAACCCGGTTTTCATTGGAAGGGAAGATGAGCTTTCCATGCTGAAAACAAATATTCAGGATGAGAAAGGAAGCAGGATATTTATTCTTAAGGGTTCTGCCGGTTTAGGCAAGGACATGCTAATTAATGAGATAAAGAAATTCTGCCAGATGGATGAACTGCAGTTTTTTGAAGGCAGGTGTCTTGATTCAGCAATCAGCAGTAAAATAGCCTTGCAGGAGCTGCTTGGTTATTTAATGCTTTATGCGCCGGATGATATTCTGGATGAGGCAGGCAGTGATATTGCCATGATATTGCCGAAAGAAGAAAGGCTCAGCAAATTCAGCCCGCCGGATTATAGCAGTCAAAGCATGGCAAAAGAAATCATGATTGATTCCATAACAGACCTTTTTATCCTGTATGCTGAACAGTCTGAAAAGCAGAGTGTAATTGCACTCAGGGATTTTCATTATGCTGACAGTGATCTCAAAGAAATCTTTAAGAATTTATGCTATAAGCTCCAGAAAATGGAATCAGGTAATCTCAGGCTTATTATCTCTATTAATCCTGATCATGCAGATCAAAATGATTTTCTGGACTTTCTCGGTTCAAATAAGCTTCATTTCGTTAACATTCTTCTTAAGCCTTTTACAGCAGTTGAAGCAGGTCTATATACAGAATCAATATTTGGAACTGAGAAGACAGATGACAGCATACATAATATATACAGCTATTTAAGGGATATATCATCTGGAATTCCAGATTTCCTTAAAGAGATAATAAGAGAGTTCGTAAATAGCGGACAGATTCATAAATCCCAGGATAAATGGATCCTTTCGCCTGAATTCAGCAAGGAACTCAGTATAAAGGATAAGGATTTTAAGGGCTTGATTCAGGAAAGGCTGGAAAGAACTGATTTTACTGCGGAACAAAAAGAATTGCTGAAATTTATATCTCTTTTCTCAAAAGCCCCTAATGTTCGTGAACTGTCATTTTTGATGGGTAAAAAACCGCAAGAGATTGTACATATGCTTGAAGAGCTCTCAGATAAGTCTTTAATATTAGCGCGCAAGGCTCAGAATGAAATAAACTATGCCTTTATTAATCAGCTATTGCAGCGGAGTATTCAGGATCAGATAAATCCTGGGGAGAAGGCTGAAAAGAACCTGAAAATTGCAGAGGCCCTGGAATATTTATATAGAGGGTCTATTGAGATGCTTCTCGATATTGTATCATATCATTACAGCCGGTCCGGTATGAAGGATAAAGCAGAAGAATACCTTCTCCTTTATGCTGACCAGTGTGATAAGCTCCACAAAGCTGAGGATTCGGTCAGGCTGTATAAACAGGTACTGGGTATTACAGGCGAAGATCAGATAGAGAAGATTGCTCAGGTAAGTCTGAAACTAGCAGCAAATCAAATGGTTTTAGATCAGAATGATGATGCCGTTGATTCTGCCAGGAAAGCACTGTCATTAGCCAGAGAAATTATGGATAAAAGGCTTCTGAACAAGTCCAGGCTTGTTTTGGCTCAGGCATTGGCTAAAGCTGGCAATAAAGCAGATGCGATATTGATTCTTGATGAGATTTTGAATTATTATTCAGGTAATGAAGAAGATGATCTGCTTATAGAAGCATATAATGAATATGGGAATATATACTGGAAAATGGGTGAATATGACACTGCCAGAAGCTTTTTTCTTAAGCAGATTGATATTGCTTCCAGGAAAAACAACAGGAAGAGTATTGCCAAGGCACATAATAATATAGGTTTAATAATGTTTCACGAAGGAAATACAGCTGATGCAAAAGAGCATTTCCAGAAGTGCCTTGACTACAGCCTTGAGGAAAATGATCTGATCCTTACAGGAATAGCGATGGGCAATATGGGGCTTATATTCTGGAAACAGAAGGATTATGAAAGAGCCCTTGAATTATTTGAGAGCAAACTCGAGATATCGAGAAAACTTGGGCTGAAAAGGGAAATATCTGTTTCACTTGTTAATATTGCTGATATTATGTCAGATAAAGGAGATTATTCAAAAGCAGTTGATATATATGAAGAGCAGATCGGGTTGACCAGGCTTATAAATGATAGATATCTGAATACAATAACCGGCATAAATCTTGGTACAGTGTATAAGGAAATGGGTGATATTAAAAGTGCTTTTGCAGCATTACAGGAATCAAGGATCAATGCTGAAGAAATAGAGCATAAAGAGCTTCAGAGCGTTTCCCTTATCAATCTGGGTGATATATACAAATTATTGGATAATCTGGAAATGGCTCAAAAATGCTATAATGAGGCAATATCGATCGCCGAGGAAATAGAGCTGAACATGTACCTTCCCTACTATTATCTTACCAGGGCTGACTTGGCTTTTCAATCGGGTGATTATGAAGATTGCCTCAGGTATACATTAAAAGGACTCGATGTTTCAGAAAAGATAAATGACAGGAGCCTGATGACAGACCTGAAAATAATTTCTCTGAAATCTGAATACTACTTATCCGGAGACGAAGCTGAGAAATCAGAGATTCTTTCCAAGATGAAAAATTATGCTAATAACTGCAATGAAGACAGGGAATTAGCCCTCGTAAGCTATGAAATTTTCAGGATAACCGGTAAATTCTTCTGGGGCTACAGTGCATTGAAATATTATAGAAGGCTGTTTAAGCGTATAGAGAAATATGAATATAAAAACAGGATAGAAAATCTTGAGAATATACTAAGGCTCAAATATCATGATTTATCATCTGATGACTATATAAGCGGGATATTCCTTGATGAGTCACTGGATAAGCTTAATCAATCAGAAATAGTAAACAATTTCAGGGAGCTTGACAGATACAGGAAGCTTGACTACTTTGCATCAGAAATTATTTATCTCTGCAGCAGGCCGGACTGCAGCAGGGATTTTGCTGGAAAAATTTCAAACTCAGCAAGCTATATCAAAAATCTTATAAAAAATCTTGAGAAAGAGAGTTTTCGTGAAAGGAAAAAAGACAAGCCAGGGACAGGGGAGACTGAGGAAATTGAGAAGGAAATCAGCAGCATAATTACAGGAAACACAGACAGGGACATACGCAATGTGGAAATGCTTCTTGAGGCTGTAAGAGCATCATCTTCCACGCTTGATGTAGATGTGCTCCTGGTTCGGATCATGGATATGATACTTAAAATTACAGAAGCTGAACGCGGTTTTATTCTTCTTAAAAGCAAGGAGGATGGAACCCTCAAGATCAGCGTAAAGAGGGCAAAAAACCTCTCAGATGATGAGATCGAGGAAGATTTCAGCAGGAGCATACCTCAAAAGGTACTGCAGACCGGTGTGCCGGTCTGCCTTAAAGATTCTGCAGTTGAATCAGCTACGACAAGCATGCTTGACCTCGACTTAAGGTCAGTCATGTGTGTCCCGCTTCAGATAAGAAACTACAGGTTCGGTGTAATTTATGTTGATAGCCATACTGCATTAAAGCAGTTTACAGATACAGACCTTTCTTTCTTTAATGCTCTTACAAGCCAGATTGCAGGAGCAATAGAAAATGCGAGGCTTTATAATGAAGCAATAGAACTTACCAACAGGATACAAAGCTACAATCAGGAGCTTCTGGAGAGTGAAAAGAGCCTGAAAATATCCAAACTGGAGGTTGAAAAGCTTAAAAATCTCCTTGATAATATTATCAATTCCATTCCCGCGATGATACTTGCTATTGATACGGAAAACAGTGTTATAATGTGGAATAAAACAGCATCCTGTCTTACCGGTATCAGCCATGGCAATATTACGGGGAAGAATATTTTCCAAGGACTCCCGTATTTTGAAAGATATAAGGGCAAAATTGAAACAGTAAAGAGCAGCAATAAGGTTTTACACCTTTTTAAGGAAAAAATTGATTTTACGCCTGAGTGTGAAACATTTTATGATGTCCTGATATCTCCGCTGATCGGTGGTGAGAGTACTCTAGGAACAGTCTTCCGTATAGAGGACACAACAGAAAGGGAAAAGAAGAACCAGCAGCTTATTCAGGCTCAAAAGCTTGAGATAGTTGGAACCCTGGCCAGCGGCCTTGCCCATGATTTTAATAATGTCCTGGGTGTCCTGATTGGTTCCATATCACTTATAAAGATTAAAATCAAGTCACTTGAAATAAATACCAGAAACCAGATATCAGAATACCTTGATTCGATGAATACCGCTATACAAAGGGCAAGAAACCTGGTAGTCCAGCTTATCAGCCTTACAAGGCGGGATAGAGTGGATTTCCTGAGAGTCGACCTTAATAGCTGCATTAATACCGTGGCTATTTTATGCAATGCAAGCCTGGATAAACGGATTGATTTCCACTTCTCATTATTCCCGGGACCGGCATATGTCTTCGGCAATTCAAGTCAGATCGAGCAGGCACTTCTCAATCTGTGCATTAATGCCATGCATGCCATGACAATAATGAATACCGGTCAGAACAGGCTTGGAAACAGGCTGGAGCTTAAGGCCGATGAATTTACAGCAGATGAAAATTTCTGCGAGGTCTATCCTGATGCAACCAGGGGAAAATACTGGCTGATGTCCATAATCGATCAGGGTGTTGGCATGGATTCAGCCACTCTATCAAAGATATTTGACCCGTTTTTCTCCACCAAGAATAAGGATATTGGGACTGGACTGGGGCTTTTCATGGTTTATGACATAATCAGGAAGCATTCAGGCATTATTACTGTTGAGAGCACTCCCGGAGCCGGAAGCCGTTTTGATATATATCTGCCTCAGGCTAAAGACGCCTGCTGAATTAAATATTTTCCTTTCTGATAATCAGATATAGACCGCTTGCTGATAATACCAGGAAGAATATATAAAACATAAAATTTGCATAAATATTGTACATTGAAACGAAGGATAAAAAATTCCAGGCGGAGTGGATTAAAACTGAAAAAAAGAAGCAGTAGAAAAGATAATAAAGCTTTTTTTGAAGAGCGACAGCACTGAATGCTCTATATATAAAATATCCCATGAATATGGAAAATATAAGATGGCCGGCGAAAATATTCCTCATAATGCGTATGTAATGGCCAAATTCAAGAGAATAATACATGTTTTCCATAAGTGTAAACCCCAGGGCAGTGAAGCTGAAGTAAAAAATGAGGCTTAATTTATCCTTTCTTTCCATTAAAAAATATACCAGTATAATATAAAGAGCAAGCTTTGAAAACTCTTCCACCAGACCTGTGAATGTGCTGAAGATAAGGATCGACAGATTGTTGTTAAGCATATTTTCCTGGAGCCCGTATCTAAGCTGAAGAATTTGAGACATGAACTGGAGGGTGATTATTGTATACCTGTCAAAAAGGCTGTAAATATCAGTTACGATTTTAGTAGAGAGTATGCCTGCTAAAAAGGACAGAGGCATTAGCGCCGGACTATAGGCAGAACGGTAATATGTTAAAATATACATGATAAGAATAAACAGGAGAAATACGGCTATATTTGATAAAGCAAATACCATCATGTCAAATGAATAAAATATTGTTGCCATGGTGTTCATTATCATTTTATCTTCCAGCATGTACCTTATCAGAAGTATGTATGATATTATAATCCTGATAATGAAGAGCCTTTTTTTTTCGCTGGTAAAACGAATAAAGTTTGAAAAAAATATAACAAGGATAATACAATAAAGCTTATAGTCTGTCATTCTGGTCTCTGCTTAGCCTTTCCAGGTATTCTATTCTATGCTTATTATCTTCGATAAAATAATCATAAACGGGTTTTTTGTATCTATTATGGAATTTTCTGGCACTGTCAAGGGCCTTATCCGTATCATTCAGCTCCTGATAAAAGATAGCTGAGAAATAGTGAAAAAATGGGTTATCAGGATATTTTTCCATCTCCAGGGAAAGCATTTTAAGTATAAGGACTATGAACATGTCTTCGATCTCAGGACTGCTGATAATCGAATTTGTAAGCTTGCATGCTTCCATTCGATAGAAATAGTAATTTTTATCTGTTGATATATAAACAAGTAACTGAAGCAGCTTTGCATCGATAAATTTATCATCCGACATGGTCCTGTTGATGTAGTTCAGAGACCTTGCATAATCCCTTTCCAGATAGTAATAGAACGCATACTGGTAATACAGGTCAACTTTCTGATCCTCCGGTACAGGTATTACAGCTGCTTTATCAAGGTATTTCTTAAGAAGGGATAAGTTTTCCCTGTTTGTATCCTTATCAGACTGGTATGCATAATATATTGCTATATGGAGAAAATACCGGTATTTTAAAAGAGGAGGGGTTGATGGCAGTTCTGCAAGATTCATCATTTCTTTCAGGTAAAAATCCTTCTGTTCGCTTAATCCCCAGTTCAGTGCAATATTCAATAAACGGAAGATATTTTTTTCATATGACTCCTCAAAATACTGGGCAGGATATCTGTCGAAATAAAGCGACCCAATCAACTGTATATCAGACGGGACCCTGTATCTTTCCCTGAGGATATCAATAAACTCAGATATGCCTGATAAATCATCCATTTGAGAAAATTCACTCATGAGAGGCTCAATATTCAATATATTGAAGACCGTAAACAGAAATACCAGTATGGAGAAAACAATAAATAACAGAAAGACTGCACATATCAGCATTCTTATCTCGAGGTTGCTGATTGTTGTGAGATCTTTTAGCATATTCTTCATATTTTCCTTATTCAGCCTGGACTTTTGTGCCGTCGTATGAATACCCTATATAATGCCTTTCATCCTCTCCAGGAACAGCAAACCAGCTTATATTAAATCCAAGGTCCCTGTAGTTATAGTATAATTCATAAAACTTTCCATGCCCGCTCGGGTATACGAAGAACACAATTCTTGTCTTAAGGGGATTGAGCTGACTTAAAACAGCAT
Organism: uncultured Candidatus Sumerlaeota bacterium; assembly: GCA_964389675.1. Classification (GTDB taxonomy): domain Bacteria; phylum CAYMEV01; class CAYMEV01; order CAYMEV01; family CAYMEV01; genus CAYMEV01. The sequence goes on from CAYMEV010000002.1 coordinate 182,700, forward strand.
CAAGGCTTTTATATTTTTTCTGGTCACTATGGTCTGATGGAGGAGAAAAGGCAAACCATGCGTTTTTTGCATCGCCTGATTTTACCGGTAATGTGGATATCCTGTACAGGTTATCGATATCTTTTTCAAAGTAGAAAGTATCCCTGGATTGTTCTTTTAGCCTTTGATACAGAGATTCAAAATCAATATAGATTGCATGTTCATCATAAATGATTGCCAGGACAATATTATCATAATCCTCCATTCTTGACCAGGGGATGTCAACAATTACTGGCATTCTTTTGTTAAGGTACATTTTTTCTTCTTTTGAAATATTGATTATTTCAATGGCCTTTTCCTTTGTGCTGGATGGCAGAAGCATTATTATTACTGCAAGGAATATAATTATTCCAAGCACATTCGAAATAATATCAAGAAGGCTGCCATAATTGAATTCTATCGTATTATTTCTATTTCTGTCTCTTCCCATATATTATCTATCCTTGGTAATTCATCTTCTATTGCCGGTATTTTTGAAATATTCAGCGGGTAGAAATCATCTCCATACTGTTTTTTCAGTTCAGTTTCAGACATGTAGATATATTGGGAAAGCTCATCCGCAAGCTTATAGGTATCGGAAGTAATGCCTATTATTATGGAATAGCGCTTTTTCCTGCCCTGCCTTTTGTAAATGCAGTTAAGCTCATAGATTTCCCTGATGAAATTTTTAATATCATTGATGTCATCAAATTTAACTGTTTCTTTATACACTGCTGAGCTTTTATCAGCACCAAGCAGAAGAAATACGGGATTAAGCCAGAGCGGGCTCCCGTAAATGTCATATTGGATCCTCCTGGGTGTGAATATGGAGCTTGTTTTCTCAATATGATCGATCATGACATTTGAATCAGACTTTAATCCCTGATATGAAGCAATAAAAAGCATGTTTACAGCTATTATAAAAATTATAGTCCCTATGGTAGAAAAAAGTATATCTATAAATGAGAATTGGGGCGTGCCTCCATCCTTGCGCCTAATCTTCATTGCCGGTATTCTTATTGGTATTGCTGTATTCTGCAGTGTTCAGCCCGGATATCATCCTGTCCATTCTTAAGCACAGGATCTGAATGCTTTCAGATAGCTTCCCGCTGGTATCATTAAGCCTTTCAATTGCCATATGCAGTGAGTCAAGGTCATGATCAGTCCTGGCTTTATCCTTTGCCGGGTACAGGACCGGGGCTATGCAGTTCTTTGTAAATGCTTCAATCTCTCCAATAAATTGAGTTTCCTTATTTTTCAGAGCAGTATAAAATATCATCAGAGGGATGACCAGAAAAAGGCCTATAAAAGTAGTGTCAAATGCTGTCCTTAATCCATCTGTAACTGTTGTCAAGGATGAGAAAACCTGGTTTATTCCGCTGCTTTCGGTTTGCAAAGCTTCAACAGATACGGAGTTTTCCTTGAAGCTCAAAGACTGGGTAAAACCATCTATGGAATCTGTTATGCCCAGGATCGTTCCCATAAAGCCAAGTATTGGGAGTATCCATATAAATACTCTTATAATGCTAAAACTTGATTCAAGCCTGTCGTACATGGATTCAAAATGTTCATTAATGCGGGATTCAATATTTACGGACTGATACCTGGTAATTTCGTATAGGCTGTGAAGAAAGCTTGATTTGTATATGCCGGTATCATTCTTTGTATGTGCATCTATGATCAAAGTTTCTATGAATTTAGGTATATCGGCGAGATTTTTCCTCAACAGGGTAATAATATCGAGGTTCCTTATTATACCAAAAAGCCTTTTTTGCTTTATAAGGAGTGCCAATTTCAGCAATGAGAACAGCACTCCCCAGAAAAAAAGGAATGCAATAATCCTGCATATATAATGGTTTGTAAATATTCTATAAAGGTAATTATTCACCATTGACAGGTAAGGCAGAGGGAAAACCCCGTAAAAGAACACATAGAATAATACTGCCATCAGAAGCGCAATAAAAAGCATTGCTGTGTCACCGCTCAAGCCTGACACAGCAATGCAGTTCCCGCAGTGCGAGCAGAAAATTGCTGAATCGCTCTTATTGCCGCAGACTTTGCATTTGTACATATTTATCCAATAATTATTCTATTTTTATTATCTTGATATCTTCATTTTCAGGCTGAGTTGCTGTATAGCCTATAGCTCCCTTTGTTGAGGCAACAAAATCGATCAGCTCATTTTCTGATTCAAAGACCTGGGGCGGTGTCCCTTTGCCGGTAAATACTATCTGCCTCCAGTATGTATTATACTGGGATGATGATCTGCTGATAATATTCTTTAGGAATTCATCATTGGTTTCCCCGTTCTTAAGTGTTGCAAGAATGATTTTATCACCGTTTGACCAGTTAAGGATGTCACCCAGAAAGATATCCTGAAGCTTTTGTCTGGTAAGCCTGGTCTCAGGGACGCTGCTGTTAGCGATAATTACAAGATCTTCGCAGAGCATTGGGCCTGATATCAGAATTATTGCAATTAATGTAAACGATAAAGATAAAATTCTTTTTTTCATTTTACTCCCTCCATTCCTTAAAAATTAAATGTAGTCTTTACTGCGTAGAGGGTAAAATCCTCTTCTATGCCTTCAGGATTTTCAAAAGAGTGTAAAAGTGCTGCACCGCTCATCTTATGCAGTTCAAGTTTGAAAAGCCAGTTATAGGTAAGGTCAAAACGGACAGAGAAGCATAGGTCCTTCTGCCAGGCATAAAAATCAGGTAAACCCTGGTCTATAAAGCTTTGCCCTTCCTCATCATCTTTATTTCTGTAAAATTCACTGTAATAGGAAGCAAGCTCAAGCCAGTCAGCAAACCTGTATGATATCTGGCCATACCAGCCGTAAGGGTCTATCTCAAGCATTGTTTCCTGTCCAAGCACATTTACCGTGTATTCAGTATCACTGATATGGTACTCTCCTGTCAATACCAGATTGCCAAGCATCAGTTCAGCACTGTAGATAATATTGGAGATATAATCATGTTCAAATGTAACTCTTGTCGATCCTATATTTGGTATGTCAATATATCCCTCATAATCTATAATAGCCCTTCCGTAGTTTATGCCGAACCGCAGTCCGTCAAGCGGGGTATTCCATCTGAAATAACCTCCGTAGACCATCTTCGTGTGTGCTTTTTTATCATACATGTCTGTAAAGCCCATGCTTGTGGCAACACTCATATAAAGGCTCTTTACAAAAGGGCTGTCCGTATCAATATTCAGTGTCCCGAAACCGAGGTCATATTCAAATCTGCCGAGAAAACCGGCCCTGAATGTACCATAAAAGTTTCCCCCGAGGTATGATCCGACAATTGCCCTCATATCCTCTGAATAAGAGCTCATAGGCAGAAGTATATTGGGCCTGAGCAGGTCAACGTCCCTTCCCTGATTATGAAGTCCGTAAGGCATTTTCATCTTGCCGATCCTCAGTCCAAGTGCATCGGAGAAGTGATAATCTGCATAGCCCCAGTCAAGTACTATATTATTATTTCCAACCGGGCCAAGATCCCTCGAGAACAGCTGTGCACCTATCCTCAGTTTATCAGAGACCTGAGACTGAACATTCAGTCCGAATTCATTGAACTCAAAAGTCCCTTCTTCTGTTTCTCCAAGATAATTATTATGATTGGATTTGAGATATCCCTGACTGATAAAGCCGTGAATCCTTAAGTCCAAAAGCCAGTTAGATGCAAGTAAACTGGATGATGTCACTAGAAGCATGCATAAAACCATTAAGAGAAAACGATTCTTTTGCATATATTACTCCTTTCAAAATATTTGGTTTTTTGTTTTTTGTTTGTTTTATTTATTAATTTAATTATAAATTAAATGATGTTATTAGTCAAATTATTAGTAAAAATTATTTTTTTTATGACAATATTATTCCGTAATTTTCCCGGTGTTTTATAATGAAAATTATTATTGATGCCAGAAAGATCTCTGATTTTGGCATAGGTGAATATATAAGGCAGCTCCTTGTCAACTATAATAAATATATTAATAATGATGAATATCTGATACTTGTAAAAAACAAAGATGAATTCCCCTTAAAACTCAACAGCAATTTTCGTCTTATCAGTACTGATACAGGCCTTTATTCGCTTAAAGAGCTTTTTTACCTGGGGCTGTTCATTAATGGCCTCAAGGGCGATATTATTCACTTTCCACATTTTACGGTACCCCTTTTCATTAAAGGCAGGGTAATAACGACAATACATGACCTTATTCACCTTAAATACATGGATTTGATGTTCAGCCCGCTGCATAAGTACTATCTCCTGCCTGTCCTAAAATATGCTATCAGAAGATCGGATGCAATTTTGACAGTCTCTGAGAAGACAAAAAATGATATCATACATTATTATGGTATCGGGAAAAAGAGGCTTGATGTCATATATAACGGATTGAACGGTTTTGATGAAAACAGGGGCAAAAACGCCAGGCCAGGGAATATCAGGAGCCCTTATTTTCTATATGTAGGCAACCTTAAATTCCATAAGAACCTTATCAATATCATAAGAGGTTTTGCAATGTTTGAGAGAGAGGCTGGAAAGGATATCCGTATAGTCCTGGCTGGGGTTGAGAAGAACAGATCCCTTGATGGTTTTTTAAGATATACAGACAGGTATATAGACCGCTCAAAAATAATAACAACAGGCTATCTTTCATCCGGCGGGCTTGCTAAGCTGTATGAAAACTCTCTGGGCTTATGCCTTATATCCCTTTGCGAGGGATTTGGCCTGCCTGCTCTGGAAGCAATGCATTTTCAAATCCCTGTTATTGCATCAAAGGATTCACCCATGGAGGAATTTTTAAAAGAAAACGGCATTTATGTTGATCCTTATTCCATAAAAGAAATTAAAAATGCTTTTTCCTATGTCTACAATAACCAGCAATCCCTTAGAAAAAGTGTTGATAAGGCGAGGTTAAAAGATTTTCAATGGAGCATATCAGCTGAAAGAACCTATAATGTATACAGAGAGGTTTATGAAAGTGCAGAAGAATAAAATAGCACTTATTCATGATTGGCTGACAGGGCTGAGAGGGGGAGAGCTTGTTTTAGAAAACATTCTCAATGTTGTAGAGCACGCTGATATATATACCCTCTTTTACAAAAGGGGTTCAGTGTCGGAGATCATTGAGAGTAATCCAATTACATCAAGCTTTTTGGACAAGATACCCTTTTCAGGTTCTTTTTACAGGCATCTTCTGCCGGTTATGCCAATTGCAGTGGAGTCTTTTGACATTACAAAATATGATATTATAATCAGTTCAAGCCATTGTGTTGCAAAGGGAGTGATTCCAAATCCTGAGGCAATACACATATGCTATATGCATACCCCTATGAGGTATATCTGGGACCAGGCATATACTTACTTCAAACTTGACAAGCTCGGGCTGAAAAGCCTTATAAGGGGGCATATACTCAGCCGTTTGAGGCAGTGGGATGTAGTATCAGCCAACAGGGTGGATTATTTTATAGCTAACTCAAGATTTGTTCAGAGCAGGATAAAGAAGTATTATAACAGAGAGTCCACTATTATCCATCCTCCATGTGATACAGAATATTTTGGAGATATCCGGCATAATAAGGAGGATTTCTATCTCATGGTATCTGCATTGAACCAGTACAAGAAGGTTGATATTGCCATAAAATGCTTTAACCAGACGGGGAAAAAGCTTATAATAGTAGGATACGGCCCAATGTACAGGAAGCTGAAGTCAATGGCCGGGAAAAACATTGAGTTTTATCAAAGGCTTAAAAGGGAGACCCTTAGGGAATTATACCAAAAAGCAAAAGGGTTCATTCAGGTATCTGTTGAGGATTTCGGTATGGCTGCCGTTGAAGCTCAGTCTGCATTTACTCCTGTTGCTGCGTTTGGCAGGGGAGGTGCGCTGGAAACTGTTGCGGATGGCAAAACGGGGGTATATTTTCATGAACAGAATGAAGAAAGCATGAAAAAAGCACTTGACCTCATGGAAAAAATGGATATAGTACATGAAAATTTTTTGAATAATGCAGATAAATTTTCCAAAGCCAGGTTTCAAGCCAGTTTTTCTGATTTTTTGGCTGAAAGGGGGATGCAGTAGCCTATGTTAAAGAAGTATCATCAGTTTGTTGTTGCATTGTTTATACTGGTCGATATTGGCCTGACCAACCTCTGCTTTGTCATCTCTTATTATCTCAGGTTCTACACAAACCTTTTCGACTTCATACAGCCATCCCGTGCTCTTCCTCAATATGATTACCTTTCAGGTGTCACTTTCTTCTTTATATCCTTTATCTGGATTATTGTATTTAAATTCTCCGGCCTTTATCAGCCAAGAAGAGGCAAATCCCTCGTAGAAGAGGTTTTCACAATACTTAATGCTGTAACCCTGTCAATGTTTATCCTTGTCGTGTTTATGTTTTTTCAGAGGGATATAGAGTATTCAAGGCTTGTAATCGGCCTGTTCTGGTTTTTGAATTTTGTCTGTGTAGCCTCATCCCGAACATTGATCAGGCTTATACTCAGAGAGTTCCGCAAAAGAAAGTATAACCTGAGGCATGTTATTATAGTAGGATCAGGAAAATCTGCAGAGGGAGTCATCAGAAGCCTTATAAAGCATTCCTATTATGGGCTCAATATAAAAGGCCTTGTCGATGATGATGAAAACATTCAGAATAAGGCTTTATACGGTGTAAAGGTTCTTGGCAGGACCAAAGACCTGCTGGATATTGTTAAAAGGGACAATATAGATCAGGTTTTTATTGCACTTCCACATCACCAGTTTCATAAGGCCTCAGAGATCATAAACAGGCTCAAGACAGAGGTAGTTGATATTAAACTGATACCGGATGTACATGAGCTTATACTTCTACGGTCAAATATAGAATCCCTTGATGGAATACCGATCATCGATATATCTCATACCCCCCTTACAGGCTGGAACAGCCTTGTGAAAAGGATATTCGATGTTATAGCATCGATGGCCGGGCTTATTGTATTTGCCCCCCTCATGCTTCTCATAGCTATTCTGATAAAGCTGACAAGCAGGGGCTCGGTGTTTTTTTCCCAGAAGAGAATGGGAATTGATATGAAAATATTTAATATGTACAAATTCAGGACAATGAAAGAAGATGCCGAGATTGAGTGTGAGGGAGTAACTACAGGCTGGACAATAAAGGATGACCCGAGGCGCACGGGATTTGGGATTTTCCTGAGAAGATCGGGCCTTGATGAGCTGCCTCAGCTGATCAATGTACTGAAGGGAGAGATGAGTATTGTCGGCCCGAGGCCTGAAGTCCCGGGACATGTAGAGGTATTTAAGGATAAATACCCGGAATATATGCTCAGGCATAAGGTAAAGAGCGGAATTACAGGCTGGGCTCAGGTCAACGGATGGCGCGGTGATACTTCAATCAGCAAAAGGGTTGAATGTGATCTGTTCTATATAGAAAACTGGTCATTCAAGCTTGACATGCAGATTATCTACAAGACTCTTCTCACGGGCAGCTTCAATAAAAACGCATATTAGAACTAGGAGGACACAAATTGGATATATCAATCATAGGTACAGGCTATGTAGGTTTAGTAACTGCTGCTGTATTTGCAGACCTCGGAAATAATGTTGTCTGTCTTGATAATGACCAGGCTAAGATCAGGGGGCTGAAAAATGGCATAATGCCAATTTATGAACCCGGCCTGGCTGAAATGGTAAAGAAGAACTATGAAGCCGGAAGGATGGTATTTACTACAGATTATAAAACGGCTGTTGAGAGATCAGAAATTATCTTCATTGCAGTGGGGACTCCTCCTGGAGGCGACGGTGAGACAGATCTTTCGCAGGTATCCGATGCTGCAGAAAAGATCGCCGAGTTTTTTAACGGCTATAAAATTATTGTAAACAAAAGCACTGTTCCTGTTGGTACAGGTGATCTTGTGAAGAATATTATAATGAAAAAAACAAAGAATAAATATTGCTTCGATATCTGCTCAAACCCGGAATTTCTAAGGGAGGGCGATGCCATTCATGATACCCTTTATCCTGACAGGATTGTAATAGGAGCTGAAAAAAGGGATGTTGCAATGAAGCTTTTAGAGCTTTATTCCAGTCTCGAAAGGCCTATGATAATTACGGATGTGAGGTCAGCCGAAGTGATCAAATATGCCTCTAATGCATTCCTGGCAACAAAGATATCATTTATAAATGAAATTGCAAATCTATGCGAAAAATGCGGAGCCGATATAAATGATATAAAACGCGGGATGGGAATGGATTCCAGGATAGGAAGCCAGTTCCTGAATGCCGGGCTGGGATATGGCGGGTCCTGCTTCCCGAAAGATTCCCTCTCTCTGATCAATACAGCTGAAAAATACGGGATTGATTTCAAACTCCTGAAAGATGTAGTTAATATCAATAATAGCAGGTCTCATCATTTTGTCTCACTGATAAGAGAAAGGTATAAGGAATTAAAGGGAAAGGTCATTGCAGTATTTGGGCTGAGCTTTAAGCCTAATACTGACGATATGAGGGAGGCAAAAAGCATTGAGATCATAAAGCTGCTAAAGAAGGACGGCGTGATCATAAAGGCTTTTGATCCCATTGCAGCAGAAAAAGCAAAAGCAATAATGCCTGATATAATATACTGCGATGATCCTTATGAAGCGGCGAGGGATGCTGATGCAATTCTGCTGGTAACAGAATGGAGAGTATTTAAATTTCTTGATATGAAGAGGATCAGAACCCTTATGAAAACACCGGTCATATTTGATGGCAGAAATCTTTACAAGAAAAAGCAGAAGGAAGAAATGGGCTTTGAGTTTTATGCCCTGGGGGTTTCCAATAATAATGCGAAATAATATCATTTTTGCCGTTTTACTCATTTCCATGCTTCTGAGCTGCTCCCAGCCAATGAACTATGTCTATCTTATGCCGGCAGAAAATCCATATGCAAAAGCGGGAAATGATTTTTTATCATATAATAATGGCATTATAAATATTGAGCTGGAATCAGTAAGGGGAATGGAAAAAAGTGAAATAGGGAGAACCCTCAGGTATTCCGATATTGAAAGTTTTATGAAAGATTATCATGTCATAAGGATGAAAGCCCAAAAGCTTGTGGATACAAAAGTGTCAGTAAATTTCGATAATATAGTCCTTATCATAAGCCAGTACAATCAAAAACAGCCACTTAACTACTTTGACCTCCTGATGATCGCCGAGAAGAACAATGATAAGAAAATGCGAGAATTTATAAGATCCTATATTAAGAAAGGCAGGGTGCTTTTAGAAAAAGATATGCCTGCTGAGGCCTGCCTTGTTTTTTCAAAAATCAGCCCGAATGACCAGAGAGCGGTCCTGACATTGAATGATATATATTCTGACTCAGAGTCTTTTAAGGCTGAAATATTCTTTTCCATCAATGTCAGCAGGGACAGTGATATAAAAGAAAGATTAGGATTCTGATATCTTCTCTACTGTAATTGAATCTTCTGAAATATACAGAGTCAGCTTACCGGGCATCCTTACTTTTCCCTTTCTTTTTTCAATATGACAGACGATCTCTGATATAAGGCTGTGCGATACAGCCTTATTGTCCTGATAGATCTGCAGCAGGAATGATCTTATAATCTCATACTGTATTGCCTTGTGCAGATTCATATATTCCGTGATATTAATCTGAAAAGCATTGTTTTCGGAGTAAGAGTGTTTTAGAAGATAATCCCTGACTACTGATTCGAAATAATCCTTCTGTACTGCAGTACGGGATGCCAGATTGCTTATTATCGCGTATATTCCTGGAAATCTATCCTCAATACCCGGAATTATTCTGTGCCTTAAGAAATTCCTGTCATGGCTTATATCTTGATTTGAAGGGTCATTCAGGAAGCTCAGCCGGAATTTTTCCGCAAAATTCAGTATCTCTCCTTTTTTTATATGCAGCAGAGGCCTGATTATGGATCCGGACCTGATTTTGATCCCTAAAAGCGGATTTCCTATATTGCCTTTGAAAAGCGAGAGCAGAACCGTTTCCAGATTATCACCCGCATGGTGGGCTGTGGCAATGACAGAATCATTGAAATTTTCCATAATTTCTCTATATATCCTGTACCTTTCATGGTGAGCCCATTCTTCCAGACTCCTGGACAGGTCTCTGCCCCCTGGATAAAGACGCCTTAATATCAAAGGTACTCCATTGTCCATACTGAATTGTATGGCCCATCTCTCCTCATAATCTGATTCTGGACGTATATTATGATTGATATGCAGAAGGTAAAGGCTGCAGTCCATTGAATGCTTCAGGCTGTTAAGTATATAAAATAAGGCCGTGGAATCAGCCCCCCCTGAAAATGAAACAAATACTTTCTGGCATTTCCTGATGAGCTGGTGTTTTTGAATAATGCCCGAAACCTTTTTTATAATTATATCTCTCATAAAAGGGCCTTTTTTTTAATAATGCCATGATCTTGCAGGTAGGCAAGCTGACCGCAGGCGGCAAGTATGTCATCCCCTCTGGTCTGCCTTAAATGCGCAGAAAGCCTGTTCGCTTTCAGGTGTTTCTGAAAAGCAGTTATTCTTTCTGCGGGCGATGGCTGGTATTTCGAATCTTTTCCACTGTTGCAGGGTATTATATTTACCTTGAAGCAGCTTTTTCTTGTAATAATCCTTAGAAGGTTGTCTGCATCTGACAATGAGTCGTTAAAATCCCTTATCATAATGTATTCAAGAGTAACCCTCTCTTTCTTTTTCAGCGAAAATTCCACTGCAATATTGATTAATGGTTCGATGTGCCATTTTTTTGCACAGGGCATTATTAATTCACGCTTTGACTGATCAGCTGAGTTCAGAGAGATTGCAAGCTGAGGGGAGCGCTTATCCTGTATAAGCTTCTCTATCGCTTCAATATGGCCGCATGTTGAGACAGTCATCCTGTTTCTGGACAGTTCATACCCCCCTGATTGAGAGAGTATCTCCACAGAGCTCAGTACATTGTCATAATTATCAAGCGGTTCACCCATGCCCATAAATACAAGGTTTGATATCCTTTTTTTCTCTGTTTCAAAAAGGTAGCTGTTAAGATAGCCAAACTGCTCTACTATCTCTGAAGGCAAAAGATTGCGCCTGAAACCCATTTCAGATGTCCTGCAGAATTTGCAGCCGAACCTGCAGCCAACCTGTGAAGATATGCAGGCTGTATAACGGTCATTATTGGAAAGCAGTACAGATTCAATAAAGTTCTTGTCATCAAGCATGAAAAGGATCTTTTTTGTAGTATCTTTTGAAATTTTTATCTCTGCAGGTTCAATCTTCCTGAAATAAAACCAATCATTGCACTTCTTTCTGAAATCTTTTGAGAAATTTGTCAATTCCTCAAAATCCCTTTTTCTAAATTTATGCAGAAATGAAAAAAGCTGTGAAGCGCGGTATGATGTATACCCCCTTGAAATGAAAAAATCCTTCAGCTGTCCTATTGTCATATCTCTTGGATCAATTAATTCCTGATTCATTGAATTTTATCCTTGTTTTTAATCGAAAATAAAATATAATTCCAAGATGTGATCTTTCAATAAAAATATTCATGATAAAAATGTGGTATCACCATTATAATAACCATAAAGTATATATAGACACCTGCAGGGAAGAATATTCCGAAGCAATAATTACCCTGGAAAGAGATTCTTTCAGCGATCCATATGACAGTATGGATAAACTTTTTCCTGACACGCTCAGGGAATATATTATTATCATGTATATCTTTTCTCAAGAGAATTCAATTGGTTTTCTGAGAGGATTATTGACAAGGCCCTCTGTGAATATTGACAGGTTTGCCATAAATAAACTGCATCAGCACAAGGGATTCGGCAGGCTTCTGCTTTATTTCTTTCTTGGTTATTCCCTCTTTAATCATAAAATTGAGCTTGTACAGCTTGAAGTCAATTCCAGAAACTTTTCCGGCATATCATTATATAAAAAAGCGGGTTTTAATATTACCGGCATCAGAAAGGACTACTATGGAGACGGCCAGGATGGACTGCTTATGGATCTGACAATAAAAGAACATATTGAGCTTATAAATGTAGAATATAAAAAATGGAAAAAGGAGAGAGCATGAACAATAACTATGAAAATTCAAAGAAGTACCTTCTGGACAATTCTCAGGAATTCAAAAATCATTATATGGAGCATAAAGCCATTCATGAGAAGATAGATTCTATTGAGAAGAAGATAGTTTTATCTGATTCCGAAAGACTTGATATCAAGAACCTTAAAAAACAGAAGCTCTTTCTTAAGGACAGGATGGAGGAAATGATTTATAATCACATCAAATCAAAAGAAGGCATGAATATATCATTTTAATTTCTTTCACCTGAAAAATAATAATAACTTAATACAGCAGCATTAATTATGGAAAGACCTCATTTTCGTGTAATAATTATATTTATTGTACTCCTTGTAATATCATTCCTCCTTATTACCTACCAGCTAAGGATTAAAATGTTTGCCCCATCCTTCAGAAAGGTACTGTTTGACTATCTTTCCCCTCTGGAATATGCTGTGACCTATATACCTGACAGCCTGGACTATCTGAAAAGAAATTATAATTATTTCTTAAATCAGAAAGCAAAGATAAAACTGCTGGAGAAAGAGAATGTATATCTGAGGAATATGATAAATGACCTTTATGCCTATAAAAAGGAGTTTATCAGACTTGAAAAATTAATGGGTTTCCATAAACAGGAGATCATAAGGTATATTCCTGTAAAGAGCATAGGAATGTCAGGCTTCAGCATGAATAGAGACATTATAATTGACAGGGGTATCGACAGCAATATACGGGAGTATGATACGATACTGAGTGAGAAGGGTCTCCTGGGATATGTAGTGGAAGTACATAATACTTTTTCAATAGTAAGAACTATAATCTCAAGCAAGACCGCTGTAGCCGTATACCTTGAAACTGACGGGATAAACGGCATAATTAAAGGGAACGGGACCCTTACAGGGAATCTTTATTATGTCCCCCAGAATCTTGATGTTACTTTTCCGCAGAAGGTGTATACATCAGGCCTGGACGGGGTATTTCCCAGGAATATCTTTGTGGGAGAGGTCATCAAATATGAAAAGGACCCGTCAAAATTCTTCTATGACATATATGTTGATTTAAACAGCTCTCCATACTCATCCAGATACCTTTACCTCCTTCAAATAAACAAAAAGACAGAGGATGACAGCAATTGAAATATCTTAAGCTAATCTTAATACTCATTCTTATGCCTTTTATCGAGCTTTTTATCCTGAACCGCTATATAACAAATATTATTGAGATTAATATTCTATTTTCGCTTGCAGTATATATATCCCTTAAAGAAAATGAGAATATCCTTTTTCTTGCTTTTATCACAGGCATTATATCAGATATTTTTAACAATGATATTGTTGGGATCAATGCTGTACTGTTTCTTGTCGTCAGCTTCGTGATCTATTATTCAAAAAGCTTCGTAATTATTGCATCCAGGTTTGCTGAAAGCCTGATGCTTGCTATCTCTTTCATCCTTTATCTGATGATTAAGCTTCTTTTGATATATTTTACAGACAGCAATATAATGGTTGATTATTCCCTTTATATGATCGTAAAAACACTGTTTTTAAACATCTTGACGGGTCTGTTTCTCTTTTATGTCTTCGACTGGATTTCATTATGCGGAGATTCGCAGGCTACCAGTTGATATGTACGAGACAAAAGACCACCTTAATATGTTTTTTGCAAGACTGAATGTCATAACCATCTTTATAATTATCCTCAGCCTTGTCCTGATGTTCAGGGTCTGGGACCTTCAGATACTGAGGGGTAATGAATTTCAGACCCTTTCTGAAAAGAATCGGCTCAGGGATGTCAGGATTATAGCCCCCAGGGGGAATATATATGACTGTAACGGGACCCTGCTTGCATATGACAGCCCCTCTTTCAATCTGTATGTGCTTAAGGAAGATGTGGAAGATATGGACATTGAGCTGGGTCTTATATGTGATCTTATGGGATATAGCTGGGACAGGGTCTCGGATATGAAGAAAAGGCTTGATGGCATAAGTTCCTATATTGAGTACCCTCTTATAAAGAACCTGTCCTTCGAGGAGGTATCAAAGATTGAAAGCAGGTACAGCAATCTGCCTGGATTTATGATCAAGGTTGCCCCTCTGAGAAAATATGATTTTGCAGAGCCATTTGTACATGTCCTTGGATATATGAGGGAGATAGACAGAATCTCCCTCGAGCGCCTGAGTCAGCATGGATACCGGACCGGCGACTATATCGGGGTCACCGGCGTTGAAAGCAGTCTAAATGCAATACTGAAAGGCTCCGATGGGAACAGGATCATTGAAGTGGATGCTCTCGGGAGGGAGATATTTGAAATCAGCAGTATATCTCCAAAGAGGGGAAATAATGTCTTTTTGACCATTGATAAGGATTTTCAGATTTTCTGCTATGATCTTCTTGAAAAGTACAGGTCTGGCGCCATTATTGTCATGGATGTCAGAAACGGTGACCTTCTTGTATTAATCAGCAAGCCCGGCTTCAACCCAAATACATTTTTTCCTGAAGTAAGCCTTGTTGAATGGCAGAAGCTGATCCGTGACCCTTTGAAGCCTCTGCAGGACAGGTCGATCTCCGGCCTGTACTCTCCGGGTTCTGTTTTCAAGACTGTATTAGCCTTTGCCGGATTAAGCGAAGGAATTATAACAGAGAAATCGACATTTTATTGCGGAGGGGCCATAAGGCTTAAGAACAGGATTTATAACTGCTGGAAGAGCGGTGGGCATGGCAGTATGAATGTTGTCAACGCACTTGCTGAATCCTGTAATGTCTTTTTCTATCAGCTGGGAGACAGGCTGGGAATAGAAAAGATACATGATTACGGCATTATGCTGGGATTGGGCGAGAAAACAGGGATAATCCTGCCAAATGAGAATACAGGCCTTGTGCCTAACTCTGAATGGAAGCTCAGAACCAGAAATGAACCATGGTACCCGGGAGAAACAATATCTGTTTCAATAGGGCAGGGCAGCCTTCTAGTAACACCGATACAGCTCGCAGTAATGATGGGCTTTGTCGCTACAGAAGGCATGAGGATAAAACCGCGCTTAATTGGCAGAATTGAAGATTACAGAGGCCTGGAGCTTGAAAATGACATAGACCCTGTTTCCATAACAGATAATAGAAGCAGTATTGACAGCATTCATATCAAAACAGTCAAGAAAGGGCTGGAAAAGGTTTTCAGCCATCAAAGGGGTACAGCCAGGGGTGCATTTATACCTGGACTGCAGATATCAGGTAAGACAGGGACTTCTCAGATCGCTTCATTATCAAAAATACCCAAGGATAATATACCATATCAGTTAAGGAATCATAACTTTCTTGTTTCTTTTGCAAAAAGGGATAAACCAACTATAGCCGTGGTTGTTTTTATAGCTCATGGCGGAGAGGATGGCGGCAGGGACCGTGTAAGCATTACAAAGGCCATCTATGAGTATTATTATGAAAAATACGGGGATTAGTGCGAATTATGAATATCCTGGAATATCTGAAAAGATTTGATTACATGCTGTTCTTCCTGATGCTTTTTATCATAATTATTGGCCTTCTGACCATATACAGCACTCAATCACACTTTGAAGATATAAAATTTTCAAACCGCTACTGGGTCAGGCAGATGATGTGGTTTCTAATTGGGGTTTTAACCCTGTTTTTAATGATAATACCTAAATATGATATATACAAACACATGTCATATTTTCTATATTTTATCCTTGTCATTATGCTCATTCTTGTTCTTCTTGCAGGTAAGGAGATCTATGGAGCAAAAAGATGGCTTAATCTTGGTTATTTTTATATCCAGCCATCGGAATTTTCCAAACTTGTCCTGACCTTAACACTGTCTGCATATTACTCCAAAAAAAAGGAGCTTACCATAGGGATAAAAAGCCTCATACTCCCGGGAATACTGTTTTTGATCCTAATGGCTTTGATACTCAAGGAGCCGGATCTTGGGACATCAATTATGCTGGTGCCTGTATTCCTTTCAATAGTATATGTTGCAGGGTTAAGAAAAAAGATAATAATCATAGCAGTCATAATATCCCTGCTTGGTATCCCGCTTGTCTATACCATGCTTAAGCCTTATCAGAAGGAAAGGGTAATATCATTCATGAGTCCCAGTGAAACTACCCTAAGTTCAGGTTACCAGCAGAGGCAGTCTATTATAGCTGTAGGTAGCGGGGGGTTTTTTGGCAAGGGATTTCTTAAAGGGACCCAGAGCAAGCTTAAATTTTTGCCCAAGCACCATACAGACCTTATATTTTCAGCTTTTGCTGAGGAATGGGGTTTTTTTGGCGTTTTCATCCTGCTTTCTCTTTATGCTCTTTTGCTGCTGCGTATCATAGAGACGGCAAAAATGGCAAGAGACAGCTTCGGGAGGTATTTCTGCACAGGAGCTGCCTCATTATTGTTTGCTCATGTATTTGTAAATATTGGGATGGTAATAGGGCTTTTGCCGATTACAGGGCTTCCTCTGCCTCTAATGAGTTATGGCGGTTCATTCCTTCTGCTTAATATGATGTTTATCGCAGTTATTATTAATATAAGGATGAGAAGGTTCGGGGATTGATATGCCTATTGACAGGACAGCACTTTCATATTTATTGAACAGGGTTGAAAAACCGGGGAGGTATATAGGAAAAGAGATCGGTACATTTTTGCCTGAAAAGGACTGCAGACTGAGAATGGTACTTGCATTTCCTGATATATACGAGATTGGAATGAGTAACCTCGGCATAAGAATACTGTACAACAGGATAAACAAAACCCCCGGTTTCTCCTGTGAACGCGTTTTTTCCCCCTGGATTGACCTTGAGAAGCTTCTCAGGAAGGAGAACATACCGCTGTTTTCACTGGAAACCCATTCATTCCTGAATGAATTTGATGCTGTAGGCATATCTATGCAGACAGAGCTGTCGATAATGAATGCATTAAATATTATTGACCTGGGCAATATTCCTGTCCTGTGTTCAGAAAGAAGAAAAGGGGATTATCCTTTTGTTTTCTGTGGAGGCCAGGGGATAATCAATCCGGAACCCTATGCAGATTTTTTTGATTTCTTTTTTCTCGGCGAGGCCGACAATAAGGTTATGGACCTGCTTGATATTTTAGCGCTTAAGATTGGAAAACCCGCTGTATTAAAAAGGCTTGCAAAGATAAAAGGCGTATATATTCCATCTCTATATAAGCCTGTATATATTAATGGTGTATATTCTGAAACAAAGCCGGCTGAGAATAACCTGCCAGGCCCTGTGAGTTTCTATGAATCTGATGTACCGGATAGCATTGAGCTCAACAGACTTCTGCCCAACATAAAACCCGTACATTATAGAGCTGTCATTGAAGCAGCCAGAGGGTGCGCAAACGGATGCAGGTTCTGCCAGTCCGGTTATATTTCCAGGCCTTTCAGGCCGAAATCATCATCCAGGCTGATTGAAGAACTGAAAAAGCTTCTTGAATATGAATTTTATGAATCCATTACCCTTTTAAGCCTGAATATTGAGGATTATCCAGCAATTGAACAGCTGCTTCCAGTCATAATTGAGTTGACAAGAAAGAGGAATATAAATATATCTCTTCCTTCCTTAAGGGCAAGCATGCTTGATGATAAGCTTGCCGAGTATATGTCTGCCGTGAGGAAATCCGGTTTTACAATTGCCCCTGAGGCAGGAAGCCAGAAGCTCAGGGATATTATCAATAAGAATATCTCTGAAGATGATATTATTAATGCTTCAATGTACGCATATTCAAATGAATGGGATCTAATTAAATGCTATTTTATGATAGGATTGCCTGGAGAAGAAGATTCAGATATTGATGATATCATAAAGCTTTCAAACAGGATAAGCAGAACAGGAAGCAGGGTCAGAAACAGGTCAGGGAGGCTCAATATAGGGTTATCTCCCTTTGTCCCAAAGGCATTTACACCCTTCCAATGGGCTCCTTTTGTAAATGAGCAGGAACTTGCTGAAAAAATAAGCCATATTAAGCATAATATAGGAAATAAAAAGATTAAAATAAAGGAGAACAGCCCCTATATGGCATTTGCTGAAGCCCTGCTTTCAACAGGCGACCGCAGGCTCGGGGAGGTCATATATGATATATTCAATAAGGGTGAAAGATTCTGCAACTGGAGCGATTTTTTCAGTTTTGACCGATGGAAAGGCTCCATTAAGGAAAAAGGATACCCCTTCAAAGAGATATACAGGGAAAAGGATATCTCATCCCCCCTGCCATATGATCACATAGATGCAGGAATAACAAAGAATTTTCTCTGCAGGGAATGGCTGAAGGCAAAGAAAGCCATGCTAACCAGTAAATGCTCAGCTGATCTTTGCAATGACTGCGGTATTGGTGACAGCAGTAAATGCTATAATTATAAAGAGGAGGAAATTCGAAGTGATCTGCCTGCAGCTGAGATCAGGGAGGAAAAATCCCTGAAACCATGCAAACTGAGGCTTATTTACCGAAAGGAGGGTCTTGCAAGATTTATCGGTAATATTGATACTGTTGAAGCCATCAGGAGGATGCTTAAAATCAGGCGTTTTCCCGTCCAGTACAGCAGGGGGTTCAATCCAAGCCCCGTATACAGCGTTCTTCCACCCCTGCCGGTCGGCATGGAGGGAATTAATGAAATTTTCGATATCAACCTTACTCATAGCATTGATCATGATATACAGGAGCTTAACAGCTGGCTGCCAGAAGGAATCAGGATTAAATCCTCCTATATTACAGATAAATACGACATGCTGTTAAAGGATATCAATCAGTATATTATCGGAATAGAAACTGCAGCTTTTTCATATGAGGATTTTACAGGGATAATGAAAAGCTATCCTGACATTTCTGATACGGTATTTGAAGAAATAAGAGGCTATGACTGGGGTTTCAGCTTCAGGGCTTTTTTCAAAAAGGACAGGCCATTTTCATTAAGAAGGTTTTATGATTATATAACTGGATATATAAATGATGAGTCCAGGGTTGTCAGGATCTGTTCAATCAATAAAAAGGAGGGTACCTTTATTGGGCAATAAAAAGAATGTTTATATAATACTTGGAATAATACTTCTGGTATTTGCTTATTTTCTTATTTTTGATGCACCTGCCAGGAGTGTCGAGCTCAGCTATTCAGAATTTCTTGATAATGTTAATCGTGATATGGTAAAAAGCATAACAGTAGAGGGTAATGATATAAAAGGGCAGCTTAAAAGCGGGAAAGGATTCATAACAATCATCCCATTCAGGAGCTATGACCTCTACAAGGATATCGGCAGTAAGGGCATTGAAATCAAATTTAAGAAAGAAAAGCAGAGTTTCTTCGGTCTGGGCATACTTTTCCTTCTTCCCATTGCACTTGTATTCTTTTTCTGGATGATGTTTATGAGGCAGATGCAGGCAGGGAGCAACAGAGCCCTGTCTTTTGGCAAAAGCAGGGCTAAGCTGTATGCCCGAAAGGATAATATTACCTTTGAGGATGTTGCAGGGGTTGATGAGGCAAAGGAGGAGCTTGTCGAGATCATTGAATTCCTTAAAAATCCCAAAAAATTCCAGGTCCTCGGCGGGAGAATACCAAAGGGGGTTCTTCTTGTAGGCCCGCCTGGAACAGGAAAGACACTTCTTGCCAAGGCAGTTGCGGGAGAGGCTGGTGTGCCTTTTTTCAGCCTGAGCGGATCAGAATTTGTCGAGCTTTATGTAGGGGTCGGTGCCTCAAGGGTAAGAGATCTCTTTGAAAAGGGGATAAAAAATGCTCCCTGCATAATATTTATCGATGAGCTGGATGCTGTAGGAAGGTATAGAGGGGCAGGAATAGGGGGAGGACATGATGAAAGGGAACAGACGCTCAATCAGCTTCTTGTTCAAATGGACGGGTTTGATACAAACCTGGGGGTAATCCTTATTTCAGCGACAAACCGCCCGGATGTACTGGATTCTGCATTGCTGAGACCCGGAAGATTTGACAGGCAGGTCTATGTTTCAATACCTGATATCAGAGGCAGGGAGGAGATTTTTAAGGTCCATGTCAGGAAAGTACCCCTCGATGACGATGTTGACCTTAAACTTCTTGCAAGAGGGACCCCGGGCTTTTCAGGAGCGGATATAGCAAACCTTGTAAATGAAGCAGCACTGATAGCAGCAAGAAAGAACAGGCAAAAGGTGACTGCGGAGGATTTTGAGTATGCAAAGGACAAGGTAATGATAGGCATAGAAAAAAAGAGCCTTGTCCTGAGCCAGAAGGAAAAGGAATTGATCGCAGTCCATGAGGCAGGGCATGCAATAGTTGCATTTTACAGCCCGGAAGCAGACCCTGTACATAAAATTACGATAATCCCAAGGGGGTATGCTCTCGGTGTCACACTTCAGCTTCCTATTGATGACAGGCATAACTATACAAAGGCATACCTCGAGACTACCATATCAATACTTCTGGGAGGCAGGACTGCGGAGGAGATCATCCTGAAAACGAAAACCTCAGGTTCCAGTAATGATTTCATAAAAGCGACCAAGATAGCAAGAAAGATGGTAATAGAGTTTGGTATGAGCGATGCAATAGGACCGGTATCCTATGAGAGCAATTCTGACAATGTTTTTCTCGGCAAGGATATCATTCAGAAGAGAAACCATAGCGAAAGCCTTGCTGAGAAGATCGATATTGAAGTTGCGAAGATTATTATGAAAGCCTATGATAATGCAAAAGATATAATTACAGAGAATATACAGAAATTTGATATGCTTTACGGTGAACTGCTGGAAAAGGAGACCCTTGACAGCAATGATATAAAGAAAATCCTGGAGAACAGCAGATGATTACCTGGAAACCCGGCACAGCAAAAAGGCTGATAAATTCTGTGTTTTGCTATATTGAGTTTGTATCATTAAAGCAGATCCTGGCAGAAGAGCTCATAAATAAGCTTAAAAAAGGCATCAGCGCAGAGATGCTGATGGCTGAAAAGAAAAGCAAAGAGAATACTCTCATATTGCTTCTTTTAGACCTTCTTGTGTGCATGAAAATAGCAAAAAAGAGAGATAATGTATACAGTCTGGCATTTAAGGACTGCCAGGATCTGGTCCTTATGATGAAATATTTAACTGAAAGAACTGAAGCAGAGGCCGGCTATCAGTATGCATATGGCCTGGCAGACCTTATTGTCGCATATAATTGTCATTATATTTCAAAATACCTTCACCTGTTTTCCGGAATAAGTGAAAAAAGATTCATCGGCAACATCATGCCGTTGCTTGGTACTGAAAGCAGATTTGATGATTTTTCCATTTTCCTTAAGGGCTGGGAGATGTCTGCAGATGAGATGAAAAATATTATCAGCAGGTCAGTTCAGGATGAAAGCCCTCTGCTGATAGGGGGATTTTCTCTTACAAAGAGGAGGACAGGCCCCAGGCATGGTATCCTCATGGCAATTGCATCCGTAATCGGGGATTATAAACTGGATTTCAGGATGCTCAGAGCAATCCATAATATGGCAAAGAGGGAAGGTATCAGGTCAGAATGGGTTAAATTGGGTTATGGCTATAATATCCTCATAATAAACCCACGTGAAAGGCAGGGGAGAGCAACACACTAAATGTCTCGATCTCCCTTGCGAAAAGCAAAATAGCACTATACTCTCTGGAATTTTCCATTTTTAATACATTTTGTGCATAAATTGACTCTTATAATTTTATCATCAGACTTTATCCTGATCCTCTGCAGATTAGGCATATATCTTCTTTTTACCTTATTGGCTGCGTGGCTGACATTATTGCCGACAAGAGGCCCTTTACCACAAAAATCGCATATCTTTGACATCGAGACAACCTCCTTAAAATTTGTTATTCATTATCACTGATTTAAATTTATGTAAACAAAATTTTTTAAAATGTCGCCAAAATATTTAAAAAAGTGCTATAAAATCATTAAAATTAATTACTTTTCTATTGACAGCAGATATATTTATGTGATACCATTTGAACCTAAAGATAAAAATATTCGTAGCATAGGGGGTAACATATGGGATTGTTTTCATTTAATAAGCCTATACTGGGCATTGACATCGGCGCTTATTCAGTAAAGATAGCCCAGCTCAAAGAAATTGGCAAATCCTATCAGCTGGTTGCTTTTGGAGAAGCCCCTATTCATCCGGAAGCAATTGTTGATGGTGCCATCATGGACTCTGGTGCTATTGTCAGTGCTATTCAGGGATTAATTGCGGAACTGGGCCTGAAAAGCTCCAATGTTGCCACAGCAGTGTATGGTTCAAGTGTCATAGTAAAAAAGATCCCTGTTCCTGAAATGGATGATTCAGAGCTTGCTGAATCAATTCAATGGGAAGCTGAACAGTATATTCCATTTGATATCGATGAAGTGAACATATCGTTTCAGATACTCAGCAAGCCTGAAGTGTCAGGGAAATCTGAGATGGATGTCATCCTGGTCGCCGCAAAGAAAGAAAAGCTGAATGAAATCCAGAATATTATCACCCAGGCCGGGCTTAACACCTCCATAATTGAGGTCGACGCCTTCTCCCTCCAGAATTGCTTCGAGGTTAATTACGAGACTTTTGAAGGCACTCTGGCGCTTATAAATATAGGTGCCCAGACAATGAGCATCAATATACTTGAAAATGGCGTATCCAATCTTACCCGGTATATACAGATAGGCGGAAATAATTACACGGATGCAATCCAGAGAGACTTCAACCTGAAGTATGAGGAGGCTGAGCTTGTCAAAAAAGGGGAGAAGATTACCAACAAGGAAATAGACCAGAAAGCGCTCGGGGGTATCTACAGGCAGATATCAGGCGATATAATATCCGAGATTCAGAGATCTTTTGATTTCTACAGATCCTCTTCTACAAAGGAAAACATTGACAAAATTTTCCTATCAGGGGGCTGTATAAAGATCAAGGGGCTGGTCCAGTACATGGCTCAAAAACTGGGGATACCGGTAGAGATACTCAATCCCTTCAGAAATATTGAGGTTTCAGATAAACTGTCATTGGATGAAATACAGGAGAAGGCATCCCAATCCACTATTGCAATTGGCCTTGCTTTAAGAAAGGTAGGTGATTAAATGATTAAGATTAATCTTATTCAGAAAGGATCCGGCCAGAAAAGGGCAATGATGAATGTAGCAGTTGAGCTTGCTATATTCGGTATTATCCTGCTTGCTGCAGCCATCGGGCTTTTCGCTTATACCAGTATCCTGAACGGAAAGATAAATGACCTGAATACCCGCATTCAGAGAGAAAAAGAAGAGCAGGAGAGGCTTAAGGCTGTAATTGAAAAGGTAAATGAGCTTAAAAGGAAAGCTGAGGTATTTGAAAAAAAGGTATCAATAATTACCGAACTTAAGGAGAAACAGACAGGCCCTGCCAATCTCATGATAGCTATTGCACAGGCCCGTCCTGATAATCTCCAGCTTAACAGCGTAAAGGAGCAGGGCGGAACCATCAAGCTTGTCGGGCTTGCTACAAACAGCTTTGCTGCTGCAAATTTTGTGCGTGACCTGAAAGGCACTGACATGTTTCAGGATGTTGATATCCTTAAGCAGACTATTGTTTCCAGAAAGGACGTAAGCTTTGATGTTTATGAGTTTGAGATAGTATGCAGATTGAAATAAGCAAGAGTAATTATAATAATAAAGTTTTGGAGGCCAAAAATGCTTGAAAAATACCAACAGTTCCCATTTTGGCAGAAATTAATTGCAATAATTGTTATTTTAGCAATAATCGGTTTTCTTTATCATAATTATGTTTACAAGGAAAAGGTCAGCAAAATAGCCTCAATGGAAAAAGAGCTCAACAGCCTCATAGTTGAAAATACAGAAGCAAGGAAAATGGAGAACGAACTCCCTAACCTTGAAAGAAAGATACAGCAGCTTGAATTCAACCTGGAGCATCTGAAAGAGATATTGCCTACAGACAGTGAGATTGAGAGGTTCCTTGCCGGCTTATACCAGACTGCACTTAAAAACAACCTCAGGGTGCCTGTATACCAGAAACAGCC
The DNA here is from genome assembly GCA_964389675.1 of uncultured Candidatus Sumerlaeota bacterium. Taxonomy (GTDB): domain Bacteria; phylum CAYMEV01; class CAYMEV01; order CAYMEV01; family CAYMEV01; genus CAYMEV01. The sequence continues at coordinate 206,792 of CAYMEV010000002.1, forward strand.
GGACGCAGACTATGAGGAATTCCTGATAAAAGTACCCATGAAGTATGAAGCAAACGGCAAATACAATGATCTCAGAAGGTTTTATGAAGCACTTGCCCAGAGCACAAGGATAGTGAATATCCTCAACCTCGACCTAAAACTGGAAAAAAAGGGCGGGATTGTGGCAAAATTCGAGCTGACCACATTCAGATTCAAGCCTGAGCTTGATGATGAAGCACAGCCTGAAGATACAGCCGGCAATTAGGCATGAGAAATTTAATTAAAGTTATAGATGTTAAATATTAAATAGGAGGTTTTTTATGAGAAGAAAAAACTGTTATTTATTTCCGTTGTTGCTTGCCTTTCTTTTAGTATTCTTCATCTCCTCATCTCAGTTTACTGCACTCTCTCAGGAAACAGATAATACTGATACAGAAGAGGAGATAGAAGAGGCAAAAGAAGAGGAAGCTCCTGCGGAAGCCTCTTCCTCAGATGTTACAGATGAGGAAGAAGATCCATTCGTTGACATCTTTGCAGGGCCTGAGGATGTCAAGAGAGAACCCGGACTTCCTGGTATGAATATAAGCGAACTGCAGCTTATGGGTATTGCAAAAGTAAAGGGAGAGTATGTAGGCTATGTCAAGGGGATCGACAAAAAGCCTTATATCCTTAGAGTCAATCAAAGGCTTAGGGATGGATATGTCCAGAAAGTTACCGATAATGAAGTAGTCTATATGCAGAAGGTAGATGATCCAGTAGTGAAAGACAAATATTCACCCATTATAAAAAGATTGCGTGAGGAGGAGGATAAATAGATGCGATTTTCCAAACAATTCATGTTACTGTTTTTTTGCCTTGTAATTATTTCCCAGCTTGCCTTTGCAAACTCATATGTAAAAGGAATTGAAAATCTCGAAAATGGAGACTATTTGATAATTGTTCCTCATCAGGTTGATTACAAGGTATTTGAGCTTCCCAATCCTGAAAGGCTGGTTATAGATCTGAAAAATACCATCACAGAAAACCCCATTAATATCAGCATTCAGGATGAAGCAGTAAGGCAGATAAGATGTGCCCAGCATTCAACTGACCCTGAAAATATCTCAAGGGTCGTATTTGACCTTGAGATGAATTCGCCATATAATGTTACCCAGGATGGCAGGGGCTTGCTGGTCAGCTTCCAGAAACTGGTCCTGAACGAACCTGAAGTAGTACCTGTAATCGACAGTTTCGTTGATGTTGAGCTTGCTGACAGCAGTGTTGAACTGCCAGAAGTAAAGCTTGTCCAGGAGATGGAAGACCTTCCGCCTGTTGTGCTAACTGAACCGGCCCAGGAGATCGGGGAAGAAGAGGTCAAAGAATACACTGGTGAGCCTATTTCTCTTGATTTCAAGGATATCAGCGTTGTTGATGTCCTGACATTCCTGGCGGAAGTTGGTGAAAAGAATATTGTTGTCCACCCGGATGTAAAGGGAAATGTCACATTAAAGATCAATGATGTGGCCTGGGATGCAGTATTCGACATTATACTGAAAAATTCAGACCTTGGCAAGGACATCCAGGGGGATGTTATAAGGGTAGCCAAGATGGACAAGCTCACCAAGGAAAAGAAAGAGGAAGCAGAGCTTAAGATGCAGAAAGCACTTGCAGCTGACCTTGTAACTGAGCTTATTGTCCTTAATTATGCCAATGCTGATGATGTCAAGAAGATCTTTGAAAACTTCAAGAGTAAGAAAGAAGGGGCAGAGATCATTACGGACAGGAGAACAAATACTGTCATAATAAGGGATATTCCCGAGTATATTGAAAAAATGAAACAGCTTATCGCTACACTTGACAGGGAGACACAGCAGGTAGCCATCGAGGCAAGGATTGTTGAAACATCTTCAGATTTCCAGAGGATATTCGGAATAAACTGGAATTCAACATTCCAGGCAAGCCCTGCATTTGGCAATACAACAAAGTATAAATTCCCTTATACCTATGATACTCAGTTTCAGACAGCCATACCTGTATCCGGTGATGACACAAGTGCATCAGCAATCAATATTAATATGGGGAATATAACAGGAGCCTTTAACCTCGGAGCTACAATCGAGGCACTTGAGAAGATTGACGGTGCAAGGACCATATCAGCGCCCAAGATAGTTGTTCAGAACAATGAAAAGGCTTTGATCGAGCAGGGTACTGAATTTACTGTTGTAATCCCGGGTTCCGGCGGAGGCACCGGTGCTACTGAAAAGGTAAAGGCTGTCACAAAGATCGAGGTTACTCCTACTATTACACCTGACAGAAAGATCTCTCTTAAGATAGTTGTATCCAAGAACGAGCCCAGCGATGCAGGTATAGTATACGGGGCAGTTTCAGTTGCAACAAAGATGGTTGAGTCTACCATTGTTGTTGAGGATGGAGAAACAGCAGTCGTAGGTGGTTTATTCAGCACTCAGAGTCTAAAGACGAACAATACTATCCCGCTTCTGGGTAGTATCCCTATAATAAAGCACCTTTTCTCATCTGAGGTTGATATTCAGAAGAATACCGAACTGCTGATATTTATCACTCCACAGATTAGAGAAAGTTATTAATAAGGAGGAACAGCAAAGATGAGTAAGAAAATTAACATATTATTTGCAATTATTGCTGCAGTCTGTATATTTCTTGCCATAGGCTGCGGCCAGGCAGAAGATGAGAACCAGGCGCCAACCACCCTCAGGATTACCAATATAGCCGGCGGGGATTATATTGATGACTCAGGGAAGCTTACAACAAACTGCACTGAGAATACCGGCGGGCTTCTTACAGCATATGTCATAGGTGACCAGACCACTGTCGGCTATAACTATGATACTCTGGGAAGGGTCACATTCCAGCTTATGCTGAATGCAGAGTCAGCTGATTTTGAAGGAAACTGGGGCTCAGTCATTCTTGATACCTACAGGGTATCCTACAGGAGAACTGACGGAAGGGCGACCCCTGGCCTTGATGTCCCTTATCCCTTTGACGGGGCATGCAATGTGTATATACAGTCCCCTGAAGCAGGAGGAGACCCCGAAGAGGTCATATTGAACTGGGTCTTATTTGTAAGGGGGACCGCAAAGGATGAGCCTCCATTGTCATGGCTGCATAACCAGGATGACGGCGAGGATACTTTTATCTCAGAGATCATACTGGATTTCTGGGGCAAGGACCTTATGGGAAATTCAGTTCATGTATGCGGGAAAAACCTTATAGAATTCCGTTCGATCGGAGAGGCCGAGGTTAATCCCACGCCAACGCCAGCTACAATATTATTAAGCGCAGACCCTTCAGTCATTGACAGTGACCAGACATCTACAATTACTGCTACTGTCCTGGATCAGGACATGCTCCCGCTTGAGAATATTATTGTTACCTTCAGTATCGAGAACGGTGTCCTTAATACTACACAGGGCATTACCGGCGGTTCCGGGGATGTAAGTGTAACAGCAACGCCTACGATTACTGAAGGCACAATGACCATAGAAGCAGATGCAGGATTTGGTGTGGGCGGCGAAATAACAGTTACTGTTGAACCTAGTTAGGTAAAGGAGTAGTGCTATGAAGTCAAAAATATTTATATTATCGCTTATTGTTTTAGTTATTATGCTGTTTTTCTCATGTGAGGCGGATAATCCAAATGCACCCGATTATCCTGCTGAAGGAGAGTATACGGGTAATGCATATTCTTTTATCGTATGGGCAACTCCCCATATCCTTATGGTGGACGGATCTTCAAGCTCGGTCGTTGCAGCAAGGCTCAGGGACCATCGCGGAAGCGGAGTCCCTGACAAGAGTGTCCTTTTCCAGCTCTACTACAATCAGGAAACCGACGTATATGATCCTGACAACAATTCAACACCTGTAGATTTTCACCTTGATGGAACAAGGGAAGAATATGGATTCCTTACGAACCAGACAGCCATGACAGACCTTGGAGGGGTTGCAAGGACGGTTTACTACAGCCCGACTGATCCCTTCAGCTCCATATTTGTTTCAGAGTATGGTGCAGAGCACCTGGTACCCACGGGTGCTGCCCTTTATATGGTAGTCAAGGGTACGGTATCTGTTGACCTTGATGTAAGGCAGATTGTACTTATCAACTGGTACCCGATCATGTTATACTGGCCGTATTAGCGGCAAAACAGGGCCTGTATCTATGATGCAGGCCCCTGTTTCTTTTTGTATTCTTCACTAAAAATATGCAAACCTTTTTAATGCCCGTATGTTTAACCTTTTATGAGATATAATACCTTTGCTTATAAAAAGATTTTAAAATTATCTTTTAATTAATAAGCATATCTGGTATTATATTATCTGATATTCATTTTGTGTACAGGGGGATTAATCTTATGAAGCACTACCTAATATTAACTGGCCTGTCTCTTTTGATACTGATCTGTTTTGCAGGATGTGACAGCGTTCCTCTTACCGCGCCGACAGACTCATCAATAGTACTCACTGCAAACCCTGAGGAGATTAATACAAATTCAGGCCAGTCCGTTATTACAGCAATGGTCACTGATGCTGACGGAAATCCGGTCGCAAACGGCACGACCATATATTTCAGCACCACACTGGGCACTCTGGATAAGGAGGAGTCTGAAACAACCAACGGTATAGCAAAAAACGTACTCCATGCCGGCTCCATGCCGGGCGAAGCTACAATAAGGGCCCAGTCAGGCGGGATCACAGCCAATGTACCTGTATGGATAGGGGGAAAGCCTGCGGAGATAATGATACTCAATGCAACCCCTTCCGCAATTAATGTAGGGGGGACATCGCAGATAACATGCACACTCCTTACAGCAAGCGGTTACCCTGTTCCAGGACAGCCTGTGTTCTTTACTGCTGATAACGGTACACTGCAATCTGCAGGGAGCATCACATATACAGACCAGAACGGCCAGGCATTTGACCTTGTTACAGCAGAATTTGACCTGCCTGACACTGATCCTCCGGAAGGTGTCCATGGGTTTTATATTACTGTAACCGCACATGCCCCATCTTCTGATTCATCAGAGTCTCAGTATGAATATGATTCAGGTATCCATGGCTGTTCAGAGCTCAGCCAGTCAGTTCAGATAACTGTGTACAAATAGACTGCTGCAGGTATGACTGATAGATCAAAACAGAATAATAAGGTTTTTTTATCCCCCAGGGTAAAGGAATATAATAAAATACTGCTGAAAAACCCCAAAAGCCTTGTTTTTATCAACCTGGGAGATGAATACAGAAAGGGCAGGCTTTACCAGGAGGCTGTTTTAACCCTGGAAGAAGGGCTGAAGCATAATCCAGGCTCAGTGGCCGGATTATACATGCTGGGGCTTGTGTATTTTGAAATGGCGAATTATGAAAAATCCAGAACATACCTGGAGAAAGTGCTGGCAATAAAGGAAGATAACCTGAACGCACTGAAGCTTATCTCGAGGATCTACATATTCAGCCACTGGATAAGCGATGCAAAAGACCTGCTCATTAAGGCGATAAGGCTTTATCCGGAAGATAATGAACTAAAGGGCATGTTCAGGGAAGTTGACCCTGACTATGGCAATGAACCGGTTAAAGAACAGAATGCCACAGAGAAGGAAAATGATCCCTCAGATGAAGTGCCATCATACCAGGAAGACCCGCCTACCTCTATTGCTACTGTGACTCTTGCCAGGCTTTACATAGACCAGGGCTTCTATCAGAAGGGTATTGCAATAGCAGGCAAAATACTGAAGAAGGACCCCATGAATCAGGAAGCCATAAGCCTTTATGAAGAGGCTGTGGAGATGCTTAAAAAAAAGAGAAATGCCAGGAAGGCAGATGCAGCTGAAGATGGACCCGATTCATCAAAAAAAAGGGAGAACAGGCTTAGGTCATTCCTGAAGAATATCACCAAAAAAACAAATAAAGAGGTAAAATAATGGATTTCAAAGAAGTATTATCGCAATTGCTTGAAAAGACCCCGGGAGGACTTGGAGCAGCTTTAGTTGCCAAGGACGGGCTTATTGTCGAGGCTTCAACCAGGGGCGGCTTCAATATTGAGGAGATAGCTGTTCATGTAACACAGCCTCTGATGAAATCAGAAGATTCTATCCGAAATGCTGAAATCGGGAATTTTCAGGAAATGCTGCTTTTTACGGATAAATTCAGCCTTATACTGAAAAATATTACCGAGGAGTACTTCCTGATGACGGTTGTGGACAAGAAAAACGGGATATACGGCAAAGGCAGGTTTGAATCGGAAAAGGCGATAAAGACCCTTATGCCTGAGCTGTTATAGAAAAGCAGGCCATGCTCAGGGTATTTATATTAAACGGCCCTAATCTAAACAGGCTTGGATCGCGAAACAGCAAAATCTACGGTGATGGAAGTATTTCTGAACTTGAAAGATCCATAAAGGACGAATCAGCAAGGCTGTCGATCGAGCCCTCTGTTCTCCAGACCAATAATGAGGGTGACGCCATAGGTTTTATACAGAACAATGCAGACTGTGATGGCGGTATTGTCAACCTAGGTGCCTGGACACACTATAACTATGCAATCAGGGATGCCTTAACGGATTTTGGAAAACCTGTCATTGAGGTGCATTTATCAAATATATTTTCACGTGAGGATTTCAGGAAGGAATCTGTGATATCGGATATCTGTTCAGGTATTATCTGCGGTTTTGGATTCGACTCATATATTCTTGCCCTGAATGCGATCAGGGGCCTTATCGCCAGAAAACACTGTCAGGGATAAAAAGCTTGACAGTTTCCTTCCTTTAATAATAAAATTCTAATTTTCCTGCTTTTATGTTTTATGGATATTATATTAAGTAAAAGTAAAAATATAAGTATAAGCAGAAGCAAAAATTAAAATCTAAATGAAAATGGAGATGTACAATGTATTCAACAAGTGATTTCAGGGTAGGCCTGAAAATAGAGCTCAACGATGAGCCGTATATAATCACTTATTTCCAGCATGTCAAGCCTGGCAAGGGCGGAGCATTTGTCAGGACCAAGCTGAAGAACATGATTACAAAAGCTGTGCTGGAGAGAACCTTCCGTTCAGGCGAAAAGGTTGAAAAACCCGACATTGAGGAAAAAAACATGTCCTACAGCTATATGGAAGAGCCGAATTATGTATTTATGGATAATGACACATATGAACAGATATTTATTTCAGCTGAAGATGTCGGTGACTCAGCCAGATTTCTTAAAGAGGATATTGAGGTGTCTGTCCTGTTCTATAAAGGTAAGCCAATAGAGGTAGTACTGCCTATATTTGTTGAGCTGGAAGTGACATTTACCGAACCTGGCGTAAAGGGTGATACAGCAACCGGTGCAACAAAGCCGGCTACCCTTGAGACAGGCTATGTTGTAAATGTGCCTTTATTTGTTCAGGAGGGTGATATCCTCAAGATAGATACCAGGACCGGGGAGTATATAGAAAGAGTAAAAAAATAATGGAGTCTCTCTATTATATCAGGCCTGAGACTGATTCAGGCCCCCATAACATGATAATAGATGAGAAACTGATGGCCCTTTCCCGGAAAGAGGGGAAGAGCTTCTTCAGGCTTTACCACTGGGATCCCGTCTGTATATCCCTTGGCAGGGGACAGTCACCGGAATCCCTTCTTAATATGGATTATATTGAATCAAAAGGATATCAGTGCATCAACAGGATAACAGGAGGCAGTTATGTCCTCCATAAGGGAGACATAACCTATGCAATCACCGTATCATCTAAAAGCAGCATGTTCAGCCTTTCATTGATCGACTTATACAAGAAGGTCCACAATGCCTTTTATAAGGCAATTATCAGCTCAGGCATTGATAAAGGCCTGGTATATTTTGGCAGCGGCAGTTTCAGGAGAGAGCATAAACAGCTGCCGTGCTTTTCTCATTATTCGAACAATGAACTGCTGCTTGAAGGGAAGAAAATCCTGGGAAGTGCACAAAAGAGAGGAAAGGATTCTCTACTTCAGCATGGCTCTCTACTTGTCGAAAACTCCCTTTATGACCTTTTCAGAATACAGAAGACTTATGCCGAGTTCAGCGAAATAGAAAGGAGCATTACATATATTCGCAAATATACAGATATATCATATGAAGATTTATATATGCGGATAATCAATGCGATAGGCGAAGAATTCAATCAAAAAATTATTATTGCTGAGCTTAAAGAAGTGCTTGAAAATCTCTCATAAAAGTATAAAAATTAAATATATAGACATTTATTTTTTTGAAATTAGTATTATCCTGTGATAGTATAAGCGTGGTGTAATATAAATGGCAAGGAATGACAGAAGACAGCTCTTAAAGATGCATAAGATAGCGGAGAACTACAGGCAGAAGGGCCAGCATGCCAATGCTATCAGAGAATATGAAAACATAATGAAGCAATTCCCCCAGGAAAAAAAGCTGTATAATACCCTGGGAGACCTTTATCAGCTGGTCAGGGACAAGAAGAACGCTATAAGAAGCTATATTTCGTATGCCAAAGCACTGGAAGATAATGGATTTACACTCCAGGCAATAGCAGTCTACAAAAAGATTACAAGGCTGGACAATGAAGATCCGGAAGTATATACAAAGCTTGCAGACCTGTATAATCAGCAGGGCATTATTGCAGAATCAATCTCCATGTACATGCACCTTGCAAATATCTATCAGAAACAGGGCCTGGTAAAGCGGGCAATATCCGTTTATGAAAAGGTAATAGACCTTCAGCCTGATAACCTGAAGATTATAGCCCTCCTGGCAGATCAGTACCTCAAGGAGGGAATGAAGGCTGAAGCTGTCGATAAATATCTCCTTTTTGCTGATATACTGCTAAAGAAAGATGAATGGGACAAGGTAAAAAGCGTATATAACAAGATTCTTGAACTCGACCCTGAAAATATCAAGGTAAGAAAGGGCATTGGCAATCTGTATTTTCATGTAGGAGATTTTGAAAATGCTGAAAAATACCTTGTACAGGCGATCAGGGATTTCCCGGATAATGAGGAGATACTCAAGGACCTTGGTGAAGTCTATATTAAGGTCAAGGATTTTCAGAAGGCAAGGAAGATCTATGACCGCCTGACAGTTCTGCTTCCTGATGATACATCCATCAGAAAAAAGCTGGCTTTTATCCTTCTTAATATAAGGGATGATGAAGAAGCTAAAAAGCATCTTGATGTCCTTATACAGCATTATAAATCAAACAGTGCATATGATAAAATGGTCGATATGCTTAATGATGCGAAAAAACTGAGAAAAAATTTCTACTTTGCCTATAATTCACTCATCGATACATACAGCTTCTTAAAGCAGGAAGCCAATAAGTATGATATAATGAAAGAGCTGGGCATAAGATACTATGAGGATGAAAAAATTTTTGAAGCATATGAAATATTTAAGGAAGTTAAATCCATTTTCAATAAGGATAAAGAGTTTATTACCGCTTTTGATGATGTGGAAAAAAGGGTAAGGGAATCAGATCTGGAGGGAGGACCAGCCGCTGCTGATACTGAAAAAGAAGCCTCTGTAAGCGAATTTGATATGGAGAGTGAAGAGGGAGAGATAAATTTTGAGATACCTGAGGATCTGGTTTTTGAGACTGATGCCAGTTCAGGCGATGTCTCAAGGTCTGTCAGCGAAGAAATAGATGAGGTCAGCATTCCAGTAGATGATATTCTTGATGAAAGCAAGGAAGACATCATGGACCTTCAGTTCGGGGAACTGAAAAAGGATGAGAAAGGCAATGAGACCGATGAGGTTATTATTGTTGATGATGATTTCATCACTGAGGAAGATGATTTCTTTTCAGAGGAGTCAGCTGAAAAAGTGGAGATATCAGAGGATGAGCTTGAGAGGGAAATAGACCAGCTGGAGCTTAACGAAAGCCAGGAGGTCCCTCTTCTAATAGATAAAGAGGAACACGTTGACAAAAGCGATGTTATTGTTGAGGACCTGGAGGTTGATCTGATCGATGACGAACTGTCTTCGGAATATGATAAAAAGATGGATAATGTATTCGACGCCATTGATGAAGCAGAGCCTGAACCTTCAGAAGGCAGGGAGCTGCTTGAGAGCCAGGAAGATGAAACATATTCTCAGATAAAGGAAAACCTGACTGAAGCAGAGGTATTTCTGAAATTCGGGCTTACAGAGAAGGCTTATAAGCATATTAAAGCTGCCCTGGATATCAACCCGGATAATATTGATACTCTGTTGAAACTGAAGGAGCTTTATTCCCTGGAGGGCAAAAAGCAGGACCTTGTTGCTGTAAGCATGAGGATTGCTGACCTGTATCAGAAGAAAAATGACGAAGAAAATGCCCTGAAGGAGTATAAATTCCTTCACTCCATTGACCCGACAAACCCTGTGCTCAAGGATGTTTTCAAGGAAGAGGAGATCTCCTATGATGCAGGTGAAAAACAGTATGACAGCCTTCTTCATAACCTGATAAAGGAAACCGATGTAGAGGATGATTTTGAAATTATAGAGGAGCAGGAAGGTTCATCGGAATCTGGCGTGTCAGACCTTATATACACACTCAAGAACGATAAGCTTTATGATCAGGAATCCATTGATCAGGATCTGGTGGATGCCCAGGACCTTTTCAGCAGTGAAACATTTGAGGAATTAAAAGAGGAAGAAACTGGCGAAGAGGCTGAGAGGGAAGAGGTAAAGGACGAGGAGAATGTCGAGGAGTTTACTGATGAAGATTTATCAGGGGAGGATATGGAGATTGATTCCAGCCTTTCTGATGATTTCTTTGAGCTGGTCAGCCCTGAGGACAGTGAAGAGCATTACGACATAGGTGAGGAGATGGGCCTGATAGGGCCGGAAGATGTTACTGACTCTGATCAGTCAATTACCCAGATTGTGGAAGAATTTAAGAAAGGGGTCCAGGACCAGCTTTCCCCTGAAGACTATGAAACTCATTATAACCTTGGCATAGCCTTCAAAGAAATGGGATTGATCGAAGATGCAATTGAAGCCTTTGAAAAGGCTGCAAGCACCGGGAAGATCATGATAGAGACAATCAGCATGCTTGGGCTCTGCTATATAGAAAAGGGAATGTATCAGAGAGCTATTGACCAGTTTAAGAAAGGCCTTGAGTACCTGGAGAAGGATTCTGAAGCTTATATTGGCATGATCTATGATCTTGCCAATGTATATGAAGTCAGCAATGATCCTGAGAGATCATATATATACTTTGAAGAGATAATCAGTAAAAAGCCTGATTTCAGAGATGCAAGTGAAAGGCTGATCAGCCTTGAGAACAGGGTCAATAAGGATAAGATAAAAGAGATCAAAAGCAGTATATCTGCGGAAAATCTAAAGCAGGAAAACAAGAATAATCCAAGAATTTCATATATATAGGTAAGCAGGGCGGTGGATTACCTAAATTTTTATAAATTAAATAATATCCCATTTTCCAATACACCTGATAACAGGTTCTTCTTTGACAGCAAAAACCATAAGGATGCCCTGATAAGGCTGCGCCACAGTGCGGATGTAATGAGCGGGTTTGTCCTTGTTGTCGGGCATATTGGATCCGGAAAGACAACACTTGCACGCAAGTTCCTGGCTTCCCTTGACGATCATGATTTTGAAGCCGCGCTTCTCGTAATGATCCATACAGAAATAACTGCTGACTGGCTGCTGCACAGGATAGCATCCCAGCTTGGCGTAAAGAATCCGGGGAGCAGGAAAGCAGATCTGCTGCCCGCGCTCTATGACAGGCTTTATAACCTCTACGAGGAAAATAAAAAGGCCATTGTGATTATAGATGAAGCCCAGATGCTTCAGACAAGGGAAATAATGGAAGAATTCAGGGGGATGCTTAACCTTGAGGTTCCTGGAAGGAAACTGATACATTTTCTTTTTTTCGGGCTTCCGGAGGTTGAGGAGCTTATTAAGATCGATCCGCCTCTGTATCACAGAATGACTATGAGAATAAAGCTGTCGCCTTTCAAATTTACCGAGACAGTTGAATATATAATTCACAGGCTTAAGGTTGCCGGCGCGACATATCCCGTCTTTTCAAAAGAATCATTCCAGATAATATTTGATGCATCCAAGGGGATACCAAGGCTTATAAATACAATTTGCGATAACTGCCTTTTTGAGGGGTATTTGCTCAGGGCAAATGTGATCAGCTCAAATATTACATCTGATGTTGTAGATAATCTGGCAATTGAAGTATAGTTGATATTTACAGGATTCAGGTTTTATATTTTAGCAAGAAAATATTTGACTTAAGTGGGTTTTTATGTATAAAATATGGTGGAATGTCTTACTAAAGATGAATTATCTATGAGCTTTTAATAATGCTCTTATTAAAAGCGGGTGTAACTCAGTGGTAGAGTGCAAGCTTCCCAAGCTTGAAGTCGCGGGTTCAAATCCCGTTACCCGCTTTAGCGACTATAAGGAGTTGTATGATGAGCCCGTTCTTATTTACGAAGGAAAAGAAAAAACCACATGAAAAGCAGAATCCATCCACTCCACACTCAAGGCAGGACCTGCAAAAAGGAAGCCAGCCCAGGCAAAAGCCTGAGCCTCCGGGCAAAAACAGGGAAACAGAAGCAAAGGCTGTTATAGAGCCTTCAGAGAAACCAAAAGAGCATCATAACATGTTCAAGTTTTATAATAAAGAAGAAAAGTCCTCAGAAAAGGAGGTTTACAGTATGATTGGAAAAGGAATTAAAATCAAGGGTGAACTGGTAGGTGAAGAAGATATAGTCATTGAAGGTTTTGTCGAGGGTAAGGTAAAGCTCGATAAATCTTTAAAGATTGGAGAGGCCGGGATTGTAATTGCAGATATAAATGCAAAAATGGTTACAGTCTCGGGCAAGGTAGAGGGGAATATCTATGCTTCTGAAAAGATTGAGCTTTTACCAAGCGCCAATGTCCAGGGAAACCTGTTCTCTACTAAGATCGTGATATCAGAGGGAGCAAATTTTCAGGGTAAAATAGATATGTCAGGGAGTACAAAGCCTGAATCGATCAAGGAAAAGCCTTCTCTTTTGCCTAAAGAAAATCTGAAGGCAAAGGAATGAAAATGGAAAAACCTTTTTATAAAAAAGCAGTATTTGCCTTTATTTTTCTGCTAATTACCTTTACACCAGTCATAAGCCTCTTTTCACAACAGAAGGTGGCTGTCCTTAAATCGTCAGATACAGATGATTTTAATGCTGTAAGAAATGGATTTATGAGCGTATTTTTCGGGGAATTTGAAGAGTTTAACTGCGAGAATGACATGAATACCGCGAAAAGAAGAATGGCAATTATTAAATCTGATGAATTTGATGTTGTCCTTGCTATTGGCACTATTGCAGTAACAGCTGCACTTGATGCAAACCATGGCGGACTGATAATCGGTACCATGGTCCACAATCCGGATAAACTCACTGCAGGATCTTCCAATCTGACCATAATAGGCATGTATCCCAAGCTTGACATATTGCTTGGTTTGATAAAAAGCTTCAATATAAGCAATCTGGGTTTGCTTTATAATCCTGATGAGAGCAATGAATTTGTAGAAAGGCTTAAAGTAGCCGGCCAGAGGCAGAAGGTTAATATTATTACCCAGGAAGCGAACTCTCCCAGGGTAGTGCCGGCTGTTTTCCAGCAGCTCCAGGGTCAGATAGATGCCTTTTTATTTATGTCCGATTCTATATATTCAATCAAGGATTCAATTGACTTTATACTGCAGACATGCCTGCAGAACAGAATAATCACAATCGCCCCCACGCATATGCTTGTTACCCAGGGGGCAGTTGTCAGCATTTCAGCTGATTTTGTTGAAATAGGCCGATTATCTGCACAAATGGTAAATGATCATTTCAGCGGGAAAAGACTGCCTGCTTTCAAAGAGCCTGATTCCCTGAGTGTATCATATAATCAAAATACAGCTACCAGCATGGGTATTACCATTCCAGCTGAAATTGAAAGGGAAGCAAAACAGGTTATCAGGTAACTGGATGTTTAGAAATCTAAATATTACCCTGAAGATCTCAATAATATTAATACTTATCTTCATTTTTTTCATTACCATCTTTGCAATATTTAATATCATAAAGACTGGCGATCTTTTGAAAGATGCATTTATTCTCAGGGGAAACAGCCTGGTAAACAAGCTTTCTTCCGATTCATCATATTTTGTAAGCATGAGCATTACTATTGATCAGCGAAAGAACCTTGAAAATGAGTTAAAGAAATTATCGGACGAAGACGATTTTCTATATGCATATATATTTGACAGAAGCGGCAAGATTCTCGCTTCTTTTGACAATTCAAACCAGAACCTTATAGAAGGCATTACTGCTTCAACAGTCATTGATACCCTGAAGGACAGAATCTCAAGCCACGCGGGAAATGATCCGGTATCTGAGATCAAGGCCAAAGAGAACCATAAGGGAGGCATCTACGAATTTTTTCTGCCTGTTGCAATTGACCTGGATATGTCAGCTCCTGGAGATGTCTTCAGTTCAGGCCCTTCTACAGCCAGGGCCGATAATAAGATTGGAGGGGTTGTGATCGGTTTGAGCTACAGCAGAGTCCATTCACAGCTGAACAACCTTATTGTTGTATTAATCATCCTTGTTCTTGTTCTTTCTGTCCTTATATATTTTATTATCTTTTTCTTTATAAAATTTATACTGTTGAAACCCATGTCGCTTATACTCTCAACATCGAATAAGATTGCCGACGGCAATCTTACTGAACGGGTATATGTCAAATCAAATGATGAACTGGGTGAATTAAGCAATATGTTCAATAAAATGACAGAACAGCTGTGCACTATGATAAGTCAGATTATTTCTAGCCATCAGAGGATGGACAGGACTACGTTTGACCTTGATGAGGCTATAAAGAATGTTCTTTACACTATAGAGACTCAGACCAAGGATATTAAGAATATTTCACACTTTCTGTCAGACATGATGGTATCAATACAGAATATTGCCAGTAATATACAGAAACTGTTGATGTACGCAGAGGATACATCTTCTTCAGTCCTTGAAATGACAGCATCCATTGACGAGGTCCTGGACAATACAGAGAACCTTTCTAATTCTGTATCTGAGACTGCATCATCTGTTGAGGAGATGGCTGTATATTTCAAGCAGATTGCAAACAATGTAAATGTACTGAGAAAATTTGCGGAGGATACATCCAGCTCCATGGCCGAGATGGAGGTTGCCATCAAACAGGTTGAGATCATTGCCATGGATTCCATGAATCTTTCGATAGAGGTATCCAAAAACTCACAGGATGGCATGGATGTTGTCCAGAGAAATATAGATATAATGCAGGATATAAAGGAGACCGTTTTTTCATCTGTCCAGATTATAGAAAGGCTTGGCAAAAGATCGGAAGAAATTGGTGAAATACTTACTGTCATTAATGATGTTGGGGAGCAGACCAACCTTCTGGCACTTAATGCTGCAATTATTGCAGCTCAGGCAGGCGAGCACGGAAAGGGATTTGCTGTTGTTGCTGATGAAATACGTGATCTGTCTGAAAGGACAGCTAATAGCACAAAAGAGATTGCTAACCTTATAAAAGCACTCCAGGATGAAGCAGCTAATGCCGTTAAATCAATGAGAATGGGGAGTGAAAATGTGGAGAAGGGATTTGAGCAAAGCCGATTGACCGGTGAAGCGCTAAGAAAGATTAATGAATCTGCTTCAAGATCTACAGATATGGCCAAGGAGATAGCAAAAGCCACGAAAGAGCAGACTGAAGGTTCAAAATTGGTAACAAGAGAAGTAGAGAAGGTTACGGAAATGATACTTCAGATAAACAGGGCTACAGAAGAACAGACTAAGAGCTCTGAGCTGATAATGAGGGCTGTAAATGATATGAGAAACCTTACCAAGCAGGTTAAAAAAGCCATGGTCGAGCAATCGCTCGGTTCAAAGCAGATCGCCAAGGCTGTTGAAAATGTTACAGATATGACTGACAGCATTAATAAGGCTACTCAGGAGCAGAAAACAAACAGCGAAGAGATCCAGAAGATTATAAATACCCTTGGCAACAGTGTAGATTTGAATGCCAAGAATATAAATATTATGGATAATGCATTAAAAGAGCTTAAGAGGCAGGCATCTATGCTCAGGGATGCCATCTCCAAGTTTAAGGTCTAAAATCCAGAGGAAAAAAATTCCATATGGATTCAAAAATCTCAATATTGATACTTGCCGGCGGAATCGGAAGCAGGTTTAAAACATCCCGGAACAAACTGGTATTTGATATAATGGGAAAGCCAGTCTTTTCGCATGTTTATGACTGCGCAAAGAGCATATCGGATGATATTACCGCAGTTCTGGGCCCTCACAACCGGGAACAGATATTGGCCCTGCATCCGGGCCTCAACCATATTATACAGCAGAAACCCCTTGGTACAGGAGATGCTTTAATTAAATATATCCAGCAGAAAAAGCAGGATCCCGGGGAAAAAAATGCAGTTCTTGTTCTGCTTGGAGATGTGCCTCTTGTTTCATCAGATACGCTGATAAAATTTAAGGACCATTTTACAAATAAGAGGCTGTCCATTGGTTTCATATCAACAAGTATTGATGAACCGATGGGCTATGGAAGAATTATAAGGGATACCGGGAATGCGCCTGTTGCAATAAAGGAGGAGGCTGATCTCTCAGAACAGGAGATCAGCATAAAAGAGGTAAATACAGGGATATTCCTCCTGAGGTATGATTTCCTGGAGAAATGCCTTTATAAATTAGCACCGCATGATCCAAAGGGTGAATACTATATAACAGATCTGGCAGGTATTGCAATAAATGATGGTTTTTTAGCAGATTCTTATCATTCCCATGATTGTATTGAATTTACAGGTATTAATACTATTAAGGACCTGAGAATTGCCAGAGATAAGGTAAAGGACAGGATAAACCTGTTTCATATGGAAAATGGAGTGGATATAATAGACCCTTCAAGCACCTTTATAGATATAAATGTCCATATTGATATGGATTCTGTTATCTATCCCAATAATATCATAAGGGGTACGACCACTATAAAGAAGGGTTGCTTTTTAGGCCCTGCAAATTATATTGAAAATTGTGATCTTGGACAGAATACGCGGATATTAGGCTTTTCTTATATCAGGGACTCAATTATCGGAAGCGGTACATCCATAGGGCCTTTTGCACACCTCAGGATGAATAACAGGATAGCAGATAATGTCAGGATAGGCAATTATGTAGAGATCAAAAAGTCATCTGTGGGAGATAACAGCAAGATCCCTCACCTGAGCTATGTCGGTGATGCTGATATCGGGAAAAACGTAAATATAGGTGCCGGAGTAATCACATGCAATTATGACGGAGAGAAGAAACATCCGACAACAATCCATGACAATGCCTTCATAGGGAGCGACAGCCAGCTTGTAGCACCTGTAACGATCGGCGAGGAAGCCTATATTGCCTCGGGCAGTACTATTGTGTCTGATGTACCTGCATATTCGCTTGCAGTAGCAAGAAACAGGCAAACCAATAAGAAGGACTGGGTTAAATACAAAAAACGCATTAAAAACCCTTAATTATCAAGGAGAAGCGATCTCAAACTATTCCAGAAACTGTTCGCCTCCAGGGATTCACCGTTAAAAAAGGCTGCACCTCCAAATTCACCCTCTTTCAGTATAGCGCCATAGGAATCTGATATATAGCTGAAGGGATGATTTTTTTCTCTTTTCAGCGTAAGGTAGGCACCAATACCGGGTATTATTCTGCAGTGGTTATTCAGCTTGATCTCTGTGGCATAATCCTTAATATGCCCGATTGATTGAGGGTAAAAATAGGTCATTGGAAAGATCAGGTCAACCATATCCTTTTCAATCCACAGTACAGGGTCCTGAAAATGATTCACGGCAGAAAATCCGTTTCCCCGAAGCTTGCCTATGACAGCACATGATACTATAATGTCCCCTGCCCTCGATTTTATATAGTCATATAATCCTTTCAGATGCATGTTTATCCTGTTCCTGATAAAATCTTCATAGCCTACTTTGATTCCAAGGAGACTATATTTCTTTGCCAGCTCCCTGTTATATATGTATTTTTTATCATCAAGCCTGAAATAATCAAAATGGATACCATCAAATTCATAATTGCTTAATAGCTCATCAATTATTGTCAGAATGTATTCATATACCCCGCTATGGGCAGGGTGAAGGAATGTATAACCCCCGGCTGAGGGTAAATTTCCTCTATTATCCTCTGCAGCCAGATTTCTGAGTATATTTATTGGCAGTTCAATTCCATTGGCCTTCTGGAGTTTTTTTCTCCCTGAATGCTCTATGGGGAACACATTGATCCATACATGTATATTTAGATTATGGCGTCTGCAGAGGTCTATCATGAAATCCAGCGGATCCCAGCCGGGATCCTCCCCGATTATGCTGTTAAGCGATAGAAGGTGGCTGAAAGGCTCAATTTTGCTTTTGTAGAGCACATCACCATTGCCCCTCGCCTGGAAGATAATATCCGTAATCCCGCTGCTTGCAGCATTTATTACAATGCCTGATAATACCTTTTGTATCTCCTGATTGTACTCTTTCTGATCCTTCAATTTATTTTTGTTAACCATGTGTGCAAAATCGAACCTGCTTATCCATAGATAATTTTTCAAGAAAATTATCCTGCCGTCCTCCTTAAAAAAGCTGTAATCCCTTTTCCCGATAAATACATTTTTGCTGTAGCAGTTGATCTTCAGGGAATGAAGACCTTCCCTTAGTGATGAGAACCTTATTCTGAAGGATTGATTTTCAAGGTCTTTATATGATTTTATTTCCTTCTGCTTATTGAAGATGATACCTATTGAATCTGCCATTCTGCAATCGGTTACGAAAATATACCTGTCATCCTCAAATCCTCGGTATTCGAGACTTATAGGTTCTGAAGACCCTGGAATGGCCTGAATGCCTGATAGCATCATAAGAGAAATTAATACTGCATTTAGAAGGGCCATGGTGCAATTTTACAGTCCAAATGCAGATTCAGTCAAGAATATAAAACCGGGCTATTATAAAATATTGGAAGATTTGCCTATATGTGGTACTATTCCCCTATGGATGCTGTAATTCTTTGTGCTGGCTACGGGGCAAGGCTGAGGCCTGTTACACTGTATTATCAGAAAGCTGCACTGGGAATATATGCAGTCCCGCCTGTACTCTATCAGATACTCAATCTAAGAAATCAGGGATGCAAAAGATTTTTTATCAATATGTTCCATCAGAAAGAATCCCTCAAAGGTATCCTGAAAAGATTCAGCCCATCAGGAATCGAGATCAATATTATAGAAGAAAATGAGATATTGGGGACAGGCGGTGCAATATACAATATGAGAGATCTTCTCAAAGGAGATTTTCTTGTTATCAACGGGGATTCATACCTGGATATAGAGCTCGCCAGATTCTATGAATTCCATGAATCGTCTGGAAATCTATCCTCATTGATGCTTGGTTGCAGGAGCGGGAAGGATGTTTCCGGAATTGGAATGAAAGATGGAATAATAACGGATATTGACATAGATAAGGTGCATGACCAGCCATTTATGTTTTACGGATGCCACATTATCAGCAGCGAGATATTTGGATATTTTAGCAAAAGCGGATATTCAGACATAATACTGGATCTTTACCTTAGTCTTGCAGAAGATGGCAGGCTCGGGGGATATACAGTCAGTAAGCCCCTGTTTGATATTGGCACCTTTGAGAACATAAAGACTGGCCTTGATATACTTGTCAGGTCCAGTTTCAAAGCAGTTAATATCAGGGATTATGCAATATATGACGCTAAGAACAATTCTGTCTATTTCGGCAGTGATAATATCAAAGGGAACATAAGGAACAGCACAATATCCTATGGCGTTACCGCTTCAAGGGGATCTGAAATAATCAACTCTGTGATAATGCAGGATAACCATATCGGGCCTGGAAACAGAGTTGTAAATGCCATTGTCCCACCTGGATTCTTCAGGAAATAGGGCAAAAATATCCTGGATATGATATTTGTCATTTATCCCTTTTCTTTTTCTATTGTTTCTTTGCTTAAATACTGCTTATAATCTGCGCATAGATAAAATGAGCCTGTGATGATTATCAGGCAATCCCGGCACAGGTCCCTCTCATGCAGATATTCATAAGCCTCAGGCGGATTGTCCTTAAAGATATAACTGAACAAATCGCTCTTCAGTACTCCGCTTGATTTAAAGTCATATGCCCTCTCAGATTCAGGTTTTTGGAAAATAGTTAAAAATGGGTTAAAATCCAATATTACCTTAATCATTCCTTCAATATCCTTGTCTTTCAGACAGCCGAATATGAGTATCTTCTTCCTGGATGGCCATATGCGCTCTATATTATCAAAAAGGCTTTGCAGGGAAGCTTTATTATGTGCAGCATCAAGCAGAAAATAAGAGCATCCCTTCTGGATTAATTCAAACCTGCATGCTGTATTGAAGTCCTTTAAGCAGAATCGGTTTTGCTCTATTATCTTTTCATCGATAAAGGATGCTACAGCAAATGCAAGGGAAAGGTTCTCGAGATGAAAATCAGGGTAATGCCTGCAGGGTTTAAGTGCTTTGTAATGGTCATTATTATAAAAAAACCTGATGCATTTGCTTGAGTGCTCATAGTAGAAGCTTCTGCCATAATGTTCTGGCCGGAAATCCTTAAGGATGTCCTTATAGGCATCAATATCGAGGTGCTTCTGATGCCCTATAAATAAAGGCTGACCTTCTCTGGCTATCTGAAGCTTCTCCAAAAAAATCTGGCCGAGTGTATTGCCGAGAATATTCGTGTGATCAAGGCTTATGGATGTAATGACCGCTATTCTTTTGTCATTAAGGCAGTTTACAGCATCATACCTGCCGCCTAATCCAATTTCAAATATATCCAGGTCCGTAGCCTTTTCATCAAAATGGATCTTTGCCATTATTGTAAGGATCTCAAACGTTGATGGACTAAAAGAGGGGTACTGCTGACTAAAATCCATGAATGAGGATTTTATACTGTTATAAAGCCTGTCAAATTCACTGTTCGCAATCGGCCTGTTATTGATCTCAATTCTCTCATTGATTTTAAGAATGTGCGGGGAGGTGAACAGGCCTATCCTTTTATAGCCTTTTCTCAGTATATTATACAGGAACCTGCAGGTTGAACCCTTGCCCTTTGTTCCTGCAACTATGATCAGCGGCTTTTCATTATGGTCAGGTGATATAAGGTTGAAAAGATTTTTAAGGAGCAGAAACCTTTCTTCAGAAAATCCAAGGTCCTTTATTCCCCTTTTTTCATAATTAGCAAGGCTGTAGAGATCTGAAACAGATTCCGGATCAGGATTTGAAGCTGATGATCTTACTGAATTCCTGGTTTTCATACAGGTTGACAAGATCCTTATCATTCTCTGCAATGAATTTAAGTGTAGGATCAAATTTTACAGCATCCTTAAGGGTCTTAAGAGCGTTTTTTGTGTCATTCTCTTTAGCGTAGGCGCATGCCAGGCAATAAAGATTATAGGAATTATGAGGCTCAGTCTTTGCAATAGACCTGAAAATCCTCATTGCATCCTTGGTGCTTCCTGTCTGCAGGTAAATAATACCCTCTGTTATCTTGGCTTCTATATCTTTGGGGGAAGCATCCGGTTTTTCAAGGTTTGAAATATAATTGTAATAGGATTTTGCTTTGTAGCAGACATCTATTTCAGAACTATAATTGCTGATTATTTCGTTAAAAAGCTCCTTAACCGATCTTCTCTGCTGATCAAGAGGTTTTTGCCTGTCTATCTGATGGAATTGCCTGATAGCTTTCTCATAGAGTTCAACAGCTTTTGCTCTGTGGGCCATATCAGCTTTTGATCTGACTTCTATATTGGTAATAGCATTTTTAGACCTTTTATCTGGTTTATCTGCCGGCTGTTTGATTACGGTTTTTTCATCTTTTGAAGCTTTTGCAGATTTTCCTGATGGTTTCGGAACATTCTTCAACCTGTCATCCGAAGACGCATATGACAGTTTGAGCCTTTTAAGCTTATTGGTAACTGAGCTTATTGTTATGCCCAGATGTTCTGCCATTTCAGGGACAGTAAGCTTAAAGTGATTTTCTTTTAGGAACTCTACGTCTTCATCTGTCCATTTTTTCCTGCTGGCCAATGTTAATCACCTCTTGTTAAATATGTTTTAAAATTTACCTTGTAAAGGTATGAGTATATTATTATTATAAGGCTTCTTGTCAAGATTAAATTTTTGGTTTATTTTTTTTTTGCAATTTATTAACATTATATATATATAGAATCACTTATGGATGAAATCAGACGTAATACTCTAATTATGCTCAATCAGGTAATATCCTTTGAAAAAATACAGGCTCTTGTAAATGATGATGATTACTGCAGGAATGTGTATAAATGGATAATTAATTCAGATATTAACCGGCTGAAGAACATAGTAAACCATCCCGAGAAGCATAAAGAGCAGCTGGGATATGAGTTTTTAAGAAAACAGCTGGAATATGCCGGGAATAATGGTATCAGGATAGTCACATTCTGTGAGGAAGATTACCCTGAGAGGCTCAAGAATATATATCAGCCCCCGCCTGTAATATATATCAGGGGTAAATTTAATTTAGGAGACTCATTGGCGGTTGTTGGGACAAGGAAGGCTACTCCCTATGGCAGAAATGCAGTCAGGCAGATATTACCAGGACTGATAAGTGAAGCTATAAGTATAATAAGCGGTATGGCTTATGGAATAGATTATTATGCTCAAAAAATATGTATTGAATGCGGAGGTTATACAATAGGCGTCCTTGGGACAGGTATTGATATTATTTATCCTTCTCAGAACAAAGCCCTCTACGAGATGATTATTGGCCAGGGAAGCTGTCTTTTATCAGAGTTTCCCATAGGATTCAGCCCCACAAAATATTCTTTCCTGCAAAGAAACAGGATCATAAGTGGATTAGCAGATGCAGTCCTTGTAGTTGAGAGCAGGGAGAAGGGCGGGGCGCTTTCAACAGCTAATTTTGCCCTGGAACAGGGCAAAGATGTGTTCAGTGTCCCCGGCTCAATCTTTTCATTACAGTCCGCAGGATGCAATAATCTTATCAAGCAGGGAGCATTTCCTGTTACAGATCCAGATGATATCCTTTTTGTATTAGGCAAAAAGAATATAGACAGCAGAGCTTTTAAAGAAACATATAAGAAAAATATCAGTATTTCTGAAGAGGAGAAAAAAATATTGCAATTATTGGACAGAGGATATACAGCTTTTGATATGCTACTTGATAATCTCAGCTTTGAAATAGGGTATCTTTACAATTTATTATTTGATCTTGAAAGAAAAGGTTATATAAGAAGAGAAGCAGGGAACAGATATTTCAGAATTCTCTGCAAAGGAGACAGTTGAATGGCTAACAGTGATTTTCTAAGGCTTCTGGGGCTTATTATTGATAAGCTTTCTGAAGAGAATGAATTTGATATTGATTTTAATGAAGAATTCTTAAAATATCTTGAATCCAACGGTTTTGAAAATGCAGATATCGACAAGGCATTTAAGCTTATTAAAAGGCTTATGAATATAGGCAGGGAAGAAAAGGAGAGCTTCTTCATATCTGACGATAAGGGCTACGGCGTCAGGATATATACTCCAGAGGAGGCAATATTATATAATTATGGCGCGTTGAAAAGGCTTTTTCATTTGAAGGAGTTTTATTTTATTGAGGATGAGATTATTGAAGAGGTAATTGATATTCTGCTTGGCCTTTCAGTTGATGATGAAGTAATAAGCGAGGATTTTATAGATTCACTTCTAAATACTATATTTCTGGATTATGGTTATTTTGACCGGATAGCTGGTATTGCTTCATGGAAACATAGCCTGAATCTCATACATTAATAAGCCCTTATGTCAAAATTAGTAATTGTAGAATCACCAAAGAAAGCAAAAACCATAGCAGGTAAACTGGACAGCAGTTTTAAAGTAATATCGACAAAGGGGCATATTAAGGATCTTCCTAAAAAACGTATCGGTATAGATGTAAATAATAATTTTGAATGTGAATGGGTAGCAGTCCCTGGCAAGGAAAAGCTGATTAATGAAATAATAAGGAAAGCAAGATCAGCCACTCAGGTGCTGTTGGCATCTGACCCTGACAGGGAGGGTGAAGCGATATCCTATCACATATTTGAGATCCTTAAGGAAATAAACCCCAATATAAAGAGAATAGTCTTTAATGAAATTACCCAGAAAGCAATCATAAATGCCGTCAAATCACCAAGGGATATTGATATTCGCCTTTTTGAATCACAAAAGGCCAGAAGGATACTGGACAGGCTTGTCGGATTTCTTTTAAGCCCGCTTCTGATATACTTCTTGAAGAGGAATCTCAGCGCAGGGAGGGTCCAGTCAGTAGCCCTGAAACTGATAGTGGACCAGGAAAGGTCCGTTTTAGCATTTATACCGGAAGAATACTGGAGGGTTTTTGGCCTTTTCAGGCATGCCAAAGGGAATATTGAATGTGAGCTGAAAAAGATAAATGGGAATAAGCCCGTCATTGATACAGCAGAAAAAGCAGAAAGGCTTGTCCAGGAGGTAAAAAATGCCTCTTTCAGCGTAAGCGACATCATTCAAAATACAATAAAAAAGACTCCGCCAGAGCCATTTAAGACAAGCACACTCCAGCAGGAAGCGAATATAAGGTTCGGGTTCAGCGGGAAAAGGACAATGATGATCGCTCAGGGATTGTACGAGGGCAAGACAATAGGGAAAGAAGAGATCGGCCTCATTACATATATGAGGACTGACTCAGTAAGGGTCTCTGATGAAGCTAAAAATGAAGCACTGAGGTATATACAGGAAAAGCTCGGGCTGAAGGCTCAAATACATAAGCCAGGCCAGAAAAGCAGGGGAATAAAGATCCAGGATGCCCATGAGGCAATAAGGCCTTCAGACCCGTACCTGTCACCTGATACAATCAGCAGGTATCTTTCAAGAGACGAATACAGGGTATATGACCTTATATGGAGAAGGTTCATAGCCTCCTATCTGGATAATGCAGTTTATGACAAGCTCTCTGTATATATCGATGGAGACAAAAAATATATATTTGAAGCTGATTTTTTAAAGCTGTCAAATGAAGGGTTCTTAAGTATATACAGGCCAGTCAGCATGATTAAGACAGCAGAATCTGTACCAGGCCTGAAGAAAGGTGAAAAAATAGAACTTGACAGCATAAGGCCTGAACAGCATTTTACTGAACCTCCAAAAAGGTATACGGAAGCATCTTTGATCAAGGCTCTTGAAAAACAGGGTATCGGAAGGCCCTCGACCTATGCTACAATTCTTGATACGCTGAAGAAGCGCGAATATATAAAGCTTGATAAAAAGACGATACTCCCTCTTTTTATAGGTTTTTTTGTAAGCAGTATTCTTGATGAATATTTCAGCGATATAATCAATGTCCATTTTACTGCTGAGATGGAGGATAAGCTTGACAGGATTGAACAGGGCAAGGTGGACTGGATTGATATGATGGGTAATTTTTACCGTCTTTTGCATAAGAGTGTCAACAATGCTAAAAAGGAGCTTCAGAAGGGTATAAGTACGGATATAAAATGCCCTGCCTGCGGTAAAAACATGGCTATCAGATTCAGCAGCAAGGGGGAATACCTGTCGTGTACAAACTATCCCTACTGCAAAACAAGAAAGAATCTGGGTCATGATGAGAAATTTAATATTATAATTGAAGAGGAAGGAGATATCAGCAAAAAATGCCCGGAATGCGGGAAAACCCTGGTACTGAAGACGGGAAAATACGGGAAATTTTATGGCTGTTCAGGTTTTCCGGAATGCCGTTATACAGAGCCTCTGGAAAAGCCGCCGAAGCACGGATTGTCTCTCGAAATGATCCCTGAATCCTATAGATACTGTAAAAAATGCAAAAGCCCTCTTAAGATAGTTGGTGGA
This sequence comes from uncultured Candidatus Sumerlaeota bacterium, assembly GCA_964389675.1. Classification (GTDB taxonomy): domain Bacteria; phylum CAYMEV01; class CAYMEV01; order CAYMEV01; family CAYMEV01; genus CAYMEV01. The sequence continues at coordinate 232,741 of CAYMEV010000002.1, forward strand.
AATTTTTCAAATTATATGGTGTGTGAAAATCCTGACTGCAGAGATAAATATCAGGTAAGAACAGGAATCAAATGCCCTGATGAGAGCTGTGGCGGAGAACTGATAGAGAAACACAACAAAAAGGAAAAGCCCTATTACGCATGTTCAAACTACCCCAAATGCAGAATTACTGTCCCTTATATGCCTGTAGATAAGAAATGCCCGAAATGCGGCTATGGTGTTATGTACAGGAATGAAACAAAGGACAGGATTACTTTCACCTGTGCAAATAAAGAATGCAAGCATAGAGAAACTGTCAGGAAAGAGGATAATCCCCCTAATAAATAATATCAAAATTTCCCTGGTGGAGATTGGGATCTAACCGGATAGAAAGATTTGGGTGAGTATTTCCGAATATATCATTAAGTATCATATCCCTGTGTTTGTAAAAATCCTGGGCCAGGTCCGGGTGAATCCTGATAGTAAATTCCTGGTTCTTTATCTTTTTCCGGTTCATCGAGAGATCCTTGTGGATCTCAGAAAGAACGGTGATGCTGTTTTTGATAGTCCCTTTCCCCTGGCAGTAAGGACAGGTTTTTGTAAGCATTTTTTCGAGGCTGATCTTTACCCTCTTTCTTGTCATCTCTATAAGGCCAAGCTTGCTTATCTGTAAAATAGTGGTTTTAGCCCGGTCTTTCATGAGTTCTGCCTCAAGGGTGGTAAATATCAGCTCTTTATTCTCCTGTTCCTCCATATCGATAAAGTCAATTATTATTATGCCTCCCAGGTTCCTTAGCCTGATCTGCCTTACGATCTCCTTGCATGCCTCTATATTAGTCTTTACGATAGTCTCCTCCAGGGATTTATTGCCCAGGTATTTGCCTGTATTTACATCTATTGAGACCAGGGCTTCAGTCTGATCAATAACTATGTAACCCCCTGATTTAAGCCAGACTTTCCTTTTCAATGCCTTGACCAGTTCGCTGTCAATATTGAACTTGTCAAAGATAGGCTTGTATGAAGAATAAAGCTTTACCCTGTCTGTAAGATGGGGGAAAAATTTATTAACAAAATCCAGAAGCTCTTCATAGTCATTCTGATTATCCAGTATGAAAGAGGCAATATCGGAGGTAAATACATCCCGTGCAAGCCTCTGGATAATCCCGAGGTCCTTATGCAGAAGGCAGGGGGCAAGTGATTCCTCATAGCGTGCTTTGACCTCATCCCAAAGCTTATGGAGTATTATCATATCACCTTTCAGGTCTTCTTCATTGTGCCCTTCACAGGCTGTCCGCAGAATATAGCCGCCCTTATTATCATTTATCCTGTCCATGATCCCCTTTAAGCGTTTCCGTTCACTTTCTGAAGAAATCCTTCTTGATATTCCTATATGCTGAATTGTAGGCATATATACTACATACCTTCCTGGAAAGGAAACATGGGAAGTAATCCTGGGCCCCTTTGTGCCTATTGACTCTTTTACCACATGTACCAGGATCTCCTGTCCTTCAATAAGCAGGTCATCTATATTTGTATTGAGCTTTTTATCATCGCCGGAGTCTTCTATTTCCTGTTCCTCTTCTTCTCCAGCCTCAAGGTTTTCAGGAAAATAATGGACATCATCAACATAAAGGAAAGCATCCTTTCCAATCCCGATATCAACAAAGGCTGCCTCCATTCCTGGAAGAACCCTTGTGACCTTGCCCTTATATATATTGCCTGCCAGCCTTGTCTGGCTCTTCCTCTCAATATAAAGCTCACACAACTGACCATCCTCAAGGAGAGCCACTTTAGTCTCAAAAGGGTTTGTAGATGCAATAAGTTCTTTATACATAATATTCTTTTATGGTTTTTATAAATGATTATACATTATCATTTATTAATTAGTTTCAAATATATTACCAGATAAATCAAATACAGGGATTATTAATCCTGAAAGAGTGAATTGGGTTTTCCTTTTGTATGAACATCACACAGGTAGAGATAGTACAGATACAGACCGGGGTATTTTCTTACGTAGGCTTCAAGCAGTTTTATGTACCTGTTCATGGCTTTATGAATAAATTCGCTCTTTTTCAGCTTCCCAGGATCGAGGTTTATTGGTTTTTCAAGATGAATTACAATATTTTTCTCTCCCCTGACCGGAAAGACAGGTATTATTGATGCCCCTGACAAATAAGCCAGCTTAAAAGGGCCCTCGGAAAAAAAAGCATCACGGCCCAGGAATTCTGTCCTGACAAAGTTCCTTCCATATCTTCCGTCGGCAGCTATTCCCACTGTCTTTCCAGCACGCAGAAGCTTCAGCGCATTTCTCAAGCCGGATTCGTGATGCAGAAAAGCTGTCCCCGCCCTGCTGAAAAGCCTGTCCTTTATTCTTAGTGTATTTATCTGCGATCTGTCTGTTATCATGTTTTCACGAATAAGCTCGGTAGGCGGAATTCCTATCTGATGATAGCCCTTTATGCAGGACAGGGATGGTATAATCCCTGTATTGGGCCCAAAGTGAGACAGCAGAAGGAGTGTTCCTGAGCCCTGCTCTCCGGTAAGGCCACCACCGCTGAAATATGCTGAACTGATCAGTGCATCCGGTCTTGAGAAGTAAAATATATCCATTTCATTCAAAATATGTTCTGTTATTGCTCTTTTTGATATATCACCGTCTGAAAAGCAGTTCTCCGATGCTATCCGGGAAAGGCCCTCCATCTTTTTCCTGAGAAATGGCAGGTAAAGGCTGTTTAGTGAACGGACTGCTTTCCATATAAAAAAAGGCGGGAAAAATGATAATACAGGCCTTACTGCTATCCAGAGAAAATAACGAAAAAAGGATTTAATAATTCTTGAAGCCATTGCAATTACTATTATAATAAAGTAATAGTTATGTTTAGCAAAGAAAAGATCAAGTTTTATTTATATGATTCTGTTTCTCCTCTGGGTAAAGCTATTGACATATTCCTGATCCTGGTGAACCTGGCTGCAATTGTTCATTATATCATCGAGGTTGAAACACAGGATGAAGGGTCTCTTAAGGCCCTTTTCATAATTGAGATAATATTTGTATGTGTTTTTATAATAGAGTATTTAACAAGGCTTTATGTAGCTCCTGATAAGATCAGATTCATATTTTCCCTGTATTCCTTTTTTGATATACTCTCTATTATTCCAATTGTCTTTACATTTTATAAAATCGGCTTTTTGCGAATTCTGAGAGTTTTCAGAATACTGCGTTTTCAGAAGTACCTTGAAAATGAATATTTCTTTTTTGGAAAGATAAAGCCTTTTCAGCTTCAGATGGTGAGGATACTTTTTATAATACTTACCATTGTATTTGTATCTGCCGGGTTTATTTATGCTGTCGAGGGCAGGGACGGGACAAATACATTAAAGACCTTTCTTGATGCAGTTTATTTTACTGTGTCCACCGTTACTACAGTAGGTTTTGGTGATTTTACCCCCTCTACCAATACAGGAAAGCTTATAACGATCGGAATAATATTCAGCGGTGTCATATTCCTGCCGTATAATGTTGGCAGGCTGATAAAGACCATTATTGAAACAAAAACAGCAGGCAATATCTCGAACGAATGCAGTATATGCCACCATATAAATCCTGCAGAAAACAGGACCTGTTCTGTCTGTGGAAATCCTCTGAAAAAAGATGATCTTTAGGAAAATCGCATTAATCCTGATTTTTCTGAGCCTTCTTTCTTTCTATTTTACCAGTATAATGCCATTCATTCTATTTTTATACCTTTTCTTTTTCCTGATATATTTCTATAATATGATAAAGATCAACAGCAATGCATTTGGGAAGGTAATATGCAGTATGCCATCCGAGCTGCATAAATCTGCCTATCTAACCTTTGACGATGGCCCTGATGAGGAAAATACTCCTCAGATACTGGATTTTTTAATGAAAAAAAATGTAAATGCCACCTTTTTCATAACAGGGGAAAATGCAGAAAAAAACAGTCAAACAGTAAGGGCAATTATCGATCAGGGCCATGCATTAGGCAATCATACATACACCCACAATAATTTTCTGACCCTGTCTTCAAGAGCTAAAATCCGCAGGGAAATTGAATCAGCAAACCGCTTTTTTAAGGAGGAGTTTGGGTATTGCTGCAGGATTTTCCGCCCTTGTGCAGGCCTTAAGGACCAGTATATCATGGATGAGGCAAAAAAACAGGGTATGAGGGTCATAGGCTGGAACAGGAGATCTCTGGACACAGTGTTTAAGGATTATGGAAAGGTATATAAAAGGCTTTCGAAACCGCCTTTGAATAATGGTGATATATTACTGTTTCATGACAGCAGAACCAGGCTGAATTTGAATGATAAGATCAGGGTCCTGGAGATGATCATAGATCTTTATCGGACAAATGGATTTAGATTTTCCATAATAAAGTGATTGCCTGAAAGGCAGTCCTGGAAATAAAAAAAGCCGCAACCATGATCAGGTTGCGGCTTTAACGGATTGAATATACTAGCTATCCGGCGATATTTCTTACAGCATTCATCTTGGTGTCATGGAAGTTTTTCATTGTGTTCTGGAGAAGCTGCTGAAGCTGTGTAAGCTGCTGCTGCAGTTTCTGAATCTCTGTCTGCTGTTCCTGGGTAACCTTTTTTGAACCATCTGCCTTCTTGGCAGCATCTTCCAGGTTCTTTTCAGTTTTCTTGATAAGGTTATTGAGGATTCTTGAAATAAAATCTTCAATGCTTTCGCCAGGTTTACGTGATGTCCCGCCTGTCTGCTGTGCCTGCTGTTCTGATTGTGCCTGTCCTACTTTCTGGCCTGCTTCGAAACCTGCCTGGAATCCTGCCCTCCTGCCGGCCATATAGCCCTTGAGGAAATTGGATATTGATGGCCTCGGCATAGCGCCAAAGCCGGATGGCCTGAACATTCCACCCAGACCCTTCTGAAGTGTCTTTGCGAAATCTCCTATTTTATTGAAAAGATTGCCCATGCTTTTGCTGATTGAGGAGATACCTCCGAGCATACCCATTGGGCCCTGGGTGATTGCGCTGATAGCCTTGCCAATAGCACCCATGTTTGGCAGGATTTTTGATGCGATACTTGAAACGATACTTCCGATAAATGGCATTGTGAAAACCTCCTATTATTATAATTAAGGAGGATATCAAGTGTTTATGGTCCTTGTGATCATTAAGGATCATAAGCATTTAACATCCTTCTTTTCTATATTATCTGACTATAACAGAAAATGTTGCTAAAAATTCTTTAATTTCTTGAATATAATTTATAATTTATTAAAATCAGGACATCAACGATAATTTGAATCTTTATTAAGGAGTAATGCTGATGCACCTATCCAGATATAAAAAGGGAGATATTGATATCATAGAGATTGGCGGGAAGCTTGAAGACAGCCAGTCTCAGGAGTTTATAGATTATATCGATGATATAATAGCTGCAGGCTCAAGGACGGTAATTCTTGATATGAATTCCCTTGATTATGTAAGCTCAAGCGGGCTTGGAGTAATATCAGCAAAATATATCAGTCTGAATATCCGCGGAGGCAAGCTTATCCTGACAAATATGAAACCGGATATTGAAAAGGTATTCCATATTACCAGAATCCTGAGCATAATACCTAATTATCCATCCATCAAGGAGGCAATTGCTGATTTGAAGATTTAGGGCAGATCTCAGGGCCTATAGCCTGACTTTTCAAAAAGCTCTGTTCTTGTAAATAAGGGTATGAACCTGTATTTCCCAAGCATCTCTCCAGCACCTTCCTCGCGGTCAACAAGGCATAGTATGGCCTCTACTGAGTGGCCTTCCTCTTCAACAGCCTTCACCGCGGAGAGGGTTGAGCCCCCTGTGGTTGCGACATCATCAACAATAATTACGTCAGAATGCGGCTCTATATGGCCTTCAATCCTCTTTTTCCTTCCGTGTCCTTTTGCTTCCTTTCTTACAAGAAAACCGTTTACGGGCATGCTCTTTTGATAAGATATAACGGTAACTGCTGTTGTTACCGGATCAGCCCCTATTGAAAGGCCTCCTATATATCTTGATTTCAAACCGTGTCTAACAATAAGGTCAAAAAGGACATTTCCGATCAGATATGAACCCTGGGAGGAAAGAGTTGTTATCCTTGCATCGAAATAGAAATTGCTTTTTTTTCCTGAAGCAAGGATGAAATCACCAAAACTTAGAGATTTGCTGATTAACAGTTCCAATAATTCATTTCTCATAGTATTCATCTTTTTCCTTCTTATAAGATTGACTTTAATTATTTCATAGATATTTTATGTTAATATGAAAAATATCAAGATAAAAAGGAGCTGATTTTGGATATACAACTTCCTTTACTGCTGAATATGCTGAAAGATCTGATAGACATAGACTTCAGTGACGGTACTGCCTCCCGGGAAAAAGAGATAGAGCTTAAGAGAAAATTAAAGAAGAATGAGTCGAAAATAAGGAATAAACTGCTGGAACTGAACTGCGAAAGAGAGGCTCTTCAGGACAGGCTGGAGGATATAGAATCAGCCATCATCAATATTGAATCCCTTATGGAATGGTCAAAGATCTGAAAGAAATGATTCTCATTACAGGCGTATAATATGATTAAAGCTCTGGGGCTGCTTTCCTTCGGTATGGATAGCCTTATCGCCTACACTCTTATGAAGGACAGAGGTTTTGATATATTACCCCTTTACGTAGACATGGGCTTTGCTCCATGTGACTTTGAAAGGTATTTTTACCCAGGTGCCAGGGATGACTCCCTTTATGAAGGGCTGTTGACAATAGATGCATTCGAGAGGTTCAAAAAGATACTGCAATCACCCCGTTTTGGATTCGGAAAGCACCTTAACCCCTGTATTGACTGCAAAATAATGATGTTCAGCATTGCCAGGGAAATCATGCAGAGGGAAGGCCTTGATATGATTTTTACCGGAGAAGTGAAGGGCCAGAGGATGATGAGCCAGATCAACAGAAATCTTAAAATTATAGAAAGGGAATCCGGAACTGAGGGGATTGTTTTCAGGCCTTTGTCCGCCTTAAGGTTTGAACCGACAGATATGGAGAAAAATGGCCTTATTGACCGGGAAGATTATTATGATATATCAGGCAGGTCGAGAAAACCTCAATACAAACTTGCAGGAAAACTGAAATTAAAGAATTTCCCTTCTCCTTCAGGAGGATGCCTTCTGACTTACAGGGGCTTTTCTGATAAATTGAGGAAGCTTTTTTCATTTTACAGCATTGAAGAGATAGACAGGCGGAAAGCTGCTCTTTTGAAGACAGGAAGGCATTTTTTCATTGATGATTCAGTTCATATGATTCTGGGAAGAAATGAATCAGAAAATATCTTGCTTAAAACTGTGCCCTGTTCCGATCTCCAGATATATCCCAGGGATGAGAAGGGCCCCTTTGGGATTATTTTCAGGAAAAAAAGCAGCCCCAGGGCCGTTGAAGAGTGCAGATCTCTGGCTTGCAGGTATTCCGACAGTGAAGATATTATCATAACTGATAGTAGCAAGCCTTTCTGCGAAAGAACATATAAATAATATTTGAAATATTTGAAATATTTTCTATAATACAAGCATACCATCGTAAATCAGGGGGTGATACCGATGTCCGCATATGAAAAATATTCTGTCGGGATTTTCCATTTTGCAAGTGCATTTGGTGATGAGCTTGCCAGGCGCCTGAACAGTACTGATCCTTTTTTTGTAAATGGCAGGGAATACAAGATTATTGCAGATGATGTAAAAATACATGAATTTGGTTTAAAATGGGGGTCATCGCATGATATTATAATAGACAGAGGGTCACATGTCTATCAGCAGGCAAGGAATGTTTTCAAAATGCTTGCCTTCAGGGGAGTACATATAATAAATAACCCCTATTCATTTGAATTTTTTATGAACAAGGATGTAGGCTATTATTTTGCCAATCTGCTCGGAGTACCTGTACCGCCCACATATTCCCTCCCGCCCCACGATAATTTTGGATTTACTCCAGAGGAACTCAGGAACAATCTTTATTTTGACTGGGAAAAAATGATAGAAGAGGTCGGGTTTCCAATGTTCCTTAAGCCTGCACAAGGCAGGGGGGGAATAGATGCCTATGAAGTGAAGAGCTATGAAGAGCTTATAGACCGCTATAACAGGTCCGGAGATACTGTTATGAGCATTCAGAAGAAGATTGACAGCAGTAGCGGGTTTATTGTACGGACATTATGCATAGGCAAAATGATTCTTCCAATAAAGTACATATTCAGGAATCCAGTTGGTCCTGAGTATATTTATGATGATTCGTTCATGACCCCGGATGAAGGGAAAAAGGTAATTGACTATGCCAAGATAATAAATTTTGTATTTGGCTATAAGATGAATTCTGTGGAGTTTATCCTGAAAGACGGAATACCGTGGGCTATAGATTTTAATAATCCTGTCCCTGATGGAAGGAAGGAAGCACTTGGAGATGTCTATTTTAATGACTATCAGGAAGCAATGGTAAGGCTTGTGCTGGATATTGCCAAAACAGGCAGAAGGTCAGAATTCATTCCTCCCGTGAACCAGATAGCTGAGCTGGCAAGGCTTGATATGCCTGCAGCTGAAAAGAGTGAAAAAATCCTGGAACTTGCTGACAGAATGTTCTATGAAGTTTAGTGCACTATATTTCCGCCAGCTTGATATCAAGAAGAAAATCAAATGAGCCGTCAGGATATGGTACTGCATTTTCGACTCTCTTTGTGCAGATTATTATATTTGAATGATACCATAGATGGACATATGGAAGAGTATCATTGAGTATATTCTGTATTTTGCAGTAGTAATCCTTTCTCAATTGCTGGTCAGTCGTCCTTCTTGCGGAATCAATAAGGGCATCCACCCCGGGATTCTTATAACGTCCCCTGTTGGCACCGTCCGGCGGGATGCTCCTGGAGGATAATACATAGTAGTATATGTCAGGATCCGATATCCCGACCCATCTCAATGAAAAAAGCTGAAAATCCCCCTCTTTTATATTATCATAGAATGTTCCCCATTCCCTTGATATTATATTCAGTTTCACACCTGTATTCCTGAGCTGATCCTGGATAATCTGGGCTATGGTCAGAGACTGAGCATTCTCACTGGTCTTGTATTCCAGTGTAAAATAGTAACCGTCCCTGTCTTTTTTATAACCTTCATTTTTTATCAGTTCTTCAGCCTTCCCGGGGTTATGGTCATACCAGTCAAGGTCCCTGCAATAAGCCCAGTTAAGAGGGGATAAGAGGCTGTTTGCCTTTTGAGCATATCCTCTGTATATATGCCTTATTATTGCATCTCTGTCTATGCTGAAGGCAATAGCTTTTCTGATATTTTTATTTTTAAGTATACCATCCTCCATGTTGAATCCTATATACTGGTAATTTATGCCCTGAGATGACGACACATGATAGCTGCTGTCACTGGAAAATCTTTCAATAGAATCATAGGGTATATCATTCTGGAGGATATCAATACCCTTATTCTCAAGCTCAAGCATTCTTGTGGTTGTATCGGGAATTATCCTGAATTTTATCAGGTTTACGGCAGGTTTCTGGCCGAAATAATCATCGAATTTTTCAAGTGTAAGCAATACCCCCTCCTTGTGTTCCTTAAAGCGGAATGGCCCGGAGCCAACCGGTTCCTTTCGCAGGATTGAGCTGGTGTTTTTATCGATGTTTTTTGGAATAATCCCTAATGTAAGGTAATCAATGAAGGGGGAGAATACCTCTTTAAGCTCAAATTCCACAGTATATTCATCTATTACCCTTATTTCATCTATTATCTCATAGCTTGATTTTTTAAATGAGATAAAATCCTCATCCATCATGCTCTCAAATGTATATTTTATATCCTCTGCAGTCAGTTCGTTCTTATTATGAAAAAGTATTCCCTTCCTTATATAAAAGGTAAATATTTTATCTTCCTTAACCTCATATCTTTCTACAATATCAGGCTTAATATTTGAATCCCTGCCCTTTGTGAAAAGGGAACTGTATATCAGGGAACATATGCGTGATGAATTGGCATCAGTTGCTGTACGGGGGTCAAGGTCTTCAACTGATGCCTCGAGCCCCATTATGACGGAATCACCTCTGCTGGCTGTCCGGCTGTTATTGCATGCCATGAAAAAGACTGCAAAAATCAGGGCTGGTATAAAAATGTGAAAATATTTCATAAATTGCCTCCATAAATAATGTCTGCATCTTCAATATCCAGTTTCCTGAATGCCTCAGCCCTGAAGAGACAGCTGTCGCAAGACCTGCACGGCTTATTGTTATCAGGGTTGTAGCATGAAAGTGTCTTGCTGTAATCAACATTCAGGGATAACCCTATTTTAAGTATATCAAGCTTTGTCTTCATGATAAATGGTGCTCTGGCAACTACAGGAGTCTTCTCCTGTCCTGCTTTGGTACCGGCAAGGATCATTCTGTTAAATGTATCCAGAAACTCAGGCCTGCAATCAGGGTAACCTGAATAATCAATTGAATTTATGCCTGTATAAATGCTCTTTATTCCCATCGATTCAGCAAGGGAAGCTGCAATAGAAAGGAAAATGATATTCCTGGCTGGGACATAGGTATTGGGAATATTTACACGATTTGTGTCCCCCTTATTTATGCATATTGACATATCCGTGAGGGATGATCCCTTTATGATATCAAGAGAGAGGGGAAAGATTATATGATCTATTACCGAGTATTTCTCAGCCTGGTATTTTGCATACCGGATCTCAATCCGGTTTCTCTGATTATAGTCAAAGCTTAAGGCTGCGGGGTTATGCCCTCTTGATATAAGGTATGCAAGCAGTGTGGTTGAATCAAGGCCGCCGCTGAGTATTATAATAGAATCAATATTTCTCATAGAAATTAAAACAATTGAATATTATCATTAATATAATATAATCAATCAGGAAATTTACACAAGTATTAATATTATGGATAAAACAAATCTTCTGAAATATTTTACAGTAAACAAAAAGGAAGCAGGTACTGAATTCAAGACCCGCCATGTATTTGATAATTTTGCTAAGCGAGATAAAAAGCTTACAATAGTACCTGCGGACAAATACACAGAATTTTCACTTAATCATTTTATTAAGCTGTTTAATATTTTTTCTGAATCAGAGAATCCTTTTTTAGAGTTTTTAATAGGGTGGGGTATCCTGGATGACCAAAGCCTTTATATACTCCGGGATGCCAGGGATATAAGCACAATACCTGATGAGCTATGCAATGCAGGCCAAATACCATATATACTTCTTGATACACTCATAGGCCTCTATAATATTCACAGAAATAACTGCTATTATGGCGGGGTCAAAAGGGATGACCTTCTCTATAAGTACAACAGAAGGCATAACATTGACAGTTTCAGCTATTATCTCTCAGGAGCCAAGATCCTGAAAGCAGAGATAAGCTCTGATGTATTCCACCTTCAAAAAGAGGATGTCAAATCGCTGGTATATTCTCTTATCTCCTTTTTAATAGCAAAGGAAAATGCAGGCCTGGCCAAGATCAAAAGCCCTGATATCAAGCAGGCCATTGACTACTTTATTAAGGACAGGATCATCAGGGACATAATAACTGAGACATTTCAGGCAGACGAAAGCATAAGCTATTATATAAGGCTTCTGATCAAGAATCTTTTTTACAGCAATGAAGTTCAAAGGCAGTTCTATAATTCAATAATGGATCAGATTCCATCACCGGATATTCCCATAGAACGGCATAGTATCAGTCAGGATATAATAAAAAGCCATAATGCAATAGTAATTACCGGGCCAGCAGGTATAGGGAAGTCATTTTATGTCAAAACCCTTCTGAACAGGTTCAGAAAGATGAAATATACCCCTTTTGTCATAAATGCCGCATTGCATGGCACCAGCAATTATGATTTTATTAAGAACTTCACTGATCTTCTTTCATCAATCCTCAGGAAGAATGATTCTCTCATATTTGAGAGGTCGAATAATGCTCCGGAAGACCTTAGCGTTGAAGAAAGAATGTATCTCTTATACAGGTTTGACCAGACTGTAAAACCTGTCTTTGTACTTGAAAATATTGACCATGCAGATGAAAATACCCTGCTTTTATTCAAAGCCATACTGGAAGCTGGTATCTATGTCTTAATAACTAAAAACAGCGATATACACAGTGATCACTATGTCAGGATACTGAAAAACCTCGATAAAAAAAGCATATACTCAATATCCCTGACTGAATGGAGTGTTAATGATATTAGCACTCTGCTCGAGATGGTGCTTTATAATGAAAATAAAAAAAAGATCAGGATATTTTCTGAACTGCTTTACAAGAACTCTGTCAGGGATCCAAAAAAAATCCAGGACGCAGTAAATTATATAATGAACAGGGAGAGTGACATATTTGGCTGCAGTACTGAGGATTTTAAGAATAATATTATCATTAATATAGATCTGTTCAGAAAATTTAAGGAAAATATGCTCAGAGACCTTCTTCCTGATGAGTACAGCCTTCTTAAGACAATATACCTTTTCCCCTGCAGTATGGACAGTCTTTTCAGGATTCACCCGGAAATAAGAAAGGAAATAAGCGAAATCTTAAATCAACTGCTTTCCAAAAAGCTGATCTCTCTGGAGAGCAATAAGTATTTCATTAAGGACCCGGGTATCTCAGAAGGTATTTCGGCAATGATAGGCAGAAATGAGCTTCATGATGAGTACAGGAGGATAGGAGATTATCTTTTGAGGGATGATTCAGATTCCGGGAAAATCCCAGTTCTGGTACTGGTAAACTATCTGCTCAACGGTGGTTATTTTATCGAATCAGCCAGAATGATACTTGATCACTCCGGGAAGCCAGGCAATATGATACAAAACGGCAGGGTCATCTGGTATTACAACAAGGCATGCGAGATATTTCGCCGTAATAATATGATAAATGAACAGATCATAATGATGGAAAGGCTTTTTGAGATTCACCACAGGAGAAGTGATTATTCAAAGGCGAACTCTATTTTGCATTCATTAAGCAAAACAGGCTATGACCCGTTTAACCTCCATAAAAAATATGCGCTTCTTCTTGAATCTACAGGTGAGTATAAGAAGGCGATAGAATACTATAACAAGGCATTTTCACTGATAAAGAACAGAAATGACATTTATCTGAAGATTGACATTTATATTGATATTGCAAGACTGCTTATAAAGACCTATAAGATAAAAGCCGCGGAGGAGATCCTTCAAAAGGCAGTGCTTCTTGAAAAAGACAACAATATGATGGATAAGCACAATATAATCCTTTCTCTCTTTGGAGAACTGCATACTCTGAAGAATGACCTTGAAGCTGCGAGAAAGGCATCTGTCGAGTCGGCAGAATTAAGTGAACAGGCAAGAGATTATTATATCCTGACTCAGACCCTTTCAAATCTGGGCCTTATATATTTCAAGCAGAAAGCCTTTGATAAGGCTTATGTGTACTATAAAAAGGCACTGGACCTTTCCATAAAGTGCGATAATATTCATGGGATAAGCATGGGTTATTTTAATCTTGGAAGAATAAACACCGTTGCAGGCAATTTCCCTAAAGCATCAGAGCAGTTTACCAGCGCTATGGTTTTTCATCAAAAGACCGGAAACAGGAAGGAATATGTCAATGATATTTTCATGATATCATACCTTCTTACTGAGAAGGGAGAGTTAAGCAAAGCTTATTATATGATTAAAGAAGGCCTGGACATTGCGGAGAAAATTCAGGACCCTGAGCTGAAATCGTTGATGCTGTACAGTTTCGGCAGGATTTATCATTATCTTGGAAGCTATGGAGAATCAATTAATTACTACTTTTATTCAAGGGAGATTGCAAAGAAAATAGGGCTGAAAGCAATGCTTCCGAAGATTTACAATTCTCTTTCCTGCCTTATGTTCGATCTCGGGGATTATACCAGGGCTGGCCAATTTGCACAAAAATCCATAATCCTGGATAAGGATCTGAAGTCCAGCGAGTTGATGCCGTTGAATAATGCAGTTATTACAGCTTCAAGGATATTCTCAGACAATGCAGATGACCCGCTGGGACTGATAAGGGAACTGAAGAATGAAGAGAGCCTCCCTGATAATTTTTACAGATTCAGATATTTCAAGATAATTTATGATACCGGCCGGTATATAGGTGTAAAGGACCTGATGATATATTGCCTCCAGGTGATGAAAGACCTTAGCCTCAATAATTACAGCGTATGGTATGACCAGGTTCAATGCCTGTCCCATCAATTGCTGCACAATGATTTGCCATTGGAAATTATCAGGAAAAACCTTAGTGCAGCAGAGCAGATGGATTTTAGCGAACTTCAGTGGGTATGGGAATACATGCTTGCAAACAGCCTTTACAGCAATAATGAGCACCAGGAATCATACAGGCATTATATTGCTGTCTATGAAAAAATCAAGGACAGATTATACAGCATATCCGAAAGCTACAGAAAGGCTTATATTTCAAACCCATTCAGAAAATTTGCCTATGATAAAGGCAAAAAGATTTCTGATAAATTTAACAGCCTGTATTACTGATAAATATCTATTCCCTGGAAATGTTCGATCTCTTTTTCCTGCCCGGAGATTATTACTGCTATGACATCGAAGCGCAAATTATTATATTTGCAGTTATTGCTTTCCAGAAAATGCAGGGCTGTTTTTTCCATATTCAACTTTTTCCTGGCACTGACCCTTTCTTCAGGATAACCGAATGAAGCGTGTTTTGATGCTTTTACCTCAACAAATACTATTTCATTGCCAAACCGGGCTATTATATCGATTTCACCATAAGGAGACCTGTAATTTCTTGAAAGAATTGAATAACCCTTGCTGACAAGGTATTTTTCAGCAAGATTTTCGCCTTGTTCTCCCAGCGGGATCACTTGAAGCGTTTTTCTTTAATTCTTGCTGCTTTACCGGTTCTATCTCTAAGATAATATAGCTTGGCCCTTCTGACTTTTCCTTGTTTTTTAAGCTCTATTCTGGAGAGCAGAGGGGAATGGTAGGGGAATGTTTTCTCAACTCCGACACCGTATGATGTTTTGCGAAGCGTGAAGCTTGTCCTTTGCATTCCTTTTCTTATTTTAAGCACAACTCCCTCGAATGGTTGCTCCCTGGTCTTATCCCCCTCTTTTATAGTGAAATATACCCTGATGGTATCTCCAACATGAAATGGAAGGGGTTCTTCTTTCAGATATTTTCTTTCAATTTTTTCCAACAGGTTCATTAAAGTCCTCCTTAGCCGTCCGTAACAACCCAAAAGTTAAAAATCATCAGGCTGTCATACCGCATAATAAAAATTAAGAATCTACCTATAACCTCATATCTTTAATTAATCAAGAAAATTATTTCTTAAATATTCCGAAGCCTTTTTTATCCTTTTCGGAACTCTTTGGAGTCATATCATTGATTGCACGTGATAATTTTGAAATTTCCTCTTCCTTTTCCTTCTGCATTTTCAGGGATTTTTCAAGAAGTGCTGAATTCTTCTGGTTTGCTTTTTGAAGCTCTTTTCTAAGCTCCAAAAGCTCTCTTTCCAGTTCTTTTATAATATTGTCCTTTTCCTGAATGACAGAATCTTTATCATCCAGGTCCTTATTATGCTTTTCCATCTGTTCCTGAAAATCCTTTTCAAGCTCTATAAGCTTCATTATCTTTGAAAAATCTGCTTTGCTCAAATCTGACTTACCCCCTTTTTGATCATGATCGTCCGAATCCTTTAATTTATCCGCAAACAATTTTGTAAGATTAAGCTCAAGTTCTGATGCGTTTGCGCTGCACCTTACTGCTTCTTCCTTGGAAATAACATTATTCAGGATCAGTGCCATAAGAGACTGATTCATGGATTGCATCCTCGTATGAACTACACTGGATTCTATCTCATCTACAAGTTCACCTGTATTTCCGGTCAGGATCAGCTTCTTTGCATTTGGAGATGCTATTAGTATCTCAACAGCTGCAACCATACCGTCAACATTCTTCTTTTTTACAAGATGCTGGGATATTACTGCAAGAAGAACATGGGAAAGCTGGAGCCTGATCTGCTGCTGCTGAGATGATGGAAACATATCTATTATCCTGTCAATTGTCTGAGGAGAGTCATTGGTATGAAGCGTAGAAAGAACCAGATGGCCTGTCTCAGCAGCGGTAAGGACAGTCATCATGGTCTCCTGGTCTCTCATCTCACCGACCATTATTACATCAGGGTCCTGCCTGAGAACATTGCGAAGAGCTTCAGCAAATGTAGGCGTGTCAAATCCGACCTCTCTCTGGCTTATGCAGGCAAGCTTATCCCTGAACAGGAATTCTATAGGATCCTCAATTGTTACAATATGGACATTTCGGGTGCTGTTTATCTGTTTCAGCATAGCTGCCAGTGTGGTTGACTTACCGCTTCCTGTTGGCCCTGTTACCAGTATCAGTCCCTGTTTTCTTGAAACAAGGTCAATCAGCTGTTCTGGAAGGTCAAGGTCCGTTATCGACCGGATCTCATGAGGGATATTCCTGAAAACTATGCCAAAGGAGCTTCTCTGCTGGAAGATATGTGTCCTGAACCTCGCAAGGCCTGGGACAGAATACCCTATGTCGATTGCCTTCTTTTCCCTGAATTTATCCCTGCTGTCCCTTGGAAGTATGCACAATGCAATGGACTTGATATCGTCAGGCTTCAAAACAGGATAATCCAGAGGAATGAGTTTTCCATCCAGCCTTATCATGGGAGGCCTCATTACCTTTAAATGCAGGTCTGATGCATTTTTCGTAACAAGATCCTTAAGGAATTTATGCAGTATTAATGTGCTTCTTTCCCTTTGTTCCTGTATAGTCTTTTCTATTGTCAAGGTTTTGCTCCTTTACCTGCTGAATACTATGAGGTATTCACTATACTATAAAGAATATTCTACTTATTATGTTAATTTTAGTCAAAAATAATTTCGTAACAATATATTTTGACATATAGCGCCAATTTACTATTATTTTTTTAATCCGGCTGAATTAATTATCAATGGTGAAAAGGGAAAAATAGTGGAGATCAGATATAAAGAGCCTTTGAAAAAGCATACTTCTTTCAGGATTGGCGGCACAGTTCAGGAGATGGTCTTTCCCAGGAATGAGAAGGATATTGCAGAAATTATTGGATGTATAAGGGATAAACCATATTTTGTAATATCCAATGGCACCAATATATTGTTCAATGATGTCCACTTTAACGGTGTAATAATTAATATGTCAATGTTCGAGCGATTAAAATACCCTGGCAAGTCAAGGCTCCTTGTATCTTCAGGTACCATGAACAGCGATATAATTGCAGAAGCACGGGAGAAAGGGCTTATTAACCTTACATTCCTGGCAGGCATACCTGGCAGGTTTGGCGGGGCTGCCTATATGAATGCAGGTGCATACGGGCATTGTATCTCAGAGTATATTAGCAGCATAATGCTTTTTGATCTGAGATCATCAAATTTTATAATCCTGGACAGGGATTCGATGAATTATTTTTACAGGGGTCAGGATTTTATAAAGCCGTATCATATTATTCTTTCAGGAATTATTAAACTCGAATACGGGGATAAAGCAGAAACTGGAAAACAGATTGAGCTCTGCCTTGCAAAAAGAAAACAGAAGCACCCCCTGGAGAAACCTTCAGCTGGTTCAGTCTTTAAGAATCCGAAAGGCTGTGTTTCAGGCATCCTTATTGAAGAACTCGGCCTGAAAGGTACTGTATGCGGAGGCGCGCAGATCTCTCAAAAACATGGGAACTTTATTGTAAACAATGATAATGCTTCATTTGATGACGTCATCAGGCTCGTGGATATGGCCAGAAAAATGGTTCTGAAGGAATATAATATTGAACTCGAAACAGAAATAAGGATAATAAAAAGTGATATGGATTTTTACCGTTTATGAAAGTATTGTTTCTACAGAGGCTTTATTTTGAATATATAGGAATATCATACCTCTCCGCTTCCCTTAAAAAAGCTGGTTTCAGAACAGATCTTATTATTGAAAAAAACACTGGCAAAATCAGGGATTATGTAAGGAAAACAGAGCCTGATGCAGTCGCCATGTCTATTGTCAGCGGCTACGAGGATTTCTACAGAAAAGCAGCAGAAGAAATAAAGAGCATCTCAAGGGATATTACCATTGTAGCTGGAGGGCCCCATATTACATTTTTCCCGGCTTTTCTCGAGGACGGGAATTTTGATTTTGGCATGGTCGGAGAGGTTGACAATATATTCCCGCTTGCCCTTAATAATATGGATGATCTTAAAAAGGTGCCAAATGTTGCAATTGACGGCCATAGTGTCTCCAATCTGGGAAATCTGGTTGAGGACCTTGACACACTGCCTTTCCCTGACAGGGACCTGTACCTGAAAAAGTACAGGCTTTTGAGAAATATCCCTAACAAGCATTTTATCACTGGCAGAGGCTGCCCTTATGAGTGCTCTTTCTGTTTTAATGTTACATTAAAGGAGATATACAGGGGAAAGGGCAGGTTTGTAAGAAGGCACTCCCCGGAGAGGGTGATTGATGAAATAAAATATATCAGGGATAATTACCCTCTGAAAGTTATAAGGTTTGATGATGATGTATTTACACTTGACAGCAGATGGCTCTCTGAATTTCTTCCCCTGTACAGGGACAGGATAGGTCTGCCATTCAGCTGCCTTATAAGGGCAAATAATTTTACTGATGATATGGGCAGGCTACTGGCGGAATGCAATTGTCATTTCGTACAGTTCGGCATTGAATCAGGGAACGAAAGACTAAGGAAAGATGTGCTCAATAAGAATATTGAGAAGGAGCATATTATAAACACCTCCGATATACTAAAAAAATACAGGATCAGGTTCGGGACATTCAATATGCTGAATATACCGACAGAGACCTTTAATGATGCTTTTGAAACCGTTCAGCTCAACAGGATTATAAAGACGACTCTGCCATGGTGCTCTGTCATACAGCCATATCCCCGGACTAAGCTTGCAGAATTTGCTGTGAATATGGGTCTTCTTGATGAAGAAAGATTAAAATGTGTACAGGGCAGTTATTTTAACAGGGGGCTTCTCTGGAACAAGGATTCGAAACTGCTTATCAGGATGCAGAAGCTGTTTTTCCTTTTCTGCAAAATCAGGTTCAGCATTTCAGTTACCAGGTTTATTGTATCCCTTCCGTTTTCATTTATATACAATGCAGTCTTTTTTGCTACTTTCGGATACCGCTACCTGAAAACCTACAGAATAGGGCTTAAAAATCTAATACTGCTCGGGATAAAAACCAGGGGGGATTTCTGATACTGAATGGGCCATACAGGCTTACATGCTTGAAGGCATGATTCTTTCAGGGCCTGGTCGGCGTCATATTATTTATCCCTGTCCTCTTCACGGAATCTGTTGAATAGATTTATTGCGGATTCTATGCTGTTATCCATGTTGTTATAAAAGAATGCGCCTGTCCTTCCCGACAAATAAAGATTTTTAATCCTGGCGGTATCCTCTTTGAGCATTTTAAGCTGATGCCTGTATTCAAGGTGATATATGGGATAGGCGTCTTTTATCCTTTCAATCCGGATATCCCTGATATAGCTCTTTTTGATGAGATTCAGCTTTACGAGGTCATCAATTACATCCTGTCTGTATTTTTCCGGGTTTTCCCACAGATCCCTGTCTTTAACAGTTACCTCTACACAGAGCCCGTAAAGACCTTCCCTGAAAAGAAAGTGTGAAAAGTTGTGAGGGAATGATATCCTGGTGAATATCAGGTCTTTTTCTCCGTAATAAACCCATTGATCCTTAACATCGATCTTCCTGTCTATGATCACATTGAAGAGTACAATATCCAGGTAGGGCAGATATCTTTCAGGTATATTTACAAGTCTTGTAAGGTCGTTTATATTGCCTGTCCATACAAACCTTTCTGCATTATAGGTGCGGTCTTTTATCTTCACCTGGTTTATTCTGCCCTTGCTGATATTAACAGAATCTATAACTGAGCCTGTAAGTATCATTGAGCCATTTTTCTGAATAATATCCGCGGCCTTCTTGCTGTACATGTAGCACCCGTTCCTGGGATAGATGAACAGTGTATCAACTACCGGCTTAGGGAGGAGCGATACCTTTATTGTATCAAGCAGGCTTCCGATCTGGAGCCGTTTGTCTATAATAGCCCTTTCTACTCCTGTCATAGCCCAGTCATAGTGCAGGTCTGAAGGTTCTATCCTGCAGAATTTGCGGGAGTAATCTCTAAAGAAGATTGAATATAGTGTTTTGCCATACTTGCTGATTACATATTCTTCGAAACTTTTCATCCCTGGTTTAAATCCGGGTTTTGTGAAGAGATCAAAAAATGATCTTATAAGAAACCATTTTGGAAGCTTCAGGACAGTATTCAGCCTGATGGGCCATGGGTGCCTCAGCCCGTAAAGGTGAACAGAGCTTTTTCTTTTTATGTAGATCAGGTCATCTTTCAGGACTTCCTTTATGATATCATTCACTTTCTGGTTATCTGTATGAAACCGGTGAGGCCCGACATCGAATGTCCCTTCTTCATACTGGAAGCTTTTTGCCAGCCCGCCGATCACATCGCCTTTTTCTGCTATTAAAACAGTGTAGCCCCTGCCTGAAAGAAGATAACCGAGGGTTAGCCCTGTTATGCCGGCTCCGGCAATTATTATGTCATAATCTGTCTTCATACTGCCTGAGGTCCTTTATTGTAAGATAAGCTCTTTGATTGTAGTCAGGAGAATGACAATCTCTGCAGATATCAGGTTTAGTACCTGAAATATATGCATCTCTGAAATTCTGGTAGGCTTTGCTGTTCCAGATTTCCTCAGGTGAATTTCTGCATATATTTCCCATTTTATGGTCAAGCCTGAAGTCAAAACAGCATGGATAAGCATTGCCGTCGCTATTTATAAGCAAAAGGGAGTAAAGCCTCCTGCAAAGTTTGTTGTTGGGCATTCTTCTTATTTTCCATTTTGCTTCCTTATCATTATCGAAGTGATAATCCACCCTTCGGAAAGAAACACAGTCGCAGCCGGAATCTTTGAGTATACTGTGAATATCTGTCAGGAGATGAACTGGCTGATCTTCAATTATTACTGCTGCGTCCACAAATGGATGCTTTTTCCCTGCTTTCAGAGAAGCAATTTTCTCTACAATGCTTTTATATTTTGCAATATCGTCATTCTTATTTATATAACAGCTTATTTTAAGATAATTCAGTCCTGAATCAATCATCTTTCTTATCCTTTCTTCATCCAGAAGGAAACCATTGGTTGTTATTATTGAATAAACTGCATTTTGCCTGCAGAGCTCAATCATTCTGAAGATGTTTTTTGCTGCAAACGGTTCGCCGTAATTCCAGAGCATTGCCAGGAAAACACTGTCTTTGAGGTCATTTAGTATTTTTTCAAACATAGCTGTATCAAAATCCTTTTGTGTTCTGTCTGACTGGTATATTGTCCTTGCACACATGCTGCAGTCCAGATTGCATTTATTTGTCGATTCCAGCATCAAAAGGCTTGGAAGGGACCTTAGTACAGTCCTTCTTTTTATAATATCCATTTGCTGTTTGAACAGATTTATAAGCCTTTTATATCTTAGAACGGATCTGAGCAAAGGAAAAAACAGTTTTGTAAATTCCTTGAATTCATAAGATTGATTCAGCAAACTAATGTACATAATGATAACTTTTTTAAATCAGAATATAATAAATCTATAAAAAAAACGAATATTATCAAGATTTAAATATTCCTGTCATACCATTTTTTTCTCTTATACGGGATATATATGATCAGCCCCTTAAGCAGGGTCGTAATATGGATTGCTATCCAGACTCCTAAAACCCTGTAATCAAATACTACTGCCAGTACATAAGCGATCGGGATCCGTAAAGCTGTTATGGGGGTATTTATAAGCAGGACAGGGAGAGTATTCCCTGATCCCTGAAATGCTCCGGAGATGATTATCTCGAGGCTGTGGAAGAAGAGGACGAAAAAAAGGATTCTTATATATATTGTACAGTAGTCTATAACAAGCATATTATCTGTAAAAAGAGAAAAAATCCATGGAGCGAATAAAAACAGGACAGTACCTGTTGTATAGGCCCCGGCATTGGCAAGAACTATCGAGTTCCTGACGGACTCTCTTGCTTTGCCGGGCTGTTTAGCCCCCAGGTTTTGCCCTACCATGGACATTGTTGCCTGAGAAAAACCGAAAAATATAAAATAGGTCATGCTCTCAACCTTGTGGACAAGCCCCATTGATGCAATGGCTTCAGTTCCAAACCTTGAAATTATGCTGGCAATAAATACATATATGCTTGAAAACAAAAACCCGTTGATTGAGGGTGGAAAGCCTATTTTTAACGTTTTCCTTATGATATCGAAATAATAACTCAATGGCTTTATCCCATATTTATCCTGATACCTGTTGATAAACCTTAATTTTAAGAGGGCATAGGCAATGAGGCAGCCTGCTATTCTGGAAATTACTGTTGCAACAGCAGCCCCTTTTATCCCCATTTCTGGAAAGAAAAACCATCCAAATATCAGTATGGGGTCTAAAATTATATTTATGATCAGGCTGGTTATCAGTATCTTAAAGAATATAATATTATTGCCGATTGCATTAAATGTATTTCCAAGCACCTGGAAGAAAAAGAGAAAGAATGACCCTGTTATCATGGTGCTGGTATAGGTAATTCCCTGCTCTATAACAACAGGGTCATCTGTCATGAAGCTGAAAACCCTGGAAATAATGAAAAAACTGCTGCCAATAAACAGTATGCTCAATAATACACAAAGCAGTACAGAAGTCTTGAACACATCAATCGAGCTTTCAAAATTCTTTTCACCTATCCTCCTTGCAATGATTGAGGTCTGTCCTGTTGCAATAATGCTCCCTATGCTTATAATTCCCCAGAGTAAGAATGAAGATGCTGAAATCGCAGCTATGCTGTGATGGCCCAGTTTGCCTATCCAGAAGATATCTATCAGCTCAAAAGCAGACTGGAATACCATCATTCCGATTGCCGGGAAGGCAAGCATAAGGATATTTTTGTATATGGAACCTGCTGTCAGATCTTTATACATATGAATAAATTAAGTAATAGATATATTTATTAAAAGCAAATTAAAAACAATGAGTGGCCCCCGTCAGCAATTTTAATATTGACATCAAAAAGATATAAGGGTTAATATAGCTTGTCATTTTATCATAATTAGCTGGAGGCTCGATATGGACAGTCAGAAGATCAAAGAAACATTAAATCTGCCGCGGACAAAATTCCCCATGAAAGCAAATTTATCTGCAAATGAACCCAGGATTCTTGAATATTGGGAAAAAGAGGGGATTTACGATAAGATCAGGGAGATCAAGGCAGAATCGCCGAAATTCATACTTCATGACGGCCCCCCATATGCAACTGGGCATATACATATAGGTACTGCACTTAACAAGGTATTGAAGGATTTTATCGTAAAATATAAAAATATAACAGGTTTTGATGCCCCTTATGTCCCCGGTTGGGATTGCCATGGCCTTCCGATAGAGAATAAAGTCGAGAAAACAATGAAGGAGAAAAGGGAGGTCCTGTCAAAGCTTGATATCAGAAAAAGGTGCCATGACTATGCGGTATCCTATGTGGATATAATGAGGGAGGAATTCAAAAGGCTCGGTGTGCTTGGAAGATGGGAAGACCCATATCTTACGCTTAACCCTGTATACGAATCTGTTATACTCAGGGTTCTTGCCTCAGCTGTCAGACAGGGTTATGTATACAGACAGCACAAACCGATACACTGGTGCATGAGCTGTACTACAGCTCTTGCAGAAGCAGAGCTTGAGTATTATGATGCAGAGTCAGATTCAATATATGTAAAATTCCCGTTAAGGAAAACCCGTGTAAAAAGCCCGCTGGCCGATTATCAGGGTAATAAAGACATATTTTTCGTAATATGGACGACGACTCCATGGACAATACCCGCCAATATGGCGCTCGCTGTTCATCCTGACCTGATCTATGGCCTTTATAAAGTCGGAAGCGATTATCTGATAATTGCAAAGGATATGAAGGACAGCCTTGAAGAGATTCTTCAGGCAGGCGCATTTAATCTTGTCAGGGAATTTGCAGGCAGGGAGATTGAGGGGGATATATCCTCTCACCCTCTTATGGACAGGGATTCTGCTGTTGTTCTTGCAAACTATGTTACCCTCGAACAGGGATCAGGCATTGTGCATACAGCACCAGGACACGGTCAGGAGGATTATCAGACAGGTCAGAAATACGGCATTGAAACTGTTTGCCCTGTGGATGAGAACGGGCTTTTTACATCCGAGTTCTCTCCCTGTGAGGGAATAAATGTCTTTAAGGCAAATCCGGAGATAGTAAAAATGCTCGATGCTAAGGGGATGCTTCTTAAAAGCGATAGGTTTGTACATTCATACCCGCACTGCTGGAGATGTAAAAAGCCTGTAATATTCAGGGCAACCGAACAGTGGTTTATAAATATTGATCATAATAACCTTCGCCAGAAAGCCCTTGATACAATAAGAAGTGTAGATTGGATACCCAGCTGGGGCATGAACAGGATCTATAACATGATAGAGAACAGGCCGGACTGGTGTATCTCAAGACAGAGAAACTGGGGAGTCCCTATTGTAGCCGTAAAATGCAGAGATTGCGGTGAAATATCCATAGATGCTGACCTTATAGATAAGGTTGCAGATATTGTAATGCAGACAGGGATAGGAATCTATTTTGAAAAGAATATTAAAGAGATTGTCCCGGGTATAAGATGCCCCGTATGCAAATCGGAGAATATTGTGCAGGAAGAAGATATTCTGGATGTATGGTTTGAATCAGGGGTTTCACATAAGGCGGTACTGACCACCAACAAAGAGCTGTCATGGCCTTCAGATCTCTATCTTGAAGGCAGCGACCAGCACAGAGGCTGGTTCAATTCATCTCTTATCCTCTCGCTGATATCAGAAAAGAGCCCTCCTTACAGGCAGGTACTGACTCATGGGTTTGTAGTGGATGAACAGGGGAAAAAGATGTCCAAATCACTGGGAAATTTTATAAGTCATGAAGATATAATCAAGAAATATGGTGGCGATATACTCAGGATGTGGGTAGCTTCAGAGGATTACAGGGAGGACATCAGGGTATCAAATAATATTATCAATAATCTCTCAGAAAGCTACAGAAAGATCAGGAATACATTCAGGTTCGCGCTCTCCAATCTGTTTGATTTTAATCCTGATACAGACATGGTAGATATTGAGGATATGACCAGCCTGGATAAATATTATTTTCAGAGATTTCTAAGGATTGTCGCAAAGATAAAGGAAGCATATCAAAAATATAATTTCCATATTGTAATACAGAATCTTGTAAATTTTGCAAGCATTGACCTGTCATCGCAATATCATGACATAATAAAAGACAGGCTTTATGTAAGCAAGGCGGACAGCATGGAGAGAAGAAGCACGCAAAGCTGTATCTACAGAATTATAAAAGGGCTGCTTACAATATCTTCCCCTATATTGTCATTTACATCAGAAGAAGCATGGCAGTACCTTCCAAGGTCATCAAAAGATCCTGAGAGTGTACACCTGTCCTCCATGGATGAATTTGACTTCTGCTTTGACAGGTCCGAGCTTTTTGATGAGATTATGAATATCAGGTCAGCTGTTTCAAAATCACTGGAAACACTCAGAAAGAGCAATGTTATAGGGCTTTCCCTTGATTCATCGGTTGAAATTGCGCTGCCGTCAAGGATTTACAAACAGCTTGTTCCTCTTCAGAACGATCTGAAAGAGATCTTCATGGTATCTGAGATAAAAATCAATGAATCCACTGAGCCTGAAAAGGATACTCTGGAAGAAAGCATAACTGTTAAGGCCGGTAAGCATGAAGGGAAGAAGTGCCCCAGGTGCTGGAGGTATTTCTATGAGGATCAGGACCTGTGCCCCAGGTGTTCACAGATAGTTGACCTTTAATAATATGCATGGAAATAGAAAAAAATTAGCTGCGTTTATTCTCCTGATCGTATCAATAGCATTGTTTGACCAGGTTTCCAAGATCTGGATCATGAGCATTCATGACAGAAGCCCGGAGGCTTTATATAGAGGCATACCTGTAATCAAGGGTTTGCTGGAAATAACCCTGACCCACAATACCGGGATAATCTTCGGTTTTCTCGGCAATGCCAATAACATGGTAATTCTTATCATAAATTCAGTTATACTGGTTTCTGTTATGTTTTTTTTATTCAGGGATATTTTAGCCCGGCCTGAACGTTTGGCCTATTTTATAGGTTTCAGCATGATTATTGGGGGAGCCCTGGGAAATATTATTGATCGCATAGTGGTTGGCCGTGTCATAGATTTTATAAAATTATATATTACAAGGGATTTTGTCTGGCCCATATTTAATATTGCAGATTCGGCAATTACAGTAGGGATTGTCCTTGTATTCATCGACTTAATCTTTCTTGACAGCAGCAGGAGGAAAAATGCACCCGATACTTGTTGATTTAGGCTTTATAAGGATTCATACATATGGTTTCTGCATTTCACTTGGTGTAGTATTTGCAATCTATCTCGCGATCAGGCTTGGCAGAGTTTATAATGTGAGCCAGGACTTCATACTTGATCTGTCCATTAAACTGCTCATATCTGGAATTATTGGCTCAAAAGTCCTTTATCTGCTGGTATATTTCAGAGATTACCTTGATGATCCAGTCCGGATAATAACGGAATTCAGATCAGGATTTGTTTTTTTGGGAGGGCTTATCCTTGCTTTCTATGCAGGGTACAGGCATGTAAAAAAAAGCCGCTATGACATTAAAGTGCTTTTTGATGTGTTTGCACCTGCTATACCGCTGGCGCATGCTTTTGGAAGGCTTGGCTGTACAATGGCCGGCTGCTGTTATGGGAAGGTTGCAGAATATGATGCATTCTATACACTGCGTTTCTGCCATCCTGAAACTGCTGCATATCCGCGATGCCGTCCGCTTATAGCAACCCAGCCGATAAGCTCCATATTTTTGTTTCTTCTTTCACTGTTTATTGTTTTTTTGTTCTATAAATGGAAAAAACGGCCACCAGGCACGCTTTTATATGTTTATGCCATGAATTATTCAGTTTTCAGGTTCACAATAGAATTTTTCCGGGGAGATTACAGGGGGGGGATACTGTTCTTTTCAACATCTCAGATATTATGCCTGATCATTTTCCCCTCAGTTCTGTACCTTCTTCTCAGATCGATAAAAAAAAAGAAACAAGATGAGTAACCTGTCCGCCGGCGAATCAATAGCCCTGAAAAGAAGAATAGAAGAGATTGACCTTGCCGGGAAAAGGCTGGATATAGTGCTTGTTCATCTTTATCCTGTGATCTCAAGGCATTTTGCCCAGGCATTAATAAGCGAAGGTTTCGTTTATGTAAATAAAGAGAAGGCATTGCGCAAATCAACCAGGCTGAAGTATGGCGATATGATTGAGCTGCTGGAGTATAAAAAGGGATGTGAGGAACAGCCTGCCCCAAAAAAGATAAATCTAAGGATCTTATATAATGATGATGATATATTTGCTGTGGATAAGCCTTCAGGTCTCACTGTCCACCCTGGGGGAGGCAATTATCAGGATACGCTTGTAAATGCACTGCTTTATTACAAGGAAAGGTTTAATCTCTCATTATCGGATATTCAGGGAATTGACAGGGCTGGTATTGTGCACAGGCTTGACAAGGATACCTCGGGTGTTATGATAATTGCAAAGAATAATGATTCACACAGGAAACTGCAGCATCTTTTCAGAGAACGCAAGGTAAAGAAGGAATATATTGCCTTAACATACGGTGAGATGAAGAAGGATACCTATGATGTCGATATACCTGTAGGCAGGGATAAAAAGAACAGGCTTATATTTTCGCCGAGAAGCGAAAATCCAAAGGAAGCACTGACAAAGATAAGGGTTTTTACCCGCTTCAATGGCTACAGCCTTATAAAAGCGCACCCCCTGACAGGGCGTACACATCAGATAAGAGTCCATCTTAAGGAATTGGGGCACCCTGTGGTCGGAGATATTATTTACTCCCAGAAAAAAACAGGAAAAATCCTTAATCTTTTTGCAGGGGATAAAACAAATCCAAGATTAATGCTTCACAGTTTTAAGATTTTGTTTCCTCATCCTTATAAAAATGATATTATAATAATTAAAGCAAATGTTCCCTCTGATTTCAGGAAGTGTTTTAGGATACTAAGAACATATAATGGTTAGATTATTAATAGTTGATGATTCAGATATTATCAGGAAACAGCTCAGGAAGTTTCTTGAAAGCAAAAGGGGATATTCTGTCGAAGAGGCCTCGGACGGGCTTGAAGCCATCCAGGTATTGAAAGCAGATCCGGACTTTGATATTATCGCCCTGGATGTTGAAATGCCCAGGCTTAATGGCCTGGAGACTCTCAGAGGCATATCTTCAATGGATATTGATGCAACTCCGGTCATGATAACATCCAGGAGTGATTTCAATACTGTCATACAGGCAATACGGCAGGGGGCATATGACTATATTACAAAACCAATTGATTTTGAGAACCTTTTGATCATTATCGACCGTACCCTTGAAAAGCGTGCGCTTGAAAAGGAAAACAAGAGGCTGATAGATGACCTGCAGAAGATGAACAGCAACCTTGCACAGCTTGTCAGGCAGAGAACCAAGCACCTTGCTGAGGCTGAACAGAAATCCAGGACATATGCCAATCAGCTCGAAAAGGCTTATGAAGAGCTTAAGAGCCTTGACAGGATGAAGGGTGATTTCATTTCTCTTGCCTCTCATGAATTGAGAACACCGCTGGTGCTGATTAAGGGCTACAGCGAGATATTGCTGAGAAAGAGGTATGGTGATATCCCGCATCAGGTTGAGAGTGCGCTGAAGATACAGAATGATAATATAGAAAAATTGAGCGAGATCATTAATGAAATACTGATGATAAATAACCTTGAAGTACTTGAGAATATATATAAGGAAGAAAACCTTGACATTAATCCGGTGCTCGTTGAAGCTTATGAATCACTCAAAGAATTTATTAACCTCCGCAACCAGGTATTCAAGTCTGATCTTTATGAAAAGCCTTTGCTGGTCAAAGGCAATAATAAACTGCTTTTCTATGCTGTCCATAACCTGATAATAAATGCCATTAAGTTTACCCCTGATGGTGGTGTCATTACTCTTAGGTCTGCATTGAAAAACTCTGAGAATAGGCCCATGGCAATAATTTCAGTATCTGATACAGGTATAGGAATACCGGAAGATGCTCTGGAAAAAATCTTTACACCCTTCTATGAAGTGAAAGATATCAAGTATCACAGTTCAGGCAAGTTCCAGTTTCTGTCAGGTGGGCTTGGAGTAGGGCTCAGTATCTCCAAGAGCATCATATCCCAGCACTCAGGGCAGATTGCCGTTGAAAGCTCTCTTGGAAAAGGAAGTACCTTTTATATATCCCTGCCTCTGGTTTATTAGATATAAGGGAATTAGCTGCAGGATCACGCCTTATAAATATTGACATTGTTTTCTATAGAAATAGGATAAATTCATAAAAATTTATAAAACAGGCTTGCAAAAATATATGTATGCTGGAATTGATGCAGGATCTATTTCATTTAAGATAGTGATCCTTAAAGATAATGGTGAATATCACAGGGAAACAATATTTCACCGTGGAGAGCCTGTCAGGGTGTTTAATGGTCTCCTTGAGCGGTTTAACCTGTCAGATGAATTGAACAATATGATGATAAACGGCAGATATGGAGCCCTGCTTTCCAATCTGCACAAGATTGCCCTTGTCGATCCTGTCAGGGCCCTGGTAAAAAACCACTCAGGCGGCATAAGCAGGATCATTGATATTGGAGCATCAAAGCTATGCATGATCGAGCTCAAAAAAGGAGCTTTCCAGAGGCTCAATACCAACTCATTATGTGCTTCAGGGACTGGAGCTTTTCTTGATCAGCAGATGAAAAGAATGGGCATAGGCTATAAGATGCTGAAAGACATCAGATTTATTGAAAATCCTCCATCCATTGCTACCAGGTGTGCAGTTTTTGCCAAGAGTGATCTTATTCACAGACAGCAGCAGGGATATTCGATAGAAATGCTGTGGAACGGATTAGTAAAGGGTATGGCAGAATCTGCATTTTCCACCCTTTTCAGGGGGAAGAGCAACTGCGGTGATGTAATGCTTATAGGGGGCCTGACAAGGAATAAAATATTCATAAAGTACCTTGAGAGGCTTCTGCAAACGTCGAAACTTTCTGTATCTCCTGATTCATGCTATTATCAGGCAGAATCTAACCTGAAATACAGAATGCTTGACAGGGGTTTTAATAAATATGCAGATATCTATATTATTGACAAGAAAACCGAGGCACCTCTTAAAATTGAGAAAACCAGAGGGCATGATCATACCTGGGAAATCGATTGCTATGGAAATGAGGTCGATCTGTTCAGCATGAAAAAGGGGACAGATGGGGTTTATATCGGTGTGGACATTGGTTCTACAAGCACCAAGCTGGTAGCAGCGGACGCAGAAGGTACAATCCTTTTTGGATTATATACAAGAACAGGGGGAAAGCCTTTAGAAGCATTCAAGAATCTCTTAAGGGGCATAAAAAGGCTGGATGATGAATATTCCCTTAAGCTGAGGATATCAGGGTTTGGAACTACAGGCAGCGGAAGGAAACTTGTCGGTAAATTTGCCGGATCAGACCTTATAGTTAATGAAATAACAGCACATCTCAAGGGTGCCATCAAGGAATACCCTGATGTAAGGACCATTTTTGAAATAGGGGGCCAGGATTCAAAATATATCTCCGCTGAAGATGGGTGGATGAAAGATGCTAATATGAATTATGTCTGCGCTGCAGGTACAGGCTCTTTTATAGAGGAACAGGCCTCAAACCTTCAGATAAAACTGAATGATATAGAAAATATATGCAGTGGTGTAAGCCCGCCTGTTTCAAGCGACAGGTGCACAGTGTTCATGGAGCAGGATGCAACACAGCTTCTGATAAACGGCTTTACAAAAGGCGAGGTCATGGCTTCAATGCTGTATTCTGTATGCAAGAATTATCTAAACAGGGTTGTTCAGGCACGGCCCGTCATAGACCCGGTTCTGTTTCTGGGAGCAACTTCCAAGAATAGAATGCTGGTCAGGGCTTTTGAGAATATTCTGGGCAGAAAGGTCCATACATCATTATACGGCCATATAACAGGGGCAATAGGAGTAACCGAAATGCTCAGGAAAAATCCGCCGTCCCGGACAAAGTTCAGGGGACTGGGGATATCCGGGGCCGATGTCGATATTACGGAGACGAACTGCAGTCTGTGTAATAACCGGTGCAGGATTACTATTATGAATATTAATTCAACAGGGGAAAAAATAAGCTGGGGATATATGTGCGGTAAAGAGCCTGAAGCAAAGTCAGCAAAAAGGATCAATTCTCTCAGGTATATTGCTAAGCTTGAAGGCATTCTGTTTCCAGAATCAAAAAAATCCAGGAACGATTACAGGTTATATTATCCAAGAGCCCTGCAGTTCTTCTCTCATTTTGCATTATGGAGGAAATTTTTCGACACCCTGGATATTGACCTGTTGCCATCAGAACCTACTGGACAAAGAGTTGCATCACTTGCAAGAGAATATTCCATATCAGACTTCTGTTATCCCCTGAAGATATCCATAGGGCATATCATAAGCCTTATCGCCGATAACAGGATGCCTGTGTTTTTGCCTTACAATATACAGGATACGCCAAACCCTGTCACAAAAAAAAGCCATTTCTGCCCGATAAGCCAGGGTTTTCCATCGATTGTCAAAAATACCCTGGATTATAACAGCATCCATGACTATCAGCTTATAAGCCCTGTTATTGATCTTGAAAGGAACAGCCAGCATAATTCTGATAATCTTTACAGAGCGCTTCATGAGCATTTCGCAGTATCCAGAAAGGACTGCAGGAAGGCATTTGATCTGGCGCTTGAATATCATCAGTCCTTAAACAGGACAAAATTTGAAACTGCTCTTAAAATCAATAATGATATCAGGAAGAAAAACAGGGAATGTATTGCATTGCTTGGAAGGCCCTATAATATTCTCGATAAGGTTCTAAATCTGGATCTCCTGAAGAGCATAGGCCAGTCAGGTTTTGAAATAATACCGGGAGACCTTCTTCCTGTAAGGCGCTGTGACCTGAACCCCGACCTTGGCGATATTTACTGGTCATATGGCCAGCACCTGGCTGCATGTGCGGAATTTATAAAAAAGGAACCGGGCATGTTTGCCATATACCTTACAAATTTCAGCTGCGGCCCTGACTCATTCTTATTAAGCACAATTGAGAAAATTATGGGCAGGAAGCCCTTTTTAATCCTTGAGCTGGATGAACTTGGAGGAAATGCAGGTTATATCACGAGATTAGAAGCATTCTATGACCGGATTGAGAATTATACTAAAAACCCTGAGAAGAATAGGTCCGGAGAATCAATATGCCTGAAAATGGATATAAAAAATTCAATAAATGGCCACAGGGTCTATATACCCCCGATCCATCCATTCGCAACAAAGCTTATAAGCCATGCATTCAGGGCTTTCTCCGTGGATGCCGTTCCAATGCTGAAGGAAGATATGCAGACATATCTGCTGGGCAGGTCAAAAGTAAGGGGATCTGAATGCATGCCGGCTGCATCCACTATAGGGACTTTCATGCATTATTTAAATGGCAACGGCAGCAAACCAGGGCTTCTTTTTATGCCGTGTACAAGCGGCCCATGCAGGTTCGGGCAGTACGCAAGGCTTCATGACAGCATTATTAAGTCAGATAATATGAAGGCATCCATCTTTTCTCCATCAAGTGAGGATGATTACAGGAGCATAAAAGGCAGGCTTCGCGTACACCTTATCAGGAGTGTTATCCTGTCCGACCTCCTGACAAAACTGGGCTGTGCTCTAAGGCCGTATGAGAACAATCCAGGTGATGTTGACTCTATAATAAAAAGATATATTAATATCCTTTCAGAAGCCCTTGAACAGAAAAAAGGCCTGCTGAAGATACTAAAAGGACTGAAAAATGAGCTGTGTTCACTCGGGATTGACCGGAATAATCCTAAAAAGCCGCTGATAGGGATTGTCGGCGAGATATATGTCAGGAATTCACCTTTTTCAAATTCCTTTCTCATAAGAAATATAGAAAAAAACGGGGGCGAGGCATGGATGACCTCTTCTATTGAATGGCTTTATTACACATCATCACTTTTATATGAGAATAATAAGAGCATGGGGCATTATTTTAAGAACAGGCTTATAAAAATGTATCTGGCTTATCTTGAGAACAGTATATTCAGTATTTTCTCAGATTTCATAGACCACAGGACTGAGCCTGATATAGATGATATTCTGCAGGCAGGACAGGAATACATACCCCTTGAGTTTACAGGCGAGACCATCCTGACGGTAGGCAGGGGTGTCCATTTCATAAAGCAGAAAGCGGATATGATTGTCAATGTCGCTCCGTTCTCATGCATGCCGGGAGCCATCAGCAGTGCAATTTTCAGAAATATTTCCAGGTTTTACGGTGTTCCTATCATATCCATGTTTTATGACGGGGAGACAGATTTTAATGACCTGCTGTCCACATATATAAGCAATCTTAATTGTTGAGCGGTATTATAGCATGAAAAAGAGAATAATATATTATCCGTTTTTGATATTATCGGCCATAATTCTTGGATTATCAAGAGAAAGCCTTATGATGTCCTTTTTTTCATTTATATCAATAATCCCCCTGATATATGTCTGCAGTTTTGAGAAATCTCTAATGGCCGGTTTTTCATCAGGCCTGGTTTACGGATTTGCATACAATATCATTCAGGTGCACTGGATCATTAATACCATGGTAAATTATGGAGGTTTATCCATTATCGAAGCCGCCATTGTATTGGCCGTGCTATGCCTTTATTTAGGGCTGTTCTGGGGTATATTCGGAATTATAGTCAATTACACTGAAAAAAGAAACTGTCCGTTTTTTATTCTTCCGGGGATATGGGTGATCATTGAATATATAGTTACTTATCTCTTTACAGGGTTTCCATGGACGCTTGCAGGCTATAATGTCAGCAAAAACCTCATTATTATACAAACCCTTGATATAGGTGGCATATACCTGCTATCTTTTCTTCTGATCAGCATAAATATTCTAATATATAATATAATTATGCGCAGGTCGAGGGCCTTAAGTATTATGCTTCTAATATTGATTGTATCATCTGTAAGCATTTATGGATTTTTTCGAATTGGCCAGCTTAAAAACCGGTATGAAGAAAATAAAAAGAGGGCTGTCCTTATTCAGCCAAATATAGATCAGGGCGAGAAAATGGATTTCAGCCGAAGAACTGCCATATTGAACAGGATGCTGGATTATCTGGATGAGATAGATACAGAAGGCACAGAGCTGGTTGTTTTTCCTGAGACTGCATTCAATACCGGAATAAGGGACAGCATATATTTTTATAAAATTTCTGAATGGGTGAGCAGGAATCATATACCTGTCATTACCGGTACCGTCGATCATGTACGCACCAAAGACGCGTGTTTCAGCTTTAATGCCAGCCTTTTCATAGATATCGACCATTACAGTTTCTACCATAAGAATCATCTTGTACCTTTTGGCGAGTACCTTCCCCTTTCGAATTTCCCGATCCTGAAAGAACTGAGGAATATTATACCTGCAGATGTCGACAGGGGAGAAGAAAGGACTTTTTTTATCGATAAGGATGGATTTACCATTATTACCCCTATATGCTTTGAAATAATATTCCCTGAAGAGATTGCAGGCTGGGCCAAAGACAAAGCTGACCTTATAATAACCCTGACCAATGATGCATGGTTTGGAAGGACAAAGGCATCCTTCCAGCACTTTGACAAGGTGGCATATAGAGCTGTTGAGAACAGAATACCATCAATTATGCTGGCTAATACAGGCGTTTCAGGTTTTGTGGACATTACTGGAAAAAGATATGGCATGACCGGCATTTTCACAGAATCGGTCGTATATGATGAGATAAATGTACATGAACAGAAAAAGACGATCTGGAACAGGATATATCGATATAATCTGTTTTTCTATATTATTCTTACTGCAATTCTGCTATATGCAGGGATAAGAAAAAGAAGCATTGAATAAATAGCCTCCGTAACCGGCCTTCCCTCTGTTGAACCGGCATCTGTCCCCAGGCTTTATATGATCCCGGGTATCCAGGTCTCAGGCGATTTTTCAGAAATTATTTATATCCCAAAATTTCTTGATTCAATATCTGATATATGGTATTATTATAAATGATAGAGTTAGGTAAGTGGTTTTTTAGGCATTTTGCCTGGTTTAATGGATATTCTAACTAATTGGTTTTGGGAGATCACCTGCAGCATTAATATGCTGATTCGATCCCATTTCCTTTCTTTTCATTAAATAATCAAAAGAATCCACCTGCCCAGATAAAAAAATTATGGAGGTGACGAGACTGATGATTAGCAGATCATTAGCGCTGAATAAGCTTGCAAAAAGGATTGACCCGGATATAGTCAACAAAAACTGGTATGACTGGAAATGGCATATCAGGCACAGCATAAAGGATATTGAATCATTTGAGAGACTGCTGGATATAAAGTTTTCAAAACAGGAGAGGGAATTTTACCAGAATACGTGTAAAAAGTTCCCTATGTCGATTACCCCTTATTATCTATCTTTGATCGATGTCGGGAATTATAAGCATGATCCGGTATTTAAGCAGTCTTTTCCTTCACGGGAAGAGCTGATAATAAACAGGTATGATATGAAGGACCCTCTCTCAGAGGATAAAGACAGCCCTGTTGAAGGAGTTACGCACAGGTATCCTGACAGGGTGCTTTTCCACATATCAAATGTCTGTTCAATGTACTGCAGGCATTGCACCAGGAAAAGGAAGGTCGGGGATATTGATTATATACCCGACAGGAAAACTATTAAAAAGGGGTTAAGGTATATAAGGAACACACCGCAGGTCAGGGATGTCCTTCTTTCAGGAGGGGACCCTCTCATGCTCTCGGACGAATATCTTGAATGGATTTTACAGGAATTAAAATCTATCCCTCATGTTGAGATAATCAGGATTGGAACCAGAATGCCAGTTGTCCTTCCATACAGGATTACTGATGAACTGGTAGACATGCTTAAGAAGTATAATCCACTCTGGCTTAATACTCATTTTAACCATCCGAGAGAGATTACCTCATCATCAAAAACAGCTCTCAGGAAGCTTGCTGATGCAGGGATCCCACTTGGAAACCAGTCTGTCCTCCTGGCTGGAATAAATGACTGCCCAAGAATAATGAAGAAACTTGTACATAAACTTGTTCAGAACAGGGTCAGGCCGTATTATCTGTATCAGTGCGACCTGTCAGAAGGCCTGGAGCATTTCAGGACGCCTGTTGGCAAAGGAATTGAGATTATAGAGAATCTGATAGGGCATACAACAGGATTTGCAGTTCCGACCTATGTCATTGATGCACCGGGTGGGGGCGGGAAAATCCCCATTATGCCGAATTACCTGATAAGCTGGTCAACCAATAAGGTTGTCCTCAGAAATTTCGAGGGGGTAATAACAACATACAAGGAACCTGATTCATATGAGCCCATCTTTTGCGACAGAAAATGCGATGAGTGTGCACTGCCGCTGAATACTGAGGAAGCAGAAGAATCAAAGGCTATCGGCATAAGCCAGCTTTTATCCGATTATGATAATACCATATCGCTGGTACCCCAGGATAATGAAAGGATAGGCCGGAGGGACGATCAGAATGATGACGGGGAATCAGCCTGACAGTATGGATTATATTACGGAAATAGGAGCTGGAAGCATTATACAGCATGGCAGGTATAATGCCAGGATTTATCTGATGAAGCTGTTTTTTGATGATTATCCCTTAATTATCAAGGAAATGGAACGAATAGCTGTGAGGGAAAATTATGGGAAAATAGTTGCAAAGATACCTTCATGGGCCTATGACGGTTTTATCAGTTCCGGATACAAAAAAGAGGCTATAATTCCCAGGTATTTCCTGGATGGAACAGACCTTTATTTTGTATCAAGGTTTCTTGATAAGAGTAGAAGCAAGGATCCAAGAACAGAGTATTGCGACGATGTGATAGAAACCTCTCTTGCCAAGGATAAAAACAAAAAAGCAGCCTGCCTGGGCACAAAATATCATTATAAGATCCTGGAAGACAATGATGCTGATGAGATAGCAGCTATATACAGGCAGGTATTTAAAACATACCCCTTTCCGATATTTGAGAAAGAATATATCCTTAAAACAATGAGGGATAACCTTATCTATTTCGGGATTTTCAATGGAAACATGCTTGTATCGGTATCATCCACTGAAATAGATAAGGAAAACAATAGCGTGGAGATGACTGATTTCAGCACACTGCCTGAATACAGGGGAAATGGTTTTGCGGGCTATCTTCTTTTTAATATGGAAAATGAAATGAAGAAAAGAAATATCAGGACCTTTTATACTATTGCAAGAAGCATGTCCTACGGTATGAATATAACCTTTGCAAAAAACAGTTATATCTACAGCGGCAGGCTGATAAACAATACAAACATAAGCGGGAGCATTGAAAGCATGAATATATGGTACAAGGTCATTGTTTAGCTGAAAGATTGATCAAAACCCTGTACCACAGGCAAGACTGCCAAGAGACCCATTCAGCATTTCAGCCTTAAATTAGCCAGCTTTAATGTCCCGCAGAATATAACTTAAAATATCCAGCCTGAAAAGCTATCAAATACCTGTAAAATAAGTATCGCAGGCATTATTGACCCCTTTAGGGCTAAAAACAGATTTTATTTCTGTTTTATCCGGTATTATTATATAAAATTAAGATAAGGATTATATACTCTATAAGGGCTGGCCTTATATGAAACAGAATGTGTTAAGAGACCTGCAATACTATAAGTTCTGTGCTTATGGTTTTTTAAAGAACTTAAAGTTCTTTGATCCATTTTTTATCCTTTTCCTGATTTATAAGGGACTGCCGTTTATACAGATAGGGCTCCTTTATTCGCTGAGGGAAGTACTGGTAAATATATTTGAAATTCCTTCGGGGTTTTTTGCCGATGCAATGGGAAGAAAGGGTGCCATGATATTCTCCTTTATATCATATATAATATCTTTTGCCGGATTTTATTTCAGCAGGGATTTTTACACGCTTGCCTTTGCCATGGCCTTTTTTGCACTCGGGGACGCCTTCAGGACAGGAACTCACAAGGCTATGATATATGAATACCTCAGGATAAAAAATATACAGGACCAGAAAGTGCATTATTACGGGCATACAAGGAGTGCCTCGCTTATAGGCACAGCTCTTTCAGCCCTTATCGGCAGTGCAATAGTCTTCTATACCAGAAGCCTGGAGACTATTTTTCTCTTCTCAATAATACCATATGTCCTTGGATTGCTGCTGATCATGTCATATCCGGGAGCCCTGAATGGCGATATAAAAAAACTGGAGCTGAGGAAGATCATTGACAGGTTTGCACTGATCCTGAGTGAGATAAAAAAGGCATTCAGCCGGAGAAAAACCTTTATGACCCTGGCTAATACAAGTATGTTCAGCGGATATTACCAGGCAGGCAAGGATTATATTCAGCCCATATTGAAAAGCTTTGCACTGGCTATGCCTGTTTTTTTTAATCTCGAAAATGAACAAAGGACAGCATTGGTCATAGGCACAACATATTTTCTTCTCTATCTGCTGACATCTATTATAACCCGGAATGCGGGAACCTTTGCTGACAGGATAAAAAAAATATCAGTCTCGCTTAATATTACTTTTATATTAGGATTTACCGGTGGAATTATATCAGGTATTTTTTATCACTATAATATGTTTTATCTTTCAGTGATATTCTTTATATTAATAATATTTAATGAAAATTTGAGAAGGCCTATAGGTTTAGGGTACTTTACTGAAATACTTGACAGCAGAATATATGCTACAGCATTATCTGTTGAATCCCAGATGAAAGCATTATTCGCCGCTGGCTTTGCTTTTCTGCTTGGTTTATTTGCCGAATTGTTTGATGTAGGCATAGCCATTATTATGACAGCAATAATCGGAATACTGCTGTTCCCTGTATTAAGAATCAGATCAGATCAATCTGAGAATATATAGCCTTTTGGCCATGATTATTCTTTAAGGCTGCAGAAAAAAAGGCCCTCCTGTGAAGGGGGCCTATAACTTTCATTTTTTTACCGTTTACGGGGTAGAAGGGCTTGCCTCATCATCATCTTCCATTATCTTGACTGCAGCAAAAACAACTCCCCCGGTTACACCAGCAATAAGGGCAATCCCAACAGGTGAAAGGAAAAATATTCCTGCAGGGCTTGAGTTAAGCATTATATTAAGGTCTATCATCAAAGCTTCTTCACCTACAATAAGCTTCCCCTGAACAAAGTAGTTCGAAGCTTCTGTGGAATCATCTATTGTATGTTTCCTGTTAAATGATTTTACCCTGACTTTTATTTCGTATTCAGCCGGAGGAACGCTGTCAATGAGATAATTACCCGTATCATCAGTATAGTTAGAGAAAAATTCAGTGCCTGCACTGTCAATAAGTATGATCGTTCCGTTTTCTACAGGAGTTTCCCCGTCACTGTAAAAGAGAAACCCGGATACCTTTGCAGCAGAGACAGCCGGAACAAGGACAAAAAGATTGACAATACAAAATATGACTAGATATATTAATAGAAAGCGTTTCATATAATTCCTCCCATGGAAATTTACATACTATTCTTATAATATATTACCGGGTATATAATGTCAACACAAATTTTTTTCCGAGCATTAATTAAATATGCATAT
>CAYMEV010000003.1:0-142401 GCA_964389675.1 uncultured Candidatus Sumerlaeota bacterium
TACATCAGGAATAATCACAGATGAATACAGAGTCAGGCTGGAATGGGTATTTTAGTTTTTTTATAATTTTATTCACAGCTATGTGTTTGAGGAAAGAGGGATTCTTAATAATTCACAGTTATTAATAATAGCTGTTTCAATGATTCTACTCGATCAGCTTTTCTGCTCTAGTAGCAATATAAGGATCAATAAACCTGTCCAGCAGGTCATCACCCTTGTCTTCATAGAAACCTGAGATGACAAAGCCAGCATCGAGCTGGCCTGCGATCTGGTCAGTAAGGCTGTGGCCAAATTCAAAGGGTGTCTTTTTTTCTATGAATTCCTTCTTTTCCTTTTCTGTGAGTGAAACCAGGTCTGAGTAGGGAATTGAGTATTTCAGCTCATATCTGTTTATTTCTTCTGCAGTCCTCCAGTCAAACATATAGATGATGGGGTTGCATAATCCCGAAAGGAGCCTGCCTCCATGTTTCAGCACGCGGTATGCCTCTTTCCATACAGGCCTTATATCATCTATGAATACATTGGAAACAGGATGTATTATCAGGTCAAAGCAGGAATCGCAGAAAACAGACAGGTCCTGCATATTGCCTTTTATGGTGTTTATATGGAGATTATACACTTTTGCTGTTTTTTTATCCTGTTTAAGCTGATATTCTGAATTGTCAAAGACTGTAACATCTGCTTCTGCTGAAGCAAGTATAGGGCCCTGCTGCCCTCCTCCTGAAGCTAAACAAAGGACCTTTTTTCCAGATACATTTCCCAGCCAGTCATCAGGAATTCTCTTATAAGGGGTCAGATGAAGCCTCAGATTACCATTCCTTGCTTCATTTATATCCTGTTCTGAGGCAGGGACTGTCCACTGGTTACCATTGATCACCTCATTATCCCATGCAGTGCTGTTATGTTTTAATATGTCCATATGATATATTCTCCTTAATTTAGCTTATTTACCTATATGCATTCCCATCTGTCAATTTAATACTGCCTTTATTAAATACAACTGTTTTTTATTTAAGCAAACCTTTTTAAGTTTCCCTGAAACAAAAGAAAAAGAAGCAAAAGGGACGGTTCTTTTTGCGTCAAAGGTCAATATATCCTAAAACGGAACAGCCAAAATAGGTTAGAAATAGCAGACATAATAAAAAGAGAAAAATTGTTGCAATCCTGAAACCCTGTTAATTCTCTCTGTGACCGATACGGATTGCTCTATTATGAAAAGGGGACATTTCTATTTTGTTTTGACAGATTCCTTTATAATATTGATTTCAGTAAAATACTGGTATATAAAGCATTATAAAAATATTTTATAAATAAAAATTATAAGGAGTCAATCATTGAAAAGAATCGTTTTGCTTATTTTGATCCTTGGTCTTTCTGTATGTTTGTCTTCCGGGAGCCAGATCTTCGGAGAGCCCTGCATAGAATCTGTCCAAAAAGCGGCGGAGAATGGCTTTGAACAGATGAAGGACAGCATGTTCAACCTCGGTTTCTGTTCTGAGGATGAGTGGACTAATGCTGAGCTTGGTATGGGGTTTCCCATATATAAAATTAGCTATGAAATGGCAAATGAGAAATTAAATGATAAAAGCCACCTGTCTCTGTCTGATATAATTGAACCCTCAGGTGAATATTATTATATGATAATGACAGATAAAAAAGCTGTAGCCATGCTTTTTGTAGGTCTGATAAACGGGGAATGGAAGGTTGCAGGGATTGGCCATAATGGTATCGCTGTTGAGATGAACAATATCTTATCAGAGCTTGAGAAAAAGGGGGGATATACATTCCGTTTTATCAGGTTTCAAAGAGAAAACTGCGACATTCTGCAGATAAATTCAGAAAGCTGGATTATGGGAAAAGAGAATATGGCCAAAGAATATATTCCGCTATTATCAGCAAAGATTCTGATGGGTATATCAACTGATGCAAAAGAATATCCTGTAATTAATGAAAAGGATATAATTAATGCCTTTATAAAAGACACCCCTGATGAAATTGATCCCTGTTCCGGTTCTGGTGATACTATGAAAGAGGAGAAAAACTGATGAAGAAGATATATCCTGTATACATTATTATGGTTTTAGCCCTGAGTTTAATCTGCACAGAAATTACAGCTCAGGCCCAGATCTACAGCAGGTTTGTAGATGTAAATGTCATACCGC
This sequence comes from uncultured Candidatus Sumerlaeota bacterium, assembly GCA_964389675.1. GTDB lineage: Bacteria > CAYMEV01 > CAYMEV01 > CAYMEV01 > CAYMEV01 > CAYMEV01. Next base: position 2,163 of record CAYMEV010000003.1, read on the forward strand.
AGGAGATGTCCAACTGGTGCTGGGCAGCATCAACACAGGCCTTGATTCGCCAGCGGACAGGGATACTTATATCCCAGGAAATAATAGTAATCCTTGCAAAAGGGAGCGCTGTCAATGAAGCAGGCCTTCCGACAGAAGTCAAGGAAGTCTGCGGCCTCTTAGGCATTACTGTTTTTGCTGATATGTTCAGTCCTCAGCCCCCTGGCAGGACAGAAATAGTGAACTGGATCAATCAGAACAAAAGCTTCATTCTATGGCGGAGCAACAGTGCTGGAATGAATCTAAGGTTTGATCCTGATGACTGGGAAATCCAGAGCACTAATCACTGCACTGTCGGATTCGGTTACCTGATATACAGGTATTACCATAATCTCTACATTACTTGGGTTGCAATTGATGATCCTGCCCCGGGAAGAGGCAAAAGCTGGTATTCGCTTGATGCGCTTCAAACGGGCTGGTTTGCGACTGTGCATTAGATAAGTCTTCTTATAATAATTGTTTTTTATAAAATTAAAGAATAAGACAATTTTAAGAAGGATATGAAATTAAGCATATGATGAAAAAGCTGGTTATCTTTCTTCGCTATTCAATGATCTATAATCACAGGGAATGCTTTACCAGCACATGAGCATCGCCTTACCTTTTCGGCAGGCATTTTATCCTGAAGCAGCAGAAAGCTGATAAAGGGATTAATAATACCGTGCGGGAGAATCATTGATGCCGGTAATGACCTGGCTTTAACATAGGAGGGGACAATGTTTGATAAACTTGCAGGCTTTAGAAAGCAGAATATTGACTGCGTGCTCGTAACTGTTGTAGAAAAGGACGGGGAAGGCCCTGTCGAGATCGGCAAAAAAATGCTGGTGACGGCAAAAGGGGATGCATTTGGTACTGTCGGAGGTGGAGCTCTGGAATACCAGGCCAGAAAGATATGTAGCAGAGTGCTTGAGGAGAGAAAATCACGTCTTGAGAAATATGCTTTGACAGAAGGAAAGGTCTTTCCGGACAGGGAAGTGATAAATATGCCCTGCGGAGGGACTGTATCTCTATTTTATGATTTTATAGGCACAAAGGCTGATGTATATATTTTTGGAGCCGGGCATGTAGGGCAGGCACTTTATCTGATACTCAGTACAATGCCCTATCATATTACAGTAGTTGACCCGAGAAAAGAGGTTGTAGAAGCATTTGAGGGTAAAGAGCCTTTTCTTTGCGATTCTTTTGTCTCTTTTATCAGGGAAAAAGGGATACGGGAGCATAGCTTTGTAATTATTTGCACTCCATCGCATAAAGAAGATTACCATGTCATTAATGAGATCATAGAACAAAAGATCCCGGTTAACTATATGGGGATGCTTTGTTCTAAAACAAAGCTTAAGAAATATCTGGAATCCACCTATGAGAATTTTGGGAATGATATTGACCTAAGCAGCTTTTATTCACCTATAGGGCTTGATATTGGAGGAGGTTCCCCGGAGGAGATTGCTGTCTCTATTGCAGCTGAGATGCTTGCTGTTCAGTATGGTAAAAAGGGACATCTGCATATGCGCGGGGACTATATATGATCCATATATTGAGCGGACCGGTCAATTCGCTTAAAACGACCCGGTTAAAAAGCCTATACCGGGGTAAAGGCGAAGGTGTTATTTCATTGAAACGGATGGAAGGGAAAACTGTAGATTCATATCTGGCACAGCAGCTTTCTACAGGCATTCAAAAGATCCTGTTCATCAGGGAGGATCGAGTTCCAATAAATTACGAGTGCGGGGATAAAATTGGTCCTTATGTAATGAATAGTGCTACCCTGGAATGGATTGAGGGATTTATTAGAAAGGAACTGAAAAATGACCGGCCCATTATCTTTATTGATGAAATCGGGAAACTGGAATTGGAAGGAAGGGGGTACCACAGAATTTTTCTTGAGGTTTCAGCAAAGGCCAGGGATCTATATTTCACGTGTCAGACCAGGTACAGAGAACAAATTATCTCAAAATATCAACTTAAAAGCATAGCCTTTTTATAACCGGGTAATTTAATTATAATATATATCTGAAAAACACTCCTCATGGCTGCAGAACACATAATGCAAATATTGCTGGCGAACATAAATCTGCTGACTGGCATAAAATGCACTTTTATGGCTCTGAATGAACAGGTTCTGGATTTATCTTTATGAATACTTAAATTCCATTAATATATGTATATTCATAGAATTAGATAAGAGGGGAGTGATATTATGGGGCAAGCCCCGGGAACCTGGTCTGAAAGCTACAATGTTAATGTATATGATGCTGATATAAATGGAAGGCTTAAAATCACGGCATTGTGCAATTATCTGCAGAACACGGCATGGCTTCATTACAGGGAAATTGAAAGAATAAATGGAGCGATGCTTATGGATAATCATATATGGGCAATGATCCGCCTTGAGGCTGAGATCTACAGGACAGCATACTGGGGTGATAAGCTGACAGTCCTGACATGGTCCAGAAATGTAGGGAAAATGTCAGCTTTCAGGGATTATGAAGTATCTGACAGCACTGGTGAAAAAATTGCAGCTGCAACTACCACATGGGTAGTGATAGATCCTGTCACAAAAGAAATACAACCCTTAAAGAGTGTTTCTGATAAATGGCCTGAACAGATATTAAAAAGCGCCATAGGCAGGGATGCAGGCAAGGCAAAGGCAGTCCTGATCCCCACAGCTTCGGCTGAGTTTAAGGTTAAGTTCAGTGAGTTTGATGTCAATGGCCATGTTAATAATGTTTCCTTCATCGACTGGATGAATGAGAGCATATCAAAAGAGTATCTAGAGGCCCATGAAATTGAAAATTTGCGTGTAAACTTCCTGGAAGAAGTGGAATATAACGGCTATATCAAAGCAATTGCCGAAAAGAAAAACAGAAATTCCTTTGCCTGTTCCGTGATAAAGAAGGAATGCGGAAAAGAAGCAGCCAGAGGATATTTTGCTTTCAGGTGAGATCACTGAACTGATTACAGTATTTGGAGTGTTTATGGTCGGGATAGATAAATGAATGATGAATCCTGGGTGTTTGGCCCTGATAAGATCTTTTTTGAAGATGATAATCTCAATATAGTTTCCCCTGTGGACATGGATGACTGGGTCATTACAAAATACCGCAGACTAGTTATAGGATTCCGGGATTGTGATTATTATCTTGTAAGCAAGGAGAAGGGAGAAGACAGGCTGTATTATTATCTGCTAAAGCCATGGTCTGATAATAAAGGGGATATTCCGGGAAGGAAAATATCATATGATCAGGAATATGTGCTGGAGAGAGAAAAATACAGGAGACTCAGCCGTATCTATGGCGGTATTGCCATTGCTCTGATCCCATTAATACCAGTTTTGGGTTTTCTATGGTCAAGGACCAAGTTGAGGCTGAATGATAGATTTGGATTTCATCCCCTCAGTGTAACGAATTTGAGCATTATTATAGAAGTGCTTTTAGGTCTGGGCTCCCTGGCCTTCTTTCTGATAATGTCATTAGGTATGTCTATAGGAGGCAGGCAGGTTTTATCGATTAAAGCAATGATCAGCCTGCCGATAATTGCATTTGTCTTCATACTGGATGCCATGATGCGTTATGGAAGGGCATTGCGGGGCATGATGGAGCAGTACGGCTTTTATGAATGGCTTTTCGGCCCTCTTCTTAATAAGGTTATAAAGGCTATATTCAGGTAGCGTAATCATCTGTTTTTTATAACACTTAAGATGAAATAATTCCTGTTTCCCGAGAAATACCAGATTTTGATCTGGCATTAATTTATCTAATAGATTGACAAATATATGATACAAAATAACATAATACTATGAAAGAAGTTAAAAAACATTCTTTATTAAGAAGGCTTATACCCTATTTTGCCTCGGAAAAGAGAAGACTTTTCCTTGGCATACTGGCTGGTATAGCAATTACCGCTGCGCACCTTTGCCGTCCCCTGATATTAAGAAAGATCATTGATGTGGCTATTCCGTCATCCAATATCATGATGGCGGTTATCCTGGCCCTTGTGTTTATAGGTGCCCTATGCCTTGGAGGGCTGATACAGTATTTCCAGGTAATAAACCTGGCCAAAATAGCACTGAATATAGTAACTGTATTAAAGAAGAAGGTTTTTGCACATATACTTTTTCTTGATATTGGCTTTTTTGACAGGAATCCTCCCGGGCGCCTTATGGCGAGGACGGAAAGTGATATTGAAAGGCTAAAGACTATCTTTTCGCACTCAGCAATTATACTGATGCAGTCATTGCTGATGCTTATTGGAATAACAGCTATAATTATGTATGAAGAGCCCGCATTCGGCATAATGCTTGCTGTGCTCCTCCCGGTAATGGCTGTTGCTGTCTATTTCTACCTTTCTTATATAATGAAGATCTGGACAATAGTAAGGAGAAAGAACTCATTTTTGAGCGGTTATATTACTGAGTATATCCAGGCCGTGCCTATAATACAGCTTTTTGTGAAAAAGAAAGAAGCAGTTGATATGATAGTGAATCATTCTGTTGATAAAATGAAGTATGAAAGAAAGGCCAATTTTGTAGATTATGTAATATTCTGGACATTTTTCCAGTTTGTCACAGAGACTGCAGCCCTTGCTGTTATCCTCTATGTAGGTATAACCAAGATCCTTAACGGTTCGATGAGCATTGGAAGCCTTATCATGTATACTGAATTTATGAGACAGCTTGCCATGCCCCTTAGAAACCTTATGCAGGTACTTTCACAGATACAGGCAAGTATGGCAGCCAGCAAAAGGGTCTTTGACATACTTGATACACCGCCGAGAGTCAGGGAAAACTCTGATAATGAATCTGTCCCGCACCTGGAGCATAAGATCGAATTCAGGAATATAGAATTTGCCTATGAAAGGGAGAATGTAATACGGGATATTTCAATTGATGTAAAAGCCGGCCAGCATATAGCCATAATAGGGCCATCCGGAAGCGGGAAAACGACAATTATAAATCTGCTTCTGAGGTTCTATGAGCTGGAGAAAGGGGATATTTTGATTGATGGCGAAAATATAAAAAACTACAAGATCGAGAACCTCAGGAAGAATATAGGGCTGGTCCTCCAGGAGGTCTATCTCTTTCCGGGTACTATAATGGAAAATATCAAGGCTTTCAACCCGGATATTTCTGATGATTCTGTTTTTGAAGCATCCAGAAGGCTTGGTGCTCATGACCTGATAATGAAAAAGAAGGATGGATACAATACTGTTCTTGCGGAGGGAGGAAGCAATCTTTCAATGGGTGAGAGGCAGCTTATTTCATTCGTCCGGGCCCTGGTTAAGAATCCTGACCTGCTGATCCTTGATGAGGCTACTTCATCTGTGGATGTCATTACAGAGAATATGCTTCAGAAGGCTATGAAAAGCCTTATGGAGGGCAGGACTGCTATCATCATCGCTCACAGGCTTTCAACCATAAAGAATGCAGATAAGATCATTGTCTTTAATAATGGAATGATAGAGGAGACGGGGAGGCATGAAGAACTGATAGAGAAGCATGGGCTTTATAATAAGCTTTACAGGATACAGGAGGTCAAGGGCTGATCTTATGAGGAAGGGAAAATCATACTATATTAAATGGGTTGTTTCTGTTTACAGGGAGCACCGCCTTTTTGTCCTTTTCCTGATCTTGATGACCGTCTTCACAACGGCTGTTACAACACTTTACCCACTGGTGTACAAGTATATCATTGATTCAATTGTCCAAAACCTGGATCTGTTTCACAGCGGTGACCTGTCACTTCAGGCTGCAATGGCTGAAAGGAAAAAGCTTATCCTCATACTTATCGCTTTCGGTATTGCCATGTCAATTACAAATGCATATCCTTTCCTGAGGGCCAAGCTTAACCTTATATTTGAAATAAGCCTAAGGAAGATCTATTTTAATAAAATACTAAACAAGAGCTACAGGTTTTTCCAGAAATACAGGACAGGTGATATTGCCACCAGGCTTACAGATGATATATCTACTCATCCCCCTGGAGTGTCCTGGTTTCTGTGCTCGGGAATATTCAGGGCATTTAACTCCGGCTGTATTATACTGTTCTGCCTTGTCAGCATGTGGATACTGAACCCGATGCTTACAATGCTTTCGATAATACCCATCCCCTTTATGATGTTTCTCTTTTTCAGGCTTGAATCTGTAATTGGGAGAAAATTCAGAATATTCAGAAAAAGTGTTTCAGAAACGAATGATTTCCTCGAATCAGCATTTTCCGGGGTAAAGATCATTAAATCATTCAACTCTGAAAGGTATCAGAAGGAGGCATTCGGGAAAATGCTTGAAAAAAGGAAAGGCATAGAAAGGGATGTACTGGCCATACAGGGCCTGTTCAGCATATATTTTGAATTCTTAAATTATCTCGGGCAGGTGTTTGTGCTTTTATTCGGGGGTATAATGGTAATAAGGGGTAATATATCCCTGGGTACCTATATAGCTTTTTATTCATATCTCGGGATAATTGTATGGCCCATTACGGATATACCGAATTTCTTTGTGATGGGGACACAGGCATGTGTTACCATAGACAGGCTTGAGGAAATCAGACAGTTCGAACCGGGATATACGGATGCTGATCCCAGAGGAAAGAAACTGGCCAAACTGAGTGATATCAGTATCGAGAACCTGAGTTTTGAGTTCAAGCAAAGCAAAAGGTCAGATCAGAAGGATTTCAGGATACAGGATATAAACTTCAGCCTGAAAAAGGGAGAAAAGATAGCAATTGTAGGAAAGATCGGATCAGGCAAAACGACCCTGCTTAATCTTCTTACAGGAATATATGAGCCTGATTCCGGAGAAGTTAAGATAAATGACAGGCCGATACAGGAATATGACAAAGATACTTTCAGGAAGAGGATTGGCTATATTGAACAGCTTCCTGTGATTATAAGCGAGTCTGTATTTACCAATATTGATTTCTGGAGAGACCTGGATGGTTCTATAATTTCAAAAGCTGCAAGAACTGCCCAGATCTATGATGAAATAGACAATTTGCCTGATAAATTTTTAACTCAGCTTGGACAGAGGGGAATAGGGTTTTCAGGGGGCCAGAAGCAGAGGCTTTCTATCGCAAGGGCCCTGTCCGGGCACCCTGATATTATTATCATGGATGATGTTACCAGCGCCATGGATGCAGAAAATGAAAAGAACTTCTGGAGGGAGCTTCTGGATAAGACGCCTGATATCACTACCATCGTGGTTACGCACAGGATGTCAACAGCCAGGAAGGCTGACAGGATAATAGTCCTTAATGACGGATTGATCGAAGCTCAGGGAACGCATGAGGAGCTTATTGAGATAAGCCCCACATACAGAGAGCTGATCAAATAGGATAAGGCGGCCAAATAACCGCCTTTATTGTTATTTTATCACATTCTCAAAGAGCTCAGGCAATTCATCATCTGCAACATCGTTCATGAGATCGACGATGTCATCCCAGGCCCTGGCGGCAAATCTTTTGTGGTGTGCTGCAATAACAGTCTTACCGCTTTTTTTATCAATTATTTTCATGTCAAAAACAAGGTACCCTGCGCCTGCGCCGAAACCGACAAAGTAACGCGCTGCACGAGATCCTCGCTCAAATTCAAGTATTCGTCCTTCCAGAATATAATCAGCAGGGTTATCAATCAATGTTATCCCATATTTTGAACTTATCTTGGGTGTAGTCTTTTCAATTATTATTTCCTTGAACCTCTTTCCTGCATCTGCCCATCGGACATCATCCTGGTCATCCTCATCATCTTCATCTTCAGGTTCAGGGGCAAGCATCTCAAAATCCATTACCTGTATGGAACTATTGCGCAGGCTTATTTGCGGGTCGCTGTAGATATAATCAAGATCATTGCTCTCATTTAATGTAAGCTCCCCGAAATAATCGGACTGATAAATTTCAGGAGCGCTGCTGCATGATATGCAGAGCATAAATATAACCGGAATTACAAAAAACAAGAGGTTTCTGGAATAACTTTTCATAATATACTCCTTTTTTATGATATTTAATAAAATCATATAAATTTATTAATTATACTGTTTTATTGTAATGTCAATATTTTGGACATGAATATTTTAAAAATATGAAATTATAGCAGATTTATTATTAACCTTATAGCAAAGTGATTTTTTAATATTAAAGCATGGATTGTTTTAGAATTGAACAGATACTGCCTGGTTTATAAAAAAACCTGTATTAAATGAGAGTTATCTTTTGGGGTTCTGGAGTCTTTATGCTCTCAGTCCAGATACGGTTTATATAATCCATCGCAAAATAATTCTGAAGCAGATGAACACGGTGGATACCCATTTTATTCAGAATAATGTTTTCATCAGTCTTTTTGGCATATCCAAGCAGTTTGAGAGCAATAACAATTTTTACAAAATCCCTGTTCAGTTTTCTATTAAATCTGTTTTCATACTCACCTGCAGGGACTGATGTCTCATATAGCCTCCAGTAAAGCCAGAAAAGCCTTTCAAGCCTGTCAGAAACATCCATTACTATTGAGTAAGGCAGTTTCCCTGATTCAAGCTGTTCCTGATAATGCTTTAAATTAAATGAGTTGAAAAGGAAATGCCTGCCGGTATATGTAGCTGACGAAGGTCCTATCCCCAGGTAATAATCCCTTGTAACGGAAGAATATCTTGGTTTTTGATTTTTGAGAAAAGCCCAGACTGATATCTGCTTATATCCGTTATTGGTGAATTTGTCGCATATATGAAAGTACATTTTTTTCCTCTGAGAAGGATCAGGAAGAATTACCCTTCGCAATTTTTTATGTTTTCCTGCTCTGCTATATGGGAACGTAAACAAGGGATAAAGAGTGACCTGATCAGCCCCGGAATCCACTGCCCTTTCTAATGTTTCATCCAGTTCACTTATTGTCTGACCTGGAAATGCAAAGATCAGGTCGATATTTACAGTCAGGAAATTCCTTTTCTGTGCCTGCTCTATAGCATTATCTGCTGTAGATGCATCGTAGTTTCTTCCCAGCATTTTCAGGTATTTATCATTGAAATCCTGTACTCCAATGCTTATAAGGTCGCATTTGATTTCTTCCAGTTCAGACAGGACCCTTTCGGTTATCTCCTCGGGATTTGTCTCTATTGCAGTGTGTTTAACTGCGCAAAGGGAGCGTAACAGCTCAGTATGTCTTATTAATGCCTTATTCATCAATGTAGGGGTTCCGCCGCCGATATACAATGATTCAAAATTCTTATTCTGCAGATTTTCAGCATGTAATTGAATCTCTTTTTCTATAGATCCTGCAATTAATAAGGCTCTGTCTTCACTGTATATTTCCTTGAAATACGGGCAGTATGGGCAGGAATTCCTGCAGAAAGGTATATGGATATAAAGGCTGTTTACCCTTTCATAATTAATAGCCTGTCCGTTATACTTATAAAAAGTCAGGTCGTCATTAATTCCCAGAAGGCTTTTTAATATAAATTTTTTCAGCATAGAGCCTTTCTTAATATTTCAATTTTTTATTTGGTCAGATTTTAATCAAATAGACTAACGTGGAATATCAGTGTTTTTGATAGCCTTAAAGTACAGTAAAGCACCATTTATTTCCGGATAAGGCGCAAAAACGAAATGCTTGTTTTCTAATAATTGCTTGAGATCCTTTTCAGAATATAGATTTCCATGAATGACCGAATTTTTTGGTTTTCTTTCGGGAACAGGAATACTGCAGATAAAAATCCCCTGAGGCTTAAGGATGCGGTATAATTCATCGATTGCTTTATTTATATCAGAGAAAAAATTTAATGAAAGGTTACATACAGCCATATCGTATTGATTGCCGGAAAAAGGAAGCTCTTCTGCATTGCATTCATAAAGCTCAAATTCATCAAAACCGCTTTTTATGAATCTTTTACAGGCTTTTTTTAACAGTCCTTTGCTGATATCTGTCCCTGTGTATTTATTATCATTTGGCAGTAGATCAGCTAAATTGCCACTCCCGGTGGCTAACTCAATAACAGTTCTGTTATGGGTGTTTTTCATTTCATTTTGCAAAAAATTCAAATGCCTGCTGTAGGAGGCAGCAAATTTTTTTGGAAAGACGGACTTTTCCATGATTTTATCATATAAAAAGCTGAATAGATCTGCAAGCCACGGCTTATGCTTTATTCTTTTCCCATTTTTGTATATAAAATTTATGCCTTTATTCTTTACTATGGTAAATCCTTCTTTCAGCATTAATATCCCCTTTTGTTATTGGTACAAGTAAAAGGAAATAATCCTCCTTTAGTCTTTAACCCGGCAGTATAAGGCTTTCAATGTCCCTCGGGTACCCTGTTAGAAATTCAGGCCCATTTTCAGTGATCAATATAGTGTCAGAATGCCTGAATCCCCCGACTCCCTCAGCATATATTCCAGGTTCGACTGTAAACAGCATACCAGGCTGCATAATGGTATCATCTCCGATATCCAGGAAAGGGCCCTCATGGTAGCGGATGCCTATATTATGTCCGGAATGATGGCGCCAGCAGTAATTTAGATTATTGGATTCAAAATATTCCCTTACTTTTCTGTCAACACTGCTGCATGGCTTGCCTGCCCGGCAGGCATCAATAGCAATGTTCTGGAGCTCAAGCATATGTGCAAAATAGTTTCTCTGCAGTTTATCAGGCTCTCTTATAAACATTGTCCTCTCCAGTTCTGACCAGTATCCGAACATCGGGCAGGATGCTCCTGTGACCAGAGTATCACCAGCCTTGAAAACCGCATTTATATTCAGGCTATGGGGAAGTGCGCTGTGAGTGCCGATCTGTCCGCGGTAACCGGCAGATGGACCGTTTGAGCCCATTGACAGTGACTTATATTTATTTCCATATTCTCTGAAAAGGTCCTGCTGAGCATCATATGCTGCCCTCATCTGTACTTCTGTTTCAGTCAGGCCTATCTTTGTATATTCCTGCAGATACCTGTGCACGTGGGACGCCCATCTTGCTGATTCGCGAATCAGTTCTATTTCATGTTTGCTCTTTACCTGCATCATTTTTTCAATTATATCATCCGCCGGCTGAAATACAAAGCCTGTAATATCGCTTATTTTAGGCCCGTTGTAGCCCATTACCTTTCCATAACCATCACCGTCGCCGAAAAATACGCTTTTAATGCCTTTTTCTTTCATAATGCGTGAAAGATGTATCATTGGGTGCTCATGATCCGGGTATTCAGGATATGAATATACATCATCGACACTGGCATAAGCTTCTGCATGTTCAAGTTCCAGGCGAGGGACAAAAAGAAAGGTTCCTCCCTCTTTATCTATTATCAATGCTATTGGCCTTTCTGTCGGTACAAATGCAAAACCTGTCAGGTAGAATATACGGTGGCTTCCCCACCATAAAAATCCATCAGCTTCTGATGCATCCGGGTGGGCAAGTGTTCTTTCTATCCTCTTTTTGTACTCTTTATTAGAAATTCCTTCAGCCAGCTTTTTCTGTTGAGCCATATCTCTCTCCTTAAAAAGTATACCATATAATAAAACCCAAGCTGAAAAATTCAAATAAAAACCAAAAAATAAAAGCAAAAGGGATATAATTAAATTGACATTTTGCACAATGGTTCATATAATATTGAACAATGGTGCAAAATAAAAAATATAAAATGACAGGCCGTCCCAGAAAATACCGGCAGATCAAGCTTCCTCCGGTAAACCAGGTATACAGGCCATCAGGTACAAAGAACATCCCTGAAGGAGATGTTATTCTCACCCTGGGAGAGTATGAGGCAATACGCCTCGGGGATTATGAGCTTTATAATCATGAAGAGGGAGCAAGGTGCATGGGTGTCTCCAGGTCAACCTTTACACGGATAATAGAGTCTGCGCACAGGAAAATCGGAGCTGCATTTGTGGAAGGCAAAAGTATTATTATAAAAGGTGGCAATTATAATATCTCAAGAAATATTTTTGAATGCCAGGACTGCGGGTATCATTACTCAGGGGATGAACACCCGGAGATCTGTCCGGAATGCAAAAGCGAGCGGATAATCTGTCTTGGCAGCAATTATGGCATGTGTAACAGGAACAGGTGCCTGAAAGGAAGGAATTTAGCAGATAATGATATTAACAGGTGAAAACTATGGAAGATAAAAGAGGATATTTAGTACTGATAGGAGGAGCAGAAGACAGAAAGGACAGGATGGTTATCCTAAGAAGGATACTTGAGCTGACCAGCAACAGGAATGTTGTTGTGGTACCATCGGCGACATCATATACTGCAGATGCAATTAGTGACTACAGAGATGTTTTCTTTTCAATCGGTGCAAGTATGGTTGATGGAATTGATATCCAGAGTCGCTATGAAGCTGAAAGGGATGACTATTCACATTTGCTGGATGATGCCGGCCTGATATTCTTTACAGGCGGTGACCAGACAAGATTAGTAGATTCACTATGGCAAACCAAGACCATGGAAATTATAAGAAAAAGGTTCAAAGAGGGTGCTACAATTGCAGGTACCAGCGCAGGAGCTGCAGCCGCAAGCGATCCGATGATATATGATGGTGATGATGAAGGGTTTTCTAAATCGGCAGTCAAGCATACAAGAGGCTTTGGCTTCCTGAAGGAAATTACAGTGGACACTCATTTCCTTCAGCGTGAAAGAATACCCAGATTGTCGCAGTTCCTGTCCAGCGGCTTATCTCAAAAAGGGATAGGCCTTAATGAGGATACAGCAATATTTATATCACCAGATAATAAGTTTGAGGTTGTAGGAAGCGGCACTGTAACCGTAATGAATTCAGAAAACATGAAATACTCAAGTTATGATGATGTTAACAGAAATGAGCCTATCAGCGTTGATGGAGTAGAGATAGGTTTTCTTGCTGAAGGGAGTGTCTTTGATCTTGACAGATGGAAGATTGATAAGGAAATAAATGCAATTTTACCTAAATACGAGAAAAGCGAATACAGAGAGTATAGAGAAACAGAAGATGAAAAAAGAAGAAGAGAAACTGAGCATGACGCAGAAAGCAGAAGAGACAGGACAGGGGAAAAACCAGCAGAATATGCACGGGAAAGTGATCGCAGCAGGTATTATAAAAAATATGACAGGTCTAAGAGCTATGAGAGGAGTTACGGCTCAGGAAGGGGAAAAAGAGCAGGAAGGGGGAGAAGATGATGAAAGCAACAATTATTTATGATAATACAAACCATCGGGAAGATCTGGAGCCTGATTGGGGATTCTCATGCCTTGTAGAGGCACATGAAAGAACCATCCTTTTTGATGCCGGGGGGAATGGAAGAATACTCCTGGAGAATATGAAGAAACTTGGGATTGAACCTTCTTCTGTTACAGATGTGTTTATATCCCATTCCCATTTTGACCATACCGGGGGGCTTTCTGCTTTTTTGGACATTAACAGCAGGATCAGATTGATTGCCCCTCCCTCGTTCAGGGGGGTTAAAAATGTAAAAGAAATAATATATGCTGATAAACCCGCACAGTTGTATAATAATATATTTACTACAGGCGAGCTTGATAATATTGAACAGGTCCTGATAGTGGATACATCTGAGGGGCTGGTCCTGATCACAGGCTGCTCCCATCCGGATATGAAAAACATTCTGGATGCCGCCATGCAATTCGGGAAAGTTCATGGAATTATAGGAGGCCTTCATGGATTCAGCAATTTTGAGTTAATAGATAATATTGGTTTTATTTGCCCTACTCACTGTACAAAATATATCATTGAGCTTGAAGAAAGATTTCAAAACAGGTATATCAAGGGCGGAGCAGGTCAGATCATAAAAATTTAGGATAATAAAGGGGATAAAGTATGCTGAAACATATTTCACATGAACTTAAGGAACATGCTCCATTTACAGTATTTGGTGCTTTGACAGGTATTGCCATCATCCTTTTTTTTCAAAAAATACCATCAGAGATATCTTTTAACATATTTTATATCCTTCATCCTGTTCATGTAGTATTGAGCGCACTGGTTACCGCATCAATGTACGAACTCTACAAATGCGGCAAATCCAGGCTGAGATGCAATATATGGGTCCTGCTTCTGATCGGTTATGTCGGGTCTGTAGGAATAGCAACGCTAAGCGATTCAATAATACCATACATTGCCGAGTGGCTTCTGGGAATGCCTAATAGGGGAGTACATTTAGGATTTATTGAGAGATGGTGGCTAATTAATCCTCTGGCGATTCTCGGTGTTGCTTTTGCATACCTTAAGCCTGCCACAAAATTTCCTCATGGTGGCCATGTCCTTCTAAGTACCTGGGCAAGCCTGTTCCATGTTATTATGGCTAAAGGCTTATCCAGCAGCTGGTATGAGTATCCCATCATTTTCATTTTTCTCTTTTTCGCAGTCTGGCTTCCATGCTGTCTAAGCGACATAGTTTTTCCGCTTTTGTTTGTTAAAAAAGAGGATGAGTAAATTCAGGGGTATAGTTTCCATTCAGTACAGCCAGAAAAAATTTTTTGGCTGGTAAAAATGCAAAACAAGGCTGAAGCTTAATCCTGGTTTTACTATTTGAATTCCTCAGGCTAAGAAAAAACTAAAAGCTTCTGGCTAACGATTCTGCCTCTTCCAGCCAGGGAGCATCTGCTTTGCTTCCTAATACCATGGCATTTTCAATGAATTTTTTTGATTTTAAAGGCTTGTTCAATCTATGATATATTTTCCCAGCTAAAAGATAGGTTTTACCCAATTCCATGATATTATCCTTCATCTTTTCTTCTCTTATCCTGACAGTTAAATCAATATATTTGCCGGCTTTTTTGTAGTTGCCTGAAATAAAATTAACTTCAGCAAGCCCGAACAATGGCATGGCAGTGTCAGCATGCTGCGGTCCCAGTGAATCTGATAAGATTGCCAGGGCTTTCTTATAGCACTCTAAGGCTTCCTTATACCTCTTCATGCCGCTATATGCAAGCCCTAACCCATTGTAGCTTTTTCCGACTCTTTGATGGTTTTCTCCTAAAACCCTTGAATCTATTTCAAGAGATTCCTGAAAGCTCTTTCTTGCAGATTCATAGTCCTGTTTCTCCAGAAGCATGTTTCCAATATTGCTGCAGCTGATTGCTACATGGATATGCATATCCCCCAGGCTTTTTCTCTGAATATCAAGTGCTTTCTGGTGGTATCGGATCACCTTATCAAAATCCCGTTTATAGTAATATGCAACACCGATATTATTGTAATAGCTTGCTACTTGCGGATGATTCTCGCCGTATGCTTCTTCAGCCAGCTGCAGTGATTTGTTCAGAAATTCCAGTACTTTGTCATAATTTCTTTTTCGGAAATATACACCCCCTATATTATTATATATATTTGGGATCATAGGGTCATATTTCCCCAGGTTTTCAGATATTATTTTCAAAGCTCTGTTATAATGCTTTAATGCCAGGTCAAAATTGCCTGCAAAATAAAAGGTGGATCCAAGGCTTGCAAAGCTTTTAGCCAGAAGCTTTTTATCCATAGATTCAAGCTTTTCAGCAAGAAGAACTGAATCCTGGATAAGAGACAACGCTTCCTTTAGTTTTCCAGTTGAAGCCAGGCATGCCCATTTGGCCAGATTATACTTTATCAGCAGTTCCCCCTTCAGCAGATTCTTTGTATTTGCTTCTATATCATTCAGGATAGCCATGCTGTCATTAAACCTGGACAGGGAAGTTTTTACATGACAGTAATCCAGAGAGACCTCTATTCCGCTGGAATTCTTGTACCTTTCAGCCTTTTTGTTATTGAACCATTCAGAATAAAGCCTTTCTGCCTTTGCATAACTGCCGGCTTTATGCTCTTTATCTGCAAGTTTTACGAGGTACCGGAAATATTTTTCATAATTATTCGACAGTTTGAAATGGTATACCAGTATATCCAGGTAATCGGATGGATTTTCACTGTAAATACTTTCAAAAGTATTACCTATTAATTCATGGTATTGCTTTCTTTCAGATAATAAAAGCGATTCATAGACTACATCCCTGACCATCTTATGCTTGAATAAGAACTCATCGCAATTCTCAGATGAAGAGCTTATAGAAGCATTCTTTTTGATTATATCATTCTGCTGGATCCTGTGCATTACGGTCTCCAGTCTGAGATCATTATCAACTACCTGTTTCAGGACACGGCTTGAAAACTCTGTCCCGATAACCGAAGCCAGTTGAATTATCTTCTTTAACCTTGGTTCAAGTTTATCTATCCTTGCAAATATCAGCTCTTGCAGTTTAGCAGGTATCCGGCCGGTGAACCCTTCTTTTTTCAGGACAGCTGTCCCGTTTCCGCGGACTTTTATCATGTCGGAGCTTAGTAATGAGGCTGTCAGTTCCTCTATGTAAAACGGGTTTCCTTCACTGCGTTTCAGGATAAATCCGGTTAAAGACTCATCTGCTGATTTACAGCTTAAAATATTGCATATCAGCCTGGAAGCTTCAGTTTTGCTGAACAATTCTAATTTGATATCATTAGAGTAATCAGGCACAGGTAAAATGCAGTAATCTCCCTTATCTGACAAGCCAGGGCGCCATAATAATATAAGCAATACCCTGCTTTTGCCAATTTCTCTGCAAAAGGTATTTATAAAATCCATTGTAGCCTGGTCAGCCCAGTGAAGATCATCAATTATCAGCACAAGGTCTCTCTTCATGCTGATTTCCTTGAACAGCAGGCTCAGGTATCTGTTAAATATTGAATGCCTGTCGCTATATTTGATATTTTCTATTAAAACCCTTTCGGCTTCGCTTACTTTTAAAGAAAACAGATACTTTAGATAAGGGCAGATTCTTTTTAATTCATTTCCGGGTATGTCTGATAGATAATTATCCAGTTTTGTATTTATAATGGAATCTGAGCTGCCATCCTGTATACTGAGTATTCCTCTCAGGATCTCTTTTATCGGGAAATACGCAACACCTCTTAAATATTCAATGCACCAGCCTTTATATATTTTAGCCTTACCCCTGATCCTTTTTTCAAATTCAAATACCATCTTGGATTTACCTATCCCTGCTTCTCCAATAATATTAATGATATTGCCTTTTCCGGCCGAGGCTTTCTTGTATGCAGCGCTTAGCCTGTCGAGTTCACTTTCCCTGCCGATAATCGGATGTTCGAAAATATTTCGGTGAGAATATGCAGATATTGTGCTTATCGGTATATATACTGTTACTGGTTCCTTTTTGCCTTTGACTTTAATCTGAGATGCTTCAGAATATTTTATTTCTTTCTTTGTCAGTTCAAAAAGCTTCTGAGATGCAAGTATTTCTCCTGGGCCTGCAGAGGACATAATTCTTTGCGCAAGGTTCACTGTATCCCCGATTACCGTATAGTCCATCTTTTGATTTGAGCCCAGTCTTCCAGCGACCACATTACCGAAATTAATACCGATTGACAGTTTTATTCCATCAAATTCCTTTATTACCTCCTGAAGTTCCAGAGAACATAATGCTGCACGCAGGGGATCATTCTCATGAGCAAGCGGGGCACCAAAAAGAACCATAATGCAATCCCCCATAAACTTATCGATATAGCCTTCATATTTATAAATAACCTCTGATAAACGTTGAAAAACGGGTTTTTTCATATCTTTTGACATTTCCGGGTCTGCAGGTGAATTTGATCTCGTAAATCCTGATATATCTGCAAAGACAACTGAAACATTTCTTCTGGATCCAATAAGATGCTCCCTGGTAAGATCGATCTTTTTTATCAGGCTTTTCGGCATGCTTGGTACCTGGATTATGCCGGTACTGCTTTTTTTTAATGAAGCTCCGCAATATCCGCAGAAATTATAAGATGCTTCAATCTGTTTCCCGCATTTGGGGCATTTAATTCTTTCAGGTTTCATAAAATTATTTTAATATTTTTGAAATTTCGCTGAATATTGTCGGTATTATCCCGAGAGAAACAGCTATTGCAAACTGTGAGAAACTTAAGGGCACGGTAGAGAAAATACCTGATATAAAGGGTACATAAATAACCAGGATCAGAATGAAAAATGCTCCTGCTACTGATATATTCAGAAAGCTGTTTGCAAAGGGGTTGCTTGAGAAAATGCCTTTATTTTCTGATCTTGCAGAATAAGCCCTTAGCATCTCGCCTGCTATCAGGGTGGCAAAACAGAATGTCCTTGCCAGATCAGCATTACCGTTTCCAAAAAAGCTGTAGCCTATCCAAAATGAAAAGAGTGATGCAAAAGCCAGCCCAATACTCTGAAATGCCATACCGATTGCCATTTTTCTGTTAATTATAGGTTCATCCCTGTCCCGAGGCTTCTTATCCATTATATCATTTTCACCCTTCTCAAGGCCCAGGGCAAATGCCGGAAATGAATCAGTAATAAGGTTTACCCAGAGAAGCTGGATAGGAAGCAGTGGTACCGGCCATTTAAGAAGGATAGCTGTCAGGATAATCAGAATTTCACCAATATTGCATGAAAGCAGAAAGCCTACGAACTTTCGGATATTGCTGTATATTATCCGCCCTTCTTTTACAGCATCAACAATACTTGCAAAATTATCATCAGTCAGTATCATATCAGCTGCTTCCCTTGATACATCAGTACCTGTAATGCCCATTGCTATCCCTATATCAGCTTTTTTTAGTGCTGGTGCATCATTTACTCCATCACCTGTCATAGCAGTAATCTCACCATTGGACCTGATCGCTGTGACTATCCTTACTTTATGATCAGGCGAAACCCTGGCAAATACACTTGTATTTTTAACAATCGCCCCCAGTTCTTCATCGCTCAGTTTATTTATGCCTGCTCCCGGCATTGATACAGAACCCTCGTCAAGGATTCCAAGCTCAGAAGCGACTGCACCAGCTGTCTTGACATGGTCACCGGTTATGAGGACTACCCTTATTCCTGCTTTTTTGCATAGTGCAACTGCATCTTTTGCCTCATTTCTTGGAGGGTCAACCATGCCTGAAATCCCTGTAAGTATAAGGTCTTTTTCTTCATCTTTAAGTATGGCATCCTTATCAACGATCTTATATGCATAACCAAGAACCCTCATGGCATTTTCGGCATATTCTTCCTGTTTTGAGATTATTATTTCTTTATCTTTTTCTGTTAGTTCCTTTACCTGTCCATGCTGATTTATGAATCCCGAGCAATCAATTATGGAATCTGCAGCACCCTTGGTGAACATAATATACCTGCCATCTATTTCATGAAGGGTTGACATCATCTTTCTTACCGAATCAAAAGGGAGTTCCCTGATTCTTGGATATTTCCTGTTAAGTTCATCCTTAAGATAGCCGGCTTTGGCTCCCAGGACAATTAGAGCGCCTTCTGTGGGGTCCCCGATCACTTTATCCCCTTTTATATCTGCGTCATTGCATAATACTGCAGCCTGAAACAACGGTGCAATTTCAGCCAGATCATTCTTTCTGCTGTCATTGTTTATAAATTCCCCCTCAAAACCATATCCTGTCCCTGTTACATTCCATTCATCTGTACCGCTGAATACACGTATTACTGTCATTTTATTCTGGGTAAGGGTCCCTGTCTTGTCTGTGCAGATGGTTGACGTGGATCCCAGGGTTTCTACTGCGCCCAGCTGCTTCATTATAGCATTTTTTTTGACCATACGCTGCATTCCCATTGCAAGAACCACTGTGACAACTGCAGGAAGGCCTTCCGGTATGGCTGCAACAGCAAGGCTTACTGCTATCATAAAGAATTCCAGCATATCCTCGCCCCGAAGGATGCCCAGCATAAAAATAAAGATGCTTATCAGTATGCATGTTATACCCAGGAATTTTCCGAATTCAGCAAGCTTTTTCTGCAGAGGTGTCTGGGTGTCTTCCGTCTCATCAAGCATCCTTGCTATATGCCCTATCTCCGTATTCATTCCTGTTGCTGTTATGATTCCCCTGCCTCTGCCATAAACAACTATTGTGCTCATATAAGCGCAATTAATACGGTCACCGAGAGAAGCCTCCCTGCTTACCGTAGCACTGGCATCCTTTTCCGAGGCAATGGACTCACCTGTTAGAGCTGATTCATCTATCCTCAGGTTGATGCTTTCTGTAAGACGAACATCTGCAGGGACATAATCACCTGTTTCAAGTATTGCCAGATCACCTGGGACAAGGTTTTTTGCAGGAATTGATTCAAGCTTACCATTCCTGATGACCTTTGCTTTCGGTGCTGCCATCTTTTTTAAGGCATCAAGGGCATTGGATGCCTTATTTTCCTGATAGGTCCCGAGGACTGCATTAAGGATTACAATTCCGAGTATTACAATGCCCTCCAGTTTGTCTCCAAGGGCTATTGAGATGATTGCGGCAATTATCAGGATTATTATCATAAAGTCTTTGAACTGATCAATCACCATTGAAAGCAGTGTCTTTTTATCCCTGCTTCTCAGGGCATTCAGGCCATATATGGATTCTGCCCTGATGACCTGTTCATTATCTAATCCGGAGGATTTATCAGTATTGAATTTGGAAATTATTGAATCAATATTATTTGCATGCATCATCATATATTAATTAAAAAGAAAAAGATATATCAGCTTCACTTCTTGAGGAATATAAACCCTATCATGCTTTTTTGCAAAAAAAAACAGGCGGAGTATACCAGTATCAAGTGTGTAATTAGATCTTATCCAGATTATGCAGATATTAAACCCCGTATGAAATTATATACCGGATCTTCCTGTCCTGAAGGAATCTGTCCTTTAATTCAGCAGAGAGCTTTTCTGTTATGGAATTTACCCTCTTTTTCAGGGAAAGGATAACTGACTTTTCAGGCTTTAAATTACCGCACATTTCACAGGCTTTAAGGAGATAATAGCCGGATATGAGAAGATGGTCCCCGTCCTTTTTACTTAAATCCCTGTCATAGATATATCTGAAAGTGTTTACAGCCTCTGAATATTTGCCCTTTTTCAGGAGGAGTTTTCCATAAAGGAATTTATGATCATCAGGCCTGCTTTGCTTATTTATTTTAAGCAGCAAATTTTCAGCAATAGCTAATTTCCCCATTTCTATATATGCTTCAATAAGCTGAATGTCTATATCCTCTTCCAGTGATTTGCTGCCAAGCCTGTTAAAGATCGATTTTGCTTCCATGAGCAATTCTATTGCCCTGTCATATTCTTCGTTCCTCATTGCAAGGCTTGCTAATCCCGATTTACCATATCCGTTTCCAAGAACATTATCTATCTCCTGGTTTATTTCAAGGTATCTCCTAAAATACTCCTCTGCCTTTTCCGGATAGTTGCAGAAATTGTATATATTCCCTATATTATAGCACGTTACGGTCTCTCCCAGCTTGTCCTGCATCTTATAGCAGATATCCAGGGATCTCTTAAAATAATCAATAGCCCTGCCGAGCTCACCCATAGCAAAATATAAAGTGCCAATATTGTTATAACAGGCGTCCAGATACAAATACTTGTTTCTGCTTTTATAATAATTCTCTATCTTTTTATAGTATTTCAGGGCTTCCTTTTTATCATTCAGTACATCATAATATACGCCAAAAAGGCTGTAGGACTGAAGGGCTATTATGTCCCTGGCCTTTTCATCAGACAGCTTGCGCGATGCTTTCAACAACTCCCTGACATCCTCAGCAGCTGATTTAAAGCTTTCTATATCCCCTTTTAAGTATGATATCCAGGCTGCAAGAGATTTATATGAAACCTGTTCAGTGTGCCATTCAGGCTTTAAAATTTTTCTGATCTCTTGAAGAAATTCTTCTGCGATTGCAAATTCACTTATTCTCTGGTATATTTCTGCAATCTTGCACATTGTTTCAGCTATTTCCCTCTGAGAGATCTTCTTTGAATTCAACAGCTTTTTGTATATTGCAATTGCTTCCCTGTTTTTGCTCTGAATAATCTTTATTTTCCCAATATTATCCAGTGCTGTGTATTCATCTCTGAAATCAATAAATTTCTTGTAATCAAGGACTTTACCGAGGGAATATATGGCATCCTCATTAAGATTCTTGGATCTTTGTGATATTCCAAGCTTAAGGTAATATTGAGCTGCTTTATCATAGATCTCCGCTTTTTCAAAATGATAGGACAAAAGGGCCAGGTATTTATCATTCTTTTCAAAACGCTCTTCAATTATTCCAGCGATCTTTTCATGGATTACCCTCTTTACCTTGGAGAGAATGCCGTTGTAAGCAACTTCCCTTATAAGAATATGCTTAAAGAGATACTCCAGCTCATCAAGGTAATCTGAATCATAATTTTTAACTACAAAATTTTTGGACTCAAGGCTTTTCAGGTGTTTATCCACTATCTGCTCAGTGACCAGGTTAAGTATATCGCTCCAGAATGTATTTCCTATTACCGCCGCATTCTGGATTGTTTTCTTTTCTCCTTCAGAAAGACGGTCCAGTCTTGTCTGAATAACACCTTTAACCGAGCTGGGAATATCTATTTCATTGACAGGCCTGGTTGCTTTCCAGCTTTTGCCTTTCCTGACCAGTACACCTTCATCAATGAAGGTTTTAATTATCTCCTCGACAAAATAGGGATTTCCTGAGCTTTTACTGATTATGAGGTCTTTGAAATTCTGCGGTAGACTCTGGAATTCCAGTATTTTCTCAACCAGCTCCATTGAATAGCTATTGTTTAGTCTTTCGAGTTTTATGCTGTTAAACCCGGGAAGATCTTTTGTTCTATCGTAAAGTAACGTGCTTACAGGGTTTTCTTTTGCTTCCATTCTTGTGATAAATATAAAGAATATTCTGATATCAGAAAGATTTTCAGTTATGTATAGCAGCAGGTCCCTTGAGGATATATCTATCCAATGGAGGTCTTCGATTACAAAAAGGATCATTTTTCTTTTGCTGATATTCCTAATTAAATCGCTAAAAACAATAAAGAATGATCTTTGTATTTTATCCAGTGGAACTGTAAGATTTTCAGATTCAAGGAAACCAAGAAAATTAAGAAACAGGGATTTAATATCTATCAGATGGAGAGATTCTCTATCCGGCAGATCTATCAATGCTTCATCTAATTTTGCTTCCACGTCTTCCTTAATATCATTTTCGGATATCTGGAAATATTCCTTTGTAATCTCGAGAATTGGCCAGTAGGAAAAGCCTTTTGCATAGGGAAGGCATCTTCCCTTCATTATCATTATATCATCATATTTTCTTACCTGTGACTCAAATTCATCATATAATCTTGTTTTTCCTATGCCTGCCTCTCCCTCTATTACCTGTACATGGAAATTTCTATTTAAGTAACTGTCCTTAAAAGAATCCATAAGGGTATTGAACTCAGCCTGCCTTCCGATCATAGGGTGGGTGATACCTTCAATTCCTCTTGTCTTCCCGCGCTTTTTCAATTTTTTGTTAACAGCATAGACATCTATCTGGAGATTATCTGTAATGTCTGCCTTTTTAACCCGGGATTTAAAATCGAATATGGATTTCAGCTGATTATAAACCTCATGGCTTACAAGCAGCTGTTCAGGATCTGCAGCAGCCTGGATCCTCTGGCAGATATTTATCTCATCACCAAAAAAATCCATATTATTACGTACCCTGCTTGCCACGACTTTTCCGTAATTAATGCCGTATCTGAATTTGATATCAAGTCCCATTTTATTGTTCAGCTCTCTGATGTTGTCCCGACTCATGAAAGCTGCCAGGACTGCACGCTCTGAATCGTTCTCATGCGATTTTGGGTATCCGAAAACTGAAAGGATACCATCGCCGATATATTTAATCACTTCTCCTTCATAAAAGGTTATTGCATTCTCTATATTTTCGTAATATTTCAGAAGAATATCCTTCAGGATTTCAGGGTCCATGCTCTCACTGAATTTTGTAAATCCAACCATATCCATAAATAAAATTGCAAGAGATCTGAATTCTTCCTGCGCTTCATGCATAATTAACATGGGCTTTCCACAATTACCGCAGAATTTCATGGTTTCAGGATTTTCAAATCCGCAGTTTTTACACTTCATAAGCACTCCCTGAGATTAAAAGTCAAATGTAAGGAACCTGTTATAATATTAAGACGCTTGAGCTTATAATGCAAGATTAAATTATAGTGAATCAAAAGGGACGCAAAAGGGACGGTTCTTTTTGCGTCAGCATAAAATGAAGCAAGTGTGAATAAGCAGGATGTGCGAGCTTTTTGTGTCAGCAGGAATGACACAAGTGGGAGTAAACAAGGGAGAGGTTCTTTTTGTGTCGGCAGGAATGACACAAGGGGGAATAAGCAGGATGTGCGAGCTTTTTGTGTCAGGAAAATGACATAAGGGGGAATTAACAAGAGGTGCGGGCCTTTTATGTCAGGAATGACACAAGGGGGAATAAGCAAGGGAGAGGGTTCTTTTTGTGTCAGCGTTAAAAACAGTCTATATAATAGTATTGGCTATTCTGAAATATGAGATAATGCAGAAAGAGGTTATTGCATAAAACGGTACATTTAAAAGAGTATTGCAATAATAGGCTGGTGTAATGCACTGGTTCATGCAGGCCATGATGACTGGAGACTTCCAAATATCCTCGAGCTTCACAGCCTTATGGACCTTGCAAAATATAATGTTGCATTGCCTGAGGGATATCCCTTTATCGGTGTTCCTGCTACCGGTTGTCTACTGCCAATGCAGTATATTCAGGCTATGCATGGCTCGTGTTACTGGACTCCGGTAATATGAGCTACACCTATAAGGAGAATAAATGCTATATCTGGCTGGTCCGCTGTGGGCAATAGAGTGAAGCAAAAAGAACCGTCCCTTTTGCTTCAAAGAGTGTGAAAGCGGAAAAATGCCCTGATAATCTGTTATTTATAAATCTCTCGATTATAAAATCCGGAACCAGATTTTTCATTCGATCTGTTCACCCATTTTTTTGAGCATCATCCTGAATTCAGATTTGGGGATTTTTCTGTAGAGTTCTCTATACAATGCCTTTGCATTTTCCTTATAGGTATTATGTTGTGTTATCTCCCATAGCTCAAAATAGATCAATGCCGAGTATTTTTCTTCAATATCCTTTTTATTCAGCAAATCGATCAATGCTGCTGTATTTTTTTCCATTTTGTATTTCAGAATGCCTGCAAGGATATTTATATCATTATTTCCCAGATCATGCGACATTTTCAGAGCTTCTGAATTCATTTCATCTGCTTTTACGATATTTCCTGTTTTATGATGCAGGACAGCCCTGTAATATAGAAAGATCATAAGGTGGGGCTTTGCAGATAGACCTCTTGCATCAGATATTGCCCTGTCGAGGAAATCCCGGGCCTCTGTCAGGTTATTGTTTTTTAAATGCATAATCCCTATCTGTCCTGTAGTTTCATTCACCCCGATGCTGTCATTAATCTTTTCGCAATACCGGAGCTTTCTCCTGAAGCTCTCTATGGCATTTTCATGATCTCCTGAATCATTGTATAGAAAGCCCAGATTGCCTAATATTAAAGAGATGCCTCTTTTATCACCAAGTTCTTCCGATATTGAAAGCATTTTTTTATAATTCTCCATAGCTTCTGGGTAATTGCCCATGGAATGAAAAATTTTCCCTATATTACCGAAAGCATTGCCAAGGCCCCTTTTATCGCCAAGCTTTTCAGAGATATCTGCCCACTTTCGGCAGCATTCCATGGCCTTCTTGTATTTTCCCATGCTGGTATACACAATCCCCATACTGCCGATTGCCATGCCAAGCTCCTTCTGGTCATCGAGCTTTTTGCATAGTTCTATCTTTTTTTCAAGATACTCCATTGCAAGGTCCAGTTTTCCCTGGCATCTGTATAAATTAGCAATGTTTCCATATACATATGTACAGCTACGTTTATCTCCAATCTCTATTGATAATGACAGGTACCTTTTATAATACTGCATGGCAAGACTGTATTTGCCCTGATAGAAATATATGTTCCCCATATTTCCTATAGTAAGGTTCAGTTCCTTCTTATCTCCTATTTCTGAGCATATAGCCATTTTTTGCTGGTAGTTTTCCATTGCTTTTTCATATTCACAGAGATAAGCATAAATATTTCCGATATTGCCGTATGCTATGCCAGCACCCCTTTTGTCTCCTATTGTATTGCATATTTCAAGCGAATATCTGTAATGTTCCATAGCTTTCTTGTAGTTGCCCTGGTCTTTATAGATAAGCCCAATATTGCCCATTGCAATGCTGATACCTCTCTGGTTACCCGTTTCCCTGTTTATGGCAATGTCTTTGGCATAGCATTCCATGGCTTTTTCATAGTTTCTCCTGAAGAAATGTATTATTCCAATATTCCTGAGGGAGGCTGCCATTCCATTCTTATAATCTATATTTACAGCAGACTGGAGGCTTTCTTCGAACATACTCTCCGCCTCTTTTATTTTTCCCAGAATCCTCAGGATATTTCCCATGCTGTTCCTGCAGTCAACTGTAAGAGCCTGATTTTTTATCTTTTCTGACAGTTCGAGTGCTTTTTTATATGTTTTTCCGGCATCGTTCAGCCTGTTAATCAGGTTCAGGATATCGCCCATGTTCAGCATTATCTCTATGATCTTTTCACTATCCTTTTCTGTTTCGAGATATTTTAGCAGCCGGTCATAGAAGCTTAATGCCTTGATGTTCTGATAATTGTCCCTGGCCTTGTCTCCTGCATTTTCCAGATAAAACCGGGCTTTAGCACTATTTTCCGCCTTTTCATAATGTTCTGCAAGCTCCTCTGAGTGATTGTACAGATCATCATTGTATATCGCTTCTATTGCTTTTCCAGCAAGATCATGAAGCTGTCTCAATCGTTCCTTAAGCTGTATCTCATAAGCAGCGTCCCTGATCATGGCATGGAGAAAAATATATTTCAGGCTGGATATATTTTCCCATATCTGTTCCCTGCTGCCATCCTCTATTTTTTGAAACAGGTCAGTTTCATCTTTCAGTATTTCTAATATAAAAATGATCTGTCTTAATACAGGAAGTGAAAATTCCCTTCCAAGAACAGATGCAGTTTTTACAGTTTCTTTCAGGGCTGCGGATAATCTGTCAATTCGAGCAATAATGATCTGGTTTATTCCTGAAGGGACTGAACTGCTTCCCCTGATTATCTCATATTCTCTGTTCAGCATTCTGTTTTCATTCAGATACAGTACTATCTGTTCAATAAAGAATGGATTGCCATTGCTTCTGTTGTAAATGAAATCGATTGTTTTTCGGGGTATTTTCAATTTGGGGAATTTATCCTGAATAAGATCTATGGTCATTTCTCGTGTTAACTCTCTGATCTCGACCCTGTTTCTGCAATATTCAGTCATGTCATCTTCAAACAGGCTGAATCTTTCTCCACTGTCTGACGGGCGGCACAGGACTATTATCGCAAAGGGGCAATTATCTACATTCCTTATCATCACTCTTATCAGTTCAAGGCTGTCAGTGTCAATCCAGTGTCCGTCATCAATAATCAGGACAAGGGGTTTTCTGAAAGACAGGGATTTTATAAGACTTTTGACAGCATAGATGGTATTTTCATATCTTATTTTTGGATCAGACCTTATATAAAGAGAGTCTTTGATCTTAAGCCCCAGCAGGGCTCCTGTGAAAGATTCAGTGCGTATCAGCTCATTTCTTGTTTCAGGGTCCGCGGTAGAATTTATGATCCTGGCATACTCTTTCCGGAAATTGCTTTTATTCTTGTCCTTTGTATCATATTCGCTCTGCCTGAAGAGTGTCTTCAAAAAATAAATGAAAGGATTGAAGGGTTTTCTTAAGATTTCATCG
The DNA here is from genome assembly GCA_964389675.1 of uncultured Candidatus Sumerlaeota bacterium. Taxonomy (GTDB): domain Bacteria; phylum CAYMEV01; class CAYMEV01; order CAYMEV01; family CAYMEV01; genus CAYMEV01. The sequence goes on from CAYMEV010000003.1 coordinate 29,883, forward strand.
CAGGGAAGGTAGAAGAAAGCACAGTTTTCAGTTCTTTCTATAAAGTCTGATATGAAGTGTGATTTTCCAATGCCTGCAGGGCCGTCAACATGTATTATTCCCCCGAAACTGCTTCTGAAAACAGGGCTTATGAACCCTGACAATATTTCTGTTTCTTTGGCCCTGCTGATGAATTTCCCGGAGTATGCAAGCTGAAATCTGATCTGATTCCGCGAATTTATGCTATATACCTCAGTTCTTTTTTTGAAGCCTTTTAAAAATCGATGGCCAGTCAGTTCTATCTCGCAATAATTTTTCAGATCATGCACAATGCTTTTGTCTGCAAGGACCTGCATCCAGTCTGCAGATGTCATTAATCTTGCTGAAAGATTTACTGCACTTCCTAATGCTGTATACTCCTGCCTTCTTTTAGAACCGACAAAACCGGCAAAGGCAATCCCTTTGGATAATCCAGCCCTGAACTTAAAACCGGGTATGTCTTTCAGGCTCAAAATAAAATCAGCTGCTGCCCGGGACAGTTTTTCCCTTGCTAATGGTGCACCGAAGAGTATAAGCAGTACAGCCCCCTTATCTCCGAAATCAATTCGGTTAAAGTATCCCCCGTAAAGATTGCAGATTTTGATTATATGCTGTATTGCCTGTTTGTAATTTCTATTATCTGCAAATCCTACAAAACAGGCAAGGATCTCTCTGAACTCACCCCTGTCTCTTAGCTCCAGGACTGCATTCGGAATAAACTGGCGCTCAATGTCAGCTGATACTGGATGCCATTTTTGAGGCTTAGGCCCAGCAAGCTTAAGGTCCTTTTCAAAAAGCTGATACCAGCCTTTGCCAACCTGCTTTTTTATTATGCCGGCCATGGTCTTTTTTTCAAACGAGCAGTCCGCAATTATCTGCATCCGTTGTGCCTTATGTTCTGCTTCCGCACAGCTGTCAATTGCTTCTCCGCTGAAGTAACAGGCTTTCTGGAAATCAGAATTGATTATGCCATATTTTACTTTTCCGTGGGATAAGCCGATTTTGGCTTCAAGCCTGTAGTTTCCGAATTTGGTGCTGACCAGGCCTTGTCCGGCAAAAAGCCTGATGATTTTAAATGCGGAATTTAGTGCATATTCAGGTTTTCTCCTATGAAAAATGGATGTAAAAGCATCTCCGGCGAAGCTGGATACAAACCCTCCATTATCATATATTATGTCTATTGAAGGAGTGAATATATCATTTATGATCCCTGACAGGATCTCTGCTCCCTCCTTGCCATGCTCCATAAGTTTCTGCGTCATTGATGTAAAGCCTGAAATATCAATAAACATAGTGTATGCTGTAATCTTACCTTGAAAAATACCCTTCAGGAGCCTGTCTGCTATAAATTCAGGTACTGTATTTTTCATTCTGTGCATAAGCCGCCCTTATGGATAAATTTGTAGCTTTATTGCTATTATTGCCTAATTCTGTTTCCTGATAAATCTGCTGAAAATCTATTTGCGGAATATCTGTATCCCTATCTCTTAATCTAATGATTTTGCTCAATTTTTCAAAATAAATAAGTGGAATATTATAAAATCAGGGATAATATTTCCTTATACAGCATTTTTGTTAATAAATATGGGATTTTTATATTAATTTGAAATTATCTTTGATATATTATTAATCTATCTGTAAATTTAAGAGGATCATTATGCCCTTGAGTTTCCTGGATATATTTTATTGTAAGCCTGCAGGGAGCTTTGTATGAACCTGAATGCCTTTCCATTAAAGGGTGAAACAAAGAAGAAGCTGAAGAATTATATAATACTTGCCATATTATTACTATTCTGCCCTTTGACTGCAGTCAATGCAGGAGGTAATACAGAGTTAAGCCCTGAAGAAAAAACATGGCTTTTGGAAAATTCTGAAAAAATGGTTCTATATTACAATGTTGAATTTCCTCCGATTGAGTTTGCCTCTGAAAATGGTACATTTACAGGCATGGGCGCAGATATTATAAAAGAAGTAGAGAACTATCTCGGCCTGCAATTTATCAAAGTTCCCTCAAGTGACTGGAATCAGCATCTTGCTGACCTTAAGAACGGTGAATGTGCAGTAGCCCCCACAATAGTAGCAACAACTGAAAGGGAAGAATATGCTTTTTTCACAATGCCTTATGAAGTCTCGCCTGTAATAATTATCACAAATATTTCTACAAAAGGCGACCTGAGCATGGATGATCTTGGAGGAAAACGCATCGCTGTTGTATCAGGTTTTGCTACTGAATCATATATCAGAGGGATTGCACAGAACCGCTTTGAGATCATTACAGTAAATAATGTTTCAGAAGGGCTCAGAAGGGTAAGTTTCGGGGAGATCGATGCCTTTATTGAGAACCTTGCTGTAGCTGCGTATTATATTGATCTTGAAGGTATCCCGAACCTGCGTGTGGCAGGCAGTACTGACTATTCTTTTGCATGGAGCATAGGGGTAAGCAGAAAGTACCCTCTTCTGTTCAGAGCTGTCCAGAAGGCAATGAAAAACATTCCTGAAAAAAAGCTGGAATCCATCAGGAAAAAATGGATAAATCTTGATCTGGGCCACTGGCTGGCCCCGGAAATACTAAGGATAATATACACTGCAGCCGGTTTTCTGGTCGTATTGCTTTTAAGCCTCGGTATTATCAGCTATATTTTGAAACACAGGCTGAATGAAAAGGTATCGAGCCTGAAAGCCGTACAGCAGGAGCTTATTAAACAGGCCGAACTGCTGAAACTGGCTACAAAATCCATTCAGGCAGGCATCTGGGATTATTATCCAGCAGAAAGATCAGGCATGGTCAGTAGAGAGAGATATAAGATGCTTGGTTATGATTATGAAGACAGGCAGGTAAAGCCAGAGGAATTTAAGAAATTCATGCATCCTGATGACATTGATGGGGTAGAGAAGAAATTCTCTGAATATTTAGAGAGTGACGGTAAGGGTCTTTATGAGGCCGAATACAGGGCAATGCATGCTGAAAGCTACTGGTGCTGGGTGCTTTCAAAAGGGAAAACCATAGAATGGGATCAGGAAGGCAGGTCATCCAGAATTATTGGTCTTGATCTGAATATCCAGAACCTTAAGGAGGCTCAGGAACAGACTGTGCAGAGCGAAGCCAGGTTCAGGGCTATATTTGAATTTGCACCATATCCTATCCTTATAAGCAGTTTCGATGATGGCAGTTATATAGACGCTAACAGGGCATTTCTGGAAAACACAGGGAAAGAGAGAAATGAGCTTTCCAATTTGTCTATAAGTGATATCATTCCGGAGATACTTGATAATCCTGATGATTTTTATGAAAGGCTCTCAAAATACGGGTCTGTTATCAATAAAGAAGCGCAGATATTGCGAAAGGATGGCTCCTGCGGCATTATATCCTATTCTTCGGTTCTGCTGGATATACATGGTGAAAGACAGGTAATATCCATAATTATTGATGTTACTGAAGAAAAAAGGGCCATTGAGGCCCTTAAGGCATCAGAAGGGAAACTGCGGTCAATATTTGCTGCCATGACCGACCTGATAATAGTGCTTGATGCAAAAGGCAAAATTATCGAAATTGGCCCTACAAATTCAGACCCTCTGTATAAACCTGCGGATAATATGGTCGGGAAGAGCATCTATGATATACTCCCTGCTGATAAGGCAGGTGTTGTAAGCCAGTATATAAAGGACTCTCTGGATGAGAAGAGGCTGGTAGTCTTTGAGTATGACCTGAAGGCTGATGGCAGCCATTTCTGGTTTACATCAAGCATCGCACCTCTTCAGTCTCAGCATGTAATATGGGTATCAAGGGATATCAGCAACCGGAAGAAGGCAGAACTGGAAAGGGAAAAACTTCAGGACAAGCTACTTCAGCGTCAGAAGCTTGAAGCAGTCGGTATCCTGGCTGGTGGCATTGCTCATGATTTCAATAATATGATAGGTGCGATCATAGGCCACGCCGAGCTTGCTATTAATGCACTGGATAAGGACAGCCCCCTGATCCAGAATCTTGACAGGATACTCTATGCAGCTGAGAGGTCAGCCAACCTGACCCAGCAGCTTCTTGCCTTTGCGCGTAAACAGGCCATTACACCGGTAGTTTTCGATCTGAATGAATCAATTGAGAACATACTCAAGATGATCCGGAGGCTTATCGGTGAGGATATTGAACTGCTCTGGATCCCTGGAGCAGGTTCATGCTCAGTTAAAATGGACCCTTCACAGATAGACCAGATCCTTATAAACCTTTGTGTCAATGCAAGAGATGCCATAAAGGGTAATGGCAGGATAAGCATTGAAACAAACCATATTTGTATTGATGAGGAATATATTAATAACCATCCTGATATTGCTGCGGGAGAATATGTCATGCTGACAGTATCTGATAACGGCTGCGGCATAAAGGATGAGGACATAAGCCATATATTCGAGCCATTCTTTACGACAAAAGGACTCGGGAAGGGGACTGGAATGGGGCTTGCAACAGTCTATGGGATCGTCAAGCAGAATGAGGGCTTTATAAATGTGGACAGCAGGGAGAATGAAGGGACAATATTCAGGATCTATATCCCATATGCCTCTCAAAATAAAGAAGATACGGAAAGTGCAGGAATAGTTGATATACCGCAGAGCAAAGGAGAAACTGTACTGGTTGTTGAAGATGACCCGATTTTCCTGGATTTCATAGTACTGATGCTTAAAAACCTGTCCTATGATGTAATTTCTGCGAAAACCCCTGTCGATGCAATTTCCATTGCCAGAGAGGTTTCCATGATCGACCTGGTAATTACTGATATTGTGATGCCTGATATGAACGGCAGGGAGATGGCTGAAAATATGGATAAAATCAGAAAGGATATCAAATACCTTTACATGTCAGGCTACACCGCTGATGTCATTGCTAATAAAGGGGTCCTTCAGAAGGGCATTAACTTCATACAGAAGCCCTTTTCAATTCAGGAGATAGCCTTAAAGATCCGAGACGTATTGGATGCCTGACATGTCCTGTTTTCTTTTTCAGAAAAAAATCACGGCAACAGATGCTTTGATATAAAAAACTGCAGTCGGCTTCCTGGCCTCTGCAGAATTACAGATTGTTTCATGGAGGCAGCTGATGAATAAAAAGACTATGGTTCTTTCTGGAATACTGTTTGTGGCTTTATGCCAGGTCTGCCTCAGCGACTACCTGACAAGGGAAAATACAAGAATTGACGTCAGGCAGAAGCTGTACCATGATGCAAACATAAAATATTTCTTCAATGCAGAAAGAATTGATAAAAGTGTAACGAGGAGCATCGATGTCGGGTTCTGCATAAATTATCTTGACAGTGCAGGTGCAGAGAGGAACAGGGTTTTTACTGTCCCGAGCGGAGATAAATACCATAGATGGGAATTTATTGTCAATGAGGATATTACAGTATATTGCATCGAAGCTTTAAGGCTTACTGATAATACCCATAAATGGGATGTCTGGATCTCAGAGGAGGGTGGTTACTTTCAGGGCTTACCAAAAAAAAGCATTCATGCTGAGGAAGAAATGCCTGAGGAAAATGATCTCTTCTACCGCATGGCAAGCATTGAAAGGTACAATATCGATCCCGGTGCAGTAATTGAAGAGTGGGCAAAGGGTGAAAGCATACTGCTGGATGGATTCTGGATAACCAGGCTGGAGGGTGAAAACAGGTATCAAAGCATTACCAATATAGCCTATAAGCCTATGCAGAAGAGGATCAGAGAGATCGAGCAGGAAAATACCGGGAGGAACATGGAAAAGGACGGCAGGATAAAATTCTACCGGAACTATGCAAAAGGTGGAGTCTTAATCCTTTATATAAGAAGAGATGCAGAATGGAAAGCTGAAAAAGAAAATTTTATATTATCTGTGTTTAACGGTTCAGGAAGGCTGGCATCAAGGATAGAAGCAAATGAGGAATATCCTGTCTTTAACCCTGTTTTATCATGGGATGGATCTTTCTATCATAATTATATAATCTACTGGATACCTGATGCCTTCAGTACCAGGGAAAGCCGTATAGTATCTGTTAATGGAGAGTATGTTCAGGAATATTCCGGCAGGGACAGGTTCTGGATCGAGGTCAGGGATAAAGCCTCTGAAAATGTCTACAGGTTCCAGATAGAGGACAGGGAATTTGAATGAAGAAAGAAAATGATAAAAAGTCTAAGGCATTGCCATGTCAAATTGATGAATAAATACAGGAAAAAATGATTATAAGGATATGAAAAATGAATTTTTCAAATCATCATTATATATTGCAGGGAGGGTTTTATGCCAAAGATTAGGATTACTGTACTCAAGAAGACAATTAATGCAGAACTGGCAGAAGAATACTGTGTAGGCGATATTAAAAAATGCCCCGTATTTGAAGAGGGTGATGTATTTGAAACCGGGCTGGAAAAGCCTGAGAAATTCTGTTTATGGGCATGGAATGATATTTTCAAGTATATGACTGTATTTCTTGCTGAAGGAAGCTTTGCAAAAGGTGTTTTCGAGGGCTGGATGAAGGACAGCAGGCAGATGATCACATGCTGTACCGACGGTATCAGGCCTGTTATATTCAAGATAGAACTTATATGATCTGAAACAGGAAAGGCTTCCTGTTTTATTCTTGAAAACCAAGTCATAAATAAATATAATTTATTCTGTCATGCCTGTTTAGGAGAAATAACCTGTCTTTATGCGGGATTAAAAAAGATAAAAAATATTGGAGGATTAAAATATGGAAATAAAGGATTTTAAAAAAGCCATTCTGGAGGGTATTCCAGATAAACTTCCTGATCCAAAGCCATTTGATAATGATATAAACCATGCCCCAAAGAGAAAGGATATTCTGACCAGGGAAGAAAAAGCACTGGCAATAAGGAATGCCCTGAGGTATTTTGATAAAAAGCATCACCCGGTGCTGGCAAAGGAATTCTATGATGAATTATGCAGATATGGCAGAATCTACATGTACAGGTTCCGGCCTGATTATGATATTTATGCGAGGCATATAGATGATTATCCTCATAAATCAAAACAGGCTGCAGCTATTATGCTCATGCTGTCCAATAACCTTGATAATGCCGTAGCACAGCATCCCCATGAGCTTATTACATACGGGGGCAATGGTGCAGTCTTTCAAAACTGGGCTCAATACCTTCTTACCATGCAATACCTTGCAAATATGACTGATGAACAGACCCTTGTATTGTACAGCGGCCATCCTCTTGGTGTGTTTCCTTCTCATAAGGATGCCCCAAGGGTTGTTGTAACTAATGGCATGATGGTGCCCAACTATTCAAAGCCTGATGACTGGGAGAGGTATAATGCTATTGGAGTTACTCAGTACGGGCAGATGACCGCAGGTTCATTCATGTATATAGGGCCGCAGGGGATCGTGCATGGGACTACTATTACAATTCTGAATGCAGGAAGAATGATAGATAAGGAGAGCAGGGGGCTTGCAGGAAAGCTGTTCGTTTCATCCGGCCTTGGCGGAATGAGCGGTGCACAGGCAAAAGCGGGTGTAATTGCAGGAACAGCATGTGTAATTGCAGAGATTAACCCGAAGGCTGTTGCAAAAAGATATTCACAGGGCTGGGTCGATGAAGTATATGATGAACTTGACAGCCTGATTGCAAGGATAAGGAAGGTTCAGAATGAAAAACAGGCAGTATCCATTGCTTACCAGGGGAATATAGTAGATTTATGGGAAAAGCTCTCCGAGAGTGATATTCATGTTGATATCGGATCTGACCAGACATCCCTTCATAACCCCTATTCTGGCGGATATTATCCTGCGGATGTCAGTTTTGAAGATGCCCAGAAAATGATGTCGGAAGATCCTGATGGATTCAGGATAAAGGTGCATAAATCGCTGAAACGCCAGGTAGAGGCTATTAATAAGCTTACTTCAAAGGGAATGTATTTCTTTGATTATGGAAATGCCTTTCTTCTTCAGTCATCAAAAGCTGGAGCGGATATAATGAGGCCTGACGGCAGTTTCAGGTACCCTTCATATGTCCAGGATATAATGGGCCCGATGTGCTTTGATTATGGATTTGGCCCTTTCAGGTGGGTTTGCTCTTCCTGCGATCCACGGGATCTTTCAGTCACGGACAAGATAGCATGCGATGTCATGGAAGGTATAGCCAGGCATGCACCGCAGGAAATTATGCAGCAGATGCAGGATAATATAAGATGGATAAAAGAGGCTAAAAAGAACAGGCTTGTCGTGGGGTCCCAGGCAAGGATACTGTATGCAGATGCAGAAGGAAGGATCAACATAGCCAGAGCCTTTAATAAGGCAGTAAGGGATGGCCTGATATCAGCTCCGGTAATCCTTGGGAGGGATCACCATGATGTTTCCGGCACAGATTCCCCTTTCCGTGAAACTTCCAATATTTATGACGGTTCCAGGTTTACAGCAGACATGGCTGTTCAGAATGTCATCGGTGACTCTTTCAGGGGTGCAACCTGGGTAAGTATTCATAATGGCGGAGGTGTTGGCTGGGGAGAGGTTATCAATGGAGGTTTCGGAATGGTCCTGGACGGAAGCGCAGATTGTGACCGCAGGCTTGAATCCATGCTTTTCTGGGATGTAAACAATGGAATAGCAAGAAGATGCTGGGCAAGGAATGAGCCAGCAATTTTTGCTGCAAAAAGGGCAATGAAAAAGGAGCCGAATTTAAGGATGACCATGCCTAATATTGCTGATGCCGGGCTAATTGATTCCGTTCTTTCTTCCGGTTAGGCATTTATACTAGATGAAGCCGGCTTCAGGTTCCACTCAAAATTATACCGGTATCCTGAAAGAAACAGGGGACAGATACTCTCCGGGAGGTGAATCGTGGAAAAGCAGTCCGCCTTCCTCGTTCATTCCGCATAATATGCCTTCCCTTAGAAGAAGCGGCTGTTTCTGATCCTTATAGAGCTTTATATGCCTGTTAAGATTATATAAATGACTGTTAAAATACTCAAAATCTTCCCTTAGCATGCAAATATCGGATTCAAGGCAATTCAGCTTTTCCGCTGTTAATGACACTATGCTGAAAAGGATTGATGAAAGCTTATATGTTTTTGATGTTATATTTGATACAGAGTCAACTCCTGCAACAAAATCTGAAAGGTCCCGGACAGAGGGCAGGACATTTATGTTCAGGCCTATGCCGAAAACAGCTGCTTTTATTTCACTCCCGCAGTAGCATTTTTCAATTACCCCGCCTATCTTTTTTCTGTTAAAAAGAATGTCAGAAGGGAGTTTCAGGTGGACCGGGCTGATTAATCCGTCCAGCGTCTGAGTTATGGAATTGAATATAATTATCCTTAGATAATTAAGGTATTTTGAATTAAGCGGTATATCGGGTTTTATTAGAAGAGAGAGATGGAGGTTCCCTTTATCTGCTACCCATTTTCTGCCGGACCATCCTGAGGCATCAGTGAGGGATTCTGAAAAAAAGGCACTTATCCTGGGCAAAAGGCCAAAAAGATTATTATCTGCAAAATGGCTGATGATATTGAGGTTGGATGTGTTCTCCTTCTTATATGCAAGAAGTATCTTCCTGTCTGGTATGCCGTTTAATAAAGCTGTTTTGTCAAGATCAAAAATCTTTAGGTTTTCTGTAAGCGGATCATTTTTAGCAAGGCAGGTTATATTAAAATCAAATAGTGTCTTATCAGGCAGTTCATCATAAATGAATATCATTTTGCTGCCGGTTGAATAATTATAATAGCCTGGCCCTTCTCGACCTCGCTGGAATCCTCCACGAGGAACTGCACCACTTTGTATCTGGAGCATGGGTAGACAGGCCTCTCATCATCGCCTTTCCTGTAGGTAAAAAGTGACAGCTTGATGGGGTAGTACTTCTTCATGCTTTCCAGAAGGCAGACCGTTGTTTTTGAATCGATTATGTCACCTATGTCTATAAATGGATTTGCTGCAGGATTTGGCGATCTGTAGTATACACCGTCAGTATTTGCCAATATCTTTACCATATCTGAATCAGGGACATTAATATTATCAGATGAAAAAATGCTCTGTGCATCATGCATTGTACTTTCAGCATCTTCATCGAAGAGCTCGGATATATCCTCATTTTCAAAAAATTCCTTTAAGAAGGATGTAGAGTATATCCCCGACTGGAATTTTTTATCCTTTAATATGAGTTTCTGGAGGGGTATATTGGTAGGAATGCCCTTTATAACGGTCCTGTTAAGTACATCAGTCATTCTGGCTATGCCCTCATCCCGGTCAGGAGCCCATATAAGTATTTTTGCTATCATTGAGTCATAATAGGGGGATATCCTGCATCCAGGATAGATATAGGTATCCACTCTAAGCCACTCCTCCTCGGGAAACTGAACATCCTCCACTATGCCTGTCCTGGGTATGGTATCTCCAGTTTTGCTTATGCTCTCAGCATTGACCCTTACCTCCATTGCATAACCGTCCAGTTTTATATCATCCTGAGAGACAGGCAGAGGAATACCCTGGGCTATATTAATCTGATGTGAAATAATATCCTGGCCGGTTACCAGCTCTGATACACCATATTCAACCTGAAGCCTTGTATTCATCTCCATGAAATAGATTTCCCCTGTTTTCAGGTCCATTATAAATTCAACAGTTCCTGCACTGAAGTATCTTGAAGCATGAACGGCCTTTTCGGCATATTCAAATACCCTTCTGCGAAGCTCTTCTGAAAGAACTGGCGACGGAGATTCCTCTATAAGCTTCTGATGGTTCCTCTGAACGGTGCAGTCCCTTTCCCCCAGGATTATTATATTTCCATCCATGTCTGAGACTATCTGAACCTCTATATGCCTGGACTCGGTTATAAGTTTTTCAATATATATGTCCCCTGTCCCGAATGAGGATTTTGCTTCCTGAAAGGCTTCACTAAAGGATGCTTCCATTTCATCCTCTGAAAATACCATTCTCATTCCTCTGCCGCCGCCACCATATGCTGCTTTAAGCATTACAGGGTAGCCTATATCTGATGCTGTTTCCTTTGCAGATTCCGGGTCATTGACCGTGCCGTCGCTGCCGGGAACAACAGGTATGCCGCTTCCGGCCATTATTTCCCTTGCTTTTGCCTTATCACCCATCAGCCTTATTGACTCGGGGGATGGCCCTATAAATACTATCTGGTTGTCATGGCAGAGTGAGGCAAACTCATAGTTTTCCGCCAGAAAGCCTATTCCCGGGTGTATGGCCTCTGCACCGAATGTCTTTGCTGCCTGAATGATATTATTCTTTTTAAGATAGCTTTGAGATACCGGTCCGGGCCCCAGCTCCACAGTATGTCCATATATGCTTGCCTGGGTATAGGCAAGTGAGAATCTGTCAGAGCGTGAATGCCCAAGTATAGGTGTAATCCCTTTTCTTCTCAGCTTCCTTATAAGGGTTATAGCAACATCTCCGCGGTTCGGGATCATAACTTTGGTGAAATGCTGTTTTTTTATGCTTTTTGCAGGTACCTGCGCCGTTATGGGTTTTTCATCAAGTTTTTTCAGCTGTTTTATAAGAAGCTTTGATATTACATCAGTTATACTTAATGCAGGTATTTTTAGATCAGGGTCACCAAGTTTTATAAATTCAGAATCAAGAAAAGTATCAAACGGGTTTTTTACAAGCCCGCTCATAGCACCGGGTTTTGCAACAAGGTAATTGGAAAGCCTGCATGGATAGGGCAGAGGTTCCGGGACAACCCTTGCTCCGGCGAAAGGAAGCTCCGTGCCGGAAAGGTAGAAGCTGAATATGGATGGATGGGTTACAAATGATGCCTGGGCTCCACCGGTACAATCCCTGAAAGCAAAACAGATGACAGGAAGGCTTGAATATTCTGTAAACTTATTAATGGAATCATTCGCAATGCTCATGGTATAAAGAGAGCCAGTCCCTTCTTTTGTCTGCATTCCGCCTGAGGAAATAAACATGATTACCGGCAGGCCCTTTTGTCCAAAAAGAGAGAATGCACGGGCAAATTTTTCACCTGATGCCATATCGGTGCTTCCTGCCTGGAATTCATTATTTGATATGATCAGGCCTACCTGTATACCCTTGCCGTCAGAGTCCTTGAAATATGCTGTTCCTGTTACCAGGGCATTGTGATACCTGCTTTTCAGGCCTTTCTTTATGCTTTTTGAAAATTCAGGGAAATCAGTGGGGTTTACTGATACAATATCATTGTCAATTTCAGAAAAACCATGGAAAAATCCAAGAATATCATCTACCGAAATATATTTTTTCTCTCTTTTTACCCTCTCGAGTATATTTGATATGATTGCATCCTTATAGGCTCTGTCGAGTTTTATCCAGTAGTCTTCAGGTATGTTCTGAGGGGTTATTTTAGCCTTATATCGTGTCTGGTACAGACTGGGGACATTTATTGTCAATATTGCCTCAATTACATTGATGAGTTCGACAGGGACCCTCGGGTAATGCCTTTTCATAGCCTTTAATATGCTGTTTACAGCTTTGCTGTGGCATTTAATGTTCCTGAATATCCATTTTTTGAAATCCTGAATATCGGTTTTTATGGTGTTTTTTAAAAGGCTTTCTGCATCAGACCTGGGCAATTCATGTTCAAGCTTTATGGATGGTATCAGGGTGTTAATATTATCAAAACAGTACCTGATCGTATTGAAAAGCGAGATCATGTGATTGCTGTGGAGTACGAGCTGTGGATAGATATAAGACATCAGCTCTTCGAGGTTGCCGGGTTCAGCTCCCCTGGTCTCTATAAATTCTGCAGGGAACTGGAAATTTCGGGAGATATGCCTTATGAAGACCTTAAGGAATTCAGGTGTCCTGCTTTTATGGGCTGATATGAGAAAAAGTATGAATTCATAAGCTATCTTATGTTTCCTCCTTTTGCTTCTTTTTTCTTTCAGCCTGAATTCAAATACCTGCCTGATAATGTGGGATCCGAATTCTCTCTTTACGGCTTTTTGAAAATCATCAGGAAGAAAACTGATTTTTATTGAGGAAAGCTTTTCTATATAATCTGAAAACTGTTGTTCTCCACCCTCTTCTGAGGGTACCTGGATTGAATTTGCATATTTCTCCTGTTCTATAACAGTGTTCTGTTCATTCCAGTATGAGGCTGTAGTGAACTTGAGCCTCATCCTTAGCCTTGCAGTCCTCTCTATTCTTCTGCAATAATCAACAAAGGACATGGTATTCCCTGATCTTTCATCGTCCCTGCCCTGTGAAATGCTGAATATTTTATGAAGCTTTTTTATATTCCTGTCAATCTCCTTATTCAGTATATTTGCAAGATAATGAGGGTAGGTTTCCTTTATCCGGTCAAGCTTTAGAATATCCGGTCTTTTTTTTATGCTGTTTTCAATATCATCAAGGCAATCAAGCACAGCCAGTGCAATGTTATTTGAATTATCTTCATCACTTTCTCCGGATTCAGTCCCTTTCATCCTTATAATGGCATCGACATAACCATCCATACAGAGCTCATAGCTTGAAATTCTGACAAATTTGGCGCACTGTTCTTTTGTAAATCCCAGCCTTTGTACAATATCTGCAAGTGCTGCCGGATGGATAGTACTCATGTATGCATCTTCGAAGCACAATATCCTGTCTGTGGTAGCATATGGTATTGCGCCTCCGCTGTTGCCGGCACCGACTATTATACCTATGGTAGGGATATTTATCCTTGCAAATTCAGCGATACAGGCTGATATAGAATGGCTCTGGAGGTTTTCATTTGCTGCAGCTCCTGCATCTGCACCTGGTGTATCCATAAGTGTTATGACCGGCAGTTTCAGCTTCTCAAAAAATCTGAGGTATTCAATTGTCTTATGATGGTGATCAGGCTGGAATATTCCCCTTGCTATCTTGTGATTCTGGCCTATTATGCCTGTTTCCCTGTTTCTTCCCCGGTCACTGGAATCAAAAAGGATGCAGTGGGCCATAAAAAAGGGCCCTGATTCATAAAATGCTATAGTCTTTTTATCCAGTCTTTCATAAATATCCTTTGCTGATAGCCTGTGTTCCAGGCCCGGGCCTTCAGTAGGAGCTATAAAGGAATTATAGTATTCATAATAATCAAATTCTTCTGCATATTTTACCTGGCTGATTATATCGTTTTTATCTAAACATCCCCTGTACTCAGGGACAAGCTTTTTCTTACCTGAGAACCTGAGAACATAGCTCCTCAGGCTCTCGATAATCTGTTCTTCAATCAGGAAAAGGGAGGCTATATCTATATCTCTGTCATAAATATCTATACAATTTGTGAGAATGTTTTTCATAATAGACCTTCACTTCTTTTTATATTGGAAAGAATGCTGTAAAATCCATAATTCTAAGGATTATAGCATGCCAAGTCAATAAATAATTTGCTGTGCCCTCAACTGCATGATATATTTAAGGCCGGTTCAAAAGAATAATCCCTGTCTGTTAGAATTTTCTTCCTTTATTTTTATTTTTTTGTATAATTTTCATTCAAAATAATATAGCAGGAGATTTTTGCATGAAAGTTATTCTAAAGAAAAATTTTGAAAGTTTAGGCCAGGCAGGAGATATTGTTAATGTTAAAGACGGTTATTTCAGAAATTACCTCCAGCCCCGTTCAATAGCTGTTCCCTATAGTACTGGTGCTGCAAAGCAGATAGAGGTCCTTAAAGCAAGAGCAAAAAAGTTTGCTGATGATAAAAAAGAAAAATTAATGTACCTGAAAGACCAGATAGAAAAGCTGGAGATAATATTCGAGAGGAAAACATCTGAAGCAGGCAAGCTGTTCGGGTCCATTACATCTGGTGATATTCATAAGGAACTTGCTGAAAAAGGTATTGAGATCGAGAAAAAGGCTGTCAGGCTTGAGGATCATATTAAGCTTTTAGGAGAATATAAAATTGATGTGGAATTATCAAAGGATATAACAGCAGGGCTCAGGGTAGAAGTAAGAGAAGAATAGTATTTTTATGGATAATATTGAAGTTCCCCAATCCTATGAAGCGGAGTGTTATCTTTTAGGGGCTATCCTAATGGATAATCAGAGCTACTATGAGATTGCAAAGGATATAACAAAGGACGATTTCTTTGACAGCAGCAATGCTCTTATTTATGAAGCCCTGGGCGTGCTCATAAAGAAGCACGAATCTGTTGATGTATTCAGCCTGGCAAATTACCTGAAAGAACACAAGCTTCTTGAACGCGTAGGTGATATGACGCATATCTCATCACTGATAGATTATGTGGACAGCCTTGAAGCAATGCATAACAGGATTGGACTTGTCAAAAATAAAAGCATGAGAAGGCAGCTGATCAGTTTTTCCCAGGTGATCAGAGAGTATGCTTCTGATGAGACTTTTGAGGTTGATGATACCTTATCCTCAATCCAGAATAAACTGCTGGATCTTTCAACCAGGAAAAAATCCAGTGACCTTGTCCACATTAAGCACAGAATAGAAGATGTCTATAAAAAGATACATGCCCTGTCCAGAAATGAGATACAATCAACTGGAATATCCACCGGTTACAAGGATATTGACCATAAAACGCAGGGACTGCACAGGCAGACCCTCAATATAATTGGAGCCAGGCCATCAATGGGAAAAACCGCTTTAGGCCTTAATATTGCCCACCACATAGCAGTCAGGGAGAAGCTTCCTGTCGCGTTCTTCTCACTTGAGATGAGCATTGAGGAGATCATCCTGCGCCTGCTTTCAAGCGAAAGCGAGATTGAACTCTCATGGCTTAAGGGCGGGATATTCCTGAAGGAAAAATGGAAGGAGATTGGCAAAGCAGTCCTGGAGCTTTCAAATGCTGATATATATATTGATGATTCGCCTGTCCTGACGCCTGTAGATGTCTATTCAAAACTCCACAAACTTATCAATCTGCCAAGTGCAAAGGGGCAGAGGAATGACATTAAGGTTGTTTTCATTGATTATCTCCAGCTAATGTCAGGCGACAGGGGGAAAAGATTCGAGTCAAAAAATATTGAGATTACTGAGATAAGCCGTACCTTAAAGGCCATATCAAAAGAATTTGATGTCGCTGTTGTTGCATTAAGCCAGCTTTCAAGAGCATCAGAAAAGAGGAAAGGCAAAGATATCAAGCCGAAATTGAGTGATCTCAGGGAATCAGGTGCAATAGAACAGGATGCTGACCTTGTAATGTTCATACACAGGCCTCAGTATTATGACAGGGACAATGAATCGCTTACAGGGCTTGCGGAGATCATAATAGCCAAACAGAGAAACGGGCCTTTGGGGATGGTCCCACTCACATTTATAGATAAATTTACAAAGTTTTACAATAAGGCTCCAGAAGGATATTCCGAGGTAGAAGAATGATCAATGCCATATTTTCAGTGATAGGAAAAAAAACAATCCATTTTTCCGAAGAGATAGGGATATATATCTCACTGATCAAAAAGACTGTGCTTTCTCTGCGGAAGATACCGGGTGAACTGCATAATATATTTCTGCAGATGGAGGAAATTGGCTTTAATTCACTCCCTGTTGTTGCAATCACCGGCATTTTTACCGGTATGGTCCTGGCTCTGCAGACCTATTACGGTTTTGCCAGGTTCAATGCTGAATCATTTGTCGGTCCGGTTGTTGCACTATCAATGTGCAGGGAGCTTGGTCCGGTACTTACTGCCTTTGTGGTATCCGGGAGAGCCGGCAGTGCTATGGCGGCTGAACTTGGGACCATGAGGGTTACTGAGCAGATTGATGCATTATATACTCTGTCCACGGATCCCGTGGATTTTCTGATACTCCCCAGGTTTTTGTCAGGGGTGTTCATGCTGCCGTGTCTTACCGTCATTTCCGATTTGATAGGCATACTAGGAGGTTATTATGTTGCTGTCAACCTTTTTGGGGAAAACAGCGTAATGTATATGGAGGCTACCTTCAAATACCTTCTTATGGGCGATGTTATAAAGGGACTGGTAAAAGCGCTTGTATTCGGAGGAATCATTGCAATTGTCAGCTGCAAGGAGGGGTTCTTTGCAAGCGGGGGGGCCGAGGGCGTAGGCAAAGCCACTACAAAGAGCGTTGTTATAAGTTATATGGCTATATTGATTGCAGACTATTTCCTGACAAGCCTTATGTTTTAAGTGTGCAGAAATGAACAATAATACTATTATAAAGGTTGAAAATTTATACAAGTCATTTGGAAAGAATGATGTACTGTGCGGACTGGATCTCGAGATAAAAAGGGGGGAAAGTACTGTAATCCTGGGTGGTTCAGGGACAGGAAAGAGCGTTCTGATCAAGAATATTATCGGGTTGATCAAGCCGGATGGGGGAAAGATCTTCCTGTTCGGTGAGGACAGTGAACATTTCAGTAATTCTGACTGGAAAAGGATGCGAAAGCATTTTGGGATGCTGTTTCAGGGTGCAGCCCTTTTTGATTCCATGAATGTTGAAGAAAATGTCGGGTTTGGGCTGAAAAGACAGGGCAGGTTATCGCAATCGAAGATAAGGGAAAGGGTTCTGGAGTGCCTTAAGCTTGTAGGGCTTAAAGAGGAGATCGTAAAAATGTCGCCCTCTGAGCTTTCCGGGGGCATGAAAAAGAGGGTAGGCCTTGCACGGGCAATAGCATTCAGCCCTGATATCCTTTTATATGATGAACCGACCACAGGTTTGGACCCGATAATGAGCGACATGATCAACAAGCTTATTGTTGACCTTACAAATAAACTGCATGTTACATCCATAGCAATAACACATGATCTTAAAAGCGCATATACAATCGGAAACAGGATCGCAATGCTTTATAAAGGGAAGATCGTGGAAATAGGGACACCGGATGAGATCAAAAATACCGGGAATCCTATAGTATATCAATTTATTAACGGCCTGTCCGAGGGGCCGTACGAGGTTTAATGAATATTCAGGAGGGCTTACAGTGTCAAAATTTACACCCGAAGCTAAAGTTGGTATCTTAACCATAATTACAGTCTTAGCAGGCTTATATTTTTTATCAAATCTTAAGCTGCTTAAAAAGGATAAGGGGGCATATTACCAGGTGAGCGTCTATTTTAACAATGTTACAGGCCTCCTGGAAAATGCCGATGTAAGGCTGAACGGTATAAAGATAGGAAGGGTCGCGGATATAAGACTATATGAAGGCAAGGCTGCTGTTACTCTGGATATTATCAGCGAAGCCGAGATCAGGAGAAATGATATATTATCACTTTCCACAATGGGTGTAATGGGAGAGAAGTATGTCGATATCATGCCCGGAGACAGGACAGCCCCCCTTGTGCTTGACAGTTCAACGCCTATGGAGGGGCAGAGTGGCGTAGGGCTGGAAGAATTGGGAGTATCATTTAATGTGCTGGTCAAATCACTTCAGGGTATTACAGATAACCTGAAGGATGTTACCGCTTCATTCAGTGATGTACTGGGAAATTCAGAAGGAAAACAGATGCTCAGCGATATCCTTGCAAATACGAGAAATATAACCAATAACCTGTCCAGCCTTACCGGCGGTGATGGAAGTGAACTCCCTGAGATAGTCAGGAATATAAATGAGATAACCGGGTCCTTAAGCAGGAGCCTGCCTTCATTGCTTCATAATCTTGAGAATGCCACAGGCATTACCTCTGACATCATGGACCAGGATAAACAAAGCATACAGGAGATCATCTCCAACCTGGAAAAGATATCTGAGAACCTGGCTGTTGTAAGTCAGAACATTGCCGGTTCTACAAAAAACATAGAGACTATAACTGATACAGTCAGCAAAGGTGAAGGTTCAGTAGGGAAGCTCCTGATGGAAGATGAGACTATCAATAATGTCAATCAGGCCCTTGTTTCACTTCAGGATATATCAAATGAGCTGCAGACATACCTTTCAAAAGCATCCTCCATAGAGACATATGTAGGTTATGATGCTGAATACAACCAGAAGGTTGAAAAGTTCAAGAGCTATGTGAATATTAAAGTAGTGCCTTCTGATGATGTGTTCTACCTTATCCAGCTTGTAAATGACCCTTATGGCCTGGAGACATATACTACCAAGGTTCTAAGCATAGAAAGCCCGAACGGCAATACCGAGTACACGCATAATGAGAAAAAGATAGAGGATGTACTGCGGTTTTCCCTGCTGTATGGCAGGAGGATAACGGATTTTTTATTTCTCAAGGCCGGGCTTATTGAATCCTATGGAGGCGTAGGCGCTGATATCTATCTGGTAAAGGATAAGCTTAGCATTGGGGTTGATGCATGGGATTTCTCAAACAGGGATTTTGATCCGCATTATAAGATTATGCTTGATTACAGGCCAAATGATACTATGTTTTTTAGAGTGGGTTATGATGATATTATAAATAGTGAAAGAAGGAGCATTGTTTTCGGGGCAGGGCTGAGCTTCTCCGATGAGAATCTTAAATACCTGCTTAATCTCATGTCCCTGGGGTCATTAGCTAATTAGAGGAGGGGATGATATGAACAGAGACAGTATTTCTATTATTGATCTTAAGCAGATGAAAAATGAGATAAACAGTATTTTAGACAGCCTGATCAGGAACAAGGAACAGCTTGTTACGTCGGATGCCCTTTTTTCGCCCAATCTGGATATAATAGAATCAGATGAGAATCTCGTTATACATATTGAGCTTCCGGGGCTAAAGAAGGAGGATATTGATGTACACTACTATAGAGGCTATATTGAAATAAAAGGGAGAAAGACCCGTGACAGGCGTATCCCATGTGATATGAAATTCTTAAGGATTGAAAGGACATTCGGGGACTTTTTGGAGATTGTGGAGGTATTGAAAGCCATAAATGCCAAAGCAGCTAAAGCAACCCTCTATAATGGTGTCCTTACAATTACATTGCCCAAAATAACGGAAAAACGAGGCAAGATCAGGATAAACATTGAATAATTTAAGAACAGGAGGTAGAGATGGCAGAAGATAAAAAGCTTCAGGAAGATGCAGAAGAAAAAATTGATATAACAAAAGAAGTCCCAATGGTACCCCTTAGAGGCATAACGCTGTTTCCCAATATGCAGCTTCCCCTTTATATAGGCAGGGACAGCTCCATAAAGGCTGTTGATGATGCGCTTGCCAGCAACAGGATCATAATGCTTGTTTCTCAGAAGGAGGAAAAGACTGAAGATCCGGGGCAGGATGATATATATGAATTCGGATGCATATCCAAGATAATGAGAATGCTGAAACTTAGTGACGGCAGGATAAGGCTTCTTGTTCAGGGTGAAGCAAGGGCAAAGATAACTGAGTATGTGCAGGAAAAACCATATTTTAAGGTTAAGATAGAGAAATTTGAGGAAGAATCCAGGGATCTTAAAGATTATGAGATTGTTACGCAGGCCATGTTCAAGGATGTGAAAGAGAAGTTCGAAAAGATTGCAGAAATGAACAGGTTTATCCTGCCTGATATGATACTTGCAATGAAAAAGATAGACTCAATAGGATATTACTGCGACATAGTTTCTTCTCAGCTGAACCTTAAACTTGATGATCAGCAGAAACTCCTTGAAACAATAGATGAAATTAAAAGGCTTAAGCTCATCCATGAATTTCTCAATAAGGAGATAGAGCTTCTCTCAGTTCAGCAGAAGATACAGGACAGAGCCAAGGGAGAGATCGATAAGCTTCAGAAGGAGTATTATCTTAA
The DNA here is from genome assembly GCA_964389675.1 of uncultured Candidatus Sumerlaeota bacterium. Taxonomy (GTDB): domain Bacteria; phylum CAYMEV01; class CAYMEV01; order CAYMEV01; family CAYMEV01; genus CAYMEV01. The sequence continues at coordinate 50,500 of CAYMEV010000003.1, forward strand.
GCAGCAGATGAAGGCCATAAGAGATGAACTTGGGGAATCAGACAGTAAAAGCTCAGAGATCGCTGAACTTAAAGAGAAGATTAAGAAGCTCGATGCCCCGGCTAATGTAAAAGAAGAGGCAGAGAATCAGCTCAAAAGGCTGGAAAACATGTATCCTGAATCTGCTGAGGCCGCAACCATAAGGACATATCTCGACTGGCTTATATTGCTGCCGTGGAGGAAAAGCTCCAGGGAAAAGATCGAGATATCGGCAGCTGAGTCAGTTCTGAATGCTGACCACTATGATCTGAAGGACGTCAAGGAGAGAATACTCGAATTTTTAAGCGTGACAAAACTGAAAAAAAAGCTCAAAGGGCCTATTTTATGCCTTGTCGGCCCTCCGGGCGTCGGGAAAACATCATTAGGGAAATCAATTGCAAGAGCCCTGGGGAGAAAATTCGTCAGGGTATCCCTTGGGGGCATAAGAGATGAAGCCGAGATAAGAGGGCACAGAAGGACTTATGTAGGTGCCCTGCCTGGCAGGATAATACAGGAGATCAGAAGAGCGGGAACCAATAATCCGGTATTTATGCTGGACGAGATCGACAAGGTTGGTTCAGATTTCAGGGGGGACCCGTCATCCGCTCTGCTTGAAGCTCTGGATCCTGAACAGAATGACCAGTTCTCAGACCATTATGTCGGGCTTCCTTTTGACCTTTCAAAGGTCATGTTTATTACTACCGCAAATATTCTGGATACAATTCCAAGGCCATTACTTGACAGAATGGAGGTGATAAGGATTGCTGGCTATACAGTAAATGATAAGTACCAGATAGCAAAGCAGTATCTTATCCCCAGGGCCATAGAGAATACAGGGCTTAAAAACAAGGATATAAGAATATCAGATAAAGCATTGAGAAAGGTTATACTTGAATATACAGCAGAAGCAGGGGTCAGAAATCTGGAAAGGGAATTGACAAAGATCTGCAGAAAGATTGCACGGAATATTGCTGAAGGAAGGATCAAACTCTATAATATATCAGAGAAGAGCCTCGGAAAGTATTTAGGCCCCCCTGTATATTTAAGGGAGAAGAAGCTTCAGAAGGATGAAATCGGAACAGCAACAGGGCTTGCCTGGACTGCTCTCGGCGGTGAAGTACTGTTCGTTGAATGCCTTATGATGCCGGGGAAGGGCAAGATAGAAATTACTGGAAATATCGGGAATGTAATGCAGGAGTCGGCTAAAGCCGCCTTGAGTTTTGCAAAATCCAACCATAAAAACCTTGATATAAGCGCTAAAACATTTGCGGATATAGACCTTCATATCCATGTACCTGAGGGAGCAACCCCCAAAGACGGACCTTCAGCCGGTATCACAATAGCTACGGCAATAATATCCTGTCTTAAGGGTGTTGCAGTGAATAAGGATATTGCAATGACAGGTGAGATCACTCTCAGCGGTAAGGTCCTTCCCATAGGCGGCCTTAAGGAAAAGGTGCTTGCTGCCAAGCTTTCAGGGATAAGAAGGGTCATAATCCCCAGCAGGAACGAAAAGGATGTTCCTGAAATACCTGCAGAGATCAGAAAGAATATGACATTCCACTCAGTAAATCATATAAACGAGGTATTAAAACTGGCTTTGCAGGAATGACACCCAGTAAAAAGAGGCTTTTCGGGCAGGGCATATTTTATATATTATTTTGAATAATCAACCTGATAGTATTCACATTTAGGGTCTATCCTCAATAAGCCTGTCTCATGCCCAATTTCGAAGACCAGAAATGCAGAAAAGATGATCAATACAAGAATCCCTATAAATAAACGCTTCCTGGTCCCTGCCTTCTTTAAGAATATGATAGAGGGCAGTATTCCGAAAAGTATCACATTTCCGATGCCTCCTACAATATTCATGGCTATAAGGAATATATCAGGGTATATGAATGCAATCAGTAACGGAGGCAGGAATGTAAGGACAATATTAAGGCTTTTATTGCTTGAACTTAATGTGTTCTCCATGATGTCCCGGAGAAAATCCTTAAGGCTGATGGCAACTCCTATAAATGATGTTGTTATCGCCAAAAGAGCAAAGAATACAGATGCTGCAGAAAAAAAGCCTGAATTGATAATTTCATCAAGCGGTATGGTTGCTGGCAGTCCGTGCCTGTAGGCATAATCAAGGCTATCCCCTTTTGTAAGCGGTATTATGCCGATCCCTGCCCCGATCCAGAGTGTATTCAGAATAAAAGCAATAAATACCGAAATAATTGAAGCTGTAATCATCTTCCTCCTGTCCCATTTAAACGATGAGCACATTGACGGGATTATGGTATGAAAACAGAAGGCACTGACAACTATAGGAAAGACAGAAGGCAGGAATAAAAAGTCATTATTGCTGGTCAGCCTGCTGAAATCCATATGTTTGACCAGCATTGCAATAATTACAATAAATATGGCAAGCATCAGCAGTACAAAAACAGAATTATACCTTGAGATCATTTTTGTTCCGCTTATGCTAAGAGATGCAAGAAATAGAAAGACAGCCACCAGAGCAATCTTCTGATATGCAGGGGAGAGGCCGAGCATGTTCGATATTATTGAACAGCTTCCTGAGATGTAGGCAATAAGCAATCCATAGAGCATTATGAGGTTGGCTGTTATGGCTATCCATTTTCCATTTTTTCCTATATAGACCTCATAAAGGCTTGGATAATTGAATCCAGCCTGCCTGGTGGCAACTACCTCATCTATTATTACTACGGCTGAAAACAGCATTGCCAGCATTGCAATGATCTGAGCCAGCGAAGCAGGGATAAAACCTGCCAACCCTGCGCTTGTCGGCAGTCCAAGGATTCCTGCCCCAAGCATTGTTCCGAGGATCAGAAATGAGACCATCAAAATACTAAATAGATTTTTCATAATATGCTCCATATTAAAAATATACTATTACTATTATTATGAATATAAAAAATATAAGACTTAAATTACTGCTGTCAATTATATGATAATGCATCCATGGATTCAAAATATAAAAAAAAATAAAGAACCTTGTGAGCTGTAGCAAAACCCTGATTGCCTGATAAGGTCCAGTATAGCGGACATCATTATAAAACCTTATGTATTATGGGGTAAAATATTCTTTGTATTGAAATACAGGCAGGATGTGACATCCGTGTCATTATTTGAATCTGCAGAAAGGCCGCCTGAACATGGTCAGCCAGGTAATTCATGGATGGATCAGGGCCTGGTCATTTAATAAAAATGAAGAATTTGCAGTAGATCATATTCTTTTTAGTTGAAAATTATTGCATTATTATTAATATTATATGACAGTATATTTTATCACATTTGGATAAAATATTTTATACTAAGAGGTTTTTATATTATGGATATTAGAGAGGGTTTAACCTTTGACGATGTTCTTCTCGTTCCTCAGCGCTCTTCTGTACTTCCGCGCGAAACCGATGTTTCTACAAGCCTGACCAGGAATATAAGGCTCAATCTCCCTATTTTTGCTGCAGCAATGGATACCGTAACTGAAAGCAGGCTGGCCATAGCCATTGCAGAAGAAGGCGGCATCGGCATCATTCACAAGAACATGCCCGCAGAGCATCAGGCAAGGGAGGTCTCGAGGGTGAAACGCTATGAAAGCGGAATGATAGTGAATCCTATAACATTAAAGCCTGATGATATACTTGAGACAGCTGTACAGGTTATGAGAGAACACTCAATTTCAGGCATCCCCATTATTGAAGAGAATGGCAGGCTGACAGGTATCATAACAAACAGGGACCTGCGTTTTGAGACTGATTTCTCGCAGTCTATAAAAGACCTTATGACCCCTGCCGGTGACCTCATAACAGCACCAGAAGGCGTGGAGATGGAAAAGGCAAAGCATCTCCTCCATAAGCATAGAATTGAGAAGCTTCCGCTGGTGGATGAGAATTTCATATTAAAGGGCCTGATCACTGTCAAGGATATACAGAAGAGGACGGAACATCCTAATTCCTGCAAGGATAAGGAAGGCAGGCTTAGGGTAGGGGCAGCCCTGGGTGTTTCTGATGACCTGTTTGAAAGAGCAGACCTGCTGTACAGGCACAACTGCGATGTATTTGTACTCGACAGCGCGCATGGGCATTCAGTCGGGGTTATTGAAGCAATACGCGAGGTAAGGAAGAAATATCCTGATATTGATATTATCGGCGGAAATGTTGCAACACAAAGCGGATGCAGAGACCTTATCGAAGCAGGCGTCGATGCAGTCAAAGTCGGGATAGGGCCGGGTTCCATCTGTACTACAAGAGTCGTTACAGGAGTGGGCGTCCCGCAGATTACTGCAATAATGGAATGCAGGAAAGTCTGTGATAAATTTAATATCCCGCTTGTAGCTGACGGAGGTATTAAGTACTCAGGCGATATTACAAAAGCAATTGTTGCAGGAGCCAACTCTGTAATGATAGGAAGCCTGTTTGCAGGAACGGAAGAGAGCCCCGGAGAGGTAGTGCTCTACAAGGGGAGGTCATACAAGGTCTACAGGGGTATGGGAAGCATCGGTGCTATGAAGCAGGGCAGCAGGGACAGGTATTTCCAGGATAATAGCGATTCTAAAAAGCTTGTACCTGAAGGTATTGAAGGCAGGGTCCCGTACAGAGGCAAGATAAAGGAGCTGATCTACCAGCTTGTCGGAGGGCTGAAGGCAGGTATGGGATATACAGGATGCGTGACTATAGAAGAATTAAGAAATAATGCAAGTTTTATAAAAATTACCCCGGCAGGGCTTAGAGAAAGCCATGCCCATGATGTTATAATAACAAAAGAAGCACCTAATTACTCACTGGATTAGGAGGAAGAGTATGAATATGAATAGAATTATTATCCTGTCTGCCTTATTTATTTTATTAGTTTCCTGTGTACCGCGGGTATCAGACCAGCATTACAGTGATGGAGTAGCACTTTTTGATCAGGGCGAATACTACAGAGCAATTGTAGAATTCAGAAAATATCCGCCTAAGCATAAATTATACAATGATGCACAGGAATATATAAATCAGTCTGAAGAGCTTCTAAGCCAGATTGTACAGGACCTTTTCAAAGAAGCAGATATTAAGTGGAAGGATGATTACTATACAGCAGCAATTGCAAAATATTATCAGATAAAAGCAGTCAATCCTGAAGAACCGGATATTGACAAAATTATTTCAGAAGCGGAAGAAACAGTGGAAAGCACTGTTTCAGAACTTCAGGCCAATTTCGAAAAAGCCAGGAATGAAAATGATATATTTGCATGCAAGCAGAATATTGAAAGGATGATAAGGATTTCACCCGAACACAGCACAACTGTTTCTACAAGGGAAACATACCAGGCACTTAAGGATGTTGTCCTTCAGAAATCATATCTCCTGGTGGAGGATTATCTCAAAACAGGCAGAAAATCAGACATAGAAAAGGCCTCCCTGCAGGTTGAGTATATGCAGGGTATCGATGAAAGTGACCAGAGAACAATTATTATAAGCAAAAAGCTTGAAGAATATCTTGATAAAGAGAAACAGAGAGCAGAGAGGACAAGGGAAGTACAAAAGCAGCAGAAGCTTCAGCAGTATATGAGCCAGGGCTCTGAGAAATATGAGCAGGGATCACTCAAGGAAGCTATTGAGATATGGGAGAAGGCAAGGAGGGAGGGGGTAGCGGATAATACCCTTCTGCAGTGGCTGAATAAAGCAAAAAAAGAGCTCAGCGACCTTGTTTTCAACTATCTAAAGCAGGGAGAGTTCTACTTTGAAATAGAGGATTACAGCAAGGCCAAGGAGCTTTTTGAAAAAGCCCTGGAACTGGACCCGAAAAATGCTTCAGCAAAGGATTATCTGGATAAGATCTCAATTATACAACAGTGAGACCTGATATGCTTTGAGATCACTGCTTATAGAAAGTTGGCCTGTTGCCGGATCCTTTGCATTAATAGCCGGCCTTATATTCCATAAAAGCATAAATATCTCGTTCTGTATCCTGTCACTGATACTTATATATATCCTGCTTACCCTCATCAAGGGGTTCAAACCATTATGGACAGTATTCCTTACTGTAATTATCCTGCTGTCATTCTGGAGAGGCTATTATTTTTACAAGGCTGACAGGTTGTTTTCCCCGGGAAGCAATTGCATTATCACGGCAGTGATCGACGGAAATGCATATCAGGATAACTGGGCCACCTATATCCCCGTCAGACTGATCAATATTGACGGATATTCAAATCCCCGCTATCTTGGCAAGATTAAGGCAACGGTATGTATTCCTGAAAACAGGGCTTATATACTTGTGGATAAAACCATTTCTATTAATGGCATAATAGTATTCAGGGGGGAAGTTGAGATGAGCCCAAACAGAGGCTATCTCTATGATCTGGGATTGAATGTTCAGAAAAGACTGCTTATCAGGCCTGCCAGAATCTTTCATTATTCAGATTCACAAACCCTTAAACTGCTTCCATCAGTAGAAAGGATATTTTCCCCTCTGCCGGCTGATGCCCGGTCGCTTATCATTCCTCTTATAACCGGCAAAAGAGATTATATGACCTGCAGGGACAGGCTGCTTATACAGAAATCCGGGCTATTTCACATATTTGTTATTTCAGGGTTCCATATAGGGCTTTTTGCACTTATTCTTTTCTTTTTTTTCAGAATATTCCTTTCAAGGAGTGCAATAATACCAATTATACTGGTGATATTGTTCATATACATTTCCGAAATAGGTTTTCCGATCGCTGCACTCAGGGCTTATGTAATGCTTTTTGTCTTTTCTGCTGCATATATGCTTAAAAGGAAGATACCAGGCTTCTATGGGCTGATATTCTCAATATATATAATAATATTCATTTTTCCGGCTGATCTTCTGTCCCTGAGTTTTATAATGAGCCTTCTGGCTGTCAGCGGAATAATCCTGGGCCTGCCTGTCGTTAAAAAGATGAAGCTGAGGAGCTATATTGCTGACTATACTGTAAAATCATGGCTAATATCTCTGTTTGCCTTTTTTTTCATTGCGCCTGTCCTGATCAGTATTTTCGGTTATGTATCATTATGGGGAGTCCTTGTATTTCCATTCGCATCAGTCCTTGTGCTTCTGCTTATGATATCCAGCCTCTTTCTTACGGTATTTCAGGCTTCATGGATTGCGCATGTCATCGATTTTATCTCAAAAGCATTCAGGCTTTTCATCAATGAGGATGTTTTATCGCTTTTCCTGATAGACAAGCCGCCGGGTTTCTTAACTAATACTTCGATTATTCTCATATATTACTCACTTCTGCTGATGGCATTGTATTTGCTTACTTCCGAGAAATTTCCACTTGTCATGCTTTTTTGCGTCATTTGCGCTGGTTTGATCTTCAGCCGGCAGGATACATCCCCGATGATCAGGGATACCCTCACTGAGGGCACTGTCGCATATTTTGAAAGAGGCCTTCTGTATAAGGGAAATCTGAATCAGAATGATGATGCAGCGATTGACAGGATTACCGGGTCAGGGAGTATCAGCAGGCTTGTTTTAGTAGTACCCGTACATAAGAGGCTGACTTCAAAAATACTGTCATATAAAAGATTCTGCGATGATATTTTTTTATTTATTATTGATAAAGGAAGACACAAAACGGATTATATCTATACCTATACTGTTCTCAGGAAACTGAAAATACCTTATAAAATTATTGATAATAGTGACAAATGTGTTATTTATGATAAGACCTCTGATAAATAAAAAAATACCGGAAGTACTGGATGAGAATAGCTTATTTTAGCCCTTTTCCGCCATCAGGGTCGGGCGTGGCGCATTTAACCGGCAAGCTGCTGCCTCTGCTGTCCCGGAAAGCTGAGGTGGACCTATTCATTGATGACATTCATCCTGCTTTGATGGATAAAGAACCCTGCAATTCTTATCATCATCTGAGATTTCCTTCCATACTGAAGGAAAAGGGCTATGATTCAATAATATATAATATCGGGAACAGCGAACATCATTATTATATACTTAATTATATCTCAAGATACAGGGGAATAATCTTTTTGCATGAGGATGTCCTTCACCATTCACTGGCAAAATATCACCTTAAAAATAGAGATTACCCCGGTTACATAAAGGAGCTTTCATTAAATTACCCAAAAGACAATGAAAGGGTCCTTGATATATTCAGGTTTGTGAGTGCCGGTATCGGTGATGACAGGCTCTATGAGCAATATCCGATGTCAGAATTCCTTATCAGGGCATCATGCGGTATTATTGTCATGTCCCGGCAGCTTAAGGAATCAGTAAACAGGAGATTTCCAGGGATACCTGTCAAAAAGATAAATCTGCCCTTTTTCATGCCTGCAGAGAATAATGCTTCATCAGGCCCGGTGCATAAGCAGAAAAGGGGAGAAACCAGCTTTATCGTCGGGATATTCGGCATGATAAGTCATTATAAGAGGATTTTCCCCATACTCAGTGCTGTCAGAGCCTTGTCGGGGCGTCTGAATATTAAAACCGTCATTGCGGGAAAAACTGCTCCGGATATAGATCTTAACAGATATATTGAGGATAATAAACTGATGAATGTTCATTATTATGGATACCTCCCGCATAAGGAATTTATTTCGCTTATAGGATCAAGCAGCCTGGTCGTAAATCTAAGGTATCCCAGTTTTGGAGAAATGTCTGCAGCGCTTATTGATGCCCTTGGCATGGGAAAGCCTGTTATGCTCTATGATACACCTCAGTTTGAAGATATCCCTGATGATGCTGTCATTAAGATCGGGCCCGGGATCGATGAAGAAAACACTATCGCAAATAAAATAAGGCATCTGTATAATAACCGGGAAATTCTTGAAAAAACAGGCAAAAAGGCAAGAGAGTATATCTTAAATAACCATATGCCTGAGCAGGCAGTGGACGGGATTCTTGATCTTGTTTCAGAGATTCAGGAAAAGCCGGGGATAAATCTGGATTATGCTGAATATGGCAGTGCTTCTGCCTTTAAAGAAACTATAATCGATAAGCACCTCCAGGAAAAAGATATCCCGGAAGAAAGGAAAAATGCTATAAGAGGCCAATGGAGACAGCCGGCTGATCCTTTATAGTTATGAGAAGATTTTTTTATAAAAATGTTTTATTTCCCATTATGCTTATTTGTTTTCTATTGCCGGGCTTAAGTCAGACTGCAGGCCAGGGTATTCCTGAAAGCTCCAGGTCCCGGGAGGTCATAGCGCGCATTAAGCCCGTCCTGGAAAAAACCCTTCAGGAGCATGGCCTTAATATTGGATCCCCTGTATTTATCAGGATATACAAGGAAGAAAAGGAACTTGAGCTTTTTATAATGAATGATACAGGATTTAAGCTTTTCAGGACATATTCTGTATGCACCTGGGGAAACAAAGGCCTCGGGCCAAAGATCAGGCAGGGGGACGGCAAGGCCCCTGAAGGCTTTTATTATGTTGTCCCGGGCCGTCTTAACCCTCTGAGCAATTTTCATCTCTCCTTTAATATAGGTTATCCCAATGAATATGACAGGTATCACAAAAGAAGCGGCAGTTATATCATGGTTCACGGAAGCTGTGTCTCCATAGGGTGCTTTGCAATGACAGACCCTGTCATTGAGGAGATCTATACCATTATTGATTCTGCTTTCAGAAACGGGCAGCCGTTTTTCAGGATACATACATTCCCCTTCAGGATGACTGATGAAAATATGAATAGATACCGTGATTCAAAATGGTATGAGTTCTGGAAAAACCTGAAAGAGGGTTACGATTTCTTTGAGGATAACGGGAATATACCACCTGATGTCAAAGTCAGCAGTGGGAAATATATATTTGAGTAGAAAATACCTGCAGCTGATTTTATACAGGGGTTATGATAATTCCTTTATCAGAAAGCAGCCGGATTCAAAAGGTATTGCATTTATGATAAGAACTGCCTTAAAATGTGTATACCAGTGAATTTGTGAGCTGGAAATCGTCCCTTTTCAGATCAGAAAAGGGCTCATTATCATATCTGAAAAGGGTATTGATATGAAAGGACAGCTTTTCTACGATCGCTATCTCTATATTTGCCTCTGCCAGGACTCTGTAATCATCAAAATCTTCAATATCGACCTGGTAATATCCTACGAGATTAAGTTTCAGCCTGTCATTCAGGGCTGCATTCATTGAAATATAGTTGGTAGAACGTATCAGGTATGTATATCTGAACTGGTCAGTATGAGATTCCTCATCTTCTCTGTCATATTTCTCATATTCGTACATGAGACCTATGCCGATATTGAAGCTGATTTTCCTTGAATTTTTCCCCTCTCCCTTTTCCAGATGCTGCGAGATGCGTACGCCGGTACCTAAAAGGTGCCTGTCATTAAGATAAAGAAACTTATCAAACTGCTTTTGGGCGAATGCTTCCAGGGCAAATGTATCATCAAGGCTTTTGACTGTTCTCAGATGGCCGAAACCCTTGCTCAGATATGAGCTGTCATCCTTTTCCCCGTATTCGATATTACCGGCAAAAAAGGTATTTAATCCCCCTTTGAGATAATCAAGCCTGAAACCGCCTTTAAGCAGGGTAAAGTCAGTATTGCCTGTATAATAGGAATAGGAGAAGCTTGTTCTTCCATGGAACCCGTCAGTATCATCCGAGCTTCTGTATATTTCAGTATTTACCTGGGATAATGAGGCCATTGAAAATAATAGCATAAAAGCCAGAGAATAAACAAAGATTCTTTTCAGCATATTGATCCTCCAATTCATCAGTTTATAGAATATAATAAAGGATATAGCATCATGCAGGTTTTTCAAAAATAAAAAATATATTGCCGTCCATATTCAAAGGTATCTCAAGATATCTTATGAACCATTCATATATATTTCCGTAAAGGCGCATTATATAGTTTTTATAGTACATCCGGTCATTTCTCGGGGTCATATATGTATTTATGGGCATAAGATATTCCTTTACCCTGAACCCTGATTCCAGAGCCGACCTCCTGATCAATTTCCTGTCAAGGGACCCTTCATAGATTGCCTGTTTTTTCATTGTTATAAGTGCTTCTGGTGTCTCAGAATGATAGGAACCTGGTTCCAGAAGGACAAGCCTGCCGTTCTTTTTCAGTACCCTGAAGCCTTCCCTGATAACCTTTGTATATTCAGGTATATGGTGAAGAGTTTCGATAACAACTATGGCATCAAAGCTAAATTCTGCGAAAGGAAGGACGGTGCTGTCTCCGCATACTGTCAGAAAATCAGGGAGAACAGGGTCTGTTTTTGGGAATTTTCTGCTGTCCCTGTATTTATTTATCCTTTGATTTCCAACTGAAAGCGTCTGAAGAGAAATATCATAGCCTATGACATTATAGCCAAGCTTGGAAAGCCATTCAGATGTCCAGCAGGAGCCTGCCCCAAGGTCCAGTATCCAGGATCCCGGAGGAAGCTTATTCCTTGAAAGAATAGAAATAAAGTTGAATGCATATATATTGAAATTATCAATATGGGCAAAAGGATCAAGCTCATTCCATACCGAAGTGAAGTTTGATACATTTTTAGAGAATGGTTTTGAGAACAGAAAGCTGTATGTGTCAATATTATGAAAATCAAGAGGGGTTCTCTCCCTCTTCTTGACTTTCCTTCTGAATCTGTAGAATTTGAACAGCCTGTGCAGGGAAAACAGCCTGCCCTTCCCAAGCTTGAGCCTTAGAAAGCCTATATGCTTTCCATCTTCAAGAGCGCTGCTTTCAATCTCATTCTGGAAGCTTCTGCCTTCATATACCAGGAATGGATACCTGACCTGCATTGAGAAATGGTTTTTTTTCATTCCATTTAATTTAACAGGCAAAGTCCATCTTCCGGAGCATTTTTTATTTTTCCTGAAATCGTACAGGGGATATATCTCTATAATAATCCGGGATCTTTTACTGAACGGTGTTATTTTAAGTATGGTGAAATCAATGCTGAATTGATCATTATATATTATTGAATCTTCCTTGCGGAAGCTGAACAATATGCCGGAAAACAGCATTGCAGCAGCATTTTTTAAGGCTGATTTAAAATTATCCGGGTAATAGAGCCTTCTAAGCAGTCCGTATAAAGATGCAAAAAGGAAAGCTGGTATTACAAGAAGGTGCTTTATTATAATTTTTATCATTATTTTCCTAAATCTGATAAAATAGTATAGCTGTTATGTCAAGAATTTTTGCGGAGCTTTCTGCAGCTTTGATCAATTATATAATTAATTTGATTTCTTGGTCTTTATAGTTTATTTTCTTATGGAAATGAGAACGAATTCAAAGATCCTGTATAATTATATATTCTTTTTCTTCTGCCTCTACCTTTTTCTTGTGAGCATCCAGGGCATAGGCTCGGCCATAGGGTTTTTCGGAAGAGATTTCGTTGAAGCACTTATCAGAACCACAAGTATTCCCCTCTTAGGATTGATAATAGGCATCTTCACAACATCAGTGACCCAGAGCTCATCGTGTACTACAAGCATTACGGTTGGCCTGGTTTCTGCAGGCGCAATAACCCTTGAGGGTTCCATCCCTATTATAATGGGCGCAAATATAGGTACAAGCGTAACAAATATTCTGGTCAGCATGGGCATGATAGGAAATAAGGCTGAATTCCGGAGGGCATTTGGCGGAGCGATCGTACATGATTTCTTCAATCTTTTCTGTGTCCTTCTGTTTTTTCCCCTTGAGATAAATTTCCATATTATTGAAAAGATAGCCACAGTATTATCCAATATTTTTCAGGGGACAGGGGGCATCAAAATAGCATCTCCGCTAAAGCTTGTTACAAAGCCTGCCGAGGGTTTTATACTCAATATTATTGAGTTCTTTTTTGGTGAGAAATCTTTAACAAGCGGGGTATTGGGCATTGTTCTTTTTATGGCCATTATGTTTTTTGCTCTGAGCAGATTGAGCAAAAGCATGAAGCGGATTATAATTGGAAAGGTTCAGAACCTCATGCATGGCTACCTTTTTGCAAAACCTGTAAGAAGCCTGGTCCTGGGGCTTATTCTTACTGCGATAATCCAGAGCAGCTCTATAACTACATCTCTCGTCGTTCCTCTTGTAGGTGCAGGGATACTTGCGATCAGGCAAATCTATCCATATATACTGGGTGCAAACCTCGGGACCACTGTAACTTCATTTCTTGCTGCGCTTGCAACAGGGAATATCCTGCCTGTCACAACCTCTCTTTGCCATTTTACCTTTAACCTCCTTGGGATAATGGTCTTCTATCCCTTGAAAATGCTCCCTATCAGCCTTGCTGAATGGTTTTCAGGTATTGTGAGCAAGAAGAGATATATTGCAGTTATATATGTCATTCTGTTCTTTTTTGTAATTCCCCTTCTGCTATTATTAATTTTTAATTAGGAGTACTGTTATGTTTAAGGACCTGTTTAAGATTCTGAAGAAACCAAGCCTGCTGATCCAGTCCATTGAAGAAACACAAAGGATTTTAAATATTTCAAAGAGGATGTATTATTCTGCTAATGAGGCATTCATTAATGATATAATCCCTGAAGAGGATATAGAATTGCTTGATGAGGATATAAATAACCATCAGAAGGATATTAAGAGAATGATCCTTGAATATCTTGCACTGGAACCCAATATGGATGTTTATGCATCGCTTGTCCTGATAAATATTGTAACTAATATTGAAAGGCTGGGCGACTACTCCAAGAACATATACCAGTTGTCCCTTCTCCCGAAGGTTTTCTGGAAAGAGAAATTCGGTGACCTTGCAAAAGATCTGTATCTGCAGGTAGGCGAAATCTATGATGATACCCTGATTGCCTATATGAAGTCGGACAAGCAGAAGGCAAGAGAAGTACTGGAGAAATATTCAGGGGTAAGTGCCCAATGCAAGGGCCTTCTGAAAGATCTTGCCTCACAGGAGCATGCCGACAGCAACCTGGTCGTCATAACACTCTATATCAGATATATGAAAAGGGTAAGCTCTCATCTGATGCATGTTGCCCAGTCTGTTGACAGCCCCTTTGAATCAATAGGGTTTCACATGGGCAGGGATGATGAATAATATTGATTTTCTGGTAAAAAGTGCTAATTAATTTATTTTAATTGATATATTTGTTTTCATGATATAAAAGAATTTTGAAATAATTTGCGAAAGTGGCGGAATTGGCAGACGCGCTGGACTTAGGATCCAGTAGGGCAACCTGTGGGGGTTCAAATCCCCCCTTTCGCATGAAATATTATAATGAGGTGGAAGATGATGGAAATTACCAAAGAAATGCTAAACTCTTATGAAATGCAGATAAAAGCAGAGATCGATAAGGAAGAGATCCAAAAGAAATACAATGAAAAATACGATTATCTACAAAAGAATGTAGAACTTAAGGGTTTCAGAAAGGGTAAAGCCCCTATCGCTCTGATAAAGATGAAGCTTGATGAGGCCTTTACAAAAGAGTTCTCTAATGAGCTTGCAGAGGGATATATCAATGATTATGTCAAGGAGAATAAAATAGAAAAGCTGTCGAGATTCGAGCTGAAGGAATCGGAGCTTGAAGAGGGCAGGCCTTTCAGGTTCACAGCTGTATTTCAGGTCAGACCAGAACTAAATATCGAGGACAGCATCTATAAGGGGATTAAACTGGTAAAGAGAGACGATACCCCTTCTGAAGAAGAGCTTAGCCACATATTAGAGGGCTACAGAGCTCAGAAGGCGATCATCAAGCCATTTGACGGCCCTGTTGATTCAGATACCATAATATACGGTGATTTAGTTGTCAGCAGTGTTGACAGCCCGGATAAGACCGAAACCCAGAATGATTTTTCAGTTGCCAGGGGTACTTTTGTTATAGGGGAGGCTATTTTTGAGGACCTGATAGGGAAAAAGGCAGGGGATGTCTTTGAAAAGGAACTGGAGCTCAGCGCAGCCTTTCTGTCATTTTCTGCAAATGAAAAGGTCAGTGTGAAATACACATTAAAAAGCCTGAAGAAACAGGAGCTTCCAGCTTTGGACGATAATCTTGCAAAGCAGATCGATGAGAATACAAAAACCATTCAGGAGCTTAAGGATAAGATAAAAAAGGATGTAGAAACACGTAAAAAAGAACAGAACAGGCAGAGGATGCTGAACGACATAGACAGCCATCTCACTGAAAAGCTTGATTTTACTCCTCCGCCGGCACTTGTCGAATTTGAGCTTTACAAGCTGCTGAATCACTACCAGGCCCAGATGGCACGTTATAATATTGGTTTTAACAGCGAGGAAGAAAGAGAGAGCTTTATTGAAAAGAGAAAAGATGACGCGGCAAGACTGGCAAAGATTAAACTCATTCTTGATCACATAATAGAAAAGGAAGCGATAGATGTTGAATTTAAGGATGTGAAAGACAGGATCAATGAAATAGTCAAGGACAGAGAGAATGCTTCAGAACTGAGAAAAGAATACCTTAAGGATGAGAACTTCAAGTTCATAAAAGATGGACTGGTCAGGGATAAGCTGTATGACTTTATTATAGAAAATGCCGAGTTCACAGAAGGTGAAACAGAGGAAAAGCCTGCTGAAAAGCCGGCAGACAAATAAAAGGAGCTGATTATTATGTCATATCCACCAATTGTAATAGAACAGACAAAATGGGGAGAGAGGACCTACGATATATATTCAAGACTGATGAAAGACAGGATAATATTTATTGGTGTCCCTATATCAGATGATATAGCAAACACCATTATTGCCCAGCTTTTATTTCTTGAGAGCGATGATCCCGACAGGGATATAAATATCTATATCAATTCGCCGGGCGGATCAATTACTGCAGGCCTGGCTATCTATGACACCATGCAGTATGTCAAGCCTGATATCATGACCATTTGCGTCGGACAGGCGGCATCCATGGGAGCAATACTTCTTATGGCAGGCACACATGGAAAGAGGTATGCACTGCCTTATTCCCGCATACTCCTTCATCAGCCTATCGGAGGTTATCAGGGGCAGGCAACGGATATCGATATTCATGCAAAAGAGATACTCAGGATCAAAAAGCTCATGCATGAGATCATCAATAAGCATACGGCCCAGACCGTTGACAGGATAAGCAAAGATACTGAAAGGGACTATATTATGACGGCAGATGAGGCCAGGCAGTATGGCATTGTTGATGAAGTCATACAATACAAGAAAATGAATATATCAAAATAATTCTCCCGGGACTGTTAAATTTGAAAAAGATGCATAAAAAAGATTACAGGGCAAATTTTATCCCACTGAGAGACCTCTTTATTTTTCCAGGAGAGGCAAAGTCCATTATCGTTGGAAGGGCGCATTCTATCGCATCTCTCGAAGAGTCATTAAAAAACAGTGAGAATATTATCCTGATAACACAGATCAACCCTGAGATTGAAGATACGGAATTAGGCAGTTTTTATGATACAGGCGTGTCAGCCGGCATAAGGAAGGCCAATAAGAATATTGACGGTTCCTATGAGGTCATTTTCAAAGGGATTGAGAGAGTTTCCATCATAGATATATATTCTGAAAACAATATCAACAGATGCATTTATAAAAGCCTTGAGGACAAGGAAGACATATCTGATGATCATAAACTGCTCTATAAAGATACATTAAATCTCATAGAAAAATACCCTGAGATTAAGATCAGGTACAACCTGACCCATTTAAGGGCAGATACAGCAGATATAACGGCTGTGATCGACCTTATAGCCTCAAAAATCCCATTGAGCCTGAAAGAAAAACATCAATTCATCAGGGAAAAGAACCGCAGAAAAAGACTGGAGCTTTTATACGGTTTTATTCTCAAGGAAGTTAAAAAGCATGAGCTTAATGAGAGCATAAAGCTCAGGATAAAGGAAAGGATAGAAAAAACTGAGAAAGAATACTTCATAAAACAGCAGATAATGGCCCTTAAGGAAGAATTGGGGCAGGATGCCGGTGCTGAGGATGAAAAGGAATCCCTGAAAGAGACCATAGAATCATCGCCTTTGCCGAAGGAAGCCAGGGAAAGAGCTCTAAAAGAATATAAAAGGCTGTCCGGCCTGCCATTTTTCTCGCCGGAAGTAGGGGTCATAAGGAACTATATTGACTGGCTTCTGGCACTTCCATGGGCTACTGCGGAGAAAAAAACCCTGGACATGGATTATGCGGCAAGAGTACTTGAGAAACATCACTATGGCCTTGAAAAGATAAAGGAAAGAATTATAGAGCATTTGGCTGTCGAAAGGCTTTCAAAGAAATCCAGGCCAACGATTATATGCTTTGTAGGTGCACCGGGAACAGGAAAAACAAGCCTTGCAAAATCTATCGCTGAAGCTACCAACCGGGAATTTGTAAGGGTCTCACTCGGGGGAATAAGGGATGAGGCAGAGATACGAGGGCATAGAATGACCTATATCGGCAGTATGCCAGGCAGGATACTGCAGAGCATGAGAAAAGTCTCATCCAATAACCCGGTTTTCCTTCTGGATGAGATAGATAAGCTTTCGACCGATTTCCGGGGTGATCCGGCCTCTGCCCTCCTTGAGGTTCTGGACCCGGATCAGAACAGGCATTTCAGCGATAATTACCTCGAGGTCGAATATGATCTGAGCAATGTGATGTTTATCACAACAGCAAATACCCTTGATATACCGAAACCCCTGATGGACAGGATGGAGATAATCCAGCTCGAGGGGTATACAGATATAGAAAAGCTCAATATAGCAAAGCAGTTCCTGATCGACAGATCAATGGAATCCATAGGCCTGGATAAAGACAGTATTCATTTTTCTGATGAAGCACTGCTGGAGATAATCCATAACTATACAAGAGAAGCGGGAGTAAGAAACCTCCAGAGAGAAATTGAAAATATCCTCAGGAAGCTGGCTTTAAAAAAGGTCAGGGAGAAGAAAAGGATAAGAATTAAAATAAGCAGGAAAATGGTAGAGGAGTATCTTGGGATACCAAGATACCACAAAAGCAGGACATTTTTGGGCAGGGCAGTAGGCGAAGCTACCGGCCTTGCATGGACACCGCAGGGCGGGGATGTGCTGAGCATTGAAGTTATTATTACCGCGGGAAAAGGGAATATAATCATGACGGGTGCACTGGGCGAGGTAATGAAAGAATCCGCGCAGACAGCCCTGAGTTTTGTCAAGAACCGGGTAGGCAAAGAGCAAAAATTCAATTTTGATAAATATGACATACACCTTCATATACCAGAGGGAGCTGTTCCCAAAGAAGGGCCTTCTGCAGGGGTTACCCTTGTTACTGCAATATATTCCGCTATATGTGAAAATTATGTGAACAAGGAAATTGCAATGACGGGGGAAATTACGCTGAAAGGCAGGATACTGCCTGTCGGAGGTATTAAGACAAAGCTTCTTGCTGCACACAGAAGGGGTATCTTTGAGGTAATAATACCATCCGAAAATAAAAGGGACCTTTCAGAACTTGATGGCTACATTAAGGAAAAAATGAAGATACACCTGTTTTCAAATGTTGAAGAAGTTTTTGGATTAGTAATGCAGTAATGGAAATTGTAAAATATGATAAGGTCTTTGACATAAGCCATATACCGGAAAATTACAGCAGGCATATTGCTTTTGCCGGCAAAAGCAATGTTGGTAAAAGCAGCCTCTTAAATGCCCTTTTTAACAGGAAAAGGCTTGCGCCCACCAGTTCAAAGCCTGGAAAGACAAGGGGCCTGAACATTTATATTGCCGAGAAAAAATATATCATATGTGATCTGCCCGGATACGGTTATGCAGCATTCTCAAAGGCTCAGAGAGAACAGTTCCTTATCCTGTCGGCGGATTATTTCAGGGCGTTTTGCGACAGGCTTTTTCTTTTTATACTAATTGACATAAGAAGGGATGTTTCGGAGCTTGATCTTTCACTCCTTAATTATGCATCAAGGTATAATATACCATATGGCATAGTACTGACCAAAACCGATAAGATAAGCTCTAACAAAAGATCAGCTTCAATCAGCAGGATCAAGTCTGAGCTGAAAGATGCGGACATGGATGCCGATTGCATTTTTCCTGTTTCAGTGAAGTCGAAGGCAGGAATGGAAGAGCTGTCCGGTTTTATGAAAAACAGGCTTTTTCAATATTCATAGTAACAAATCCTTGACTAAACAGAAATCAAAATAATAATATCTGCTTTATAGGCTGCAGAATAAATTACCTTATAATTATCAGGGAAATTAATGAAAAAGATTGAAGAAATCATCAGGAACAGATACTTAATATTTGACGGAGCGATGGGGACAAGCCTCCAGAAGATGGATATGGCAGGGCTTGATTTCAGGAATAAGAAGAAGATGAATGAGCTGTTAAACATCTATTATCCTGAATATGTAAGCGCTGTCCACAGAGGGTTCATAGAAGCAGGGGCAGATATTATCGAAACAAATACATTTTCAGCGAGTGCAACAGTACTGAGCCGTTACGGTTTTTCTGAATTGACATGCCAGATAAACAGGGAGGCGGTAAGAATAGCCATAGAGTCTGCAAACAGCTATGACAGGGATATTTATGTAGCAGGGTCAGTAGGCCCTACTGACAAGCTTCCTTCATTAGGGCAGATAAGCTTTGATGATATGGTTGAGGGATACCAGCCCCAGATGGAGGGACTGATTTCTGGACGAGCTGATATCGTTATTCTGGAGACCTTTCAGGATCCTCTCGGCATAAAAGCTGCCCTGAAAGCCCTTGAAAGATCTGCAAAAAAACACAATCATTTTCCTTATATAATGGTATCAGTTACCTTTTCCGAAAATGGAAATATGCTCCTTGGGACCACCCCTGAAGCTGTGCTTTATATTCTTGAGCCATATGATCTGTTCTCGGTCGGCATTAACTGCTCTCTGGGGCCATCCGGTCTTAGAAAGCCTCTTGAGGTATTTGCACGGCATTATAATGGATACATATCATTTATGCCTAATGCAGGGTTGCCTAAAAAAGAGAATCAGATACTCCACTATGACCTTAAAGCGGATGATTTTGCTCAAATAATGTCACAGTATGCCTCTGAACTTGGCATAGATATTATCGGAGGATGCTGCGGCACGGACAGTGAATATATAAGAAAGCTGAAAGAAGCATCAGAATCACTTGAGAAGAAGAGCAGGGAAATAGAACCATACAGCGGTGTTGCAAGCCTTTATAAAGGCTTTGAATATAAGCAGACCCCTGCCCCTTTTATAATCGGTGAAAGGACAAACATGGCAGGAAGCAGGAAGTTCTCAGCATTAGCCAGGGAAGGCGATATTGAAAAAACTGCAATGTTTTGCAGAGATTATTCTCTTTCAGGCATGCACGGGATAGACCTATTCCTGAAAAAAGGCGGTAATATTGACGACGAATATACTGTTGATCTGGTCAGGAGGCTTTCATTACTGCTTAATGTTGCATTATGCTTTGACTCAAAAGACATAGGGCTTATTGAAAAAATATTAAAGCATTATCCCGGAAGGATGATAATCAATTCTGCAAGCCTTAAGGACGGGGAGAAAAAGCTTCTGGAATATCTCAGGATTACCCGGATATACGGTGCCTCCATTGTTCTGCTTGCTATCGATGAAAAGGGGATGGCGGTAGGCCAGGGCGAAAAGATAAAAATTTTCAGGAGGATCCTGGAGTGTGCAAAAGAGTCAGGACTGAAAGACTCACAGATCATCCTGGACCCCCTCACTTTCAGCATAGTAAGCGGTGACAGGCAGTATGCTGATTCTGCCAGTGAATCCCTGAAAACACTTAGGGAGATAAAAAGGCTTTTTCCAAGCATATCAACAGTTATGGGTGTATCAAATATCAGTTACGGAGTAAAAGGAGATCTAAGAAGGCTTATAAACAGCGTTTTTCTCTATGAGGCAGTAAGAAACGGACTTGATATGGCCATCATAAATGCCGGGGATATTCTTCCCATGAATCGGATAGATAAAGATATGGCTGACTCTATAAAGGATCTTATACTTAACAGGAATAATGAGGGAAGTGAAATATTAAAAAGGCTTCTGAGCCTGACCTATCATTCAGCGGATATTACTGAAAAGGCATATGCATCCCCTGCTGACAGAATTAAAGCAGATATTATAAATGGAAATCAGCTGTATATAAAAGATCAGATATCTGACCTGTTGAGATCAGGCGAAAAGCCGGATTTTATTATTGAAAAAATCCTGCTTGAAGCGATCA
Source organism: uncultured Candidatus Sumerlaeota bacterium (assembly GCA_964389675.1). Lineage (GTDB taxonomy): Bacteria > CAYMEV01 > CAYMEV01 > CAYMEV01 > CAYMEV01 > CAYMEV01. The sequence continues at coordinate 71,651 of CAYMEV010000003.1, forward strand.
GCGAAGTAGGAAGGCTGTTCAAAGAGGGTTATATCCCACTGCCCTTTGTCCTCCAGTCTGCCCGGGTGATGAAGGATGCATTCTCAGCAATTGCTGAAAAAATGCCCATAAATAATTCAAAAAAAGAAAAAAAGCTTATACTTGCCACGGTAAAAGGCGATATACATGATATTGGCAAGAACCTTGTTGACATAATAGTATCATCCCATGGTTATAATGTGGTCAACCTGGGCGTTGAGGTCGATATTAAAGATATTATTGATACTGTAAGGAATAATGATAACTGTTATCTGGGTTTATCCGGGCTTATAAATGAATCCCTTGATGTAATGGAGGATTATGCTGCTAAACTGGTGAAAGCAGATGTGGATATTCCAGTGATATTTGGAGGGGCTGCAGTTTCAGAAGGATTTGTCAGGAATGTCCTTAGAAAAATATACAAAAGGGCTTTATATGGTAAGGACGCTTTTGATGCAGTCAGCATGCTGGAGGGGAAAAAGGGCAGAGATGCAATTGCCGGTATTCAATCAAATAAGCAGGATAAGGTTAAAAAACGTGGAGAAAAGGCAATAGAAAGAAAAAATACTGATTTAGTGTTCCGGGATAAAGACACTGTTCATTCCTTTCAGCTGGGCCTGAGTGATATAGTTCCGGGGATGGATATAAAGAGGCTTTTCAGGGTCAGATGGACATATAAAATCAAAGAGGGGAGCGGTAAAATGCCTGATCTTAAGGAACTGAAAAGCAGGATGGATACAATGCTGGATAAATTATATGAATCAAAAGCGGTCGCTCCTGCTGCAAATTACTGTTATGCAAGCGTTATAAGGGAAAAAAACAGGCTGCATATTCTAAAGAATGGAAAATTTATGGATTTTCAGAGGGATGGATTTTCCTTTATTGATTATTTTCATGAAAAGAAGGAGGATACCATTATATTCTTTGCTGCAACAGCAGGTGAAAAAGCATGGACTGTTAAAAATTCCCTCCTTGACAGGGGTAACTATGCCGGGTACCATCTTATGAACGGGCTGATAAACGAGATTTTGGAGACATTCCTGAATCTTTTATCTAAACATATAGAAAATGAATGCGGCCTTTACAGGATAGAGGGCATCAAGCCTCTCAGGCTCGCATACGGTTATCCATACTGTCCCAGGCTGAGAGAGCAGGAGAAGGTATATGGCCTTCTTGATCTTGAAAGAATGGGCCTCAGGTTTACTGAACTTTATCAGATTATTCCGGAAGAAAGCTCTTCCGGCTTTATACTGCCTTTTGTGGCTCATAATAAATCTAAAACAGGAGGGCTGAAATGAGATTATTCGTATCAATCGATCTTGAAGGGGCATCGGGTATCTTCCGCTGGGGAGATGAAAAAGAGGATGCAGGCAGGATGGTCAGGGACCTTAATATAGTGCTGAATACCATAAAAAATGATGATATATGGAAAGATATTGAAAGGATAGTGGTCGCGGACAGCCATGCCTTCGGAAAGAATATACATATATCGGAAATCGAAAATGACAAGACCTGGCTTATATCAGGAAGCCACCGGACAGATTATATGATGGAGGGTTTAAGCAGGGAATTTACAGCCTGCTTGTTTATAGGCTATCATTCAAGGGTTGGCGAGGCTGCAGCCATACTGGACCATACTTATTCAGGAAGCACAGTAAAAGAGGTAAAAATTAACGGCCGGATATGCGGAGAAACAGAAATAAATGCATTTCTTGCAGGTTACTATGATGTACCGGTAATTTTTGCCTCCGGCGATGACAAGCTTCAGAAACAGATATCAGATTTTTATGGTAATGAATTTCCCTATGCACTTGTTAAGTACGGTATAGCAAAGGATGCAGCAATGCTTTTATCAGAAGGGGACAGCAGGAAAAGCCTGGTGTCCGCGGCAGAGAAAGCAATAAAGATACTTAAGAGCGGTTCTCAGGACAGGTATATAAGAAAGGCAGAAAGCCCGGTGAAATTTTCAGTCAGGTTCAAGGATTCCCTTCATGCTTATAATGCATCAATTATTCCTTTTGTGGAATATGCAAGCGGTGATACTCTGGAATTTACAATGAAGGATTACAGGGATGCATTCAGGCTGTTTGAGGCTCTTGTCTCTCTGGCCAGGGGGTAATGCCTTTAAAATTTCCTGTAGTACTTTCTTAATATTACATAAACTGCTTCATCAGAGAAGCCTTTGCCTTCGACATAAACATATTCTCTGAGTATGCCTTCAAGCTTCATTGCAAATTTTTCTGCAATTGCCACTGAACCGGTGTTTTTTGGATTGCACCTCAGTTCACAGCGGTTAATGTCAAAATTCTCAAAGGCAAAATTAATAATGGGTGCAGTGATTTCAGATGCAATTCCACGGCCCCAAAGCTTTCTATTAATATCAGCTCCAAGTTCAATCCTTCTGTTCTTTGGATGCCAGTTGTGCAAAGCAGCAGTGCCAATAAGCGTGCGAGGCTCATCCCTGTTCACTACAGCCCAGCGGATGGATATTTTGTTCCGGAAATTATCGTTCCAGCTGTTTATTAGCTCTTTGCACTCTTGTACTGTTTTTGCAGGCATTCTTTCCATGTAAAGCATGCTGGCTGGATCGCCATAGATCTCAAACAGGTCTTCAGCAAATGAGATTTCAGGCCTGATAAGCAAAAACCGCTTTGTACTGATCACTGGGAATTTCCTGAAAATTTCCGGGTTAATCATTTACCTGCCTTATATAAAACCTGCTTAAGGTGTATTTTCTGATTTATCGGTGAAAAAAAGCGAAGCAGAAATAAATCTGCTTCGCTTATGCTTATCCTGATAATGATTATTTATTAAAAGTAATAGGTAAATCCGGCAAGAATTATATGCTGGTTGTCAAACTCACGGTTTCCGCCGAATGGTATGCGCAGTTCAGCAAAGACTGTGCCCTTGTCCTGTATGACATCATATCCAAGTGTTACAATTGCATCCATTCCGTCTTCCATGGGATCTCCATGCAGTACATCCAGGCTTTCCCTTTCCAGGTATTCAAGGTATTTCGTTGAATACCCGAGGCCTGCACCTATAAAGAATTTATTGAAGTTCAGGTTCAGTGTAGCCCCTGCCATAAAGAAATTCTTAAATTTATCACTGTCGCAAAGGCCTGCGCCAACAGTTGCCTTTATGTCAAGTTTACGCGGAACAATGCGGTAAAGCAGACCAAAGCGGGCTGATGTGTAATAATGGTAAGTCCCGTAGGCAAGAGTGGGAGCAAGTTCTGCAAACCAGAGAAGGCGAGGCCTTACCTTTACAAGGACATTGCATGTATCAGATGTAGCATTGAAATCATCTGTGACAACCAGGTATATATTATAAAGCGATGGTTTGTCAAAGACTGGCTCCATTATATATGGTTCGCTGGTCAGTTTTTCCGTCATTACAAGGTTTTCATCCTCGTCAAAGAACTCAAAATTCAATTCAGTGAGGGTTCCGTCAACATCTCTGGAGCCTGATGCGTCCAGTACAAGCTTTTCTCCAAGGATTATCTCATCAGCAGATGCTTTCAGGTCACATACAGGTGGATAATTTACATAAACCTTTGCTTCACATTCGCCTTCAACAGGCCAGGTATCAATTCCCCTGACCGTGGTTCTGAATGTATAATGGCCCGGTATGTCAAAGCTGGTCTCCATGACAGGGTTGTCTACCGAAAGATCCTTGCTTTCAAGCTCTATGCCCTCTTCATTAACTATCTTTACATGAATTTCACTTGCATTCTGGGTGTCGTTCATGTCAGCAACGACCTTATCATTAATGTTTACCTTCTGGGGAGTAACTGTAATCCCGCATACAAGGCGTGGAAGGTCCTCTGATTTATAAAAGGACAGGTTGCCGCATTTTTTGGGTACTATAAAATGATAGACAGTGCCCTCCTTTGTAATGGAAAAGGCAAAAACATCAAGGGGCTTTTTACCCATCCACTGGCCGTTTTCTATCAGCGAAAGCTTATTGCGTTTCTTGTAGATCATCCATGGTATAATTTCTCCGACCTGAAGCTCCCGTGCTTCTATCTCAGCCTCTCCAAACTGTTGCAGAAATGTCTCTACAAGGTCAGCATGACCGGCCATCTCGAGAGCTTCCCGCAATTCGACAGGGGATTTCTTAAAAGCTTCCCTCATCTGTTCAGGATCCTGGAACCCACCCTTAAATAATGGATTATCTCCGACCCTGGTGATCTCAACAGCATCCTGGGCATAGCAGAAGACGCTCAAGGCCAGGACTAGAAAAAGTGTATACACTATTCTGAGTTTCATAATAACCTCCTTAAGTTTTTTATATGAAATAAGATTCCTTTTGCCAAAAACTATCAGTACTTCTATATGATAATTGTAGAACTTGATAATAAAAAATCAAGTAAAATTAATAAAAATGGCCAAATATTTTTTATTTAAGCAAAGATATATACTGGACAAACGACTGCCCTATTGCCTCATCAGTTCTGACTGAATAAAACAGGCATAAACAGGTAGATGCCAGGCTGACAACTGGATGAAATATTTAAGCTTTTTGCAGTGAATATCTTATGAAAAAATTACAGTAAAGGGACAGGGTCAGCCCCTGTCCTTCATCATTTTATGAAAATATGCTTAAAAGAACACCGGCTGCAATAGCGCTTCCGATCACACCCGCTACATTGGGACCCATGGCATGCATTATAAGATAATTGGTAGGGTCTTCCTTTGCTCCGACATTCTGAACTACCCTTGCAGAAAGAGGCACAGCCGATACCCCTGCAGCCCCGATAAGCGGGTTCACCTTGTTTTTGCAGAAGATATTCATTATTTTTGCAAAGACCACTCCACTGGCTGTTGCAATAGAGAATGCAATGGCACCCAGCAGTAATATCCCCAGAGAAGAAACGCTCAGGAACCTTCCTGCCTCTGTTGATGCTCCTACCGTAAAACCCAGCATTATGGTAACAGAGTCAATTAGAGCATTTCTGGCGGTATTTGCCAGTCGTTCAGTTACTCCCGATTCCTTCAGAAGGTTGCCGAAGAACAGCATACCTAAAAGCTCAAGTGAGGCCGGGACCATCAGAGTACAGACAATCAACCCGAGTATGGGGAAAAGTATCTTTTCAGTCTTTGAAACCTGCCTTAATGGTTTCATTCTGATCAGCCTCTCCTTCCTGGTAGTAAGGAGCTTCATTATAGGGGGCTGGATCACAGGGACAAGGGCCATATAAGAGTATGCAGCTATGGCGATTGCTCCAATAAGCTCCGGTGCCAGTTTTGATGACAGGAAGATAGCTGTTGGCCCGTCTGCACCGCCTATTATGCCTATTGAGCTTGCTTCCAGAGGGTTGAACCCCAGAAAAAGGCCGCCTATTAATGTAATGAATATACCTATCTGAGCTGCTGCGCCAAGCAGAAAGAGCTTCGGGTTTGACAGCAGGGCTGTAAAATCAGTCATTGCACCCAGGCCCAGAAATATAATAGGTGGGAATATACCCTTTTTTACGCCGAAATAGATATAATTTAATACCGATCCTTCATCCCCTATGCCGATTGCCAGTTCTTTCGGATATGGGATATTCCCGACTATTATTCCAAGGCCTATCGGGATCAGAAGAAGGGGTTCAAAGCCCTTTTTTATAGCAAGATAGACTAGAACAAGCCCGATAATTATCATTATTGTCCGGTCCAGAGTCAGGAGAGAGAATCCTGTCGATCGCAAAAAACCGAATATCATGTCCATATTTATTCTCCTCCAATCTCAAACAGCGGATCGGATTCCAGGACATTCTGCCCTTCCCTGACATGTATCTTTTTTACCCTGCCATTAATAGGGGTTTGTATCTCATTTTCCATCTTCATTGCTTCCATCAGCAGGATACATTGTCCCGCCTTAACCTTTGCCCCTTCTTTTTCAGCTATTCTGGTTATGACTCCTGGTATCGGGGCCTTAATGACATTAAATGAGTGGGATGTCTTTGGAGATTCGGTCTTCTTTGCCTGCTCAAAGGCTGTGGAGATTGCCGGCTTAGTCCTGACCGATGTGATATCGACTGCCTGAGACTCCTTTTCAATGTTTACAGTATATTCAACGCCATTAACGATTATATCAGCTTTTTCTTCCGTTATGGATTTTATCTTAACCTCGTATGGATTTCCATTTATTATTAGCTTATAATTTGACATCTGTTTACCCCTTCTATTATATTTATCTGTTTTTTTGGTTTATTGACAATCTTCCGCTCATATTCCAGGGAGAGAACCTTCTGAATCTTCTGTCCCAGGTGAGGATCTGTTTCTGCTCCTCCTGGTAAACATTCAGGTGTATATATAATGCAGTTGAAATTGCGCTGATTAATTCGCCGGTTAAAGGAGCAGATGAAATTTCCTTATGAGTCTTACTGAATATCTTTTTCTTTCCAAAATCGAGAGTAACAGGCACCAGGGAGAATATTGCCGCAAGAAGGATAAGCCCTGCAAAAACTGTAGATACTCCAATAGATGTCACGATAAAACCATCAACAGTGGAAATTTCTGCGAGAGCCTTTACATTCCTGGTTACATTATCATCGGCTTTCATCTTCTTGAGGTCCCTGTAAATAGCCTTTACCTTCTCATGGTAAAGCATCCAGTTGTCGTCATAGGTTTTTGTGTCTTCCGAAAGCAGTTTACTTGTTTTATCAAGTACCTCAGTGATAAGGATGCGGATATTGTCAGGCAGTGATGATGTTCTGCTGAGATAATCCTTAAGGTTTGAGACTGCCGGATTGATCTTTTTCTCTGCCCGGGCCCTGGCATGGAATTCCTCCTGTTCTTCCTCTGCAGATATTGACATGCCCGCTGTTAATACCAGTGCCAGCAATAAACAAGCTGTTATTATTCTGTTAATATTCATATTGTTTTCTCCTAAAGAGGGATATTGCCGTGCTTTTTCGGGGGATTTGAGTCCTTCTTGGATTCCAGGAGCTCAAATGCCCTGATAACCCGGAACCTTGTTTTGGATGGTATGATTATATCATCGATATATCCTCTTTCTGCAGCCGGGTATGGAGTTGCAAACATATCGCGGAATTCCTGCTCTTTCTGGGCTGTTAATTCTTCCTTGTTCTCACTTTTTGAGATATCCTTTGCATAAAGGATCTCTACAGCGCCCTTTGGCCCCATTACTGCTATTTCCGCTGCCGGCCAGGCATAGTTGATATCACCCCTGAGATGCTTGGAGCTCATGACGCAATAAGCACCGCCATAAGCCTTTCTTGTAATTATTGTAACTTTTGGGACCGTAGCTTCTGCATATGCGTATAAGATCTTTGCTCCATGGATTATTATCCCGTTATGCTCCTGGTTTGTACCTGGCATAAAGCCCGGGACATCAACAAGCGTCAGGATAGGTATATTAAAGGAATCGCAGAATCTTACGAACCTGGCGGCTTTCCTTGATGCATTTATATCCAGGACGCCTGCAAGATACTTTGGCTGATTGGCTACAATCCCTACACTTTTGCCATGAAACCTGGCAAAACCGCATACAATATTGGGTGCAAATGTTTCGTGTATTTCAAGAAAATCTGCTTCATCAGAAATCAGCCTGATTATCTCCTTCATATCATATGGTTTATTCGGATTATCAGGGACAATTTCATTCAGTTTTTCTTCTGCCCTGTCAACAGGGTCTTTGCAGGGGATTATCGGCGGTTCCTCCAGATTGTTCTGCGGCAGATAGGACAACAGCTTCTTTATTATTGAGATGCCCTGAAGTTCATCATCTGCAAGTATATGCGAGACCCCGCTTTTTGAGCCGTGTATCATCGGGCCGCCAAGATAATCAGATGTCACATCTTCAGCGGTAACGGTCTTTACTACCTTTGGCCCTGTTACGAACATATATGAGGTATCCTTGCTCATGATTATGAAGTCTGTTATTGCAGGAGAATATACTGCACCTCCTGCACAGGGCCCGAAGATTGCGGATATCTGCGGGATTACACCTGATGAAGTAACATTCCTTAAGAATATATCAGCATATCCTGCAAGCGATTCCACTCCCTCCTGGATTCTGGCTCCGCCGGAATCGTTAATGCCTATTATAGGTACCCCCATTTTCAATGCCATTTCCTGTACCTTTATAATTTTTTCAGCAAAGGTCTCGGATAAGCTTCCTCCGAATACTGTAAAATCCTGGCTGTATAGAAAAACAGGCCTCCCGTTGATGGTGCCGAATCCTGTGACAACTCCATCTGTCAGGATCTTCTGTTTTTCAAGGCCAAAATTTGTACACCTGTGAGATTTGAACATATCAAATTCTTCAAAACTGTCTTCATCGACCAGTGCCTCGATTCTTTCTCTTGCTGTCAGTTTTCCTTTCTCATGCTGTTTATCGATCCTCTTCTGGCCGCCCCCAAGCCTTGCAATTTCTCTCTTTTGCTGAAGCTCCAAAAGCTTTGACCTTATGTCCATAAAATTGCTCCTTTTATATAATTATAAAACGATTTAATTACTCTGGTTTTAATATAAATAAGTTTTGTTAAATCTATAAATAATTCTTGATGTTTTGTCAAAATTATTTTACTTTAGGAGGCATTAATATCTTTAATATCTTGAAACTAACTGGAACTGGACCTCAGATGGCTATATTATGAGTATTGTATTAATATTCCCTCCGACATGGGATGTCAGCCTGCCATACCTTTCTCTGCCATGCCTTTCAGCATACCTGAAAAAACTTGGGGTTGAAGTATGTTCCATTGATGCAAATATAGAATCCTTTTATTTTCTTCTGGAAACGTCTAACCTGGAAGAAGTGAAGGAATATATAACCGGAAAGATCAGAAACCCGCTGGATAAAAAGCATGAGGTCTTCATAAGGAGAGCCCTTGCAACATGTGATTTTATCATTGAAAAAAAGGATGAAGCTCTTGATTTCTTCAGGATCCCGGAAAACCTCAATAATTATCAGGGGCTCCTGTGGGCCAGCGATATCATTGAACAGACAATGGACCTCTATACGGCAAGGTATTACCCTATGTATTTCACCCTGTACGGGATTATAAACATGGTGAAAAAGTTTAATCCTGATGAGATCATTGACTTTGCTGAAAACCCTTCCTATCCACTGGCAGTGTTCTACCGGGACAGGCTTCTGCCCCGGATAGAGGCTGAAAAGCCATCAATTGTGGGCTTTTCCGCTATATCAAGGGACCAGATGCTGCATTCCGTCTATCTTGCAAATCTGATAAAGGGGCATTTTCCTGAAATCCATACCACTATCGGGGGTTGTTTTATCAATGTGATCTCAGAGAAGATAAAAAGGGATTTCTATCCTCTGGGCAAGTATTTTGATACTGTTATCTTCGGCCAGGGCGAGATTCCGCTCTATAATCTGTACAGAATTATAAATGAAAAGAGTGATTATGAGAAAGACAGGAGAAATATACTCTCTCTCAGCGGGAAAGAAACTCCCATGAAGCACTGCAATCTTTCATCCGAATATAAGGATTTTCCAGTCCCTGACTTCAGCGATTTTCCACTTGATAAATATATCTCAAATGACATTATGCTTCCATATCAGATGGCAAGCGGCTGTTATTATGGCAAATGTGCTTTTTGCAACAGCAAAAGCGCAACAGTGCCGGATTATACTGCCAAGAATCCATCGAAGGTATACCAGGACCTTAAGGAACTGCAGAGCAGGTATAACTGCAGTATATTTCATATTAACGATGAAGCCCTGAACATCAATCTCTTCAGCAGTATTGCCGGGGACCTGTCAGGCCTTGGCCTGACTGTCTTTACTCAGGCACGTTTTGAGAAAGGGCTTGACAAGGAAAAACTGCTGAAACTTAAAAAGGCCGGAATAAAGAAGATAGCATTCGGGTTTGAATCTGGGAATGAACGGGTGCTTGGCCTGATGGAAAAGGGTTATGACCTGAAAGATGCAGGGATCATACTTGAAAACTGCCATAGACTGGGAATAGAAGTCCATCTCTTTGGGATTATAGCCTTCCCTGGTGAAACAGATAAGGAAAGGGAAGACACTGTAAAATTTGTCAAGAATCTTTCATCTTATAGAAAATCTCTTATGTTCGGTTATTTTTTCCATACATTTCTAATGGAGTACAATTCAAAGGTCTACAGGAACCCTTCTGATTATGGCATAGCGGAGATAATTGACAGGGAAAAGTTTAATTTTTATGCTGATTACCGCCTGAAGGATGAAAAAGAGATAATTGACGGCGAGACATTTCTTGAAATTAGGGATAAAATCCATAAGGAACTCTACGACAGCAAACCGGTGTCATGCAGGACACCATTTTTCAGTGATATTGTCTATCTGCATCACTTTGAACGAAGGCAGTATACCGATATCATTGGTAATAATGAAATGCCCTATGAAAAGAGGTTCATAACAAAGACAGTAATATCCGGAAAGGATGGGAATGCTCAGGACTACATATTCGATCTGCAGAATAAGAACCTGTTTTCCGTTGACAGAACTATGCAGGATATTTTCAATGCCTTGTTAAAAAATAGTTCCGGGGATCTGTCTTTTATAGCTCAGGAACTGGGTATTCCTAAAATAATAGTAAAGCAGAAGATCCGTGATCACGGCTTTGAGTTTCTGTTTGAAAAAGCCTGAATTATTAGATAATGATGAATATTAAAAGAGGATATAGAATTATGAGGGGAATGAGCAGAAGAAAATGAAATGCCCTGAATGCAGTGCGCAGATATATATTCATCCTTCTGCCCTTATGGCATACTGTGAATCATGCAGCAGCATTATTGCAAATGATGGCAAGCTGATGGCTGGCCAGAAACTGGCCCATATTGCAAAGACCCCGACCCGGTTTTTAATTGGAAGAAAGATCAGCATTGATGGCATCATCTATGATATTTGCGGCTGTTCGAGGTTTGGGCATAAGCTTGGATTCTGGGATGAATGGCATCTGTTATCCGGTGATTCAGACCCCTCCCTGATAATAGAGAATGAGGGCCTGCATGTCATTTGCAGGAAAACAGAGGTTCTGCCTTTATTTAAATTTCAGCCTGTGAATAGATATGAAAGGGCAAATCTGGCAGGCTACGATACATTTGTCCAGGAGGCCGGCAAAGCAGTACTGATCGGTATGAAGGGCAATATTTTTGAAAAACTGCTGCCGGTATCTGAATTTTATTTTATAAAAGGGCTGAGCGGTGATAAAGTAATCAATATGTCATTCTTTGATGACAGGACTGCTGTCAAGGAAGGCAGTCCCCTGAAGTATGACCAGATAAAAATAGAATAATGAAGGAGGAGCTATTATGAAAAAATATGCTGCATATTTTCTGATCTTGCTTTTTATGTTTTTCAGCTTCAGTAATCTTTTATTTGCCGAGAACGGCGGCAGGGATATCGGCAGTATGATACAGAGGGCTGACAGGAACAGGTCTAATCTTTCATCATTTATAAGGGAACTTGTTTCAAGCATGATCTTCGGCCTGATAGGAATTCTTCTTGCTATCATAGGGTATAAGCTGTTTGACATAGTAACACCCTTTTCCCTGGCAAAAGAACTTGCTGAAGACCAGAATATTGCTGTTGGAATAGTTGTCGGAGCGATAATTATAGGTATCTCAATAATAGTATCAAAAGCGATCATTTAGAAAAAACCTGATGATGCCTGTTTTAGAAAATGTCGTCTGCACGGTATGCGGAGCTTATAATAAGCTGTGCAATCCCAGGTCCATGTCTGTTGTCTGCCGCAGCTGCAGGTCTCTTATCGACCTTAAAGGCGATGCCTGTCAGATTATTGGAAGATTCCCCGGGCATTTCCATAAACTGCCCCTTCATACAGGCTGGGAAGGAGTATATGCCGGGGAGAGCGTAAAGGTGGCAGGCAGGCTCAGATATGTTCTTGGCCTTAAGAAAAGAGATGATTATTATATCCTTTCTGAAGGGGGAAGGAACCTTCTGCTCATGGCCTGCGACGGCAAACCGGCTTTCTATGAATTAATCATGCCGATTGAGGCCATAGATCCGTATGATATAAAGAAAAGTCTTGTGATTGATAATAAAGAACAGGCCATAATTTCCAGCGGGATGGGAAGAATAGTACAGGCTGACGGTGAGGTCATCTGGAAAATAAGCAGGAATGATTACCTGGGATGGGTAGAGACAGCTGACTATGCGATCAGGTTCAGCAGGTATAATGTACGATACTATCGGTGCCTTGGCAGGAGCTGGATCGGTATCAGGGACATATTCGGCAGCCTTGACAGGACACCATATACTGAAGTATTTCTCAAAAGTGGCCTTTAACAGCAATTCTGAAATGGGCAGGGGCATGTGCAGGGTATTATAATAAAACTTTGCCGGGAAAACTGGAAATATGGTTTTCTTACACAGGGTTCTCTGCAGGGGTATAAAAAAATTGTTAATCAGTAACAGATATGATACCATTGATCAGCTGAAATGAAAGAGTCAAAAAAACCTGACAAGAAGAAACTGCTTAAAGAGCTGGTCGAGACCAATATAGAGAACAGGAAATCCCCCAAAAGAAAAGGCATGTACCGAAGGCAATCCTCCTCCGGAGTTATTACTGATACCCTGAACATAGAATCATTTATCATTTCCTTTTTCATAATACTGCTTCTGGGAGTTTTCCTCTACAACTCGAACATTTTCCCTGAAAGGACTGAATCTGAGAATGACCTTTACAGATTTAACGCTGATATTGTCAGAAAAAACCATGAGCAGTTTACTATCAGTGACCTGTTTAAATTCGGTGTTTCAACAATAATCATAGACCCTGGCCATGGGGGCAGGGATCCGGGGACTGTCTCATCCTCCGGCCTGCAGGAAAAGGATATAGTGCTTGACATTGCTCTATACCTCAAAGAAATACTGATTAAAAATACCCCTTTTAATATAATCATGACAAGGGATTCTGATGAAACATTAAGCCTGAGCAAAAGAGCGGCAATTGCAAATTCTGCCAACGGCGACCTTTTCATATCAATTCATCTGAATTATTCTTCCTATACATGGTTTTCAGGCATAGAAACCTATGTTCTTGGAATTGCGGATGATACGGATGCATTGGAAACAGCATCCCTTGAGAACTTTTCCGAAAATCTGACGGTATCCGAGATGAATGATATTCTGGAAAGGATAAAAAAGGATTTCATATCCCAGGAGAGCAGCAGGTTTGCAGGTTTTATGCAGAAAAACCTTGTAGAATCACTTAAAAGCTATAATAATAAGCTTAAGAACATAGGAGTTAAAAAGGCCCCTTTTGTTGTCCTTGCAAAGGTAAAGATGCCCAGTTCGCTGATCGAAGTTGCGTTTTTATCAAGCAAAAAGGATGAGAAGCTCCTGAAAGACCCTTTATATCTCAGAGATATTGCAGAGGGGATATACAGGGGTATTATTGAGTATCTGGAAAATGAGGATTAAAAAACTATTGCAAAAGATTTAATTATTTAGTATAAAATCTTTTAGAGTGTTATTAAATTAGGAGATGAAAAATGACCGATTCTAAAAACAGCAGTACCAAGAAGAAATCGCCTGAAACTCTCGATACAGTCTTTATTGGTATCGACCTGGGGACATCAAGAAGCGCTATTGTCACTAACAGCGGTTCCCAGCAATGGGTAAGGTCTATTATAGGCTGGCCGAAGGATTTTGTATCAAAGAAGCTTCTTAAAAAACCTGTCCTTATAGGTGATGAGGTTTTTGAACATAAGCTTGCCCTTGATATTTACAGACCCCTTGAGAGAGGTATTATAAAAACAGGCAGTGATAAAAGCGAGGAATCTGCATTATTACTGGTAAAACATCTTGTCAGCAGCGGCCTTGAAGCCATCAAGGAATATCAAAAAGCCTTTGCAGTAGTAGGAGTACCTTCAATGGCTTCAGAAGCCAACAGGGACTCGATAAAGCACTCACTCAAAGGACTCGTGAACGGCCTTATGATCGTAACTGAGCCTTTTGCTGTTGCATACAATGAAGACAGCCTGTCAAACAGCATCATAATAGATATCGGGGCCGGAACATGTGATTTCTGCATTATGCATGGTACCATTCCCGGAGATGATGATCAGGTAACCATCTATGAAGCTGGCGATTATATTGATGACCAGCTTTTTGACAGCCTTCTGGAAACATATCCGGAAGCACAGTTCACCAAGCACATGGCAACAATGTGGAAGGAAAAATACTCTTTTGTAGGAGACCCTCCAGAGCCAGTAAAGGTAACAATGCCGGTAAAAGGAAAACCTGTGACTTTTGACATCACCGATAATATAAGAAAATCCTGTGAATCCATAGTACCGTCCATAGTGGAAGTAATAAAAGACCTTATTGCGAATTTTGACCCTGAATTCCAGGAGGAAGCCAGAAATAATATTATAATTGCAGGGGGATGCAGTTCTATACGGGGATTACCGGAATACATAGAGGACAATCTGAGTGAGATTGGCGGTGCCAAGGTCAGGACAGTAAAGGACCCTCTTTACTGCGGTGCCACGGGAGCCCGTATGATAGCAGAGGATACCCCTATGGAAGACTGGGCAAAGCTTGCAAAATCAAAATGAGGGAGCTGTAATCAGTATCTCAGCGCTTTTCAGGGAAATGGTTGAATTTCCTGATCTTACATAAAGCGTGCCATCATTGCTGATATCTAATATCCTGCCTGTCACAGGTTCATCGCAAAAGGGCTTTATTATCTGTATATCATGATCCGGCCTGTAGAGCAGGTTCCTGTACATCTCTGTCATTTCCTGTAAACCTGTCTTTTTGTCATAAGACTCTATATTTTCAAGAAGCAGGGATAATGCATCTTCAACTGCTATCTTCCTGTCAGAATACCTCTCAAGGCAGGTGTAATTCTCTATATCTTTGCAGGACTCGTCATAATATATATTTATTCCAATACCCATAATATATAATACATCATTTTCAACGGGGATACCTTCATTGAGGATACCGCATACCTTTTTGCTTTCAATAAGTATATCGTTTGGCCATTTGATTCTTATATCATTGCAATTTATAAGCGATCTGATAGTATCAAATGCCGAGAGGGATGATATCAGCATAAGCCTGAATGCAAGGCCCTGAATGCTTCCGGCCAGATTGCCATAGCTCAGGTATATCCCTTTATTTCTTGGTGATGCCCAGAATCTCCTGTTCCTGCCCTTTCCTCCTGACTGAGCCTCGGCAGCTACTGCCAGGGGAGTCAGCCCATCTGCCTTATAAAGGCGTTTGAGCTCTTCATTGGTGGAATCAAGCTCTTTATACCGTTTGATCAGCATTTATTCAGTATTATTCAATATTGTCAAGAAGGAGGCTTATGTCTACAGCTGTTGATTTCATGATAAGGGAGGAGCTTGACAGGAAATCTATCTTCAGGTCCTTATATTCATCTATATTGTTCATGTTAATGCCACCTGAAACCTCAATCAATACTTTTCCATGAGAGAAATCGACAACCTCTTTAAGACGGTCTCCTGACAGATTGTCGATCAGAATGATATCTGCATTGCTGTCAATAGCTTCCTTTGCCTGCTCAAGGCTTCCTACCTCAACTTCTATGGTATAGGCAGGGGGGACTGAATCGCGCACTTTCTGGATAGTTTTTGATATTGAACCGACAGCGCTGATGTGGTTTTCTTTTATCAGGATCCCCGATTCAAGGTTATACCTGTGGTTATACCCTCCGCCATGTTTTACGGCCCATTTTTGAAAGATCCTTAGTCCCGGAAGGGTTTTTCTTGTATCAAGGAGCTTGATACCCGTTCCTTTAAGCTTATCCGCCATTTTTCTTGTATATGTTGCAATTCCGGATAGATGGGAAAGGAGGTTTAAGGCAACCCTTTCTGCGGACAGTATTGAAGCTGTAAAACCGTTAATTGTTATCAGTTTTGTCCCCCTGGAGATGAATGCGCCATTCTTGAAAGGAGAGAAGATGCTTATATTGGCGTCAAGCTTCTTAAAGCATCTCTCGAATATCACTATGCCCGATATAATAAAATCCTGTTTTGCAATTACAAAGGCTGATGATTTTTTTCCCGGCGAGACAGTGCTTCGTGTGGTGATATCATTAAATGCCCTGTCTTCGATCAGGCTGTCTTCAATTATCTTGTCTATCAAAAATAAATCTTCATTTCTTACCATAAAAAATCCTCCTGGACAGCTTTTTAATACTTGTGTAATACTATATTATTTTTTCATCCTTAAGTACCTGGATGACATATTCATAAGCTTCTTTGCCTTCTTTGTCCTTATTCCCATTCTTGTCAAATACAATGAAATGAGGTATCGAACTAAGCCTGAACTGTTTTACAACCGGGCTTTCCCAGTCGATCCTCTTTATTCCCGGCCTGTTGATGTCTATCTTTATTACTGCTATATCATCTCTCTTATCCTGGAGTTTGGCAAGAAGAGGTGATATTCTGACGCAGGGAGGGCAATATTCCGAGTAGAAGTCAATTATGTTTATTTTGCCCCTGTGCAGCATGGATTCAATATCTATCTCCTGATTGCCTGCAGGATTATCAAGAATTCTGCCCTTATCAGGTTCAGCCTCTTTTTTGCAGTTGATGCTGGCCATAAGCAGGAATAATGCAATTGCTACAAGTAATAATCTGTTTATCTGTTTCATCCTGAAAATTAATATCCTCCATATTTTTTATTTAGCTTTTTCTATCAGTTCATCAAGCATCAGATCTATCTGGAATTCTTCCAGTATGCTGTTTTCAATATTGTCAATTATCCTGGTTTCGAGCTTGGGCAGGTACAGGCTGTCTGAAAAGCCTTCTCTTTTCAGCAGGTCCTCATAGCCATTTCTTAGTTTGACAGCCAGTGATTTCCTGTCGAAAAGGTCGCTGAAATTGGATATTATGCAAAGGAATATGTTTTCAGAGACCTGAGAAGCAAAATAATCCTTATCTGGAACATGGGTTTTAAGAATATCGGAAATTCCGAAAAGGATTGACAATGCATCATCAGGGCCTGAGTTTGCACTGAAAAGGATAAGGTTGTGCAGGGTAAAAATATATACAAGGAACCTTGAATTTAATGAAACAAGGTTTTTCAGGTGATCTGAAGCGTCATGATATCCCGGTAATTCCGTGAACATGTTAAAATATTCATACGGGTCATGTTTATGAAGGTGGAATTTGAGCCATGCAGTTATTTCTTCCCTGTGAAAGGGCTTTTCAATATAATAATCAACTCCGCATTTAATCGCTTTGATCTTTGTTTTTATGCAGTTCTCACCGGAAAGCAGGATAATTACAATATTCCTGGTAGAAGGCAGGGCTTTTAATCTCCTGCACATATCAAAGCAATCAGTGTTGCCGGGATCAATCTCAGCGATAATTGCAGCCGGTTTTGTTTCCTGTATGAGATTAAGTATATCCATGCAGCCTTTGTGTAATACAGGCATAAAATCAAGACTTCTGATGCTTCCTTCCAGCAGGCTTTTCAGTTCAGGATTATCATGAATTATCAGGATTACATTTTTTGCCATTTCCTATTTTTTTCCTTAATCCAGCAAAATTATCAGGCTTATATTATAATCCTGGGTCCTGTCCGCGTCAAATTAATTTAATTATGGCCGGTTAGCGGAGTTTAGCAAGGATCTTATCCCAGTTAATGCTTCCAGATTCAGCATCATAGCTCCAGTATGTAAGGAGGCCTCGCCCTTTCACGTAATCCAGGGGGACAAATCCCCAGTATCTGCTGTCATAGCTGTTATCCCTGTTATCTCCCAGCACGAAAATATGATCTTCAGGGACTGTGAATTCTTCAATATTGGATGTTCCGGAAGCCATCCTGTTCAGAGGGTTCGTTGAAATGACATATGGTTCTTCAAGCATCTGCCCGTTTACATACACCTTATTATTCCTGATCTTTATCCGATCCCCCGGAAGGCCTATCAGTCTCTTTATAAAGTCCTTTTTCGGGTCTTCAGGGAATTTAAATACAACTATCTCCTGCCTCTTAAGGTCTCTGTGATACAGGGGGAATATGCCCTTCCAGTAAATGAATCTTAAGAAAAATATCCTGTCCCCCTGCTGTATAGTGTTCAGCATTGAACCTGTGGGTATTTTTGATGTTTGTATAATAAAAGCCTGAAATATCAGTGCCAGGATTACAGCTGTGACAAATGCTTCAAGATAGTCCCTGAAGAGTGACAGTTTACGCTTTGGTTCCTTGTTTTTTCCCTTCATTGCATGCTCCTGAATATTATCTCTTAAATCAGATTACGGCCATTATATTAATAAAGAATAAAATTATCAAGTTCTTTTCTATTAAATACAAGACAGCATCCAGAAAAGTGCCTCATATCTGAATCTTTGCTTATATCAATGGTTACATCGCTGAATGTTGCAGAATAGCTGTGTATTTCAAGCTCTTCGAAAAATACCTTTTCAAAGAGGTCAAAAGACCTTGATATTTTTCCTCCGAATACTATGACCTGGGGATTGAATAAATTTAATACAGATCCCATCCCTCTTCCGAGGTATTTGCCCAGCCGGTCGAAAAGGCCCTTTGCAACCGGTTCGTTTTTGCGTGCAAGTTCGGCGATATCGCTTATTTCAATACTTTCAGAGACAGGGTTATTGTTCTCAATACATTCCGAGATATAAAACCTTTTGAGGTTGAAACCTCCACAGAAAGATTCAAGACAGCCGGACCTTCCGCAGCTGCAAACAGGCCCGGGAGATTCTATGTTCATATGCCCTACCTCAAAACCATAGCCCCTGTAGCCGATAAATGGCCTCTGATCTATTATGACACCCCCACCTATGCCAGTGCCAAGTGTTATGCCTATAAAAGGCGAAGTCCTTCTGTCATACCTTGAGTATTCACCTAGTGTAAAGCTTAATGCATCATTCATGATCGAAAGGGGGCAATCAAAGTTATCGCTTATGTCCCTCAGCAGGTTCTTGCCGTTTAAGGATGGAAGATTCGGCGACTGTGCAATTGTGAAATCGCGGTTGTCTATAAGGCCTGCAAGGGATATTCCCAGTCCCGATGGCAGTACAGGATGAAACTGGTCTTTGATCTTTTTTGCAAGGAAGTTTATTATTGCTGTTATCTTTGAGTAGGTAAATGTATTTTCAACCTTTTCGTACAGTATCTCAAAATTATCCATCAGTTTCAGGTCTGAAACGTTCAGGGCAGCAGCTTTAACAGAACTCCCGCCTACATCCAGGGCAATGTAATAATCCATGGCATCTCTCTCTGTTTTTTAGTAATTTATAACTATTACTTATAAACCAGGCATTGATAATTATCAAGCAAGATTTTATTGATTATAATAAATTATTATATACTCTATTCATAAAATAATTTGAAATTTTATTAAATTATTTGCATAATCTTTTTTTCTTGAAAAATGGATGCTAAAAATATAAGAACTTCAAAATAGGATAATATACTAAAAAAACTAAACGGAGGAAGATATGGCCATTGTAAATGCATTAAAATTTGATAGATCTTCTGTCGGGATCATTGCTGATGAAGAATACTGGTTTCTTGGAAGGAGGAAAAGCTATTTCCAGGATACACTTCAGCATCTTACAGACGAAGAAATAATAGAGAAAACGGGTATTGTAGCCGTTTATGGGGGAACAGGCACCCCTTCATTTCATTGGGATATTATCAAAAAAAGCAGGGCAAAGATAAAGGAGGAATTCTCAAACAGAGCTAAAAATATCAAGACCATATATGATATCAGCAAAATTGTTCTTGATGTTCTGCAGGATGTAAAAAGAGATAGAATAAACCAGAAACTGAGATTTATGTACGGCTTTACGATTGATGATATAAACAGGGGGTTTTTTGAATTTGAGGGTAAAAAATACGATATAAAGCAAAAAAAGATAAAGGATAAATCACTGGGACTGGTCATGGGAAGCGATAAATCTCACCTTACCAAGCCCATACTTGAGAACAAGGCGGTAATATGCGGTTATGACCAGAAGGACGGCATATCAATGTACTACCTGAACTCTGAAAACTCTGTTATGTCATTTACTTCCGGGGGATACGAAGCTATCGGTCCTGGCAAATATGCATCAGGCCTTGCATTTGCGGAATTTTTCCAGGGAATGCCGTTATATAAGAGAAGAGAGGGGTTTTCAAGGATAGAGGGGATGATACAGCTGATAAATTCGGCTATCATGGCTGCTGACTATTATAATGAAGTTGGCGGGCTTTTTAATATAATATTCATTGATGGAGAAAAGAAAAATCCCAAAGAAAGGGTTATAGAAGTCTTTGATAATAAAGGCAAACTTGCAAGCGAGATAGTGAGAAGCTTTAAATGGGGCATGATAACAAAGGAAGAGACTGCAAAATTTATCGATGAGCTGATATTTAAGCAGTCTTCTGTAGATGCCCTTGAGGATAAACTTTATAAAGCATCAAAGGATCCAGAAAAGCTTGAACTTCTTTTAAGGGGATACAAGGAAATGGAGCTTTGCGAACAGGCCAGCGGGAAGCAGACAAAAGAAAAATCAAAGAAGGCAAAAGGAGAGTAGTATGACATCAATTAATGCTATGAAGTTTAATGAAAAGCAAGGTATATTGATCTGTGACGAATCACGAGGCTGGAATCCGGAAGCAATGAAGCTTCAGACCTCTGATAAGATAAAACCTGTCGTTGAACCTGAGATTACCAAAGATACCGGACTGGTAGCCTATTATGGAAATACCGGGACCTCATCAATAGGGGACGAGCTTAAATTCTCAATAAAGCAGGCAATCTCAAAAAGATTTGAGGAAGAAACCTCAAAAAGGCTGTCATTGCCTAAGGATTTTCTTACCATAGAGCAGATAGCCTCTCTTGCATATGATATACAGATTAATATGAAAAGGGAGCACATTGATGAGACGCTTCTCGGAAGATACGGCTTTTCCGCAAAGGATTTTATCTCAGGGGGATACACCAGGGATGGCCAGAAGATAGAAATAAAATCAGAAGAGATAATAAATACGGTTGCTGATGATTTAATATGGAACGGGAGAAAGGGCGAGCCGACCCCCATATTTCTTAATGCAGGGATTATTGCAGGCTATGAGCCTAAAGAGGGGTTCCGCATCTTCCATCTAAGCCTGATCGATTTCAGCTGTGAGCCCGTCCAGGAGCTCTTTTTAGGAGATGGATCGGGAAGGGATATGACCACAGTGGTATTTACTGAGCACTCCAATAAAAAGACTGTTCCTGAAAAGAGAGGAAATATTGATGTCACAGAGGGGCTTTTTATTGCTATTAAAGCAGTAAATGCAGCAGCAAGGCATGACCTGGGTGTCGGAGGTCAGTTTTCAATAATGTATATTGACGGAAATCAGAAAGACAATCTCAAAAAGACAAAAGAAATGTCAGATATGAGGATTAAACTTCTTTCAGAACTTGTTGAGGCAAATTATTATGAGGTCGTCAACAGGGATGTCTGTTACTTTGCCATAGAAAAGATAATACTTGAAGATCAGGACTTCTATACAACCTATGAGCAGGTAAAGGGCAAAATAAAGGATTTCAGGAAGTTTTCAAGATTCCTCAGAGGCTACAAGTTTAAGATGTAACAATACTAAGGGGCACTGATAAGGTGCCCTTTCTATTTTTCACTTATTGAACCACTTTATTTTATATCCCTGGAAAATGGTCTGATCAATATGGCTTTAAGGAATAAGATCCGTATTTATGCGTTCTGGTTTTTTTTCGTATTATCCGCTTTGTCTTTTCTCTTTTTAATACTTAATCTTATTGCCGGGGCTAAACAGCTGGATTTCCTCTTATTCAGGCTCAGCTTCAGGAATACAGGGAAACTCATACAAAATCTGCTCATTATCACTTTTATTGCATATTTGGCCGATCGCCTTGAGTTTAAGAAGCAGTTAAAAAGATGCAGGCCCATGATTGTAATTATCCTGATGGCGCTTCTTGCCTTTATTCCTGCGAAAATACTTTTCAGCAATTATTCTCCATATAATAAATTTACCTCACTGATAAATTTCGGGCAGGAACAGTTTAAAGACGCATTGCCGGAAATCCGCGGATCATATCCTGCTGTTGCTTCAAAATGGGGCTATGACGGTCAGTACTATGCTCAGCTGTCTGCCGACCCGCTCCTGAGAAGTGATAAGCTTCCCAAAGCTCTTGATCTGCCTCATTACAGAGCAAGGCGTATTGGACTGCCGTTCCTGGCTTTTTTGCTTGGAATGGGGAAAACATCCCGGGTCCTGAATGTTTATTCAGTCCTGAATGCAGCATTCTGGATCCTTCTCCTGGCAATTATTATAGTGCATACAGGCTGCAGGAGGTACAGGGACTTCCTGCTGGCGGCCTCAATGCTGTGGGCTACGGGGACTCTGGTCTCAGTTGAGAGGGCATTGACAGACCTTCCTGCAGCTGTAATGGGGGTTGCAGCCGTTTTTACGCGCAGTTCATGGATAGCTGCTGCAGTGCTTCTTAGCTGTGCAGGTCTTATCAAGGAAACCTCAATACTGAGCTTTACTGCTGTTCCTGTCGAACCGGGGTCAAAGCATGAAAGAAGAAAAAGACTGCTGGCAACATTGTTTATCTGCCTTCTGCCTGTTCTTGCATGGGCTTTATATGTTCATCTTGTTTTTAAAAATATGGCCGGAATGGGGGGCAATAACTTTAATCTGCCATTTTTTGGAATCTTCATGAAATTTCAATCAGCCATATCAGGGCTGATAACAGGTAAAGCGGGAATATTGGGACACCAGCTGTTATTTGAACTTCTATGCCCTTTTTCTCTTCTGGTTCAGGCATTATACCTTGCAGTATGTTTCCGTCCGGATTCAAAAGAATGGAGATTAGGAGTTGGATTTGCTTTTCTTCTTTTATTTCTGGGCTCTGATGTGTGGGCTGAACAGCATGCATATTCGAGAGTCCTTCTTCCTATGACATTTTCCTTCAACCTTCTCCTGCACAGATTTGAAAAGGGATATAAATACGCTATTTTATATATATTGGGTAATACCGGAATGTTCTGGGCAGTATTCTGGCATTTCCAGCAGGCCTGATGCCTGGAAAGGATTAAATTGATATACCTGGATAAAGAGCTATGTTCAGACTGCTGAAGAATAAGAGAAATATAGTATATCTGATCACAGGTTATGCTGCAGTATTGCTGATATCCTTTATCTTTCATTATGCCTTTTATTACCCTGAGCATGAGATAAGGGTGGAGAGTGACGGGATAGGCTATTATTCCTACCTGAGGTCGGTCTTCTTTGACGGCGATATTGAGTTTTCAAATGAAT
Organism: uncultured Candidatus Sumerlaeota bacterium; assembly: GCA_964389675.1. Taxonomy (GTDB): domain Bacteria; phylum CAYMEV01; class CAYMEV01; order CAYMEV01; family CAYMEV01; genus CAYMEV01. The sequence continues at coordinate 94,928 of CAYMEV010000003.1, forward strand.
TTGAAAGGCTCGGTTCCGATGATTTTGCCCTGCCTTCTCCGGATGACAGGACAGGTGAAGGCTATACCCCTAATCCATTCTCGATCGGGCCGGGAATACTCTGGAGCCCTTTCTATATCTGCGCCCATATGGCAGGGTATGCAATGAATATGCTCGGCGCTGATATTGTCCTTGATGGTTACAGCGGAATTTATGTCTACTTTTGTGTTGCCGGGACAATCTTTTATGGATATCTGGGATTGTATCTTCTCTTCAAAATGCTGAGCATATTCTTTTCTAAAACTATCTCTTTCTCTGTTACAGGATTTATTCTGTTCGGGAGCGCTCTGTTTTATTATATGATATCAGAATATTTCATGTCGCATGTTCATTCGTTCTTTGCAGTTACACTCCTTTTATACTTCATTTTCATCAGGCTTGACAGGGAAAGGGGCAGTGAGACAGACTGGTTTTTTGCCGGGCTTATTTCCGGGTTTGCCGGAATTATCAGGTGGCAGAACATAGGTTTTGCAATAGTGCCCGCTTTCCTGCTGATACTGAATACATGCAGAGAGTATAAAAAAGCAGGCAGGAAAAGAGTGTTTACAGGGCTTATAAGAAGGGCTTCCCTGTTTGGGGCAGGGTTTATTATCATCATTATCCCTCAAATGATTATTATAAAAATGATCTACGGGTTCTGGTTTGGAATACCGCAGGGGCAGGCTTTCTTCTCATTTGACATTTTAAGGATGTTCTATGTGCTCTTTTCACCGTATCACGGCCTTTTCCAGTGGCATCCCATACTGCTCTTCGGGTTTGCAGGGCTCATATTATCAGGGTTTAAATCCTTAAAGAACCTGTTTTTTCTTATGGCCTTTATTATACAGGTATATATAGTAAGCCTGCCTTATGACTGGTGGGCAGGGCATTCATTCGGCATGAGAAGGCTTCTGAACAGCAGCGCGCTTCTTGCTTTCGGCCTTTCGGGCATCCTGTATGCCTTATCCAGAAAGAACAGGGCTGTCTACAGGATCATCTATCTTGTTTTCATAGTATTTTGCCTGATAAACATCCTGATGTCATGTGCATATGTCAAATCTCTAATACCACATGATATTCCATGGTCCTACATTCAATCCCTTGAAAGCATAATCTTTCTGGTCAGGAAGATTATGCTCAAGCTGTTTTAGGAATTTAAAAAGGCTATTTCTTTTCTAATTGCAGTGAAAGGGTTTCATAAGCTTTTAAAAGCCTTTTAATTATCTTGATTGCTTTTGCTTTTATTTCCTTGTTTTCCAATTTTCTTATTTTATCAGGATGGAATTTATGGACAAGCTTATTATAGTTCTTATCAAGCTGTTTCTTTGTATAGGGATCCTTTATTCCCATCAGCTTAAAATCGTCTATTTTGCTCAGGTTTTTATAGAAAAATTCTATATTGGATATAATGCTGTCATCTTCTTTGGCGAATTTATAAAGCCTTTCAATTATACCGCAGGATATAAACCCGAAAAGGGTCTTGTAGGTAAAGTAATCTGGAAGGTTTGAATGTGCACAGATCTGATCATTGGTATTCCTGCCGTTTATCAGCTCCAGGATCTGGAGTTCTTCCGAGTTAAGCTTAAGTTCCTGAAAACGGAAGATGGGGTTATGCGATATGCAGTAAACAGCATTCAGATCTCCGACTGCTTTCCTTATAGCATCCCACTGTCCCATTCTTTTGACCCCGTTGAATATAAGGCTTCCGGTAGAAAGCTCTATCTTTATATTTTCACTTTGAATTTCCTTCTCGAAGAAGCTGTAATCTCCGTCAGAGAATGAAAACAGGCTGTAGATGATCTCTTCCAGGTGGCTCTGGACAGCTTTGACCAGTTCCTTTTCAGAGATCGCCCCCATATTCAGCAATGTTGTCCCGATACGGTCTTCATTCTGAACCTTCACTGATTTTTCCAGTTCTTTAAGCGTTATAAGAGAGCGCTTCAGGCAGTAAACGCCAATCCTGTCGTTAATATCGCTTGATATGGCAAATACTATGTGCCCATCCTGGAAAAGTACCTTTTTTATGGTGTTCTGCCTTATAATCTGCAGTATGCCTGTTTTCTGAGTCTGGTAAATAGACCTGAAAACAGCAGATATAGGGATATCGCTTAAAGAACCCTCTATTTTGTGCTCCATGGAAGTGATTTTCCATAAATTAAGAGTGATTGTCAATTAAAAAAGGCTATGCATGCTTTATCATTTTCTTATAAAATTATTCCATATTGCCTCTATCTGGAAAATTTTTGGATTTAATTCAAAGAATTAAATGTTTCTTGCAAATATAATTTTCTTGTTTTATAATTTTAGCTGTGAAGTTTATAAGATAGCCTCAATTATGATCTTAAAATGGAGTATATGATATGGCTGAAATTGTATACAGGGAAAACCAGGAAGAAAGGCTTATAACCCTTGATAAGGATTCATTTGTGATTGGCAGAAGCCCAAGCTGTGAAATTGCAATAAGCAGTGACACAATATCAAGAAGGCATGCAAAACTGGAAAAAAGGTCAAACCGGTATTATATTACTGACCTTGGAAGCAGGAATGGTGTTTTTGTCAATGATGAAAAGATAGTTGAATCAGTACTGAAGGATGGAGATTTTATCAAGCTTGGTGTTTTTGAGTTTACCTTTCATGATAAAGAGCCTGTTATTGTAGACAGCAATAAGACAATACAGCAGGAGCAGAAGACCATTATGCTGGAAAACCCGCTTGAGAAATTCATATTAAAGGACCTTCCGGCATCTGAGGATACATATATTGAAAAAAAAGAAAAAGATAAAGTAATTGAAGATGATATAATTGCTGAAGACCGGCAGGAAAGTACGCCTGATGATGATGAAAGCGAAATTGAATCAGATGGATACTTCCCCAACCTTCTGATCTTTCATGATGAAAAGGCATTCAGGGCTACCATAAAAAAGAACCGTAATACGATCGGAGGTTCTGCGATTTCTGATATACCCATAAATCACGAAGGTTTTCCTGAATCAGCCTGTATTATCAGGAATGAAAAGGGCATTTTCTATTTAGTGGATGAATTTCAGACAGGGGAGATCATGTATAATAATGTCCCTGTAATACATAAAAGACTGTTTGATAAGATGATATTTATGATTCAGGATGTGACTTTCCAGTTTATTTCCAATAAGAAGGGTGCTGAAGCAGTTTTTGAAAAAGTTTATGCTGTCTTCAGGATTTTTATTGAAAAACCTCTGATAGGCATGGCATTTGTTGCTGGAATTCTTATTCTGATCTCTCTTCTTCTTGTTATATTTTTATTATAAAAATTAAGGATATTTTATGAGCCTGAGAAGCGAACCTTCTAATGAGCTGTCTGAAGAACTGATACAAAATTACCAGGATTATCTAAGAAAGATCGCATATTTTGTGAAGATTACGCTTCCTGATAATATTGAGATCGACGACCTGGTCCAGTATGGGGAGATCGGCCTGATAGAAGCAGCAAGAAAATTTGATCCGAAACTGGGTGTTTCGTTCAAGACATACAGCTATTACAGGATCAGGGGTGCTATATATGACGGGCTCAGGACCATGGGGCTTTTTAAGGCAAAACAGTATAAGAATCATGTAATGCGCCAGAAAATCAATGACCTGATGATGCAGGAAACAAATAATGTAAATATAAACAGCGATACCTGCAGAAATGATGACAGCGTTGAAAGACTGCGGGATATATTTTCCAGTGTTGCAACACTTATCACTCTTTCTTATGCATCTTATATGGACCATGAGGTACAGAACGGCAATGATGATATAAATAAGGAGCTTATAACCGAGGAAACAAAATCCTTAATTATGAAGGCAATTGAACAGCTTTCCCATAAGGAAAGAAATGTTGTTAAGCTTTACTATTTTGATGAACTGACATTTGAAGACATCGGCAAAGAAATGGGGCTTTCAAAGAGCTGGATTTCACGTGTACATCTGCAGGCGATAAATAAGCTTAAGCAGAAGCTTAAGCAAAGTAATATAACAACATATTGACAGATAGAATCGATAATCTATATGTAATGTTATATAAGGAGGTGTCGCAACTATGGATCCTGTATCGTCAAAGACTGTAAAAAAAAGCATTAGCAATATTGCTGAGAAGAATATTCAGAATGAGATGAATAAAAATCTTCCGACAAATCCAGATAAACCTTCCAGCTTTGAGCAGCTTCGGCTTGATAAGGTAAATGAAATACCAAAGGATGCTGAACTTAAGGTTAACGAGGTTGGAAAGCAAAAAGATATGGATATATCAAGCACGCAGAAAGTCCAGGACAATAATCCCATAGACGGCTTGAAAAACCTGACCGATAACCTTGAGAAAAGCAATGTAGAGCTTGATAATCTCATCAAGAGTGTTATGCAGGATGGCAGGTCATTTTCACCGTCTGAACTGATGGCAATGCAAGCTCAGATATATCAGCTTACCAGGGAGATAGAACTTACCAGCAAGGTTGTTGAACAGGCCAACCAGGGCATAAAGACCATGCTGAATCAGCAAGTATAAGGAGAAACTGCTTGAAAAAAATAAAAATCTTTTTAACCATGTCTATTTTACTTATGATGTTCGTATCCTGCGGGAATACAGTTCTGTACCACGGGCTCTCGGAAAGGGGAGCAAATGAGATACTGGTCATACTTGAACAGAATGGGATAGCGGGGGAAAAAGTACTGGATGAAACTCAAAAAAAGATCATGCTCTTTAATATTGTCGTGGCAAAAAGCGATAAGAACCAGGCTCTGGAAATCCTGAAAGAGAAAGGCCTTCCAAGGATAAACCCGGTTGGCATGAATGAGATGTTCAGCGGGTCCAGCCTTATTCCCACCATTACAGAAGAAAAAGCCAAATATCAGATAGCAATGCAGGGTGAGATCGAAAAAACCCTTCTGCAGATGCAGAATGTTATTTCAGCAAGGGTCCATCTTGTTATTCCGGATGCAGATAATGTCGAACAGCAGAATGAACCTGCGATAGCCAAGGCCTCTGTATTTTTGAAATACTACCAGGGCCTGCAGCAGACACCAATGTTTACGGAAAAGGATGTGCAGAATATTGTTGCAGGGGCAGTGCTTGAGCTGACTCCAGGCAATGTTACTGTAGTGCTTCAAAGGATACAGCCTGTCGAGGTATCCCAATCATCGCCAAAATATACCAGTTTCATGTTCTATAATATCGCGCCTGAATCAAAAAAGAGCATGCAGATAACACTTGTTATTATCTTATCAGTGGTTTTTATACTTTTATTTGCTATAGTTATAATGTTCCTGAAGATCAAGGATTTGAAAACATCCCTAAGCATTATAAAAACAAAAAAATAATAATATGCAGGAAATTAAGACATTTGTAAGTCTTCTGGCCTTCCAGGATATAGACAGGAAGGATGACCTGCTTGAGTATCTCTGCAATGACTGTAAAGAGATCTGCGCGCAATACCTGCAGGAATTTGAAGGGAAAACTCAGGAAGAAATACATAAATTATCCCTGATTGAGCTTAAAGAGGATATCGCAAAAAATTTTCTGAAAATATACAGTTCTTTCCATTTCAGCTGGCTTGAAGATTTTTTCAGGAATGAAAGCCGGGAAACAATATCAACAGTCCTCAAATTCGTCCCTCTTGAGATGTCCGGCGCTATTCTCGGGTTATTTTCCGAGGAGGAAAGAAATGAGATCCTGCAGACAATACCAAGCTCATTTGTTAGCAGGGAGATAATGGAGATTCTTAAATTCAGCATTATTGAAAGGTACGGAGCGATTCCAGCTGATGCGGACCAGATTATCCGGAGTGACCAGATACTCAAGTTTCTTATGCAGAATGATGTTGATCTTACCAGCTTTCTTTCCTTTATATATTCTTATGAAATATATGCTCTTTTAAGCAAGACAGTTTCTGCTGATAACAGAGCACAGATATGCTCTGAGATGAGTACGGAAAAAGATATAAATGCACAGGTTGAATGGTTTAACAGGGCACATGCTTCAATTGATTTTGATTATACTGTATTTTCCAGAGCATGTGATTTCAGGATCTCTGTCAATAAGGGATACCTTATAATCCCCTTTATCAGGATTTTTACCTGCCTGCAGTCAAAGAACCTTATAAAAAGTGCTGCAAGGGCTATTTCATACAGGATGGAGATGTCAGCGGGGAATGATTTTCTGCTTTTTTGCGAGGACAATGAAAAAACAGCAAATCCAGTCAATGCAGAGATGAATTCAAAGAGACTGTCAGAAATAATACATAGCTATAAGTTATTTAAAAGCGAGGCTTAAAAATGTCATTTTCAGACGATACCAAAAAGGTGGTTATTCAGAAAAGTTCGGACGATATCATCGGCCCGCCTCCTGAGAGGAAGATCCTTACCAAACAGGAAATTGATGCATCAAAAATGGCTCAGACGATTATCGAAGAGGCAAAGAAGAAGGCTGAGGAGATAATAGGGGAAAAGGAAAAAATAGTAGAGGAAGCCAAAAATGAGGCTTACAATGAGGGTTATAAAAGCGGGCTTGAAAGTATCAATAAGATTCTTCTGGAGCTTAAGGACCTGAGGAACAATACAATTGTGGCCATGGAGTCTGAGATAGTAAAACTGGCTTTCAGGATAGCGAGGAAGATACTCGGATATGAAATGCAAAGGGACGATACAACGGTGTTGTCCATCGTTAAAGAGGTATTAAAGGCTTCAAGGCACCAGAAGTCTATTAAGCTGTCTGTAAACCCTGATGATTATAAAATAATAAAGCAGAACAGGGAGAGCCTTGTTGCTGTTCTTACAAAATGCGAAAGTTTCCTGATAGAGCCGAATGAACATATTTCAAAGGGAGGCTGTGAGATTGAGACGGAGATAGGAAATGTATCAGCAAACCTCGATACGCAGCTTGAGGTTCTGGAATCACTGCTCTTGAACAAGGAGGTATGAAATTGGCTTCATCCCCCATTAAACTGGATAAGTACCTTAAACTGCTTGATACAGCAAGCACTGTAAAGGTAAGAGGGCGGGTAATTGAGCTTACCGGGCTTATTATAAAGGCTTCAGTACCCGGTGTCAGGATCGGCGAAACATGTTATATCGAGTCATATAACCGCGTATCGCCTCTTAAAGCAGAGGTAGTCGGATTCAAGGGAGATAATGTAATGCTTATGCCGCTTGGTGACCTGACAGGCATAGGGCCTGACAGCCAGGTGATACCCACAGGCAAATCCTTCAGCATAAGAATAGGGGACCAGCTTCTCGGCCATGTGCTCGATGGACTGGGACAGCCTCTGGATATAAGCGAGGAAGAGTTTCAAGGCTTTGATCTCGATACATATTCCGTTAATTCCGATCCCCCGGATCCCCTTAAGCGCAGAAGGATACTTGATTACCTGTCAATAGGGATCAGGGCAATTGACGGCCTGCTTACTGTCGGAGAAGGGCAGAGGATGGGCCTTTTTGCAGCAGCTGGTGTAGGCAAGTCAACCACAATGGGAATGATAGCCCGCAATACTGAAGCTGAAGTGAACGTTATTTCATTGATAGGGGAAAGAGGAAGAGAAGTAAGGGATTTTATGGAAGAAAGCCTTGGAGAGGAAGGTTTGAAGAAATCAATTGTCGTTGTGGCCACATCTGATAAACCATCTCTTGTAAGGCTTAAATCAGCATTTGTTGCCACGGCCATAGCGGAATATTTCCGTGATAAAGGCAGAAAAGTGATGCTTATGATGGACAGTGTCACAAGGTTTGCAAGAGCACAGAGGGAAGTTGGGCTGGCCCTGGGTGAACCGCCTGCAAGGCAGGGATACCCCCCGTCTGTCTTCTATATGCTTCCCAAACTCCTTGAGAGGACAGGGAATTCAGACAGGGGATCAATTACGGCTTTCTATACTGTCCTGGTCGCGGGGGATGATATGACAGAACCTATTGCAGATGAGGTAAGGTCCATACTTGACGGGCATGTTATCCTTTCACGCGAAATGGCATCAAGGAATCATTATCCTGCTATAGATGTGCTAAGAAGCGTCAGCAGGGTAATGACTGCGGTAGTGGACAAGGAGCATATAGAGTTTGCGGGCAGAATGCGTGACCTTCTGGCTACATACGAGAAACAGAAAGACCTTATACTAATCGGAGCATATAAGAAAGGCTCTGATGAAAAGGTAGACAAGGCAGTTGAAATGATTGACAGGATCAACGAGTTCCTGAAACAGGGGCTTTATGAGAAGTGCTATATTGATGAAACGATTGAGAAACTGAAAGAGATGTTTGCATGAGCGGCAGGATAGTATACAGGCTTGAACCGGTCCTTAACCAGAAGGAAGAAGAGAAGAACGAAGCTACCCGGAATCTTGCCTTTGCACAGAAGAAGCTTGAAGATATCAGGGAAGAGATCAGGGGGCTTGAGAACCTTGTAATAAAAAGGGTTGAAGAGAAAAAGCAGGCGGAGCTTGCTCACTTTGAAAAACTCAGTACAGAGGGGATGGCTGCAAAGTCTATTCAAGGACACCAGGCTGAAATGAAAGCCATTGATATATCAGTTGAGGAGATAAAGGAAAAGATAAGCTTAAAAAAAATAGAGGAAAAGAATGCCGAACAGGATCTCAATACTGCTAAGGACAGGCTGGTTGAAGCAACCAAGGAATACAAGACCATGGCGAAACACAAAGAAAATTTCATCAGGGAACAAAGGGCCATTCTCAGCAAAAAAGAACAGAAGGAAATGGACGAAATTTCCAGTTTGATATATAATTTCAAGGGGAAAGGAGATGAATGATATGGAAAAGGTATCGACCACAACACAGAAAACAAAAGCAGCACCCAGCGATACCAAGCAGACAAAAGACGCAAAACAGCCATCAGAAAAGTCTTTTGCAAAGGTATTTCACCGAAAGGGTGAAGATCTGTCAATGCATGACTCAAAGAAGGATATAAATAAGCAGTTAAGGAAGGATATAATACTGGGTGAAGACACAGAGAAGAAAGAGAAAGGAAAGGAAGGAAGTGAAGAAAAGCTTGATGGATTCATGATCCCGAGACTCATTTCAGAAAAATCAGGTGCTGAAGGCATAAAGGAATCCATTAAGGTCGGGGAAGCGAAAGTAAAGCTTGACGAGAATCTTATAAACAGGATTGTTGAATCTGCCAGGATCGTGAGAAAAGGTGATACAGCTTCAATGGAGATCAATATCAAATCGGATGTTTTTGAAAACCTTAAGCTTATTGTCACAGCTGAGGGTAATGCAGTTAAAACAGAGTTCATTACGGACAACCCAATGCTTAAGGGGCTTATTAAGGATTCAATGGTCGATCTTGAGCAGAGCCTCGTTGCAAGAGGCCTTGAGGTTCTTGATATTGTTGTCAGGGATGAGCCTCCTAAGTCTGAAAGCCAGAAACAATACGATGAGTACAGGAGAATAAATGAGCAGAAGTAGCCTACCAGTCAATATCAGGTCTGTATCTGAGCTGGAGCATAAAATGAAAATTATTGCAAATCAGCTTGAATCAGACCTTATCTATGAATTCAGCCAGGAGATTGAGAACCTGTTTAAGGATAAGCACATACTTATCAGGTTCCAGGATAAAGTTGAATTGTCCATGTTTGACAAAGAAACTGATCGTGTTGAAGAAATCTTTTCATACTCAATGGATAAAGGGGAGATAACTCTTGGAAAAGCCCCAAGCAATGATATCGTCATTATTGAAAGGTATATAAGCAGAGAGCATGCCTTTTTCAAGCTGACTGACAAAGGGGTCTTCCTTACTGACAACGGATCAACAAATGGTACTTATATTAATGGAGTAAAAATGAATCCGAATGACCCCCAGCAGCTGAATAATGAAGATATACTGCATTTTGGGGCGCAGAAGATCAAGTTCTGCATAAAGAAAGAGGCTTCAGATGATATAAGGCTTAAATCCTCCTGTTCCGTAAGCATTGAAAGGAACAGCCCCATTATAAAACCGATCTATAAGTCTCCGATAATGATCTGCAGATTTATCAAGAGCAATAAAAAAGTAATATTTGAGACAGACCGCTATTTTTTCTATGATATAATAAATTCGCTTCTTGGTTTTGGCGAAACTGAGGGATTTGTCTATGAAAAACCTGTAACAGAGATCGAAGAGGGCGTTTTCCTGTATCTGTTTGCACTGGTTCTTGATAAAATCAACAGGATTCTGATACCTGAAGAGGATATTCTGGTATTTGAAAAAAAGGGCACCGGGGATGACCTTATTATCAGCGGAGAATATCTCCAGCTGGGGTTGTGTATTAATGCAAACAGGAATAAATACGGCATCAGGATATATATTGAAGGTGATTCTTTAGGCATAAAATCAAGCGTCAATAACGGATTCAGGCCTGAAATACTCGGCATACTTTCTGCTGAACCTGTAAGCCTTGACCTGCATGCAGGCAAGGCAAGCCTTTCATACGATGAACTCAAATCCATTAATAATCAGTCCATACTTATAATAGATAAATGGTATCTTAATTCGAGAACTCCCCAGGCGGACGATGTGATTGTCGTAAGCCAGCCTGATACGGGCATATGCTTCAGGGGGCGGGTATCAGATAATAAGAGTAAATTTCAGGTTATTATCGATCAAATATTCAAAAAGGAGAATCTATCTATGGATGAATTTGATACGGAGAAAGATAAGGTTATCGGCAATCTTGATACAGAAATATATGTGGTGCTTGCATCAAAGAAGATTGCACTTTCTGAGCTTTCAAAGATAAAAAAGGGAGATATTCTGGATTTTGAGGGTAAAATTGATAATAAGGTGAGCCTTGTTGTCAATAAAAGCGTTTTCGCAAAGGGAGAGCTCATTGAATATGAAGGAAAGATAGGCGTTGAGATTACCGATGTCCTTTATTAATGTTGCAGTGGACACTGTCAATTCTGCCGGACAGCAGGATATGACTGATATATCGACTCTGGATTACGGCTCAATGCTTCTGAGAATGGTTGTCGGACTTGGCATAGTTCTGGTACTTTCATATGTTGTGCTTAAAATTATGCAGAAATATTATGGTACAAGGCTGCTTAATAAATCAAACAAGCTGATAACAGGTATTAAAGAAGTATTCAGGATTGACAGGAGAAGCTATTTTGGAATAATAAAGATCTGTGACAGTTATTATTTATTTACAAAAAGCGAAGAAGGCATTCAAAATTTACAAATCCTTGACAGAGGGGAGGTTGAGAAGTATTTAGGTGAAAATGAAGATCAATAAAAGAATCCTTGTTCCATTATTGTTTTTGCCAATGGTCCTGCTTAATACTGATAATATATATGCAGCAACGGAGACTGCAGGCAATCCCCTGATAATCCTTTTTGCCCTGACAGCACTGTCACTGGCGCCTTTCATTCTGATCATGATTACCTCCTTTGTCAAGATTAGCGTCGTTCTGTCACTTATAAGGAGAGCCCTCGGCCTCCAGCAGACTCCCTCAAACCAGGTCATAAACGGCCTTGCAATTATCATGAGCATTTATATAATGCTTCCTGTCGGTGTTGACATCTACCAGAGGGTCAACCCGCTTTTTGACAAGGATTATGGAAGGACGCCCCTGGTTTCCGAACAGACTGCAGGCACCCTGTTTGATGCTGTTACCCTTGCAAAGGAACCGGTCAGGGAATTTCTGATAAAGAATGCTCACCAGAAGGAAAAGAACCTCTTCTATAGCCTGGCTCTGCAGCTTAACAGGGATAAGGGCCCGGTAAATACCATAACAGAACAGGACTTTGTTGTCCTTATACCCGCTTTTGTGATCTCTGAGCTTAAAGAGGCATTTCAGATCGGCTTTATTATCTATATCCCATTTATCATTATAGACATGGTGGTCTCGAATATTCTTCTTGCAATGGGTATGATGATGCTTTCCCCTGTCACGGTCTCTCTGCCGTTCAAGCTTCTCCTCTTTGTGCTTGTGGACGGGTGGCTGCTGATCTCCAAGGGATTAGTAATGGGATATTTGTGATATGTTTGAACAATATATATTACTGGTAAGCAGGCAGGCTTTCATGCTTATACTTATACTGTCGGCACCCCCTCTATTTGTTGCTCTTGTACTTGGCCTTTTCATCAGCATTATCCAGGCTGTTACCCAGATCCAGGATCAGAATATTACATTCGTGCCAAAGATAATTGCAGTATTTGCAATACTTGGGGCCTTGGGATACTGGCTTCTTACCCAGATCACAAGATTTTCATATATTTTATTCGATACCTTTTCCAGATACATCGGGTAATACGATTAATTAATGGATGTATTACAGACATTCGTCAGCAGGCTGGGGTTCAAACTGGATGCTATAAGGGCTGTTATGATATTTGGGCTTGTATACGCAAGAATGATGCCTATTATTGCAATGACTCCCTTTCTGGGGGGACAGCTGATCACTGCAAGGATAAAGATAGTTGTCGCATTGCTTTTGACTATTGTAATTGCCCCTTATTTCTATATCAATGCAGGGGCGGTACCGGGCAATTATTCAGTGATCTTCTTTTTTATGAAAGAGGCTTTTATTGGCTTTGTCATAGGGTTTTATGTAAGCCTGATATACTATGCGATACAGGGGGCGGGATTCATAATTGACCAGTCAAGGGGCCAGACCCAGGGTGCAAGTTTTGATCCTTTCCTTTCAGCTCAGGTTTCAAATGTGGGTGAATACCTTAATTTGCTTTCAATTGTATTATTCTTCATTATCAACGGGCACCTCATTTTCATCAATGAGGTCAGCAGGAGCTATTTTATCATTCCTGTAGATAGTTTTCCTCCCTTTCAGTACCTGCACCTGATGACCATATTAAAATTTTCATCCAGTTTTTTCGTAATTGCAGTAAGGCTGTCAATTCCGGTGCTTCTTGTGATATTATCCGTGGATATTCTTATGGGGATAGTAAATAAGCTTGCCGCGAGCGTAAATGTATTTTTTATAAGCATGCCTCTCAAGGCTTTTATCGGGATCCTTATATTCCTGATAGCATTGCCTGTCTATTTTAGTGAGATAAAGGATATACTGCTTACTATAATAGAGCATATCAAGACATTTCTGGGAATATTGTAATGGCCGGGGATAAAACAGAACAACCGACTGATCATAAGCTGAAAGAACAGAGAAAAAAGGGGAATATCTCCAAGGGAAAGGATATTGTAGGCGCACTCCAGTTTGTTATCGGATTTACAATCATATATTTTACTCTGGGTACTCTTGGGGAGAACTTCATCGTTCTTCTCAGGAAATACTTTGACTTTAATGTTTATATGCCATTTCAGCCCAGCGCAGTCGATTTTTTCCTTCAGGATACCATAGCCTTTGTTTTAATAAATGTAATACCGCTTTTTGCAGTAGTACTGCTTATAGGAGTGTTTGCCAACTATTTCCAGGTCGGCAGTCTCTTTACCATTGAACCTGTTAAACCGCAGTTTAAGAGGCTGAATCCGATCCAGGGCTTTAAAAATATGTTTAAGGTAAGCTCTCTTTTTGAGCTTTTTAAGAATATACTCAAGATCTCGCTATCCTTCTTTGTGTTTTATAAATCAATCAGGGGGGAACTGGGGGTTATACTCAATTATCTAAGGATAGAACCCCTGATCGCCTACCGCCATTTCAGCAAAGTCCTTTATCTTATAGTTTTCAAAATTTCTTTGATATATATTATAATTTCAATTATTGATTATGTATTTCAGAAAAAGCAGTTTATGAAACAGATGAAGATGTCAAAACAGGAAGTGAAGGATGAATACAAGCAGCTTGAAGGGGACCCCCAGGTAAAAGGGCAGAGACAGCAGTTATATCAGGAGATTGGCCAGCATAATATGGTTCAGGATGTCAAAAATGCATCCGTTGTCGTAGTAAACCCTGATGAGATTGCAATAGCCCTGACATATAATAATAAGACGATGAATGCTCCCAGGATTACAGCAAAAGGCAGGAATGAAATAGCTAAATCTATCAGGGAGATAGCAAAAGAATACAATATACCAATAGTCACAAATATCAATCTTGCTCATTCGCTGCTTGAGCTTGACCTCGGGCAGGACGTCCCCGAAAGCCTATACGAGGCCGTAGCTGAAGTGTTAAGGTATGTTCATGAGCTTGCCAGAGAGGAAGAGTAAATGGAAAATGAGCCTTTATTCTCCTTCTATGATCCCCTGAGCGCTTTTACTGCTCCTGATCAGCATTACTGGAATATATACTCAAGCATAATGCTTGACAGCTCAATTGAGGGATATACAGATAAAAAGGAATCAATTGTCAGGGAGCTTAACCTGGTTTCAGCCTTTGACTATGAGGATGCCCATATAAGAAAGCTTAATGACAGCCTTTATATATCCCCGATATATCTGAATGTATTCCTGAAGTCAGGCAAAGACGGCGGAAGAGAGATAGAGAATATCTTTCCGAAGATGATAGATACATTAAGAAAGGTCAAGAGCACACAGAATATCTCCTCAATATACCACAATGACTGGTATGTGCATCAGATCGATATTGATGTCAAAGAACCGTTCTCAATGCTCCTGATGGGAACGGAGAAGGAGATTGAAAACAGGATGCCTGATCTGAAAGGAAGGCCTGATACTGATGACATGCATCTGTTGATCAAGCATTCAGAAGCAAGGAAGAGGCTTGTCCATGCTGCTGAAATTATAGAAAAGAGGCCGAGAAAAAGCCTTCACATACTGAAAAACATCATATCCGTACTTGATCTGCTGAATGAATTTGATGAGAGAAGCCTTATAAGAATTCCACTGGAAAATATCAATAATATCTCCAGGGTCTACAGCGGCCGAAAAATCAGGATATCTGATGCAGTCAAAGCCCTGAAGAAGCTTGATAATGACGAGATACTGGATTTCCTGGATTATTTTTAGGCCTTATGAAGATAAGTGTTATTATCCCGACCTACAACAGGGCAGTGCTCCTGAGGGAGGCAGTCCTGTCAGTGATCAGGCAGACTCTCCAGGACAGGGAGATAATCATTGTTGATGACGGCTCTACTGATAACACATGTGATCATATCAGGGACCTGATAGACAGATACAGGTTTATCAGGTATATCAGTCTGCCTGTCAATAAGGGAGTATCCCATGCAAGGAATACAGGCATCAGTAACTCATGCGGAGAATACCTGGCATTCCTTGATTCTGATGACAGCTGGAGGAAAAGGAAACTTGAAATACAGCTTAAGGAAATGGTATCCTCAAGATTTAAGATCAGTTATACCAATGAGCGCTGGATAATGAACGGATCATTTAAGAACCAGGGCAGGAGGCATAAAAAATTCACAGGGGACATTTTCAGCCATGCAATCAGATTATGCATGGTGAGCCCTTCATCAGTCATGTTTGAAAGGAGCGTATTTGAAAAAGCAGGCTGTTTCAATGAAGATCTGCCTGTTGCTGAGGATTATGAAATGTTCATCAGGGCCTCCATTTTCTATGAATTCCTGTATGTGGATAACCCTCTGGTAATAAAATATGGAGGGCATGATGACCAGCTTTCAAGATCAAAAAGCATGATGGATACATACAGGATAAAAGCATTGGAGAATATTTTCAGGCAATACAAAAAGGATTTGTCTCAGGACAGGGAACTGCTGCTTTTACAGGAGATCATCAGGAAGTCAAACATAGTATCAAACGGTGCATATAAGAGGCGAAATAACGCTCTCGGCCTCATGTATTTGCTGAAAAGCCTGAAATATCAGCTAAAAGAGCAAAAGATCCCCAATGGAGGGAATAATATAAATACATCAGCTGCAGTATAAGCCTGTTTGATGAACCAGCTTTCATAAAAGAATATTATCAGGCAATTTTCATTTGCAATATGGTCAAATATGAAGTATAAATTCCCTGTGTATGGAGGGGACATAACCTGGAAAGAAAAGGAATATGAAAATCAATGCAGGATAAAAAACAGGACAGGAAGAAAGAAGGGCTGGTTGAAGGCTTAGATAAGAACAGCCTATCAGGCTCTCTGTATTCCGATAAGACGATCAGGCTGGATAATGCTGAGTTTCAGGACCTTATAAGCCCCGTCTTCAGAGGCTCTCTTCTTGTTATATCAGGTGCATCTGCTGATATTGGAAATCATATGCTTGTAGAATACCCTGTTGTTATAGGCAGGGATGCTGCAGGACTGCCTCTGCATGACGGCCGTATCTCAAGGCGCCATGTCATGGTCGAGCCTTCTGAAGGCAGGTATTATGTGCGTGATCTTGGTTCAACGAATGGTACCTGCCTGAATGGACAGATACTCAAAGATAAGACCGAACTGCAGAACGGGGACAGGATTGTCCTAGGGCATACCATTATAAAATTTATGCTGATTGATGAGACAGAGGCACGTTATCTAAGGGATATACAGCATCTTGCAGGTATTGACAGCCTGACAGGACTCCCTGCCAAGCACCGTTTTGATTCATTATTACAGGAGGCAATACGGACTGCTCTTGCCAAAGATCTATCACTTTCTGTCATGATGATGGATATGGATGGCTTAAAATCCATAAATGACAAACACGGACATCATATGGGAGCTCATACCATAAGCAGGGTAGGAGGAATAATAGGAAGGGTTGTCGAGGGTATAGGGGAGGCTTCCAGGTTCGGCGGCGATGAGTTCTGCGCCATGTTCCCCAATATTGGCATTGCTGAAGCAATGAAGATTGGTGAACAGATACGCCTTGAGGTTGAGAAGAATGAATATAAGCTTAAGGATACATCAGTCAGGGCAACTATAAGCATAGGTGTCGCTGAACTGTCTGAAAATATTAAGAATGAGAATGACCTGCTTTCCCTGGCAGACCAGGCCCTTTACCGTTCCAAGGAAAAGGGCCGTAATAATGTCAGCGACTGATAAATACCTTAAATATTATTAACAGGCTGAAACCATCAGATCAAGGACAACAGGAACAAAGGCTTCTCATGAATCCTTGCCGGGCCAATTTATGTTTTGAATAATTCTGGGGAAGCTGTATTATATTCATAAGGCATTTTTTATTTCATTATTGCCTTAATATCTAAAAAAGGAGGCTGGAAACTGAAAGCACGCTTAATATTATTTCTCCATGTTTTTATTATCCTGTTCCTGATTGCAGGGCTTTTCTCTTCGTGCAGCAAGAAAGGAAAGGAGAATGCAGGGCTGATCAGCCTGATCGAAAAGGTGGAGCAGCTGGGGGATGAAGCAAAGATCCGTAAGATCAAGGCTGCCTCAGCGATCTATACAGCCGAGACTGGAAAACGCCCTTCAACTGTGGATGAGCTTGTTGAAGGCGGATACCTCGAACCGCATGATATCATAGACCATTACGGCAATAAGCTGGGACTTTCATCAGATTCATTACAGCCCGGCATGTATGATTCAGTTTCATCTGTGGTCAAGAAATGCAGTAACTGCGGAAATACTGTATCTGCTGATTCAAAACCAGGTGATAAGTGTCCGTATTGCGGTGTTACCTGGGGCTATGAGAAACAGAATTTTTAGGGAATGACTCAAAAGCGGCGCAAAAGGGACGCAAAAGGGACGGTTCTTTTTGCGTCAAGGGGGAGAAAGCAGGAGGGACCCCTTTTGCTTTTCTTCCAGCTGACACGGATTGTCAAATCATAAAAAGGGGACATTTCTATTTTGTTTTGACACAACAGCAGAAAGAATTGACTTTTATATGACTGTTCTTATAATAAGGCCAGGATAAAAGATGGCTGCCAGCGGCATATAAAGGAAAAACAGAATGAAGCACAGGCCCGAAGCGGTGGAAGTGAAGATAAAGGATATTGATCAGGAATCAATATTCTATTTTGGCTATTTCACTGGCATATTGCCAGCAGAAACAGATGCAGCAAAATTGGGTTTTGTCTATAATCCCCTGGTCATGGAAAAAGGAAGCAGCCTTTTTCTTGTTTCGGGAGGGAAAAGGCTGGCATACCTGAAAGGCATTTCAGCAGAATTATGCTGTGTTTATATCTACAGGGATCTTGAGAAACAGGATATACCTGAAATATTCCTTAATGAAAACAGGCACCGTTTCATAAACTCCGTGGAAATCAGCAAAATGACCAGCTATTGTGAAAAAATGGCCGTCTCAGTTGAACCTTATGTGAAAAGCAGGATTAAAAGAGACAGCATTATTGAACTAAGCAGAAGGATACTGGATCTCAAAAAGGAAAATAAGGATTTCCTTTCACGGAATTCAATCCCATTCAATGACCTGGAGATGCTGATCTATTTCTCTGATAACAAGGCAGGCAGGGTTCTTGACAGTTTGAGCAGGTTCACTATAAACGGGCATAAAATGAAGCAGATCCTTTTCAATATATATAAAGCAGGCCTTAGCAGGAATTTTTCTGATATTTTAGATGATATTGACAGCATGGCGTCGCTGGAAGATGTTATCAGTTTTCTGAATGGCCAGGTCAATCCGTTTTCTTCAAAAAAGAAAAGCTCCCTGGAACTCCATAAAAAGAATATAAGGAAGAAATATAATATAGATCTGGATTTTGACCCTAATTTTGAGGATGATAAAATAAGGCTTGGAGTAAATTTCAAAGATGTTCAAAGCCTTCAGTACCTTCTCAAGGATGAGCATTTCAGATCTTTTATCTCGGATTATATTGAATTCAAAGATGAGTAATCTCAAGGCCTTTATAAAAAAGGATACAAAAAATACCAGGGTACTGGAAAGAATAAGGGATAGCATATCCGATATTGAATATATCAGGGATAAATCAGAGATAATATCTGAATCTGACAGCATCAGTGCAAAAAGAATAATTTATATTGAAGACGGTGATGGGGAATTAATAGAAAAATGCCCGGGTACTCTCTATTCCAGGTGCTGCAATTATTATGTAATAAAGAATATCATAAACTGTCCCATGGTATGCTCCTACTGCTATCTTCAGACTTTTCTGAATCAGGATTATATAACAGTTTATACAGATATTGACAGTATCATCTGCAGTTTAGAGAAGAAATCAAAAGAGCTGGGCAGAATACGAATAGGTACTGGTGAATACTCTGATTCATTTGCCCTGGAGGCTGAGACTGGCTATACTGAATTCCTGACACAATACTGCCAGGATAAACCAGGCATAACAATGGAATTCAAGACCAAATATGCAGGTATAGAGCCATTTCCAAACAAAAGGGGGAATATTATCTATGGAGTTACATTTGAGCCTGAGATCATAAGAGATGAAGAAGAGGAGAATACAAGCAGCATTCAGGATAGAATAGGTTTTCTCCAAAGGGCGATAGAAAAAAACAATAAAGTAGCCCTTCATTTTGACCCTATAATTTTTACCGATGACTGCTTTTCTTTATACGAGCAGCTTATTAGAGGAATATCGAAGCATATAGAAGAAAAGCATATAGCCTATATAAGCCTGGGGTGCATGCGTTTTTCCAAGGGCCTCATAAACAATCTTCTGGATAAATTCCCTAAATCAAGGATCCTTCAGGGAGAGTATATTCTGTGTAGAGATACTAAGTACAGGTATCCCAGGGAGATAAGAGTATCGATCTTTAAGAATATACTTAAAATGATTAGAAAAAGGTATAAAAATGCACCTGTTTATTTATGCATGGAGAACAAAACTGTCTGGAGCATGGTATATAAAGAATATGGGTCTTTTTCTGATTCATTGTTCTCATAAAATAATTGAACAAAATAATAATCAGTATATAATAGGCACATGGAGGGCCTGAATATGGAAAACGAAAGATTCAAGGGATATATACTTTTCGAAAAATTCAGGAAGACTGAACTTATCGAGAGTTACAGGGGTGTAATGCCCAGTGCAAACCCTGCGCATGACCAGATTGACCTGCTGAATACTCAGCTGAGTTCCAATGCAAAATTCTGCAATATTCTTTCTGAGCACATGGAGAAGATAAAAAGAAATACCGACCTTCAGGGTATTTTTAAGATCAAGGAATCTGGCACCTTTGATGACCATTTCTATGTTGTGAAGGATTATAAGAAAGCAAAAAGCCTGAAAGATATAATCACTGAGTCAAATGAGCAATACTTTCCGATCAATCTCGACCATTCAGTTTATATAGTCAGACAGCTCTCTGCCTTTTTCCAGTATATCCTTGCCAATGTGGACAAAGGGACTGTCCTTTATTTTATTGATCCCGAGGATATAATAATTACCTTTGAGGGAGAGATTTTCCAGGATAATCTTTATCTTGCCGATGCTATCACCCAGACATTCGGTAAAAGCATTCCCAGATTCGGGAATTCAGTGTCCTATTTTGCCCCTGAATACATAAGCAAAGGAATAATCAGCGAAAAGAACATTATTTTTTCTCTTGGGGCGGTCTTCTATGAGATATTAAGCAATAAAAGGCTTATGCCTGATAATATTGATGAATTTAAGAAATCCCTGGATTCTTTTTCATACCCTGAAGAAAGTGATTTTGAGGAGACAATTGACCAGCAGCTTCTGGATATTCTGACCAAGATGATACAGATAGACCCCGATGAGAGGTATGAAGACCTGAATGCCCTTCAGGCAGACCTTGATGAGTATATAGAGGAAGGTGATTTTTCACCGACGACCTTCCATTTTGTATTCTTTCTTGAGACGCTTTTCAGGGAATATACCGAGAAGCTTCCGAAGGTTATGGAGCAGGAGATAGAAGAAGCCAAGCACCTTGAGCTGGAAGCAATAAGGGAATCTGAAGAGGAAATGCTTCAGCAGAAGATGGAAGAAACAAAGAAAGAGAGCAAATTCCCTGTACTTCCAGTGGTCATAGTGCTTCTTTTTATCGGCCTTATTATAGTGGGCCTTACATTGCCGAGAGCATGGAAAGATGAGGCTGAGGCCATGCTTGAGGAGAAGAAGAAGGAACTTGAAAAGGCACAGACATATGACCAGACAGAACCTGCAGAAGTCCCTGCAGAAGTGGATACTGAGCCTGCAGAGCCCGATGAGGATTCAGGCCAGACAGAGCCTGTTGTTACTGAGCCCCCTGTACAGCCTGAAGACATAACAGAAGAGCCTCCGGTACAGGATGATGCGGAACAGAGGAGGCTGGAAGCAGAAAGGGCTGAAAGAGAGAGGATCGAACGGGAAAGAAGGGAACAGGAGAGGCTTGCTCAGGAGCAGGCGGAGAAGGATCAGGCTGAAAAGGATAGGCTTGACCGTGAAGAAAAACAGAAACTGGAAAGGATAGATAATCTGGTACAGACTGCACAGTCACAAATAGCAGATAAGAATATTGATGAAGCAAAAAAATCTGTTTCCAGCATACTGGAGATCGATCCGGAGAACGAAAAGGCAAATGATCTCAGCATTGAGATTGATAAGATAGAAAGAGACCTGTCCAAACAGCGCAGGGCAGAGCTTGTAAAAATCCCTATCAACATATCAGAGGCAGATACAGAACCGACTCTTATAAACAGTCCCCGCATAGACCTGCGGCAGGTCGAGGGGCGAATACCCCGGGATATCCTCAGGGACCTTAAGAACAGGGTAAACAGAATAACTGTAAGGATGCTTGTATCAGAAAATGGGGATGTAGAGTCTGTTGAGGAAATATTTGTGCAGAAGTCTGTTTATGGGACATTTGAGAGGACAGGATTGATCGCGGAGATCGATAAGCAGATAAGGTCAGCGAAATATACACCTGCTATTAAGGATGGGATGAAAAGGAAGTGTTATGTGACACTGACATTTCCCTGGAATTAAGGCTTAGAGTCTATAGGATGTATTTTCCAGTCCTTTTCAGGATAATACTCTTCAACAGGATTATCCTTATATTTTAATACAACCCTTGTTATGCCGGCATTGGCGATGTTTGCCCTGCATTGGTTGCATATGCTGTGGTGCCCGCATATATAGATGGTCGTTCCCTTAGTTGAGTGCCCGTTTCTTGCGGCAAGCGAAATTGCATTTGATTCGGCATGAGAGCCTACAGCCCGGCACCTTTCCAGCTGAGTCCCGGAGGGTATCTTATGACGATCTCTGTAGCAGTACCCAATTTCCAGGCAGTTTTTCTGATATTGAGGGGCTCCATTGTAGCCTGTAGAAATAATATCCTTATTGTTCACTATAATTGCCCCGACCTTATTTCTGAAACATGATGATCTCGAACCCACAAGCCGGGCAATGCTCAGGAAATATTCGTCCCATGTCGGCCTTTTATCCAGTGAGGCTTTATTTTGTTTATCTTCCATTTAATAAAGGATACCAGCATTCAGTTATTAGTCAAAAATTAAATATTTATTGCAATAAATATAATTTGCTGTATCCTAAAAAACAGATAATTATCGGAGGTTATAATTGGAACAGCATACCTACAGCTATGCCATGCTTTCACGGCTGAAGAATATTCCGACGCTTCCGATGATCATCGATAAGCTTCTGGAGATCCCTTCAATTGACTATTCCATAAAGGATATAATTAAGGTTATTGAGATAGACCAGTCCATTGCCTCAAAGATCCTTAAATTATCCAATTCTGTCTTTTTCGGTTTTTCAAGGAAGATATCCAGCCTGGCGGAAGCTGTCAGCCTTATGGGTATTGATACAATAAAGGCAATTGCCCTTGCTACACCTATATTTGATAATGAAAGCTTCGAAAAATTCAGCAGGGATAATATTGAGATCCGGAAGCTCTGGCTTCATACTTCAGTATGTGCATTTTTAGCAAGGCATATCTGGAACAGGATCGGCATAAGGGAATTTGACTCAGGCACTGTTTTTGCATCTGCCTTGTTTCACGATATAGGTAAATTCTTCTTTTTGCTGATGTATCCTGAGGAATATCCGAAAATACTGCTTGACTCAGATGCTGAAAAAAAGAACACAAAGTTCTATGAAGAGGAAAGGCTGGGCATTGACCATGCATTGCTGACATCAATGATATTTGATAAATGGAACTTTCCGCATTCACTGTTCGTTCCGATAAAATTCCATCATAACCTCAATAATATACCAAATATCTACCAGAAGGTAGCGATAGTTATTAATGCATGTGATAAGCTTTCCTGGAATACAGGCTATGGATTCATGGGAAGCTGTGACGATGATCAGGAGTCATTAAAAGAGATAGGAGAACAGACCCTGCAGGATGCGATCCTTTATCTGGAAAATAATATAGAGGATATCAGAGGGATATCTGATTTCATATCATAGAAAAATAATGGATACAAAAAAAATTATGAATAACGAAACAAAACAGATCGTATTTGAAGACCTTTATTCAATGGTAAGCTCATTGCCTGCCGGTCAGATCTCATTCCCTGAAATTGCATTGAATATAATTAATATATTCGTTGACAAGGGTATTGCTGAAAATTCATCGATATACCTGAAAGATGAGGAAAGCAATAAGCTGTACCTTGTGGCAGCGCGCGACAAAAGCAGGCGTGCTTTTACTGCAAGCAATATAAAGCTTTACAGCGGTGCAAGAGACCTCCCCTTCAAATGGTTCTTTGAAGAAGGCGAAGGTATTGCGGGTTCGGCGCATGTAAACAAGAAAGCTGTATATGTCCCTGACCTGGACAAGGACAGGAGGTTTGTCGGCAGTGTAACCGCAAGAAAGAAGCTGCTTGTCCTTCCCCTTCTTATAGGCAAGGAATCAATAGGGATAATGAATATATCAACAACGGGGCAGGGTCTGTCTGATCCATCCGTCAGGGACTCAATTGAAAAATTAAGCAGATTCTATGCTCTGCTGATTCACTTTTCAAAGGTCTATTCAAAGTACCTTACTGCATCTTTCCTGCTTTCATCACTGATCCAGTATACTGACAAGGCTATCCTGATGCTGGACAAGGAGGACAGGATCATAGATTTTAATAATACCGCCTCCAATATATTTCCGGTAAAATCCAATGACCTTTTAGGAATGAGAACATCCTCTTTCAATCCCAAAAGTGAAGAAAAGCTTAAAGACTATATCAGGGATGTCTTTGGGTCCAAGACCCTTCTTTGTGATAAGATACTGTCGAACAAGGGGATTATTTCACAGATACCTTTTGATGACCTTGATAACAAGGTCATTATAAAGGCAATAAAGGAGTTTCCTGACGGTAAATTTATAATATTTGATATTGTCAGGCTTAAGGTCATTAACAAGAGTGAAGAATCAATCGGCAGTGTTGAAATATGGAGTACCTATCAAAAGGAGGCTGATCAGAAAAAATCAACTATACCGCTTGTTGACAGCGGGAAAATAAACAGGATCATCAGCAGGATGAATCTGATCAAAAATGAGATTGAAGCGGGGAAGGTCAACAGGGAATTCCTTCTGAAGCATATCAATACATCTGCATTAGAGATGAAAGGAATACTGGAGCCGGGTAGTTACAGGAACCTGAACACACTTATCAATACATCTTTCAGGATCTATAATGACCATAATAACCTGGGGATGACATATTTTTCAAATATCCCTCATACAGTAAGCATGGAATATCTTCCATACAAGATCATACAGCTCTTTTACCTGATTATTGATATTGTCGTTCAGTTCGGCAACCCTTCCAAGCCTGTAAACATTAAATACCTTATGCAGGATTCCAAACACGATACTCCCCAGATTATGCTGATCATTTCTAATGATGACCTGCATATCCCAAAAAGATTCATGAATGAATTCAGCATAACGCATAGAGAACTGCGAAGCCTCCTTGAGGAACTGAATGCAGATATAGATATAGTAAAGAATGAAGAATTATCGTCCGTTTCGCTAAGCTTTGGAAATAATCAGTATTAAGAAGCTATATGAATTATACAGTGCATCTGATGTCATTTTATCTTGATATCTTCTTTCCCCCGATATTAAAAGAAACTGTTGATAACAGATTATCCAGTTTCCGGAAGGATGTCAGCAGCAGTGACAATAGAATAACAGTTGAACTTGAGCTTCAGGAGGAGAGACTGCCTGTTCAGTCATTGATCCCGTATGCTCTGATTAGAAACGGCAGAATAGAGTTTTTCCGCTATGATATGGAAGGGCACATCAGTATTCCTGATAGATATCTTCACCTGAAGCTGCTGAACAATATATACAGCTTCGATACTGCACTCAGGGTCATATTCTCGCTTCTTCTCATTCAGAATGGAGGGTTTCTGATCCATTCAAGCTCTGTTTCAGTGGGGCAGAAAGGAATTCTTTTTATCGGAGTGTCTGGATCGGGCAAAACGACAATTGCCCATCTGAACAGGGAAAATAAGATCCTTAGTGATGAGATATCAGCAGTTGTGAAAGAAGGAGGAAAATACTACCTGTACGGAAATACCTTTTTCAGCGATCTTGAGGAAATAGGGCATGACTGTTCTGCAGAACTGAAGCAGATATATTTCCTGAATAAAGCGCCCTATGATGATATAAAGCCTATAGTTAAAGCTGATGCACTAAAAATGATCTTAAGGAATGTCATGAATTTTTCAAAAGAGGCTGCTTTCTCTGAGATGATCCTGAACAATGCCTTAAGTATACTCCGTTCAGCAGGTGCTGACAATATATATTTTCTGCCTCACAGGGAGATATATAAGAAAATTTATGAACATTTATCAATTGAAAACTGAATAATATATAAAACAAATGGAGGTTATAACTGTGAAAAGGAACATTATCCTGATCTTTATCGTGCTTTCTTTTGCATCTGCCATGTTCAGCCAGGATGCAGCCCTGTCAGACAGATACTCTGATTTTCAGGCTAAGATGAACGATGAGTATGCAAATATAAAAAGCCAGGAAGAATACTCGGTCTTTGTGGATAATTACAAGAAAGGGCTTTCCCAGCTTATTAAGGATACTGATTATAAAAAGCTTGATACCGGGGATTATTTAACATATCTGGAAATTAAAATGATACTTGAAAAATATGAGGGCATGAATGATATAATCATATATGGAGAGAAAAAATATCCTGACACCTTAAACGAGATATTGCTCGTTAAAGCTGACCTGATGGCTAATACCGGAGAACCCGGAAAAGCGGTCTTAATAATCGATGATATCAAAAAGAGGGACATGGATTTTATTAAAAGCAACCTTGATGATATATTTGACATAATGTCAGTACTTTCCTCAGAGGAATTTTATGAAGAAGCCTATAAGCTCAGGGATTATTTTCTCCTGGGAAAGCTGACAGACAGATACCAGTATTATATGTCAGGCATGATAAGCTCTGTTTTCCTCAGCCTGGACAAGATTGAAGAAGCAAAGGCCTATCTGGAGAAGCTTAAAGGCATTTATGAAGATGATGCAGTAAAAAAGGTCATAGATAATGAGATCAGCCAGATCTCTCTTATAGGGAAAATGCCGCCTTCAATTGGCCTCGCAGGCAATATAAACGGTGATTCATCCCTCGAGAAGCACAAGGGCAAGGTCATAATCGTTGATTTCTGGGCGCCATGGTGTAATCCCTGCAGGAAGGCAATACCTCATCTTGTTGAGATCTATAATGAGTACAGGGAAAAAGGGGTTACAGTAATTGGAATTACACAGCTGTACGGATCATATAATGATGGCAAAACAGCCAGGAAGGATATTGCACCAGAGGAAGAAACCAGCCTGATCAAGGGCTATATAACCGATAATAATATTGTATATCCAAACGGTATAGCTTCAGGCAGGAGTGAGATAGATAAATATCATGTCATGGGTATTCCGCACCTTGTATTCATAGACAGGGAATTTAAGATAAGGCATATTAAGGTCGGCTATATGGAAAAAGAAGCTGTTGTGAAGATAATTGAAGGGCTCTTATAGAAAGGATATACCTGCACAGAGCATCTATATTGCTCGATATTTCGAAAGAAAGCCCGGGAAAGGCATCTTTTATTCAGGGTAATACCTGGATTTTGCGGATATTATCTCATCATTGATCCTCTTCAGCTCTTCCCATTCCTTCTGTAGACCTTCATGGTTGTACAGGTCAAAATCGGGATGATTTTCTATAAAAGTAGCTTCTTCAGCAGAGAAAAGCTCAGCAGAGCTCAGAAAAGACTTGAATAATTCATCAAATGCTTCAGTATCCTCACTGTCCAGGGCTTCTATGCTGGCCAGAATATTCTTTGAGTATTCTATCCAGTGTTTGAGCATCTGGCGGGCCTCTTTTAGATTATCGGGTTCAATGGCCGATACCTCAGGGATGTCAGGTATGTTCTTTTCAGCGGGGGGGCTCTTCCTGTTGCATTGGGCAGAAATGAGAAGAAGGGATAAGAGAAGGATTATCATCCATTTATTCATAATTATCCTCCTTGAAAATAAATGTTGAAAAAAGCCATTACAAATATAATACCATAAAATTTTTAAAATAAAATAATTTGTTTTTGAAATATGATTTTAATGGGACTATTTTTTAATAAACCAGTACTGGCTTGAGTAAAAACAAAAACCGCTATTTTTGGTGACACGCTGTGATAAAAAATTGTCATGCGCAATATAGCAGTGAGGAGCCCAGCCCCGGTCCCTTGCCGATTTGACCATTTCTGCTGTTAATATCTTTGCCAGGCCCATGTTCCGGTATTCCGGGAGCGTTCGGAGCATTCCCATTGATCCGTTTTCCCTGAAAAGGGCATAAGATGCGATTTTATCATCTATGTATATGGCAAATGTGTTCCTGTTCTGTATCTGTTTTCTGATAAATTGTGAAACCTTGCCCCTGCCGAAAGCCCAGTTGTCATTTACTTCCCTTATGTCCGATTCCCTTATCTGTTCAACTTTGTATCCCCCTGGGAAGTTCAGGCCAATAGGGGAATCATCATCAATATACCATAGGCCGAATGATTCAAAATCCTCTATCTTCCACGGCTTTTTGACATAATTGAATATCGGCTGAGGGACGCATCTGAAATGAAGAGGGGTCCGGTATATGAAGTTTGCCAGGAAACTGTAATCCTCTGATGAACCATTCATGTATAAGAGCGCATTCTCCCTGTCATCGAAGCCAGACTCCTTAAGTAACACTACAGCTGATTCCATTTCATCTGAAGATGTATGTATCTTATCAATGCTTTCCCTTGAATGCTTTAAGAAGAATACTAGCCTCGAATATTCGACAGGGTCTGATATACACTCTAAAAATGATTGATATCTGCTTTCTTCCAGGATCATGGCTTCATTTTAGCAATTCGGTATGAGGATGTCAATTAAATGTGGATATTGCCTGCTGTCCATGCATCATCAGGCCAATAACAGCAAGGAAAGCAAATTGTTATTGACATATGGTGAATTTATTTAAAGATAACAGGGGAACTAATGAAAAGATTTAACTTTATTATATTAATACTTATCATAAATACTCTTCTTCTGCTGTATTACGGCAAGCCTGTTATTGAGAGCGACGGGCTGACATATTACATTATAGCAAGGAGTTTTGCCGAAGACGGCGATTTCAATATCTCAGAAAAGAACTATTACCCTGATAGAAGATTCTTCCACTATATACTCAATAAAGAAAAAAACAGGATTGGAGTAACATTTTCAGGCGGTTATGCCATACTGGTATCACCGTTTATCAGACTGACAAGATTTATTGGTTCTTTCTGTCCTTATATAAATAATCTTTCTCCTTATTATGAGTGGCCGCCATTCATTGATTGCATAGCCATACTGCTGGCAAACTTTTTCTACCTGAATCTGATGTTCATAATCCTGTACAGGTTTTTAATATCAATATTCAGCCCGTTAACAGCTTTCTGCTCCATATATACTGCATTTTTAGGCACTCCTTTAATATACTACACATTTACAGCGCCAGCTTTTTCACAGTTTGCAGATACATTTGCTTTTGCCATGTTCTTTGTCTCATCCATGATGTATTTTCAGAACAGGGCAAAAGGATCGGGGATGATGTACCTGTTTCTCTCCGGGCTATGTCTGGGGCTTTCTGTATTCATAAGGAATAATAATTTTGTTTTTTTTATTCCATATGCTGTTTTTATACTGCTATATTCCATAAAGGAAAAAATAAGCATCAAGGGTATACTGCTCAGATATCTGGTATTATCTGCAAGCGCTGTGCCTTTTGCTGTCCTTTTGCTCATCTATAACCTGGTGCAGTATGGCGACCCTTTTGTTACCGGTTATTCGCTCCACGGGAATTTTATCTTCAGAAGCACATTATTATATCAGCTTTTCCACCCTGTGAGGGGGCTTTTTATATATACGCCCCTGGCCGCTGTTGTCATCGGCGGCCTGTTATTTGCAAAAAGGCATAAACTGCAGAGAATGCTGAGTATATGGTATGTGATCGCCTTTTTTGCACTATGCCAGTTCTTTCACTATTGGCGTGGAGGTATCAGCTACGGGCACAGATTTTCTGTTCATTTATACCCTGTTTATGCCTTTGCTCTTGCCCTTATTTTTTCAGCAGGTTTAAAGGGGTACAGGAAAGTACTGGTATATGCCCTTATATTGATTTTTACCGCCTATGCATTTGCGCATTACAATCTTTATGTATATGCTTCAGCTACACAGAATTCCAGGAACTACCTTTTCCGAAACAATGACAAGTATGATATAATTGATATTGCAAGATCAGCAAATATTGCCCTTGATGATGTTAAAAAATGGAGGAAGACCGGCACCAGGGGAGGCCTTTACTACCTCAACCTGTACCACTATGCCCCCTCCCTTCTTTTCCTGCCGATAAACAATATACACAGGAATTTTCTTACCTTCCTTAAGGGTATAAGCATTTCTGAAAAAGGGGAAAACCTGAGCGTTGATATCACATTAAGGTCTTTTGACGGAGGTATCTGGCATCCGAGGATATTTATATGCCAGTTTGATAAGAGGGGGCATTATCTTGACCAGAGGCTGATCCTATTATCCACCCCGTCATGCGGTATCAAATTTGAAAAGGGGATTAATATCCTGAGATACAGCATAAGCCCTGAAATGAAATTCAGCATATTCCTGAACGAAAAAATGATCCAGGACGAGAAAGAAATGGAAAAGGCGGATAACTGGATAGAGAGATTGAATAATGAGGAAAAAATAGCAATAGTATTATATTATGCTTCTGCTGAAATCCGCGATGGCAAGCCGAAGGTAAATAAATACTACAGGAATTCCGAGGTGTTTGATGCAGCTCTTTTCAGGGGTCTTATTGCAGAGAATGGATATCCTCTCGATCAAATTCAAAACTGAGATGTATGCCCAGGGATAATTATTGAAGGCTTGATATTTTTTAATTACTGTGTATAGTAATAAATCTAACTGCATTTTATGCAGTATAATTTACGGAGGCTGGAATATTGGAAAAGCCTGATGTTTTCAAACGCTACAGTATCGGCGAGAAAATTGACTTTGAAAGATATGAAACATATATAGTCTATGATAACCTGTTTGAAAGGAACAAGAGGCTTACCTTTCTAACCCAGGAAAATCTGAGGAAAACAAATATCAAAAATCTCCTGAATCTTTATATCCTGTTTTCCAACCATAATATAAAGAGTATGGAATATCTTTTTGAGTGGGGCAGATTATCTGATAACAGCTATTATTTTGTCAGGGACGCAAGAAGCCTTCTGAAAATCAAACAGCATTCCTTTCTTATTGAGGACCTGAAGCTTTTGATGCTTGATATACTCATAGCCCTGTACGGGATACACAGAAACGGCAGATACTACGGCAAGGTTCATGAAAACAGCATATATTACTGCTTTAACAGGTATGACAGCCAGAGAAACATACATTATGTCCTGTCAGCATTATCAGACAATATGAAATATAATGAGCAGCAGCTGGCGCTGGCACAGAAGTGGGATATAATGAGCTTCGGGATCACTATCCTGAAGCTTCTTTCAAAGGATAATTCAGATGCCCTTCTGAATGAGAATGATTATTCAAGGCTCTCTGAAAAGCTCACAGAGTACAATATTGACAGCGAGACCAGGGAGATCCTGATAGAACTGCTGGATGCAAATGAAGATGTACTTTATTATATAAAGAAGATCCTGAGCAATGATGAAATGGACAGGGATCCCCAGCTTAGGGCTGTATACAACGGCCTGCTCTTTTCACGGTTTCCAAAAAACCATATAGGCATATCAAATATAAAAGAACTGGACGACCCTGATAAAAGGCTGTTCATTCTGGAGGGAAGCGAGGGAGCTGGAAAAACCGAGCTTCTGAATTTGCAGAGCCAGATCCTCAGGCAGAAAGGGCATTCCATAATAAGGATAGAGTCCCTTTCTGAGACAAATACCAGGATAAGCATCTACAACAATTTGCTTAATTATATCAGGAATTTCCTCAGTGATAATGATTCAAAGAGCCAGGGGAGCAGTCCCGGCTTCAGCGAGCATCATCTTCTTTATGGCCTTTCAATGCTCAGGGACAGAACCAGCCCGGTACTGATGATCGATGACCTGGAGTATGCTGAGACTGACATATACAACCTAATAGGCATGTTTATCAGTTCTGATATTCCAGTATATGTATCGCACAGGGCCAGTACAGATGGTAATGATCTGATGCATGAACTTGTAAGAAGTACAGGCAGTGCAGATATTAAATATTTCAGCCTTGATGACTGGAACAGGGGCCAGATCGAAGAACTGCTGAGAATAGCATTTCCTTCATACAGAAAAGATGTTTTTGAATTCATGCTCAGCAAACTCTGCAGTTATGGCATTGACAAGCCAAAGGATATAATGAGGATACTGTTCCAGATAAATACCTATGCAGGGCTTGATGAGATAGAGACCGGAAAGCTTTTAAGGATTATTACAGGCATAATATCCAAAAATCTTATCCGTAAGCCATTTTACAGTGAGATCTCAGATATACAGAAGGAGATCCTTATAATCCTCTTTCTATATCCTGGCGGGCTAAAAAGGCTTGCTGATATAATACCTCTTTCTGAAGAAGATGTCTCTGGTATTATTGAGCCGATGATGAAGGAGGGGTATATTTATGAGAAAAACGGTATCTACAGTGTAAATCGCGAATTAATCAGCAATAATTTAATTTTGGATGAGAATCCCAGATATATCAGGAAGGTTCATAAAAAGATAGCCAATTTCCTGATCCAGGAAGCAAAAAAGACAAAAAAATACTCTCCCCTTATAATTGCGGAGCATTTATTCAACAGCGGAAATAAATCCGAAGCAGCACCCTTCTATTTTAATGCTGCTATTAATTTTGAAAAGAGCTATAACTTCGATCAGGCTATAAAGTACTATAATATTGCTTTATCAGTTTATAGAAGCTTCAAGAAAACCTTATCACTGGAAAAACAGAGGAAGATCTACCTGAGCCTTTTTGATCTTTATATGAAACGGGGGAATCTTTCAAATGCCCTTCAATCACTGAAGAATATGCAGACAGCTTTCAGCAATGACTTTGAATATTATAAAAGATATTCGTATTATTACAGGAAGAAAGGCGATTATAAAAAAGCGATCACATATATAAACAGGGCTGCTGAGATTATTGCAGGGAAAAAGGATAAGAAGAAGAGACTGGAGATTCAGGCAGACCTTATCAATATCCTGATTGAGGTCGGCAAATTTGAAAAAGCCTATAAGCTCATTAACGAATCGCTTGCCTATCAGAAAGATAACGGTCTGCTTGACAACAGGGGATATCTGCTTAATCTGCTGGGTATTGTCTATCTGCAGTTCGGTGCTTATGATAAAGCCGAGAAATGCCTGATCGAGGCATCCGAGCTGGAGATGACAACAAAGAACTATCTTGTGCTCCCTCTCATATTCAATAACCTCGGGATAATCTACCTTGAAAAGGGTGAATTTAAACGCTCATTATCCTATTATTCAAAGGGCCTGGATATCTGCCTGAAGGTTAATGATATTATAGGCATCAGCAGGGGCTATCACAATATTGGCGTACTCTGCAAGAACAGCGGACAGCTTTCCGAGGCCGAGAAATATTTTATGAAGGCAAAGATATACCACGAGAGGTCAAATCTAAGGTATGGCTATTCCAAGGACCTCCAGCAGCTTGGGAACCTGTATACAATGAAGGGTGAGCTGAACAGGGCTTTCAGTCTGCTGAAGGAATCCATGAGAGCAAGCGACAGGCTCTATGATAAGGACAGCTCGGCGGAAACTCTTGAATACCTTGGCATTCTTTATTTTTTCCTCGGATCCTACCAGGAATCCATACAGAGCCTTAAAGAAGGAAAAGAAAAGGCAATGAAAACCAGGAACATGAACCTTATAATATCCATCAACACTCACCTGTCACTTATAAACATAGACCTTGGAGACTTTGAATCCTGCCTGAAGCATGCAGGGCATGCACTCAATGAACTGAGAAAGATAAGCTATACTAAAAATATTTTCCTGAATAACTCATTATGCGATATATGCGCAAAATATATTGATATGCAGAAGAATGGCCCTGAAGTGATCCAAGTCCAGCTGGCCTGCGCTTCTGATCCGGGCTGTAATTATCCTGAAGACATAAAGAAGTCCATAGAGGCGGAAACATTACCCATTTCAAAATTCAGGCTTGCCAAAATTTACCTTGACTACTTTCTTTCAATTCACTATTTAAGAGAAGAAACGGGAAAGCTGGATAAAACCCTGTCCGGCAGGATACTGGATACGATCCTGTATCTGTCTGATATTATGAAAGACCTGAACATAACAAAGAATTCCAGGTATTACGACCTGTACTACCGTTTCTATGACTGCCTGATCCAGGCTGATATAAAAAAGGATGAGAGCTTTATAGCAAATCTGCTGAAAAAATCAATTGAATCACTTGATACATGTATCAATAAGGACTACAGTGAACTGATATGGAGATGGGAGTTCCTGACAGGGCTGTGCTACCATTTATTCTCTAACAGAGAAAAGGCAAAGGAGCATTTCCGAAATACATGTTCAAGGCTTGAAAGCACAGGGGAGAGCCTTCCGGAGCCATACAATGAATATTACCTGAAAGTACCCTTCCGGAAAGCTGTCTATAACAGATCTAAGAGTTATTGCCGATAAATAAAGACTTTTATTTATATTCCTTGACAATATATCTGATACAGTTAATTTCTTAATTTGGTATCCTGAACAGAATAACCTAAAGTTTGAAAGGAGCAGAAACTTGGAAAAATCAAATGAACTTTCTATAGATAAGATCTTTGAAGAATTATTATCTGATGACGATACAGCGAAAGAAAAAGCCCTCAGGTTTCTTGAGAGCTTTGAAGATGAATTCAATGCTGACCCGGTTATAGACTGCCTTTCCAGTTCAAATCACTATATAAAGGAAAAGGCGGCGAAAATACTGGGAAGAATAAAAGCTGAAAAAGCAGTAGAGCCTTTAATCGGCCTGCTTCAGGATGAGAACAGGAATGTCAGGGAAAGGGCCGCCCTTGCATTAGGCTGTATTGGTGATAAGAAGGCGCTATCCTGTCTTATACAGGTTTCAGAGGATGAGGATGATTATGTAAGGGAAGCAGCCGTCTGGTCATTAGGCGAGCTGGGTGATGACAGTACATTCTCCTGCCTTATTTCCAGGGTCAATGACAAGGACGGGTATGTATCCCGGAAAGCCGTTGAATCACTGCAGAAAATAATTAAGGCGGACCCTGAGTCGATTATTCATATACGTGAGCTGCTGATGTCAGGCAGCCTGGAGGAAGGAGATATTATCTCCATGCTGAAAAGAATTCTGAAAGACCAGGAGGAAATTAACATAGTAATGGAGCAGATGAAAGAAAAGGATGATTATATATCCGGAAAGATAAACCTTGATATAAAGCTGAAAGATATGCTTAAGGAACACAGGGGAATATGTGAGGATCTTTCAAGAAAGGACCTCATAATGAGCACCATTAAAAACAAAGAAGGTGTAATAACTGCAGCGGGCAGGATTGCGACATGGACCAGGCCTGAATCAACAGGAAGAAGCCCGAAGGATACTATGATAGTCAAGAGGGAAGAAAGCCAGGATGAAATTGACTGGTCTTCACCAAACAATAACCCTGTAAGCCCTGAGACTTTCGATATGATTTACGATGATGCCATCTCCATGCTTAAGGATAGCGGGAAAATATATATTACCAACCGCTCAATAGGCGCAGATACAAAATACAATCTTTTTATTAAGACTATTACAGATAACAGCCTGACAGCGCTTTTTACGCTCAATATGTTCCTTCCTGTACCGGATGATTTCAAAGACAGCGTCTTTTTTGAGAAGGAGTTCGTGCTTATAGTCCTTCCGGACAATAAACTGGATAAGAAGAAATACAAAGGCATCCTCAGGAAGCTTCCGGACGGCAGTACATCTGATATGGCGATCGTAATGGACTATGACAGAAGGATTGGAGTGATAATAGGGTCTGCTTACCTTGGAAGTGTAAAGAAACTGATTTTTACTGTAATGAATTATTATCTTCCTGCTGAAGGCGCCCTGCCATTGCACTGCTCAGCAAATGAAGGGCCGGAAGGAGACACAACGCTTTTTCTCGGACTCAGCGGGACAGGGAAAACCACACTCTCGACAGATCCGGAAAGGCAGCTGATCGGAGATGATGAACATGGCTGGACAGACTCAGGCATATTTAATTTTGAAAATGGCTGTTATGCAAAGCTCATTAATCTGAATGCTGAAAAAGAGCCTGAGATTTACAGCGCAGTTATGTCAGAGATGGATTACAGGGAATGCGGAACGATAGTTGAAAATGCAATGATCTACCCTGACGGGACACTTGATCTGGATGATGAAAGGCTGACCCCTAATTCAAGGCTCAGTTTCCCTCTGGTAATGCTTTCAAATACCAAAAAGCCTTCAACAGGCAGCCACCCGAAAGCCATAGTGTTCCTGACTGCAGATGCCTACGGGGTGCTTCCTCCCGTTTCAAAGCTTGATAAAGATCAGGCCATGCTCTGGTTCCTGATGGGTTATACAAGCAAGCTGGCCGGTACAGAGACAGGCATTGTGGAACCGGTAGCCACATTTTCAAGGTTTTTCGGCGAACCCTTTATGCCAAGGAACCCAAATGTATATGCAAGTATGCTGGGTGAGAAACTTGAAAAGCACGGGTCTTCAGCATTCCTTATAAATACAGGATGGACCGGGGGCAAATATGGCATAGGTAAAAGGATAGACATAAGCCATACAAGGGCAATGATACGCGCAGCATTGACAGGAAAGCTTGATGATGCTGACTGTACACTGAATAAGATGTTTCACCTTAATATCCCTAAGAACTGCCCGGGTGTGCCTAAAAGAATGCTGAATCCAAGGACTACATGGAAAGATAAGGAACTGTACACAAAGACTGCTGAGAAACTGGCAAAGGCTTTTTCTGACCATTTTGACAAGGCATATGGCGATAAGGGGATAGCTCCGGAAATTATTGCTCAGTGTCCAGGAAAATAGCCCTTTTTCAGGCAGGCTTTATAGTACTGTAGTACTGGCGGAAAACTGCATCTGCATCCCTGTAGGGGATATAGCCGTCTGCCTTTTTGATCTTATCCAGCATGGTGCTGAAATGAATATTATCCGAAAGTATAGGTGCATATCCGAGTATTATCAAATGCTGTTTTGCCCTTGAGACGGCCACGTTCAGCTTTCTGTCAACCTTGCTCCGGTTAATGTCATTCTCTGTAACATTGCTTATAAGGTTCAGCTGAGATTTGTGGCACAGAGCCAGTGAAAATACTATTATATCCCTTTCGGAACCCTGGAAACGCTCAACTGTATCAACTGTAACCAGACGGGATAATTCTTCGGGAAGCAGTTTTTTTATCTCATTAGCCTGTGCCCTCCATGGGGTAATAACGCCTATGGTGTTCCGGGAGAACTCTTTACTGAAGGTTTCATGAATGGTCCTTATTATCAGAACTGTCCTCCTCGCTTCCTCAATATTTGTCTTTGGCGTTCCCTCAATCCTTGATTCAATGAAGACAGTCCTCGAAAGCCCCAGTATCCTGCTGATGTCATTCAGCTGGGTATCCCTGAAAATATTGCTTTTCTGAACCTGGACATCCAGTTTGCTCACAAGCTTATTATCATAATAGCAGTTAATAAGGCCTGCAATGCTTTCATGCATCCTGTACTGATCCTGAAGCATTGCTGTACAGCAATTCCAGCCATTTTTCATATTTATCCGGTACAGCCTTTCAAATAATGAGCTTCTCAGGTCCTCTATGCCAATCGATTTTAAAAGCTGATTCTCTATAATACATCCGCTGTCTTCCTGTACGGATATTGCAGGAAGCTGATTCTGGTCGCCTATAAGAAAAAACCTCTTAAAATGGATCAGGATTCCAATAAGCTGGGGTTCAAGCAGCTGTGAGGATTCATCCACAATTACAGAATCGAACTGCTTTATATTGAGGATCTCATTTTTCCTTGAGTTAAATGTGCTTGCTGTTGAGACTATTATTTTTGTATTCTTCAGGATTTCCTTCACATCTTTCAGCTTTTTCCCCTTTATCAGATTTGAGAGGACATAATCCTCACCGGACTGACTGCTTCCGAGTCTGATAAAATCAATCCCGTTTTCCTTTAACTTATTGCATATCTCATTTACTGCCCTGTTTGTGAAAGCTAAAACTGCAATTGTCTCACTGAAATAGGATGTCAGGATACTGGCTAGATTCAGAAGTATTATCGAGGTTTTTCCAGTGCCCGGGGGGCCCTGAAGAAGAAAATAGTCCCTGGCTTTTATCATCTTTTTAAGTATTGAGCTTTGAATATCTGTGATCATATTTTTGTCTTTTAGCGACTGGAGATACTGGTCAGCAAAGGCGTATGGTCTATTGCCTGCAAAGTTTGAATGATCGATCAGTCCCGGCTGTCTTATACCCAGCAGGAGATCCTTTGTCTCCCTTTTTGCGCCAAGGAAGTCAAATAGTGACTGGCAGAGAGTATAATTTCCGGACTCAAAGAAATCATGCTCAATAACCCAGAATTCATCCTTTTTGAGCTCACCTGTAATATTAAGCTTGTTCCGGATTTTCAGCTTAAGGCTTTTCTCATCAATAGAATTTATAAAACCCCTTATTATCTCTCTGTCAAGGGGGAAACTGTTGTCCTTCTGCTGAGGGTAAAGCACTGCAATATCTCCCTCCCTGAAATTGGAGACAGTACTGCTCTTTATCCTGAAGCTGAATTCATCGGTATTATCATCAAAATCCAGGTATTCAAGCTGGTCAATGATATTATAGGTTGATCTCTTTGTTTCGAAATCAGCTTTCCATAACTGGGAAAAACCCTCATAATGGCCTGAATCAATATCCTCAAAGCCAATTTTCGATGCAATAAGCTCCCTGAACAAAAATGAGATAAATTCCCTGTAATATTCCTTATCAAGTTTATCTGCATTATTATAGCAGTAATTAAACAGTAATATTTCATCCTCTTTATATCCCGGATAATCGCCAAACTCCCTATTGTTTATCTTTGCAAGGCACCTGTGGTTTCCTTCTGCTATTTCCCAGACAGCCGATACTATCTGGTTTCTTATCATTACTATATCCTTCTCATAGCTTGCTATGCATGCAACATTTCTTATCGGGTTTACCGCATTCCCGGAGTAGAGTATGCAGCTGCTTCCCCTGCGGCCTTTGCTGTAAAGGTTTTTCAGCAGCATATCGTAGCATACGACCTGCATTTTGTGATTCTCCCATACTCCGTAATCTGGGGATGATCCGCTCTTTAATTCAATTATATCCGCTTTCCCGCTGTCCCCTTTATAGGATATCAATGCATCCAGCCTTCCCTGGAGGCCGTATTCTGTTGAAAGAAAAGACGGTTCAAGCTTTATTGCCTTGTTCTCAATATCATTTCTTATGATATCTTTAATGGCCCTTTTTAGATTATTATAGTGATAGGATTTAATGTTTTTCATTATTTCACTGATAGTTTTGAATCCTAATGATAAGGAAAGAAGTATGCTCTGAAAAACACTTTCTTTGATTATGCCGTCAAGGTCAGAATCCGGATTGAATATCAGCTCATCAAATATGTCATTTACTATTTTGCCCTGCAGCATTGCTCTGGTTGTTTTTGAAGCAATGATCTTGGAAAGCAGAAAAAGCATGTAATTGGATTCATGGCCGCTGAAGCATCCCGCAATATCAGTTACATCTGTCAGAAAATCCGGTTCCAGGACTATAAGGGTCTGGGGAATAACGGAATATATATTATCCCTGGTATTCTTAATATTAAAGATGTTTATACTGGAGTATTTCCTTGCAAGCCTTCCTATTGTCGAGTATCTGTTTCCTATGGTCCTGCCGGCCTGAGGCAGGTCATTGAGAAAGACCCGGAATGTCCCTATATTGTCGTTTTCACATGTCAGGATAAAAAGGTCATTTCCATTCTTATCGGTTTTTCTTTCGCTTATATCCGTTACAGTTGCCCTTGCAAAGCTCAGGATTTCAGGATTCTTATATATATTCTTTACAGGGAAATCAGCCTTAAATTCCTCTGAATAGGGCTGAAGCTCACCAGGAACTGGAAGCCCGCTGAAAAATGATAATATACTGCAGAGAACACCAATTACATTTTCATAGTCCTTTTCCCTGATCTCAAAACTGCTTTCATGGGCTACCTTGTTAAGAAAGATCCTGACATTGTGTATATTTGTCTGTATTTCACCGGAAAGGCGGAATTTATCCGATATGTACTTTATCCTGCTGAAGGTACTGTCGAAGAATTGCCTTTCTTTTCGGATTATATTTTTGAAAATGCTTTCAAAAATCTTTCTCAGCTCATATAAGCGGAATTTCAGGTCAATATTGCTGCTCTGGCTTATGTCCGATATTTTCTTGTAATGAAAATCAGCATCTGTTATGTCCAGGATCCTGTTTATATCCATATTATTTATTCATCACCGGTAAAGGAATGATATTTTCCACCAGGCTTAAGCAGAAATACCAGGCCGGAAATATCGTCATTTTTGGAAGCCCTAAAGGCATCTTCCCCGGCCCTCCATATAAGCAGGCAGGGAAATTTGCAAACCTGAGTCTGATTTCGCCGGATTCAGCTGATAAGGGCAGTATAAGGACAAGGCTGAAAAGGAATGCCTTCGTAAAATTATCTATGATTTTTTCCCTGATCATTTTCAATTCCAAAGCTGTATCTAAGATATTTTAATTTATGCCCATGTCAATATTTATATTATGTCCCGGATTATATTAAACGGCAACTTATCCTTAAGGATTGAAAATTAAATGGCTTTCTGCCTGCTATAATATATTGAATGAAATCCGAAAATATATTATTATATTCTTCTAATGATTAACCTGATTCCACACTTTATTGCAGATAATTTCAGGAAGGGTAATCTCAGGGGATCTCTGGATGCTTCGGGTATGTTTGTGGATATTTCAGGATTTACAGAACTTACTGAGATCCTTTCTGAAAAGGGAAAAGAGGGTGCTGAGATACTCTCCAATCTGATAAAGGATGTATTTACCCCTTCTATCAGGTCAGTCTATAATAGAAATGGTTTTGTGATCAGCTTTGAAGGGGATTCCTTTATCGCTCTCTTTCCGGAAAGCAGAGAGAATTCTATTTATGCCGCCTCCGAGATAATGGAGCTTTTTGAAAAATATCATCATCGAACGACAAAATTCGGTGATTTTGATATATATGCCAAAATAGGGCTGTCCTGGGGAAGAACCGAATGGGGAATAGTAGGAAGGGAAAAGAAGACATACTATTTCAAGGGATATGCCATAGACAGCTGTTCACAGGCCGAAAAGAGATGCAGGTTCCTTGATATCATAATTGATGGTTCCTTATACTCAGACATTTCCGGAATAGTCAAAGCCAAAAAAGTAAGTGATCATCATTATAAATTTACAGGTATGAATGCCAGAGAAAGCACAACTGAAAAGAATGAATTAAATGACATTGACCCGGAGGTTTTAAGGAGATTTGTGCCTGATGCCCTGATTGATGATAAGCCTCTGGATGAACTTAGGGAGATCGCAAGCATATTCATATCCTTCAGGGATATTGACAGAAGCTATGAGGAATTGAGCGGTTTTTCGGCAGACCTTATTGAGATATCTGCCAAATGGGGAGGATATTTTAATAAGATAGGGTTCAGTGATAAGGGTGGTACTGCCCTTATAAACTTCGGCTGTCTCGTGTCCTATGAAAAGAATATAGACAGGGCATTGAACTGCATTAAGGAGATCATGGAGATTTACAGGGATAAGGTCAGGGCTGGTGTTACATTCGGAAGGATATTCTCGGGATTTATAGGAAGCAGGGAAAGATCATCCTATGATGTTCTCGGGGATGCGGTCAATCTATCAGCAAGGATAGCCATGAAAGCCCCCTGGGGGAGCATATGGCTTTCAAAAAATGTTGCCGACCATGCAAAAAAAAGCTTTGATTCGGAGATGATAGAGGAATTCCAGTTCAAGGGCAAATCAAACATCGTAAAGGTCTATGAATTAAGGGAGAAAAAAACAGGCATGCCGTCATTCTTCAGCGGCAGTATGTTCGGAAGGGATCCGGAGCTGGAAGGCCTGCAGGAACTGGCTGAACCCCTTTATGAAGGCAGGTTCGGAGGCGTAGTATATGTCTACGGTGATGCAGGGATAGGCAAGTCAAGACTGATACACGAGTTTATAAACAATATATCTTATACTGCAAATATATGTTTTATGCAGTGTGACAGTATTATTGCAAAGGCATGGAACCCCATTATCTATTTCCTGAACGCATATTTTGATCAGAACCAGCGTGTTTCATATACAGAGAGAGAGGAGCTTTTTGAAAAAGGATTCAGCAGTATTATAGAAAAGATTACAGCTATAAGAGATGAGAGAACCTTGAGCATAAAAGAGGAATTATTAAGGACAGTGCCATTTCTTAGGTCTATCCTTTCCCTTGAGGCAAGATCCGATCTTTATGAAAAACTGGATGCAAAAAAAAGATATGAAAATACCATATATGCGGTAAAGGAGCTTTTTAAGGCTCTCAGCCTGATCAGACCCGTAATAATCCATCTTGAAGATATGCACATGCTTGACAGTGAATCAAGGGGGCTGATCAAGCATCTTACCAGGAATATAAATGATTTTCCCATCATGCTTTTATGCTCAGCCAGGTATAATGATGACGGCTCAATGCCGGAGCTTGACCTTGAACCCGAAGTAAAGACCGCAAGAATTATCCTCAAGGCAATAACAGACGGATCTGCAGGGCTTCTGATGGGGGAAAAGCTGGGAGAAATGCCTGACGAGAACCTTTTTGAGTTTATAAAGAGCAAATGCTATAATAACCCCTTCTTTACAGAGCAGTTCTGCCTTTACCTCAAGGAAAACAGCTTTGTATCTTCCGATGAAGGAATGTATAGAATTACTGAAAAAACAGAGGATGTCCCCTCTGAAATAAACCAGATACTTATTGCCAGGATTGACAGGCTGTCGCCGGAGCTCAAAGAGCTTCTCAAGATTGCTTCTGTAATGGGTATGGAATTTGACAAGGAAATACTGTTTAAATCACTGGAAACCCTGGATGAGCTGATCAAAATATATAAAAACATAGATAAAAGCAGGTTTGATACCGATTCCCTCGAGAAAATACTCCTTTCTGAAAGGGATAATTATCTTCTGGAAGGTAAGAAAAGCAATATATGGGAAGGACTGGATGATGTAAGATATGCATTCAAGAACAGCCTTATCAGGGAATCAGCCTATGATATGCAGCTGAGGGAGAGATTGAGATTCCTTCACCGCACAATAGGGGATACAATAGAATCTATCCTGAATAAAGGAGAAGAGATAAATAAGGAATATTACACTGACCTTGCCTACCACTTTGAAAAAGCGGGAATAAATGATAAAGCCGTGGAATATATTGAAAAATCGGCTGATCACCTGAAAGAGACATACAAGAACAAAGAGTCCATGGCTATGTATAAGAAACTGCTTGCATATCTGGAGGATAAAGCAAAGACTATTGAAATAAACCTCAAACTGGGCCAGATATATTCCCTTCTGGGTATGACCATTGATGCTGAAGAGCTGTATAAAAAGAGCATAGATTATTCCCTGGAGATCAATAATAAAGGCCTTGAGGCTGAATCATACTACAGATACGGCATAATCAGGGCTAATACAGGCAAATTCGAAGAAGCTCTCGATTACTATGAACAAGCAAGGTCCATATTCGAGCAGACAGGCCATAAAGATGGTATAAGAAGGGCCACGGGCAATATGGGGATAGTCTATGGTTCCATGGGGCAGTTTGACAAAGCACTGGAATGTGCGGATCTTCAGAAAAAATATGCAGAAGACAGCCGGGACAGGATGGGGGTAGCTATCTCGCTCCAGAACATGGGAAGGGTATATTCCTATCAGGGGAAATATGATAAAGCCCTTGATTGTTATACCTATTCAATGCAGATCTTTGAGGAGACAGAGAATAAGATAGCGATCGGGGTTGTGGCTGCAAATATGGGCGGTATATATATACGCCAGAACAGATTTGAGAAAGTACTGGAGTGTTTTGAGCTTCAAAAGGATATCTCTGAGGAGACAGGCGACAAACCAGGAATAGGCACTGCTCTTGGAAATATCGGAAGTGTCTATTATATCCAGGCAAATTACAATAAGGCAATTGAATGCTTTGAACAGGCAAAAAGGATATCTGAGGAGATCGGGGACAGGAGGGGTATTGGGGTTAATACAGGAAGAAAGGGCCTTGTTTTTGAAGAATGCGGAGAATACCAGAAGGCGCTGGAATGCTACCAGGAATGGTACCGCATATCCGGAGAGCTTGGAGATAAGATAGGGATTGCCATTTCCACCGGAAGTACCGGAGGCCTGTACCTCAAGCTTGGAGCCCAGGATAAAGCGCTCAGGCATTTTGACAGGTGTATTGAGATCTTCAATAAGATTAATCTGAGAGACCCGCTGATCCTGGACTGTTATCTTGGAAAGGCAGCTATACTGCTTGAAAAAGGTGATATCAAACGATCCCTGGAAAGTAATGATACAGGAAGAAAACTGGCTGAGGAAATGAATGATCCAAGTGCGAATTTCAGGTTCAGGCTTCAGAATTATAAGATAAATGCTGTACATGACAGGGAAGGATCTTTCAGTTCAATGATAAAGCTTCTAAATGAAGCCATAGATGATGAACAGAGAGCCTCAGTCTATTACGAGCTTTATAATGACAGAAGATCAGTGGATTACAGGAATAAGGCGGTTGCATTATACAAATCACTGTATGAAAACAAAAAGAAGCATGAGTATAAGCTGAAGATAAAAGAGCTTATGGCATAATGAACAATCCGGTCAAAACAGATATCCTGATGGCTGCATACAACGGTGCAAAATTCATAAAGGAGCAGATTGATTCTATCCTTTCCCAGACTTATTCTGACTTTAGCCTGATCATCAGGGATGACGGGTCCGATGATGATACACAGGATATACTGCATTCCTTTGAAAAGCTGGATAAAAGAGTAAGGATAATAAATGACGGCCTTGGGAATCTCGGGTATGTATCAAATTTTGAAAGACTCCTGTCAAATTCAGGATCAGACCTTATAATGTTTTCAGACCAGGATGACATATGGTTTCCGGATAAGATCGAGACATATATGGAAATAATCCGTGATGCCGATATGAATGCGCCCCTCCTTTTGCACAGCGACTGCATTGTCTGCAGTGAGGACCTGAGGATCATAAGAAAAAACTATATATCCTCAGCAGCCTATCAGGATTCAATTAAAAACATGTTTTTCAGCTTTATGGTGCAGGGCTCGACAATGATGTTCAATAAAGCACTTAAAGAGATCTTCATGCCGTTCCTTCCAGAAACCTACCTTCATGACAGGTATATACATATCATGGCAGAGCTTTTCGGACGGAGGATATTTATACCAAAAACAACAATGTATTACAGACAGCACAAAAAAAACCAGATTGGATCAGGGGCAAGCATCAAAAACAAGCTGATCCATAAAAGGTATTTTGATCAAAGGGACAGATCATTGCTTGAAAAA
This sequence comes from uncultured Candidatus Sumerlaeota bacterium, assembly GCA_964389675.1. Classification (GTDB taxonomy): domain Bacteria; phylum CAYMEV01; class CAYMEV01; order CAYMEV01; family CAYMEV01; genus CAYMEV01. The sequence goes on from CAYMEV010000003.1 coordinate 139,887, forward strand.
ATCCATAAACTGTATAATGACCGGATGGATGAAAATACAAAAAGGCTCTTTGATTCTTATTTTTTTATTACCGACCGTGCGAACAGCAGGTTTCGAAGGCTCTTAAAAGCTAATAGAAGCGGGATCAGAATGCATCTCTTCAAAAAGTTCTTTCTGCTGTTAAAGGGATGATCAGTAAAGAATTATAAGCCCTTTTATGGTGTAATAGCCTATAATTCCGGTAGCTGCTATCTTGATTACCGTTGCAAGCATTGTCCCTACAAAGATTGCAAATGCTGATTTAAATGGCCTTTTATTCTCCCTGTTAAAGATCATTTCGCCTGCAAGTGCTCCTATAAAAGCACCTAATATTGACCCTAAAGGCGAGAAGAATACCATTCCTATTATCATACCGATTATGCTCAGCCATATCCCGGCCCTTCCAGCCCCCGCTCTCTTTGCAGATACTATCGGAAGGACAGAATCCAGCACAAGAGTAAGGGCCGTGACAAGAAGCAGTATTATAAGGGTTGTGATGCTGTAAACTTCCCATCCTCCGGCAAGCGATATGATTATCAGGCTGGCATATGCAACAGGCGGGCCCGGGACCCCCGGGATTATGCAGAACGCTATCCCAAGAATAAAAAGCACGGCACAGATAATAGTAATTATAATAGCAAGAATCATAAATTAAATAATCCCTTTATCAGAAAATACAATATGTTAAAAATATCTGGAAAAAAAGATAAAAATGGTTTTATACTCTGATATATTAAATCTAATATGAGAGGTCTTTAACATGCTGTTTTCAAAAAAGAACATTCTATTTATCCCGGTTATTCTTCTCCTTCTCTTTTCCGGATGTGAGACGAGCGATGATGAAGAGTCCGCAGTATATGATATAAGGGGGACATGGACTTATGCTCAGTATTATGCCGAAGGAGAAGTCTATGATGCAGGTACCATTGTATTTTCAGGGGACACGGAAGAGGGCAATTATACCGGTATGGATTATTATGGAAATTCATTCAGCGGTACATACACTGTAGAAGGACTTGATGTCCATATAGCTGGTTCAAAAGTACTTACAGGCGAGTTCAATGACAACAATAATATGGAAGGCACCTGGCTGCTGGAGGGTGATCCCGAGGCCTGGGAAGCCTGGAGATAGGGATAATAAGGCCAAAAGGCCTATTTTTTATAAACAATATCTTACCCTAAAGGTTTTTCTTATGGAGATAAAGAGATTCTCCCTGGCTTTTGCCCTTATCTTAGCGGTTCTTGCATCAGGATGCAGAAAAAATGAATATAAACACCCGGGAAACTTAAACTTTATTCTGGTCTCACTTGATACAGTGAGACTTGACCGCCTTAGCCTTTATGGCAATGACAGGGATGTTTCCCCCAACCTTGCAAGGCTTGCCAGAAGAGACCTTGTATTCGATCAGGCTGTCACTGTTACAGAAAATACTCTTATATCCCATGCATCTCTTCTCACAGGCCTTTTCCCTGCTGCGCACGGGACGACATACCTGAAAAACGGTGTCCCCCTTGGGCAGCGCTATGAAACAATTGCAGAGGATTTCCTCAATACAGGGCTTTACCAGACAGCGGGCTTTGCAGCCCATAAGGCCTGGCTAAGCAGTAAGTTCGGAATGGACCAGGGTTTTGAGGTTTTCAGCACTGGCTTCCGTTCAGCTGATTTTGTATTAAAAGAGGCAGAAGAATGGCTGAAGAGCAGGGACAGGGATAAACCGTTCTTTCTCTTTATCCATCTTTTTGATGCCCACTCGGACAGGGATGGACGCCCTTATGACGCACCATGTCCATTCCTGCATAAATGGACAGGAAACTATGACGGGCCATGGCAAAACTGGGATACGATATCGCCAAACGGCAGTAATTTCCTTGCTGCAGTTTCAAAGAAAGAGATAATGCCTGGTGAAGGGGATATCATGCATATAAGGGATCAGTATGATGAGGGGCTTGCCTATACAGATCATGCAATATGCACTTTCCTTGAGGAGTTTGCTGACTTTGACAATACTTTCATTATTATTACTGCGGATCATGGCGAGGCTTTCCTTGAACATGGGTCAATGCTCCATAGCTCCTTATATGATGAGATTGTAAGGATTCCCCTGATTATAATACCCCCTGCCCCTTTTGCGGACATGTATCGTTCGCCAGGGAGGATTCCAGACCAGGTGCAAATAGTTGATATTCGCCCCACAATTCTATCTATGGCAGGCTTACCTCAGCCTCTTATCAGCCAGGGAACAAACCTGAACCCCTGGCTTCTGGGCCAGGTAGAGGAATGCCCAGCCGGACCCGCTCCTTTCTATCATAATGCTTTGAGGTATAACGGCTACAAGCTGTATATTAAAGGGGATAAAAAAATGCTTTTTGACCTCAATGATACGCGGGGGGGGGGAGAGACTGGTAAACCTTTATGCGCGGGAAGAGTTTAATCCCCTGGCAGTTGAATTGGAGGGGTATCTGGGGGATTTTGCCAAACGGGAAAAAAAACGTCTTT
>CAYMEV010000003.1:142411-223998 GCA_964389675.1 uncultured Candidatus Sumerlaeota bacterium
AATGAGACGGAGACCCCAGCGTGCTACCCGCCTGGTAAGCACCCTGCACCTATGGTGTATTGGCGGGGTAGAAAGAGCCGCAGCCGGACACGCTTGTTTATATAGAAAATCTTTAGGGTTAAACGGAAAATACTGGTAAAGTAAAGTGGATAAAAAAAGTCTTTTGTTCCTCAGTAGTGGGGGGGGGGGGGGAAAAGACTGTAAACCTCTATGGCAGTGAAGAGTTTAATCCCCTGGCAGTTGAAATGGAGGGGATACTGAGGGATCTTGCCCAAAGGGATAAAAAACTGCTTATGGATCTAAAAATAACTGAAGGAGAGGATTCCTTAGGGTATTCTGAGGATGAGCTTGAAAAGCTGAGGAGTCTTGGTTATTTTTAATCTGACCTCTTTATTACAGCCCGGGGAGAAATGCAGATTTGCTATAATCTTATCTTGCCGGGCCCCGGTACATATCCTGTAAACAAAAAAAATAATGAATAATTTATGATTATATTGATATTGCCATGAATAAAATATATTCTTTATAGATACTGGATTATATAATGCTGTAAGGAGTTTTATATGGGCCTCTTTAAGCTGAATGAGAAAAAGATCGATAAGCTTTTACAAAAGGGAAAGATAGACAAAATTGCAGATATTTTTAACAGTGATTCCTGCAGGAATGATGAAAAACTGCTGGAGCACGCAAAAAATGTACTTATCCAAAACGGCAGAGAAGCTGTACCTCTGATAGAAAACAGACTGAAAAAGATTAATCTATCCGCCACCAGCTGGGATAAGATCAGGTATTATTTCAGGATACTGGCCGAACTGAAGGAGTATGATATCCTGAACAGGTACCTTGTGGATCTTCTGCGCTGCAATATCTGTACCTTCTGGCATCAGAGGGATAAAGACATCATCTATCTCATGGATATCCTTAGGGAAAGAGAAAGGGACTCTGACTATTTTCAGCCATTTTTATGGATACTGTATAAGAATATTACTGACCCGGAAAGTGATCACCATAAAACACTAATACCAGCAATAATTGATATCCTGAAAAAGGGATCATGGGAACCTTCCAGTAGAAAGGAAAATATCATATTTAACCTTTCAGTGTTCATGCAGGACAGGAACCTCATAGACCTTGGGTATATTATGCGGGCGCTGGGATGGAAGGATGATTATAACAAGGAAGAAGACTATTCAGATATCAAAGGGGCCATTAACCTCTATAAAAAGACCTCTAAATATCTGAAAAAGAACAGCAAAAACAATGAAATTTCATTCCTTGAAGAACATGTCAAACCCATTATAAAAGAAATACTGGGAAAAGCAGTATCCTTAAGTATCCACTGGTTCGACATATTTGCGGACAATCTCTCCTATAAGGTGCCAGAATGCTGTGCAGGATGGCTTAGCCCGGATATTGACCATACAAACAGTTTTTATCTGCTTAAAGGAGACGATGGATATAATAAGGATTATATTAATATGAAACTGTCTTTCTGCGAGAAATGCAGAAATCTGGAAAATGAGATCATTAAGACGGATGACGGGCATATCAGTTTCAGCAATATCCTTTACGGCCTTCTTTTTGCAAGATCAAATAAGGTTGAGACATTTTTCTGCACAACCAGGGAAGAATATAGATCCAAAGCGCTTTCAGAACACTTAAAAAAGATGGGCAAAGATGATATGACCCTGGGAATACCGGAGGATCAGCCTGGTGCAGATCTTTCTGTTTAAGCTTTGACCTGAAAAAAAATTATAGGAGATAATAAAATGAAAAGGGCATTTATTTTTTCTGTTTTTTTTACTCTTTTAATAATTCTAATAACATCAACTTTATCATGCAGACCGGCCATTACAGTGAGAAATGCTCCAGTCCCTGTGCCTTCCCTTGTAATGGGCAACCTGGAACTGCTTGTGATGAGCCCTGATAAGACAACCCCGGAGCTGAAAGATGATAAGCAGATTATCCTTAAGGCTCCTCTTCAGCCTGCATCTGAACTCAAGCACTACTGGGACGGAAAATCTGTCTTTTTTGGATCGCCGAAAGATGGAGCAGAATACACTGAATTTGGTCAAAGAGGCTACAGGGAAATGCTTTTTAAGGGTAATAAAAACCAGCTGAACTCCTTTGTTCAGAACAAGGGTAACTGCTTTTGCGTTATCGATCAGACCCTTTATCAGGAAATAGATGGCTCTGCTGTGGCCATTGCGGAATGTAAATTCAGGTCTTACACATCAGAGGACGGAAAAGAACACAGGGCCCAAATGACAAGAAGGCTGGCCGAAGGGGAAACATGGCACTTCATAGCAGAAAGCAATAAAGTATTCAGCCAGGATGAAAAGGGTTCAGTAAAGCAGGTCGGCTGGATAGAATGGAAAATTGCTGTCATGCCCTCCGGGGAAAAGGCCCTTATCCTTATGGCCAGGTCAATGGATGATAATTCCCTGTGGACAGGGGAGCATGAGGGTAAGGTCTATACCGGCAGACAGGAATAACTATCCTTTTTGACCAGGTACCCCTGTCTTCTGCTCAATATATTCAGCCATGCACAGGATCTGAATAATGAACGGGGATATAATGAAGCTATTATTTTCCTTTCATTTTACTCTGCAGGCAGGACATAAAAGCAGATGCCCTCATATGTCCACTGAGGGAGCTCCATCACTGTATCTCTTTCATTTTCGCTTACGGTATAAAGGTGGCCTCCCCTTGCATGGTTAAAGAACCTGAATACCGGTATTGATCCGGGATACTGGCTGTTATAAACATAAAACTTGGGGCCTTCATAGTTCCATTGAGGGAGCTGCATTACAGCATCCCTCTCATCCTCGCTTATGGTATACAGATGTATGCCTGTATTGGTATTGAAGAACCTGTATACAACCGCAGTCCCTGCTTCTTCAGTCTCAAAGACCTCAAAGGCAATTCCCTCATAATTCCATTGAGGAAGCGCCATAACCGCATCTCTTTCCTGTTCGCTTATGGTATATAGGTGGCCTCCGCGGGCAGTATTGAAAAACCGGAATACAGGTGTGTTTGAATGCTCTGTCTCCACAGGCACAAGATCCTTTATTGCAGCCTGGTAATAGGAAAAATTATAATCTCCGGGATTTAGATTATCTATATTGTAATACCCGTTATAGTATCCGCTCCAGCCCCAGTTGAAATGGAAAAAGTCACTGCTGTCATATCCGTCGCATACAAAGGCATGTCCATAGGTTTCTGAACCCCTGTAATATACAGGCCTGCCGTTATCAAGCTGGTTTTTCAGGATGTTTTTCCATTCTGTGTCGCTGTAGCCCTGTCTGTAGAGGTACTGAGAAGTGTCGCTGTATCCAAAATATACTGCCATAGCGGACGAAACACTCTCAGAGGAGGCTCCGGAACCATCGGGGCCATAGTTCATATTTACCGATACTCCTGCGTGAAAAAGCAGTTTCTGGGAAGATGCTGTAGCAGATGATTCAGGCATATTCTGCCAGTCATAGACAGTGTTGCCGAAATCTGCAGAAATATTGCCGTATGTGTAGTGATAATATGAGTGATATCCTGTTCCCTGTGCAGGGTGCTGCCAGTATCTCATTATCTGGGACATGGCTACGGCAACGCATCCGGCATATACATGTCCCCCAGGGCCGGAAGAGTCTTCGGGGCACATATTGTTCCAGGGACTGTCCTGATCCCACTGGGTTGTCAATAATGGCGCTACAGCCTTGCAGTCTGCCTTTGAATCAAAGCTGCCATCAAGCAGGTTGTTCCAGTTTAAATCGGTTTCTTTCCGGGATGGCTTATTATCCTGTGCCCTTATAATGGACTCTGCATGAAGGTTTAAGAAGCCCTCTACATTGCCTGTGATCTTATCCATATCAAAATATCCTCTGATATTATAAGCAATAATTGGATAGACTGAATCGTCTGCTGATACTATTACCCATCCCGCAGGATCATAATTGAAGATATAAAAAACAGTACGGTTTTCCTTCAGGTAGACATACCTGCTGGAGGGGAAAATACCATCCTTTATCTGCCTTGTTTCCTTCTGTCGTTCAAGCCAGTTGAAACCGGCTCTTTCAGCTGTGTGGATATCGACAGGATCTGAAAATAAGGAAAAAACAGCTGACAGGATCATGATTGAGAAAAGAATATATTTTACAGGCTTCATGGCTTTATTCTCCTGTTTTTATATTAATTATCTTATCTTATAGCAATTTATTAAATGTTCATATAAAAATAGTTTTTTATTTAAGGAACTGTGTGATTATTAAAATACCAGATATTTACATTGCAGACTGTTTACCGTATATCATTGCTTAGTTTTTTTTAACGATGCTGTAATATTTCATCTTCTATATTAAGGGAAAAACAGGGATATAAATATTGTTTATAATCCTGCAGATATATGGTAAGGCTATGTTAGGGGCAATGATAATAAATAAAAAACTATGTATATGAGGTAGGCCAACTGAAATGTCCCATTATTCCCCTGTGGCTCTGATATGGAAATAATAGCCTTTATTCAGTAAAGGTATGAGATTATAAAGATATTAAAACATATAGATATATATCCTGCCGAAATAGCTGTTATAGATTCAATAGCATCACATTATGAGTACCACAGAGCTTCTGCTTCCTTGCAATAAAATGTATTTTAGAAAGAATTTACAATTATCAAGGGGATGCTACCGAAATTTTTGCCTTAAAACAGGGTAAAAATGCCATATAACCTTATGTATCAATATAGATTTCGCTCATCTAAATAAGGAGGAAAAGCGGTCATATTCAAACTCATATAATCAAGGAATTTAGAAAAGGTTTTACCCCCGGGGAAAATAGACTATAAGAAGAACAGGAAAAGAGGCAAGGACTAGCAAACAGATTAGAAAAAGCAAACACAAATGGGAAACAGGCGAATTAATTTATCTTAAATCCGGAAAATAGTATATGGAAAATATCCTAATAAAAGGCTATAAATAGTTTGACACATACCATAATATAAATAAAAACATAAACATAATTCATGTTATTTTGCAGGTGTCATAATGATTAAATTACTTAAAAAAATTAAAAATTTCTATTACCAGAAGATAAAGCCCTTACTTAGATCATTATATAATTTATCAATTCATGGATGGTTATTGAAGATAACTGGAAACTCTGAAATCAACTATAGGGGAAATATACAAATTGATATTAAAGTCATTAATATTTTCCCATTTTATAGAAATATTACTGTTGCAATTGTTATTTCCCCTCTTATTGACTATATTAAAGATCTAAAACTTTGCGGTAATTGGCGAATAAAGTTAAATAGGGTGCGACCTTATTCGCAAATGTATTACTCTTTCAAAATAGCATTCCCTGAACTAATTTTGGAGGAAAAGCATTATGATAACCTAATTGACATTAATAAGCTTATTACGGGTAAATACATAGGTTTTACATATTTAATACTTCTATCACGAGGACATGAAAGAATAGTTGCAGACAAGAGATTCAAGTTTTTTAATTTTAATAACTGGCTTAAGAAGAGAGAAAGATTGTCGCTTGACAAGAACAATAAAGCCTCCTTGTATTTTCTCTATTCAAAACCCTTCTCAAAAAACCAGGATAATTACATGTCCATGTGGCAGATAGATAATCCTTTTGCGCATCTGGAGTTTTTCTGCCAGTACACTTTTAATTTTATTGTGATGATATCCAGGTTGAGAATGCTTCCGGGCTCAACCGTTCTTGATATAGGTTCCGGTTCAGGCTACACGACTGAATGGCTCTCAAGACTTGGATACAATGCAATAGGCTATGATATCTCACTAGAAACTCTGGCCATCGGCAATAGAAGACTGGAAAATGTAATCGATTCTCCGCTTTGCGGGCGGGGGGGTAGCGAATCAGATATTGATGCTGTAAGGCCTGATTTTTTAAATCTCTGCGGCGACAGCGAGATATTACCCTTTAAAGACAGTTCAATAGACTATCTATTATCAATTGAAACCCTTCATCATGTTCCTAATTATCTTAAAACCATCAGAGAAGCAGCAAGGGTACTGAAAAGCAAAGGGAAAATGCTTATATTAGAACCTGGTTATAATCATTCAGAAAGAATGGATGCCCTGATCACTATGAAACAACATGGCATCCTGGAAAATTCCCTCGATAAAGCTAAAATTATTAAAGAAGCAAAAACATGTGGATTCAGGATAAAGCATTATATGATTCCAGTTAATACATATGATATAACACAAAATGATAATCTGTTCTATAAATCCTACATGTTCCGATTTTATGGAAATATAAAGGATATATTTGATAAGATGCTTAAAATAAACTCATATATGAAAGAAGTCATCTTTTTAATCCTGGAAAAGGAATAATATAATTAAAACCTTATGCCTTCTCTATGGATTGAAAATTCATAAATAATCAACATATTATCTGATAAAATAAAAATTTATTTTAACGATGCCGTAATATTTCATCTTTTTATATTAGTGGATAAATTTTTCTGTTAATGGTATTATTTAATGACAGGAAGATATTACATAATGCGCTTTTTTTTAATATTCCTTATTTATTCTCTATGTGCTTTAATAGCCTTCGGTTCTTCTTATGGCCTTATATCTGATGCCTGTGAAAGAGGTGATATCAGTATTTATGACAAAGCCCTTCTGCAGGCTATGCTGATCCTGGATTATGAATCTGTCCCTGCGGAATACAAAACAAAAAATCCATGCGAAAGAAGCTTCATGTGTGCCACAGGTCTTATTAAGGAAGCAGAGTCAATATTGCGTTCTGCTCCCGCAGAGTATATCTTAAGGTATAAGTCAGTCAGATCAAGGCCGGGTTATTCAAACAAGGTCTATCGATATCTCTCAGGACAGGGGCATTTCTATATCCATTATACGGTAAAGGGCGAGCATGCTGTAGATACCGCAGATGATAATACTAATGGGATACCAGATAAGGTAGAGCTTATGGCTGAATATTTTGAATATTCCCATGATATTTATCACAGCCAGCTGGGTTATATTCTTCCTCCTTCTGACGGGGAGGCAGGCGGAGGGATTGATATCTATGATGTATATATTGAAAATTACCCGGAATATTATGGCTATACGATGCCAGAATACTATTCCGGTGATATGCCTGACTATTCCACAAGGACAGTAAGCTATATCGGAATATCAAGCTGGGTTACAGGAGATGATCTCGGAGCCACCATAGCCCATGAATATTATCATGCATGCCAGATGGCGTATTACTGCGATTATAATGCATATTCCTCATGGGCATGGGATGAGAATACAGCCATGTATACAGAGAAGATAGTTTTCCCGGAGGGAAATACATGGCTTGCCTACACAGGATACAGGCAGAACAGGCCTTTTAATGGGTTATGGCTGTTTGACGGATGGACTGAATACTCCAATGTTATCTGGCCGTTTTTCATTAGGGAGGCCCTGGTTGATTACGATGATACATTCTTCAGGACAGTTTTTGAAGAGCTTGGCAATTCTACTACAAATAATGAGGGAGGCTTCTACCCTTTTATCATCGATGAGCTCCTTTGCAGCTCTGCTGGTATGACTCTCAGGGAAGCCTATCAGATATTCACTCAGTGGAATTACCTGGTAAAGGACTGTTATGACGGAAGTGGATATGATGACGGAGAGGCATTTATCAGACAGCCAAAACCCCATCAGGTATTATATTACCAGGATCTGCCCTTTTCTGGAACAGGTGACCCGAACTATAGCAATGAAATTCCGCCTGAGTCGCATGCAAGCCATTATATAGAAATATACCCTGAACAAGCAGGGCCTGGAGCCCTTGTTGCAAAAATACAGGGAGATTTATCCAAAAACCAGGTATGGGGTTATTCAATTCTCTGCCATGAACGTCAGTTTCCCTTAACCGCCGGATGGACAGCCTGCAGCAGGGAGATCAGCCAGAAAGCAGGAGCTATGGATATATTGCTTCCGGAGCCGGGCCTCTATGACAGAGTGGTCCTGATTATTGATAACCTGCAGTACATGGAGGAACCTGAGAGCAGAAACTACTCCTATTCAGTATCCCTGCATAATGATGTGCAGGTTTCAGGCATAGAACCTGATTCAGGGCATATAAGCGGAAATGAAATAGTACAAATATCAGGGGCTAATTTTGACAGCGGTGCCAGTGTCTTTTTTGATAAAACACCAGCCCTAATGGTGGATTTTATAAACAGCAGAGAGATTATTATCCTTACCCCTCCTCATTCAGAAGGTTCTGTTTCCATAACCGTAAGCACGATGTTTCATGGCAGTCTAAGGCTGTATGATGCTTTTCTTTTTTATGAATAAGCATATGCTATAAATTTGCTCATATCAAAATAAGGATTAAAACATTACCGCATCAGATAATCTGAAAATAACATCAGAATTATCCCAGAAGAAATATTATGCAGGATAGTTCTGCCTGTCCTGATTCTGAATATCTATAGCTATTCTTCAAATATTATCTCACTTATCATATAGGAAAGGGTCCTTGTGTCATTTCCGGTACCCAGCTCTCTGGCTGAGATGGAGTAAGCAAACTCAAGGTCCAGGAAGATATTTTTATCCCTGAAATCTTCATCTTCCATTTCTATATCAATATATGAAGGCTCTTTTTCAACAGTCCCTTCATATGCAGTTCTGCCATTGATACTGACCTTTATGGTCTGCTTTTTCCCCTCAGCATACTGGGGGAAACCGAATATCCTTACCCTGCTGTATTTATGACCCTGATTCGGGAAGGCAAAGATCGCACTATTTCCTGTAATCCACCTAAGTTCCCCCCCCTCAACTTCCGGGAAAACTCCCCTTGCGATATATGCCCTGATATCCTTATCAGACATCCTGTAGGTGTTTCTTTTTATATCCTTTGCTTTTTCAAGTATGAACATTATATTCCCCTGATCATCTGTCCTCTCTTCCAGAACAGGGAATACTCTCCTTACAAGATCAAGGTAGTCCGGTATGAAGTCATATCCCTTATGCTTATATTTAAGCTTTTCCAATTCCTTCCTGAAGACTACAATATATTTAAGGTCTGCAATGCTTAGAAAGCCATCAGCGACAGACTGAGCCTCGTCTATAAGCTTATAGTCAGGGATTTTGCCCTCCTGCATTAATAGAAATATCTTGAAAAGTGGCAGATTTGTAAAATAATTAAATACATAAGGTGAAAGCTTGCATACATATCCGTTCACCATCCTCTTATTATGGAAGGCAGGGTAGAGCATATATTGTATTGCCCAAACACCCGCATTTGCTTTAGCCCATGTCCATGATAACGGCATTTCAATTACAGAGCAATCTTCTGTATCATCCCTGACGGTCTGGTAATGAGAAGAGATATAGTCATATTCAATGGATGTATGAAAGGGAATATTAATATACTCTGCAAGCAGTATAAAGCAGAGGCTTATATGGAGAATTGCATATATTCTGTCCTTATTTAAATTACTGAATTTTGATGACAGATAGTTCAGGATGTACCGGTAGTATAATCCAACAAATACTGCAAATGCAAAGAATGCAAAGCTAATTATCCTCCAGGAAGCCCTTATTGCATCTAATACAGGCAGTTTGGTGAAGATCAGAAATGGAGCAGGGCATCTAAAATTCACAAATGGACTTATTGTAAAATACGGGCCAAATGACAATAAAAAGAATATGAAAAAGCTAAAAAGCCAGATCCATCCTCCCCTGACACTTCTTAGCCTAATAACAGAGAGGATTAACAGAAAAACGCCACCCCATCCGAATATGGGCAGGAAATACCTTGCAAAACCCGGTGCGATCTTTCCTATATATCTATACAAATTGCCTCTGTAAAAAACTGAGCTTGTATAATTAATGAGATAAGACCCTGTTATTTCTTCTAACCCGGAAGAAGCTACTTCTGAATATTCGCTCATATCAATCTGGACAAGCACAGGGACTGTAAAAATGAATACTATCACAGAAAAAATAATAATATGCTTTAAATAGCTAAATAAAATGATCGGTTCTTTAATATGGCTGATAAAGAAATATCCAGATAATATCATTCCCAAGATCACTGTATAAATAGCCAGCTGGTATTCTGTATAAAAAATGCTTGCAAAACAAAGTGAACTGAAAACAGCATATTTATATTTCCTTGTCTCCAGCATTTTATAGAAAAATAATACAAACAGAGGCACAAAAGCATCAAAATACATGTTGAAATAGCCACTGTTAGATACAAGCCTAACCCTGATGGGGCTGAAAGCAAAAATAAGCCCCGCGATAAATGCAGAGGAGCTGTCCTTTGTCAGATACAATACAAGTCTGTACATGAATAGTCCGCCAAGAAAAAATGACAGGAATGCAATTAAATTATATGTGAATACAACGCCGAATAGATGATAAAAGGGAATCGTAATCAGTATAGGGAATAAGCCAAATGCATGGAATATGCCACAGAAAGAAAAGGGATAGAAAAGATAATCGATTGTATAAATATCCTTAAATTCCATGATGCATTTATTTACCCACCAGATATTCCATATAAACTGGTATTTATCGCCATAGGAGGCTATTGGGCGGGAGAAAAAACAGATAAAAGTCGGGTATGTCATTACAAGAGTAAGAAGGAAAAAAAGCAGTACTATAAAATACTGCCGATTCTTAAAAGTATAGCTATTCTTCAAATATTATCTCCCTTATCATATAGGAAAGGCTCCTTGTGTCATTTCCGGTACCCAGCTCTCTGGCTGAGATGGAGTAAGCAAACTCAAGGTCCAGGAAGATATTTTTATCCCTGAAATCTTCATCTTCCATTTCTATATCAATATATGAAGGCTCTTTTTCAACAGTCCCTTCATATGCAGTTCTGCCATTGATACTGACCTTTATGGTCTGCTTTTTCCCCTCAGCATACTGGGGGAAACCGAATATCCTTACCCTGCTGTATTTATGACCCTGATTCGGGAAGGCAAAGATCGCACTATTTCCTGTAATCCACCTAAGTTCCCCCCCCTCAACTTCCGGGAAAACTCCCCTTGCGATATATGCCCTGATATCCTTATCAGACATCCTGTAGGTGTTTCTTTTTATATCCTTTGCTTTTTCAAGTATGAACATTATATTCCCCTGATCATCTGTCCTCTCTTCCAGAACAGGGAATACTCTCCTTACAAGATCAAGGTAGTCCGGTATGAAGTCATATCCCTTATGCTTATATTTAAGCTTCTCAAGGAATCTTTTATGAACAACGATATATTTAAGGTCTGCAAGCTTTACAAAGCCCTCTGAAACATTTTGAGCTTCCTCTATTAGCTTATCATCAGGGATTTTCCCGTCCTGCATTAGAATAAATACTCTGAACAAAGGCAGTTCTTTGAAATAGTTGAATATATAAGGGGGAAGCTTGGATACATATCCATTGACTTCCCTCTTATTATGAAAAGCGGGATAATACATATACAATACGGAAAAGACATCTACATAGCCTTTGGCCCAAAGCCAGGATACAGGCATTTCAAGCACAGAACAATCATCTTTATCCTGTCTGATCAGGGCATAATGTGAAGAGATATCATCATATTCTAAGGCAGTCTTTAAGGGAATATTGATGTATTCTGCAAATATAAGAAAGCACAGCATTATATTTAAGGTATATAATACTTTCTTTTTATTATCTTTCTTTATCCTGGATGACAAATATTCTGTGATACTGCGGTAATGCATTCCTATAAAGACAGCAAGAGAGAAAAAAACAAAGCTTGCAATCCTCCATGGAGCCCTTATGGCATTGAGTACAGGTACCTTAGCAAATAAAAGATAGGGAGTTGGGAAGGAAAAACCGGTATTGGGGCTTATGGTGAAGTAGCAGCCGAAGGACAGGATGAAAAAAACCATTAGAAGAAATAGCCACATCCATCCCGGGCTTGTTTTTAATGTTTTAATGAATAGTATGGAAAATATAAACAGCAAAAGCACCGCCCAGCCTGACAGGGGCAAAGCATACCTGGCAAGATCAGGGAAAATACTGCCTATATACCTGTATAGATTACCCCTGAATAATGCAGAACTCATATAGATCATCAGGTTTAACCCTACTATATGCTCCTCGGGAGTATAAGTCATCTCGGTATATTCAACCTGATCCAGTTGCCTTAGTACAGGCACAGCAAGTATTAATACAATAAAGGCAAAAAAGAGGCCATTTTTTATCTGATTAATTAGAACTGCTTTTTTTCTGATGTTCCTGATAAAAAAATAAGCAAATATTACAGCACCTGTTATCACTGTATAAACTGTAAGCTGGTATTCAGTATAGAAAATGCTTATAAAAGCCAGGGAACTGATTATTGCATACCTGTAACGCCCTGTTTTCAGCATCTTTAAGAAAAAAAGTACAAACAGCGGTACAAAGGCATCAAAGTGCATATTAAAGTATCCACCGGAAGAAACCATACGGATCCTTACAGGATTGAAAGCAAATATAATACCTGCAATAAATGCTGAAGGCATGTCCTTTGTAAGATAAAGCACTAGTTTGTACATAAAAACCCCTGCAAGAAAAAAAGAGAGGAAAGCAATAAGGTTATAAACAAATACGGGGCCAAAAAGATGATAAAAAGGTATTGTAATAAGAATAGGGAAGATAGAGAATGTATGAAATACACCGCTGAAGGAAAAGGGATAAAACAAGTAATCTATGGTATAGATATCCTTAAACTCCAAAATGCATTTATTTACCCACCAGATATTCCATATAAACTGGTATTTATCCCCATAAACAGATATAGGGTGGGAAAAGAAATAAATTACCAGAGGGTAGGTCATTATTATTGTGAGAATAAAGAATAATGAGTATGGAATAATATTTAACCTGATATGCTCTAATGCTTTTTTAATAATCATTTTATGTTATGCCTGCCTTTAAAATTTATAAGGCTAAAATTGCTAACTATTATGGCCAATTCATCATGAAAATCAACCAAAAAAATATATCCTGGCCATTTAGCAGTTTGTATTATTCTCCTGAAAGAGCATCAGGATCCTTTTGTTTTAGGAAATATTCAAAAAACTCGCTCTAAATGTAAAATTGTGTAAAATTGCTGAGATTGAAGACAGTACTGAAAGATCCTATTTTACAGTAATGGTTACAGTATTGCCCGGCTGTCCTGAATCATCAATAATGTATATTCTTTTTGTCCCCTTTTCGGGCCTGATATTTATCTGCATATCATTCGGGTATCTTTCAATATAAGTATCATCAATAAAGAGATATAGGTATTCTGTCTGATCTGATGCGGAGATCTTCAATGATATTACATCTTCATTGTCTGAAAGTTCGAAGACCTGATCATCCTGTGGGAATATTATCAGGGGGGGAGGAATTGTCTGTGGTGAGCAGTCCTTGCGGTATTTCGGCATGCTGAAGGATATATTCTTATTAAGCCTGAGCCAGCTTGAAACAGAGGGAGGAAAATCGACAAAAACGCTATAGCTGTATTTACCTGAAAGGGAGGAAGGGTTGCATACAGCATATCCTTCACTGTCCACGGGAAGGAGCTGGTGATACCTGCATTTTTCCATGGGGATCTTTGAAGCAAGAGCAAGAGTCTTTTTGGTATGGGGGCAGTAGTCATTCGGTATCATGCCTGAAAGAGAGCATACATCAATCTCGGTGACCTCCTCCGGCTGTCTGTACCATGTTATTGGCTTGTTTTTCATAAGCAGGTTAAACAGCATGAACATGAGAGGCGCTGCGGTGCTGTGCCCTGTGTTGACAGGGGGGATGGCTCCTTTCAGGTTACCTGTCCATACACCTATTATAAAATCAGGATTATAGCCCAGGGCCCATGCATCACGGTACATATATGATGTCCCGGTCTTCCATGCCACTTTATAGGGTATGTATCTGTCAAGATGAGAGCCGGGATGGCCTGAAAGCATTTCGCTTATTATATATGATGTTCCCTCTTTGAATACCCTTTCCGGGTCTTTCTGCTTCTGGCCTGTTGTGAATACAAGGTCTTTAAGGGTGCCTTTATTGTTAAAGGCTGAAAAAGCCCTGAGAGCCTCAAGCATTGTGATCTCAGCACTCCCTAATATGATGGAAAGCCCGTATTTATCATGTGTATATGGGATTGAGAATCCAATGCTTTTTAGAAGATTGAAGAATTTTTCTGTGCCTGTTGCCTCCAGGAGCTTTATGGCCGGGATGTTAAGGCTGTTGCACAGTGCATCCTTTGCGCTTGATACGCCTGTAAAAATACCTCCGTAATTGGTCGGTTCATAGTCACTGTAATAAATAGGGACATCTTCAAGCAGTGTTGAGGGGGTTATAAGCCCTGATTCAATGCATTCTGCGTACAAAAAGGGTTTTAGCAGGGAGCCGGGGCTTAAAGGGGAATCAAATCCTATTATCTGGCCGCTGGATTCTTCAAAATAGTCTTCAGAACCGACAGCTGCAAGTACTTCATTTGTCCTGGAGGAGACTATTACTGCGCTGATATTCTTTATTCCTATCTTTTTCAGGTTTGACATATAGTCTTTTATGCTTTTTTCAAGCACTGCCTGAAGCTCTTTATCTATGGTCGAGATTATCTTTCCTCTCATCCCTGATCTGTAATACAGGTAATCAGAATAATGGGGCATGGAAAAGGGGATATTCTCGGCATTTTCAGGGAGGGGCGTTTTTGACGATATATCAAAGATATCGCTGCTTATCACCCTGTTATTAAGCATCAGTTTCAGTGCACGGTCACGGGCCTTCCTGATCTTTTCCGGGTCTCCGGTCGACGGGTTGTGTATGGCCGGTGACCTTGGGATTGTAGTAAGTATTGCTATTTCTCCGGGATTCAGGTCCCGGGTGCTTTTTGAGAAATAGAGCAGGGATGCTGTCTCAATACCTTCAATATTGCCTCCGAAGGGGAGAAGGTTTAAGTATATTGTAAGTATATCATTCTTGGAGTATTTCAGTTCTATCTGCAGAGAACGGAATGCCTCTATTATCTTATTAAAAAGCGTTCTTCTCTTTGGTTCCATCATTCGGGCAGCCTGCATTGTTATTGTGGAAGCTCCGGATACTATTTCCCCGTGGATTATATTTGAGTAAAGCGCTTTTACTATTGAAAAAGGGTTAATTCCGGGATGATAGTAAAAGTACCTGTCTTCCGCTGAGATAAAAGCGTCCTTCACAATGACGGGGATATCCGCATAATCAATGCCTATCCTTATCTTTTCATCGTCTGTAAGGAATACCCTTGCAATGGAGCCGTCATTATAGCAGATGACAGTGGATTCCTGTTTGCAGAGCTTCTTGAGAGGGAGAGGGAACAGAAAATTCAGGATGAAAAAGGATACGACGGGAAGGGCAAGAAATAAAAAGGGGAGGAGAAATATTCTCCTCCCGCGGAATAATCCAAGTTTACTTAATTTCAGCATTCATTGCACTGTCTGATGCCCTTGTTGTCGGGTCATACATTATCTCAATACTGACAGGGGGTATCAGGAACCTGCCCTTAGTCAGCGCTTTCAGCTTGTAGAAGATGGCAGTATCCATCCCCGGGTGTATATCGCCGAAGAAGCTTATCTGATGATCCTTTATGTCTATGTGTGCCGGGTTATAGATATCCTTCGGCTTTATCCATGATGGCAGGACCTGTTCTGTGAGCCTCGGATTCTCTATTTCAAAGCCAGCTCCTATCCTGTCTGTTACAGCTGCATTTCTGAACCTGCTCTGGGCAATGATGACTATCTTTGCCCATATCTCCTGCCCCTGCTTTAGGTTCAGCATGTCGTCCTGGTTCAGAAGGTTTCCTGCCTCGTCATAGAATACCCTTTTTATCTCTATCCCCTGGGCATATTTTGTGAACTGCACTCCCGGCTTGATGCCTTCGATGGCAAGCAATGCATAAAAAGGCCTGTCCTTTTTGTTTAATATTTTCAGGTCATGGCCTGTCAGCCCTGAGCCGAAAACTGTCCTCTGACCATGGGTAAATGATAGGATCTCCTTGCCGTCCTTATATAGATAGCCCTCAAACTGTTCATCCCCGCTTGCTTTGTTCTGCTCTAAAAGCTTTACAAAGGCTCTCAGGCTCCAGACAAGCTCCTGTGTTGAATAGTAATATACATATTTTCTGGTTCTAAGGTCCTGGACTATCTTCAGCATCAATTGATCCCTTAATTCTGTATCAGCAAACTGCCCCATATCCATAAGCACATTGAGTATTATGCCCTTCTGCCTCAGTTCGGAATAGAAGAAGAGCTGGAGCTCATTTCTGTCATTTTCGGTTAAATTGACACCTTTATTGAGGTTCAGGTCTGAAGATATCAGCTCCTTTGCCATGGAAATATTGCCAATATTTGCATATGCTCCTGCAATAAAGGCTATTGATTCAGGAAGAAGCCTGTCCCTGTATCTCTGAAGGAAGAAATCAATGTCGTTCTGCCGGGTTTTTTTCATGAGGCTCAATACATAATATCCGTATGCCCTCGTTGATATGCTGTGAATCTTATCATCCTCAATGTTTATGGTGCCTGTTATATAGTCTGCAAGCGAGTTCAGAACTGACTGGTCAACAAGAAATCCCCTGGCATTCGCCTCATAAAGGAAATGAGTGGCATAGACAGATACCCAGCTATTGACATTCCTGGTGGATGGCCACATGCCAAATCCGCTGTCTCCTATTCTCATTGATATCACCTTGCTGACGGCACTCAGGATAAGCTGGTTGATATCCCTGTCTTTTAGATATTCATTTATCTCCTTGACGGTATCAATATCCTTTAAGTACAGAAGCGGAAAGGCAGTGGAGATAGTCTGTTCAAGGCATCCGTACGGGTACCTTATGAGGTACTTGAGATATCCCAGTTCTTTGGAATAGACGAGCGAAGTAAGCGTTATGAATGTCCTTTCAAACTCGGGGGCCCAGCCTTTGGTATAGCTGTCGAGGCTTGTCTCTCCCTTACTGCATTCAACAAGGTGGTATTCAGTGACAGATGGTGAATTTGGGAGGATTGGAATGGTTGTTTCTGCGGATGTTCTTTCGCCGTTGCCTTCTGCCTGGATCTTTATTTCAGAAAATCCAAGGTTGCCTTCCGGCGATGCTTTTGCAATGATTATCTTTGATTCATTATCCTTGATCGGTATCCTGCTGTCCTCAAAACTGATTATTTTTATATTTTCAGCTGAGATATCAATACTGAACTCTCCATCCTCTCCTGTTGAATTTACCACTGTAATTGGAATCTCAAATATATCCCCTGCAAGAAGGAACCTTGGCATTGTTGAAATAACCTGTATCTTGTCCCTGATAATTGTAAATCCCTCATAAGAGCCGAATTTTCCGTCACTGACGGCAACTGCCATTACCCTTACCTTTCCCAGGAAGTTCGGGATATCAAAAGCTATAGTGCCCTTGCCATCTTTGCTGACGGTATTGAATCCTGACCAGAATGCAAGTGGTTTTACCCTCATTATCCTTCCCCTGTCACCTTCTTCCGGTACCGGAGGCATTTCCTCAAAATCTCCATAGCCTGTTTTCCCGGTATACAGTTCAGTGAATTCCGGCATTATCATTCCAAGTATATCATTAAGCTTTACTCCAAGTGCTGTCTTGCTGAAAAAGAATGCATAGGGGTCCGGTGTCATGAATTTCCTTATCTGGAGTATGCCCTCATCAACTGCAAAAACAGCTATCCTTCCTTCATTTCCCAGGTTCTTTATTTCATATTCTATCTCCAGGCTTGTATTGGGCTTTATTACCTCAGGATGGGACAATCTTACATCAAGCTTATTGTCATCATGCCTTATGGCAATATTTGCCATTCCAAGGGCTCTTAACGGAACAGAGCCGTAATTGTATTCACTGTTTATTATGAAGGCTGATACATATACATTATTATAATCCTTGGATTTTGGAGGCACCCTGAAATTTATTGTATTGTGCCCCTTTTTAATATCATGCCATTCTGACAGCAATACATCGTCGCTGTCAATTGTCATAAGCATTCTGCCATTGAAGGGGGAGTTCAGTACCATCTCAACCTTCTCGCCAGGGAGGGCATTTTCTTTATCAAGTGTCAGGTCTATGTAATATGGCGCTTTGTTCTTGTCTGCAGTTGTACCGTAACCCCACCACCATGGATATTTTGTGCATTCTGTAACAGACCCTGTATCCCTGTCTGTCAGGGTTATCCTGTAAGCACCCCAGTAGTTTCTGGAATTGAAATCAAATGAGAATTTTCCATTTTCAGACTTGATCGAATCCCTTTTTATCAAATTCTCTATCTCTTCAAATCGATACCTGTGCCTTCCATAGTTTGTATCGTAATAGTAGATATACCTGTGCTCTATATGGAAGACTGATATGTCTATATCCCTTTCATCTTCTATAGCCTTTCCTTCAGTATTTACGACTATACCGCTTAAATTATTTACTTTCCCGCTTCTGATATTGTCAATGTCATCTTTTTTGATGCCCAGATAGATATCATAGGGATTCACAAGGACAGAAACAGAATCGTCCACTGTCCTTCCGCCTGCCTGCTCCTCGATCTCAGCCTTTATATCGATTTTCGAGTACTGCTTTATTCCGTAATTGTTCAGGTCGATCTTAATTTCAGCTGTGCCTCCACTGTCAAGGCTGTCTGTAAACCTGAAAAGCTCTACAGGCTTAATATCATCAAAATCGGAATAACCGAAGCTGTATTCATTAAATCCCCGGATCGACAGCTCAGCGGGGGACAGATAGCCGTGCAGACTGTAGCTGCCGTTTGAAACAGGCGCTCCGAATAGATAGAGCCCTTTAAGAGTGAGCTCTATGATGTCCCTGGATGTCAGGGCTTCTCTTACAGTGTTCAGCAGGGTTTGTATCCTCTGCGGTATGAACTCCTCTATCTGTATTGTCAACTTGCCTATATCGATTTTACCTATTTTGAAGCCGGCATAATAATACCCTGTTTCCTGATAATCTGATGTTTTCCACTGGTATTCGACTGTCCCCTGGCTGTCCAGAGGCCTGGCAAGCGATGTTACAAGCCTGTGGCTTGAATCCTTTATTTCCATTTTAACAGGAACCTTGTCGACAGTGGTGAACTGATTCAGGTCCCTCTTCCTTACTATTCCGCCGAAATTAACCGTATCTCCGGGCCTGAACAGATTTCTCTCCGAGAAGAAATATGAATTGTAGTCTCCCTTAAGGATAGGGAAGCCGTGTGTCTTGTATTCTGAAAGGTCAATAGACTGAGTATAGATGTCAATGAAGGAAAAATCATTATCCTGACGTGCAAAGACTATGAAGGGTATCCCTACGGTATCCGTGTATTCCTTCAGCCCTTTGAAAATGACCTTTCCATCCTTATCAGTGCTGTCTTCTGCCAGCTGCTGGTTATTAAGGGAAAAGAGGGAAACATCCACATTACTCTGGGGTTTACCGGATTCAAGTGAGACTGCCCATACAAAGAGCTTATCCTCAGCAAGTTTTGAGATCAGCCCTATGTCTGTGATGCATAACCACATGGAATCCCTGGTATGATAATTTTCCTCAGAGGAAAGGATGATATGATAGAACCCATTATCTGCATTATCTATCAATTCTGAGAAATTCAGGTAATGGGTGTGTTTTTGATTTGGCCTGTAATCCAGGCTTATATCCTTATCAAGCATCTTGAATGAGATCTTTTCATCAGGCGACCCAAGGTTCCCGCTCCATTCCTTGTAGAAATTAAACAGAACGGGAATATTATTATCAAATATCCTGTAAACCTTTATATTGACCTTATCAAGGTTCCTGTATGAAAATTTAAGAGTCTTCTTCCCGTTTTTCCTGATGAATGTGCCCTTCTCTTCGAATCCTACCATCTGGCTGAAATTCCTGAACTTTACATCCTGTGAGATACCGTTTAATAAAATGTTGTTGTTTCTGCTTAGAAGCCCCGGCTTAATATTTAAGTTCACTCTGGTTTCAGGTGTAAAATCGCCCTCTATGATAACTGAATAATAATTTGACTTCATGCTTGTTGTGATATCCGGTTTTATCTCTATAAAGCCTTCCAGGTCTTCATCATCAATGATATCAGAAAAATTGAGTATTAAATTGTATTTATCACCAACCTCCTGCAGGTCGTAGTTATAGAACATAAGGCTTGTATTTGATGGAATATCTATGGCTTTTACATAATCTGCCTTAAGATCCAGGTCATCATAGTACTGGCTTTGGACACCCTTGGAAACATGGATATAAACAGGGTGCTTGTAGGTCTTCAGGTCAAACGGGGGATTTGTGACCCTTAGTCTGACTGAATCAGTACTGTATGATTCAATTGTATATGGTATCTGAATATTATCCTTTGTCTTTATGAATATCTTCTCAGACAGGAATTTTGGCGATATGGTGAAATTGAAATCGACTGCTATCCTTATAAGCCTGTCTTTCCTGTTTATCTGGTATATATAGGCATCCCTGACCAAGGGTGCTGTCTTTGCCTTGATAAAATAATCTGTATCCTGGTCAAGCTTGTAATCCTCACTGCCGATCGTTATGCTGTTATTGAGTGAAAGCTTATAGAGCGTGTCAGTTTTAAGGTCCTTTGACAATTCGTATTCAATATGGTTTGCAGAAACTGCAATCCTCTTTGCAAGCATGTCAGGATCTATTTTAAATACAGGCTCCTTCACCAGCAGATTATTATCTTCATCCGTTATATTCTTATTGAAAGTGATAAGAATGGATGGCTTCAGGCTTTTTTCAATGCCCGGAAAGCTAATTTCCACCTTTAATGCAGGCGGTTCTTCAACCGGAAGGGAGAATGCCAGCTCAGCATCGCTTTTATCGCTTTCCCGCCTGGTTGACTTTCCGCACTGGATGAAAATAAACAGTGCAATAAAAATAACTAATATCGAGATAAAAAACCTTTTAATACTCATATACTATCAAGCTCCTTTTAAAAATTACTTATTTGCAAAACATATATAGGATTTATTCTATCACAAATAATGACTGCATCAAAAATAAATAGAATCTTTTCAACTGGCTGGCAGGATAAAAAACTAAAACATAAAGCATAAAATGCAAAAAGCCTGGAATCATGTTTTATTTTATTACTGGAGCATTACCTCATAAAAGCCGGGTTTCAGAGGCTGTTCTGTATATCTGGGTGGAATTAAGAGGAGCAGGCATGAAGGATTGCGGGGAGATGGCTTCTGGTGGGCCCACCTGGTTCCTATACATTAGGCTTAATGAAAGAATTAGCAATAGAAAAATCCTTTCGTCTTCGGTTTACCGCATAATGTAAGGGCATTTAATTCGAATAGAAAAAAATTTACAAACCATAGCACTTTCCATATATTATATAAGCAGCTGTTTTTTAGGAGGGCTTATAGATGAATATCGAGCAATGGCAGCATAGTCATTCGTTTGGCAAAAATAAAGAGCAGATCGAAAAGAAAACACTCATTGTTGTCCTGATAACTTTTGCAATGATGATTGCTGAAATAGCAGCTGGACTGTTATCTAATTCCATGGCCCTTTTTGCTGACGGCGTTCATATGGGAACTCATGCTTTTGCATTGGGGATATCTTTCTTTGCATATATTCTGGCAAGAAAATATTCTAAAAATCAAAAATTTGTATTTGGTACATGGAAAATTGAGATCTTAGGTGCTTATACAAGTGCACTTCTTCTTGGAGTAGTAGCCATCATGATGACCTATTCGTCTATTGAAAGAATTATCCGTCCCAAGGTTATATTTTATAATGAAGCCCTCATTGTGGCAGTCATCGGCCTTCTGGTAAACCTGGCCTGTGCTTATATACTCCATTCGAGTACAGGTCATCATGAACATGAACATCATGCTTCTGATCATGATCATGAGGATCTGAACCTGAAGTCAGCATATCTGCATGTCATAGCAGATGCTTTAACATCTGTATTTGCAATCGTTGCTTTAATAAGTGCAAAGTATTTCAATTTACAGTTTTTAGATCCGGTAATGGGAATTGTCGGAGCTTTTCTCATAATGAGATGGTCATTATCATTATTGAAAGATTCATCAAAAATTCTTCTGGATTACAATGTAAACCAGCCTTTGGCCAATAAGATAAAGGAGATTATAGAGTCAGACGAAGAAACCAAAATTACTGACCTGCATCTATGGAAGGTGGCTGATAACAGCTATTCATGTATAATTGCACTTGTTTCGGACAATGATCAGTCGATAGAGGATTATAAGAACAGACTTCACGTTTTGAAAGAGCTGGCACATGTAACTGTCGAGATTAACTGAAAGGTTCAGGATAAACCGCTGTCCGGTACAGCAATTTCTGGTTGCTACAGCCTTCAGGCTGACGAAGTAGGGCAAAGGCACCTAAAGCAGCATAACAGCTTCATTGCCGGTAAGAACCGTCTGAATTGCAGAGAAAAACCAAATGCTTAATAAAAGTGAAATGAAAAGCCTTATTATAAAAGTCATTATGAGATTTTCACTTTTCCCGGTCTTTATTGGTGTAATTACTCTATTACCGGCAGGTACATTTAATTACTGGCAGGTATATGTCTATACTGCGTTCATTTTTATTCCAATGATATTTACCCTTTTATATTTCCTGAAAAATGATCCACAGCTTTTAGAGCGAAGAACAAGAACAAAAGAAAAGGAAAAAGCACAGAGAATTATACAGATAGCTTATTCACTGCTTTTTTTATCAGCTTTTATTATCTCCGGATTTGACCGGCGTTTTGCCTGGTCAAGCATTCCGCCCTGTTTAGTGCTCCTGGCAGATCTTGTTTGTTTCTCTGGATATCTTATGGTCTTCTTTGTATTTAAGCAGAACAGTTATGCATCCAGAGTGGTTGAAGTAGACGAAGGTCAGGAAGTAATATCTACCGGGCTATACAGTATTGTGCGACATCCGATGTATGCAGGCATTATTATAATGGGGATTCCAATACCAGTTGCGCTTGGTTCCTGGTGGGCTTTGATACCGATAGCTTTGATGCCCGTTACAATAATGGCTAGGATATTAAACGAAGAATCTGTATTAATAAGGGAATTGCCCGGGTATAGAGAATACTGCCAAAAGACAAAATATCGGCTGATACCATTTGTATGGTAGACTATATTGCCGCTTGCAGTTGAAAGAATGGCCTTATGCATGGTGACAGGCAGGGAATGTCTCTTAATCCGGAATATCAGGTTTAACGCGTAGACATTATCTTAAGCTGTAATAAAGCCTGTGAAGAAAGGGATGCAGTCTCTGGATCTGTTATTTATCCATTGAAAGCTCTTTGAGCCTCTTTTTAAATTCGTACCTCGAAGTTTCCTTGAATTGATCCATATTTAACTCTTCTGCTTTGTCCCTGTATTCTGCTTTATTTGTAATTTTCCACAATTCATAGTAAATAACGGCAGTTTTTGCCTGGTCTGAGCTATTTTCCTGAAGCATCCTGATCAGGGCTTTAATATTCCCGTCTATACTATGTTTGAGAACCAGGGCGCTGAAGAGCACATCGTACCGTTCTATCTCACGGGCAATCAATATTGCTTCATCAAGCCTGTCAGGAATATCCTGCTTCCTGCCCATCAGGTGCAGCAGCTCAGAGATATGCAGTAAATAACTGCATAAATTATACTTAAAACCAATATCCCCGGCAATCCCTGCGGCTTTTTCAAAATGCTTCAGTGCTTGCTTGTAATTACCCTTCTCCATGTGGATCAGGCCGAAATTATCATGTGCCCTGCCTATCTGGTCTGTGTGCTTGATCTCCTTAGAGATTTCCATGTGCTTTATAAAATTCAGCATTGCATTATCAGGGTCGCCCTGAGCCAGGAAAGCACTGCCGGTATTATGATAGGCATATAAAGACTCGTATTTATACCCGTTCTCATTGCATATTTCAAGCTGTCTCTTATAAAAATCTATAGCTTTGCCAAAATCATTCCTTTTATAGAAAAGGACGCCTATGTTCCCCAGAGCACCTGCTATCCCGCGTTTATCACCAATTTCACTGCATATTTTCATCTTTTTCGTATAGAATTCCATGGCTTTTTTGTAATTTCCCCGGTTAAAATAGATTACCCCGATATTTCCGAGTGCATAGCTGATCCCGGATTTATCTCCTATCTCCTGGCATATTTTCATCTTTTTATTATAGTACTCCATGGCCTTTCTGTAATTTCCCTGGTTGAAACAGAGGACGCCTATATTCCCGCAGGCATAACTGATGGAATTCTTATCTCCGATCTTTACAGCGATATCAAGTTTTCTTTTCTGGAAAGCAAAAGCTTTTTTATAATTACCCTGGTCTGAATAAATGTTTGCAATGAGGCCGTAGGCTATGCTCATCATCCCCATGTCTCCCAGTGCCCTGCTGCAGTCAAGGTGCTTTTTGTACCACTCCATGGCATTATCGTATTCACCCCTGTAATAGCATATATTGCCAAGGTTATTATAGACTGAATTTAACTCTGCCCTGTTACCTGTCTCCGTGGCAATCTTGAGTTTTTTTAGCTGGTAATCCTTGGCTCTGCTGTAATCTCCTAGATTTATGAATACTGCTCCCAGATTGCCGGTTGCCCTTCCAATGCCTGTATAATCATCAATGGACCTGTAGATATTGAGGCTTCTCTCATAATATTTCTGAGCCTCTTTATAATTGCACTGGTGCAGGTAAGCTGTCCCTATGTTTTCGTAGGATATTGCTGACCCTTTTTTATTATCAGTCATTTTGCATATCTCAAGGTTCTTTGAATGGTAAATTATGGCTTTGGTGTAGTTTCCCTGAAGGTTGTGGGCATACCCGATATTGCTGAAGGCTGTTCCCAGGCCGTTTAAATATCCGGAATCATCGGCAATTTTCAGAGACCTGCCTAAAAGCTTCCTCGCTTCCCTGATCCTGCCTTTTTTTATCATGGTCTCAGCTATGGCATTCATACAGTCGACAGAAGTTTTTGTTTTCCGGTTTTTTTCTGAAAGGCTGAGTGCCTTTTTCAGTGTCCTGACAGCCTCATTCCACATTCCGGCGGACTGCATGATAATCCCTGTCCTTATGAGTATGTCAATTCTTTTATCAATATCATCATTGAGATAATCAAGGAGTTTCTTATAGAAGAATACGGCTTTCTCATTGTGATAATTGCCGGCTGATTTCCTGCCGGCAAGTTCAAGGAAAATAACGGCTTTTTGCCTGTTTTCCGCTTTATCATAATGCTGAGCAAGCTCTTCATAATGCTCTGGCAGATTGCCTGCGCGGACTTCCTCAATAATACTGCCTGCAAGGCCGTGAAGCCTTCTTAACCTCTCCTTCAGCTGTATTTCATATACTGCATCCCTTATGAGGGCATGCCTGAATATGCATCTGAGCTCAGAGGCCTTGCTCCATATATGTTCCTTCTGGCCCTTCTTAATTTTTTCAGAAAAATCCATTTCGCTCTCATTGAGCTTTACTGCAGAAAGAAGCCTTTCAAGGACTTTGAGCCCGAACTCCCTTCCAAGTACGGATGCTGTCTTTATGGTCTCTTTAAGCTCTGCTGAAAGCCTGTCTATACGGGCAAGTATTATCTGGCTGACCTTTGAGGGAATCCTGGTGTTTTCCCTTTTGAGCCTGTAATTACTGCCGAGCAGTTTATTTTCCGCAAGGTACATTATTATCTGTTCTGCAAAGAACGGAATACCCTCGCTCTTCTTCCAGACAAATTCGACAGTTGAATCATCTGCCTTTTCAGTTACCAGTTTTTTTAAAAGGAGCTGCCGGATATGCTCCCTGCTGAACACGCCGAGCCTTATCCTCTCAGTTCTTATGGGAAGGCTTCTGTGAATGTCCGGGATATTCACACCATCATTATCCCTGCATACGGCTGTAACTGCAACAGGGTAATTTTCAGCTGAAATCAGGAGGGACCTTAGCAAAAAAAGACTGTCATTATCTGCCCATTGCGCATCTTCAAGGACTATTAGAATAGGCTTTATTGATGCAGCCGTTTTAAAAAACCTGATGACAGCAAAGACCGTGTTATCATAGCGCCCCTTGGCATCAAGCCGGAGGCTTATCTGATCACTGTAATCAAGGCCGATCATCGCACCGATCAATGGCCGGCAGTCCTCAATGCTGTCATTAGTATCATCTCTGAATTTATTTTCCAGAAACTCATCGAAAGCCCTTTCAAAACGGTCCCTGTTCTGATTTTCTGAATATGATTCACTCTGGTTAAAAAAGGCCCTGAAAAAATGAATAAAAGGGTTGAAAGGCTTTTTTAATATCTCATCGCAGGGGAGATAGAATACATTACAGCCCCGGATATTATCTGTAAAATTTTCAATGAGGGCTGTCTTGCCAATACCTGCAGGGCCTGTTATATATATAAGGCCTGCCTGACTGCCTTTGAAAACAGGTTTTAAGAACTTTGCCAGCTCTGCAGTTTCATCCTGCCTGCCTATAAACTTTCCTTTAAAGAAGCCTGCAGTTCCAAATGCCTGCTTTGATCTCAGGCTGAAAACATCAGTCTTTTGCTTAAAGCCCTTAAAGAGCCTTGACCCTTCCGGCTCAGCGTCAAAATATGCAGGCAGTTCGGCTGCAAAGGATCTGTCAGCTGATATCCCCATCCAGGATGTATCCATCATGATCCTTGAGGAAAGATTGACAACATTTCCAAATGCTGTATATTCCTGCCTGATATCTGAACCTATAAAACCAGCAAAGGCAATGCCTGATGAAAGGCCGGCCCTGAAGGCAAATCCTCTGATCTTCCTCAGGCTAAGCGCAAAATCAGCAGCCCGCTGATAAAGCCTGTCCATTGCTTTCGGAGCACCGAAGAGCACAAGGATCGTACCACCCTTGTCGCCGAAATCTATACGGTTAAAGTACCCGCCAAATATCCTGCAGTTTCTGATTACCTGTGCCAGGGCTTTCAGATAGCATCCCTTCTCCTTGAAATTAATAAAGCAGGAAACAATATCCCTGAATTCCCCCCTGTCTCTCAGTTCAAAAACAGGTTCCGGAATAAACTGAGATTCAGCCTGGCGAGGGACAGCGATTCTTTTTATTTTTCTGCGGCCGGGTATTCTTAAAGAAGCTGGAGATAACCTGTACCAGTGATCTCCAATACTGCTTTTATCAATACTTGCTGATAATTTAGCCATAAAAAGGCTGTCAGCGATGATCTGCATTTCTTTGGCCTGATGCTCAGCTGATGCGCAGTTATCTACAGCCTCACCCCTGAAGAAGTAAGCCTTCTGGATCCCTGCATCAATTATCCTGAAGAAAACATTTCCAGAGGACAGGCCTATTTTTGCTGACAACCTGAATTTGCCGAACCTGGTGATGGTTTTCGTTTTTTTTCTGAAAAGAGAGTTGATTGAAAAAGCTGCATTAAGGACATGCTCTGCCTTTCTCACCCTGAATATTGCCGTGAATGCGTCCCCTGCAAAGGATGAAATAAATCCGCCATTTTCATATACAGCCTCAATGGATGGTGCAAAAAATCCATTTATTATTGAAGAAAGGACCTCTGCACCCTCTTTTCCATGTTTCATGAGATCTTGAGTCATTGCAGTAAAGCCTGATATGTCTATGAACATTGTAAAAGCTGATATTCTGCCTTTTATGCGGTTTCGGGAGAGATTCTCAGCAATGAAACCCGGGACCAGGTTGAGAGATGACCTGTATCCCTCGTTTTTCTCATGGGGAAAAGTCTTCTTTTTATCACTCATTATACAGGATAATATCTCAAAAACAGCAATAATTGAATAGAAAAATACCGTTAAAAGATTACGAAAACAGGAGATGGATTTTCAGATTTTATATGAGTAAACCTGTATAGCTTACCATCATTTTTATATTGAGCCGGTTTCTGATGGCTTAAAGCAAAAACTTCCGCCATCTTTTTTCAGATGGATTTTGCTGTTGAACCTGAAATCATTTATATTTTCTTTTAAAAAATTATATTATCAGGTATGATAAAAAATTATTATTATATTTATATTTCATTTTCTTTTAATAATATTTTAGATTTAGGAGGTTAGTATGAAACTGGTTGAATGCGTCCCTAATTTCAGCGAGGGAAGGGACAAAGCCAAGATAGAGACTATTGTCAGGGAGATAAGGGATACCAGAGGTGTCATGCTTCTGGATGTTGACCCCGGGGAAGCAACCAACAGGACGGTAGTAACATTCCTGGGCCCGCCCGATGCGGCCGTTGAAGCAGCTTTTAAGGCTATAAAAAAGGCGTCTGAGGTCATAGACATGAGGACACACAAGGGTGAGCATCCGAGAATGGGCGCAACCGATGTATGCCCCTTTGTGCCTGTTAGCGAAATAAGCACTGAGGAATGTATTGAACTGGCGAAAAGGCTCGGGGAAAGGGTTGGAAAAGAGCTTTCTATCCCGGTCTACCTGTATGAGTATGCGGCCTCAAAACCCGACAGGAAGGCATTAAGCAGTATAAGGAAGGGTGAATACGAAGGCTTTGAGGAAAAGATCAGGGATGAACACTGGGAACCCGATTTCGGCCCTGCAACATTTAATGCAAAATCAGGCTGTACAGCTATAGGGGTCAGAGAATTCCTGATAGCTTATAATGTAAACCTTAATACAAGGGATAAGAAGAAGGCAAATAAGATTGCTAAAATTATCAGGGAAAGCGGTTATACTGAGAAAAACAAAAAGGGCCAGAAAGTCCGCGATGAAGACGGAAGCCCTGTGATCGTCCCCGGCAGGCTTCAGGAATGCAGGGCTGTCGGATGGTATATAGATGAGTATAATATGGCTCAGGTCTCGATCAACCTTACAAACTATAAAATTACCCCTGTGCACAAGGCTTTCGATACTGTCTGCGAAGAGGCTGAAAAGCTCGGGATCAGGGTTACCGGAAGCGAAATAGTTGGCCTGGTTCCCAAAGAAGCCATGCTGATGGCCGGAAAGCATTATTTAAGCATGCAGGGGGAAAATACAGGCCTTCCCGAAAAGGATATCATAGCAAATGCAATACAGTCAATGGGGCTTAATGAGGTATCTGCCTTCTGCGTACAGGACAAGATCATTGAATATGCATATAAGAAGGACAGGAGCGGGCTTGTCGACATGAAGATTGACGAGTTCTCCGACCTTCTTTCAACAGATGCTCCGGCACCCGGAGGAGGCAGTGTGGCTGCACTGAACGGGGCTTTGTCCGCATCTCTTACCGCAATGGTCGCCTCTCTCACCATAGGAAAGAAAAAATACAGGGAATATGATGAGCTTATGAAGGATATTGCCCAGGAGGCTCAGGACCTGAAGTATTTTTACCTGAATGCTGTAGATGAGGATACTGATGCATTTAATGAGATAATGGAAGCATTTTCCCTTCCAAAGAAGACTGATGAAGAAACTGAAGCAAGAAACCTGGCTGTGCAGAATGCTACAAAAAAGGCTACACTTGTGCCTTTCAGCGTGCTTGAGAATACCAAGAGGCTTGCTGACCTCGCCATGGAAGTTGCACAGAAGGGAAATAAAAACAGCCTGTCAGATAGCGGTGTTGCGGGGCTTACAGCTTATTCTGCATGTATGGGAGCTTATTATAATGTCCTGATAAATCTGTCAGGCATAGAGGATGAGGGTTTCAAGAATGAGATCTTAGAGAAGGCCAGGTTCATAAAGGAAAATGTGCTCGCTGTTACTTCCGGGATTGAAGATCTCTTATGCAGTGACCTTGAATGAACATGCGGATATTTAATAAAAGGACAGCAGTATAAAATTTTCTTTAATCGGAATTGTTAATAATTTATATTTTTGATCATATATTAGAACAGGAGATTTTTTTGCAATGAATACAGAACAGAAAAAGAAAGAAATTTTAGGATTCTTTGAAAAAAACAGGGAAAACCTCAAACGAAAACTGATAAGCCTTCTTGGAGAAATGGTTGCTCAGAAGACTATAAATGTTGTTTCAGAAAAGATGCCTGAATTTCCCTTCCTTAAGCACAGGGGTGAAGAGTACAGGGTCGGAGATATTGCAGTAAGAGAGCTTGAGAAGCTCGGGATAAGGTATGAGGTGTTCGGGAAGCAGAAGGAGAGGCCTAATATAATTACGCATTATGGAAGTAATATTAAGGAAAAGAGGCTTTTTATAGCATCCCATATGGATATAGTACCTCCCGGTGATGGATGGGATACTGATCCGTTTGAAATGAAGGTTGAAGGCAATAAGGCGACAGGAAGGGGAGTGCTTGACAATAAAGGACCGCTTGTAAGCTCTATTATTGCACTTGAGATCCTCAAAAGCGTTATAAAAGAAGATGATATAGAGGGGGATTTTCAGGTAGCTTTCCTGTCTGATGAAGAAGCGCATGAGGAAGTAGATTACGGTATCGGCTACCTTCTTGAGGATAAGCTGATAAACCCCACCTATGCCATCATACCTGATATCGGGGGCAATATGCTTGAGATCGACATAGCTGAAAAGGGGAGGGTAGTTGCAAAGGTAATAGCAAAGGGAAAGCAGGCGCATGGTTCAACACCTGAAAGGGGAGATAATGCAATTAACAGAATGGGCAGATACCTCTCAGCCCTTGAGAAATACACATTAAAGCATGGAGATGATCCTATTTTGGGCGATCCTACGATAAATGTCGGCGAAATAAGAGGAGGTTCTGCTCCGAATATTGTCCCGTCTGTCTGTGAAGCAATACTCGATATAAGGCTTGTCAGGGATATGACCCCTGAAAAGATAAAAGAGGAATTGCAGGGGATCCTTCCTGATGAGAAGGATAAGATAGAAATTATAATCAAAGGTGGAACATACCCGCACAGCATATCACCTGACAATGAGCTTGTAAAATCTGTTATTGAAAACAGCAGGAAATATTTCAAAAAGGATCCCAAACCGTTCGGGAGCGGAGGGGGCACCTATGCAAAGAAGCTTAATATGTGCGGGATCAAGGCCATAGGTTTCGGGCCCGGTGATGACAATGCCTTTCATATGGCCAATGAATATGTTGAAATTGACCAGCTCCTGGATTTTAGCGTGCTGATATGCCTGATAGCCCTGGACCTGATCTAAATGACAAGGAATTTGGAAGACTCCTGTTCGAGTGGGAGATTCATCCTGCCGGAAGAAATAAAAAGAAGCTGGCCCTGCTGTGCATCGTGTCCGGGGTCTTTCTGATGTTTCTGATAGAGGTTACAAAAAGCTTTATAATAACATATCTTATACTGCTTATATATTTATTTACATTGAAGTCTTTTATATTTAAAACCTACTATAGGCTTTATGAAAAGGGCCTTTGTACTGTACAGCTTGGTTTTAACGACAGGAGGAGCTACAGCAGTTTCATCTCAGTTTTCCGCAGTGATGATTCCCTGCTGTTGTCCTCTGTCAGGAAATATTCTTTTATAGCAAAAACCAGGGGAATTGAGCTGGTTTTTGAGGATCCGGGACTGAAAAAAAGGGTTGCGGATTTTCTGGAGGGGAAGATTGCAGAGGATCACTGAGGAAGAAAGAGAGCTTGTCGACAGGATTGCTCAGAAGATTTATGAGAGGCGTATGTCTGTACCTGCCATATTATTCCTTGAGATGTCAAAACCCCTGTGCTTCGTAGGGTCATCACTGATAGCATTCCTTGAGCCTGTTCTGCAGAGCATTATTCCATACCGGGATGTTGAAAAGTTCAGAAGCTTTATTGAAAAGAGGGAGAATGTAGAATATCTCATCGAGCAGATAGAAAAGAAGGATATTAAAGAGGAAAAATAAATTAATATTAAAATAATCTGGAGGTCGTTTTGTGGATACCAAATTACCGGAAAAGATTAATTCAATCCTTGCAACGGATTGCGGGAGCACCACGACAAAAGCCATCCTGATAGAAAAAAAGGGAGATGAATACAGGCTTATTGTCAGGGGGGAAGCTCCTACCACAGTTGAAGCTCCTGCTGAGGATGTCACCAAGGGTGTTCTGAATGCTGTGAAAGAGGTAGAAGAGCTTGCCGGAAGAAAGATCCTTAATGGAGACAAGATAATTACGCCTATGAAGGACGGAGAAGGGGTCGACATCTATATTTCCACCTCTTCTGCAGGAGGAGGCCTGCAGATGATGGTGGCCGGGGTTGTAAAGAACATGACCGCTGAGAGTGCGGCAAGGGCTGCCCTGGGAGCCGGTGCTATCGTTATGGATACTATTGCTTCAAATGACAGGAGGCTGCCCTATGAGCAGATCGAGAGGATAAGGCATCTAAGGCCGGACATGATACTGCTTTCAGGCGGGATCGACGGTGGGACGATCAAGCATGTCGTTGACCTGGGAGAAAGGATCAGGGCCGCGAATCCCAAGCCGAGGCTGGGAATAGGCTTCAAACTGCCGGTTATATATGCAGGTAATAAAGATGCGGTTGAGGAGATCGAACATCTCCTGAGGGATATTACTTCCCTTGATGTAGTGCCAAATATAAGGCCGAAGCTGGAATTTGAAAACCTGCTTCCTGCAAGGGAGAAAATACATGACCTTTTTATGGAGCATGTTATGGCTCAAGCGCCTGGATATGACAAGCTCATGACATGGACGGATGTTCCCATCATGCCTACTCCGGGTGCGGTGGGCCTTATTATACAGACTATTGCCGAACTGCAGAAGATACAGGCAGTAGGTGTCGATATAGGAGGTGCAACAACTGATGTCTTCAGTGTATTTCAGAACACATTCAACAGGACTGTAAGCGCAAACCTCGGTATGAGCTATTCAATATCAAATGTTTTTGCGGAAGCAGGGCTTGAAAATGTAATGAGATGGGTGCCTTTCAATATCAAGGAGAGCGAACTTCGAAACAGGATCAAGAATAAGATGATAAGGCCAACCACTATTCCTCAGATGATGGAAGAGCTTGTGCTGGAGCAGGCTGTAGCAAAGGAAGCGCTGAGGCTTGCTTTCATTCAGCATAAGGAATTTGCAGTTGGCCTGAAAGGTGTGCAAAAGCAGAGGACAATATCCGATGCATTTGACCAGAAGCTTTCCGGTGAAACACTTGTGGATATGATGGAGCTGGACCTTCTTGTAGGATCAGGGGGAGTCCTGTCGCATGCGCCGAGAAGGCACCAGTCAGCTCTTATGCTGATCGACGCTTTCCTGCCGGAAGGAATTACCATGCTTGCTGTTGATTCCATTTTCATGATGCCTCAGCTCGGGGTACTTTCAACTGTCCATAAGGTTGCCGCTATGGAGGTCTTTAACAAGGACTGCATGATCAAGCTTGGTTCATGTGTTGCCCCGGTCGGCAATGCAAAAAGGGAGGGGATTGAGATCCTTGAAGTAGAGCTTGAAATGCCAGGAGGGGAGAAAAAGGAATTCAATCTGAAGTACGGGGAGATGAAGCTTATCCCCCTTGGAGTTGATGAAAAAGCAAAAGTTATTCTTAAACCGCTAAAGGGGTTTGATATCGGTGAGGGAAAGAACAAGAAGAAAGAGGCATATGTTGAAGGCGGTGTTGTCGGTGTTATCTTTGACGGAAGAGGGAGGAACCCGTTGAATATTCCTTCCGATGAGTCTGAAAGAGTAAGAAAGCTATTAGAATGGATCGAAGAACTGAGGGTCTACCCCCGGGATAAGATCCAGAATCTGTATTAACAGGAGGAGAAAGATGGGAGAAGCATATACACCCGGACTGAAAGTCACGGGGATGACCATAGTAAAGAAAGAAAGAAGACTTCCCTTGCTGGGCGATGTCCTGCCTGCAAAAGGAGAACCGGTGAAGGCTGAAGATATTGTTGCAAGAACGGAACTGCCTGGCCCTATAACTCCGGTCAATGTTGCTAATGTGCTTTCATGCCTTCCTGAAGATATTCCCAATCTTTTATGTAAAAAAGCCGGCGATAAAGTTGCAAAGGGCGAGACCATAGCCTCACTGAAGACATTTTTCGGCCTGTTCACATCTCTCTGCAAGGCCCCTACAGGAGGCACAATAGAGGATATATCCAAGACTACAGGACAGGTTTATATCAGGGGTAATTCCATCCCTGTAGAGATCAGGGCATATATTGACGGTGAAGTCATTGATGTTCTGGAAAAAGAGGGTGTAATAATTCAGACAGAAGGCGCATTTATCCAGGGCATATTTGGAATCGGGCCGGAAACCATAGGAGAAATAGATGTTATTGTAGAAAGCCCTGATGATATACTTACTGAGGACATGCTGCATGAAAGGCATGAAGGAAAGATCGTTGTCGGCGGAAGCCTGGTTACATATGAAGCATTGAAAAAGGCTGTGGACCTGAAAGTCAATGCAATTATAGTTGGAGGCTTCAATGACAAGGACCTCAGGGAATTTCTCGGTTACGACCTTGGTGTAGCGATCACAGGCAAGGAAGATAAAGGAATAACACTTGTCATAACTGAAGGCTTCGGCAAGATCAATATTGCAAAGAAGACATTCGACCTGCTTGTTGCCAACCAGGGCAATAAAGCATCCGTAAACGGCGCAACCCAGATCAGGGCAGGGGTAATAAGGCCTGAGATCATAATTCCGAAGAAATACGAAAAGAAAGAGGATATTGATGGTGCTGTATCTGAGGGGCTTGTCCATGGGACTCAGGTCAGAATGATAAGGGAGCCTTATTTCGGGTTTTTGGGGAAAATTAAGGAAATGCCCGTAAAACTTAAGATGATGGAGTCTGAAACAATGGTGAGGACTGTAATAGTCACCCTTGATGATACAGGCGAAGATGTACTTGTTCCAAGAGCAAACGTAGAGATAATAGAGACATGATTGATATTAAAATTAAAAATATAGGAGAAAAGATATGAGAAAAAGGATACTCCTTTTCATTTTGCTGATGATCTGTATTTCTTTTATCCATGCTTATTCTCAGGAGAATTCCGGAGATGGTGAGGCAGTAATGCCGGAGGATAATGAGGCTGTCAGCCTCAAGCCTCTCAGCATTGTGGTGCCAGGCCCCGTTGATGTAAGGGCAGTGGATCATCCGAATGACAATGGCAAGGCCCTTATAGTGCAATGGGACCATTCGCCATTGCAGAAAGAAGGCAAAATTCTGCTTTACCGGATCTACAGGTCAGAAAAAAGGACAGGGCCCTTTGCGGAGATATCCACTGTCCCTGCACTGGAGAATGAATTTGTGGATTCAACGGTCTATCCCGACAATCCTTTCTACTACAAGGTAATAGCAGAGGATAAAAAGGGAAACCATTCACGTATGGACATATTTGCCTCAGAAGGAATTGCAACTGCGCAGTTCTTTCACAGTGGAAGGCTGAACATGCTTATAATACTTGCAGTCCTGTGTTTTTTCATCCTTTACAGCATCAATCAGGCAAAAAAGAACCCCTATGGATATATAAGGCCTATTGCAGGACTGGCAGCTGTTGAAGAAGCGATAGGCAGGGCTACGGAAATGGGAAAGCCTACCCTGTATGTATCAGGCATAATGGATATGGATGATGTTCAGACGATCGCAGGCATAACCATCCTCGGCCAGGTTGCAAAGATGTGTGCGGAATATGATACTCCCATACTGGTGCCTACCTGCAGGAGCGTAGTCATGTCAACATCACAGGAGGTTGTAAGGGAGGCTTACCTGAAGGCAGGCAGGCCCGATGCATTCAATCAGGACAGGATCTGGTACATGACAGATGACCAGTTTGGTTTTGCTGCAGGTGTTGACGGCCTCATAATAAGGGAAAAGCCCGCTGCTGTATTCCTTCTCGGGAGGTTCTATGCTGAATCCCTTATCCTTGCTGAGACAGGAAATTTTGTCGGTGCGATACAGATAGCAGGAACTGCAGAAGCAAGCCAGCTTCCGTTCTTTGTCACAGCCTGCGACTATACTCTGATAGGGGAAGAGCTATTTGCCGCGAGTGCCTACCTTTCAAGGGATCCCATGTCAGTTGGAAGCCTGAAGGGCCAGGACTGGGGAAAGGCGGTCATTATTGCAGTGCTTGCACTTGGATTCATCTTCTCGATCGTATCTTATTTCAGGCAGGATATGGGTATGTCTTTTGACATCTTTGAAGCCTTCAAAAATCTATTCAAGGTGGTATAGCTATGAAGTACAGAATTCCAGTTTTGATTACTATGATAACGGGCATTATTATGGTCATAAAAGAATTCATTCCCCACAATCCCTTTGACAGAATGGATGATATACTGCAGGACTGGTATATGATCGTAGCATCATTTGCCATCATTCTCGGAGTGGAAAGCCTTCTCCATGTCCATGCCATGAAGATCTCATTCAAGAGGAAGGACTGGCAGTATTCAGTGGTCCTTATAGTGACTCTTTTCCTGATGGCATTCTGCGGGCTTTTCGGGGGTATAGAGGATAAAGAATTTTATAATCTGAAAGACGAACAGGACATTAATACTGTGCTTAATATGGACATTCAGCTTGCGGACGGCACTGTTAAGATAAGCAGCCTGATCCCGGAAGGAACGGCTGATAAGGGAAAATTCATGTATGAAAACCAGGGCAGTATTATGCTTGATATAATAAATGAAAAGAATGTATCAGCAGTCCACCCTGAAAGGGGATATAAAATTCCGGCCCAGTACCAGGAGAAAAAGAACCAGAGCCTTCAGAAGACGCTTAAAGACCAGCAGATATTCCTGCACAGGGGGGGGCTGAAATATGCATGGATCTTCTATCTCTACGGAGGTTTCCAGTTCAGTTACAGATTCATCTATACTGCCCTGGGAAGCACCATGTTCAGCATCCTTGCTTTTTTTGTCGCATCTGCCGCCTACAGGGCTTTCAAGGCAAGGACATTTGAAGCGACCCTCCTTCTGCTTTCAGCCTTTATTGTTATGCTGGGGAGAGTGACATTCGGTGAAATGATAGCTGATATTACATCCATCAATATCCCCTTTATAACCGAGTGGCTTATTGATTATCCGAATACAGCCGGTCAGAAGGCTATCATGATAGGCATTGCGCTCGGGATCATCTCAACATCCCTGAGAGTTATCCTTGGCATAGAAAAATCCTACCTTGGTAGGGATTAAGGAGGTTTATATGGATATTTTAGAAAAGATTAAGAACCTTGACAGAAGGATAATTTTCCTGATCATATTCCTGGCTGTAGCTGTTCCGATTTTAGTCCCTATAGGCCTGCCTGTAAAGCCCTCTCCCATTGTTCAGAAAGGTTATGACGCAGTTGAGGCACTTGATGAGGGATCGGTCGTGCTGGTATCCTTTGATTATGACCCGTCAGCTGAACCTGAGCTGTATCCGATGAGTGTTGCAGTGGTCAAGCACCTTATGAAGAAAAGGACAAAAATAATTACAATGGCTTTATGGCCTGCCGGTGCAAAGCTTGCAGAGGATACACTCAAAGAGTCCGTTGCCTATATGGAAGCAGAGGAAAAATATACCCCTGTATACGGTGAAGATTATGCCAATATAGGATTTATGGCAGGAGGCCTTATTGTTATGACCTCAATAGGCAAGTCGCTTCCGAGAACATTTCCCGCGGATTTCTATAAGACCCCTGTTGAATCGCTTCCCATTATGAAGGGTGTTGAGAACTATTCAAATATTGATATGGTCATTACCCTTTCTGCAGGAGACCCCGGTGTCCCATACTGGGTCATGGTTGCGGCAACAAGCTATGGTAAGAGCCTGATAGGCGGATGCACAGCTGTTTCAGCGCCTCAGCTTTATCCCTATGTCCAGTCAGGCCAGCTTACATCTCTTATCGGAGGGCTAAAAGGGGCAGCTGAATATGAAACCCTGGCCAGTGTTCCTGCAAAAGCCACAAAGGGCATGGATTCTCAGTCGATTGCTCACCTTATGATAGTAATAATGATAATTATCGGAAATATTACTTTCTTTGTTGAAAAACAGAGACTGAAAAAACTAAAGAAGAAAATAAGGTAAAGGGAGGCAGATAATGGAAGCAGTAGGTATTTGGTTAGCGGCTTTTTTGACACTTTGCATATTCAGCTTTTTATATAAAGACAATCCCTTCTATAAGTTTGCAGAACACTGCTTTGTGGGTGTATCTGCCGGGTTCTGGATGGCTACCTATTATCATAATACCATAGACCCCAAGCTACTGAAGCCAATAGGGGATTTTATCTGGGAGCTTTCTAACAGCAATGTGAAGGTACTGGCAAAAATAAACAATGAGCAGGTGGAGATCCAGGGGATAAGCCCCACATATTACTCCATCCTTCTGATCATCCCCCTTGTCTTTTCCATAATGCTTCTTATGAGGATCATTCCAAGGTTTTCATGGATGAGCAGAATGGGCATATCGCTTATGGTCGGTACAGGAGCGGGCCTTTATATTATAAATTACCTCAAATCAAATGTGGTAAGCCAGATATACAGCGCAATCGTCCCGATATTCAGCAACAGCAATGTAGGCTGGTGGGTTATCATAGGTAATTTTACACTCCTTTTCGGAACGCTTTTCGGCCTTCTTTACTTCTTTTTCTCCAAGGCTCATAAAGGTGCTTTCGGACTGGGTGCCAAGATAGGTATCTATTTCATAATGATATCCTTCGGTGTATCATTCGGCTATACAGTTATGGCAAGGGTCAGCCTTCTCATAGGCAGGCTTGATTTTCTTATAAACACCTGGCTTGGAGGGATAATATAACTTTCATGCCGGACCTGAGCACTGAGATATGCGGTATAAGGCTTGATAATCCATTGATACTGGCATCAGGCATACTGGGGGTCAACAGGGGATGCCTGAAGCGGGTTGAAATGGAGGGGGCTGGTGCAGTTACAATAAAGAGCATAAGCGTTGAGACCAGATCAGGCCATAACAGCCCGATAATTGTGCCATTTGATGGTGGTATGCTGAATGCTGTGGGCTATTCCAATCCGGGGCTGGAGGAAGCATACAGTGTTTTCAAGGGCCATGATGTCAATATCCCTGTATTTGCCAGTATTATAGGCCAGAAACCTGATGATTTTGCAAAGATCATTGAG
Organism: uncultured Candidatus Sumerlaeota bacterium; assembly: GCA_964389675.1. Lineage (GTDB taxonomy): Bacteria > CAYMEV01 > CAYMEV01 > CAYMEV01 > CAYMEV01 > CAYMEV01. Next base: position 181,331 of record CAYMEV010000003.1, read on the forward strand.
AGATTTGAAGATATTGAATTCTGCGGGTATGAGATCCCTGTCTCATGCCCGCATACACCAGGATTCGGGACTATGGGGGGGCAGGACAGCCCTGATTTTATAAGGTCGGTCCTGAAGAGAATAAAGGAAATAACCTCAAGGCCGGTATTTGTGAAGATACCCCCGATTGACAGAAATATAGGGGATTATGGCAGAATGATAGAGGATGCGGGGGCATCGGGGATCACAGCTGTCAATACAGCAGGCCCGGGTATGATAATTGATATAGAATCCAGAAGGCCCTTCCTGGGATTTAAGAAGGGGGGGCTGAGCGGCCCTGCTCTCAGGCCTATAGCTGTAAGGTGTGTTTATGAGCTTTATGAAGCGGTCAAAATACCCGTTATAGGCACAGGAGGGATCACCACAGGTGAGGATGCTGTTGAAATGATAATGGCCGGTGCAAGTGCCCTGGGTATCGGCACAGCAGTATATTTCAGGGGATTGAACGCCTTTTCCAAGATCAGGGCGGAGATCCAGGACTGGCTTTCCAGGCATGAAATAAGCGATATAAGTGCTATCAAAGGCACCGCTCATTAAAATAAAATTGTTATTTTAAGAATATTATTCATTTTTAGATTGATATTTTTGCGTTACTATGATATAATAAAACAAACAAAACACAAGGAGGGATTCTATGCTTTTCGGAGCTAAAGGCAAGTGGATGCCGGCAGTTATTGTGCTGGCGATGTTTTTCTGCTTCAGCTTTGCATTAACAGCAACAACTGAAGCAAACGAGGCTTACAACAGCGGGGAGAGTTATAAAGTTTCATTCGGGGAAAGGCCTCATATCGACCTGGATTCAATTCCAGAAGAGGCTTATGAGAAGGGAAGAATAAGTATCAAGTTTCAGCCTGACATCAGGCAGATGAACCTGGGCAAATTGATCAGTGCTGAAGCGCTTGATCATGTTGTCTTAAATATTGCAGAGATTGATGCCCTTAATATGAAATATGGCGTGAAACAGTACAAGGCCATGCTTAACCGCCTTTATGATGTTTCACCTGCATCAGCCCAGTATAAGGAAAGGCACAAAGCATGGGGGTTTGATCTCTGGTATGAACTTACACTGGATAAGGATGCAGATATCATTGATGCTGTAAAGAGCTACTCCAGCCTTTCATGCATAGCAGTCGCAGAGCCTGTCTATAAGAAGACCAGGCCTGTAGCCGATTCTGTAAAAGAGCTGAAAGCTGTGGGCAATAATACCAAGTTTGAACCTGACGATACCTATTATTACGGCAATCAGTGGCATTATTACAACTACGGCCAGGAGATAGATGGCCAGGTCGGAACAGCAGGCTGTGACGTTGATGCCCAGAATGCATGGGATATTGAAAAGGGCAACAGCAATGTAATAGTAGCGGTAATGGACGGCGGTATTGATTATGACCATGAGGATATTGCTGATAACATGTGGTCAGGGATAGGCCCGGACGGTACAGGTACTGTCGCTGATGACCACGGGACACATACATCAGGCACCATTTCAGCTGTCACAAATAACAGCCTTGGTGTGGCAGGGCTCGCGGGAGGAAGCGGGACAGGCGACGGCGTCAGGCTCATGAGTATTGATATATTTGACGGGAGCCACGGGCTTTCAATGTATGAGATCTATGCATACGGCGCTGATAATAATGCATGCATATCCCAGAACAGCTGGGGCTATACTTATGCTGGATCTTATGAACAAGCCTGCCTTGACGGTATTGATTATTTTATCGCAAACGGCGGGGGAAGCGTCATGTCTGGCGGTATCGTAATATTTGCCGCTGGTAATGATGGTAGTGATGATGACTGGTATCCGGGCTACTATTCACCCTGTATGGCAGTAGCAGGGACAGACAACCAGGATGTAATGTATGATGATACAGGCATTGGCGGTGGTGCTTCAAACTACGGTACATGGGTTGAGATATCTGCACCTGCCGTAGATGTTGCAAGCACTGTTACAATGGAAAATTCTTATGGAAAATACCTGTTTTATACAGGTACTTCAATGGCATGCCCGCATGTATCCGGTGCTGCAGCTCTGATAGTATCCTATGCAGCAAGGAACGGCCTTATACTTTCAAAGACGCAGGTATGGAACATACTTGTTGATAATACTGATGATCATTACTCTGTTAATCCGTCTTATATTGGCAAGCTGGGAAGCGGAAGGCTGAATGCCTATGCAGCGCTTCAGGAAGTCCAGGGTATGATCGGTGGTGTTGAGAACCCGACCAATTTTGCCTCAAATCCTGTCTCCCAGACAGAAATAGACCTGACATGGCAGAGGAATTCAAGCAATAATTCTGTTATGGTTGTATGGAATTCAACCAATACATTCGGCACACCTGTTGACGGTACAAGCTACAGCGTTGGAAATACGATATCAGGCGGAGGGACAGTCCTCTACAGGGGAAGCCAGACCAGTTATGACCATACAGGGCTTACTCCGGGGACTGTGTATTATTATAAGGCATTTTCATATAATGGATCGAATGAATACTCTTCAGGCGTTACAACAAGTGCCGCTACTCAGTGCGGGGCTGTAAGCTCCTTCCCGTATACGCAGGATTTCAATGCATCCACAACCTGTCCTGCATGCTGGTCTGTCGTCGATAATCAGGGCAATGGCCAGGTATGGACATTCGGGACTGTAACAAACGGCCTTTCCGGAACAACCGGAAACTATGCACTGCTGGACAGCGACGGCTACGGAAGCGGAAATACGCAGAATTCAGACCTCGTTTCACCTACATTTGATTTTACAGGCCTGACAGATGTAACACTTGAATTTACGCATTATTTCAGGCAATACGAATCAGCATCAACCGTTACCTTTGCATACAGCACAAACAACGGTTCAAGCTGGACCCCTGTCCAGACATGGGAAGTTACTACATCCAATCCTGCTACCTTCAGCCAGGGTTTCCCGTCCCTTGCAGGCCAGTCCCAGGTCAAGTTCAAATGGAATTATACAGGTACATGGGGTTATTACTGGTGTGTTGATGATATCATTGTCAATGCAGATACCCAGTCAACCACACATAATGTCACTCTGGTTGCAAATCCAGCCGGTATAGGGATAGTCGTATCAGGAGGCGGTGAATACCAGACTGATGCAGTTGTTAACATACATACCTATTTTGATCAGAAGGGCTATGTCTTTGTTGAATGGAGAGGTGTGGAGGAGCAAAAGGCCATAGGGGATGAGGATTTACTTGATGATCCTTATTCACCGTCAACCTTTTTCACAATGCCGAATACTGATGTTGCACTGGAGGCTGTCTGGGTTGAAGAAACAGGTGATTATACTCCTGCATTTATAAGCCTTGCTGAGAACTCAGTTCAGGGTATATGGAAATGGACATACAGCTCATTAAAATCAAATGATATTGATTCAAAGGGCTCCACATGGGTCAAGCTTCTTGGTGATATTACTGCATCAAAGATGATGGCAGGCGATATATCCGGCGATGGAAATATGGAGATTGTAGCTCTGATACCGGGAATGGGCCTTTATTATTATGATATTATTGCTGAGACATGGACAAGCATTATCGGAGATGCTGCAGGGATCACGGAATTTACCCTTGCAAAGACACAGGCAGGCGGTCCTCTTGAGGTGGTTGCATCATTTACGGCAAATGGAATCCAGAAATGGACATTCGGGGGATCATGGACGGCCATAAACACCATGTCAGCCGATATACTTGCTGCCGGAGACATCAACCGGGATGTAGATGCTATTGATGAGCTCATAGTTGTATTTACAGACTATTCCGGATACTTCCTCTATGATTTTACCACATCAAGCTTTACCAATATTATAAATATCAGCCCGTCACAGGTGGCAGTTGCAGATGTAACAAATGACGGCTATAATGAACTGGTCACTGTTTTTGACGGTTTTGGCATCTATGTTGTCAGATACCTTCCTGAAAAGGGCCTTGATATGAAGAAGGCAGGAGATATGAATCCTGATTTTGACCTTATCATGGATATACCCGAGAACCATGTCTGGGTTTCCAAGGGAGGCATTCCAAAGGGATTCCAGTTCAACAGGATCACATATGCCTCGCCGGAAGAGGGCCATTATATCGGGACAGGTGATATAAACGGGACAGCCGGAGCAGAGGTTATGTTCACCTATACTGACGGCAGGACCTACTGTTATTCTTACGATGCAAAGGGATGGACAACACTTGTAATGGCCGGGTTCAAGAGAATGATCACCGGGAAGTTCACAGGCGGAGCAAAGGATGACATAATTGCATGTGAATCTTCATCTGGAAGCGTTTATCTGAGAAAGACATCCACCGGAGCATGGGAGATAATGGCGGCCAATGGCGATGCAAGCGCTATGACAGCACTTGAATAAACCTGATACATATAAGAAAGGGCAGTGCATTTGCACTGTCCTTTTTTTTTGCTGAAATAATGATTCCATGTTAGTATGCCTCAGTTAAAAAATTTTATGAGTTTTTATGGAAGGGTACAGAGAAATTGAAGAGTGATAAAAGATCTGTAATGGTCTGGCAGGCATTCATTCTGCTATCAGCTTTTTTATTCCTGAAGACAGATGTATCAGCAGAGGATTATTATATGAGGTTTTATTCAGGCTGGGATTTCAGGATGTCTGCTGAATGGAAGGATACTGACTGCAGTGACACAACAAATACGCCCGTTTACGGATGCGGATACTCCTCTGAGGGAAAAGCCGGGGATACAGTATTATTTGACGGATTTCTCGGCTGGAGGATTAATGATGCCTTTTTCATAGAGGCTGGGTTCCTTTACAGGCCTGATACAGGCTTTGAAGGACAGGTGAATTATCCAGATGCCGGTGAAAACCAGCCAGTCAGCGCTGATATTGAGTCATTAGCAGGGGTCATCGGGATGAGTGTGGACATACCGGAGCTTCTCAATATGGGTGGGGGCAGTTTCAAGCCCTATATCTCAATTCATGCAGGCATATCAAGAAACAGGGTAAGCAATTTCTGTATGTATTTTCCTGACCTGGAGACACCTCATAATTTCATAGTGCCGGGCGGGACGGAAACAGGCCTCTGCTACAGCATGGCAGTCGGAAGCTGTTTTTTAATAAGCAGTCATATCGGGATCGATGTGGAGGCTCACTATACCAGTTTTGGGAAAATGGCAACCCCCAGCGGTAACGGTATTATGGAAAGGGCAGGGGAGACCATTGTAATTCCTGTGAACGGCACTGAGGCAGAACTGAAGACAGCAGGCATCAGAGCCGGGTTAAGGTATCTTTTTTAAGAAGGCTTTTTTGAGGATAATATTATGAGAAACCATAGATTCGATATTCCAAAAGCAGTTCAATTCCTGTTCTGCGTTTTTTTAACCCTTTTCTGTGTGAACCTGATATACAGGCTTGCCTTTCTGGTATTCTTCAAGCCCTCAGGCATGTCATTTTATTCGCATGATATGCTTTATGCTACATACCTGGGCATCAAGTTTGACCTCAGACTGACAGCATTTATTATTCTGCCTCTTCTGATCCTTGCATATTTCATCGGGAAAAGGCTGATCTGCACAAAATGGATAAGAATAGCTGTAAATATCTACATAACAGCCTGCTTCATGATGATGCTCGTTTTTTTCGGCTTTGATTTTGGCGTGTACAGCTATATAAGGAACAGGATAAACTCATCCCTCTTTATGTTCCTTGACAATCCGGATATATCCTTTTCGATGATCTGTCAGTCATACCCTGTTTTCTGGATATCATCAGGGTTTATTGTATTATCTCTGTTATTTGGCATCTTTATATTCAGAAAAGCATATTCATTCTCAAAAAGTGACTCTGAACCGGGCAAAAAAACAGGCTTTACTGCCTATCTGATATTCACCCTGCTTGTCCTGGCTGTCATGTACGGCAGGGTATCACGGTTTCCCCTGAGGTGGAGCGAGGCATATTTCACCACAGACGGCTTTGTGAGCAATTATACATTCAATCCGGTCTTGTATTTCTATGACAGCTTCAAGGTAAAGCCCCATAATTATGACCTGAAGGAAGCGCAGAAGGCATATTCAGTCCTTGCTGATTTCTATGGAATTGAAAGCCCGGCTGAAGGTGATTTAAGCCTTTTAAGGCGTATAAAACCAGAGCAGAGGTTTGATGTACAGCCGAATATAGTGATCATACTTCTTGAAACATTTGCATCATTCAAGACAGGTGCATTCGGGAACCAGCTTGATCCTTCGCCGAATTTTGACAGGCTTTCAAAGGAAGGACTGCTTTTTAAGAGATTCTATGTACCCATGGAAAATACATCAAGGTCCATATTCTGTTCTCTTTTCGGTATACCTGATGTAAGTGCGGGTTATTATTCATCAAAGAACCCCCTTGTTGTCGAACAGCATACCATACTCAATGCACTTAAGGACCATGAAAAGCTTTATTTTCTCGGAGGAAGCGCAAACTGGGGGAACATAAGGGGAATACTGTCATATAATATTGAGGGCCTGAAAATTTATGAGGAGGGTTCATATTCATCACCCGTCCATGATGTGTGGGGGATCTCGGATGCTGACCTTTTCTTTGAAGCAAATGAGGTTCTTTCAGAAACAGGTGAGCCGTTCTTTGCATTCATCCAGACAGCAGGAAATCACAGGCCCTTTAAGATCCCTGATGATCCGAAAGGCTTCATAGAGGAGGATATTGATGAGGCTGTCCTTGCCGAGAACGGGTTCTATTCACTGAAGGAGTATAACGGGTTCAGGTTCCTTGACCACTGTCTCGGTTATTATTTCAGCATTGCAGGGAATGAAGGATATTTTGAAAATACAATTTTTATAATATACGGGGACCACGGGACAAACGGAGGCGCCATAGACAGAAGGTTCGGCGACCTGGCACTGGCTTCATACAGTGTCCCGATGCTTATATACTCGCCAAAGCTTATAAGTGAGCCGGAAATTATAGAGAAAACTGCAAGTTCGCTGGATATAATGCCTACTATTGCCGGCCTTGCAGGAAAGCCGTATATCAATAAAACACTGGGAAGAGACCTCTTCGATACAGAGTGCAAAGTGCCGAACATCGCATTTACATTTACCCCTTTCAGGAATCCGCCGAGATACGGGCTGCTGATGGATGAATTTTATGTAAATGTCGAGCCTGATGGTAATTACAGCCTCTTTTACCGGGATAAGGAAATGGGATATTCGGATATAAAGGGAAAGTTTCCCGAAAAGGCAGAATATATGGCCGGGCTTTGCAGGTCAATATACGAATACTCAAGATATCTGCTGTATAATAATAAGAAGATCGCAGACAGGGAATAAGGGCACCTGTTTTATATTTCCTGCATTTTATTGATATTATAGTTTTGAATTATATTATTCAAGGGGGATTATTATGGATAGATCAGTTTTAATCACAGGGGCAGCAGGGTTTATTGGGTGGAAAACATGCCGAAGGTTCCTGGAAAGCGGGTACAGGGTCACAGGCATAGATAATATGAATGATTATTATGATGTGAAACTTAAGGAATACAGGGCGGATGACCTTGAAAAGAATCAGGCCTTTGAGTTATGCAGGATTGACATAGAGGATTATGATAAGCTCGAGGGGGTATTCAGGAGGGATAAATATTCAGCCGTTATAAACCTGGCAGCCAGGGCAGGAGTAAGATACAGCCTTGAGAATCCTGACATATACCTCTCTACCAATACCCAGGGAACGCTGAATATTCTCAAGCTGATGGTCAAATACAGCACAGGAAAGCTTGTCCTTGCTTCCACAAGCTCCCTCTATGCAGGCCAGAAGATGCCTTTTTCCGAGTGCCTTCCGGTGAACACTCCCATCTCTCCGTATGCTGCAACGAAAAAGGCCGCAGAAGTTCTTGTGTATTCATATCATTACCTTTATGGGATCGATGCGACTGTTGTCCGATATTTTACTGTTTACGGGCCCTGCGGGAGGCCAGACATGAGCATATTCAGGTTTATAAAATGGATAGATGAGGGCAGTGCCATAAGGCTTTTCGGAGATGGCACCCAGAGCCGGGATTTTACATATGTTGACGATATAGCCGAAGGGACATTCAGGGCAGTAAAGAATACAGGTTATGAGATAATAAACCTTGGAGGGGGGAAAAACCCAGTCTCAATGAACTATATCATATCCCTTATTGAAAAGAGGCTTGGAAAGACTGCAAAGATCGATTATAAACCCTTTCACAAGGCAGATATGCTTTCTACCTGGGCAGACATAAACAAGGCTGAAAGGATTCTGGGGTGGAAACCCCATGTAAGTATAGAAAAAGGCCTGGAGATGACCATTGACTGGTATCTTGACAACAGAAGCTGGCTTAAGGATGTAAAGCTGTAGGGTCATAATACTTTCAGCCGAATAATTAAGTGATCGGGATAAATTTTCTTGAAAATAACTTATACTGTGCTAAAAATGATGTCCTGTAAAGGTTAAGACTGATTATGAAAAATATAAGGAATTTCAGTATCATCGCCCACATAGACCATGGCAAGTCAACACTTGCTGACCGGCTCATACAGAGTGATGCACTGATAGAAAAAAGGCTTCTGAGGGACCAGGTCCTTGATAACAATGAAATAGAAAGGGAAAGGGGCATTACCATTAAAAGCCAGACCATCGCCCTTTACTATTACCATAATGGCGAGAAATTTGTATTGAATCTCATTGACACACCTGGGCATGTTGATTTTTCCTATGAGGTGTCACGGGCCCTTGCTTCCTGCGAAGGGGTATTGCTTCTGGTAGATGCAAGCCAGGGGGTTGAAGCCCAGACCATTGCCACATTATACGGTGCTATGGAACAGGACCTTGAGATTATCCCTGTTATAAACAAGATAGACCTTCCTTCCGCCAGTATAGATGCTGTAAAGGAGCAGATAGAGATAGACCTCGGCCTGGACTCGGATAAGGCTATATTATGTTCAGCCAAGGAGGGCACCGGCATTGAAGATGTTCTCGAGGCCATAGTTAAAGAGATCCCTCCGCCTGAAGGAGATGAATCAAACCCCCTTAAGGCCCTGATCTTCGATGCATTCTATGACTCATTCAGGGGGGCTGTAGTAGTATGCAGAATATTTGACGGCACTATAGAGACAGGCGACAGGATCAGGATGATGCACAACAGATCGACCTATACGGTTGAAGAGCTCGGGGTCTTCAGGCTTAACAAGGAGCCGAGGAAGAAACTGAATGCAGGTGAAGTAGGCTTTATCATAGCCAATATTAAAAGCCTCAGCGATACAAAGATAGGAGATACCATAACCCTTGAGCATAATCCAGCTGACAGGCCCCTGGCAGGCTTCAAGGAAGTTAAGCCGGTTGTTTTCTCATCGATCTACCCTATTGAGAGCAGTGATTATAATTCCCTGTCAGACGCAATGCAGAAATATGTGCTTAATGATGCTTCACTCATATATCAGAAGGATTCATCAATATCACTGGGACAGGGTTTCAGATGCGGGTTTCTGGGGCTCCTGCATATGGATATCGTGCAGGAAAGGCTTGAGAGAGAATATGGACAATCCATAATACTTACATCGCCCTCGATAAAGTACAGGTTTACGCTGGAAAATGGCGAACAGGCAATAATTGACAATCCTCAGCAGTACCCGGAAGAAACAAAGATCGCAAAAGCAGAGGAGCTTTTCTGCCGTGTCAGCATTATAATACCTGACAGGTATATGGGAAAGGTAATGGAGCTGTGCCTTGAGCACAGGGGGATCGAGCCTCAGTTCCAGTATCCCACACAGGGCAGGATAGAGCTAAGTTTCCGTATGCCCCTTGCTGAGATAATATATGATTTTTACGATAAGCTGAAAACCATCACTCAGGGTTACGGATCATTTGATTATGAAATAATTGATTACAGGGAAAGCAGTCTTGTAAAAATGGACATACTGCTGAACGGAGAAAAGATAGACGCCTTATCACAGATAATCCATAAAGACAGGGCCAGGACAAGGGCCCTCCAGATATGCGAAAAGCTTAAAGAAGAGATCCCGAGGCATTTGTTCAAGATAGCCATACAGGGTGCAATAGGGGGCACCATAATTGCAAGGAGCACCATAAGCCCATTCCGCAAGGATGTTACAGCAAAGTGCTATGGAGGGGATATAACAAGGAAGAGAAAACTCCTGGAAAAGCAGAAAAAGGGCAAGAAAAGAATGAAGATGGTAGGCTCGGTCTATGTCCCTCAGAGTGCTTTTATCTCTGTACTGAAAAGCGATAATGAATGATCCTCCATATGGATTGTATATCCATGTCCCCTTCTGTTTAAGCAAATGCATCTACTGCAGTTTTTATTCAGTTACTGAAAGACACCTGATCGAAGAATATCTCAAAGCTCTCATAATTGAAATCCGGAAATACAGTAATACAGCTAAAAGAATAGATACGGTCTACCTGGGGGGCGGTACCCCTTCCGTCCTTGAAGCAGGGCAGATAAGCGTCATTTTTGATGCAATATACAGGTACTATGATGTTGAAGACGGTGCAGAGATAACAATAGAGGCTAATCCTCAGGATATTACGAGGAACTTTGTCAGGGAGCTTGAACACCTGGGAATTAACAGGGTAAGTGTCGGAATTCAATCCTTCTTCGGAAAGGACCTGGAATTCCTGCACAGAAGGCATACTGCCGGAGAATCCTTTGAGAGCCTGGATATATTGCATAACAGCGGTATTGAGAAGATAAACGCAGATATAATATGGGGCCTGCCCGGACAGGATACAGGACATACCATTGAAAACCTCAAAAGGGCAGCCTTATTTAAGCCATCGCATATATCAGCCTATGAACTGACATATTCTTCAGGCACCCCTCTTTTTGAAATGATGAAAGCCGGAAGGTTCAGCAAAATATCAGATCATGAAAAAGCTGATATCTATACAGCTGTTTCAGAATTCTTGACAGCTGAGGGGTATATTCATTATGAAATATCCAATTTTTCCAGAAACACCAGTTCCTGTTCAAAGCATAATAAAAAGTACTGGGACCATATGCCTTATATTGGGCTTGGTCCTTCTGCCCATTCATTTGATATGAAAAGGAGATGGTGGAACTATCCGGACATAAAAAAATACTGCAAAACTATAATAAATGGCAATTCCTCTGTGGAAGCATCAGAGACCCTGACAGCCGGACAGATCAGGTCAGAAAGAATAATGCTCGGCTTCAGGACCATCGAAGGGGTCAGCCTTTCCATTATCAACAGACTGCCGGAAAGCAGAAAAATACTTGAAGATCTTAAAGAACAGGGGTTCATCAGGATAATGGGTGAAAAAGCCGTTCCAACACTAAAAGGGATGCTTATTGCTGATCATCTGGCATCATTATTTGAAATCTGACCTGTTCAGGGCCTGATCAGGGCTTTTTCTATTTCGCCTATATAAAGCCTGTGATAATCACATCCCGGATAATTGTCCATTATTGAGCCGTCAAGGAAATTCCCAGGTTCAATGTCCTGCCAGTAGATCTTTTTTGCAAGTATTACAGCTTCTGCTTCCAGGAAGTATATAAATCCAGGCTCCTTAAAAGCAGGGGTTAAACCTGGAATATTCATTTTATCTATATCCCTGCCTGATTTAGTCCCGCACAGGCTGAGCAGGTCCCTCTTTTCATCTCCAAGGAAGGAAAGCGTGAAATAATCATTCCTTTCCATGAACTTATAAGTATATCTCTCAGGCCTGACAAAAGCAATGCAGATGTCCCTGTTCCAGAGGACCCCGAATCCGCCCCATGAAGCTGTCATCATATTGTAGCTGTTTTTATCCCCCGCGCAGATCAGCATCCATTGCCTGCCTATCATCTTAAATGGATTGATTTTGCCCTCGTGTATGTTAAACTCTCTGAACATAAGTATTTCTCCTTCGTATAAGGTAAAGGTAAATAATATTTTAATGATAGCAAAAAACCTGAACAAATTAATAAAAAAATGAAAGAAATATAGCAAAGATCAGCCATGAAGGAAAAAATATACACAGCCTCTGACTCAAAAAGTATGACAGGGGCCATCTGGAAGCTGTCCTGGCCTGTGATGCTCGGAATGATAGTTCAGACCTTCATGGGTATTGTGGATATATTCTTTGTAAATATGCTTGGAGTTGAACAGGCAGCTGCAGTAGTCATAAGCGACTCCATTTTCGGGGTATTATTTGTATTTTCAAGCCTGATATCCGTCGGGTCGCTGTCAATTATATCCAGATATGTCGGAAGCGGCCGGCTTAAGGAGTTGAAATCCTTTTCAGCACAGGCCGTATTATACACAATAATCTTCTCAGCATTTATAACAATATCAAGCCTTCTGGGTTTGAATGCCGTTCTCGGATTATTCAGCCTAAGCAGTGCTGTAACGGTTTATACAAGGAAATACCTTGTTTTGCGGCTCTTGAGCCTTGTTTTTGCATTTCTGAACGAAACATTCCGTTCAATGATCCATGGACTGGGTGATTCATATACCCCCATGAAGATCCTTATAGTATCCAATATCATAAATATAATCCTTACTCCTGTCCTGATATTCGGATTTCTTTTTATACCGGGGTACGGGATCACAGGGGCGGCTGCAGCAACGGTGATCGCCATATTATTTGCCACCATACTGCTTTATTTCAGGTACCTTAAGTCATTTGCAATAAAGGGGTCAGGAGAATTCCTGAGCTATCTGCGTTTTCAGTTTAAGAACCTGAAAAAAATACTTGATATAGGTGTTTTTTCCACAGTCTCAAATATTACAAGGCCCTTTACAGGAATGATCATGTATAAGATCGCTGCCCTCCACAGCACTCATGCTGTTGCAGCTTTCGGAAACGGGGGAAGGCTGCTGGGGCTTATCTTTATTATTCTAAACGGACTGCAGGTCGCATGCTCGGTCCTTGTGGGCCAGAATACGGGTGCGGGGAACATTACGGCTGTAGGAAGGGTTGTAAAGGAATCATTGAAAATTGCTGTCTATAATGTTCTGGCTTTCAGTATTGTCTTTTTGATATTTCCGTCCGCCCTCATGTGGATCTTTACAAGGGAACCTGAAGTCATAAGCATCGGGGCGGATTATCTGAGGATAGTATATACAGGGGTGATCTTCTGTGCATTTACAACCGTTTTCGGGGGATATTTCATCGGCATCGGCTATACCAAGCCTTCAATGGTGGCATCCCTTACGGCAAATTACCTGGTAAAGCTTCCAATTGCCATACTCTTTATAATCATACTTAAAATGAGCCTGGACTGGCTCTGGTACGCAATAAGCTTCTCAATACTGGCTGAAGCCTTTGTTGTATCCTGCTGGTACAGGAGCAGGAGAAAAAAGATGATAAATGAGCTGGATATGGCCATGTGCTAATATATCCCTGCGGCATTGCTTCCAAAAACAGCAAGAAGTGGCTGTCCGGCAATATATGCTATTGAGATCAGTACCGCGGAGACGATAAAAAAGAGAATCAATACTGCTTTTTCAGCAGCACTTTTCATTTGCTTATCAAATTTATCCAACTGCAGGCCATAAAGCTCCTTTATTTTACCATGCCCTTCTTTACTGCCCTGAGGACTGTCAGCGGCAGTATTATACAAAATGCTTTCATTACAGCTGATGCCCAGATGATCGCATGTCTCTTTTAATAATATTCCCGGATCAGCAGCTTTGCATAAATCTGAAAGCATATGGTTTTTTTTCAGCTGTTTCAGCTGATTGCCTGATTTTTCTAATTTCCTGGTAAAGAGCAGGGTGAAAGCCCATATCAGAACAGGGACCAGGAGTAAAAATGGTATATAGGCAGGCTTTGCCATGGTTTCTGACAGGCTTGCAAGCATTTGAAAAGCAGTGCTTTGGGGTATGCTGAATTTTACAAAAAATTCATATATCCGGGGAAACACAAGGATAAAAAAGCTGTAAAGCAATCCTGCGAGCAAAAACAGGGCAATTCTAAGGGATTTCCTTAAAGCATTTATCCTGCCGGCAATCATAAGCTCCCATGAAAAGTAATTGTAATATGCAGAAAAAGCCTCATTAATGGAGTTTCTACTTTCGCACCGGTGAAATATTGCAAGCAGAACAGGGTCATCCAGAAGCCCTTCATCTTTAAGAGCCTTTGCAAAATCCTCATTTTGCCCTAATCGGCCTATTATTCTCTTCAGCTTTTTTCTTCTGCATTCATCTGTTTCACCCAGGATTATCTCCATTGATCCAGTTATGGAATTGTCTGTTCCGGGGGTTTTAATAAAAAGCCCGGAGATCTCATATAATATATGATTCATTTTGCCTTTTTTCCCACCTTACATAATTATAACCGGAACTATTCCAGGCTGCAAGCATCCCTTAATGAACGTTGAGTTTCCCTTTTATGCTGAAAGAAGGAGCTTAACAGGCTTCCAATCTCCTTTTCCATATATCCGTATGAATAAACAGGCTTGTGGTTAAGACGGCTATCATCAAACATATTGTACAGGGATATAACAGCACCGGATTTTGGAGCAGCTGCACCAAAATGAACCTCCTTTATTTTAGAAAGCAGTATTTTACCTGAGCACATAATGCACGGTTCCAGAGTTGTTATAAGTATTGACTCTCTAAGAACGGAGTCGGGATAGCCTGCAAGAGCATTATCAATAGCTATGGACTCAGAATGCATGAGGGGATTTTTAAGTGACCTTGTCCTGTTATGGCATTTGGACAGTACTTTGCCATTCCAGTATATAAGCGATGCAACAGGAACCTCATCGTTTTTGGATGCGGTAAGGGCTTCTCTGTAGGCTTCTTTCATTAAGGTTTGTATAAGTGCACTCTGCATAGGCAAAATATTTCAGCAATACGCCCAGCAGGAGTCGAACCTACAACCTACTGATTCGTAGTCAGTTGCTCTATCCATTGAGCTATGGGCGCTAAGAGAACGGAGGGGGAGGGATTCGAACCCTCGGTCCCGGTTTTTGGGACAACTGCTTAGCAGGCAGCCCTGTTCGACCACTCCAGCACCCCTCCTTTTTAGCGACGGAGGGAGTAGGATTCGAACCCACGGAGCTTTCGCTCAACGGTTTTCAAGACCGCCGCCATCGACCACTCGGCCATCCCTCCAGAATAAACAAAAAATTAAAAGACCACTAAATGCATTTGTATAGTTATAAAAATAAGAATAATTGTCAATAAAAAATAAATAGCTGTCAGAGATAAAAATAATCCTTGCTAAATTTCTTCATCATGTTATAATCAGGATTGGGCATAAACTGTTTTATTATTGTTAAAAAGGAGGGAATGTATGTAATGTTTGCGGTCGGAGATAAGGTCTTCTACCCTCTTCAGGGTGTAGGAGAGGTTATACAGATTGTTGATAAGCAGATAGGGGATAATTTAGTCAAATTTTTCCGGATAAAAATATTCAAAAGCCAGATCACACTTTTTATTCCTGTAGATAAGACTGAAGAAAATAAGATCAGACCATTAATACCAAAAGATGAACTTGATAATCTTTATGATGTATTAAAAGAAAACGGCCATATCCTCACACGGAAAAAGAATATCAGATATAAAAACTATTATGACAAGCTAAAGACAGGCGATATTTACAAATCCGTAGAGGTACTCAGAAATCTTCTTATTATCCAGAACAATACCGGGCTCACCCCCAGGGAAAAAGGATTGATGGAAAAAACACTGGATCTCATTGTTGAAGAACTAAGCTATACAATGAATACAGATCTTGAAAAAGATGAAATTATTTCATCTCTCACAAGCCATTTCAGGGATAACAGCACTCTGAATTGAAACC
Organism: uncultured Candidatus Sumerlaeota bacterium; assembly: GCA_964389675.1. GTDB lineage: Bacteria > CAYMEV01 > CAYMEV01 > CAYMEV01 > CAYMEV01 > CAYMEV01. The sequence continues at coordinate 197,136 of CAYMEV010000003.1, forward strand.
GATAATTGCTGTTATTGCTGCAGGCGGCAAGGGTCTCAGGTTCTCCCGGGATTTAAAGAAACAATTCCTTGAGATTGAAGGCAGGCCTTTACTCTATTATACCATAAAGGCCCTGTCCGGCCACTGCCTGATATCAGATATAATCATAGTGCTTCCACCTGAGGATATTTCCTTTTACTCAAGGTATCTTGCCGGGAGTATTGACAGCAGGCTTGTATTTGTCGAGGGCGGAAGCACACGGGCCCTCAGCGTCATTAACGGCCTGAGGTCAGCGGAGGGTTTTCCCCAGGATCTTGTCCTTATACATGATTCAGTACGGCCCTTTATAAAGCACAGCACAATAAGCAGATTATACCGGTCAATCGACAGTAATGCAGGTGCTGTACCGGTCCTTGATGTTTTTGATACAGCAGCTTTAATAGAAGAGAATAAAATCCTGAAATACCTTGACAGGAATAAGGTAAAGCTGGTCCAGACGCCTCAGCTTTTTAAGAAAGGAGTGCTGCTGCAGAAGATGGAAGAGTCTCTGCTTCTTAAGCATGCTTTCACGGATGAGTCAAGCCTGCTTGACTATTTTGGCCTGAATATGGTATTTATCAAGGGTGACATAATGAACCTGAAGCTGACATGCAATGATCAGGAAGATGAATTCAAAATGCTTTTTAAAATATTTTACAAGGACGGATACCTTAATAAATGATGAAGATAGGATTCGGTTACGATGTTCACAGATTTGCCGAGGGCAGAAAGCTTATCCTTGGAGGGGTTGAAATACCCAATGAATTTGGTCTCGAAGGGCATTCTGATGCTGATGTGCTTATACATTCAATCTGCGACGCCCTTCTCGGGGCATGCGGGCTTGGCGATATTGGCGTGCATTTCCCTGATACAGACAGTGCATTCAAGGGGATAAGAAGCACGATCCTTTTGAAAAGGGTTAACAGCATGGTACTGAGTAATGGTTTCTTTATTTCAAATATAGACTGCACGATTGTATGCCAGAAACCAAAGCTTGCTTCATTTTTTCCATCAATGAAAATGGTTCTGTCTGATATACTGAATATCAATAAGGCCAATATCAACATCAAAGCCACTACAGAGGAAAACATGGGCTTTACTGGCCAGCTTCTCGGGATAAAAGCATACTGTACTGCATTAATTCATCAGGAGGAAACAGAGCCAAAAAACATATAGGGCATTAGATAACTTTTTAATAAAACTAATGTTATTTTGGATATTTTCATCATTTTCTCTTGACAGACCTTTTTTCAAATAGTAAACTATTAGCAAAATAATGAAATTATATAGAAGCCTTTCAGCCAGTATCATATTTATTCTATATGAAGGTGGTTATAGTTGCAATTGAGGGATTTGAACTTGTTAGCTTTACTCCTGGGAATGAGGGGATCACATATTGCAGGATTAATAATAAACCCGGATATTCTGAAAAAGGTACATTTTTTTAGTAATAAATTTTAAAATTAAGGAATAGGAGAAGTGTTTATGACCAAAAAAAACAGAATACCCTTTATGCTGGTTATTGCCCTTTTTGCAGTTTTTGTTCTATCTTTCTCCATCTATGGCGCTAAAGTCATACAGGGAGAAGGGGATTATATAATCAAAAAAGGCGATACTTTGTGGGATATTGCTGAGACTCACCTGGGAGACCCTCTGCTTTGGCCTCAGATATGGAAACTGAACCCATATATCGAAGATCCCCATTGGATCTATCCTGACAACAGACTTACACTGCCCACGCCGGAATCAGATCTCCTAACCAAAGGCGAGGGTGATGGAGAAGATTATCTGAAATCTGACATGGAAATTCCAGCAGACAGCCTTCTGCCTCCACCGCCAGAACCAAAACCTCTGGCAACGAAGAGCGAGATGTACGGTTCTGGGTTTATCTCAAAGAAGAAGCCTGAAAATTTCTTCGGCTATATTATTGAAGCAGAAGAACTCAACAAGGAAGGGCTGTCAAAAGACGACATAGTCTATATAGACAAAGGCGCAGACGACGGGATTCTGGAGGGGGATGTCTTTATTGTCATAAATAAAGGCAAAAGTATATACCACCCGGTAACAAATGATTATGTAGGCGTTCTATATAGTACCAGAGGTGTAATTCAGGTATTATGCGTCCAGGAAGAAACAGCTACAGCCAAAATTATTGAAAGCTATGATGTAGTCCTGCGCGGAGATATTATTGAACCTTTTGAGGAGTACCCTGCACCCACAGCAATAGAGGTAGAAAAAGCCGATTTCTGTGATCCTGCAACAGGAAGCCTTGATGGTTATATTGTTGCTTCCAAGGACGGCGTAAAAAGCCTGGCTAAAAGTCATATTGCATACCTGGATCTTGGAACTGACGACGGAGTAGCCCCCGGTGATATATTTGTATCATTCAAGAGGCCCGGAGGCATTAAGCCTGATGTATATACAGGAGAGCTTGTCGTTATCAGGGTAGAGGAAACTACTGCTACTGCATTGATCTTCAGGTCCAAGTTTGAGATCTCTGTCGGAGATTATGTCCGTCAAAAATAATTTATAGATAATTAGTATGGAGGTATTTTGCAAAAAATACCTCCTATTTTTTTTATGATAATCAATTCAGGCATTTATAAAAATTCAAAGATAATTATACCAAAACAGATCAAAGATGTAAGGCCGACCTCTTCTAAACTGAGAGAAGCTGTCTTCAGCATTCTAAGCCCGTTTATACGGGGAAGCATATTCTATGATATTTTCTGCGGAAGCGGAATTATGGGATTTCAGGCTCTAAGCTGCGGAGCCGGATTTGCCGTATTTATTGACAAAAACAGGATCCTTGCAAATAATATAAACAGATATATCAGGAAATTCAATATTGCTGAAAAGACAAGGGTGATAAATGGTGATGCAATGAAGTTCCTGAAACGCTCAGATGCTTTGTCAGCCGGCTTCTCCGTATCCTATGTCGACCCTCCCTACTGCTTTGACAGGTGGGGGGAGTTCTTCAGCTATATTGACCGGGATGATTCTTTATTCAACATCATTATTATGGAAACCAGCAAAAGATTGCAAGATTATGTTGATAATTTGAAATATTTTGATAATTATAAATATAAGAGATATTCTGAAAAGCAGTTATATATTATAAGAAAGCGGGAAAATGAGTAAAAAAACAGCAATATATCCCGGTACATTTGACCCGATAACAAAAGGGCATAAAGATATAATATTAAGGGCTTCCGCATTGTTTGACGAGCTTTACGTTGCTGTAGCGACCAAGATCTCCAAAAAGCCCCTGTTCGATATTGACCAGCGCAAAAGGATGATACAGCTTGTCGTAAGCGATCTCGAAAATGTAAGGGTAACATCCTTTGACTGCCTTTTGACAAGCTATATTAAAGAACTGGGAATAACTACGGTTGTGAGGGGGCTGCGTGCTATTTCCGATTTTGAATATGAATTTCAGATGGCCCTTATGAACAATTCAATTGATAAGAGCGTTGAGACCCTTTTCTTCATGAGCAAACTGGAATATTCCTTCCTGAGCTCAAGCCTGTTAAAGGAGATCGCGCTCAGCGGAGGGGATATATCGCCCTTTATTCCTGAAGAGATCCATTCCCTGATTAAGGATGAGTTCAGAATATAAATGGAAGATACTAAAAAACTTATTTTTGTGATCGGCAGCAGGAGCAAATCAAACCTCCTGCTTAAATATCTTCTTATAAACGGGGGGTATAAGGTACTGCTTCTTGATTACAGCCCGAATATACTTAAGTATATAGAAGAAGAGCTTCCTGCCCTTCTTATGTTTGATTATATGCAGTCAAAAAGTGACTGGTTTGTTTTGCTTAAGGAGGTCAAGGAAAACAATATCACAAAAATGATACCGATTATCGTAATGCTCCAGAGAGCGGACAGGGACCTTGTACCGAAGCTTTATGAGCAGGGGGCTGACCATATCATATACAAGCCCCTTTCAAGAGAGGATACGCTTGATGAAGTAAAAGGCATACTCATAAAAAGCGAAAAGAACAAAAATAATCTGCTCTCAAGGGTCGGCTTTGAAGGCAACCTGAAGGACATGAGCGTTATTGAAGTGATCCAGACCCTTGATATTAATGAAAAAACAGGAATATTAAGGATAACTTCAGGGGATGATGTGGGCTATATATACTTTTTCAAGGGCAAGATGCAGAAGGCTAAAGCTCTCAATCTAAAGGATGAACTGGCAATATTCAGGATCATGCAGTGGAGGGACGGGATATTTATATTCCAGAACAAGACTCATGGTGTTGAAAAAACCATAAAAAAAGCGGATCAGGAGATTGTGCTGGAAGGTGTCCAGAGACTGGACGATATATCAAGGTTTCTGTCCGAGATCGGCGGAGAAAGGGTAATACCTGTCTCTGCAACAATAAAGGACAGCTCCATTTTTATGGACCTTCCCCAGCTTCAGAAGACCCTTTATCTGAAGCTTGATGGAGCAAAGGAGATAAGGGAATACATCCGCTATACATCAGTGGGGGATTTTGAGATCGTATCAGCATTTCTGGAGCTGTACAAGAAGGAATTAATATCCTTTAAGGCACCGGTAAGGCCGATGCAGGATAGCCAGATCAAGAAAAAGAGAATGAAGGATATCTTTAAGAACGCTGAAGATATATTTTTTAACAAGACTATAAAGCAGTAATGATACCATGAAATTAATCTAGGAGAATTAATATGGTAATTTTCAACTATTCAGAAAAGCAGATATCTGCAAAAATTGTATATTATGGACCCGGGCTGGGCGGAAAAACGACCTCTCTTTCATATATACATGATATACTGGATGAGAAAGACAGGGGCGAAATGCTTTCCCTTGCTACTGACGCAGACAGGACCCTGTACTTTGATTATTTGCCCGTCTCATTAGGGAAGATCAATGAAATACTCAATATCAAACTGCAGTTATATACCGTGCCCGGACAGATAAGATACAATAACACACGCAGGGTCGTATTAAGCGGTGCCGATGCAATTGTTTTCGTTGCTGATTCCCAGACAGAGAGGTATGATGCCAATATTGAATCATATAAGAATATGAAGATCAATCTGCTGGCAAACCATATTAATCCTGATGCAATACCCATAGTACTGCAGTATAATAAGAGGGATCTCTCCAATCTCATACCGGTAGAGGAACTGGAAGCAACGATCAATGAAAGAAAGGTGCCCTATTATCCATCCGTTGCAATTACAGGAGTAGGTGTCATCGAGGCATTTCACGAGATCGGCGTATTGCTCCTTCATCATATTGCAGAGAAATACAAGGTCAAGATCCAGACCCTCACAGAGGATGTCTTCAGTGTCAAGGAGGTATCCAAGGAGAATACAGAGCGGTTTGAAGAACTGAAAAAGAAGGATGAAAAGAAGAAAGAGGAGGAAAAGAAAAAGGAGGACGAGATCCCTGTAACCCTTGATCTGACACAGGATGAAGATTTTGATTTTGGCGAACTCGATCAGGACATGGACCAGGATATTGAAGAAGCATCCAGTGAAAACTATGGTGATATGAGCATATTTCCTGCGCCTCAGAATGATCTTGATCATACCGGCGTGGAGGGTGGAGAGTCTTCCGGCATCTACAGCGAATACTCAAGTGCTGATGAAATTGAGCTCAGCAAAATTAGAGATGATATAGAGCAGCTGGTTTCTGATAATGCAAAGATCCTGAAAAATCAGAGTGAAATACTAAATCTGCTGAATGATCTGTCGAAAAAGCTGAATAAATCAAAAGATTAGTTGCGGGGGGGGGTAAATGGCAAATTTTATCAAGTATGCAATAAGCATTGATATCCTTATCTTCCTGTCCCTTGTTTTCCTGTTTATCCTCTTTTTTGCCGTTTTCCATCTTATCCTTTATATCATCAGGTGGTATGAATTAGCCAATAATAATGCTAAATTGCTTAAAAATATTGATATACCTGATTCAATTTTCTTTTTCATGCTTGAAACCGGAGCATCTATATACCTGCATTTCCTGATGCTGCTGAGAAATATAAAAAGGTTCCTTGCAAAAGAGGATGGGAAAATAGAGATAATAAGCGGTACAGAAAGGAATCCTGCAGTCCTGATACACGGCTATAATGAAAACAACGGCACCATGAGCTATTTAAAGAGGAGCCTCAATGTAAAATACGGCTTCTTTAATACATTTTTTATTGAATACGGAATCCCGTTTACATTCAATTATGAAAAAATAAGGGAGAAATTCTCCGTTCAGATAATACGCCTCTTAGATCAGCTTGAGAATACCAGGGTGGATTTTATCTGCCACAGTATGGGCGGATTAATGCTGCTTGAATTCTTATCATCACATAAGGAATACAAAAGCAGTGTATCAAGGATCATACTTCTTGGTACGCCACTGAAAGGCAGTAAACTCGCAGTATTTAACAGAAACAGTGTTGCATATAACCTCAGGCCGGATTCAGGGCTCGTTAATTCATTGGATTATGGTCATTTAGAGGATGTTTGCATATACTCAATTTACAGTACATTTGATGAACTGGTCCTGCCTTATCAGAGTTCAAAACTCCCTGATCATTCAAACTTTTTTAATATTGAATTTGACAGCATAGGGCATATGGGGCTTCTGATGGCAAACAGGATAATAAGCAAAGTCGCTTTGCTGCTTATTGAATAAAGAATTATGAAAGGTATGGAATATGGAAAAGAAGAAGGCTACCTATAAGGAATCAGGGGTGGATCTGGACCTCGGGAATGATTTTGTAGAAAGCATTAAAAGGAAGGTAAAAACAACATTCAATAAAAATGTCCTTAGAGATGTGGGGCTGTTCGGAAGCCTCTATTCATTAAAGGATTACAGGGATGGGGATTTTGCGCTTATAAGCAGTGTGGACGGTGTCGGGACCAAGCTTAAGATAGCATTTATGACGGGAAAACATGACAGTGTCGGCACAGACCTTGTAAACCACTGTGTTAATGATATTATTGTGCAGGGTGCAGAACCTCTATTTTTTATGGATTATATAAGCTTTTCTGAGCTTCTGCCCGCAGAGCTTGGAGCAATCCTTGACGGTTTTATCGAGGGTTGCAGGCAGAATTCCATAAGCCTTATAGGCGGTGAGACTGCACAGATGCCCGGCTTTTACAAAAAGGGTGAATATGACCTTGTAGGGTTCATAACAGGAATAGCAAGCACCGACAGGATCATTGACGGATCAGGCATTAAGGCCGGAGATGTTCTTATAGGCCTGCCCTCAAGCGGGCTTCATACGAACGGATACTCGCTGGCCAGGCATGCCCTGTTCGAGAAGGCGAAATACAGCTGTTCCGATTATATCAGGGAAGAGGGCAGGACGCTGGGTGAAATACTCCTGACACCTCACAAAAGCTATCTTGGTGAGATCAGGAGCATAAAAGGGCATGTTGATATCAAAGGAATGGCACATATAACAGGGGGAGGCATTCCCGGCAACCTCTGCAGGATCCTGCCTGATAATGTAACAGCCGTGATTGAAAGCAAAAGCTATGAAACGCCGTTTATCTACCGCCTGATTCAGGATTCAGGAGAAATCGAGGCAGAAGAGATGAGAAAATGCTTTAATATGGGCATAGGTATGATACTGGTCATTGACCGGAAGGATATTGACAGGTTTGAAAGCAGTTTCAGCGGCACCTTCTTCAGGATAGGCTATATAGATTCATTCAGCTCAGCACAGGTCGTTTATGTATGACAGAAAAGAGGAATATCTGCGTCCTGGCCTCAGGATCAGGCACAAACCTTCAGAGCCTTATAGACCATGCCGGAAAGGATGATGCCTCCTTCAGGATAGCGCTGGTCATATCTGACAGAAAGGATGCATTTTCCCTCTCAAGAGCAGGCAGGCATAATATTCCCGGATTATATATAAGATACAGCAGAAAATACCCGGAAAAGTTTGCCAAGGCCCTGCAGGATAAGCTGAGGGAATATAGCATTGATATCATAGTACTTGCAGGATTCCTGAAATATGTTCCAAAAGAGGTACTTTCAGAATACAGGAACAGGGTGGTAAATATCCATCCTGCCTTGCTTCCGTCCTTCGGCGGAGCCGGCATGTACGGGATCAATGTTCACAGGAGCGTGCTGGAATATGGCTGCAAGATCTCAGGGGTCACTGTCCATTTCGTAAATGATGAATATGATGCCGGCCCTGTAATTGCCCAGCTCCCTGTCCGGGTGAGAAGCGATGATACACCTGAAACTCTTCAGAAAAGGGTCCTTGAAAAGGAGCATATCCTTCTGCCTCAGGTCGTGCAGGCATTATCCCTGGGAATCGTAAAGGTTGAAGGCAGGGTGGTTTCATTGAGGCAAAAACATGACGGCATAGAAAGCAGTTATTTCGGGGCCACTTAGTTCCAGGGTTATGGCCTTAAGGATGCTAATTTGTTCTTGACCGACGGTGCTATACTAATTAATATTTCAGCTTATGAACATATTTAATTTAGACCTTTTTCAGATAAATGCTGATGACCTGCTTTTAAGAAGAATATTCCTCTCGCTTCTATGGATAATTATCATCCGTATTATATCCTTTATTTCACGGAAAATAGCAAAAATAAGGATCTCAGATGCAAAGAGGCTGTATCTGATAAGGAAAGCAGTCAGTTATCTGAGCGTCCTGTTTACCCTGCTTGCCCTGGTCCTTATCTGGTTCAGGAATATATCCAATATATCCACGATACTTGGCCTTGCTTCAGCCGGGTTTGCCATTGCACTCAAGGACATTATATCAGACCTGGCAGGATGGACATACATAATGGTCAGGAAGCCTTTTTCAACAGGGGACAGGATAGAAATAGGAAATATAAGGGGAGATATAGTTGATGTAGGATTCCTCAAGTTTTCAATGTTAGAGGTAGGCAACTGGGTTGATTCTGACCAGAGTACGGGAAGGCTGGTCTTTATCCCTAACAGCTATATCTATCTTCAGACATTCGTAAACTACAGTAAGGATTTCAATTTTATCTGGAATGAGATTCCTATCATATTGAGTTTTGAGAGCAACTGGAAAAAAGCAAAGAAAATACTTGAGGACATTGTGCAGAAGGATATCTGCGATGCTATTGATACTGCGAACAGGGAGCTGGAGATTGCCTCAAAAAAGCAATATATCTTCTATAAGAAGCTGACCCCTATTATCTGGGTATCAGGCAGGGAGAACGGTATCCTTCTTACAATAAGATATCTGTGCAGGCCGAGAAAAAGAAGAAGCAGTGAAAACATGCTGTGGATAGATATCCTTGAAGAGTTTGAAAAGCATGATGATATACAATTCGCACATAAAACAGCAAGAATATACTTCAATGCTGAAAAAGGAACTGAAAAAGACTTAAACAGACAAGATGCAGAAATAAAGGAGTAGCAGACATGAAAAGAATCCTATCAGGAATACAGCCTTCAGGCAAACTGCATTTCGGCAATTATTTCGCAATGATAAAGCCATTGCTGGAGTATCAGGATAAATTTGATTCATTTGTCCTGGTCGTTAATCTGCATGCGCTGACATCGACATTTGAACGCCAGAAACTGCACAGGAACACTCTTGATGCTGTAATAGACTTTCTTGCCCTGGGCCTTGATGCGGATAAGAGCGTATTCTATGTCCAGAGCGATGTGCCTGAGGTTATGGAGCTCATGTGGTATTTAAGCTGTATTACCCCGCTGGGATTACTGGAAAGAGGGCATGCCTATAAATCAAAGAAGCAGTCAAATATCCCCTCAAGCCTCGGACTGCTCTCATATCCCGTGCTTATGGCCGCAGATATACTGCTGTTCCAGACTGATGTGGTCCCCGTCGGGCCTGATCAAAAACAGCACCTGGAAATATGCAGGGATATAGCTGTCAAATTCAACAGCACATATGGAGATGTGTTCAATGTCCCTGAACCTGAGATTACAATGCCTGAAACAGTTCCGGGCATAGACGGGCAGAAAATGTCCAAATCCCTGAATAATTATATCTCAATATTTGAGGATGAAAAGAGCCTGAAAAAGCAGATAATGAGCATTGTGACCGATTCCACACCTGTGGATCAGCCGAAAAACCCTGATAAATGCAATCTGTATAAGATCTATTCACTTTTCCTGGACAAAGAGGAAAGGCTTGACCTTAAAAACAGATACCTTAATCATCCTCTTAAATACAGCGATATCAAGAAAGAGCTTCTGGGAAAAGTAATTGAATACTTCAGGCCATACAGGGAAAAAAGAAAAGAGATCTCAGAAGACATGGGCTATGTAAACGAAGTTTTAAAAAAGGGAAAGGATAAGGCGCAGAAAGTTGCCGGTGAAACGATAGACAGGGTTAAGGATGCTATCGGGATAATAAAGTATTAGAATATTTTAAGCTCACGCCTTATTTTTTTCTGAGACTCAAAATCAAGCTCAGCATAGATATTCGTTTCAGTATCAGGAGCACAGGCAAGAACTGTCCCCCAGGCATCTATTATCATGCTTCTTCCATATGTCTTCCTGTTTTTATAATGCCTTCCGTACTGGTTGGATGCAATTACATACATCTGGTTTTCAATTGCCCTTGCCCTGAGCAGTACCTCCCAGTGGTCCTTTCCTGTATGTTCCAGAAAGGCTGCCGGAACAGCAAGGACATCAGCCCCCTTTCTTCTTATCCCACTGAATAATGACGGAAAGCGTAGGTCAAAGCATATCGAGACACCCAGGCTGAAATCTGGAAGTTCAAAGACCTTTGAAGAACTGCCTGGTCTGGTATATGAAGATTCAAGAAATGCAGCCTTACCGGACAGCTCTATATCAAAGAGGTTTATTTTGTCATAAAAGCCTATGATATCCCCTTTATATGCTGTATAGGACCTGTTGTAGACCAGAGGGGGAGAATCGGATATTACAGGAATAGAACCGCAGACTATGATATTCCCGTAGCTTTCTGACAGCTTTATCAGGGGTTTTATATACCTGCCGGCATCCTTTTCGGATACCGCATGATGTATTTCACTTCCAGCCTCGCCGAAATAGGGGAACATTTCAGGGAGAACAATTATATCAGATTTTTCCAGGCATGCCTTTTCGGCAAAGTGTGTAACCTTATCAATATTTTCACTGATGTTCTGTCTTGAGGTGATCTGTACAGCGCATGCCTTTATCATCATTTTATCTCTATCTCTGCTGCTGCAGAAGGCTGGCTTTCAGTGACCGGGTCTGTGTCAAGGACTGCAGTTATGTAATAGCTGTATATCCCGCTTTTCAGGCCATTATCCTGAAATCTGTAGGAGATGACAGGCTGAGGGTTTACCAGGGTAAATTCTTTCTCGGTGCTGTGCTTCCTGTATATATTATAGCCCTTTATATTTTCTCCCGGGAAAGGTTTCCAGAGCAGGATAGCACTTTCATGCTCGGCAAGTATGAGAACTCCTTCAACTGCCCGCTTCTCAATTTCTGATATTATTTCTGTAAAACAGCTTTTAGAATTGACTGAACTGAAGTTTGCAATATCTGTTTTCAGGACCGACCTGACTGAATAATAGAGCTTTCTGGAATCTTCATAGCTGTTATCAGTATAAGACAAAGATCCAGACGGTTCCTGATTTATCGGGGAAAGGAATGGGTCTTCAATGCCTGCCTCATTTTCAGCCCTGTATATACTGTAGAGTATCTGATCTGAATAATCTGCACCGTTTATCACTGAACTGCATTTATCCCATTTTATCTCAATTCCGGCATCAGTCTGCATGCAGGAGATGTTTTCAGGGGGTTCGGGAGTAAAGAATGCTGTTTTTTGAAAGATATTGGAGAATTTGGAATATCTTCCCTCGGAATTTACTGTTCTTATGACATAGCTGACCTGAACAGGATCGGCCTGGCCTTCATCCAGAAGCTCATCAATACTGTCAGCATAAATTATATGTTCTGATCCGTCTTCTGCTATATCCAGTTCGGAGATAAGAGCGTAATTGTCCTGAAAATCGACGGGTTCAAAGTCATGGATAGCACCGAGGTTTGTAATGTTTGAACCCGGCATTGACATTTCCCTTCCAAAACCGAAGGCTTCCTGTGTCTGCGTTTTTTCTGATTTTTGCTTAAAGATTGATGATGTATCTCTGGTTCCAGATATTTCAGTTGTTTCTGGCTCTTTTGGCTTTTCTTCCTGTTTTTCCTCCTTTTTCTCCTGAAAACCCTTTGTAATCTCTGAAGATTTCCTGTAGATATATAAACCCGTCAGGTTTTCCCTTTTTTCTCCCTTTTCGTTTACTCTCGGAACGAATATTCTTAAATACACTGTATCTCCTATAAATGCAATATCTGTGCTTGTTACCCTCTGAGGTATATCCCTGTAAGGTATTCTGGGATTATCCTTATATCCGCATGAGAAAAGGCATAATACGGATATTAAGAGCAGGCTACAGTATAAATTTTGAAAGATTCTGGTCCTGGATAAGATCATTAAGTTTTTCCTTAACATATTCCTTTGATATCCTTATATTTTGATTTGCAAGGTCCTGGGCATTGAAGGAGATATCCTCAAGGAGCTTTTCCATGATGGTATAAAGCCTTCTGGCACCTATGTTCTCAGTCTGTTCATTTACATTAAAAGCCATCTCTGCAATGGTATCTATTGCCTGGTCATCAAACTCGATATTTACTTTTTCGGTCTTCAGCAATGCTTTATACTGTTTGATAAGGGCATTTTCAGGCTCCTTCAGTATCATGCAGAAATCATCTTTTGAGAGCGAGGACAGATGTACCCTTATAGGGAATCTTCCCTGAAGCTCAGGAATAAGGTCTGATGGTTTTGAGACATGAAATGCCCCGGCGGCAATGAACAGTATATTGTCGGTCTTTACGATTCCGAATTTTGTATTTACTGTAGTTCCTTCGACAATGGGCAGGATATCCCTTTGTACACCCTCTCTTGATACATCAGGCCCATGGCTGGATTCTCTATGCGATATTTTATCTATTTCATCAAGAAAGACAAGGCCATAGTTCTCAACCTTTTCTACAGCTATCTTCCTGACCTCTTCCTGGTCAATAAGCTTCTCCGTCTCCTCGTTCATAATGTAATCCCTGGCATCCTTCACCTTCATCCTGGTCTTTTTTTTCTTCGTGGGGATCAACCCCGGGGGAAGGAAATCCATGATCTTCATATTCTCGAGGCCGGCATTTGAGAGGATCTCGATCTGGGGTATGCTTTGCGTATTTACGGATAATTCAATTTCCCTGTCGTCCAGAAGGCCTTTTTTTAGCCTGTCTCGAAGTATCTCTCTTGTCTTGGAGGCTCTTTCCTCCTCATTTTTAAATCCTGGCAATAAAAGGTCCAGAAGCTTTTCTTCAACCTTTGCTTCTGCTTTTTCCGCGTATTTCTTCTTCAGTTCTGTCTGGACCATATTATATGAGATATGCGTCAGGTCTCTGATTATGCTCTCGACATCCCTTCCGACATAGCCTACTTCGGTGAATCTTGAGGCTTCAACCTTCAAAAACGGGCTCTTTGATATTTTAGACAGCCGCCTTGCGATCTCAGTCTTGCCGACTCCTGTGGGGCCTATCATGATTATATTCTTGGGATAGACCTCGTTTTTCAGCTTTTCAGGTATATGCTTTCTCCTCCATCTGTTTCTCAGGGCTATGGCAACGGCCTTCTTGGCTTCCTTCTGGCCTACGATATAATTATCCAGTATTGCTACAATATCCTTTGGCTTCAGTGAGAATTCATCTAATTCTATATTATCACTACCTGTATTTATTGCTTTTTTATCGTCCTCTGAATTTTCATTATCCTTAATGCCGTCATGGTTTTCATTCATGATTCTCTCCGTTTGTCCAGTTATTTTGATAATTTAAGGGTCAAAATGTTATCATTGGTATATATACATATTGAAGCGGCAATTTTCAAGGATTTTAATACAATCGCCTCAGCGTCCAGGTCAGAGTTTTCAAGCAGGGCTATTGCTGCAGATCTTGCATATTCACTGCCTGAGCCTATTGAAAGGATCCCGTTTTCGGGTTCAATTATGTCTCCGGAGCCTGATATTATTAATGACCTTTCTGCATCCGCAACCCCCAGCATTGCCTCGAGCTTCCGCAGATACTTGTCATATCTCCATTCTTTTGCCAGCTCTACAGAGGCTCTAAGCAGATTGCCCCCGTATTCTGCAAGCTTTTTCTCGAATCTGTCAAAAAGGGTCAGGGCATCAGCGACAGACCCGGCAAAACCTGCTATGATACTGCCGTCATACAATGTCCTGAGCTTATTTGCCTTCTGCTTCATTACAACATTGCCGAATGTCACCTGTCCATCCCCGCCTAATACAACATCCGGCCCTTTCCTTACTGATAATATGGTCGTGCCTCTAAATTCCATCATCGTCATTATTCTCCTTAGTATTCTTCCTGCTGTGCGGATGACTTTTCTGATAAGTCTCCCTTATTTTCTGCAGGTTCAAGTGGGTATATCTCTGGGTTGTATTTATTGAACTGTGCCCGAGCAGCTTGCTTATGATCTTTATTTCCGCCCCGTTCTCAAGAAGGTGGGTAGCATAGCTGTGCCTTATTGAATGCGGGGATATGTCAGTCCTTCCCAGCACCCTGGCTGTAAAGCCCTTGACAATTTTTGCAATATGCCTCTGACATAGCCTTTTACCGTTTCTGCTTAAAAAAAGCGCTTTATCATCCCTGTTCTTGAGCCTGTTCCGCATGGTAGTTATATACTGCATAAGCCTTTCAATACAAATCTCATTGACAGGCACTATCCTTGTTTTGTTCCCTTTTCCTTCCACACGTATCTGTTTTCCGGCAAAATCCACAGAATCCATGTTCAGCTTATGGATCTCTGACAGCCTTATTCCGCTGGCATAAAGCAGTTCCAGTATTGCCAGGTCCCTGTAGGAGAGCTCAGACCTGACATCTGTATTTTCAAGCAGGTCCATAATTTCCCTTTGTGAGAGGAAAACAGGCAGAGATTTCCTCTTTTTGGGGAAGGGGACATCCTTTGCAGGGTTTTTGCTGATAGTTTCCGTTTTTATAAGGAATGAAAAAAAGGATTTCAGTGTGCTGAGCTTTCTCTCCATTGAGGAATATTCATACTGCTGCCTGCGGAGATGAAAAAGGTACTGATGGATTATCTCTCCAGTAAAATCGCCTATCTCAGAGATGCCATTGTCCGATAAAAAATCTGTGAGATGTTCAAGGTCGTTCCTGTAAGCCTTTATTGTGTGACTGCTGTAAGCCTTTTCTATCCTTATGTACTCAATAAAACTTTCCACATATTCAATAATTTTATTCATTTTTTTATTTATGTACTTATAATGTGCAAGAATGAGATCTTTGGCTTTTATTATATTTAAATTGGATAAAATGATAAAGAAAATATTTCCAGTTACCTTCGCCTTCATTGTATTTATCTGTTTTAACCTTGACAGCAGCGCTCTGGATATTGAAAGCCTGAAATCCAAAACCTACGGTGATATTGCCATATCAGGAAGCACATTTACAGGAAAGGGGCAGCTGATTGACTTCCTTTCTCTCAACAGGGGGGAAAGATTCTCATATATAGAGGTCTCAATGGCTCTCAAAAAGCTGTTCAGGCTTGGCCTTTATGAAGATATCAGAATTAAGTATGAGCTTGAGGGTGAAGTTATTAACCTCGAATTTGTGCTGTTTGAAAAACGGGTATTAAAAAATATAATTATAACAGGAAGAAACCTCCCCTTTAAGAGGAAGAAGCTCCTGGAAATAATGGACCTGTATCATGGCAAGCTTATATCAGGAAGCAGTATTGAAAATGCGGTGAATAATCTCAGCCTCTTTTTTGATAATCAGGGGATAAAGGGCTCTGAAATAAGCTATAAGATAAATCTTTTTGATAATGAAGTGATCCTGGTCATTACCATAAAAAATGCCGGGTTTAAAAGAATAAACCGGGTAATATTAAAGGGTGTCAATGAAAACATTGAATCAGCATTCCAAAAGACCGGAAAATCCATTCAGGGCAGGATCATATCTGAAAGAGCGATAAATGATGTAGAATACTCGATTTCATCGCTTCTTGTCAGCAGGGGATACAGGGAAAGCCGTATTCTAAGCAGGGATATCATAAATATCAGCGATAATAAAGCTGACATTGTATTTAATATTGCATTGAACAACCGCTTTGCTGTTGAGATAAACGGGAATAAAGATTTTTCAGATAATGAAATAATGGAAAATGTCCCTCAGCTGGTAGATTTTATTAATAACCCGGAGGAAACTGAATTCATTGAGGGTATGCTCGATAAATTCTACAAGGACAGGGGCTATTTTCAGGCTGAAAGCAAAATAGGAGTAAAAGAGCTGAAGAAGGATTTTTATGTTCTGCAGATAGATATAGATGAAGGCAGAAGATACAGGATCAGGGACCTTCTGGTATGGGTAGACGGCAGGATACAGAAATTATTTGATCAATATCTGCTCCTTGCCCCGGTCAGCCTGTATTCATATCCCCTTTATGAGAAAGAGAAGCTGGATAAGGATATCAACACCATCAGAAACTATTTTATTGATAAGGGCTATCTTGACGTGGAAGCTGATCACAGTATTTCTTTTATTGATAATATCAACCAGCTGATCCTGAACATTAATGTCAGCATGAATGATCAGTACCATGTAAGCGATATCACCGTTACAGGTGATATTATGCAGGAGCATAAGAGCTTTTATGAAAGCCTCGCCGCAAAATACAAAAGCAGGCCCTATAGCCCTGCTATCCTTTCAGAACTGATGGACAGCATATACCATTACTACCTCACAAACGGCTATATTGATTTTGAGGCAAAAGCCATTGTAAATGATGATGATGATCATACCAAATCCATTAATCTGGATATATATGAGGGAAAGCCTTACAGCATAGGTAATATCATCTATGCAGGCAATCTGAAAACAAGCGGGAAGATACTGACCAGGAATTTCCAGATGCAGGACGGTCTTCCCTATGATACATCGCTTCTGTTTATATTAAGACAGCAGTTATACAGCTCAGGATACTTCAAAAGGGTAAATATTGAGGAGTATGATTATTTTACATCTATCTTCCGTAAGGACTTTATAGTCCACCTTGAAGAGACGGATTTTGGAAATGCTTTCTTTTCAGTTGGTTATGATACAAAAGAAAGGCTCAGAACACAGGTTGAATTCAGTTACCTCAATATCACCGGCTATGGCACAGACCTTTCAGTAGGCCTGAAAGTCAGTTCCATTGAAGAGCGCTATAATATAAGGTTCAGCAACAGATACCTGGTGAGAGACACAAATGTCATCTTTGATATATTCAATGAGTCACTTGAAAGGAATATCAAGAATGAAGAAATAAAAGGGACATCCCTTACCTTTTCAAGGCAGATCCAGAATACAGGCTTCAAGATTGACTTCGGATATGAATTTAAGGACATCCATTCTTTTGAGAAAAATTTCAAAAGCTCGGTAATAGGAAGCCTGTCAGCAACACTTATATATGATTCGAGGGATAATATACTCTTTCCGTCCCGGGGAGGGTTTTTCTTCGGAAACCTGAAATATGCGGACAGCTTTCTATATTCTGATAATGATTTTGTCAGGACATTTTTTAAGGGAACTAGATATTTCCCTGTTTCCAGGCATGTTTTTGTAGTATCCCTTCAGAATGGATTTAACTTTCCCCTGTATGATGAAAAGAGGGTACCTTATTCTGAAAGGTATTTTCTTGGTGGAAGGCTTACCATGAGAGGATATGAAAGGAACAGCATCGCTCCCGATTTCTTCGGGGAACCCTTCGGAGGCAATGCCATGTTTCTCCTGAATGCTGAATTAAGGCTTGACATCGCATATGGCTTCGGTATTACATTATTTTTTGATACAGGTAATGTATGGGAGCATAATGAGGATTTTGATTTCGAAGATCTAAGGGCCGATGCAGGGTTCGGCATCTTTTACAATACGCCGGTAGGGCCTGTAAGGCTTGATATAGGATTTAAGCTTTCTTCCGAACCTGGAGAAAGGACAAGTGAATATTTTTTCAATTTCGGCCATCCATTTTAGCCAGGAGTTTGATATATGAAACAGGAGAATATCATTAAACATGAGCATGCGGTAAAAAGAGATTCGCGGGAGGAGAATGCAGGGCATAAGGGAGCAGTAGTCTGGATCACGGGCCTGTCAGGTTCCGGCAAATCAACGATAGCCAACAGACTGGAAACCCGGCTCTGGAAAATGGGCTGCAGGACCTATATCCTGGACGGTGATAATATCAGAATGGGCCTGAACAAAGACCTGGGCTTTTCAGATGAGGATAGAAAGGAGAATATCAGGAGGATTTCAGAGGTTGCTTCTTTATTTGCAGATTCTGCAGCAATAGTCATTACGGCATTTATTTCTCCATTTGAGGCTGACCGCCAGTATGCAAGGTCACTTGTTGATAATGGGCGTTTTATTGAAGTTTATGCAAAGTGCCCTATCAATATCTGTGAAGAAAGGGACCCTAAAAACCTGTACAAAAAGGCCAGGAAAGGATCTATAAAAGACTTTACAGGCATTGCATCCTCCTATGAAGAGCCGGGGGCTCCTGAGATAATAATTGAAACACATAAATTATCCGTTGAAGAATCTGTTGAAAAAATTATCAGAAAGTTGTATGAATTAAATATTATTAAAAATAACAAGGTTTAGTTATAGTTTTAGAATAAAAGATTTAGGAGAACTGGTATGAAACTGAGAATGATTATGATCGTAATGTTTGCTTTCCATATTGCAATTCCGCTGTGTGCCCTGGAATATGATGATTTCTTCCCTGAATCCATGGGGCTGGGGGGTGCTTATACAGCTGTCCTGGACAGCCCTGTATCGGTCTTTTATAATCCTGCCAGCCTGTATTTCTACAATGACGCAGTTAAGCCCGTATATTACCTGTCTTTCGGATACGGGAAAAGGGGCTATGAAAACCATGATTTCTTAAATTATGCTGAACAGCTGGCTGATGTGATCGGAAAGCCATACGGCGAATGGGATGATATGGATCTTGATGAGCTTATCGGAGGTTTTCAGGGTATCAGTGACTCGGATCCATCCTTAAACGGCGGGACAGGGTACAGCTTTCTGGTATGCAGGGACGGATTTGCAGTGTACTATATTGAACAGGAATATTCTGATACCGTATTTGAAATTGACATGGAAAAAATTAATTATACCAGTCAGGATGACCCTGATTCCATACTGAATAATACCAGCATGCTTGAATTCTACGGTATTAAAATAAGCCAGTACTGCATAAGCTATTCCAATGCCCTGGATAATGACCTTTTTATCGGCACGACCTTCAAGTTCATTACCGCTGACTCCTATTATGATACTATGGGACTGTTTGAAATGAACGGCCTTAAGGGAAGGGATACTGAATATTATATTGACAGTTCATTTGCCGGAAATCAGGAATCAAGCAATGATTATACATTTGATATTGGTATGCTGATGAAACTTGGACAGTGGGGACTTCTTGGCTTTACGGCAAAGAAT
This sequence comes from uncultured Candidatus Sumerlaeota bacterium, assembly GCA_964389675.1. Classification (GTDB taxonomy): domain Bacteria; phylum CAYMEV01; class CAYMEV01; order CAYMEV01; family CAYMEV01; genus CAYMEV01. Next base: position 216,673 of record CAYMEV010000003.1, read on the forward strand.
ATAAAGAAGGTTGAGCTTGAAGGGGCTTTTGAAGAAATAAAGATCAGCCCTCAGTACAGGGTTGGATTCACATTGTTCTTATCACCCAGCGCATTTATTACAATTGACCGTGACCTTACAGAGAATGATACCCTTTCAAGCGAGATCAAGAGCCAGAAACTCAGCATAGGCATTCAGAAGTCATTTTTTGAAGATTCATTCGTACTGCGTGCAGGGGCAAGAAAGGATGATAAAAGCAGGGAATCAGCATGGCGCTATTATTTCGGGGCAGGCCTGCGAATAGCGGATTATCTGGATTTCCAGGGATCATATCATTATGCATCATCCGATGATTCTTTTGATTATCAATGGGGATTGAACCTTATTCTGTAGGATACTGCAGTATTATTTCTGAAAGAACTTGTTCAAGAATCCTTTTGATCCCTTTTCCTTAAGGATAATTTCTGCCAGTTCCCTTGTCCTCTGATTTTGAGGAAGCCTCTTGATCATCTCAAGGGCTTTGCGCTTATTGCCTGTCTTGCACAGGTAAAGGCTGTAATCTGCAACAATATCAGGATTATTCGGATCTTTTCCGAGAGCTAAAAACAAGTATCAAGCGACTGGTTTTAAGAGAGCCTTTACTGGTATTACTGCTGAAGCAATGTTATCCGTCCCCTTTGCTTCAGGCCAAAGCAGGGGCGTAGCCGCCTGCACCGCCAAAGTGTCAAATACACCAAATAATCTCTGCTGTCCCCCGCGGACCGGCCAGACATAGCTGAGGCTCGTCTTATAGTAGCCGTCCACAGGGCCAAAGCTCATAAACACGTGTACCACACATGGCAAGTATCGTTTGCAATCGTAGTAGACGACCAGGTTGCAGCCTTTGCAATTATGGGAGATAAGCTTTATGCAGGAGGGGAGTTTATAACAGCAGGGGATAAACCTTCCCGTTATATAGCCTGCTGGCACATGCATGAAGAAGAATAAAAAGCTATTAATCTTATACTCCAGATATTGATTTTTAAGAATCTTTATGTTATGATCCAGTTTACAATATAATTGCCATTTCCTTATATCTCCATGGCTTTTATTTACAAGAAGGAGTACCTGAACATGAGAAGAATGACACTTTTCTTAGTATTTTTCTATATCTGCTTTTCCTATATGGGGATCTCGCTATTTAACTATTCAGTGATTTATGCAGAAGATATCTCATGCAATAATAAAGAGGGCAACTGCTACTGGGACGACAGATTCTTCAATCATGAAGAGGACGGCAGAATATCTGCTATTGCCTTTATGAATGGCAGCATCTATGTAGGTGGGATCTTTAAGACCATAGGAGGAGAAACGGTAAACAATATAGCCCGATGGGACGGAAAGAGATGGCATGCCCTTGGTAAAGGAGTGAGCTATATGGTCAATGCCCTTGCGTTTATGGGTAATGATCTTTATGTAGGGGGGCACTTTAATACTGCAGGAGAAATTAAAGCAAACAATATAGCCCGATGGGACGGGGAGAAATGGCATGCCCTTGATATGGGAGTTAGCTTTATGGTCAATACCCTTGCAGTTATGGGTAATGACCTCTATGTAGGGGGACGCTTTGATACAGCAGGGGGAATTGAAGCAAACAGTATAGCCAGGTGGGATGGGGAGAGATGGTCAGGTCTGGGGAAGGGACTGAGGGATGGCGATCGTTGCGGTTATGTAACTTCACTTATATTTCGCGGAAATGATCTTTATGTCTCCGGAATCTTCGATAAAGCAGGAGATCTGGATATAAGGGGGATAGCTGTGTGGGATGGGGCAAAATGGTCATCACTCGGAGATAGATATGAAGAGGATCTGCCTGATTCAGAGTCTGAAAAACAGGCAGACAAAGATGCCATTAAGCATGAATACCGGTGGTTAAGGGGAAGTGTTAGCACTATAATTTTTTGGAGAGATGATATGTATGCCGGAGGATTATTTCATTTACGGAGATATCGAGATAATAGACCTGTTGGAGTAACTATTGAAAATATTGCAAGGTGGGACGGTAAAGACTGGCACTCAATGGGACACCGTCTAGTAAATTTGGAGAATAAACAGCAATTAATGGATACTGTATCTTCTATCGTTTTATTGGGCAGTGATCTTTATGCGGTGGGGAGCTTTGATAATGTAGGACATAAGAATATATCAAATATAGCAGTATGGGATGGAAATGAATGGCGCGCATTTAACGATGGGATATCCAATCATGTCTTTATCCATATAATAAAAAATATAAATAATGAACTCTATGCAGGCGGGAGTTTTAAAAACCCCGAAGGGGTGGTGATGTTTGGCTTTGCCCGATGGGACGGAGAAAATTGGCAGATGCTGGGGGATAAGACAGGAATGGGTCTGGCTACTACTGAAAAAAAGGCATCGATGGTTGGTCTTGTTTATAGAGATCCGGCTGTATATGCACTAGCTTCTAATAAAGACATAATATATGCAGGCGGGGTATTTAATAGAGCAGGCGGTATAAAAGCAAATTACATTGCAAAATGGAATGGAGAAAATTGGCAACCCCTTGGGGAGGGGATTAATAATGGCCAGTGGGGATTAGTATATGCCATTGCCGTTAAAGGAGATAATGTCTATGTCGGGGGCAGTTTTAAGACCGCGGGTGAAACAGAAGCAAACAATATAGCCCGGTGGGACGGGGAGAAATGGTCAGCTCTGGGAATGGGAATAGATGGTACAGTCTATGCTATGGCAATATTAGGCCGATATCTTTATGTCGGGGGGAGATTTACCAGGGCAGGGGATGCAGAAGCAAACAATATAGCCCGGTGGGATGGGGAAAAATGGTCAGCTCTGGGAAAGGGAATTGGACATATTTATCCTTTTTTTGAGGATTATTCTTATGAAGAGGTAAGCATCAGTGGGGGTGATCTCATTGTCGAAACAGAATATCCCCCCGGTGCAATAAGATCTTCTGTTTATGCCATGGCAGTCAGAGGAGATATCCTGTATGTAGGGGGATTATTCTCAAATGCAGATGAGAAGGAAATATTCTCTATCGCTAAATGGGACGGGAAAGAATGGTCAGCCTTAGGAGATGGTATAACCGGTATTGTTTATTCTTTAGCTGTAAACAATGACACTCTGTATGCAGGGGGGACCTTTACCAGATCAGGAGATACAGAACTGGTTAATATCGCTCAGTGGGATGGTAAGAGATGGACTCCTCTCGGAGCTGGAATGGACCATGGGGTCTATGCACTGGCTTTATTCAGAGATAAGCTTTATGCAGGCGGGTCCTTCAAGACAGCGGGGGGAACCGCAGTGAACAGGATAGCACTATGGGACGGCGAGAATTGGTATCCGCTGGGTTCAGGAATTAAAGACTTGAACACTTTTGCGGGGATTCCATGGGGATATGGCCCAGGCGTTGCAGCCATTGCAATTATGGGAGATAAGCTTTATGCAGGAGGGGAGTTTATAACAGCAGGGGATAAATCTTCCCGTTATATAGCCTGCTGGCACATGCATGAAGAAGAATAAAAAAAGGTAGTATCAATGGCTCCCTGAATATTTTTGAAAAAAGAGATAATTTAAATAATTCATCTATAAGATTGCAGGAGGATAAATGAAATGATAAGACTATTAGATAATGATTTTGAGATAATTAAAAAGAATAAATATTTTAGAGTAATGCTTTTTTTTGCTTTTCTTGGCCTAATGTGCAATAATGCTAATGCTCTAATCCTTGCCCCAGGTTATGATAATTTGTCATTACCAGAGATCGTTTATCTATCTGATTCAATAATACATGGCAAAGTTAAATCAAAGTGGTTTGATCCTCCCAATATCAATCATGTCCGCACTTTTTATGAAATTGAATTATTAGAAGTTATCTATAATAGCTCAGAAAGCACCTATATTATGAATAATCATAGCAATGTGGTTATTGAATTTTTTGGAGGCTTCACTGAAGAATACAAGATCTATATTCCAGGTGATCAGCGACAACTATAAATGAACACCGTATTGCCTCTTTCAAAAATGTTACCATAAAGAATAAATTTTTCATAGCAATTTTGATATTAATCGCTCTTTTTAAGCATTAAAGATCAGACAAGAGTAAACTGTGTTTTTTGGCATTATATATCTTAAGGCTTTAATGCGTCTTTGGAGAGTCTTCAGATGGCCATCTGAGAATTGTCCCGGATGTTCTTGCTGTAGTTTATTAAACAATAATTTAGCTGTAGCATCCGGATCTGCCTGAAGCAATTCGCACAAATCAGGCCAGCTGTGTTCAAAAGGGTCCTGTCGCGTTCTCCAATAACGCAGATTAGCAGCTCTGCAATGTGTTGGCTGAACTTCCCCTTCTTTCCATAAGTAAGGGAGCTGCGATAGAAAGATCCTAAGACTTCGATTTTCAAATGGCCTGGCTGGATTACCTGATGAAGCCAGGGAGCATAATGCTGACTGATCATTACGTATCTGGTTCAGTGAGGCTAAAGGATCAATTCTCTTTCGTTGAGCTCGGAGCTTTTCTTGAATGATGCAAATGGTAAACTAAAATACACCAATAGTGGAAAATAGAAATGCACCTTTTGGAAATATCAGTTCTACATTATAATATGGATTATATTCAATGCAATAATGGAAGGACTGAAAAATGGTCAAAAAAAATATGTACAAGAAGATAAAGCATTTTAAAAAGCAAGGGTTTGCCAAAGCAGAGATCATTGCCATGGAGAAGCGTTTGGCTGGCATGTAGCTAAAGAAGGTACCAGGTTTGCAGCTTTAGAACCTATAATGCAGGCAATAGAGAAATACTGGCATGGTGCCCGGGCTAATTGCGCCAGAGGCCTTCAGTTAAGAATGGATAATGGATACCAGTATACATCAGATCAAATACTGGGGAATTGCTCCCAGCTTTGGGTACCCGAGAGAACCAGAGACCAATGGAGTTGTAGAATGTTTCAACAGAACATTGAAAGAAAAGATAATATATGGCAGGACTTATAGCAATGTAAAGGACCTATCCGAAGAATTAAAATGCATTTTTATAGGATAAGGATACTGCAGTATTATTTCTGAAAGAACTTGTTCAAGAATCCTTTTGATCCCTTTTCCTTAAGGATAATTTCTGCCAGTTCCCTTGTCCTCTGATTTTGAGGAAGCCTCTTGATCATCTCAAGGGCTTTGCGCTTATTGCCTGTCTTGCACAGGTAAAGGCTGTAATCTGCAACAATATCAGGATTATTCGGATCTTTTCCGAGAGCTTTCTCAAAATATCTTTTTGCATTTTCAAATTCTTCGGGGATCCTCTCAAGGATCTTTGCCTTCCATAGCAGGAGTACGGGGTTTCCCGGAGCGATCTTCAGCGCTTCGGTTATGGATTCATCAGCCTTGCTGAACAGTATATTGCCATAGTAATCCTTAGCTTCCTGAAGAAGAGTGGCTGCTATTACGGTCTTCTGCTCTTTGGTCATATTGCTTCCCTGCAGAGGGTCCTGCCTTTTATCTGATGAAGCCTGCTGATAGGAGGAATCACTTATGTTTTCAACCTGAACCTCAGGATTTTCATGAAGTTCTTCTGAGGCCTGCTCTTCACTGGGCTTGATATAATGAACGGTCGGCCTGATTATCTTTACCTCAGGTGAGTCTTTTTTCTCGACCCTGTTTCTCAGCGAACCGGGAACTGCCGGCTTACTTAAAGATGGCTCTGCATGGTTGGCTGTTATAGGTTCTTTACTATCAGGAGCCTGCAGTGAGAGCAACCCCTTAAACAGGAATTCCAGGACAGATTTTTGAACCTTTTCTCTATTATCCGGATAAATTTCATTAAGATCGCTTAAGCTGTCTTCCTGCGACATGCTGGCTATTAATCCCTTTTCAAAATCATCCGGTATAAAGCCCTCATTCATATTATCCAGGCCTGTCAGCTTAAGGCGGTATTCAGCAATGGATCCGGAGTATAACTGATAATTGTCGATAATGGACCCCTTATGCTTCTCAAAGATTGATTTCATGACAGATGCAACTGGTATTCCATCAATATCAGGCAGGCCAGTGCTTTTCTCAACTGGCACTTCAGTGAATGTGTTCGGCATGTGTATTATTTCATTTACAATTATTTCTGAAAGCCATTTTTTGTAGTTATTCTGGATCTCGTCCGGTTTTGTGAAATCTATGGTATTTATATGATTCAGAAGCTCCAGCTTATTATTGATATAAGGGAACAGCTCATCTATCATCGTGTTCGGGAATACACCCCTCTTTACCAGGTAATACAGAAATGAGTCGTTTATGTGATTATATTCAATGTGCCTGATCTTGCCGTCATAGATTATGACCTCAGAGAAATTCTCGCCATCCGGGATCTTAATGGATATGTTCCTTTTTAATGTCCCTGCCATAAGCATCTCATGAATGATCGTATGGTTTATATGATCCTTTATCCTGCTTTTTGCTTCCGGGCTTATGGATTTGCGAGGCCTGTAGCTTTCAAGCATCAGCTTCAGTTCCTTTACTGACTGGGGGCGTGAATCCCTGTCAGGGGAGATTATATTATGTATAAGATCCCCATATGACATATCATCCCTGAAGGAGCCCCATATATGATTCTTTATAATTTGATCTTTTTCTTCATTAAAGTATGGAGGGGACTTTGTCAGGGCATAATACAGCAGGCATCCTATTGAATATATGTCTGAAAGGATGTCAAGGGCAGATTCCTTAATGAAATATTCAGGAGGCATAAAGCAAAGGTCAAAATTATCAAGATCTGAGTATTTTGACATATCCGGGTATCTTATTTTATTTATGAATGCATCCAGAATATGGACCTTTCTATCAGCATCTATTATAATATTATCCGGTTTCAGGGAATGGTGGCACAGGCTCATTTTCTCAAGCATATGGATCTGATCGGAAATTGCAATTCCTATCTCTATTATTTCCTCGTCTGACACTCTGCCCTCTTCAACAATGTTTTTTAATGTATCGCCCTCGATAAATTCCCTGATAAAGAATTTACGCCTGTTTTTATCATTTATCTGGTATTTTATTATTTTTGAAAAACCTTCAAGGCCGTTGACAGGGTCCACTATTATAAAATCATCAAGGATCTGGGCTAAAACCGTTATGTCAATGCTTTCATGAAATATCTTAAGTACAGCCTTATTATCATTATTATCGATCAGGAACGATGAATAAAGCCTGTTTGATGCAAGCTTTTTTTCCTTTTTAATGTTAATATTATCCATAGATCAGTCCTAACCTCAGAGAACTCCTTTTATTTGTACCTAAAAATCTCTTATAGCAAAGATATTTTTCAATATTAGGACACATGACACC
>CAYMEV010000004.1:0-178232 GCA_964389675.1 uncultured Candidatus Sumerlaeota bacterium
GTTGATTCAGCAAAAATAATCAAGGATCCAAATACTGGAAGGTCAAAAGGTTTTGGTTTTATTGAAATGTCTTCTCAGGAAGAAGCCGATGCTGCCATTGAAAAACTGAACGACTCTGTTGTCGAGGGAAGAAAAATAAAGGTCAGCATTGCAAGGCCAAAGGAAAAAAGGAGCAATTATCAGTCAAGAAGATAATGTTAAAATTTAAATAGAAACATGAAAAAAGGATGTCTTCCGGCATCCTTTTTTTTATTTTTTATTCAGTATAAATTTCAGTATAAATGAGAGTATAATATATGGATCCGATAACACACTTTTCAGCAGGCGTAATAATAGGTTCAAGATTCAGCAATGAGCCTGTTTTACCTCTGTTTTGCGGCTGTCTTTCAGTAGTGAACGACCTTGATTTCGTTTTTAAGTGGATTAATCATAAAAATCTGTATTTCTTGCATCATAAGGCTTTTCATTCTATCTATATAATGCTTTTTCTCTCATTGCTTGCATCAGTGCCTGTATCACTTTTATTCGGGCTGAATTTCTCATCAGCAGTAATATTATGCCTTATGCTCTTTTTATCACATATTATTCTGGATATTTTCGTTGCAGGAGGAGATATGACCATCCTGTTCCCCTTCAGCATGAAGCTCTTTTCCTTTCCGATATTTCCTGGGATTACTCCTTATATAAAATCAGCTAAATGTGAAAAAAAATCCCCTGTTACATGCGGAATATGCCAGACAGAGGTCTTCCTGAGGTCTCTTTTCCGGCTGTCAATTGTAGCAATATCTGTTGCTGTCATGATCAGAAGGGACCTGATATGGCTGATATTTATCCCCTTATTGATAATATTTGTTAAGGCTTCCTCTTATATGATCCTGCGCAGGTATATAAAAAAAAGATACAGCAGTTCCCCCCATATAATACCAGTATCATCTTTCCCCAGTGTATGGAATGCAGTATTTTCAGCCGGTTCAAAGCTGATCGTTAAAAAACTGGGAATAAGGAATCTGCATGTGCATGAGACCAGTACAAAGGAATTTCTCAATAATGATATTATAGATGAATATAAAACATCACTCAATTGTGATAAAAATATTTCTTCCTTTCTTGAAAGCCATCCTGTATTATATGCAGTCAGTAATTCTGTTGAAGAAGGTACAATGCTTACTGTATTTGATCCCAGGTTCTTTTTCAATGATAAGAACCAGTATTTCTCCTACAGGATACTGCTGGATAGTTCAGGAAGGATAAAAAATGCAGAATTCAGAGAAAAATGGAGATAATCATATGCCTATGAAAGATACACCCTCAAGGATAAACAGAAGGCTTCAGAAGGTCCTGCTTGTTAGGCCGGACCTTCTTGGGACACCGTATGCCATAAGCAAGTTTGGTGTAAAGCACCAGCCCATGGGGCTTTTCTATATGGCAAGTCCTCTGATACGGGAAGGGTTTGAAATCAGATATTGTGATGAAATACTGCTTGATGATTTTGAAAAAGCTATAGCGGATTTCAAGCCTGATTTTATTGGGATCAGTGTATCCAGCCCCTTATTTTCCCGTGCCAAACACCTGGTTTCCATCGCACAGAAATATAACTGTATTACAGGCCTTGGCGGGCCACATATAACTGCCGAGCCCGATATAGCACTTCAGGAAAGCAAAGCTGATTTTGGTGTTATTGGAGAATCGGAGATCATACTGCCGAAAATACTAAATGGCGAATCCATAGAGACCTTAGATGGTGTTGCCTTCTGGAAAAATGGCATGGTTGAGATAAGGGAAAGGACATCCTATATTGATGATCTTGATGCTGTACCTTTCCCTGCCAGAGAGATTGCAGACATGGACAGATACCATGGTGATACCGAATTTGGATTTCATATTCATCCGAAAGAAAGAATGATAAGGATAATAACTTCCAGGGGATGTGCTTTTCATTGTACTTTCTGTGCAAGGCACAAAATATTCGGTAGAAAGACAAGAAAAAGGAATCCTGAGAATATTCTTGATGAGATGGATTATGTCCATAAAAAATACAATGCTACGCACTTCACCTTAATGGATGATACATTCACAGAAGATGTCAGGCATGTTGAAGGATTCTGCAATGAGATAATAAAGAGGAACAGAAAATATACGTGGTGTGCCTATTCAAGGGTTGATACCAATCCTGATATATTGAAGCTCATGTATGATACCGGATGCAGAATGCTTGAGTTTGGCGTTGAGACAGGATCTCAAAAGGTTCTGGACAGCATTAAGAAGGGTATTACGGTCGATGAAATAAGGCAGGGATTTGATAATGCAAAAAGAGCAGGAATGAAGACAAAGGCCTTTTTTATGGTAGGGCTGCCAGCCGAGGGCCCGATGGAGTTAAAGGAGAGCATCGAGCTTGCAAAGGAGATAAACCCTCATTATCTATGGTTATCCATATTTCTCCCGCTGCCTGGATCAGAGATCTACGAAAACATTGAAACAGGGAAAAAGATAGATTTTTCAAGAGAATCATTTTTTCACACTCATTCAGCTGACCTTAATAAAAGCCACAGGAAATTCATGCTTAATTTCTACGTAAGATATGCTTATATAAGGCAATTCCTCAAAAACCTGACATGGTCAGAATTTGCCTATTTTTCCAATACTGCATTATCTTTTGCAAAGCTTTCTCTGGGGGGCATCTTCCATAAGAATTCTTCCTGATCAACCCGAATGTCCTGCCCTTAAGTCCATGTGATGTTTTATCTCATTGAAATTTCGCCTGTCCTGAATCTGAGACTTTCCATCATCTTTATACATGATAAAAAGATAATTAAAACCTCTTAGATAATAATTATGCTCTAAGGCAGCAGTATGCCAGTGCCTTTTTTCCAGCTTTGCATTATACCTTTTTACGCAGATGATATCAACAGCCTTAAAAAACTGCAAAAGCAATCCAAATATTTCAAATCCCAGGGGCATAAAATAACGGTCTTTCTTATAGGAGTCTGAGACATAAACTGCCATATAACGGTTCTTCTTCATGATCCGGAAGGCTTCTGATATTACTCTGCCTATCTCTTTGCAGTATGCAGGGTCATCTGCCCTGATATTTCCGATACATTCATCCTGATCTGAGTATTTTATATGGTCTCCATATGGAGGGTCTATAAAAACAAAATCAACTTTCTCATCTTCTATCGGAAGTTTTCTTGCATCCACCCTGTATATGTCTTTTCTCTGAGGATTTATATCGTAGCCCAGGGCTCTCCTTTTAAGGTCCCTGGCAACATCAAGAGCAGTTCCGCTTCCTGCCATGGGATCGACTATCAGGTCATTAGGCCTTGTATAGCGGTTCAGGAGGTTCCATACTATAAATGAAGGTGTGGCACCCTTATAGTTTATGTCACCCTGTTTTTTTTCAAAACCATAATTCTGTGAGGGATAATCCCACAAAGTGGTAGTCTGGAGCCTGATTTCAGGTTTTTTGTTTCTCAAAGGTATGGATTCTCCTGCTTTTCATGCCGGATCGTGGTAGATTCGCCATGGCCGGGGAAAACAACGGTATCAAGAGGCAGCACCATGAGTTTCTGTCTGATTGAATCAATAATCTGGCTGTAGTTGCCGCCAGGAAGGTCGGTTCTTCCGATAGAACCCTTAAAGAGCGTATCTCCGGAAAAGAGGATGCCTTCACGGTAAAGGCACAATGCATCGCTGCTATGCCCAGGGGTATGAATTATCCTGAAAACATCAAATATTTCATCATTATCCGAAAGATAATTATCTATTCCTGGAACCGGTTTATCCTCAAAGCCAAAAATCTCCAGCTGAACCGGATAGTGTTTAATTGTTTTTTCTGCTTCCTTATGTGCTGAGACAGGTATACTGTATTTTGATCTCACATCATCCAATGCCATAATATGATCAAGATGGGTATGGGTCAATACAATCATCTCAGGTCTCAGGCTGTTTTTCTCAATGATCTCAGCTATTCTGGAGGCATTGTCACCGGGATCTATGATCAGAGCCCTGCTTAATTCGTCTGCTACAATATAGCAGTTGGTAAAAAAGGGTGAAACGACAGCTGTATAGACTCTGATATCCTTATTAGAGAAAGCCCTTTTCATTTTGATTCCACCTGATTATCAAACGGGAGGTATATGATACTCAGCTCCTCAATAATAATATCGTTAATGTCCGGCCTGACAGGGTATGAGACTGTGTCCTCAACAATTCTGTCCATTCTATCCTTTATTATTATCAGTTTTTCAAGCAGTTCCTCTTCAAATCGTCTGAAAGCATATTTTATCCTTTTATCATTAAGTTTATCACTGCCTGGACTGCTGAGTGACAGGTTCTCTGGATAATCCATTTCCTTGCTGAATAAAAAAAGCCGGACATAATGGTTTTCAAGCATGTCCTTAATGGATATATCGGGATAATCCTGGAAAATCTTATCCCTGATCTGATTCCATTTTTCCATATGCTTTTCCTTAAGTTCCCAAAGATCCTGATCATACTTCTTCAGCGTAAGCTTCTTTATAGAATCTATGAAATCACCGTAGGATTGCTGATATTCAGAAAATATCTTAAAATATCTGTTATAAAAAAGATTTAAAGATTCCTTTTCTGTAACGAATGCCTTAATTTCGCTTTTAATCCTGTGGATTACTTCAGCATTATTAAGGTCCATATTTATTGGCATAAGTGAAATTTTCGGACCAATGCTTTCCGAGAGATTTGTTTTTTTATAAGCATCAAAATACTCAATTCTTAAGGAATCCGGTGCTAAATTATATGTAAACATAAGGTTCATTTTCTTTGATATTATAATATTGGCAGGGTTTTTTTTGTATTCGCAATTTATCTCTGCACCAAGGTAAGGATACAGGGTCTGTGCAAAAAGGTGTTCATAAGGTTTCAGGTAATATACCTGAATTTGCCCGGCATCACTGTATTGCTGGTTTCTCACAGCTTTTATTTTCCTTTTTTTGCCAGTTTCATTCCTGTAAATAACAAAAGAAGAGGATTTTTTTATCTTTTTCTTTTTTTTAAAATAATCAGCTATTTTACCTTCTTCATATTTTGGGCCTGAATAATATGAGGGTGCCTCAATCATCAGTTCGTGTATTTCACCATCAGCTTCAAAAAGGACACCGCCCCCCTCTCTATCCCTTATAAGTGCAGCATCAGCTTCCCCGGGTATATCTATATCCGGATTAATAATAAAAAAAAGTATGTTCTCATGATTATTATATACATCTGATTCCATAATATCTGTGAGAAGACCTGGATCATCGACGGATAACACTATATTCATCCTCAGGCTTTTATTGAGCCACCTTCTCTTAAGCAGCGCATTCAGGCTTGAAATAAGAGCCTGTGTGAATAAGCTGGTTTCAAATCCTGATTTTATTGAAAACATAAGAAACGGGTAGGATCTGGCATTGGAAAATGAATCCTCCAGTAAATCATATAATGTAATCCTTCTGGAAAATGTCATCTTCAGCAAATCAATCCGTTCCCTGCTGAAAGCGAAATGCTCCTTCATTGCTTTGTTATGGCAGAGCTGATCGAGGATCCCCCAGACATCACTTACATTATGAAGATCGACTATGCTGTCAAGAATACTGTAAAATTCATTTCTTTTAACCTTCTTTGAGCCGTAGAACAAAATAAAATAGAGAATATCATAAACAATACTCTTTTTATATGTGCTTAAGAAATCAAACTCTTCATTAAAATTTAACGGCATATAATCATTTTCAAAAGGTGTAAAGAGATTGAAATAAAACCTGCCCGGCAGCTGTTTATCCAGAAAATCGATAATATAAAGCATCTCGCCATTATTATCGGCCAGTACGGTAATATCAGTAGCTTTTATCAAGGCTTCGGTGATAAGGAGAGAGCTTTTCTCCCTGAGGGCTTTTTCCCTTGTTTTATTTATTAGAAGTTTGCCCGGTACTATCAGATCAGCAGGTTCCTTATCAGTATTTAGAAATCTTATGCTGAGTTTGTTCATCATACTCACCAAAATTTAGGGATATGGCCATTATTTTACCTGAGCTTTTGATTTCTATCAAGAAAATATAATTCTTTATAAAATCAAATTATGGACTATACTCTTTGATCATATAGCAAGATGGCTGAAATTATAAAAAAGAGAGCTTTATCCTTTATTTCACTGGGGTCTAACTATGGAGACAGGGAAAAACAGCTCTCAGATGCTTTAACAGCCTTGGGTTCATTTAATGATATTTTTATTGAGGTTTCTTCAGATATGTATCAGACACCTCCGACAGATCTGTTTGGCAACAGCTATTATAACCAGTGCGCCGGGCTGTATACGCTTCTCAGTCCCTGCAGCCTCCTTGAAAGGCTTAATGAAATAGAGGCCAAACTGGGCAGGAAAAGAAACTATCTGCACTCGATCAGAAATATTGACCTGGATATAATCCTTTATGAGAACAGCAGTATAAAGACAGCCAGGCTGACATTGCCTCACCCAGAATCCTGGAAAAGGCCCTTTGTAATAATACCTTTGGCAGAAATACAGACCTATAAAAATTATGAGATCATTAGAAAATTTTTAAAAAATGTAGATTTTAATGATACAGAGAATATTATAAAACTAAATATAAAAGGAGGACTGCATGGATAAGAAGGTTACTATCCCGCATATACTTTCCAGAAAAGGCAAGGAAAAAATAACCATGGTAACTGCATATGATTATATAACCGCCCGGCTCGCGGACACAGCAGGTATTGATATTATCCTTGTCGGGGATTCAATGGCGAATGTTGTATATGGTCATGGTACAACCCTCCAGCTTGAGCTTTCAGATATAATAAAACACACAAATATAGTATCCAGCCATATAAAGACCCCGCTGCTGGTAGCTGATATGACATTTGGATCATTTCACATAAATACTGATAGAACAGTAGAAAATGCCATAAAACTTATCAAATACGGGCATGCTGAAGCCGTTAAGATTGAAGGAGGTTCCAGGTCAAAACTCGCATCAATTGAAAAACTGACTGAGCATTCCATCCCGGTAATGGGGCATATAGGACTTACACCCCAGTCTGTACACAGCTTCGGCGGCTATGCTGTACGCGGCAAATCACTGGAGGAAGCAAAAAACATATATAACCAGGCCAAGGACATAGAAAGCGCAGGGGCTTTTTCAATAGTCCTGGAGGGTATCCCTTCCGAACTAAGCAGGCTTATTACTCAAAATATTTCCATCCCAACTATCGGAATAGGTGCAGGTATTGATTGCGACGGGCAGGTGCTCGTTATTTATGATCTGCTGGGATTTACAGATAATCCGGTACCAAAATTTGTGAAGAAATATGAAAACCTTTGGGAAAAAAGCCTTAAGGCATTGAATTTATACATTGATGACGTAAAGGAGTCCAGGTTCCCGGACAGGGAACATTCATACAATCTCAAGAATTTTGAAATCAAGGATATTATCGGAGAATAGAATGAGAATTGTAAGAAAAACCGAAAAAATGAAAAATATTGTGAAATGCCTGAAATCACAAAATATAAAAACTGGTTTTATCCCGACCATGGGTGCTTTACATGAAGGTCACCTTTCTCTAATGGACAGGTCAAAAAAAGATGAATGCTTCAGCCTGGTCAGCATATTCCTGAATCCGATCCAGTTTGGCGAGAACGAGGATCTCGCAATATACCCGAAACCATTTGAAAGAGATATAAAGCTTTGCACTGAACATGATGCAAGCATAATCTTTGCTCCGGATAATAATGAAATGTATCCTGAAAAACAGGATATTTCCATAAAAAGCGAGTCATTTGCAGATTTATTCTGCGGTGCTTCAAGGCCGGGCCATTTTAAGGGTGTCCTGATAATAGTTGCCAAGCTGTTGAATATTATTAAGCCCGACATAGCTTATTTTGGTGAAAAGGATTATCAGCAGGCTATACTGATATCCAGTATGGCAAGGGAACTGAACTTTGACACAGCAATAAAGGTATGTCCAACAATAAGGGATAAGGATGGATTAGCACTAAGCTCCCGCAATTCTTATCTGAGCCCTCAAGACAGGGAAAAAGCACCCTTTTTATATAAATCTTTCTTAAGGGCTCATGAATTGATCAAGAGCGGCAAATTATCAACAAGATATGAGATTATAGAATCAATAAAAAAATTTCTGCTCGAAAAAATTGCCAATATTGATATTGATTATATTGATGTCGTCTATGATCATACACTCACGAAAGCTGGTGCAATAGACAGGGATATAAGAATCCTGGGTGCGGTTAAAATTGGCAATACCAGGCTCATAGATAATTATAGGATAACCCTTTGAGACAGGCAAATAAAATAAAACGGAGCTTTACTTAAACTAAACTTGACCATGGGTATTAAATGTCTGAAATGTAATAATAATATTGATGAGGGGGTCTATTTAAATAACCAGTGCTGCATATCCACCCTCCGGGATCATTATGGCCAGGTATTCCAAAAGGATAAGAGGGATATTCTTGCCAAAGCACTCTCCGGCAGGTACAAAATTATAGACCCCTTTTTTGATGATCTGCTGGCATCACACTTTATCTGCAAAGAGGCTGATCCGGGGAAGCCATACCTGGCTGTTGACATAAATCCCTCAATCATTGAAAATATCGAATCAGGATTGATTCTGCTGTCAGATTTTGCTCATTACCTTTCCAGATTGGGAGATGATTTCCTCAGGTATAAAGGCTATATCATACGTGACAGCCATATCATATTCATTTTTGATTTTCCTGAAAACGGCAGATCATATCTGGAAATATTACCGGAAGGAAATGATATCTCATCTGCAAACCGTATTTTATCAAAAGCTCTCAGGGCTATCTCTCAATCAGCTATTGTGATGCCCGATCAGATGATTGCCTTTGAGATATTAAACCCCAAAAGGATAATTACAACCCCTGATCAATCCGTATTATTCCTGTTCCCGTTAATAAACCGGAAATTTCTCCAATATGCCCAGTATGATGATTTATCTTATCAGCTGAATATATTTGAAAAATTTATGGAGATCAATCCATCATTTACCAGAAACCGCAATAACCTTCTGGAGATCTTCAATATAGGCTGGAACCTTTACCATATCATTACTGGAAAACCGCCAGAATTTGACCGCATAATTGAATCAAAGGATTCATTTCCTTTAAGGCCATCGAAAATTAACGGTGAATGCACTGACTATCTTGAAGAGATTGTTTTAAGAAGCCTTTTTTACCCGAACGGGATACCTTTTTCAAATATAAGCGAAATATATTCCTTTCTTTCAAAAATATACAAATTCAGAACAAAAGCCAGGGCAACTCTTGATAATACCGATGCATTAATAATGCTTGCCAGGTATTATGAGGAGGTTTCCCAGCTGAGTCCGAAGAAGAACAGATGGATAGGGCTCGCATATGACATTTATCAGAACTTATCCAAAAGGGAGCCGGAGAATCTTGACTATATATACCAGAAAGCAAATATAATGTTCAAGACAAAAAAATACACCTATGCGAAAAGCCTGGTCAAGACTGTTTTATCAAAAGACCCTGATAATGTGCAGGCAATATTGCTTCTGGGATATATATATCTTGACGGTTTTGGCGACTTTGAAAATTCAATGCTCAGCTATGAAAGGGCTGAATCCATTCTACAAAAGACCCCGACAGCAATCCTGATGCTAAAAGGGGATATCCTCTTCAGGATGGGCAATCTGAAGGAAGCAAGGGATGTGTTCATGCATATAGCTGAATCAAAGGATACAAACCCTGTACTGATAAAAAGGGCAAAACACAGGTTATCAAATATTTTTTCCTGACATGATATTGCTAAGGAATATTCGCAATAACCTTTTCGTCATAAAATGTATATGTATCCGTCACAGGTGAGAAAAGATGGTCTTCCTCTATCTGATAAATATATATAAAAAGCTTATTCTTAAAACTATTTTGTACAATTAGCGGGTTATATGCGGGATCCAGAAGATTTCTGTCAATAAATATTGCTTTTTTGTAATAATAGTAGGCTGTATTGTTTTTATTCAGTTTCTGATTGAGATAGCCTATGTAATAAAAGGCAAATGCGTTTGAAGTGTCAATTCTGACAGCTCTTTTAAAGCATTTCAATGAATCCCGGTAGTCGCCAATTTTGAGATATAGTTTGCCCAGAAGTATATTTGCCTCCACATATTCTCCGTCATCTGAAGGTACATTTTCAAGAACCGAAACAGCCTCATTTATTTTACCCTCATTATAAAATTCTCTTGCTTTTTGCATAACCTGTGCATATTCACGAGACTGCTCCTCCTGAACTGATGAACAGGATAAAAGAAAGATCAGAAATATCAGCAAGAGGCTCTGAACAATATTGCTTTTCAACATAATGCTTCTCCCTACTATTTTTTTATTTTCGCTTTCAGGGCAGGTTTTCCGTTCTCTATCTTGATTATAAAATCTATTGACCTTGCATTGGTTTTGGACTTTATTGAATTTTCAAGCTTCTGGAGATAATCTTTGAATCTTTTATAGTCAGCAACTGCTTTACCAATTTTTTCATTCTCTGATTTGAATGATCTGTAGAGCTCCTTAAGCTTTTCTTCCCTGTCTGATTCTGATCCTTTATGCTGAGCTTCTTTTTCCATAGGCTTCTTATCCGGCCTTGGGGCTTTTTTATGCTTTACCTCACTGTATTCGGCCTTTGTCCCTCTGATAAAGCCCAGTTCTTTCTCATCGCATATCTTTTCCCATTTTTCCACTAGCATATTGAATCTCTGAAGCAGATTTGTTTTTTTATAGTTGCATATGCTGGTCTGGTAGTTTTCATTCCTGAGCCTGCTGTAAAGCTTTTCAAGCTCTTTTCGTTTAATCAGTGGAGCTTTTGAATCCCTGTTGACCTTATATACAAGATATAATGCATCTACCTCTCTTAACAGCCTTTCAAAGCTTTTCAGCAAATTTTCATCATCCATGATCAATCCCGCTTCCTTACAATAAATCCCTGTATATTATTGCCATAGTCAGTTATCTTATCATAGAATTCCAGATATGTAAATCTTTTTAGATTTTCCAGTGCATTATCGAACTGCTTATATGGAAATTCAAGCACCATAAATCCCCCGGTTATCAGATTTGTTTCTGCAATGGAGAAAAGAAATGGTATGAAGCTGCAGCCGTCAACCCCCCCGTAAAGGGCCTGGGGCTTTTCATAAAGCCTTATCTGAGGGCTTAACAGATCCATATCATAAGCTGAAATATAGGGAGGATTTGATATAATCAGTGAAAATTTTGATTCAGCCCTGAACGGCATCATTTTTATATCTGCTTTTATAACTCCTATATCATCTTTTTCTGTTCTCTTAAGATTGATAACAGAATTCTTTATGGCAACCTCATCTTTATCAGCCATTAGTACAATGCTGTCCGGGAAAAGGCTCTTTATTGATATTCCAATATTGCCACTCCCGGAACATAGGTCTAATATGAATAAATCCTGATAATTCAAGTCTGCTATCAGTTGCTTTGATATTTCTATCAGTGATTCTGTCTCCGGGCGCGGAATAAGGACCCCTTTCAATATGCTCAGGGCAATGGAGTAAAACTCCTTTTCACCAATTATATAAGCAACAGGCTCATAATTCAGGCGCCTTCTGACAAACTCGCGCATTCTTTTTCTCTCAAGCCTGCTCAATGGTCTGTCCATATTCAGGTAGAGATAGACCCTGTCATTTTCAATAGCTTTTGAAAGGAGGACTTCGGCATCAAGCCGTGGCGTCAATATGCCTTTGCTGGCAAAGCTTTCCTTTGTCCATTTCAGGATTTTCCTTATTGTCCATAGTTGCTGGCTTCCATGGATTTCCATAGTAATTTATTCAGATTTCATGCTTTTTACTGCACTTTAAGTATCTGTTTTTTTTCTTCTGTCCGCAGGCTGTTCACTATCTCTTCCATATCTCCCTCCAGGATCTCTGTCAGCCTGTAAAGAGTAAGGTTTATCCTGTGATCCGTTACACGGTTTTGAGGAAAGTTATAGGTTCTGATCCTTTCACTCCTGTCACCGGTGCCGACCATCTGTTTCCTCTTGCTTGCAATGGATTGCTCCTGCCTTTCCTTTTCCTGCTGGAGGATCCTTGCATATAATACCTTCATTGCCTTTGCTTTATTCTTATGCTGTGATTTTTCATCCTGACAGCTTACAACGATGTTTGTTGGTATGTGAGTTATTCTAACCGCGCTGTCAGTTGTATTCACACTCTGCCCTCCAGGGCCTGTTGCCCTGAAAACATCTATCCTAAGATCCCTGGGGTCTATATCTACATCAACCTCATCTGCTTCCGGAAGGACAGCAACAGTAACAGCTGATGTATGTATCCTGCCCTGAGCCTCCGTCTCCGGAACCCTCTGAACCCTGTGAACCCCTGATTCATATTTCAGGACCCTGAATGCATTCTTGCCGGAAACCAGGAGGATTATTTCCTTGAATCCCCCAACTCCTGTAGGATGTGACCCTAATACCTCAAGTCTGTATCTGAGGTTTTCTAAAAATTTTGTATACATTTTATACAGGTCTGAAACAAACAGGCTTGCTTCATCACCGCCTGTCCCTGCTCTTATTTCCAGGATGCAGTTCTTTTCATCATCAGGATCCTTTGGAATAAAATATTCATTAATCTCTTCCTCAAGATCCTCTGATATCCCTTCGAGTTTTTGTATCTCTATCCGGGCTTCCTCGGCAAACTTTTCGCTTTCTTCTTCAGCCATTGCTTCAAGATCTTCAATCTCCTGCTTTATCTCACGGTACCTGTTGTATTTCTCTATAACAGACAGTTTATCCTTGAGCTCCTTATTAAGGTTTGCATATTCTTTTTGATTAGCAGATATGCTTATGCTTGAAAGCCTGTTTTCAATCTCTTCCTTTTCTTTAATAACTCTGTTAATCTTATCAATCATAAATTATCAAAACCTTGCTGTATAGTGCATAGAATCCCCTCTGAATATCAGGGATAAAATTGGACCTGGATAACAGGAGTCTTTTCAGCTCTTATTTTCCTGGATCTTGGTAATATAATCACCATACTTCTTGATGAATTTATCAATTCTTCCAGCAGTATCAACAAGCTTTTGCTGTCCTGTATAGAAGGGGTGACACTTGGAACAGATTTCTATCCTTATGTTCTTTTTTGTGCTTTTTGTCTTGATTTCATTGCCGCAGGCACATTTAATTACTGTATCATAAACTTCAGGATGTATGCTCTCTTTTTTCTTTCCTTTTGGGCTCTTTTCCTTGACAGATTGCTGATCCTGCTCCTTTTTCTTTTTCTGGTTAGCTTTTTTCTCGTCCGCCATGACTTCCTCCGCTTAATAAAAATTTGGGATATGGTAATAAAAAAGAAAAATTTGTAAACAAAATTATTAAGAATTCATTGATTTTAAAAATTCGCTATTATTCTGAGTATCTTGAAGCTTCTCTAAAAGTAGTGTCATTGAATCGATCTCTGTCATCTGGCTTAGCACTTTTCTTAACAGCCATATTCTGTTCAGTTCGAATTTGGTGAAAAGAAGCTCTTCCTTTCTGGTTCCGGATCTTGTTATGTCAATCGCGGGAAAGATTCTTCTATCCACAAGCTTTCTGTCAAGAATGATCTCAAGATTGCCTGTACCCTTGAACTCCTCGAATATTACCTCATCCATCCTGCTCCCTGTATCAATCAAAGCTGTAGAGATAATGGTCAGGCTTCCTCCCTCTTCGATATTCCTTGCTGCTCCAAAGAACCTCTTAGGCCTGTGAAGTGCATTTGCGTCCACTCCCCCTGATAGTACCTTCCCGCTTGGCGGCAGGATTGTATTATTTGCCCTTGCAAGCCTGGTCAGGCTGTCCAGCAGTATTACGACATCCCTTTTATGTTCTACCAGCCTTTTCGCCTTGTCGAGAACGATATCAGCAACTGCTACATGCCTTTTGGGCTCTTCGTCAAAGGTAGATGCTATCACCTCTGCATCTACATGCCTTCGCATATCGGTAACCTCCTCAGGCCTTTCGTCTATAAGCAATACAATGAGATATATCTCAGGATGGTTAGTAGTTATGGAATTTGCAATGCTTTGAAGAAGCATGGTCTTCCCTGTCCTCGGGGGTGCGACAATAAGGCCTCTCTGCCCCTTTCCAATGGGAGTTAGAAGGTCCATGATCCTGCCTGAATAGTTTTCCTTATTTGTCTCAAGAATAATCTTTTCTGTGGGAAATTGAGGAGTAAGATTGTCAAAATACATCTTTTCCTTAATTGCCATTGGCGAATCATAGTTTATTGTCTCCACTTTCAGCAGGGCGAAATATCTCTCTCCATCTTTGGGAGGCCTTACCTGACCGGTAATCGTGTCGCCTGTCCTAAGGCTGAATTTCCTTATCTGTGATGGTGAAAGATAAATATCATCCGGGCCCGGCTGGTAACTGTAGTCAGGTGACCTTAAGAACCCAAAGCCATCATTGAGCACTTCCAGAACACCTGAAGAATATATTGTGCCCTTCTTCTCAGCATGGGATTGAAGCGCTTTGAAAATCAGTTCCTGTTTTCTTAAATTATTTGCATCATCAATATTCAGTGTCTTGGCCAATGCAAGAAGGTCTTGAATATGCATTTTTTTAAGGTCGGAAATATTAAGTGCATCCATAAAATACTAACTCCTTGAGAAAATAACATTTTGAATTAATAAAATAAATAAGCTAATTATAAATGGCATACCCAACATCAGGGGTGGCTAATAGATTTGTGTATTATGTATTATTATACAAAGTACTGTTATATGTTCAGTCAATAATACAATTATAAATTTTGTCAATAAAAATATATAATATTATTCTTTTCACAGCATGAATGCTTCTTTTATCCTGTTTATCTCATCCCTGATCCTGGCAGCTTCTTCAAACTGCAGTTTGCCTGCCTTCTGATGCATCAGCTTCGTTAACCTTTTTATTGTTTTTTCAAGGGAATCCTGGTCAAGCTGCTCTGCTTCATCAGGGATTTTCAGGTAATCAGCTTCATAGACGCTGTCCAGCAGCTCTGTAATGTTCTTTGTAATGCTTTCAGGGGTTATATTGTTCTTTTTATTATACTCAATCTGGTACTGCCTTTTCCTGTCTGTCTTTTTTATGGCATTCTCCATAGCTGGCGTAATTGTCTCTGCATAGAAGATAGCCCTGGCATTTATATTCCTTGCACATCTCCCTATTGTCTGAATCAGCGCACTTTCTGACCTGAGAAATCCTGTTTTATCAGCATCGAATACAGCTACTACTGATACTTCAGGAATGTCCAGGCCCTCCCTTAGAAGATTGACACCAACAATACAGTCATACTCACCTCTTCTCAGCTTGGTTATTATTTTATACCTGTCGAGGGTATCAATCTCTGAATGAAGATAGAATGCCTTTATCTTATTCTCCTGAAGATATTTTGCAAGATCCTCAGACATTCGTTTTGTAAGAGTTGTAATGAGAACCCTCTCATTTCTTTTGACAGCATTATCAATTTCAGAAAGGATATCATCAACCTGATACCTTGAATCCCTGACTTCTATAGGTGGATCGATCAGCCCTGTCGGCCTTACGATCTGTTCAACAACCCTTCCTTCTGCAAGAGATATCTCATATTCTGAAGGGGTTGCACTTACATAAACCTTATTATATCTGTATGACATAAATTCCTCAAAACTCAGAGGACGGTTATCCAGGGCGGTCGGTAGCCTGAACCCGTACTCTATAAGCGATCTTTTTCTTGATAAATCCCCCTGATGCATCCCCCTCAGCTGGGGCAGCGTAACATGGCTTTCATCAATAAATATGACTGTGTCAGAAGGAAGATAGTCCAGAAAGCAATATGGCTTTGTGTTGGGTTCCCTGTCTGAAAGGTAGATCGAATAATTCTCAATCCCTTTGCAGAATCCGATCTCTTTTATTGCCTCAAGATCGGACATTGTCCTCTCATATATTCGCTGGGCTTCAATAAATCGCTTGTTTGTTTCAAATTCCTTGACCCTGTCGTTAAGGTCGTCCTTTATTCTTTTTACGGCTGTCTCTATTACTCTTTTCGGTGCAATATAATGGTTATTCGGGGCAATGTGGACATATTCAAGGTCTCTTTGGGTCTTTCCTGAAAGGGCGTCTATAATGGTGAGCCTCTCAACTCTGTCATCGTTAAGCATAATCCTGACAGGATTTTCATAACCCGGGGCAAATATGTCAATCCGGTCGCCCCTGACTCTGAATTGCCCCCAGCTTATATAAAAATCAGACCTTTCATATTTTATTGATACCAGTTTTGATACTATAGCCTTCCTGCTTGATCTGTCCCCTTTTGCCAGAAGCAGATGAAGGTCCCTGTAAAAGGAAGGTGACCCAAGGCTGTATATGCACGAGACACTTGCAACAACTATTGTATCCTGCCTTGTCAATATAGAATGGGTTGCATTGTGTCTAAGCCTTTCAATATCCGAGTTTATCGCACTGTCCTTTTCAATATATGTATCAGTTGAGGGAAGATATGCTTCAGGCTGGTAATAATCATAATATGATACAAAATATTCAACCCTGTTTTCTGGAAATAGCTGCTTAAACTCCTGGTAAAGCTGAGCGGCAAGTGTTTTATTATGACTGATTATCAATGCAGGCCTTTTGACTTCATTTATGACATTTGCCATGGTAAATGTCTTGCCGGAACCTGTTACACCCAGAAGAACCGTGTGCTCATTCCCATCATTGATCGACCTCATAATGCTTTCGACTGCCCGGGGCTGATCACCCTTAAGCTCGTATTCGGATCTGATATTAAAACTGTTTTCCTCTTTCATATGCCTATCTTGTTAAATGAATGGTCAACATATACAGTCTCACCGCTGATACCTCGTGACCACCTGCTTAGGAGCATTTTAGCTGAATCACCAATTTCCTGCGGATCAAGGTTTCGCTTAAAAACGCTTTTTTTCCTGAACATCTTTTTTATCTTTTCAAAATTCGGAATTGAACTGGAAGACATTGTTTCGACAGGACCTGGTGATAAAGCATTTATCCTGATATTATATTTTCCGAGGTCATGGCTGAGATACCTGACAATTGATTCAAGAGAGCTTTTTGCAATGCCCATCAGATTATATCCGGGGATCACTCTCTCCGCTCCAAGATAGCTGAGAGCAAGAATACTGCAGCCAGTCTTCTTAACAAATGGCACAAGGCATCTGGCCATCCTTATAAGGCTGTATGCACTTATCTCAAGTGCATTGGAGAAATCCTCCTTTGAAATATTATAAACAGGTTCTTCAAATGTTTTTATCGGGGCAAATGCAATTGAATGGACAACAAAATCAATCTTCTTATATTTATCAGCTGCATATTTAAAAACAGCCTTAATCTGGTCTTCATCAGTAATATCACACATATATGTACTGAGCTTCTGATGCACTTTGTCATCCAGAGACAGCCTTTTAATATTCTTCTGTATCCTCTCATTCTGGTATGTCAAAAGCACATCTGCGCCTGATTCAAGGAGCGAACGGGTTATATGATAAGCTATTGAGAACCTGTTGGCAAATCCAAAAACAATACCGCTGCTGCTACCAAGATAATTATCCATGATCAAACCCTCCAAATTTTAAATTTCTCATTTTGAATAATCCATGTTAGAATATAAGCTATAAATATTACATAAAGGGACAGGCAATGGCAATATTATTATTATTCGATATAGATGGAACTCTGCTGAATAGTGCTGGCAGCGGAAGAAGAAGCCTCAAAGAAAGCATTAATTCAGTTACAGGAATGAACTGTGAGAATGCAGTAAATTTCAGCTTCATGGGTAAAACTGACAGGTTTATCATTCAGTCCATACTAAAAAATCTCAATGTATCAAACAGCGAAATATTAATAAAGAACATAAAGCAGGAATACTTCAAGAAGCTTAGATACAATATTGAAAATAATCATAAAAAGGCACAGATTCTGGGAATTGAGAAATTCCTCAGGATCATCAATAGCAAAACTGGAATCAAGGTCGGGCTTCAGACCGGTAATTTCAGGCAGGGGGCTTTTATTAAGCTTCAAAGCCTTAAACTGGACGCATTCTTCAGGGTTGGAGGGTTTGGAGATGCATGCACTGAGCGGGTTGATGTGATCAGGCACGCCCTTGATGAATCAGCCTCCTTTTTCAATATGGATTTTTCCCCGGATGAAATTATTGTAATAGGCGATACACCTGCAGATATATATGCCGGTAAGGCTTTTAACACAAGGACTATTGCAGTATGTTCAAACCCCGGCATGCATAAGGGCCTGGTAGAGAGCAAACCCGATCTCCTGATAGAGGACTTCAGAAATCATGATCACCTCCTGGGCTTTATTAATAATGGAACAAAATTCATTAACTGATTGTATCTTTTCTAATGTAAAGGAGAATTATATGAATGAGAATGAACTGATCAGGCGCGTAAAACTGAAGGATGAAGAAGCATATACGATACTGATTGACACTTATAAGAACCAGCTTTCCAATTTTATATACAGAATAGTCTGGGATGAAGAAATGACAAAGGATCTTGTTCAGGATACATTCATCAAGGTTTTCCTGAATATAGATAAATATGAATATATCACGAAATTTAAGACATGGCTTTATACGATAGCAACAAACCTGTCCATAAACCAGTGGCGCAGAATGAAAAAGCGAAAAATATTATCAATTCAGGCGCTTGCTGAAAACCATATCAGCGCACCTGTTTCAGAAACAATATCAAAGCCTGCGGACGACTGCCCCCTGGACAGCCTTTTAGTCAAGGAAAGGAGACAGTTAATAAACAGAGCGCTTTCAACACTTAAACCCAAATACAAGATACCAATAATTCTTTTTGATTTTGAGCAGCAGAGCTATGAATCAATATCGGAAATACTTCAGATTCCTGTCGGTACTGTAAAATCGAGGATACACAGGGCCAGGCTCCTGCTTAAGAAGAAACTGCAGCCATATATAGATTTTAATATAGAATATCATAAAGAGGATACAAAAAAGCAATGGATTGCAGCAAGATAGATAAATACATAGAGCCTCTTTTCAATAACAGGCTTTCAGCGGAGGAAGCAATATCAATAAAAAACCATATACTCTCCTGTGACCGCTGTTATTCAAAACTCAGCGAGGAATATAAAATAAGCCTCGAACTTTATGCAATGCCCAGAATAAAAACAGGTATAAGCACTGCAGATATTATGTCTTCACTCAAACAGCATGATTCATTCAATATAATCTCATATAATACCCCGCCCAAATCAAGGGTCATAGCATATCTGAAAGTGGCTTTGTATATACTTCTGCTTCTTACCTCGGTCTTTCTTTTGCTTGGAAAAAACAGGGGTATCGCCAGCAGCAATAAAAGCCTGCAGACAAAGGCATATATGGAAAGCTATAAGCATCCGAATATTCTCAAGATTGACAATATACAGGTTGTAAATGAAATCATGCCATACTACCGGGAATCAAGCCTGGCTAAAAATGCATCATCGGAAGATATTTTTTAAGCAGTAATCAGCACACTATCTTTCAAAAAATATCTTCCTGACTGTGCCGTTTCTTATAATAACCAGCTCGGATGCAATGCCTTTTTCAATATTTTTAAGAAGTTCCCTTAAAGATCTTTCATCCCCCGTTATTATTATATCCATAACCTTTATTATATTGCATAGAACTGCGCCCTCGCTTATTGAAAGGACCAGATAGCCAGGCTCATCAATGTTGTAGGTACTTCTTATCTGGTCATTCAGAGATAGCAGTTCCATACCGCTGATCTTAAGCAATTTGTGAGGGCCTGTGCCCTCTTCTCCGAGCAAGATCTGTTTTTTCATCCTCAGATTGTTTCTTATTATGGTAATCTCATAGGACAGCCCGGAATAAGAGCTGAAATAAATAGCATCATAGAGATCCGTAATGCTTCTACAGTAAAGGCTGTTAACAGCAAGAATCTGGTCTTCTTCTTTCAGGTCTGCTTTTTCTGCAGGGGAATCTTTCATGATCTCCTTGATAAAGATTCCTCCCTTTTTTTCTGACACTTTTATCCCGATCCTTGGCCTGGATCTTATCTGCTCATTAAATTCTCTGCTGTAAATATACTTTGCATAATCAAGGCTGTAGCCAAAGCCGGTAAATACATCATCAAATCTTTTGACTGACGCGCTCTCATTTTTAATGAGGCCATCGTTCCTTATAAGACCGGCAAAAATACCTATCACATCTCCAGCGGAAGAGATTATAAGTGATCCGGGCCTGCTGTAGCAGCTTTTTAAATCAAAGGTCAGCAGTGCATCTTTGACTGTTTTTATCCTTGTTACCTGATAAGATACCATATTATCAGATAGTGTCATAAGTATACAGCTATCATCAGGTTCAGGGCGATAAATATTATCCAGACGCATAACATTGAATTCTCTGTCAAGGTAGAGCATTGCCAGATCCAGATAGGGATGCATAAAATGGGATGATACCTCAAAGGTATTGCCATCCTGGTCTTTGATAATTATTCTTTCTGAGCCTTCTGCAATCTCCTTTACAGTGATGACAGCAGATGAGTTTACAAAAAAACCGCTTGCAATGTGCTTTTTTGTAATTCTGGTCCCGGAGAATTTCAGGTTTTGATTGCGGAAAGTCTTATAGCCTTCTACAATTACAAGGTTTTTTTTATACTTTTCAACAATATGCTGATACTGCCCTTCCTGGTAGGCTGAGATAACTGATACGCCATTAATAAAGCAGAAGAGCACTACGGCAATACCTGCAACATAAAGTGCTATATTGTGAATTCCCTTAGATACCGGCATATATAAAATTCTCCTGCTTATTATAAAACAATAAATCATGTAAACTGTTCCGTATTGTTTTGATGCCTGGAAAAATGTTATTGACAAATCCTTTCACTTAGTAGCATAATTAAAAGACATAAATACACATTTTCAGGGAAGAAGATGAGAGTTCTTATAACCGGCGCGGAAGGATTTGTAGGTCAGCACATCTTTACTGCTCTCACTGAAAGCAGTTTTGATGTCTGCGGCTGCTATTATCAAGGCAGGGGAGCTGAATCTTTCATTGAAAGATACAGAGATAAGCTTGATTTTCTTGATATTAAAAATAAAGATAAAACTGAAGAATTTATAAAATCAGCATGCCCTGATGCAGTTGTGCACCTTGCGGCCGTTTCTTTTGTTCCGGAAGGCGGGAAAGACCCATATAATATTATAATGACAAATATTTACGGCACCCAGAATATTATCTCAGGAATACAATCCCTTGATAAGGACTGCCATATCATATTTGCATCATCAGGAGAGGTCTATGGAAGCCCTGAAAAGGGGGCAGTTATAACAGAAAAATCTGAATTAAAGCCAAAAAGCCTGTATGCAATTACCAAGCTTACAGGAGAATATCTATGCCTTAATTCAGATATTCCAGCTGTTATTTTCAGGCTGTTCAACCATACAGGCATAGGGCAGAGGACTGATTTTGTAATTCCAAGTTTTGCCAGGCAGATTGCGGAGATTGAAGCGCGGGGGCAAAGTGAGCTTAAAGTCGGTAATCTTGATTCATATAAAGATTTCCTTGATATAAGGGATGTTGTGGATGCATATGTAAAAGCAGTAAAAAATCCTGCAGCAGGTGTATATAATATCTGCTCCAGCAGGACATACAGGCTTTTTGACATAGTCCAGGGCATGATCCGGCATTCAGGAAAGGACATAAAAATTACAGTTGACCCGGAAAGGTACAGAAAGAGTAAAGGAGGGGATTTTATGGCTGTAAATGAAAAATTCAGCTCTGTTTATAATTGGCATCCCAAGATTAAAATTGATTGTACATATAAAAATTTGATTAATTATTTTCGTAGTAAGGAGGACATAGCATAATGCCCTACAATATCCTGGCAGTAGATGATAACGATGACATACTGAATCTGATAGAAGGTCTCCTGATTGATGAGAAGCAGTTTAATATCATTAAAGCGACATCAGGTCAGAAAGCACTTGAAATCCTTGAAAAAACACCTGTTGATATTGTAATCCTGGACCTGATGATGCCCGAGATGGACGGTATGGAAGTACTGAATATCATCAGGAATAATCCCAAGACAAAGGACCTGAAAGTAATCATACTGACTGCAAAAGACAGTATTACTGATTTCTCCGAAAGTCTTGAGAAAGGGGTTTCACTCTATCTGAACAAGCCATTCAGCTATGAGAAGCTTAAATATAGCCTGGATGCAGTATTAGAAAAAAAGCTGGACTAGTTATCCCTTAAGGTTTTCAGCAGGGTTTCTGAGTCATACAGATATTCAAAAGCAAAACTATAATTTCTTTTTTTTGCAAAAATTTTCATGGTTTTAAGCCTTTTCCCAAAAGTAAGTTTTGGAATTGGCTGAAGATATATCCTGAATTTTATCTCCTTTGTATTTATTTCCTCTTTTTTCCCCAGAAATCTTATGATAATGCATCCGGGGCATCTGTATAATTTTGTAAGCAGGGTAATAACAAATATCAGGATCGCTTTCAGTGAAATGTAAAGGATAATAAAGGCGAACATTACTGCAAAAATGAATATATAGTATGAATTTATGGGCATTCTGAAGTATTCAAGATAGAATGATATTGCCTCCAGGCCTGAACTCATGAGATGAATGATTAAAACTATATCAAAGAGCAGTATCATTATATATGACAATATCTCAATTATCAGCCTGCTTTTCTCAAAGTTTAACTGGTCCATGGATTAAGCTCCTTATTATAATAATAGCAGAAAATCATATTTTTTAAATACTTATTCTTAAGGATGATAATAAATCTCAATCAACATGTTGACACTTTTTGATCTTGCTGGTATAATGAAAAGTACATAAGCAGTATGGCAGAAAAGGAAGAATATGATAATTGTATGCCCCAGATGCGGCCTTAAGGGTAATTCAAGCATTGACACAAGCACTGTTAAAAAGCTTAAGTGCAAGAAATGCGGTCATATTTTTTCATTAAGCCATGACTCCGGTGAACCTGTACAGCCCCTGCCTGACACCCCTGCAATAATAAGGACACAGGATCCTGATAGAGACATACCCTCCAGTATGGGCGCACATATACTTACTGTTTTAAGCGGTGTCCAGCTTGGGAAAAAGTTCAGGCTTACGAAATTCCAGAATATAATCGGCAGGAGGAATGCTGATATCACACTGAATGATCCAATGATATCGAGACAGCATGCTATACTGGAGATCTTTGATACAAAGGTGCTTTTAAAGGACCTGGGCAGTGCAAACGGCATATATTACAATGGAAAAAGGATAAAAATTGTAATTCTGAACAATGGAGACAAAATACAGCTTGGTGAAACCATACTCCAGTATACTTCAAATCAATAAAAAATGCTTGACTAAATCCCTCAAATATTAATGATTAAATGATAAGTTATTGAGGTGGCTTTTTATGTATTTAAAGTTTTTAAGAGTAAAATTGCACAGGGCAGTCATTACTGAGTCAAATCTTCTTTATGAAGGCAGCCTGACAATTCCGAAGGATATACTGTCAAAATCAGGTTTAAAACCCTTTGAAGCAATAGATGTATACAATATTAATAATGGCAGCAGGTTCTCAACATATGTTATAGAAGGCGATAAAAAAAAGGAATTCTGCGCAAATGGTGCAGCTGCAAGAATGGTCCAGCCAGGCGACAGGGTAATCATAGCTTCATTTCAGTATATAGAGCCTGATTCTAAAGAGGATACAAAAATCAATATATTCAGCTTCGATGAAAACAATAATATAGCAAATATCCAGGAAAAGAAAGTATTTGATGATTAGAGAGATCTCAAAAGAGATAGAAATCCTTAAAAAAGAGAAAAATGCCATAATACTGGCACATAATTACCAGCCTTCCGATATACAGGAAATCGCGGATTTTACCGGAGACAGTTTTGAGCTTGCAAAAATCGCAAAAAATACTAAAGCTGACACTATTGTATTTTGCGGCGTATCCTTCATGGCAGAGAGCGCATTTATACTTAATCCTGATAAGACAGTCCTTCTTCCTGATACTGATGCCGGATGCGGGCTTGCAGATATGATAGATGCAGAATCCCTTAAGGATTTCAAGGAAAAACACCATGCACCTGCGGTAACATATATCAATTCATCAGCCAGAACCAAGGCAGTATCAGATATAACATGCACCTCATCAAACTGTTTAAAAATAATTGAAAAAGCAGATAATGACACTGTAATCGTTTCCCCTGATAAAAACCTTGCCTATTATATTCAGAAGAATACCCGCAAGAAGATCATTCCCTGGCCCGGGCATTGCTATGTCCATAACACCCTGACACAGAATGCTGTACTGAAAGAGAAAGAACAGCACCCTGATGCGCTGATTCTAGCACACCCGGAGTGCAGAAAAGAAGTACAGGATATTTCAGACCATATCTTTTCAACATCGCAGATGATAAATTTTGCAAAAGCCTATAGAGGCAAAGAGCTCATAATATGTACAGAAAGGGGTATCCTCCACCCTCTGAAAAAGATAAACAGCCACATCAGCTATATATTTCCCGACCAGGGCCTTTTATGTTATGAAATGAAGCTTATAAGCCTTCAAAAGGTGAGAGATGCCCTGAAATATAATCAATTCATAATCTCAGTTCCTGAAGATATAAGAAAAAAGGCAATGAGATCGCTTGAAAGGATGCTTGAATACGGTAAGTAAACCTAAATGAAGGAATATATAAAATTCGGCTTTATTTCCTATGTGCCAAATCTCAACTTTATAGACGATATCTTTGAGAGCGTCGGCAAAATCTACAGCATTCCTGAAAATAAGCTTTATGACATTATACTGGGAACACGGGAAGCTGCGGTAAACAGTATAAAACACGGTTATAAGGCCTGCAGCGGAATGGTTGATATAATCCTGGAAATAAGCTTCAATGATAGAAGATTTATGGAAATTACTATTGTGGATCATGGAACAGGTTTTAACCCTGAAAGGATACCAGATCCTCTCGACAAGAAGAACCTTTTGAAACCGTCAGGACGGGGCATACTCCTGATAAAGCACCTTAGCGACCATTGCTCCATTGAGAGCAGTCCTGCTTCAGGAACAAAGGTAAATTTTCGAAAATATTTATAAAATACCCAAAGGAGAGTATGATGCTAAAAATTTCCAACAGGATCGATAAGGAAAAGAATGTTTCAATACTGTACCTGGATGGTCACATTGAAACAAACTCCTTTCAAATATTTGAACAGGAGCTCAATAGCCTGTTAAAGCAGCAATTTTTCAGGATTGTCATCAACTGCTCTGGGCTAAAGTATATAAACAGCGCAGGATTAGGGGTAATTGTAGGGCTGATAGAGGAGATCCGGGATAAAAATGGCGATATCAAGTTCTGCTGCATGAATGAAAATGTAAATAAGATATTCGATTTAGTCGGGTTTAACCAGTGTTTTAAGATTTTTGACAAGGAAAACCAGGCCCTAAATGCATTCGAATAAAGCCAGCGACATAGACAGCAGAAACTGCTTTTATATCAAAATACCTACAGACAAAAAATTCATACCTGTTTTGCTGACTGTTACGGAAAATTATGCAGAACAGGCATTTTTTGATAAAAATGATATACATAACATAGTACTTAGCGTTGATGAGGCAGCTGCAAATATTATAAAGCATTCATACAAGAATAAGTCCGGCTTTATAACAGGCGAATTCACATTCCTGGAGAACACGCTGAGAATCGCCTTAATACACCAGGGTTCTCCCTTTGACCTTTCAAAGTATTCAGAACCTGATATAAAAAAATACATAAAGGAAAGGAAAAAGGGCGGATTCGGGATATACCTTATGAAAAACCTTATGGATAATATCCTCTATACATCCAAGAATGGAATACACAAAATAATCCTTGTTAAAGAGAAAAGATGATCGATTTTATAAATATCCCAAAAAAGGATCAGGAGCAGTTAATCTTTGATCTTTTTTCAATAATAGATTTTACTAAATCAATAAATGGCGGCAGCTATTTTAAGAACCTGCACGTTATTGTCCTCAATATAATGGGTGAATTTGCAGCAACAAAGGGTTTTATCGCCGTCAAAGAAAAAGACTCCTTTAAAACCATGTCACATAAGGGCAGGATCGACACTGAAAGCGTTGACAGGTTTATAAATGAAAAAAGGTATGAAAGCGAGATAACAGCATTAATAGATGACAGATTAAATGATATAGGGATCAGGCTTCTTATACCCGTTAAAAGAGAAGATACTATTGCTTATATCGGGCTTGCAGGGGATCTCGTTCTTGATATCTACGAAAGGAAAAAGGACTTTTATCTGAAGGCTTTCATTAATATAGCTTCTCTTGTCATTGACAATGAGCTTCTCTACAAAGAGCAGACAGACCTGAACAAACTGCTTGAGCAAAAGATCTATCAGCTTAAAACAATCTTCGATATATCAGCTGAACTCAATATGCAGCTTGAAGAGTCACAGATACTGGATATTACGCTTCATACGATATTGGGGCACTTTCTTATAAGCAAGGCAATTATTTATACATATATAGATGAGAACAATGCCGATATTATAGTAAAAGGAATAAAGCACAAAAACGAAATTATCCCATCATTCTACAGCAAGCCATATATTGATTATCTGAGAAAGAATGACTTTATAAACCTGGATGAAACCGATAATGACTTTATGCTGCCTATCAGGGAGCATAAGCTGTATTATCTTTTCCCCCTGAGGTACAAGGACAGGCTGATCGGTGCAGTACTCCTTGGAAAAAAGATGGGCCTTTACAGCCTGAACCAGCAGGATGTAGAATTTTTGAAGACCCTGCTGACACAGGCTCTGGTTGAACTGCTTAATATAAGGCTATTCAAAGAGTATACAGAAAAAATGGTAATGGAAAGAGAGATATCCATTGCCAAGGGAATACAGGAGAGGCTGCTTCCAAAATCCACGCCGGAAATTCCGGGATACTCTGTAGATACCATGATAATGCAGTGTAATGAGCTCGGGGGTGACTTCTACAATATATACAGGATGGATGATAATAAATATGTTTTCCTTGTAGGAGACGTATCAGGAAAAGGAATTCCGGCAGCGCTGATTATGTCCAATATTCAGGCACTGGTTCAGGCTATTTTCTCTGAAAGGATTGACCTGAACATCGGTATGCAGAAAATAAACAGGCTCCTTTTTGAAAGCACTGAACAGAACAGGTATGCTACACTGATTTTCATGATTCTTGACCTGGAGAACAATACAATCCATTATACCAATGCAGGCCACAATCAGCCGTTTCTCTGCAAATCCAACGGCAATATCCTGTATCTTGACAAAGGAGGCATACCTATTGGTATCTTTCCAAAAGCAGTCTATGAAACTGAGATACTTAATTTTGAAACAGGTGATATTGTGGTATTATATTCAGATGGCATAACAGAAGCACAAAATCCAAATGATGCTGAATTCGGCCAGTATAATTTGGAAAAGACAATCAAGGAAAGCATTGACCTGAGCCCCGAAGAGATCAAGACAAATCTCATTTCTGCCCTGGATAATTTTAAGATGGGACATAAGCAGAACGATGATATTACACTTTGCATTATAAAAAGGACAGATTCATAAATGGAAAGAAAAAACACTAAGGTTGTAATCCTGTGCGGAGGCCTTGGCGCAAGAATGAAAGAAGAGACTGAATTCAGGCCCAAACCTCTGGTAAATGTTGGAAATAAGCCAATATTGTGGCATATTATGAAGCTTTTTTCATTCTACGGCTACCGTGATTTCATTCTATGCCTGGGCTACAAAGGGGATCTCATAAAGGAATATTTCCTGAAATTCAGGGCCTTAAACAATGATTTTACCATCAATCTGAGTGACAGGTCAAATATTACCTTCTATGATGAAGAAAAGGATTATGACTGGAATATCACTCTAGCAAGCACTGGAATTGAAACTCCGACAGGGGGACGTATAAAGCTGGCAGAGAAGCATATCTCAACTGAAACATTTTTTGTTACATATGGAGATGGACTATCTGACCTTAACCTGCAAAAACTGCTGAAAACCCATGAAGAATCCGGTAAAATCGCTACAATGACAGGAGTCCATCCCATATCAAGATATGGAGTAATTGACCACAGGAATGGCCTGATAAAATCCTTTCAGGAAAAACCCCTTCTGGATGGCTATATCAATGGAGGATTCTTTTTATTCAACAAAGGGGTATTTAATTATCTTGAGAAAGAATCAGTATTGGAGACAGATACTGTTGCAAAACTGATAAAAGACGACCAGATAGCTTTTTTTAAGCATGATGGCTTCTGGCGGTCCATCGATACATTCAAAGATGCCCAGACCCTCAATAACATGTATCGCAACAGGGTAAGGCCATGGATGATCTGGAAACAGCGGGGTATTTGAAATGAAAAAAATACTTATACTGGGAATATCCGGGCTGCTGGGATCACAGACAGCTATTGACCTTATAAAGAAAGGTTATACTGTCATAGGGGTAAATAAGGACAGGAAACCGTTTTCAAGGCTGGTCACAGAAAACTATTCAAAAATGATAACCATGCTGAATATTGACCTGCTGTGCCTGGATGACCTGAAGAGG
The DNA here is from genome assembly GCA_964389675.1 of uncultured Candidatus Sumerlaeota bacterium. Taxonomy (GTDB): domain Bacteria; phylum CAYMEV01; class CAYMEV01; order CAYMEV01; family CAYMEV01; genus CAYMEV01. The sequence goes on from CAYMEV010000004.1 coordinate 28,696, forward strand.
GCTATCAGTGAATATGAGCCTGATTTTATCATTCATCTTGCAGCACAGCCAATAGTAGTAAAAGCACTGTCAAATCCTCATTATACACTGGAAATCAATATAAGGTCCGTATATAACCTGCTTGAGGCAGTGAGGGCTATTAATCCTGAAATTCCTCTTATTATTGCATCTACTGACAAAGTATATGGCGAAGGCAAGCCCCCTTTTACCGAAATATCACCTCTGAATGCAGTATACCCTTACGATGTCTCGAAATTATGCGCGGACAGGATTGCCTGCTCCTACCGGAAAAGCTTCAGTCTCAAGGTCTTTATAATAAGGCCTGCAAATATTTATGGCCCCGGGGATATCCACAGGTCCAGGCTTATACCGGATACAATAATGAACCTGATAGAGGATAAAAACCCTGTATTAAGAAGCAATGGCCAGTTTATCCGGGATTTCATATTTGTTGAAGACATATCAAGAGCAATATGCATACTTATGGAAGCAGTATTGAAGAACGATAAAAAACCGTCACCGGTATATAATATAGGATCAGGCAGGCCTAATAAAATCATGGATATAGTTGAAAAGCTCATAAAAATATCAGGCAAGCCACTTAAGCCCGTGATTTTAGACTATGACCTGAAAGAGATCAGAGAACAGTGGCTTGATATAAGAAAGGTACGCGATGAACTTGGATTTTACCCGAAAATTGATATTGACACCGGCCTCCAGATTACATATAAGTGGTATTTAGATGCTTCAGAAAATAATAAAGCGATATTCACCATTCCCTGAGGACATATCCAGAAAAACCTTTTTAATTACCGGCGCGAACGGATTTATTGGAACGCATCTGATCAGCCTTCTTGTCAGGAACGGTGCAAATCTCATAGCAGTATCAAGAAGAGGCCTGCCCTATGGAAGCATGTTCATGCTTTACGGGCTTAAAAAGACTGATATCCATAACCATCATATCTGTGATATATATGATAATAAAAGCATGACTGATATAATAAGCAGACATAAGCCCGATATTCTCATAAACCTTGCATATGGCGACACAGGCAAAAGGTCATGGAATGATGTTTTTCAGAACATCCCGGCTGAAATTGATAAATACCCTGCATTCCTTAATTCTGTAAGCAAGGTGGGACGGCTGGTCCTTATCGGGACATGTGAAGAATATGGATTGAATACCCCTCCTTTCAAGGAATGCCAGAGGGAAGACCCTGTATCGGCCTATTCCCTCACAAAGACAATACAGTATTATATTTCGAGCTATTTTTCAAAAACCAATAAAAATGATTTTTTATATTTAAGGCCTTTTACAACATACGGGCCCCTGCAGAAAAGCAGTATGTTCGTATCCTCAGCCATAAGCTCCTTTATTGAAGGCAAAAACTTCAATATGTCTCAGGGAAAGCAGAAAAGGGAGTTTAATTTTATTACGGATATTGCCTATAATATTATCCTTGCAAGCCTGAAGCATGATCTGCCCGGTTCCACTATCAATATTGGGTCAGGCGTCTCATACAGGATAAGGGATGTGGCAGTTCTGATAAGGGATATGATTGATAAAAAACTTGATATTATATACAATGATTCAATCAGGAGAGATATTGAGATTGATGACCTTGTATCTGACAATAAAATTATGAGAAACTGCCTTTCAGGTCCAGTTGTCAAATTAAAGGAAGGCCTGCGCATTACGGTAGAATATCACAGGCGGGTAAAAGGCTATGAAAAGTTATAATGAATTAAAAAAGCACCTGGCTTTTATTATCAGGACAAAACTGAAAAAAGAAAAGGAACTTGATTCTAAAATACACTACGGCGGCAGATCATTCGATGAGACTGAGATTATTTCCGGTGTTGATGCCCTTCTTGATATGTGGCTTACTCACAGCAAAAACACTGATGCCTTTGAAGAGGAATTCCGGCTTTTTTTTAACAGCCCATACTGTCTTTCATCAAACAGCGGAAGCTCTGCAAATCTTCTTATGATCAGCGCTTTAAGAAGCAGAAATTATTCCAGAAGAATTCCGGATAATTCAATTGTTGCTACTCCAGCTCTCACATTTCCGACAACTGTAAGCCCCCTGTATTATAATCAGGTTACACCTCTTTACCTTGATATAGAGATCAATACCCTTAATATGGATTTAGACAGCCTCTGCAGAATGGCCAGGGAGTACCCTGTAAAGGCAATAATGCTGCCGCATATTATGGGAAATACGGCCAACATGGATGAACTTATCGATTTTTGCCTTGCAAATAAAATCCATCTGATAGAAGACTGCTGTGAAGCCATGGGTACCAGGATACAGGGCAGATATGCAGGAACCATAGGGATTTCAGGAAGTTTCAGTTTGTATGCATCTCATCATATAACCTCAGGTGAAGGCGGCATGATAATTACAGCTGATGAAGAACTGCATAATATTATGGTTTCTCTTCGGGACTGGGGGAGGATATATCCCATAACTGACGGCAGGCCCCTTTTAAGAAAACATGATATCAGATATACCTATACTGAAGCAGGGTTTAATCTTAAGCAGAATGAAATATTTTCCGCTATCGGAAGGGTACAGCTCAGGAAACTGAACAGGTTCAATGAAAAGAGGAAAGAAAACTTTGATAAATTATTAGGGTTTATTAATAATTATCCGCAATTCTTTATCCCTCCAAAATCATACAAAGGATCAGAGCCGTCATGGTTCGGTTTCCCTCTAATACTTAAGGAAAATACAGGATTTGACATACAGCAGCTGAAAACATGCCTCGAAAACCATCTGATCGAGACAAAATCGCTTTTCAGCGGGAATATCACCCTTCAGCCGGCCTTTGGATCAAGAAGGTACCTGCAGGACAAACTTGACAATACTGATTACCTGATGGATAACAGTATATTTATCGGGGTATATCCCGGCATCGGCAACAGTGAAATAGATCATATGACATCTGTGATCAGGGATTTTCTGAAAAAATATGAATAGGAAATTCAGATCGCTAATTAAGGTCTCCTTATTTTTAATCCTGCTGATCCTGCTGTCACATCTTTTCCTGATATTGATAAACAGATCGAGGAAGCCATCCAGAACATCAAGCCCTGAGACAACTGATCTAGCAGATTATATATTCACCATGCCGGTGAACGTTTTATATATCAGGGACCTTGAAGGGTTTGTAGGTAAATGCAGTTCAAACTCTACAGCCACGGCTTTATGGAACAGCTATCTCAAACAGCCCTATGAGAAGATCCGTAATGACCTTGCAAAAGATATCCCCTTAATTGGCCTTGATACAATAATCTATGGTATTCTGGGAAACGAGGCTCTTATATATTCAGATACAGGTGATAATATATTCTTACTGAGCAAAACAAAGCTTTTAAGCCAGATTGCGCTTAACTGTATTCTATATCTTCAGGCAAATAAAAAGGACCTGAGCATGTCTGAAGACTGCTATATACTACCCACCAGCCTCAAGGAATACCCGGAAATCTACATAAAGACCTTCGGGTCTGTGCTGTCCGTTTCCACGCAAAAAATTCCTGAGAACATGCACCCTGCACAAACAGGTCCATATATCAGTAATATGAATCCTGACATTATACTGAGCCTTAAAGATGCAGGTACTTTATTAAAGTATGTAAAAATAAGCAGAAGGTCTCCTGCCAGCACCATGCTTAGAATCCTTATTGACCGGAAAATTACGCTTCTTCTGTTAGGTTTTGAATCAGGTGACCTGTACTGCAGTCTTTTCTCAAGCAGCCTTTCAGATAATTCAGTTTCCATTGGAGAGAACCTTAAGCTTCTGCAAGGGAGGATTCTCGATAAGTATCCCTTCTTTTTGCATTTCAATACGCCTAAGAGCATAAGGATCGAGAATAATATGCTTTTTTATAATGAATCCAGAATTATGAATTTTAATACGGACAGCAGTCCGGTATATATATCTACCCCGATAAATCTTCTGGTAGCGGATTCAGATGACAGTACACAATGGCCGCTGATCCAGGCTGAATTCAGATCCCTTAGGGACTTCTCCAGGATAGAGCAAAGCATGAATAAAAAAAGACTGCCTTTCAGTTTGTTTTTCAAGCAGGACAAAGGTTTCAGCACAATTTCAACTAAGGCATATGGTGAAAATCCTTACCAGAAGCTTGGAAATGACGATTTTTACAAAAAAGACCATGAGAGACTATATTTTTATTTTGATTCCTGCAGGTTTTATAGGGCATCGGGCAGGATACTGATGCCTCTGGCATTCATCTATCCCGGAATCACTCCTTTTGCCAGAGGCCTTGAAAATATCTGCAGGGCAAACGGAAATATCATCTTAAACCTGTATTCTTCAAGATTTGAGACAGTCTTTACAATAACGGCAAAATAGAAAATAATATCTGTATAACAATAAAATGCTAAATTCTTTTATTTTTTGCAATCCATATATATATTTCTCTATAAAGTGCTATATCTTATATTATATTACTATAACATGCTATAATTGGATTTGAATTTTTTTAATTTTATGATTTATTAGCACTCAGCATTAATGAGTGCTAATAAATTTAGAATAGGAGGTTACAAGAATGATTAAACCTTTGTATGACAGAGTCTTATTAAAAAGGGTCGCAAAAGAAGAAGAGAAGAAGGGTTCGATAATTATCCCTGACACAGCAAAAGAAAAGCCCCAGGAAGGCATAGTTATCGCAGTTGGCGATGGCAAGCTTTCAGAAGACGGGAAAAGAATGCCTGTTACCGTCAAGGTCAATGACAAGGTTTTATTCGGGAAATACTCTGGCACTGATATCAAGTACGGTGATGAAGAGTATGTTATAATGAAAGAAGAAGAAATACTAGCTATTCTTTAATAAGGAGGTATTGAACAATGGCAAAGATGATTAAATATGGAGATGATGCAAGAAGTGAAATGCTTAAGGGTGTTCAGGCTCTTTCGAAGGCTGTTAAAGTAACCCTTGGCCCTAAAGGAAGAAATGTTGTTTTTGAAAAAAAATTCGGATCCCCTACATATACAAAAGACGGTGTTACCGTTGCAAAAGAAATGGAACTGAAAGATCCCTATCAGAACATGGGAGCACAGCTGGTAAAGGAAGTTGCTTCCAAGACCAGTGATATAGCCGGTGATGGCACTACAACCGCTACTATACTTACAGAAGCATTTTTCAAGGAAGGATTGAAGAATATTACTGCAGGCGCTAACCCTATGGAGATCAAAAGGGGAATAGACCAGGCAGTTGCAGCAATAGTAGAGGAGCTTAAGAACTTCTCACGCACAATAGAAGGCAAAAAGGAGATTGCTCAGGTTGGTTCCATATCCGCAAATAATGATGACACTGTTGGAAAACTGATCGCTGAAGCAATGGATAAGGTAGGTAAAGACGGTGTAATCACAGTAGAGGAAGCAAAGGGAATCGAGAATTCCATTGAGTTTGTTGAAGGCATGCAGTTTGACAGGGGTTACCTCTCACCTTATTTCATTACCGATAAGGACAGGATGGAAGTAGCTCTTGCAGAGCCCTATATCCTTATATATGATAAAAAGATCAGTAATATGAAAGACCTTCTCCCGATACTTGAGAAGATCGCCCAGATGAACAAGCCACTGCTTATAATTGCAGAGGATCTGGAAGGTGAAGCTCTTGCAACCCTCGTAGTGAACAAGCTTAGAGGAACCCTGCAGGTAGCTGCTGTAAAAGCTCCAGGTTTCGGCGACAGAAGGAAGGCTATGCTGGAGGATATTGCAATCCTGACAGGAGGAAAGGTAATTACAGAGGAAGTCGGACTCAAGCTGGAAAATGCAAGGGTTGAAGATCTTGGAAGAGCAGGAAGCATCAAGATAGACAAGGATAATACAACAATCGTTGAAGGAAAGGGAACACATAAGGATATAGAAGCAAGGGTAAAGGAGATAAAGGCCCAGATAGATGCTACAACAAGTGATTATGATCGCGAAAAGCTTCAGGAAAGACTTGCAAAAATGGTAGGCGGAGTTGCAGTAATTAAGATAGGCGCTTCCACAGAAACAGAGATGAAGGAGAAGAAAGCAAGGGTTGAGGATGCAATGCACGCAACAAAGGCTGCTGTTGAGGAAGGAATAGTACCTGGCGGCGGCATCGCACTGATGAGAGCATCCAAAGTCCTGGACAGCCTTAAGCTCGAAGGTGACAGGCAGGTCGGCATCAATATAATCAAAAACGCCCTGAATATACCTGTAATGCAGATCGCATACAATGCAGGCGCAGAAGGCGCTGTAATAGTCGAGAAACTTAAGGATATGGATTTTGCAATGGGTTATGATGCAGCCAGGGACGAGATAGTAGATATGATTGAAGCTGGAATCATAGATCCTGTCAAGGTAACAAGAATAGCTCTTCAGCATTCATCATCAATAGCAAGCATGATGCTCACAACAGAAGCTGCCATAGCAGAGGAACCTGAAGAAAAGAAGGAAATGCCTGCACCACCTATGGGCGGAATGGGCGGAATGGGCGGAATGTATTAAAATAATATACTGTCCGGGCAGGTCATACGGCCTGCCCTTTTTTATTTTATAATGAACAGAACTGCAATAGTTTTCCCGAATGAATCCTTTGTCGGCCTGAGCAATCACGGTCTTTCCATTCTTTATAACAGCCTTATGAAAGCAGGGTTGAAACCACACAGGTTCTTCCTTGAAAATAAAAACAGGCTGGTATCAGTAGACACCGGGTCATGTATTGATGATTATGGCATTATTCTGTTCTCGGTATCATTTCAAAATGACCTGGTAAATATAAAAAAGATCTCTGAGAATTTTATCAGAAACCGAGAAAACAGGATAATCGTTGCAGGAGGAACAGCCATTTCAATAAACCCTCTTCCTGTATTCAATCTGGTCGATTATGTCTTTATTGGCGAATTTGAGGCTATAGCAGAAGACTTTGCCGGAGCATTGAAATCAGTGGACCTGGATAATATAGAACAAAAGCTCAGTCATATCCCCTGCCTTATATCGACAAGAGACCAGGAGCTGAGGAATGCTCAGCCAGGATATGCACGCAGCCTGCTGAGAGACAGGTATGCCTTTTTCAAAGAATTTTCATCTTCTCCTTATACAGGCATAGGGGATGAGACACATGACCACTGTTTTAAGGACCTTTCACTGATTGAGCTTTCAAGGGGATGCCCATTCGCCTGCAGGTTCTGTTATATAGGAAACCGGCTTAGAAATGTAAGATTTAAGGATCCAGACATTGTAACAGAGCATATAAGGAGGTTTTCAAAAAGGAAATGGGGCCTTATAAGCAGTTGCCATACAATAATACCCGGAATTTCTGAAATATTAAACACCATAATAGAAAATGGCATGTCTTTCTCACTTTCCTCGCTTGACATGGCCAGCGACTATGAAACCTATCTTAATGCCCTGGAGATGATTAAGGGTAATAGCGTCACAGTCGCGCCGGAAACATTTTCTGAGAATCTCCTTAAAAATATAGGCAAACCTCACAGTCCTGAAACCATTCATTCCTTCATAAGCTCCTGCATACGGCACAGAATAAAAAATATCAAGATGTATCTACTCATTGGGCTCCCTGAAGAAACCGGGCAGGATATCGCAGCTACGCTGGATTTTATTGAATCATTGGCACTGAAATATCGAAATATCAATTTTAATGCCTCATTTTCGCTTTTTGTCCCAAAGCCCTATACGCCATTTGGGGACAGCAGTTTTTTATCCTACTCTCATTTTAAGTCTGCCAAAAAATTATGCAGGCATCTGCCCAGAGGAAAAAGAAACCTGACAATTACAGTTCCAAACTATAGATATTCATTTATGGATTTTATCCTGTCCAGGGGAGGTATCGATTCTCTTGATTACCTGGATACTGCCCTGAAAAGGGCTAAAACAGTAAGGGACCTGGATAGCCTGTATTCAGATTTCCCTGCAGGCTGAATCTAAATATTCTTCAAAAGCTCACTTAATGTAATTATACCCATATTAACATAATCCAGGCCAATTTGCCTTATATTTGCAGGCGGTATGCTCCTTTTCAGCAGGTCGAAATCCAGAACAGGCTGTGAAAGAAGCTCTTCTTTCCATTCCTTTGGGAAATCAATGATCTTGTGAAGCAGTATTTCTCCAAAAAAGCCGGTCGACCCGCACTTTTCACAGCCTCTTCCCTTATATGGCGTTATATTGGGAATTTCCTCGTCGGTGAGCCCCAGTGATTTAAGCAGCCTGGGATTAAGGTTCATAGGCTCCCTGCATTCATCACATATCTTCTTTATCGGTTTCAGGCATATTATAAAATTCAATTTTTCAATCAAGAACTCATTTAACAGCTCGTTTTCATAAAGATACTGGAATAGATCAAGTATCTTCTCCATACGGAAATTAGCTATAATATGCTTTTCTTCCAGCAGTTCATCAAAATATTTCCTGTCAGTAAAAAATAAGAAAGGATTTTTGTCTATGGTCAGATAGTCGCTGTTAATAAGATCATCCAGGATATCAATGTCTTCAATGGACGATGCATCCCTTATGTTAAGATAGCCTATATCCTCCATTTCAAAGGGTAATATCTCCTGCAGCGAGAATACGCTGGAACCCTTTTCAATGAGATAGCAGTGCAGGCTGTAAATGGTGGCAAGGGTTTCAATCCTTGACTTGCCTATAATGGCTGAAAAGCCGGCAGGCTTTAATAGATTTGATTTCAGATTTATCAGGCTTTTTTCAGTAATCTTCAGGTCCCTTATCGAGTTCATGAAGTGGTTCTTTGTAATCCTTTCCAGGATAATTTTCTCTATTTTATCCTGTTCAGCTATGGTTAAAACATAAAGAAGCCTGCTGCCGCTTACCTTCACATCCAGAAGCCCTATGCTTTCAGCCCTGGCATTATCAGTCTCAATTCCTGTTTCAGAAAGGAGATGTTCCCTTAACTGCTTATGGATTGAGCTCTTTATCTGCATGTTTGAGATGATATTAGAAAAATATCTCATTTCTACAAAGCATTCATTGTTCTTGTTTTTTATCAGATGCAGGTTATTGCAGTCCTGCGTTAATGATTTCTTTATCAGTTCTTCTACAAGCTGTTCAATGGATATGGACAGGTTCATGCTTTTTGGTTTTACCTCAACAATCCTCTTGATCCCGCTCAGGAACTGGACAATTGATGCTTTGCTGGCTAAATATGGATAAACCTGAAATCCGGTAATTTCTCCGATTCGTGCAATTATTTCCTTGTCAGGCGGGCTTGTAATAGCAATATATAATATGCTTCGGTTGCCAATATCCTGCAGATCTATAGGGGCTACATTATTCTTCTCACAAAAATCCATGGACAGATATTTAAATATGTCAGGATCAGGCATTTTTCTCATATCCAGTTCTATCTGAACCAGATCATACTGATCAGACAATGCTGATATTATCTCCTGTTCTGTAATATATTTGAGATCAACAAGTACTTCTCCAAGCTTCCTTTTGGTCTCTTTCTGAGTTTTCAGGGCTTCCAGCAGCTGTGTAGAAGACAGCAGGCCCTTGGCAATTAGAAGGTCTCCGAGCTTATCCTTCGGCATGAGGAATGAGCTTCTCTCCTTCTTTATCTCTTCAGGTGCATTCGACCAGATTTCCTTCTTGTATTCATCCGAAGCACCGCAGAAGCATTTCAGGCAATATGGGCATACTTTTGTAGGGTGGTCGGCATTGCATTTGCACCATTCCGCAGAGGTCAGGTCATATTCCATAGTGCAGTACCAGCATTTAATAAGGTATTCGTCCTGCATTTCAATAACCTTTATAGAAATATTTTATCACTGTAATGGCCATGATATGTCCTGAAAAAGCGTATGCTTCTGTTTTTTGCAATAGGTTCAATAGATTTGCTGATCCTTTCTTCCGAATTATTTTCCTTGCTAATATGTGCAATTGAAACAGATTCAACAGTGTTTAAATGATAGTCCATAATAAATTTAACCGCATCCTGATTGCTTAAATGCCCAAATCTCGATCCGATCCTCTTCTTTAAGTAAGGGGGATATTTCCCGTTGAAAAGCATCTCCGGGTCATAGTTAAATTCCAGGTGCAGAATTCTGGAATTGAGAGAGTTCCTCTTGATACTTTCAGATATCTCGCCAAGGTCTGTAATATGGCTTATTACAGAGCTGCCTGTCCTTATTATAAATGCAAATGTAGTACCATCTTCGGGCTTATGCAGACCGGGCAGGTATGCATCGTGGCTTACCGGAATCGGTAATACCTGGAACGATTCAATCCCGAAATCTTCTTCCGGGCTGAAATATACAATATTATCAAGTGCTTTATACTCCATTTTCCTGGTGGCTTTTTTCCTGATTGCCTCATACATTTCATGAGTCTTTTTGCTGATATAGACTGGAATACTTATATCTGCATTATTTGAATAATCAGCAGCATATCTTATATGGTCAAAATGACAGTGGGATATGATAAGTCCCTTTATACCCTTGATATCAATATTATTTTCGATAAGAGACTGCTTCAGTGTTTTTGAATTTTTTACAGCACTTCTTGACCTCAGCCCATAGGGTATGCCTGCATCGATCAAAAAACCGTTTGAATCTGTGCCTATATAGCTGCAGTTACCCGACGAGCCACTTGCTATAGAGACAAAAAATGTTTTTGCTTTCTCTCCCATATTACTATTGACAATCCACAAAATAATGATATTAATAATATACATTAATTTTTTTCAAATGCAAGATTATTTTTATTATCGAGAGCCTTATGGAAGACAAGATAAAATGCGATAATTGTCATACAGTTTACTCAGCCACAATGAACTACTGCCCCAAGTGCGGAGTTCACAAATGGTACAGGAAGCCGGCAAGCCAGCCCAGCAGGCACATATCTGCAGACAATAATCACAACTCCAGGAACAACAAAGCCTCCTTTGAAAAGCCAGCCCATCCCCACCCGGAGATAGATCCTGTGCAGGACCTTCCTAAACTTGCTGATATAGATGATGTAGAGAAGATACTTACAGATGAATTCCATATCCGGGATGCAGGAAGGAAAAACCTTAAGATCATGAGATATATAATAATTATACTTCTGCTGATACTTAATCTTGCTGCAATAAATGCACTTGTTTCAAGAAGGACAAAGGCCGGGGCTGTAAATAATTACAATCAGGTTATCAGGAATATTAATGATGGAGAGCTCCAGAAAGCAGGAGAGATCGTCATAGGCCTTGAAGAGAGCATGGAAAAGGACTTTCTTCTTGGTCTGATATATTTTAAGGCTGAAAAATACGGCAGGGCAAAGGAATATCTCCTGAAAACACGGAATTCTCCTGTATATTCATCCTATTCAGATGCCATGATAAGCTATATCTTTTATACCGAGGGAAAGTTCACCGAGTCATATGACTGCATAAAAAGGGCTGTCAGAAGCCTGCCCGACCTGCCTAATCTAAGGGAAAACTATAATAATATAAAACTGCATATAGTGAAAGACCAATAGTGAACAATTCAATTATCTCCGTAAGCAATCTGACCAAAATATATAAAAAATACGGGAAGACACCCTTCCCTTCAAAATTTAAGGCACTCCATGACATCAGCTTCGAGGTTCATGATAATGAAATCTATGGTTTCCTGGGGAAAAATGGAGCTGGAAAGACGACAACAATAAAGATACTTATGCAGCTTATACCTTATAATAGAGGTAATATAAGCATACTTGGCAAAAAGATGCCTGACCTGAATATTCACATGGAACTGGGTTACCTGCCTGAATTACCCTATTTCTATGAGTTTTTGACACTTAAAGAGATGCTTTCCCTATATGGTGATCTGTTCGATGTACCGAAAAATATGCTCAGAGAAAGAATTGAGTATCTTATAGACCTTGTAGGGTTAAATGGGCATGAAAATGTGAGGATGGGGGAGTTCTCAAAAGGCATGCTCCAGAGGTCCGGCCTTGCTCAGGCATTGATTAATGATCCGAGAATGCTTATCCTTGATGAGCCATTATCCGGGCTTGACCCCGTCGGCAGGAAAGAATTAAGGGACATAATCATCACACAGAAGAAGCTTGGCAAAACGGTGCTTTTTTCATCTCATATCCTTCAGGATGCTGAAATGATATGTGACAGAATAGCTATAGTAAAGGATGGGGTCGTGATAACTCAGGGGTCCATAAGGGAATTGCTGCCTCCTTCTGATAATATATTTGAAATTCACCTGGTAAATCTTGATGATTCAGAAATAGATATCATAAAGGGGATTGATATTTTTGAAATAACTTTCACAGATAACTACGGCAATCTTGCATTAAGGACAAAGGAAGTGCTGACCATGGATGAGATACTCAGCAGCCAGATCAGGGGCATGAAGGATAAGATTATCAGGATCAGCAAGAATACACCCTCCCTGGAGGATATATTCATAGAAAAGAACAGGGCCGGCGAATATGAATCTTAAAAGAATAAAAACAATCGCCCGTATCAACTATCTTGAAATAATAAGGAGCAGGACAGTATTAATAATCCTGATTTACCTGATTTTCCTGCTGCTTGCCTCTCAAATATTTTCAAAAATAACCATTGCAGAACCATCGAGGGTAATAATCGATATCGGCCTTGCCACTATTGAGGTATTTGGTGTATTTCTTGCTCTATTTGTTGGAATAACCCTGATAAGCAAGGAGATTGAGAAAAAGAGCATATACATACTTCTTTCAAAACCGCTTAAACGCTATGAATTCATACTCGGGAAGTTTTTCGGCTTATCCATTGTATCCCTGGTATTTAATATAGCCATGTTTATAATATTTGTGCTTTATCTTTTCATCCTGGATATTAAAGTATCCCCTTATCTGATAGTTGCAAATATTCACATATACCTTAAAATTGTCATACTGATATCAATAGTGCTTGCCCTTTCATCAATGTCTTCAACTGTGCTGACAGGGCTCCTCTCTATAGGGTTTTATCTTATAGGCAGCTCAGCCTCATCAATAAAGGAGCTTGTAATCCTGTCCGAATCACCAAAATTAAGCATGCTGATAAATATAATCTATTTTTTAATCCCAAATTTTGAATACTTTAATTCCAAAAATAATGTTGTACACATTGAATTCATTCACTCCATTGATATATTCACACCGTTTTTGTTCGCTATTATCTACTCATGCCTGTTTTTGGTAATTGCAGTACTTGCATTCCAAAAAAGGGATATTAAATAAGCCATGAAAAGGCTCTTTTCAGCTGGCCTGCTGATATTAATGCTTTTTTCTGCCAAATACCTTCTGCAGAGCTTCTATGATAAAGGCTTCTATGAGAGGCAGCAGAAGGTTGAGCTTTTTTATCTGCCCTCTGTAAAGACATCCAGTATCCTGTGTTTTGGATTTAATAACCTTTATGCTGATTATATGTTCATTAGCAGTATTGTCTATTTTATGGAGCATTTTAAGGGGGATAACGATTATGAATTCCTTAAACACCAGTTCGATATTATTGCAGAGCTTGACCCTTATTTTACAAAGGCATATACATTTGGAGCCCTGACCCTCTTCATTGCATACAACAACCTTGAAATGCCGGTCAGCTATCTGATGAAAGCCTATAGCCACATGCCGTCAAACTGGAGGCTGATACAGGAGATAGCATTTTACTATTATCAGTTTAAGGATTATAAGAATGCATCTGAATGGTACCTGAAAGCTTCCAAGGTAAGCGGCATTTCAAAATCCCTGAAGAATAGATTTCTCCAGCTTTATTATTCATCGCTGGAGCTTACCGGTGAATTTGACAAGGCAAAATATCTCTGGCTGGATCTCCATCTGAACGCTGAAGATGAAATCACAAAAGAGCTTTCAGCACGCCGGCTTTTTCTTATCTTTGAAGCTGAAAACATCCGAAAGATCAACCAGGCTCTCTTTATATATAAGGCAATATACAGCAAAAATCCGCCAGACCTTGAAGAGCTAAAAAAGGAGAATTTTGCAGACTTCTCTTTACATAATGAAATTTGTCCTCAAAAAGGGTATATCTACTCCAAAATTTATGGAAATATACTTATAGATGAGCAGTTTTTGCCGGATCTGGAGGAGCATCATATAAGCATAGGGTTTAATCAGCTGTATCCCTTTTATTTCATGCCTGAAAAAGAGATGCTGTATGAAGGTATTCAGAGATACATCAGTGAAAGGGGAAAAAGCAGTTAAGGATCAGGCTCAGGTTTTTATTTATTTTTCAGAAAATCTATAGCCTCTTTTTCATTATCAAAAACGTCGAACACTGTTATAAGTTTTGTCAATGTAAGAAGATCCCTTGATTTCTTTGTCAGGTTGAGCAAGACGAGGTCCCCCCCTGAGTTGGCAACAGTTGTATAGCTTCTTGTAAGCTCGCCTACTCCAGCACTATCAATATAGGTTGCTTTTTCAAGGTCAAGAATAATTTTTTTCCTGTTTTCCTCAAGCGATTCAATAATCTTATTCCTTAATGCAACATCGCCTCTTCCGATCTCGATTTTGTCCTTTACAGAAATAATCCTTATATCTTCAATGTCTTTAGAGGAAATACTCATAATCCTACTCCTTAAAATTTTTCATTATTAAATAATATCTTATTAAAAAGTAATTCCAAATACCGTCAAGTCAAGAAATAATTTAGCTAATGTCAAGCAGATTCTCTATATTCTGTGCAAGCTCTTCAAAGGTGAACGGCTTTACCATATAGGACGCTTCCCCTTCCTTAAGCATGCCTTTCAGGACTGATTCTGTATAATAACCGCTTGTAAGAAGAACCTTGGTTTCCGGTTTCAATGATCTTATAAGCCTGAAAACCTGCTGGCCGTCCAGTTTGGGCATAATAATATCAAGGATGGCCAGCCTTATATCATTTATATTATCCTTAAACTCCGAAACCGCCTCGCTTCCGTCCTTTGCAGTATAAACCGTAAAGCCCATCATCTCCAGCATCATTCTGCCAATGTTTCTGACAGATTCCTCATCGTCTGCCAAAAGGATGCCAATTTTCCCGGGTTTATTTGATGCTGATGCAGTTTCAAGCATTTCGCACTTTTTATCCCTTGGTATGTATATTGTAAACCTCATCCCTTCAGCAGCATTGCCTGTTATATCTGTATCAGCCTTTATAAGGGATAAAAATGACCTTATATAGCACGCATAGGGCAATTTGCTCTCTTTCAGCCTTCCTATCAGAAGATTGTCATAATCAATCTCACCGGACAGGCAAAAAGAAATAGCAATGCAATCATTTTCAAATCTTTCAGAAGGCCCCTCCTCATCTTTGAGGATCTCGTGGATACTCACCGAACAGCTGCCGTTTTTTATCCCTGCATATATATCTTCGATTATTATGCTGAACATATTGAACATCTGCTCGTTGAAAAAACTGAGGATGCTGTGTTCCTGGCTGGTCTCCAGTATGATTCTTTTCTTGTCATTGGAAGAAAAAAGTGCAATAAGGCTTGCAATGCTCTGTGTTATATTGTAGTACTCGGTTGAAAACAATGAGGAATGTATTGCAAATATCCTGTTAAATTTCTCAAATAACTGATTATGCATCTTTTCAAGATTATTAAGGATATCGAGTATCTGCCCGTTTCTGGTCTTGCTCCTGATTTCTGCAATATCATTAATAATGGACCTGATATTATTATAATGCTCTCTGCATACTGTCAGCCCATGGTTTGACATTATCAGATATTTTGTATTATAGGGCGAGAGGTTCTCCTTAGCCCCTTCTGTACTGCCGGGGATCAGAAAGATCATGTAGTAGCCGGCAGGAAGGTTGATAAATACCGCTGTAAAATGAATTGTAACCTTTTCTTTATTGGTAATGCTCCATAACTTAATAGCACTTTCCTCCGGGCTTTTAACTTCTTCAATATGCAGGTTCTTCACCATATCATCATAAGAGGAGAGTTCAAGATAGCCCATCCTGGTAAATTTTTGAAACCACTTGTTGAAATATATTACCTGATTTTTCTGGGAGAACAGCATTATTCCATATGGCGTATTTTCAAATATCCTTCTGAAAAGCTCAATAAATTTTTCAATATTTTCCCCTATATTGGTTTCAGAATACAGATTGTCTAAAGCATGCATGCTAAGCAGATAATAACTGCCTTCTGGATTTTGTACCGAGCTTATTTTTAGATTAAATTTCTGCTGACATCCATCTTCACCGGTCAGTGAGACGTATATGGAACCTTCATTATATCTGCCGTCTGCAATTCTGTTCTGTATTATTCTGCAGTCATTCTGGGAAAATATATCATATATGGTAAGCTCTTTTTCCTGCTCGGCAATATCTATGATTGTGGATAATATATCGGAATGAACCATTACTTTCAGATCAGTGTCCAAAAGCAGAAAGATTGGCCTGTCAAGTTTCAATACTGATTCAAAAGATTCTTTAAATGGAATTTGCATCTGTCACAATAATAATATAAAGCCCTGAAACTTTCAATCAAATCTTTAATATTGATAAAAATTATTAAAGTGATAACATTAGTAATGATTAAACTAAGGAGGTAGTATAATGGATTCAATGTTCCAAAGGGCAGTTGGGACTACTCTGATGAAGCATATAATGGAAGAGCAAAGAAAGCATCCTCACGCCACAGGCCATTTTTCAGAATTGCTTAGCCAGTTTGTGACAGCATGCAAGATAATCAACAGAGAGGTTAACAAAGCCGGGCTTGTAGATATTCTTGGCTCAACGAACCACACAAATGTTCAGGGAGAAGTTGTAAAGAAATTAGATGAATTTTCAAACAGTGTTCTTATAAATGTCCTTGATCATACCGGCTTCCTTGCTGGAATGGCAAGCGAAGAGAATGCGGATATCATCAAGATACCAAAAAAATTCCCTAAGGGCAATTATGTTTTAGTATTCGACCCCCTTGACGGTTCATCCAATATTGATGTTAATGTCTCCATCGGTACAATCTTCGGTGTATTCAAGAAGATCTCCTCCAATGAGGACGCTACGGAAGAGGACTTTTTAAGGACAGGAAGAGACCTGGTGGCAGCTGGTTATGTTGTATATGGCTCAAGTACCATCATGGTTATCACAACAGGCCAGGGTGTTTTCGGTTTCACTCTGGATCCGTCCGTGGGAGAATTTATCCTCTCTCATCCCAATATCAGGATTCCTGAGAGCGGAAGTCTTTATTCGGTCAATGAAGGGAATTATAATAAATGGGCAGAAGACATAAGAAACTACGTAGACCATATAAAGCAGATAGACTCAGCAACGAAAAGGCCTTATAAAACAAGGTATATAGGAAGCCTTGTTGCCGACTTCCACAGGAACCTTCTTACAGGAGGCATCTTTTTGTATCCCAGGGATAAAAATACAGGGAAAGGCAAACTGCGCCTCCTCTACGAGGCTGCGCCACTGGCATTTGTAGTTGAGCAGGCTGGCGGCCTTGCTACTGATGGAGTTAATAATATCCTGGATATAAAGCCTCAGGGATTGCATGATCGTGTTCCTTTATTTATTGGCAGCAAAAATGAGGTATTGAAACTCATGGATTTTCTAAAAGAATAGCCCGCATACAATATTAAAAAAAACAGAGAGGCAATTCTTTTAAAAATTATTCATATACCTGAATAATGTATGCCCTCTTCAGCCTGATCTATTTAATATTCTGCAGGAAACCTGCATACTTCTTTTATATCAGCATCCGTAAGCACTGTATCCAATACCTGGCCGGATGACCTGTAAAGCATTAGCTTTCTCTCAATAGAGCTGTACAGGATCAGGTCATCCTTCTGCTCCTGGGCAAACCTGCCGGGAACTATAATATCATAGGGATGATTAAATAACTCTTTCCAGGCATTATCCTGAAAGGAATACATATAGATAGTCTGGTAGAAACAGCCAAGCAGTTCATCCCTAATATCACCTTCCAGATCCCCTTTTGAAAGGGCATATCCATCATCATTACCTATGTTAAGCAGGGGCTCCCAGCTGTTATCCTGTCCAAGGATGTAAATCCCGTATGGATAAAAATCAGCAGCGATACTCCCGTATGACAGATCGGAAGAAACAGGGACAGCGCTTTCCGGACAGAGGCTTAAAAGTTTTGAGAATGAGGATGTGTCAAAATCATATACATATGACCCGTAATCAGTGAAAGCAGTAAATAATTCATCATAACCATCATCATCCCGGTCAAAGACCTCAAGAATAAAAGGGGCTACAGATATAATTCTATCCCATGTCCCTGAATTGCCGCTGTTTTTCCAGCTGTACAAACCGTAACCGGGTACTGACAGAATTAGGATATTGCCATCAGATGTATGGGCAATCGCCATATCATCAACAGGTATATCTATTATTGCCTTCCAGTCAGTGAAATCGTAATAATAGACTCCAAAACCAGAAAAATATGCAAGGATTTCATTATCCCCGTTATTAGTAATATCCCCTGCTGTAATCAGGTCTGCATAGCTTCCCTCAAACAATCTATCAGCACTGAACCCTGAGTCAAATTCCCACAGGTCAATGCTCCCTGCATTTTCCATACTGCTTACAACAGCCCTGTCACCAGGAGCACTGGTGGTGAAACTATAATCTTCCCCATGCACAATACCCCAGTCTGAAGAGATTACAGCCCTGTAATGGTAATCTGAATAAGGTTCAAGCCCTGTAAGAACTGATGAAAAGGCAATATCATCCATGCCATTTCCTATGCTTTCAGCAGCTGTCTGGTTCTGATATTCAGGTCCCTCTCCCCACTCAAACCATACCTCAGCATTACAGCCTTTTGGATTTCCAGCTCCCTGAAGTAATGCACTTTCCTGGCTGATATCTTCAGCAGGGTATGTAGTCACTTCAGGCTGGCTGCACAAATATGTTTCAAATGAGCAGTCTGAACCATATACAGCGCCGTATGATGATGTTATCACTGCCCTGTAATGATACGTTACACCAAGGGTCAGGCCTGTAACAGAGGATTCAAACGAGATATCCGAACTGCCTGCCCCAATTCCCTGAGGACTTGTAATATTGCCGTAATCCTTTGTTGTACCCCACTCAAAATATACAGAGGAGTCATATCCCTTTGGATTTGCCGTACCCTTAAGGACAGCAGAATCAGCCCCTATGGACCCTGCAGGGTCTGTTTTTATATTTGGATGTTTGACTGTTACAATAAATTTCATAGTCCCATTATATTCTTCTATCTTGTCTATTTCCAGGCCTCCCGCTGATCCATCGGAGAAGAAGCTGTATGGATTGGTATAATCATTAATGCATGTTCTGCCAGGTTCATTGTGATAATGAGCGCTGAATATATCTCCAGCCTGATCAATAGTGCCATCAGGCCTGAATATATATACCTCATCAGGAGGCCCGTCTGCATTCCCCTCACCGTCCAGCTCTGTATTAATCCTGTAAACAAGAAGCCCTGTACCCGGGATGGAGATCTCAAAAGGCCCTTCATCCCTTCTATGCTCCACAACAAAGTATTCAGTATCTGAAAGGGGAGTCTTTATCATATAACAGTTATTTTCAGGGTCTGTGATAGGATTTACATAATATGTCCCGGAAAATGTAATACGCGGTATTTCATCAATCCAATTCCCGTAGCGGTATTTCATGTATGCACCCATATGCTGGGGGGGATTGCCGTTCATATCCATTATATCCCACGAACCAACGCTCGCAAAGCCCCCATTGTAATGATAAAGATCAGGGGCACCCAGTGAATGGAACATTTCATGGGATATCGTTTTGGCACTTGTGGTGCGTGATTCCATATTAAGGTTATATGTAATGACCCTCTTGCCATTGATATATGCAAAATATAAAAGAAGGCTCCCCTTATGTGGCCAAAGCAGCTCGTTCCATCCATCCGGGTAGCCTCTCACGATAAAGCAGACATTATCGACATAGCCGTCGCCATCGCCATCAACCATGAGGTCACCAGGTATCTGGAATCCTACCGCATCTATGGCATCTTTAAGCAGGCCCTGCTCTCTTAAGCCCCTTTCCCAGTCATACCTGTAGCCATCAGGATTGGCAGCGGGATCATACGGGCTATAATATCCCCTGTCTCTTGAATCCTGATAGGAGACCACTGTACTCCCCTGCGATATCGGATAAAAATAGGATATAACAGATAACTGGTTGTATGAGACTTCCATAAAATAGCTGTACATCGATACAGGCGAGCCTGGATTGAATATAGCCTCATAATAGCTGATCTCCTTGTCAAACTCCTCCTGGTCTGCAAACCTGATAAAGATAACAATATTATTAATGCTTCCTGTGTTCGGGGCTTTTGAGACAGCCTTAGTATAACATTCAGCCTGTTTTCTCTTTTTCTGATATTCTTCCGGACTTATATTAAGCCATTTTGTCAGCCCAAGTGCAGATGGATCTGCTTTGCCTGCCACATGTTCCGATGGGCAGATCAAATCCCCGCATTTTTCAGCATATACCAGCATGCCGGTAGCAGGGTCTCTCATTATGGTAAAGCCATCAGAATCATGCAGCCAGTTATGGAATTCATCTCCGGAGGCAAATAACTCAAGTTTTGTGCCATCAGGCTGATACAGGTCCTGAGGCACATAGCTGAGATATGCTGCTTCAGAAAGGAATGATACTGCCAGAAGCACAGCTGCAGTCAGGCATATTTTTAGAACCCTGTTCATGTTCATGTTTTATCTCCTGTATATAATTAAATTAAAACTTTACAGATCTTATCTTTTTTTAAGGTTTTTTCCAGAAAATTTACAGCGCTTCATTCATGCTTCCGCTTCTAAATCCCCCGAGATCCAGCGCAGTGTATTTAAATCCTATTTCAGCAAACATCCTGCAGATCCTGTCAGAATTTTCCAGAACTGTCTGCATATCATTCTTATCAACCTCAATCCTCGCAGTACAGGAATGGTACCTGACCCTTAAATTGCCCTTTACCAGCCCTTTCAGGAAGGATTCAGCAGTTTCCACCATATACAGCTTCTTTATGTCAATTTTCTCATCATATGCTATCCTTGTTGCAAGGCAGGCCATGGAAGGCTTTTTTGAAAAGCATAGATGCAGATATTCCGATATATCACGAATTTCTTTCTTATTTACTGAAGCCAGCATGTATGGCTGGATCGCCCCTGATTCCTTTACTGCCCTGGTGCCTGGCCTGTAATCAGACAGGTCATCTGTATTGCTGCCTTCTATTATATTGCTCGTTCCAAACTCATGCGCATATGATCTCAATGCTTTGAATATCTCTTTCTTGCACCAGTAGCACCTATTTTTTGAATTTTTTATAAATCTCTGTCTGGATGAAAGGTCTATTTCAATAATTTTATGGCTGCATCCGATATTATCAGCTATCTTTTTTGCGCCATCGATTTCCTGTGCAGATACGACCATTGATCTGACCGTTACTGCCACAAATCTATCCTTTAGCAGATCATGGCATATATAGGCAAGAAGACTACTGTCAACCCCTCCGCTGAAGGCAAGTATGGCACTTTCAAGCCCTGAAATTACTCCTCTTAATGCTTGATATTTCTCTATATACATAATATATCACCCTATCCTAAATCAGATTTTTTATTGTACCCCCTCCCATAACTGTATTGTACCTGTAGAAAACCACAGACTGCCCGGGGGTCACAGCAAACTGAGGGAAAGCAAAACTGACCATGCATTCCTTCTTTTCATTGCAGGTTATCTCAGCATATACCGGCTCATGCTGATACCTTATCCTGGCCTTGAGCCGTATTTTATCAAATGCAGGGGTATTCCATGCAGTATCTTCAATCAAGACAGCTTTTGTAAATGCATCCTTTTTCTCCCCGACAATAATCTCATTTCTTTCCTTATCAATCTTTATAACATAAAGCGGGTATCCTTTTGCAATGTTCAGCCCCCGCCTCTGGCCCACAGTATAATTGATTATACCGTCATGCTTTCCCAGTATCCTGTTCTCCCTGTCCCTGATATAACCCGGAATGCAAATATTGCCTGGCATTGATGATATAAAAGACCTGTAATCATTATTATCAATAAAACAGATCTCCTGGCTTTCTCTCATCTTCGTAAAACTGCCGGATATATTTTCGGCAAGCCCCATAACTTCTGTCTTGTATAAATTTCCTAAGGGCATGATAATTCTCTTCAGCTGTTCATTTCCAAGCCTGTACAAAAAATATGACTGGTCCTTATGCTTATCCAGTGCCTTTTTCAGGACGAACAATCTTTTTTTCCTGTCATATTCCACCCTGGCATAATGTCCGGTAGCAATGCAGTCACACCTGAGTTCGTCCAGCCTCTGCAATAATATACCGAATTTAATGCTATAATTGCATTTTATGCAGGGATTGGGCGTCCTTCCTTCAATATATTCCCTGCAGAATGGATCAATAATCATTCTGTAGAACTCATTATGCACGTCAATCACAACAAGCTCTATGCCAAGCTTTCTGCAGATATCTTCAAGCATGTCCTCCCTGCCCTTCCAGACAGGCCTGGGCAGGTGATTCATTCTGAGGTATACCCCAAGAACATGAAAACCCTGCTTTTTCAGAATATAGGCTGTTACAGCAGAATCTACGCCTCCGCTCATCGCAACCGCACATCGCATATTCCTGGATATTATCCCGTGCTTCATAAAGATCAGCCCCTGTTGATCACCATGAGTTTTGTCTCCAGCATTTCCCTTGCAGCGTACATTATGCCCTCTCTCCCTGAGCCGGAATCTTTGACACCGCCATAAGGCATGGAATCAGAACGGAATGTAGGTATATCATTAACTATAAGGCCTCCAATATCTATATTCTCGAATACATGCCCTGTCTCATCCATGCTGTCTGAGAATATTCCGGCCTGCAGGCCGTATTTTGAAGAATTAATAATATTGATCACATCATTTATATCCTTATATGGCTTTATTATAACCCCCGGGCCGAAGAGCTCCTCAGTTTCAACCTTCATATCCCTGCTGGTATTTTCAATGACAAAAGGGGTTATTATATTACCGGTATAAGAGGGTTTCAGAGATAATCTTGCTCCCTTTTTCTCGGCTTCTTCAACCCATTCCCCTATCCTGCTGAAGGAGTCCTTATCAATTATAGGCCCGATCACAGTATCCTCTTTCAAAGGGTCACCACATTTCAGTTTTTTCGCTTCATCTATAAACCTGTCCAGGAACTCATTATAGATCCTGCTGTGTACATGTATCAGCTGTATTGAAATGCATACCTGCCCTGAATAGCTGAATGCTCCTTTTACGCATCTTTTCACAGCATTATTAATATCTGCATTTTCTGATATTATGCATGAGGCATTTCCCCCCAGCTCCAGAGTCGATTTTACCCGGCAGGCCTTTTTCTTCAGCTCCCATCCGATCTCTGCACTGCCTGTGAATGAAAACTTTTTTATCTCCCTGCTTGCGAGTATAATATCCACATCCTCTTTTCTTGAAGGAATGAAGTTATAGAAATAATCAGGAAGCCCTGCCTCTGATACAATCTTTGCAAGCAGGTATCCGCTGACAGGTGTTTTTGAGGAGGGACGGTGTATAACAGGGCATCCCAGGGCAATAGCGGGTGCTATTTTATGAACTGCAAGGTTAAGCGGGAAATTAAAGGGCGTTATTGCAAAAACAGGCCCTACGGGTACATAATGAACATAGCCTGTTCTTGAATCACCGCCGGGATTACTTGACAGGTCTATAATTTCTCCTTTTATATGCTCACATATGCTCAGGGAATGGCTTAAAACATTTATAGCCCTGCTGACCTCAATTCTTGAATCAGAAATAGGCTTCCCGGCCTCCAATGATATAATCCCGGCAATTTTTCCTGCATTATCCCGCAGACTGCTTATTATTCGAGAAATAGCAGTTTTCCTGGCAGATATGCTCATTCTTCTTGCGGTATTAAATGCACTTCCAATATTCTCCAGTATCTCCTTTATATCTTTCTCATCTGCTATGCATTGATCAGCAAGATATTCACCATTATAAGGATTTATTACCTTAATGGTTTTTTCCGTGAACCTTTCACTGTTGTTTACTATAATCGGGTATTTTCCCAGCATAAAAGCCTCCCTTTTTTCATTTGCTTATTGGTTTTATCATTAAAAGACATGGGTTTGCATTTCCCCAGTGGTTTTTCAGTTCTTCCAGGGGGTAAAAACCCGCGCCTGCATAAAAATTTCTTGTTCTCCGGTAATTTTCATCCGGGTGAGAAGGGCCCAGGGTCTTAACCGTCAAAAAAAGGCTGTTCTTTTCTCTCAGCATATCGCAGGAGTGATTTACAAGCATCTTTCCTATTCCTCTGTTCTGAAGCTCTTTGTATATTCCGGTGACATAGATCTCACTGCAGTATTTATTGTGCTCCTTAAGCGATATAAAACCAACCGGTATATTGCCAATACATGCTGTAAAGAAAATTGTATCCGCAACTCCATCAGCATACTCCATTACTGCTGATTCTATGCCGAACCATTCCCCCAGTTCATGAAGGATATCAAGACAATGTTTTCTCTTCTCCATATCATCTGAAATTTCCTTAATGGAAACGAAACTGCGGGGATCATTCCTTACATCACGCTGCATTTCCGCACACAGGCTGAGCCATTTTGAGCTGTATTTTTCCGTATCAAGTATCCTGTCACCCAGATCATCTATTTTAAATATTTTATTCTCCATGCACCATTTAATGCATATCAGGTATGAGAGCCAGTCAAGTTCATCATTATCATGGCATACTTCTATCTCTCCGATACCTCTCTTTTTCAGGACGAACGCCCTTGTATGGCCGTCAGTAAAAAATGTCACTCCGCCTATTGTCTTTACAGGTACAGGTCCGATTTCAGGATTTTCATCTATTTCATTGCTGACCAGCTGGATTTTTTCCCGGCATAAAAAAAGCTGGCTGGGCTGTATATCGCTTATATTCATGCTGTATTTTCCGCGTTTATCTGATAAATCCAAGAAAAGACCCCCGAAGACTGTAAAAAGAATCGCTCTTATCCCTAAATGATATTTATTTAGCTAAAATATGCAAAAAATTTATTCTTTACAAATTTTAAGGTGATGGGCTAAGATAATAAACCTGACAAATTAATGTCTGTTCAGCATTTAATAGAATAGAAATTCAAGGAGAACCTGATATGAAACTGCTTCTTAAAAATGGAAGTTATCATGACCTGGATAAGCAGAAGCTTATACATAAGGATATTTTAATAATTGACGGTAAAATAGCAAAGATGGAAAGGAATATTAAAAAACCCCCCGGCTGCGAAGTAATAGATATTGAAAACAGGACCGCTCTTCCGGGATTTATAGACCCGCATACACATTTGGGAATGGTACAGAATGGATACCACCTGTTCTTAAGTGACTATAATGAGTATTATTCCTTTTCTTATCCTTCACTGAATGCAATAGACGGTATTTATCACCTGGATAGTGCATTTGATGACCTCAGGCAATATGGCACGACAACAATTTGCGTGGCTCCAGGCTCAAAGAATGTTATCGGGGGCATAGTAATAGCGCTGAAACCATATAAAGGTCGAATTATAGATGACATGGTCATCAAAAATCCGATCGGGCTCAAATGCGCTTTGGGGGAGAACCCCAAAAGGGATTCTGATAAAAAGAATCAGCACAGTTCTCGAATGGGCAATCTGTATGTCCTGAGAAAGGCACTCTATTGTGCAAGGGATTATCTGGAAAAAAAGGATATGAATAAGAATTTTGATGTGGACATGGAGGTACTGGCTGATGTAATAGAGAGGAAAATACCGTTAAGGATGCACGCTCACAGGTCTGATGATATTATCTCGGCTATCAGGATAAAAAAGGAATTCAATATTGACATCATTATAGAGCATGCAACAGAAGCTCATCTGATTGCGCAGCATGTCAGGGATCATGGCATACCTCTCATTTTAGGGCCAAACCTCGGGGCAAGGTCAAAACAGGAAACATACAAAAGGTCCTGGAATGCTCCCCTGATACTCAAAGAAAACAATGTTCTTTTCTCTTTCATGACTGATTATCCCGTAATAAGTTCATATCTGCTTCCATATGCATCAGGGATCTATTTAAGATATGGCTTATCCTTCTATGATGCACTCAGGGCAATTACGATCAATCCGGCAAAGATACTCGGGCTTGACGATAGGATCGGTTCTATTGAAGAAGGCAAGGATGCTGATATTCTTGTTTACAGCGGGGATCCCTTCCACATAGGGAGTGTTCCGGAGATTGTCTTAATTGAGGGAGAAAAGGTTAATTGAAAAAAATCAGAATCATGCTTTCAGCAATCCTTTTCATCCTGGCATATAGCAATATAGCCAGGCTTTCCGCCGCAGAGGATGCAGAAGTATTATTCCTGAAATTGATAAGGGATAATTCTTACAAGGAGGCTTATTCAATCTATGAGACGGTCTGCAACGATTCATTCCAAGACATATTGGATTATTACAGATTAAAGATTGAAATTGAGCTTGGAATTACAGATAAAGCGCTCGAAAGCTTTTTTGATAAAAAGTGGATGCCATTTGCAAAACCTCAGGATTACAGGGAATTTTTTAATTTTTTCATCCACAGGCAGGACATTGCATATAAAGAAAGCATTATATCTTTTGTAAACATATATTACCCTGATCCTTATAAATATGCTGCCTTGCTTGATTATGCAGTCTATCTTAAAGAAAAGGGCAATATCATAAAATCACATGAGATACTGGATATAATAGCCAGACGCAAGGGATACAGCTGGGAGAAGAGGAAAGCTCTTATTATGCTTTATGAAATCGAGGACAAAACATCCCTGAAGCTATCTGACCTTAAAAAAAGGACAGGCCTGTGCCTTGAGTTAAGGCTGCTGTCAATCGCGGAGGATTATATCGATTATATGCATAATAACCTGGGATTAAGCGAGTTTGATTACCATATGCTTATTGCTGAGCTTAAGCACCGGCATGAGGATTATCAGGAAAGCCTCAGGCATTATGTTCTTGCCCGCAAATATATTACCGACCCAAAGGAAGACTCACCGCTTCATTTTAAGATACTCCTGAGATACCTTTATCTGGGATTATTTAATGAAGGCCTCGAATATGCAGATGATCACTATAATCATCTTGAAAGGAAATACAAAGCCTATTTCCTTCTGACAAAGATAAGGCTCCTTTCGCTTCTTGAAAGGTATGGCGAAGCAGAAAAAACCTATATACTGCTTATAGATAAATTCAGGAAATACAGGGATATATGCTCCACAGCACAGCTTTCACTTGCAAGCTATCTAGTATTTATTAAAGACTTTGAATCAGCATCTGAGATACTTTCAGGCAACCTAACGCGCCATGAGGGTTACAGGCAGAACAAACTTCTTCTCAAGGCAATTATTCATAAAGCCGGGGATGATAATATGAAGGCTCTGGAAGATCTGCAGAATCTCATTGGGATCAATGCCAGCAGCTATTATTCAGTATTCGCATTTGATTTATTAAAATCCTTTCCTGCAGAGGAAGTAAAAAGGATCAAAGGCCTTGAGGTCTTTTTTAACAGCTTTAGAACCGGGGTTGATCTCAGTTATATATCAGAAAACTATGATTTAAGCAGCAGACAGTCAGTATTACTCAGGCAGGCATATGATCTTGAGCAAAAAGGGATTAAATGCTTTATAGAAAGCATAAAGGCTTTATCAGGTGAAGATGCAGTACTTCAAAATTCTGTCGATACTGTAATCCGGCTCATGGAAAACTCATTCTTTGATGAAGCAATACATATACTGAAAAACATAAGGTCAGATGACATAATGATAAAAAACATGGTCTTTTTGTCCAGCATCTACCTTATAAGCAGGCATCAGGAGCCTTATATGGCCCTGAAACTGGCTGAAAGCAGCGATCTCATGAAAAGCCGGAACATCCCTTTCATAATTCTACCAGGCTATCTCAGGACAGCATTATACCCCTGTGATTATATGCCATATGTGCTGAAGTACCTCAAGGACCCGGACATCTCGCCCTTCTTCGTTCTCGCCGTTATGAGGGAGGAAAGCCGTTTTCAGCCAGCTATTGTATCATGGGCAGGAGCTATCGGCCTGATGCAGCTTCTTGAGGATACTGCATTAAGGTTTATTAAAGCTGATGATAATACTGATATTGATGCAATTCTGGATAAGGGTAATAATGTGAAAATCGGTATTGAATACATAAAAGACCTGTATGATGAATTTAAAAGCCTTGATTTTGTTGCAGTAGCATATAATGCCGGTGAAAAAAGAAAAAGGCTGCTCTATCTTGAATCTGACCATCCCCTTAAATATTTTCTGCTTTCCAATATTGTATGGTTCCCTGAAACAAGGCATTATCTAAGAAAGGTCTGGTCAAGCTATATCATTTACCAGCTGGTTTATCAGCATTCTATTCTTAAATTCATAAAAAGATTGAACAGATCATGATTCACCTATAATATTCATGTAAATATATTGTTAAAAACCTGTAAAGGGTAAACTTAAAAACCGGAGTTATCATGGAATATGAAAAATACAATAATTAAAAATGCTCATATCTTTTGCCAGGACAGATTTATTACAGGGGATATAATGATATATGACAATATAATAAGAGAAATAGGGATCATAAATCTCAGTGAGATAGACAGGTCAGGATTTGACATAGTAAAACTTGATAATAACACTGTAATACCTGCATTTTTCGATGCACATACGCATTTCTACAGCTATGCATTATCACTTAACTGCCTGAATATTGAAGAATGCGGAAGCATTGATGATATAAGGGACTCGCTTATCAGTTTCATAAAAGAAAATGACAGGGAGGTAATATTCGGCAGGGGCTGGAGCAAATCCATCTCAAACAAGAATTATCCTACAAGGTTTGATATTGATGATATATCAGGCGACAGGATCATAATGCTTGAAAGCAAGGATAGCCACAGTGTTATACTGAACTCCAGGGCCCTGGAGTTTTGCGGGATTGGTGATGATACATATATTGAAAACGGAATAATAGAGAGGGACAGTAATAACCGGATAAATGGCCTCCTTGCCGAAAATGCGGTAAAGCTTTCAAAGCCGATCTATGACAGGCTTTACAGGCTTGATGAAAAATCAGCGATCGATGCTGTTGAACATGCTTCCAGGAGGCTTCTGGAGCTTGGGATTACCTCCATTTTCAATGTTGAAGACATATTTTCCACCTGCAGGATCCTTAAAGCGATCAGGCAAGGCCGTTTTTACCAGAATTTACTTACTACCATACCTGAACAGGAACTGAACGAGATTGATTCAATACCATATAGAAAACTTTTAAGGGGAGTCAAGTGCTTCATGGACGGAGCACTGGGAAACCTGGAAGCTGCAATGGCAGAGCCATACCTGAATCATGAAAATAGCACCGGGGTATTAACAAAGAGCTATAATGGCCTTCTTGCCAGTATTGAGATGTCCTGCAAAGAAGGGCTTCCTGTAGTGGTACATGCAATCGGGGATAAAGCCAACAGGACTGTGCTGGATGCCCTGAAGGAGTCTAAAGAGAGAAAGCTGGAATATCCGGACAGGATTGAGCATGCTCAACTCCTGTTTCCTGATTTTATCAGCAATAATTATCCTGAGGATATTGTGTTCTCTATGCAGCCTTCCCATCTTCTGACTGATATTAAGCCCATCAGGAAATTCTGGGGGGAGGACCGGGCAAAGTATGCTTTTGCCTTTAATACCATACTGGGCAATGGAAACAGGCTGATCTTTGGTACGGATACCCCCATAGAGAAGCCGGACCCATTATACGGCATCTACGCAGCAGTTAAAAGAAGGGACAAGGATAATTACCCAGAAACGCCATTCATGCCGGAGCAGGCCCTGTCACCAGAAAAGGCTCTTGCGAGCTATACAACGATACCTCATGGAATTTACGGGGAGGATAATGCAATTAAGATAGGAAATAGTCCAAACTTCATTGTTTACAACAGGCATATCCGCTTTGAAAGCTTAAAGTATGAAGACCTCTCCGATTTGAATGTTGTTTCGGTTTTCCGCCCGGGGCAATAGGCATATGATCAGGCCATCTTATATACTTCTAAGCAGTTTTATAAGCTGATCCCCGTCAATATAGCGGTCAATCCTTAAAAGTTCCCTGTTTGAAGGGCTGTATACGATTATCATTGGCAGGCCTTTAATTGAATATTCCTGCATAATCTTCTCGTTATCGCTGTCAATTGCAGTTAGATCTACCTTTATCATTATATAGTTTTCAAGATATTCGATTACATCCCTTTCCCTGAATGTTGTTCTCTCCATCTTTTTGCAGTAGGCACACCAGTCGGCCGTAAAATGGATAATAGCCGGCTTGCCTTCCCGTTCTGACCTTGCCATGCCCTCATCCAGGTCATAAATCCAGTGCATTTCTGATGACATCCTGCTGTCCTGCAGAAAACCCCCGGCTGGTGCATAGCTCTCGTACAGCTTCAGGGATCCGTAAGCCACTAATAATATACCGACTGCTATTATTATGTTCTTTAGTGTATCATCCTTCAGATGAGAAAGAACCTCCCTTATAAAGAATATTCCCATAAGAATAATAATAAACCCGTAGGCAAAAAGAACTGCCTGGCTGTCAAGCAGCGGGGCTGCAAAATATACAAGAAGCATCAGGATTGCATAGCCAAAGAAGTGCTTGACCAGAACCATCCATCCCCCTGCTTTTGGAAGGGAGGAAAGTACTCCAGAAAATGTTCCGATTAAGATAAAGAGAAGGCCCAGCCCAAGTGCATATATGAACAGGAATAAAAAACCCAGTAATGGATTCTGCGTAGAAGCAATATATGTAAGAATTGTTATGACGACAGGGCCTGCACATGGAGCGGCAATGAGGCCAAACACCATCCCAAGAATGAATACTCCGCCGAAGCCGCCCTTTCTGCTGCTGGACAGCCTGTCCTGAATTGATGCGGGGAGCTGCAGGTCAAAAAAGCCGAACATTGATAATGCCATTAAAAAGAGTATTGATATTATCAGAATAATAAATACCGGGTGCTGTGCTATTGAACCGAACAAAGCCCCTGTAAGACCGGATATCAATCCCAGGACAGCATATGTAAGGCTGAGGCCGAGGACATATACAACAGCCTTTAGAAAACTGGAAGACCTTTTTTTGCCCATATCTCCTGAAAATAATGCGATGGTAATGGGTATCATCGGATATACACACGGTGTAAAGCTTGTAAGGATTCCGGCAATGAAAATAAAAAACAATGCCAGCAATATGCTTTCCGAAAGGGCTTTCTTGAGCCTGT
This sequence comes from uncultured Candidatus Sumerlaeota bacterium, assembly GCA_964389675.1. GTDB lineage: Bacteria > CAYMEV01 > CAYMEV01 > CAYMEV01 > CAYMEV01 > CAYMEV01. The sequence goes on from CAYMEV010000004.1 coordinate 60,006, forward strand.
TCTCGATAATACCGCCAGTTTCCCTGATTGCATCCTGCCTGTTTTGATAGCCCGGTTCCTGTTCACTTTCATCCAGTTTGCTGATCTCCTTAAACTGCGCAATCCGGGCTGATCCTTCATCATTGCCCAAATTCATATCAAGTTCAAAAAACCGGTCAACCGGCGGCATGCATTGCTCAAAAGGCAGTTCATTGCAGGTCTGGTATTTGATTCTTCCCTGGAAATGGCGGTCAGGCCCGTTTTTTCGCCTGTTTATTTCATCACTCTCTATTATAAAACGGAAAGATACCTTGTCTCTGTATATTAAGCTGCCATTATAAAAAATGCTTTCATGGTATGACCGGTTCCTGATTGAAAAGCCATCCGGCATTAAAAGGTCAGAATCTAAAAACTCAGAGGTTATATGCACATTGGCAGGAAGCTCAACAATTATATCCAGCTGCAGTGCATCAGCATTCTCAGTATCAGGAATAAGGCTGTATGACAGTGTATATTCGGATGGCTCCAGCGCAAAAAGAACATGTGTAAAGCAGAAAAAGATAAACATGAACAGGCATAAAATTCTTGAAGCTTTCATTTTATTTCCGCCTCTTAATAAGAAAATGCCGTGGGGGAGACTTGAACTCCCACGGGTTTCCCCACTGCCCCCTCAAGACAGCGTGTCTACCTGTTCCACCACCACGGCACTGTTATATATCAGCTGTTACTGCTATGCTCTTCAGTTTGTTCCCTGATATCAGGTCCTTCCTCTGCCGGTTCGGGAATATCTGTTTCAGCAGGTATATCTCCGGAAATATTTTCACTTTCATTAAGATCTGAAGATTCTTCCTCGCCGGATATTCCTTCACTGTTATCCTCTGAAGCAGCTTCACCTGAAGATGTCTCATCCATTTCTTCGGTGGGAATACCTGCTTTTTGTTCCCCTTCCTGGCTTTCTGCAGGGATATCTCCCGGCTGAGCTGTCTCCTCAATAACTGTCTCTTCACCCTCCACGACTGCATTTCTTTTTGCATTAATATATGCCAGGCTCAGTGAGGTTATCATAAATATTATTGCAAGGGCTACCGTCATTTTATGCAGAAATGTAGTAGCACCCCTTACGCCTAATGTTGATTCAGCAGCACCTGAAAGAAATCCGGATAATCCGCCGCCTTTTGATGACTGCAATAAAACAATCACAATCAGCAAAATACTTACTATCACATGAATAAATACGATCAATCCGCTTACCATAAAATCATCCTTATAATCAAAATTAATATAGAAAACATAAAATAACTAAATAAAACTGCTTGTAAAGAAAAAAAACTCAAATACTGTCGAATCTGATAATTTTCAGGAAATCATCAATGCTCAGCGATGCTCCGCCGACAAGTACCCCGTCTATATCCTTCTTGCCCATAAGCCCTTTTATATTCCCGGGCTTTACACTGCCTCCATACAATATCCTTATGCTCTCTGCTGTATCATTATCATATATATTTCCTATTGTATTTCTGATAAATCTGTGGGCTTCCTGTGCTGTTTCCGGCGTTGCCGTCAGTCCGGTACCTATGGCCCATACAGGTTCATATGCAATTGTTATGAGGGCCGCCATGTCCCTGTCAAGCATATGAAAAGCATTCTTAAGTGACCTGCTAAGCACATCAAATGTACGTTCCGCCTTCCTTTCCTCAGCAGTTTCACCTATGCATACTATAGGTTTCAGTGAGGCAGAAAGTGCTGACCTGGTCTTAAGATTCACAATTTCATCCGTCTCGGCAAAATATTTCCTCCTCTCAGAATGCCCTATCAGGACATGATTGCAATTTATATCCCTGAGCTGGAGAGGGCTTATCTCACCTGTATATGCTCCCTCATTAATATAAAAAACATTCTGGGCACACAGGATGATCTTTGAATTTTCAGTTATTGATGAAACTGCATCAAGGTGCAGATAAACAGGTGCTATGAGTATATCCCTGTCTGCTATTTCATTTGTTTCACTGCACAGCCTTTCAAAGAACTCCAGAGTTTCAGCCTTGTTCTTGTGCATTTTCCAATTGCCGCAAATAAAAGGTCTTCTGTCCATAAAATACTCCTATTCTAAAATTGCCTTTATCCCTGGCAGGACAACTCCACCAAGAAATTCAAGGCTTGCGCCCCCTCCGGTGGAGACAAAATCAATCATATCCTCAACTCCCGCAACCCCAATGGCCTGAACGGACTCGCCCCCGCCTACAACTGAGAATGCACCTGATTCGCCAATTGCTCTGGCAATTTCAATAGTGCCTTTTGCAAAATTAGGGAACTCAAAAACACCCATCGGGCCATTTAAGAATATTGTCTTTGACCCTCTTATATGGTTTTTAAAAAGCTCTACAGTCTTAGGGCCTATATCCATTCCCATCACTTCACCGGGTATATCAGGCCCGAAAACCTGCCTCGGGGTATCATTGTCAAATTTTTCCCCGCAAACCCTGTCGACAGGGAGAATTATCTTATCCCGGTACTCCTTGAGGTAATACCTGCATGCATCAAGGGTTTCATCCTCGTTCAAAGACTGGCCGATCGTAAAGCCTCTTGCTTTCAGGAACGGATAAGAGATTCCGCCGCCAAGCAGGCATTTATCAACCCTTTTCAACAGATTTTCCAGGACAGCAAGCTTGCTTGAGAGTTTTGCTCCACCCATTACTGCAATATACGGGGATTCCGGCTCTGCTAACAGTTTTGATAAATTGTTGATCTCATCCTGCATAAGAAAACCGAAACCCTTCGATTTCAAATACCTTGTGATCCCGAATATGGATGCATGGGCTCTGTGGGAGCTTCCGAATGCATCATTGACATAAACATCTGCAAGCTCAGAGAGCTTTTCTGAAAAAACAGGGTCATTTTTATTTTCTTTCTTGAAGAACCTCAGGTTTTCCAGCAGAAGTATATCGCCATTTCTAAGTGACCTTGACAGACTCAGGGCCTCATCGCCTATACATGACCGGGCAAACTTAATTTGAGGATATCTTCCCTTAAGGTATTCAAAAACAGGTTTAAGGCTTTTATCCTCTTCATAACCTGTACCCTCAGGCCTCTTAAAATGAGATGCAAGTATCGGGAAGCCTCCGTTTTCAAGAATATAATCTATAGTCCTGTATGTACTTACTATGCGCTGATCTTCTGCGACCCTGCCATCTTTAAGGGGAACATTAAAATCTGCCCTGACGAATACACGCTTATTGCGAAGGTCAAGTTTCTGGATAATCCTGTCTGAAATATCCATACTGCTGCCCCTACATCCTGCTTTTGATGTAGAGAGCCAGATCTACCATCCTGCAGGAATATCCCCATTCATTATCATACCATGCGCAGACCTTTACCAGATTTTTATCTATAACCTTGGTGCAAAGTGAATCAAAAATTGAAGAATAATCTGACATGTTGAAATCAACTGATACAAGCGGTTCATCACAATACTGCAGGATTCCTTTCAGATATGTTTCGGATGCATCCTTCATCGTCTGGTTTATCTGATTCTCATCCGTATCTTTATCTACCAGTACAGTAAGGTCAACCAGTGAAACATTGGGGGTTGGCACCCTGATTGCCATTCCGTCAAGCTTACCTTTCAGTTCAGGTAGCACCAGGCCGACAGCGGAAGCTGCACCTGTAGTGGTTGGTATCATTGACACAGCAGCTGCCCTTGCCCTTCTCAGGTCCTTGTGAGGAAGGTCCAGGATGTTCTGGTCATTGGTATATGAATGAATGGTTGTCATAATACCCTTTTTTATGCCGAAATTATTATTTAAAACCATTGCGACAGGGGCCAGGCAATTTGTCGTACAGGAAGCATTGGATACAATGTGGTCTGTTTGCGGGTTATATTTAGTATGGTTTACACCGCAGACGAATGTAGATATATTGCCGCCCTTTGCCGGAGCTGATAGAACAACCTTCTTTGCTCCCGCCTCAAGATGCTTTTTGCAGCTTTCAAAATCACGGAACCTGCCTGTTGATTCAATTACAACATCAACATCAAATTCCTTCCATGGGAGTTTTGCAGGATCTTTTTCAGCAAATACCCTCAGTTTTGTACCTTCAACAAAAACCTCATCCTCGTCAAAGGTAACATCTTTGCAGTATTTGCCCTGGACAGAGTCATATTTTAACAGATGGGCTAATGTTCTGGGATCTGTAAGGTCGTTGACTGCAACGAAATTCAGATCCTTACATCCGAAGCCTCTCTTGAAGACATTCCTCCCGATTCTTCCAAATCCATTGATTGCAATATTTACTGACATAATTACCTCCTTTTTGAAATGATAAGTAATACTATCAATCAAATAGAATTAATGTCAATCTTTATTATGGGCTTATAATCTTCAGCTGCTGTTAAATTCCTATTTCATCAGCAATTTCAAGCATAGAATCAACAGCAATCCCAATAAACTCTTCAAGGCTTAAGCCAAGCTTCTCTGATTCCATAATCGTCTCCCTGCTTACCTTCTTTGCAAAATCCTTTTTCTTCATTCTCTTGATCACAGATGATACTTTCACATCCTTAAGCTTTTTGCTTGGCATTATAAGTGCAGTGGCATAGATTATCCCTGTAACTGTTTCACTGGAAGCCAGGGCAAAATCCAGGAAAGTTGACCTTTCTTCTCCAAGTCCTTCATTATGCCTCTTTATGGCTTTAATTATATCTCTGTCCACATTTTCTTTCTCTAATATTTCCAGTGTAAGCAGGCCATGCTTGTCCGGGCTTTGTTCCATATCAAAATCCAGGTCATGAAGAAGGCCTGTAATATAGAAATAATCCTCATTCAGCCCGAAATGCCTTGCAACACCCTTCATAACATGGGCTGATGACAGGGTATGCCCTTTAAGCGTAACACTCTTTACATATTTATCGTACAGCTCTCTGGCTCTGTCAATGGTTATGCCGGGTTCTGAATAATCATTTGCAGAAGCATCCTTATCTTCACTGCTTTTGATATCTGAGTACATACTATCCTCCTCTGTTTCTGTCTGATCAGACTCTCTGTCAATCCTTACCAAAGGGAATGCAATCACATCCTTTATCAGTTCTGACTCTGTAAGAAGCATGACAAGCCTGTCAATCCCCAGCCCTACTCCTCCTGTCGGAGGCATGCCATATTCAACTGCCCTCACAAAATATTCATCCATCGGCATAGCTTCTGCAAACCCTGCCCTCAGTTTCTGACTTTGAGATTCCAGCAATTCCCTCTGTATCACAGGGTCATTCTGCTCTGAATATGCATTGGCAAACTCCCGGCCGTTTATATAGAGCTCAAATCTTTCAATAAGCCTGTCATCCTTTCTGTGCTTTTTGCATAGAGGCGAACTTTCTTTCGGATAATCTACGACAAAGGCAGGCTGTATGAGGTCCTTCTCGCATAAGGCTTCAAAAAGAAACATTATAAGCTCTCCCGCTGTTGCTGAAGCGTCTGGATGCTCCTTGCTCTCAATATTATCTGTCAGCTTCCTCAATTCTTCTACAGTCATTTCATATGGGTTTTTGCCAAGCTCTGCTTCCAGAAGTGATATGAGAGAAACCCTCTTAAAGGGAACCTGCAGATTAATTGTATTTTCACCTGCTTTAACCGCACTGGAATTATTGATGTGCCTGACAGCATCACTTATCAGGTTCTCAGTAAGAGTCATCATATCATTGTAGTCAACATAGGCCTGATAAATTTCAAGAAGAGTAAATTCAGGATTATGGGTAGCGTCAATGCCTTCATTCCTGAAAGCTTTCTGCATTGAATAAACCCTGTCAAACCCGCCGACTATATATCTCTTTAAGTAGAGTTCAGGCGAAATAGATAAAAAAGCATCCGTTTCCAGCGCATTTACATGGGTTTTAAATGGCCTTGCCTCTGCACCGCCGTACATCATCTGGATTATTGGAATATCCACCTCAAGAAAGCCTTTTGAAGAAAGCCAGTCTCTAATAAACTTCAGTATCCGCGACCTTTTATAAAATACATCCCTGCCCTCTTTATTCATTATCATATCAAGGCATCGCTGGCGGTATATCATTCCCTTATCCCTGATGCCATGATACTTCTCCGGAAGCTGCCTTATGGCTTTGGAAAGAAGGGCAAATCTGTCCACAAGAATTGTCGTCTCTCCTGTCCTGGTGGTAAAAACCCTGCCATTAACTCCGATGATATCGCCAACATCCAGTTTCTTCAATAATTCATAGCCTTTATCGCCTATTATATCCTTCTTAAAGTAGATCTGAATTTTGCCTGAAAAATCCTGAATATGCATAAAAGTTGCCCTGCCCATCTTCCTGAGGAGCATAATCCTCCCGGCTGCCGATACATCGAATTCACTCTGCTTATCCTTATTGTATATTCTCAGGATATCATCAATATTATGTGAAATCTGATAACTGTAGGGAAAAGGGTCAATCCCTGCATTTCTAAGTTCATATATAAGCTTCTTTCTTTCTTCGGTATAATTGTTTTGCATTAAAATGCCTCCTGTAATATCATAAGTCCTTAAGCAGAATATTTAACTAATTACCATACTTATGTCAAGGTATAAAACAAACGGGATAAATGAACAGATTGAGAAAAAGCGCTGAAAGCTTTCTGGGCAAAAACTTTTCATCCTGGACACTGATATCGCTTGACAGTGCTTCATTAACGTATTATGCCGCTGACAGCTGTGACTGGCTTCTGAGGATAATAGACAGAAGCTTTTTTTCCAGCAGTATCCTTAAGGCCCATACAGCTGATAATCTGAAGGCACTGGGCAGATATCCCGGTGTTATGGCACTGGAGAATATTGAAACAGCAAAGGATTTCATTCTGTTCAGGTACAGGTACCTTAAGGATCAGTTATTACTCTCCAGGGTCATTTCAGCATTCAATACATTGCCATATGAGGTATCGGCCGCTGTTTTCATACAGCTGCTCATATCACTGGATGCATTGAACAGCCATAACTGCAATCACAGCATCCTTACCCCAGACAATATTCTCATTGATGACGGGCTGGTAAGGGTAATGGATTATGGCCTGATTAACGGCCTGATCATGCCGGCAGACATCAGGAAGGCCTTTAAGGGCAATGTCCGGTTTATCCCGGAAAAGGTCCTTCAGGGTGAAAACGCTGATGCTTCAACTGATATGCAGAATGCTTTAAACATCCTTCTTTATATGATTAAAGATGCTAAATACCAGTATCTGTCATATGATGAGATACCTGATATTCTTAACCTGAATATCACTTCCCCCGAGAACAGGCATTCGCTCTCTCTGAGGGTTTTGCTCGCAAAGATCCCGGAATTTGACAGGGACTGTCATTCATTAATAAAGGCTTTTCTTGACTCGGGGGTTCTCTTAAATTCAGGAAATTTTAGAGGCTCAAGAGTTCTCAGTACTATTATTGAAAGAACCAGGTTTCTGCTTTTAAGCAACGAGTACTATCGAAGAAACCAGTATATAGAGTGAAAAAGGAATGATCTATCCACTTTTAAGCGTATTATGCTCCCTTATAATTGCAAACTACCTCAGGCTTATAAAAAATAAAGAAAATGCCTCGATCCTTTCGGTATTTCTGGGGAACTATCTGCTTGCATCCTCATTCAGCCTTTTTTTGCATAAAGGCATGGATTTTGATCCGGGTTTATTTGAGATTATTCTTGGTTCAGCAACCGGATTCCTTTTTCTTGTCAATTTTCTGATATTTCAGAAGAATATAGCAGTAAATAACCTTTCTTTGAGTGTAACAGCCATGAGGATAAGCGTTATAATCCCTGTAATTGCCTCACTAAGCTTCTTCGGCGAAAGCATAAGTATCCTGAATGGAGCCGGCATCATAGTAATTATCCTATCTTTTCTGAAAAGTGACCGAAAGGGTACTGTTTCTGACCAGAAATGGCTTCTATTGCTTTTTGCTGCAACGGGGATGACAGATACAAGCCTGAAGATCTTCGAGATGTACAGCAGCAAGCCTGACAGCATGTTCCTTTTCATTATCTTCTTTTCAGCGTTCCTTTTCAATCTCGTGTTTATAATATTTGGCAGGTCATTTGACTTCAAACTGTTTCTGTGCGGGCTTCTTCTCGGAATCCCGAATCAGCTTTCAAGCCTGTTCTTTCTGCTTTCACTCAGGCATTACCCTGCAGCTATAGTATACCCTCTCATAGCCACATTAATTGTAATATTTTCAATCATATCCGACGTAGTGCTGTGGAAACAGAGGTTCAGCAGGAAGCAGAGAATCTTCTTTGCCCTGATGGTTGCAGGAATAATACTGATAAATATAAGATAAGCCTCCCCGGTTAAAAAGCCTCTCAAGTTAAGATTATATTATAAATAATTATGCCCGGGTTTTTTCCAGGGGACTTTAATTATCTTTCAATGCTTCGTTTTTAGCTTTTAATTTCTGCTGGTTATAATCAGCCTCGGGACAATACCAGCATTCTTAAGATGTGTCACAGTAAGGTCGCTTGCTGAATTGACAAGTTTCTGCTGAAGTTCCACTACCTGTGTTACTTTTGGATTTCTGGACTTTGCCAGGATATCAGCCCATTTATCAAGCACATTTTCATCAATATTTTTGCCTGCATAGAATATTTTCAGGAATGCCCTGGCTTCCCTTTTCAGGGTGCGGTAAAGCATTTCCCTGTCCTTCATGCCTATACAGCTCTGAACTATTTGCTCCATAGATGCTGCCATTGCGGGTTTGAGGCCCTGCCCCCACAGTATATCCACAACTTCATCATTGTTCATTTTATTTGTAAGGCTTCTCACAAGCTGGCTGACAATCCCTTCATCAAAAGCCCTGTCATTTGCCCTGGATTCATAGTAGCGCTTCAATGAATCAGCAATGGTCCTGGCATCGGGAATGTCAATCCTCTTTATCCTGCCTGATACTGGCTGATGGGTATTCCCCCTGTCCATATTGATATAGTACCTTTTTGCTTTCTCGTTACCGCATCCATCATGGCCATATACCTTAACCCTGTATTCATCAGAATTGGGTTCATCCCATATTACTTCGCAATAATACCTTTTTCCCTCGGAATACTCCTTAACAAACTGGCCTCCTGTAATACTCCACTTAACGCTCCTGAATGTACCGTCTATAACTACTGAATATGTATGCCTTTCACCTAACTTTACATTCTTGGGACCCTGTATATCCTTGAAATGCCCTTCAGGGCAATCAGCATAAATAATCAGAGCAGATGCAAAAGCAAAAGTAAAAAGAAATGCAGTTAAAAGAGAGAGAAGCTTAGACTTTTTCATATTCAACCTCCAAAATCATTAACAATGATAATACCTGATTATTATATCTCTTTTTTAATATCTTTAAATATATTTCTTTATCGACCACACCTGAGGCCTTAACTCTATGTGAAGCAAAAGGGACCATCCCCTTTGCTTCATAAGTTTCGCAGGGGCTGTGCCCCATGTACCGCCTAAACTCAAATTATCAAATCACCAAATGATATCCTCTTATATCCCTCATTATTTTTTTTAATCTATGATAAAGGTTATATGACTGGTAAATCAAATGCATATTATCATGCCCCAGATAAAATTAGATGATCCTTTCAGCTATTTTAACACTCATTTCCAGAGAAATCAAGTTTCAGATCATTTCTGTCAGAAAAAAATATAAATGAAACAAAAAGGACCGTTCCCTCTGCTTTTTTGGCACAATAGAGATTTCTGTTTTATTGATTTGCTTGCAAAACAGCTTTAAGCGGGATATAATATTAATATTCGGGGTTATTTATCTTTGAATGATATAAGGATACAGATACTTGTTGACAATAATACCTTTATTGACCGCTATTATCTTGGCGAGCCTGGTTTATCCGTTTTTGTGGAAACAGATGGGAAAAGGATACTCTTTGACACTGGCTACAGCAATATAATAATAGAGAATGCAGGCAAGATGTCCATAAACCTCCTTGACCTTGACCATATAGTATTATCTCATGGCCATATCGACCATACCGGCGGCCTGGACTGTATATGCAGGCTGTTTCTGGAAGCCTTCCTTGAAAAAAGGGAATTCAGGCTTCCGGAGATAATAGCACATCCCGGCGCATTCCTGCCCAAAAGGCTTGAAAAACATATCAGTATCGGCTCCAATATAGGGATAGGTCACCTCAGGGACATATTCCCTGTCAGGCTTTCAAAGGAACCCCTGATCATGGGCAATATGGCCTTTTTAGGAGAAATCCCCCATAATAACAGCTTCGAAGCAAAAGGAAGCATGGGATTTGTAAAATTCCAGGAAGGCTGGGTAGAGGATCACCTCGTTGATGATACAGCCCTGGCAATAGATACCAGAAATGGGCTAATAATTATCACCGGTTGCTCACACAGTGGAATATGCAATATTGCTGACCGGGCTGCAAAAATATTCAACAGGCATAAGATACTGGACATTATTGGGGGATTACACCTGATCAATGCTTCGGATGAGGTCATCGACAAAACCATAGGCCGGCTTAAAGAATATAAACCCGAGAACATACATCCCTGCCACTGTACCGGGCAGAATGCCATTCATCGCTTAAAACGCCACTTTAACGTTTATGAGACAGCAGTAGGCCTTAAAATTGAATATTGATGAATAAAATGCATCATCTGAAGGAAAATTATACCATTAATAAAAGATATGTGATCCGGCGCTGTTTAGGGAAAGGCTCCCACGCCATTGTATATCTTGCTTCTGATAAATACATATCCAATCAGGATATTGCAGTTAAGATGATGCTGAAAAGGTTCATGAACAGAAAGGGTTCTGTAGAGAGATTTAAGAATGAATTTGACATTATGACAAGGCTTAAGCACCCCAACCTGACTGATGTTTACAGCTTTGGGCGGGATGAGAAACTTGACCGGTACTATATGACCATGGAATATATCAACGGTATTACCCTGAGGAAGATTATAGATGAAAAAAGGCTTGAAAGCCTGAAGGACAAAATTGACATATTCGTGGAGATTCTTAGAGGGACTGAATTTATCCACAGCAGGAATATAATATACAGGGACCTGAAGCCTTCAAATATAATCATATCAGGAAAAAAGGTAAAACTTATGGATTTTGGCCTTTCTGACATAAACCGTATTGATAAGAGCAATGTAAAGGGCTCAATAATGTATTTTGCCCCGGAAATATTTCTGCAGAAGGGTGACCATAGAATAGACATTTTTGCCCTGGGCATAATTTTTATCGAGCTTTTGACAGGTGAATCGCTTTACAGGGATAATTCTGTTTCAACAATGATATCTCTGTTTATTGACGAAGAAACCTTTGTGGAAAACCAGAAAAGAGTCATAGATTCCTATATCCCTTGCAGTTTAAGAAAGATACTGCATAAAATGACAGCATTCAGCAGCAGGAAAAGATACATATCCTGCATGGATATTATAGAGGATATCAATTCATCGCTTGGGATGTCATACCCTCTTGAGACAGACAATACCAGGGAAGCATATGTATCAGGGGTCAGGTTTACCGACAGGAAAAAGGAGCTTAAAAAAATAAAGGAGATCATAATATCCGATGATCATCCGCCAATGTTCGTTCTGGTATCAGGCAATATGGGCATAGGCAAAAGCACTCTGTTTCTGGAGATAAAAAAATTCTGCCAGTTGAATGATATGCTCTTTTTCCGGTCAGACTGTACCAGAGAAGCATCAGGCCCGCTATATGCAATCAACCAGATAATGCAGCAGCTGGACTACTACAGCAGCAAACCCTTTTCAGCCATACGGAAAGAACAGTATCCCGGGCTTGTAAGGGCTGATTTCGGCCATACTTTAAGGCATGATGAAATGTCCCATTATCTGCAGCATATAATCAATCATATAATATCCTTCATATCTCATTCGAAACAAAAAGCGGTCTTTTATATAAATGATATCTCACTTATTGACAATGCAAGCCTCGATATAATTTCGAGAATAATGCTGATCCTTTCAGACAGGCCCGCATTAGGCAAAAAGATCAGAATATCCGCCAGCATCAGGGATGACATGGCTGACAGCTTTATTAAAAGAGCGGATTGCTGCAGGCTTTCTGATTTCATTACAATAACCAGGTTGAGGCCATTTGGCAAAATGCATGTAAAAGAGTATATAGAAAATGTTTTTGGACAGTATCATCTTGATAAATCCATTAAAATGAATATCCCTCATATAACCAGGAGAGTAGGCGGCAATCCCTCCTTTCTTCATGAATTTATCAGCTATGGATTAAAAAGAGGAATGATAGCGAGAAGAGGAAGCCACTGGGAGTTTAATGCCGATATTAACGCACTTGAGGTTCCTGAGACCATAAATGAGATACTGGACAGCAAGATCCTTTTCTATATGGATAATCCTGCTTCAAGAAGACTGCTGCTTGTATTTTCGCTTTTAAGGATTCCCCTCAGCATAAACCACCTGTATTCATTTTTTCATGACATGGACAGGCAGTATCTGAGTGATATTGTAATAAAGCTTGAAAGAGCTGGAATAATTATACAGGGAAGCATAAACAGGCCATACTGCATGATAGCCAATGATATTATCAGGGAAAAGATACTAAAAAATACCGCCATTAATAAAAGCATTCATGAGTTTATTGCCCAAAGGCTTGAACATGCCTTCCAGTCTGATACTGATGAAATTGCCCAGGAGCTTGCCTACCATTACAGATTTACTGACAATAAGAAAAAGGAAATATATTATATCCAGCGATACTGCTTAAGCATGGTTCTGAAATACTATGATTTTGACAGGCTGATATCATACTACAGCAGGGCAATCTCACTATCATTAAAAATCTATGGCAAAAACAGCCGTGCAACTGCAGAGCTTTATGAAAGCATTGCGGATATTTACAGGAAAAACAGTGACTATACCAGGGCATGCGATTTTTATAAGCTTGCATTGTCAGTATCTGAAAAGCTGGATGAGACACCAGGGACATTATCTTCAAATATCCTGAAAAAGCTGGGTTCCGTATATTATAGAAACCATGATTTGGACAAAGCCATGGAGCTTTATGAAAAGAGCCTTAAAATTCAGCAGGGATCAATAAAAGACGAAGATATTAACTCTGCTGATTTATACGTCAAAATAGCTGAAATATGTATATCAAAGGACAGTTTTGAAAATGCGCTCATATATCTTAATAAAGCCTATGCAATCTTCAATGAAAAATGCGGGGATGATATTTTCCAGATCATTGATATTCTCGAAGCATTTGCATTCTATTATTTCCAGAAGGGTGAAAATAAAAGGTCTTCGGAATTTATATATAAGATAATTGAAATTAAAGAGCAGTTTGAAAAACCCACATCAATAGGCTTTGCTGTTGAATTCATGCGTTTGGGAATTATATACACCAGGCTTGGTTTATTCAAAGAAGCCCTGAAATACCTGAAGAAATCATCGAGGATCCAGAGATCCTATTACAAGGTGGAGCATCCTGATATTGCATCAGTTTACAGTTCCATAGGCGTTGTTTACCTGAAGCTGAGCAATTACAGGAATGCAATGAAATATATGAAGAAAGCCCTCAGGATTTATGAGTGTTTTTATGGTGAGAACAGCACCTGGACAGCAGATGCAAAGATAAACCTGTGCAATATTTACAGCGATCAGGGCAGATATATCCCTGCTCTCAGGCTTGCACTCAAAGCACTCTCAATATATGCCAGTATTTATGGCCCGAACAGTACACAAAGTGCACTTGCATATAATAATATAGGGATACAATACAATAAAAGCAATAATCCTGAAAAAGCCATCTATTACCTGAAGAGAGCATTAAGGATAAACAAGTCGGTTTATACTGACAGCAATCCCGTCCTCGGCATTAACTACATTAACATTGGTGTATCATACCACCAGATGAAAAAGTATAATACTGCAGTACAGTATTATAAAAAAGCGCATGAAAATTTTCTGAAAACTCTTGGCCCCGGTCATCCTAACTGTTCCCATACACTGTACAATATAGGGCTTTGCTGTCAGTTCCAGAAAAAATTAAAGAAAGCCCTTTCCTATTTTGAAAAGGCCCTGGAAATATCCGTTCCTTCCCTTGGAACTGACAATCCTTATTCAAGAAGCCAATACCAGAGCATCATAGAGATTCTCAGGGAAAAAGGGGATGATGAAGGGATAAGCAGGTACCGGAAGCTTTTCTCCAGCTGGAAAGAGAAGAATGGCTGAGATGGCACATATCCCTGTAATAAGTTGACGGCACTGCATTGCATAGACCTGTAATATACAGCATCAGGGCTTAATAATACCGTTTTTTCTCCTGTACTGATTTCGGATACCATATTTCAATAATGCCGAGCTCTCCTGGCCTGATAATAAGGTTTGCAGAAGGAGGCTTTCTGCTGTCATGCCAATATGAGCAGGAGGAGAATCAGCTGACAATAATGGGTGTTATATCAGAAACATCAATGGAATATGTTCCGTAATGCTCCCTTACTATTCCCTTTATAACAAACAGGTCTGTACTAAAGAGATACTCCTTGAATTCCGCATAGCCGGGAGGGAAAAGGATTGTATCATAGATTCCTTTCTCATCCTCGAATGAAAAAAAGGCCATGGCCCTGTCATGCCTGGTGGAAGTAAGCTTTGCAGTAACATAATAACCGAGAAGGGATATCTCCCTGTTAACATGCTCAGGTATCCTGTCAGAAAACTCGTATGAATCTTTTAGCAGGCCTCTTACAAATCCTGCAGGGTTCCTGGACAGGGAAAATCCATAATGCTTCTGCTCCAGGAACAGTATCTTCCTATCGCTGATCTTATGCTTTCCTTCTGCTGCTTCACAGGGTTGTCTGCTCTTCATTCTCAGATACTGCATAAGCAGCCCAAGAACATTCTGAAAATCCTCAAATTCATTGAAAGTCCCTGCAAATATAAGCATAAGGATCTGTGAATGATCAAGAAGGGCATGCATCCTGATATAAAAATCACGGAAATTTTCAAATAAGGAAGAATTATTTGCCTCAAGAATTTTCTCAATGGTCATTTTCTCAATCCCTTTAATAAAGCTCCACCCGAGCATGATATTATTGTCATTCATTGCTGTGGCCTGTTTTCTGGTATAATTGACCGAAGGCTTCAGAACATTAATGCCCAGCCTTTTTGCCTGGTTGATATAGGTATCCGTCCTATAATATCCCCCCCTGTTCTCAATAACTGATGCATAGAAAAAAGCGGGATAATAGGTTTTGAAAAATCCGCTTTTAAATGATACCATGACATAGGATGCACTGTGAGGTTTGTTGAAAGAATATCCTGAGAAACTGTCTATCATGGACCAGACCTTATCAAGTATACCCCTCTCTATTTTCTTTTCCAGGCCTCTTTCAAGGAAGATCCCCGCCCAGTACTCCTTTTTCCCTGCCTTTGACGAGAGAGATTTTCTTAGAAGAGCTGAATCCCTGACCGAAAAATCGAGCAGTTTTATGCAGACCTTTTCAATGTCCTCCTGATAAACCATTATCTCGCAGGTTTCGCTTAGAACTTCCTTCAATGCCGGGTGCACAGACTGATATGGCGCTCCCATCCTTCTTTCAATATAATCATTAATATACCTGTTGGCAGCAGGCCTTATTATCGAAGAATGTATCGTAATATCCTCAAATTCTCCGCTTTTCACCTTTTTCTGCAATGCCCTTATTGCAGGGCTTTCCAGATAAAATACGCCTATTGTGTCACCCTGAGCAAAGGATTTTTTTATATTTTCATCCTCCGTCACATCCAGGGTCTTATACTCATAATCAATACCTTTGACATCCCTTAGATTGGATATGGTATCCCTTATAACAGCAAGCGTTCTGTTGCCAAGAATATCAATCTTTACAAGCCCTCCCATCTCAGCCTGGTCTTTTTCCCACTGTATTATGGGCATTCCCTTTTTTGCCATCTCTACAGGCACATAGTCAAAGATCCTGGGAGGTGTAATTATTATCCCCCCGCAATGAACAGATAGGTGCCTCGGTATCCCCCTTATCCTTTCTGCATATTTCAGTATATTATTCCATCTAATGTCGCTGAAATCCTTTCTTATCTCCTCCCTGCTGCTCAAATAGGTAATTTTCCTGGTCTTCTGTGTTATTATATCCCCGGGCATACCGAATACTTTTGCTGTCTCCCGCACTGCCATCCTGTCTTTGAATGAAATGACATTAGAAACCAGCGCACAGTTTTTTTCAGAATACCTGCTGAATATATATTCAAGAACATCATCCCGCTCATCCCAGGGAAAATCAATGTCTATATCAGGCGGATCCTCTCTTGCTTCGTTAAGAAACCTCTCAAAATACAGATTATGCTTAACAGGGTCAATGTCTGTAATAAAGAGCAGGTATGCGACAATGCTGGCCGCTGCCGAACCCCTTCCACAGTAATAGTCCCTGTTTTTCACAATATCATGCACTGTCAGAAAATAATCACAGAACCCCTTCGATATTATCAGGGAAAGCTCCTTTTCAATCCTGCTGTAGACAGCAACTCCAGGATTCCTGTACCTTCTGCTAATGTTAGAATATACCAGGGCCTTGAGCTTTTCGGCCGAACCACTGCTGCTGATAAAAACCATCCCCTGATGATACAAAAAATCTATATCCCTGGTTATAATCCCGGGGTCAGATACAGGCCAGCCCATGTCAAGCATCCCTGCAAAACTGGTATATCTGGAGAATGATACTGAATCCTCGTCAAGCTCTGCCTTATATATGGAGGTATTATCCTTTATAGCCCTTAAAAGCTTTAATGTCTCCATATCTGGATCATTAAGACAGCATATATCGCCTGCTATAAAAACCGGGAGCCCAATGTCCTGCAGGTTTGCAAGCCTGCTGCGCCAGTCCTTTTTAACAAAAAGAAGCGGGTAGGTTTCACAGCTGTCATTTGCAGTTAATACTCCTAATATATCCTTCTGGCCTGAGAAAAAAACAAGCCCTCCCGGCAATGACAAAATGATGTCAGCGAGTTTTTCATGCTCGCCCTTATGTATAATGGATATTATATTGCACAGGTTCCTGTATCCTTCAGAATTTCTGACAACAGCATATACTTTATCGCCTCTATACTTAAGGCAGCATGCCGTTACAGGCCTTAATCCATTATCAAGGCACATCTGCTGAAAGAACAGCATACCGTAGAGTCCGTTAATATCAGCAAGGATTACATCCCTTATATTTAATCTCTTCGCTGTTCTGACAATATCCTCCAGGGATAGGCAGCTCTCCATGAAAGAGTAGTAAGAGCGAAAGAACAAAGGAACTGGACTGCCATTCATTTATACTCCCTGATAAGCCCTACAACAATCCCCTGTACAATAATCTCCTCTTCATTCACGAATATGGACTTCATCCTGGGATTTGCAGGCCTGAGCTCTATCTCCCCCTTCTTTCTATAAAACCTTTTAACAGTGGCCTCCCCGTTGACAAGAGCAATGACAGTCTGTCCCTGTTCTGCGCCAATGGCTCTTTTGATGATAATTATATCCCCGTCCCGTATGCCGTCATCTATCATACTGCTTCCGCTGACCCTGAGCGCATAGATATCATCTGATCTATTGATCAGGGTATCCAGCGAGTATTCTTCCTTGTCCTCAAATACTCTTATAGGTGTTCCTGCGGAAACTGTACCAAGAATATCAACAGTCCTGAAGTTCTCGGGGATCTCTGCAGGGATAAGCCCTATAGCCCTCACCCTGTTATAATCCTTGCTTATATGCCCCTTTTCCATCAGGGATTTCAGGAATTTCTGGACAGTACCCAGGGATGTCCAGCCAAAGTGGTCCGCTATCTCTCTCTGTGTGGGAGAATAGCCTTTAGACTCCCTGTAGGCCCTGATAAAATCATAAACCTCTTTTTGTCTCCTTGTTAAATACATAATTATATTATAGGCGTACATACTTCGTATGTCAACATTTTTTTTATTCAGCAGGTGGTATCGGGTTTTTATTTTTTACCGGCCAGCTCAGGCAGGTCCTTTATGGAGTACAATCTCATTTTCAGTCAATCCCCTTTTAAGGTATTCATCAAGGGTGATCCTGTATAATACATGCCTGCACAGCTTATTTGCCTTATCAATATTCGGGTGGAGGAAATCTGTGAGCTTCTTCATTCCAGTTTTTTGCATTATCCTCTCGGATGCCAGGTTGGCATGCGAGGTAAATGAATATACATCCAGGAATCCTAAAGATCCAAAGCCAAATTTCAGGCATCCCTCCGCCCCCTCAGTTGCAAAACCATTACCCCAGTAATCTCTGTGAAGCCTCCAGCCTATCTCAATGCATGGTGTAAAAAAGGACTTAAAGCAGGCATAATTAAAGCCTATATACCCGATAAACTCCCCCAGGCTCCTTATCTCCACAGCCCAAAGCCCCCAGCCCTTTTCCTCTATATGATCCTCAATCCTTCTGGCAAATGCATCGCTTTCATGCCTGTCAAGAATTGCGGGCAGGTATCTCATAACCTCCGGGTCCCTGTTCATTTCAGCAAAAACCATACTGTCCCTGACCTTCCATTTCCTCATTGCCAACCTGTCTGTTTCAAATACAAAATCACCCATATCATGAAACCCCTTAGAAAGATCCCTTATCATCATATATCCTGATTGTTGCATGCATGCTTTCAGGTATGACCCTTCTCATTGATTCTGCGCGCATGGACTTGATCACCTCACTGCTGATCTCCCCGTAAACCAGGATTTTTATAATGGAATCATGGGGCAGCTGTTTTACTTCAGCCTCTATCATTTCTATAAAACTGCCTCCGCTTAATTCTGATGCATCAATATACAGCTTAAACATCGGGCTTGACTCAAGCGGGTGGAAACTCCATGCCGGCTTTCTGCCAGGCTCCAGTTCAACAGTCATATATCCCTTTGTCTCATTTTTTTCTGCAAAAGAGGTACGCTCTATTGCCCCGGGATAAAGTACGGGGGTTTTTATCCCGTTTCCCTTCAGGTTTCTTGTCAGCACCTGGTGCCTGTGTATATGCCCTGCAAGTACCAATGAAAATTCCTGGGGTATCTCATTTATGTCAATAACATCTTCAGCATACCTGAATGTATAATCCGATGGCCCTACTGTAGCCCCGTCTACACTCTGGTGCAGGCAAAGAAGCCTTATATCCGCAGGTTTATCTTTCCACCCTGTTTTTTCAAGAATCCATCTGAATTTCATTCTTATATCATTCCTTATAAACGGGAATCCTGCAAGGGCCAGTGTAATCCCATTTATGCGGAGAATGTAATTTCTGGGCTCTGAAAATATGAATATATTTCCATGAGAAACAAGATCTCCATGGGGAATGTGAGCCCGTTCATGATTCCCGGGCACTATAAATACAGGGATACCTGTATCTGCAATCCTTCTAAGAGGGCTGAAGACCATCTCGGTAAGTTTTGAGGGGATCCTGCTCCTGTAGAATATATCCCCTCCATGCACTATAAGGTCTATGCCCTTATTGCATGCATCCCTGAGGGCATTTTCATAGTTGCGGAAAAAATCTGTTCCCCGCCTTCTGCGTATGATCCTCGGCCTGAAGGGATAATCAAACCCCAGATGTGTATCAGCAAGAAACAGTATGCGTATCAAACCCATTCAAACAGCTTCTCCAGCCTGTCCCTTTCCAGGAAAGTGCCTGGCCCCAGGCATAATTTTATCCATCTTTTCCGGTTTACCAATTTCCTCATCTCTGCGGTTACTACGCGCATACGGTCAATTGTTGCGACATTGAGGCTGGCAAACCTGTCTGCCCTTGATCTCTTATAACCGGGAGGGGCTGGTATGTCACCGCTGTCAGGAGATTCCCTTCTCAATATTCTACCCCTTTCAAAAACTATGAGAAATCTTGAAGGACCCCGGGACAGGTCTTCCTGCCAGGCAAGTGATGATTCACTGAGGATAACTGTCCAGCACGCCCTTCGTATCTCATGAAACCCCCACATTATATTTGATTCCAGGAGCCTGCAGACTGCCTCAGGATTCCATTCATGGTCTTCATTCTCATGTGCTTCATCGGGTTTTTCCGCTTCCCTTTCAGCCTTTCTCCTCTGCCATACCTTTCTGCTAATATTTCTTAGGGCAGGAATGACTGAACCGCAGTTAAGTTCATAACCGTGATAATCCATGAAAATATCCAGGCCCTCATTCAGGCAGTCCTGCTCAGGTGCCTTTTCACACGGTATTGCAATTGCCTTCATCAGTATTTCCTCTTGTGAGGCCATGCTTCCTTCCTGCCTTAAAAGCTCTTTCATGGCGCAAAGAGCTTCTACAGGCTCTTTTGATAAAAATGGCCCCAGCATGCATTCTTCTGATGCTTCGCCTGCAATTAAACTGAAATCCCTTGAGCAGTAAAATAAAGATTTCTTCTTCCCCCTGAGGGCAATATTATAAGGAGGGGAAAATCTCTTTATCTCGTCTGATTCCTTTATCGCTGCTTCCATAGCTGAGTCTGTGGCTTGAATATCAACCTGTCTTGCCTGTGAAAGCATTTCCAGAATATGCTCGGGATGGCGCCTGCTTTTATGAAAATAGCTTTTTACACGGTTTTTTAAGGATCCTGCCTTGCCAATATACAGTATATCGCCGTTAGACCTGAGCATCCTGTAGATACCAGGTTTATCAGGCAGGCCGGATATCAGGCCCTGGTCCATTGGATACCTCTTTTTCTTCGATACAGCCATTAAAGGTTTTTTCAGCCATTCCAGAAGCTGGTGATAGGTTGTTATTCTGTAATGCTTTCTTAATATCATAAGCATTGACTTCCATACAAATTCTGTTGCATCAATATGGTCAGCACATCTTCTTAATTCTCCTACTGAATACCCGAGATAACCTGATACAGCACGCAGGCTTCTCCTCGGCAGTTCAGGAAACAGCCTTCTTGATATTGAATGCGTGCAGATCAGCCTGAAGGGGTATGCGGTCTCTCCTGAATATCTTTTATGCAGGTCTGCCAGGAATGCTTCCTCAAACCTGGCATAATGGATTACCAGCGGGCACCAGTCGAGAAGATTAATCCTTTTTACACTCTCTGCATGGCCAAGCAGCTTCATCCAGGCCTCTTCTGCTTCAATACCCGAATTTATATCTTCAGGAAGTATCCCGGTCACTTTCTGCACCCTCGCTGGAATAGAACTGCCTGTCTGCAGTTTAAGAACATGGGAATAAACACGCTGGGAATCCTTATATGGTTCTGATGGTATATGCGACTGTTTCCAGCCAATCTCAAGAACTTCACTCTTTCCGGGCACTGCACCTGTGGTCTGGCAGTCCAGATATAGGACAGTAAGGCTTTTCAGCTCAAAATCCCTGCTCAGCATGACGGACATTCAGTTTCCCCCGTCCCAGAACCTGCCAAGGGCAGAGCCGATGTCTTCAGCATCTCTGACAAACTGCGGTTTCCAGTCATATGGCATCATATTTCTATAGGGCTCTTCGGGATACCTTGAATCTATCAGAAGTACTGCACCTCTGTCAGTTTCTGAACGTATTACACGCCCTGCAGCCTGCAGCACTTTTATCATGCCCGGGATCTGATAGGCAAAAGCAAGCCCTGAATGATCCAGTTTATTAAAATATCCCTTGATAAGCTCCCTTTCAGTGTTTATTTTTGGAAACCCGACACCAACAATAACCGCTCCTGTAAGCTTATTGCCCACAAGATCAATTGACTCCGCAAAAAAACCGCCCATGACGGCAAAGCCGATCAGATACCTGGAATTATTATCCTTAAAGGATGCAAGGAAGCTATCCCTTTCAGCTTCTGACATCCCCGGATTTTGTACAAGTATATCTGTTTCTTCATCAGGGCTTTTAAAAACACCGCATACCATTTTCATATATGCATATGACGGAAAAAACACAAGATAATTTCCCTTCCTTGCACTGACCAGGCTGTTGATCATTTCCCCGACCATATGCCTTGTCGCGTTTCTATGCCTGTACATTACAGATATCCCTCCGGCAACCATTATCTTAAGGTTCTCCGATATAAAAGGGGAAGGCAGCGTAAGCCTCCTGATATCATAGCTGCAGCCAAAAAGCCTTGCAAAATAATCCATAGGCTCAAGCGTTGCTGAAAAAAACACTGTCGCATGGCACTTCTTAAGGACATCCTGTATATGCCGGCCTGGATCAATGCAGAAAAGCCTGATGAGAAATTCTGCATTTTCCAGCAGATAGTAGGTGGCGTAGCCTGAATCATAGTTCTCGGCTGTATTTACAAATCTGCGGGCATCAAAATAGAATTCAGTAAGGTCTTCCCTGAAATCCGCCTGCTGATTCCTTGCAAGCCATTGTTCCGTCTCCTGAAGGAATTTCCTCAAGAGCCCGCATAATTCATCCGGATAACTGTCCCTGGTTATGGATGGTGAATCTTCTGGAATGGCCCTTCTTTCCTTAAGGAAAAATGAATTTATACTGCCCAGCCTTCGATATATATTCGGCAGGGCATTTTTAAGCCTCCTCCTCAAAGCAAGCACCGTGCTTTTCTGAAGGCTGGCAGAAAACATCTCCCTTGACCTGTCCACAAGATTATGAGCTTCATCGACAAGCAGCATATTTCTGCCTTCGTACATATCAAAGAATCTTCTCAGATAGACCCTGGGATCAAAAACATAATTATAATCGCAGATAATTACATCAACCCACAGGGCCAGCTCAAGGGAAAACTCAAAGGGGCAGAGCCTGTGCTTTTCAGCATATTCCTGTATGGCATCCATTGAAAATCTGTCTCTCTGGAATGCATCCCTGACTGCTTCATTTATCCTGTAATAAAACCCTTTAGCATAGGAACATTCAGCACCGTTGCATGCCTTATCGGGATTGAAACAGATCTTATCCTTTGCTGTGAGACTGATATGCTTTATTGAAAGGCCATTCCCCCTCAAAATATCAAGGCATTTTTCAGCTGCCTTCCTGCCTGTGGTACGCGCAGTCAGATAAAAGACCCTCAGGTCTTTATCCTTCACCATCTTCTTAATTGCTGGAAGCATAACTGCCATTGTCTTACCTGTCCCTGTCGGGGCCTGTATTAAAATATCCTCCCTGTCCTCAAGTGCTGAAGCAACTTTTTGGATCATCTTTTCCTGTCCTGCCCTGTATCGCTTAAAAGGGAACTCAGTTTCCCCTAATGTTTCATTCCTTTTTTTGACCCATTTGCTTGTTGTATCAGCCCAGGCAATATACTTTCTTATAAGTTCGTCAAAGAAGCTTTCCAGTTCCTTGACATCGAATTCACGCCTTATTTCGAGTTTGTCCTTTTCATCAATATTATAGTATGTAAGCTGTATGGCTATTTTGGTCAGGCTGTGCTGGACAGCATATATATAACCATAGCATTTGGCCTGTCCCCAGTGCATTTTATTTTCTTCCTCCTGTACAGCAGGGAGGCTTTTTTTTGTTGTTTTTATCTCATCAATGACAGCATGGCCATGGTATTCATAAACACCGTCTATCCTTCCCCCTATCTTTATCAGATACCCTTCCAGCTCAGTTTCATACAGGACTTGCATCTCCGGGGCATATTCAGCCGGCCTGGATTTCTGTATTGCCTGATGGATCCTTATTGCACGGACAGGATTCTCGCCGCCGAACAATGTCAGGTTCAGATCGCCTGTTCTCTCACTGTATTCAACAAGTTCCCTGACTGATACTCTTATTTCGGTTTTCACAAATCTCATTTCCGCATTTCTGATTTCGGATAAGAAGGCTGGATAATCATATGCATAGAGATATTATTATGAGATTACCATAATTAAAAGAAAAAATAATACCTTTGCCTCTTAATAATATAATACTGGAATAAAGGTTTTGATTTTGAGATGAAGAAGGCTTTTATGCAGGCAAAAGCATGCATAAAAGCCCTGGTCTGTAAGGCTATTTCTTTTGCAAATTGTATGTGATGACGGAGCCATAACCGTCAGCTTCCCCTGAGTTGATAACTATATGGTATTCCCATCCGTCTTTCTCGCCTGCAAAAATCTCATTGTTCATATTCTGGAAGGGCTCTGATTTATCCTTATATGTCTCAAGTATTTTCTGCGATACAGTCTTTACATCATCCTGTGTGCCTATAACAAGGTTATAGGCCATAATTCCCTCAATAGTCTGATGGAATCCGCCGAGAACATCTGATGTCCCGGAATTATAAACAGGGAACTCCTTTTCAGGATAACCGGAAGGCATATTCCCTCTAACACGATCAGCTTCCTCTTTTACAGCTTCTTCAGATTCCTCTGCAGCATCTGAATCCCCGCTCTCCTCAACAGCTTCCTCAGAGGCCTCAACTGCATCACCTTCGGCAGATTCCTCTACCTGTTCGTCTGATGTCTGCTCAACGGCTTCAGCCGGCATTTCTGACTGTTCCGGTTTCCTGCTCTCACCCTTATCCTTTGCGGTCTGCCCGCATCCCATTGCAAACAATGCAATTACCGCAATCAGCGCGGTCAATGTTTTCATTTTCATTTTTAAGCACTCCTTTCATTACTGTATTGAATTAAACAAATCTTATAATATAACTCAACCTCAAAAACGCAAAGCATTTTTATATCCTAATATCGGTAATTATTTCATCATGCTCCTGCACTTGCTAAAAAACTGCCAAGGACAGCAGGTATATTGCCTGCCATATGAACAATGATGGCATAAGCATGGTTATCATGCTTTTCATGGTAATAACCTGCTATAATCCCAAGCACTGCAGTAAAGACCACAATTCTTCCTACAAACAAAAACCCTGCCCCAGTTGTAATGAGAATCACATGGGCAAACCCGAAAAGTATTCCGCTGATGATCACAGGAAGGCTAAGCCTCAGTAAAAAGATCCTTATGCTGTATTTATTCAGGGGCTTAAGCATATTCAGAAGAAACCCCCTGAATAAAAATTCTTCAGCTATGCTTGCATAAATAAACACAAGAATAAATACCTGCAAAGGGGTCATTTGCTCAAGCATCTTGTGCGATCCCATCTTCCCGCCTGAAACAGCAGTTATCACAGCCAGAAAGATATTAATAAAGAATGATGAAAATAGACCTGTTAAAAAAGGCATAATTACAGATCTGGCAGAAGGAATGGAAATTCTGTAATTTACCTGCTTTTTCATTGCATATATCATCAGAACTGACAAAATAAGCATTATTGTGTGGGTCATAAAAGACCCCTGGAGAAAACTGACACCTGTTTTAATAAATCTTCCTGACACAGTTGAAATTCCAAATATGATAAATGTCAGTAAAACAGCTGAAAAAACCCTCGCACTGATACTTTTCCGTTCATCGTTCATAAGATCATCCCTTCTCTGTTTTTATTATTCTTTTTTTGGCAGAAACCCTGAAGCTTATATGCTGCAAGGCCTTTTTCTACCTGAACCTTGTCGAATATACCTTCCTCGGGAAATCCCCCCCGGCATACTCCATTTTCGTGTTCCCCTTTACAATGACTTCATCTGCATATGCTTCAAGAACCCTTCCTATAAAAAGAGTCTTGTCCCCGGTCTCTACATCCTTAATAAGCCTGCACTCCATAAAAGCGACACACTCATCAATAACAGGAGCCTTTATACTTCTTGCTGATTTCGGGGTCAAACCTGTCTCTTTGAATTTATCAAGCTTGTATCCGGTATGGGAACCGCAGAAATAAATTTTGCCTTTCAGGCCTGAGCCGGGAACATTCACTGCAAATTCTCCCGTGCTTTTAATAAGGGAAGATGAATATGCATCCCTGCTTATGGCACATGCCAGAAGGGGAGGTTCCTTTGAGACAGGCATGACAAAGCTCAAGGCTATAATATTGGATCTGCCTTCCATTTCCCCCGTAGTAATGAGGAAATGCCTCATAGGCCACATATATTCAAGATATTCTACATCAAGTCTCATTTCTTACAGCCCACCTATTAATCTGAGTATTCCCTCTGAATTACAGGAAGCACTATCCTGTTGCTCGGGCCATCCCCCCTGGCAACACTGACTGACACTTTGCCTTTCAGTGAATCAAATATTTCCGCAGCATCCCTGTGTGAAAACCCCGGACACAAGAGGACAGCATCAATCCCCTCGCTTTCATAAAGCTCTTTTGCAGTCTCTACAGCCTCTTTCTGATCCCTGACTATCACAGAAAAAAGCCTTAATTTACCTGTATCAATGATGCTCCTGTGCCTGCTGCATTCTGCATCAGGTGCATGAGCCATAAACAATGATCTGAATGCCATTCTTAGTATTTAACCTCCTTACCTTTATTTTCTAAAAATATCTTCCTGTATCCCCCATGTATCTCCTGTAGGAATCTTTATGCACCGACTCAAGATACCTCTCTTCTCCTAAGATAATAAAATGAAACAGAATAATGCTCAGTGAAGCAGGAAATATGACCAATGGAGACATTACGCTCATCATCATGCCAAGAAGCACAATATCAAGCGATAAGAAATAGGGATTTCGCGAATACCTGAATACCCCGCTGATTACAAGCTCTGTTTTTTCAGACTGATCAATGCCTATCCTCCAGCTTTTACCCATGCTGAGAGAAGAGACTATTCCAAATAGTACACCTGAAACTACAAGAAAAGAGCCGGCATAAAAAAGCATGGCTGAACTGAAGAAGACCGGGCAAATATTATCAGCCCCGGGAAATAATAGATATATGAGGTAGATGATCATGGATGAACCGGAAAGCTGTACTGAAACCTTCACAGGTTTATTGCCATCCCGCAGGATTCTTCCAATGTGTTTTTTTAATAAAAGAGACCTAAGGAAAAAGAATGCAAAAAAAATAATAATAAAAAGGGCCGGAATATAATTAATCATTTATGAAACCCTTGATGAATAATTTATCACATTTTTGTCTTTTTAATCTTTGCATCTGCTTATATAATAGCAAAGATCTGCCTGCAATAAAAGATATGTTTTCAATTTTTTTTCTGACCGTCCCCTGTCTTATATAAGGGAGATTCACTAATTATTGCTTTTTATATGGCAGGAAACTAAAAAGGAGTTAAGATCATATGAAAATTCAAAAGGAACCCATAGACGCAATTCATGCTCTCCCGGCTTTCCCTGCAGTCCTTGTTACAGTGGCTAAGAACATTATCTCTGTGGCGGCATTCTCCTTCTGCTCATTTGATCCGCCAATGATCATGATAGGGATAATTCCTGAGAATTATTCATATGAGCTTATAAAAAGGGAGAAGTCTTTTGCAGTTAATATACCCCGCCATGATCAGTTCGAGATAGTGAAGACATGCGGTTCAGTTTCAGGGAGGACTGCCGATAAATACAGCAGGGCAGGAATTACCCCGCTTAAGGCAAAAAAAATAAGCGGGTACATCATCAAGGAATGCCCGGTCAATATTGAGTGCAGTGTCCTGTCTGAATATAACTGCAACGGCTCTCACATATGGTTTATCGGCAGAATTGAATCTGTACAGATTGAGGAGGATTATAAGAGGGAACAGGCATTAATGTTCTGGCTGGGGCAGTACAGAAAGGTCGGCGAAATAATACACAGCAAATCCTGAGAAATAAGAGACTTTCGGTTCAGCTGCCAGGGAAGGGTCAAATCTTCAAACAGGGTTAGTCCGGCCTGCTTCTCCCCGGAAACACTGCATACTCAAATGGCCATTTCTCACTGATCCATTGCCTGACTGCCTTTTCCAGAACCGGGTCTAAGCCCCTGTCATATGCACTTTTTCTTACCCACATGAATACTGCAGCATCCGGCCCGCCAATGCCCTTATTAATATATATGCTGCCGAGGACATTTTTCTCGTCCAGGCTTAGAACAGCATATGTAAAGCTTTTCCTCTTCTTAAAAAGCTTTTCTTTAATCATTATCTGTTCCCTGTTCATCTGTACCGTAAAATCCCCTCCAGGCCATTTATCGCTCAAAAGGGCTCTATGAATGATCTCCACTGACTCCATGACCGCTTCATAATCATCTTTGGCATCAGAGGCTCTTAAAGGCCGGATAATAAAATCCTCTGTCTCCAGCCTCTGAGGTATATCAAAATCCTTTGGAACAATGGAGTTTCCGCATGACAAAAATACAGCGGACAATAGTATTATTGCAATTAATACTGCTCTATTTCTTCTCACCAGTATCACCGCCTTTTTATAGTTTTTTTTTTGCATCTCAAACTGAATAAAGGGGCATTAATTAAAAGGACCAGCATTATCCCGTATATTGAGTACTTAGAAATTCTATTGAACATTGAAAAAAACCTCCTTCTGGATTTTTAATCCATATATTTGCCCTGATCATCTTCCCGGCTGGTCAATGGATGATTATAATATTATAAATAATTTAATATGAAAAAACAAAGCATAATTAGAATTTTTTGATAAATTCTTTTTCGGTCTGATACCCCTATTTTATTGAATTATTTATTTTATTTGCAAAAAGTGGATAATTCAGTTAAATATAGCCTGAAATAATATGAGAAACTTGAAACATATAGGTTTTGACAATGAGCTCTATCTTCAGGAGCAGACATCAGCCATTCTTGAAAGGGTTGAAATGTTCAATGACAAGCTTTATCTCGAATTCGGAGGGAAGATACTGTACGATTACCATGCAGCCCGTGTGCTTCCAGGCTTTGACCCCAATGTCAAGATGAGGCTTCTTCACCTCCTGAAGGATAAGATTGATGTGATCATATGCATTCATGCCGGTGATATTGAGAAAAAAAAGATCCGTGCCGATTTCGGCATATCATATGATTTCGATGCATTAAAGACAATTGACGATTTCAGGGAATGGGGAATAGAAATTAATTCAGTCGTAATTACAAGGTATAAGAACCAGTCTCCGGCTCTTGTATTTAAAAATAAGCTGGAAAGGCGCGGAGTAAAGGTATACCTTCATTATCCTACCGATGGGTACCCTACGGATGTGCACCTGATAGTAAGCGATAAAGGCTATGGCGCAAATGAGTATATCATGACAACAAAGCCGATAGTAGTAGTTACAGGGCCGGGCCCGGGGAGCGGGAAGCTCGGGACATGCCTATCAAACCTCTACCACGAATACAAAAGGGGTATAAAGGCAGGGTATGCAAAGTTTGAAACCTTCCCGATATGGGACCTCCCTATAGACCACAAGGTCAATATAGCCTATGAGGCCGCAACCATAGACCTTAAGGACAAAAACATGATAGATACCCATCACCTGCAGGCATATGGCAAAAGGGTTGTAAACTACAACAGGGATATAGAGGCATTCCATCTTCTCAAAAGGATACTCCAGAAGATAACCCGGACAGAATCCGTGTACAAGTCCCCCACGGATATGGGTGTAAACCGTGCAAGTTCAGGGATACTTGATGACTATATAATTTCTGCAGCATCTCATCAGGAGATAATAAGAAGGTATTTAAGATGCAATGTCGAATATGCACTGGGCATTGCTGACAGCAGCAGTCTCGAACATGCAGAAAAGATAATGCAGAAAGCTGGTGCAAAGATAGACGACAGGAAGGTAGTCAGGCCTGCAAGGATGGCAGCCAGGGATGCTGAAAAAATGGACAAGGGAAATGACGGGTCATACTGCGGAGCTGCAATAGAGTTAAAGGACGGGACCATACTTACCGGCAAGAATTCTCCCCTGATGCATGCATCATCCAGCCTCATACTGAATGCTGCCAAATACCTGGCCGGTCTTCCGGACAGCATGTTCCTCCTTCCGCAAAGCCTGATTGATTCTGTAAAGCACCTTAAAAGGAATATACTGGACAGAAAGATGATCAGCCTTGATCTTGAAGAAACTTTAATTGTCCTGAGCGTAAGCGCTCTTTTTAATCCCGCTGCCCAGATGGCCCTTGAAAACATAAAATACCTGAGCGGATGCGAAGTGCATCTTACGCACATCCCGACACCGGGTGATGACGCAGGATGGAGGAAATTAAAGGTAAACCTTACCTGTGACCCCGAGTTCTCCACAAAGAGCCTTTTCATCTGCTGAAAAAGCATATCCTCATTCTGACAGCTTTTTAATAAATAATTTCAGTTCCTTCATCAAATATTAAATTAAATTGTAATTTCAGGTTTTTAATAATATAATAATTTCTCGATCTTATTAATACCATATTAAAGGAGATTTTATATGTTCAGAAAACTTAAACCTCAGACCAAGCTGTTTTCAAAAGGATATGACCCTCAGCTTTCGGAAGGTTCTGCAATCCCTCCAGTATTCAGAACATCCACATTTATATTCAAAAACTCCCAGGAAGGAAAAAGGGCTTTTGAGATAGCTTATGGATTAAAGGCTCCAGATAAGGGAGAAGTCCCTGCACTTATCTACACAAGGGTCAATAATCCTAATTGCCAGATGGTAGAAGATAAGATCACAGTATGGGATGAAGCTGAAGATGCTGCACTGTTCTCCTCCGGTATGGGGGCAATTTCATCGACCTGCCTGAGCTTTTTAAAGCCCGGGGATACCCTTCTTTTTTCCGACCCTGTATATGGAGGCACAGAATTCTTCTTCAGGAGAATACTGCCTCAGTATAAGATCAATACAATACCTTTTCCCGCAGGATCAGAACCAAAGGTAATTGAAAGGCTGGTAAATGACAATCCCGGGACAAAGATAATCTTTATTGAAAGCCCGGCAAACCCGACGATAAAGCTTACAGACATAGAAGCTGCCTCAGAAATTGCAAAAAAGGGCTCAAAAATGGCAGGGAAAATCAGGGTAATTGTGGACAATACCTTTATGGGGCCTATTTTCTGCAGTCCCCTGAAGTTCGGAGCTGATATGATTGTCTACTCTGCCACCAAGTTCATTGGAGGGCATAGCGACCTTGTCGCAGGCATAACTCTTGGTTCAAAGGATGATATCGGAGCTGTAAAGGTCACCAGGACAATATTCGGTTCAAACTCAGACCCCGATACAGCATGGCTTATACTAAGGAGCCTTGGAACCCTTGATCTAAGAATGAAAAAACAGGCAAAGAATGCAAAGAAAATCGTGGAATTTCTTCAGAAGCATCCCAGGGTAAAAAGGATCGCATACCCCGGCATAGAGCAGATGGGGAACCACCAGGTCAGGCTCTATGAGAAGCAGTGCAAGGGAAGCGGAAGCCTCATCTCATTCTTTATCGACGGGGGCGAAAAAGAAGCCTTCAAGGTAATGGATGCTACAAAAGAATTCTACCTTGCTGTAAGCCTTGGCGGAATAGAATCCCTGATCGAGCATCCGCATACCATGACCCATGCCGATATGACCGATGAGGAAAAAAATACAGCAGGGATCACCTCAAACCTGATCAGGATTTCGGTGGGACTGCAGGATGCAGATGATCTTATATTTGATCTTAAAAATGCACTTGATACATTATCATCTTGATTTTGAGAAAAATTATATTATAATATCCTGAGAAATTAAACAATGGAGGTTTAATATGAAAAAGTTACTGATTATCCTGTTAATTTTGAGTTTTGCCGGCTTTTATGCCTGCAAGAAGGAACAGGCCGCAAAACCTGCACCTGTGCCTGAACCGGAGCCAGCAGCAGAAGTTAAACTGGAATGGACGGCAGAACCCGCACTCGAATTGATCCCTGATGCCCCTATAAAGGGGATGGCAAATGGCACGCCTTTTGAGGGCAAGACAGTCTATTTTGAGCCTATGTTCGGCAAATGGACCATGGTAATATCTGATGGCGAACTGTCATCACCAACAGGATTCGTTTCCGATGCCCAGAGTATCAACATCAACCTTCCCGAACTCCCGGAAGCCGGCAAAACAATCAGGAAAGATATGGATTACGGCGACGGCTACTTCCAGATCAGGAAAAAGGACGACCCGGAGAGCACTACATCCTGGAATTCAGACAATGCATTCATAGTTAAATTTACAAAATGGGAGATATGCGAATATAACCCGGAGGGCGACATGTTTCAGGTAGCAGGCAAAGCATCCGGAATGGTTTTTGTGTCCTACAAGGGCTGGGACACCGGTGAATTTGACAATTCCTTTGCTGCTGGAACATTTACAGACGCTGTAATAAGATATATGGGCGAGCCTGAGCTTGAGTATTCAGAACCGGCAGAGCCAGAAACACCTGAGACTCCTGCAGAACCGGAAGCCCCTGAGACAGCTGAGGTTCCTGCAGATTCTAAATAGTACCGATATTATTGAAAAAAAAACAGGGAGGCCATGGCTTCCCTGTTTTTTTTATGCAATTGTTTTCCCGAATTCGAACAGGTTCCCGGCTTTATAAATATTCATCTGGACATCTGACATCGGCTTGATCTGCAGCTGTCTGCCATTAATAAGCATGATGCCCTTCTTAATATCAAGTGTAATATGAGGCTTTTTCATAAACAGCCCTGTTTCTTCTTCAAAGATTGACACAAGCCCGGGGCATTCCAGCACAGGCATCCCTGAATTAATGGCATTCCTTTTGTATATGGCCCCATATGACTCAGCAATAATGGCATTTACCCCCAGGGATATAAAACAGTCCACAGCATGCTGCCTGGACGATCCTGAACCGAAATTCCTCCCGGCCATAATAATTTCGCCTTCATGAGGCCTGCTGCCGAAATCCTGCCAAAGCTCAAGATTGCCAAAACAATGCTGTCCCATCTGAGAAATGTCGGTTATGGCAAGGTGAGCATTGTGAAAGATCATATCTGTATCTATATTGTCATAGAGCTTATTATCCTTGTTGATAACTGGTATAAGCCTGCCTTCAATAATTTCACCTGTTTTTCTTTCCATCTTCATGCTCCTTTAATAGGTTGTCAGCTGACCGTTTAATGCTGCCAGTGCTGCTGTAAGAGGGCTTGCAAGGTATGTTTCGCCATTCCCCTGCTTTCCCCTGAAGTTTCTGTTTGAAGTGCTGATCGATACTTCACCTTTCCCCGTCATTCCGATCTGCCCGGATGCACATCCTCCGCATCCTGGGTTGGATATGTTAAACCCGGCATCAAACAGTCCCTCAAGGATACCCTCTTTAAGAAGCCTGCTGTATATCTCCCTTGTGGAAGGGACTATATTTGCAACTACGCTGCTTTTTATCTTTTTCCCTTTGACAATATCATAAACGGTTTTTATGTCAGAGTATCTTCCGTTTGTACAGCTCCCTATAAATACACTGTCTATACTGGTGCCTTTTATATCATCTATGTCAACCACATTATCAGGCTTGCCGGGCATTGCAAGCTGAGGCCTGAGGCTGCTTATGTCTATCTCCACTGTTTCTATATAGTCAGCATCAGGATCTGCATCTTCAAACCGGTAAGACCTGCCTGTAACCCGCCTGAAATGCTCAAAGATCCTCTCATCGGGTGCTATGAATCCAATTATCCCACCCATCTCTGTTACCATGCTCGCCAGGGTTACCCTGCCATCCAGGTCAAGCCCATCAATTGCTTCTCCGCGGAATTCGATCGCTCTTCCTAATGCCCCGCGCTGTGTAAGCCTCTTGATAATTTTCAAAGTGAGGTCTTTTGGAGTTGCCGGGAACTCAAAACGTCCCTTGATAACGACCTTCATTGTGGGAGGGACCTCAAACCAGGTTTTACCTGTCTTAAATATGAATGATATGTCAATATCACCCATCCCCTGTCCGAAGGACCCGACAGATCCCATAATATTCAGGTGGCTGTCCGTTCCGACAAATGTGGAGCCCGGGTAGGCAAGCCCCTTGTCTATGCCTATGTGAGAACCTATGCCTTCCTTGACATCAAAGACCCTGATATTATGCTTTTTTGCAAATTCCCTGCATTTCTGCTGATTGTCGGCATAGGGGATAGTCTTTGCCGGAACGACGCAATCGAAGGTAAAGAAAGTTGATCCGGCATCCGCAATGTCAGAACCGCCATAGTGCTCTTCAAAGTTCTTGACTACATTGGCTCCTCCAAAATCTCTTGCAGTCTTCACATCTATATCAATAAAGGCAGTATCTCCTACCTTTACAGGCTTTTCAGAGTGCCTGGAAAATATCTTTTCTATTATAGTCCTTCCCATAATCAACACTCCCTGAGCTTCATTGCAATTTCCTTTGCTACATCCAGAGTGGAGCTGTTGCCGCCCATATCATATGTTCTGACCTTCCCCTCCTCAATAACCTTGGCTATGGCATTTTCAAGCTTCCGGGCTGTATCTTCGCTGCCAAGATACTGTATCATCATCTTTGTGGTAAGCAGCATGGCTATCGGATTAGTCTTGTACATGCCTGCATACTTTGGTGCTGATCCATGCGTAGGCTCAAATACTGCAAAATCATCACCGATATTTGCACTGGATGCAAAACCAAGCCCCCCGACCAGCTGTGCTGCAAGGTCTGATATAATATCCCCGAACAGGTTCATTGCAACTAGAACATCGTAATTCTGGGGATTTTTAACAAGCCACATTGCCATTGCATCAATATTTGTCTCCCAGAGCTCAATCTCAGGGTAGTTTTTTGCAACTTCCCTTGCAGTCCTCACTACCAGGCCGCCGGTCTCCCGCAGGACATTTGGCTTTTCCACAACTGTAACGCTTCTTTTATTATACTTCTTTGCATATTCAAATGCCTGCCTGACAATATTCTTTATCGCCTTTACAGTATTTATCCTGCATGATATCGCCATTTGATCCGCCGGGACATTCTCAAATTTCTTCATCTTCGGAGATAACCTTAAAAGCAGGTTCTTAAGCTCTTCTGGAAAGGGGAAGAACTCAACCCCGGCATACAGGTCTTCAGTATTTTCCCTGAATACCGTTATATCTATGTCATCCCTGTAGTTTATAGGGTTGCCCTTATAGGCTTTGCAGGGCCTCAGGTTTGTATACAGGTTGAACTCCTGCCTTAATCTGACAATAGGGCTGAAATAAGAAAAGCCTTTTCCCTTAAGTGCAGGGTCAAGTTCCTTTTCAGCTTCCTCCTTCGGCTTTGAAGTAATAGCACCAAACAATGCGCAGTCACTGTTCTTTAAAAGCTCAATTGTCCTGTCAGGAAGTGGATTTCCCTCAGCCTTCCAGCACTCCCAGCCTATATCTCCGTAAGTATATTCTGCATCCAGGTTAATTTCATCAAGAACAATTCTGGCTGCTTCCATAACATCATTACCGATCCCATCTCCAGGCAACAAGGCAATCTTGAATTTTGGCATTTAAACACTCCTTCATTATTTATTGGTGATAATGCTTTTTATAAGCATCAATAATCTTATTATAAAGGATGTTTTTGTCAAATTTAATAAAATTTAAGCTTAAATTCATTCGGCTTTTTAATCTTTTTATTGCTATGTCCTGGCTAAATGCTATAATCCTTTTAGAAATATTCAACTTACCTGGAGGAGAGCAATGGAAGATGTGCTGTGCATTATCCTTGGAGGAGGGAGAGGGACACGACTGTACCCCCTTACAAAACACAGGTCAAAGCCAGCAGTTCCACTTGGAGGCAAATACAGGCTTATAGACATAACAATATCCAATGCAATCAACTCAGGCTTCAGAAATATATTCGTGCTGACTCAATTCAATTCAGCCTCTCTGAATATGCACATCACCCAGACCTATGTCTTTGACAAATTCTCCAAGGGATTTGTTGAAATACTGGCTGCTGAACAGACAACAGAATCAACAAACTGGTATCAGGGAACCGCTGATGCAATCAGGAAGCAGATGAGAAGGTTCGACAAGGATAAATACGAGCATATCCTCATACTTTCAGGGGACCATCTGTACAGGATGAATTACCTGAACTTTTTAAGGCATCACCTTCTTACTGACTCTGACATAACACTTAGTGCAATCCCCATAAGCGATTCGGATGCGCCAAAGTTCGGAGTAATGAAGATAAATGAAAATCTCAGAATAACACAGTTCGTGGAAAAACCTTCTGAGAAGGATATAATCAGACAGCTGTACATACCTGGAAATATAAAGGCGATGATGAAGGGAAATCTCCAGGATGAAGCAAATCTTCTGGCTTCAATGGGCATATATGTCTTTAAGAAGGCTGTATTGAAAGAACTGCTTGAGGATGAGAGCAGGATGGATTTCGGGAAGGATATAATCCCCTTTGCAATAAGCCGCAAGAAGGTATTTGCTTATCCTTTCAAGGGATACTGGGAGGATATTGGATCAATTGAATCGTTTTTTAATGCAAATATACAGCTTGCCAATGAAAAGCCAAACTTTTTCTTCTACAAGGATAACTGGCCGATATATTCAAAGCCAAGGATACTGCCGTCTTCAAAGTTCTATTCATCAGAAATTGACAGCAGTATTGTTTCAGACGGCTGTCTGGTCAGAAAATCCCGGATAAGGAACTCGATAATAGGCCAGAGAAGCATTATTCATGACAATTGCTCCCTGGAAAGGGTTGTATACATGGGTGCAGATTATTATGAACCCGATGATGTTCTTCTGGAAAAGCATTCAAAAGATATTCCCCTCATGGGCATAGGAGAGAACAGCATAATAAAAAATGCCATTATAGACAAGAATGTTTCGATAGGAAGGAATGTCAGGATATTGAACAAAAAGAACATAAAGGAAACAGAGGATATTCTGTATCATATCAGGGAAGGGATCGTAATAATACCAAAAAACACTCTGATACCTGATAATACGGAGATATAAGCACCTGTGCTGGACCTAAGGATCAGGCTTGCAAATCTGCTGAAACCCTATCTGGAGGGTTTCTATCCCGGAAATCTGTTCAGCATTTTTTCAAAGCCTCCGAAAAACAGCAGTGCTGATATTGCTCTGCCGTGCTTTATCCCTGCGAAAGGATCGGGCACCTCGCCGAAAGACCTTGCTGCCAGGCTTGCAGACGCTGTCCCTCCGGGAGATCTGATAAAAAGCCTTTCGCCTGAAGGCCCCTATCTTAACATATGCCTCGACACGAAGCTGCTTCTTTCAGAATTTGCCGGCAGGCTTAAAGGCACTGACCCTTTTACGCCGTTTTTACCCCAAAACGATAAAAGGCCTGTCCTTATTGAATATTCACAGCCTAATACCCACAAGCTCTTTCACATCGGGCATATTAGAAATGTTGCTGTTGGAGACACTCTGGTAAGGGTGTTAAGGTATAATGGCAGAAACATTGTCTCATTAAATTATATAGGGGATATAGGGGCCCATATAGCCAAGTTCCTCTGGTTCTTTCAAAGATCAGGCAGGTCGGTTGAAGATTTCCGTGATGGTACGGCCGTTGGCAGCCTTTATGTTGATTCCTCCCTCTACCTTGAGGCCCTTGACGAAAAAGGGAAAAAGGAGGCAAGGGAAGAGATATCATGCATACAAAAGGCTCTTGAAGACAGGTCATCCCCAGGTCTTTTAAAATTATGGAAGATTACGCGCAGGCAGTCAATTGAGTATTTTGATGAGATATACGGATTTCTTAATGCTTCCTTTGACAGATTCTATTTTGAAAGCGATGTTGAAAAGGAAGGCATAGACCTCATTAAGGAATACTACAAAAAAGGGGTTTTTAAAAAAAGCCGCGGTGCAATAGTGGCTGAACTCGGAGGCAGCCTTGACACATTCCTTCTCTTAAAATCCGACGGTACAAGCCTTTATTCTACCAAGGATATTGCCCTGGCCCTGAGAAAGGACAGGGAATACAACCCTGCGCTATCGCTGTATATAGTAGGGTCTGAACAGGTCCTTTATTTCAGGCAGCTCATAGAGACATTAAATATGATGGGCTTTGAAAAGCATGATACGCTCAGGCATATAAGCTATGAGCTTGTTACTCTGAAGGATGAAAAAATGTCTTCCCGCTATGGAAATGTTGTTTCTTTCCATGACCTGAAAAAGGCAATATACGAGAAGATACTTACCAGCTATCTTGAGTCAAGGGACTGGGAACCTGCCAGGAAAGAGGAGACCCTTTATAAAATAGCCCTGGCAACAATAAGGTATGGAATGGTATCAAAAAGCCTGAATAAAAAAATAACATTCAATCTTGAAGAGTGGCTTAAGCCTGAAGGAGATACCGGAGCATATATACTGTATACCATTGCAAGGATAAACAGCATCATATCCAAGGCGAACAGCCAGGAAGCCATTAATGCCGGGTATGGGGATTATCAGCCGGAGGAAATAGAAAGATCCATTATAGTATCCCTCTCTGAGTTCAGCTATATGCTCAGGCTTGTTGAAGAAAAGCTTGAGCCCTCACTTCTTGCAAATTATATATTTGACCTGTGCAAGGATTTTAACCGTTTTTATCACCAGTTCCCCGTTCTCAGGACATCACCGGGGGAGTTTGCCTTCAGGTTCAGCCTGATAAATGCAGTTAAGGCTGTTGTTGAAAAGGGGATCTCGCTTCTTGGCTTCTACCCTGTTCTCAGGATGTAGTGTCCTGTACCCGCCTGCTGTCAATATAGAAAAGAAATGCAAGCCCTATGAAATAATACATAAGGAATCTTACCTTGGGATCAAAAAAAACAGGTTCGAACAGCCCTGAGACCATTGTAAAGACCAGGCAGGACATCACACCAAGAATAAAGGGATGGTATAAATGATCCCGGATTGACCCGGATGCAGCTGCAAGAACCCAGAGAGTAGCTCCAATAAATAGCAGGTAGCTCACAAGGCCTGGAATTCCTGCAGAAACAAGCATATTAAGGTAGTTTGATGATATCCTCGTATAGTTTTTTGAAGCACTTAAATCCCAGTCAGGGTCATGATATACTATTGCCAGGGTCTCGAATCCTATTCCTGTAACAGGATATTCCCCTGCTATTTTTATAGAATCCCCGTACATATCTATTCTGTCTTTGTTCACGATAAACCTTGATGAGGCTCTATCCCTGGGGAACATTATGCTAAGGACAAGGTCCCCTATCTCACTCTTTGGATTCTGTAGGGCTATGCCTAAAAGAAGAAAGACCACGGACAGAAATACAGGGAGAGTCCATTTTGCTTTAAGGTAAAAGAGAAGGACCAGGCCAAAAACGAGTCCTATGAGAGCACTTCGGGTATAGGTAAAGAACAGGGCAGCCATGTTCAGGACAAGAACCGTCCATATGGCCAGGGAGGCTTTCCTGCATTTAACCCTCGCATCAATCAGATATGCTGACAGGACCAGTATTGATATTGACAGGATCCCTGCAAGGGTCTGGTAGTCCCCGAAAAAACCAGTTACCCTTTCCATGCCTGATAATTTTTGAAATATGGCATATACTGATGATAATGCTGTACCTGAAAAGAATGTATAAAGTATAAGCAAAAAGCTTTCCCTGTCAAACCTGGAATTGCAGACGATAAAAACGATGATAAGGTGCACGATTATATCTCTGCCCTCCAGTGCAGACCTGAAATCAATCGCAAATACTATGGAGATGATCGCAGAAAAAGCAAAAAGGGCAAAAAAACCTGTATATGGATAAGGCGGCAGTTCAGCCCTTCTGTTTCTAACAAGGCTGATAATATATATCAGCAGCAGGATATAATAAAACCCCTGTGCCGCTGTATATGATGATGTCAGCGCCAGCGTAAAAAGGATCCAGATAAACAGCGGGAACTTAAAAATGCCTGTAGCCTTCAGGTTCAACAGGATACCTCTTATCTCCTTTAATACAGTATAATTTGCTTTCATCGCCGGTAATACTGCCTATATAATAAAATTCATGCCTGCAT
Source organism: uncultured Candidatus Sumerlaeota bacterium (assembly GCA_964389675.1). Classification (GTDB taxonomy): domain Bacteria; phylum CAYMEV01; class CAYMEV01; order CAYMEV01; family CAYMEV01; genus CAYMEV01. Next base: position 99,605 of record CAYMEV010000004.1, read on the forward strand.
CCCTTCTTCTCATCTTGAAGTGTGAAATTGCTTCTGCTGTGCACGGAGGTTGTAAAGATAAGCTCATAATCCTCTCCTCCGTATAATGCATATTCCACGGGATCATGCTTAAGAAACCTGCAATTTACTATTTCTTCTGAAACTGGTATCAGATCCCGGTATATCTCTGCACCTACCTTTGAATCCGATAAAATGTGATAAAGGTCTGCCACCATCCCGTCACTTATATCTATCATTGAAGAAGGTATTGATTGACCTGCCAGGAGCAAAGCCTCATTTACCCTTGCCTTTGGCTTTTTATGCTTCATCTGGAGCATGCCTTCCCTTTTACCGGATAAAAGAAGCTCCAGCCCGGCACCTGAATCACCTATCCTGCCGGTCAGGTATATACTGTCTCCTGGCCTGGCTGCTGACCTGGTTATAAATCCGTGGACTGCATCCCCTATAATGGTCACCGATATTACTATGCCTTTGGGGCTTCTGCTTATATCCCCTCCTATAAGAACGATATCATATTCATCGGATGCTTGCTTCATCCCTTCAATAATACCGTATATTTCTTTATCCCTGATATCATCTGGAATGCAGAAGCCAAAAAGGATATACCTGGGTTTCCCTCCCATTGCGGCAATATCCGATACATTGACAGCTATTGATTTATACCCTATCTCCTCCGGCAGGGTATATTCCTTCCTGAAATGCACATCCTCAACGAAAAGGTCTTTTGAAACAAGCAAATTGCCTTTATTTGATAATACAGCTGAATCATCACCTATACCCAGGGCTATGCCTGTATTCGATTTCCCTCTGTTAATAATCCTGTCTATGTCTTTAATAAGATCGAACTCATGCAGCCCGGGCATTTTTTACTCCTTATCAGGCCTTTGATTCTTAAATAGATAACTGCATTTTGTAATTTTTGCAAAAGATTTATTTTCTGTAAAAACAATATTGACAATGGACATCCTGTGTGCTGAAATACAGGTCATGATAAGAATCTCAGCCGCCTTATCCATAGTATTACTTATTTTCCTGTACGCGCCTGTACTTTCATCTGAGACAATGTTTTACGAGACTGTGGATATAAAGAGCATAGTAATAGCAGCAAATGTCTTTGATGATGACGGGTATCCGCTTCTATACCTTAAGAAAAGGGATTTCAGGCTGTTTGAGAATGGAATTGAACAGGAGATAGACTTTTTTGTAAGAAATGACAGAAGCCCGATACAGATCATCTTTATGCTTGATTCAAGCGGGAGCATGGGCCTTGGTGATAAGATGAGATTCTCCAAAAGGGCAATAGAGACAGCTGTAAGCCTTCTGAGGAAGGGTGATACATATGAGCTTTATACCTTCACCCAGAAAAATATTATCAGGAACATAAGCAGGACAGGTAATAAGAATAAATTGGATGAGGCATTAAGCGCTGTAGAGCCATGGGGAAAGACAGCCATATTTGATTCAATATCCCAGCTTACAGATATAATAGCAATGGATGAGGAATCAGGCAAGATTGCAATCGTGCTGTTCACAGACGGCATCGACAACTCATCGACCCTTGACAAGAATGATGTACTTAACCGGTTCAGGGCTGTTGCAGTCCCCATGTACATTATAGCATTTGATACATTTGCATCAAAAAGGTCATCCCAGCATTTTGTGGATGCAGGATTATCCACAAAGATACTTGAATACTTTTCATCCCAGACAGGGGGCTCAGCCTGCATACTCGAAGATCCTGTAAAGGCCCCCGGCGTTATAGTAAGCATCTATAAGACAATAAGGAACCAGTATCTGATAGGTTATACCTCAAAATACAATTTTAAAAATGGCGAATATGTCAAAATTAACTTGATTGTTAAGAAAAAAGATACTAAGATTAGAACCAGAAAAGGATTTATTTACAAATAAATATAAAAAACAGGAGGTTTTTATGAAAAATTACAGGTTATTTTTTCTTGTAGTTGCCACAGTTGCATTATTAACATTCTTCACCGGCTGCGCTACAAAAAGCTATGTCGAGAAAGAAGTCGCCGCTTTGGATCAGGAGATCCAGAACTTAAAGACATCAGTTGAGGAAAATCAGACTGAGATCACTGAGACAAAGAATGATCTGGGCACAGTAAAACAGGATACAGAGAAGCTGAAAGTCGATACTCATAAGGCTGTCATACTTGCAAAAGGAAAGCTCCTCTATACTGTCACGCTTTCAAGCGACCAGACAAAGTTCAAGCTTGGCAAGGCAGATCTTTCCGATGAGGCAAAGGCTGTGATCGATGACCTTTTCAACAGGCTTGTAAGGGACAATGAGAATGTATATATCGAGATCGAGGGCCATACATGCAATATAGGCTCTGCAAAACGCAATTATGAGCTTGGAATGATGAGGGCAGGTGCAGTTAAAAATTATGTTATAGAACACTATAATATCCCCCTTCATAAAATCAGCTGCATAAGCTATGGATTTGACAAGCCTGTTGCAGACAACAGCACCGAGGCAGGAAGAGAACAGAACAGGAGAGTTGTAATTAAGGTCCTGCAGTAAAACAATATAATTAGGAGATTAAAATGGATATTCAAAAAGCCTTTACTATTCTTTTTGAAGACAAGGACTGGCTGAAAAAGACTCTTTTCGGCGGTTTATTCGGGTTTTTGTCCATGTTCCTTATAGGGATCCCATTCCTTATGGGGTATATGCTCAGAGCCATAAAGAACGGCAGGACAGGTGAATTCATACCGTTGCCTGACTGGGATGACCTGGGAGCCATATTCAAGGAAGGCCTGATGCTTACAGTTGTATTCATCGTTTATGGCTTTATAGCCATGATAGTATCTACAATAATAGGCATGATCCCTTGCCTTGGATGCATCATATCTCCCCTTATCTATATCGCCCTCGGGATGATGGTTCCCTATATAGTGCTTAAATACGCAGATACACAGCAGTTTGGTGATTGCTTCAACTTTACTGAGATCTATAACCATATTTCCAGAAACATCACAAACCTGCTGATCTATATCCTCATTGTCTTTGCCATGTCGATAATATCATCTATAATAGGTACTATTCTTCTGATTATAGGTGTCTTCTTCACAAATTTCTGGGTGCTTGTCGGAAATGCATACCTGATACTGGAAGTTGAAAAACAGGATAAAGCACAGCAGACAACTGAATAATATATCAGAAGCAGGGAAAGGCATCCGCCTTTCCCTGCTATTAAAACCCCTTGCCTGGATTGATTACCTGTTAAACAATAAACTGGATCTTGTGCTGTTTCTGATTTTATTCTTATGGCTTCTGCCGATCTTCATATATCCCTTTCTGAATATAAAGGCAATCCATTATTTTCACAGCTATACATGCCATCAGAACCCTGCCAGGTCATTCTGGCTTTACGGCAATCCTCTTCCTGTGTGCGCAAGATGCACAGGTGTCTATCTGGGATGCATGGCTGCCTCTTTTCTTGTATTTATATTTGATATCAGGAAGCCTCTTGGTATACGGTACTTTCTATTATCCCTGATTATCATCTTCGGAGAAATGGCTGCAGAAAATTTTATTGATCCGGGAAGCTGGGGAAATACCCTGAGGTCTGCAACAGGTGTTCTGGCAGGCTCCTCTTTCTTTTTCTTCTTTTCTCCAACCGTAAAGCGGAAGAAATGAATTTTTTATTGTATTCAACGCTTTTTTTGCTATCATTATACTGTTCCAGAGAATTAAATTAAGGAGGTTATATTTTATGGGAACAAAAGGAAGAGAGCTTATTAAAGGCGATATAAATGAGATAATCGGCCTGCTTAACAAGGCATTCTGTGATGAATGGCTTGCATATTACCAGTACTGGGTAGGCGCACAGATTGTCAAAGGCCCGATGAAAGAGGCTGCAATCGCTGAGCTGACGGAGCATGCCGCAGATGAGCTCAGGCATGCTGAGATGGTTTCCCAGAGGATCCTTCAATTAGGCGGCACACCGGTGATCAAGCCTGAAGAATGGTATAAATATACAAACTGCGGTTATGATGCTCCATCAGACCCATTTGTAAAAAAGATCATTGAGCAGAATATAAAGGGCGAGCAATGCGCAATCACCGTATACAACAAGCTTGCAGAATACACCAGGGATAAGGATATAATTACCTACAACACTGTCCTGTCCATACTTCAGGATGAGGTAGAGCATGAAGAAGACCTTCAGGCTCTTATTGAAGACTTCGAAGATATGATAAGGTACAGGTCCTGAGGCTTAAAATTTTGAAACTTTTGCCCCGGCCTGCTGTATTTATCTGATGCAGAAAAGATTAAAAAGAGCTTATATGTTAATTTAAGGGGGCTGTTAAATGATTTTTGATCCTTTATACATTGTTCTCATCCTACCTGCAATCCTGCTTTCGCTTTATGCTCAGTTCAGGGTGAAGTCAGCATATGGCAAATATTCAAAGATTGCTGTATCAAGAGGCATGACGGGGAGCGAGGTGGCCTATCAGATGCTTTCTTCAAGCGGAGTCAATGATGTTGATATTGAAATGCACCAGGGATTTCTCTCGGACCACTATGACCCTTCAAAAAAGGTGCTCAGGCTTTCTCCCGGGGTATTTAAGGGAAACAGCATTGCATCCGCAGGCATAGCCGCACATGAAGCCGGCCATGCCATTCAGCACAATGAGGGCTATTTCCCTCTAAAACTAAGGACCATCATTGTGCCTGCCGCCTCGATGGGTTCCAAGTTCAGCTGGTTTCTGCTTATGGCAGGCTTCATTTTCAATTCCATGGGGCTTATAAAAATAGGGATACTGTTCTTTGCCACCGTTGTTTTCTTTCAGCTGGTCACACTGCCTGTTGAATTCAATGCAAGCAGCAGGGCACTGGCTGCCCTTAAACAGCAGGGCATTTTAAACCAGACGGAAATAGAGGGCACAGCAAAGGTGTTGAATGCAGCTGCTCTCACATATGTTGCTGCAGCAACCATGGCTTTGCTTCAGTTTATATACTTCCTGCTGAGGGCAGGATTATTGGGAAGAAGGGATTAGCGACCCGCCAATCCCTTCATTTTATTCCTCAAGCTGAAATACACTGTCAATAAGCGTCCCGTCAACCCATTTTATGACAGCTACCACCCTGTCTGTAGTCCTGGGCTTCTGAGGGCTGCCTCCGCATATTTCATCCACTTCAGCCTTAATTTCTTCAATAGGCCTTATTGGCAGGCCGGAATTTTTTGTTTTCTCAATCAGGTCTTTTCTCCTCGGGTTTATAGAGATCCCTCTCTCTGTCACTATAACATCAATAAGCTCACCCGGGCCTGTCACAGTCGTTACCTTGTCCGTAATAATAGGTATCCTGTCCCTGAAGGACGGTATTGCAAGTATTGCAGTTTTTGAAAAAAGACAGTTCTGCCAGCCTCCTATGCCGTGCAGCAGCCTTCCATCAGAATGCGAGACCACATTTGCATTAAACTCGACATCCACCTCGGTTGCCCCAAGAACGACCGCATCAACAAGATATGCAAAGTTTCCCTTTCCATGGTAATTATAGCTTGTAAACGGACTTGTATTCACATGCCTTGGATTTTCCCTCATCGAACGCACACCTTCAAGGTCAAAGGTCTGGCCGTCAAGTATATAATCAGTCATCCCCTCTTCAAGCATCTCTACGAGGTACTTATTGCTTCCCCCCCTTATGAACCTTGCTTTAATGCCTTCCTCTTTCATCAGTTCCTTAAGATACATTGCAAATGCAAGGCTTATCCCGCCGGCACCAGCCTGAAAGCTGAAGCCTTCCCTCATTATACCTGCCTCTTTTACAAAAAGAGCTATCATCTCTGATATAAGGTGCTGGTCAGGGCTTTTGGTTATCCTGGTTGTCCCTGAAACGATCTTTGACGGCTCGCCAACCTTATCCACAACTACTACATGATCGACATAATTCCCCTGTACCTGCCATGGTACGCATGGAAACTCTACAAGGTTATCTGTGACGACTATGACATTATCTGCATATTGAGAATCTGCCAGTGCAAATCCCAGCAGCCCGCAGGCAGAAGGGCCGTCCACACCGTTCGCATTTCCGAAGCAGTCTGCCGCAGGAGCTGCAATAACCGCAATATCAATATGGACATCTCCATCCTGGACTGCCTGATATCTTCCTCCATGGCTCCTTAAAATACCTGTTCCCTTCATCTTGCCCCTGGTGGCGAAATCACCCAGAGGCCCGTTCATACTCCCTTCTATATGGTGTATTACCCCGCTTTCAAGATGCTTTATCATAGGTTCATGGCAGGGAAAGGAAGCTGATGGAAACCAGACAAGGTCCTTTACTCCAAGCTCCGCGGCTATGTCAAAGATCTGGTTGGCTATGATATCTCCATTTCTGAAATGGTGGTGTGTAGAGATGGTCATTCCATCCCTGAGCCTGCATTTCAGGAGAGCGTCCTTAAGAGAGTTCAGCACCTTGTTCCCATCCTTGGGATAGTGGGCGCATGACGCAATCCTGGGGGATGCTTTTCTGCCGTCGGTAATATAGCCGTCAACCCCCATATAGGGGATCTGCTCCTTATTATTTACAATTTTCGGGACATATCTCCCCAATGCGTTTTTTATCATATTATCCATTCTGTTCATCTCCTTTTTCCCAGTCATTTTTGAGTATTCCATTTGCAATGGCAAGGTTTATAACCCTCAAAGCCCTTTTTACAACCGGTGGATCTATCATCTTTGTCCCGAGGGATACAACGCCCAGGCCCATGCTTTCCGCCCTCTTGAATGCAAGGAATATGGCTTTTGCCTTCTCTATTTCAGATTCAGTGGGTAAAAATGCACTGTGTATGATCTTTATCTGCCTGGGGTGTATACAGCCTTTGCCCTCAAATCCCATCTTCTTTGCCATATGGACGCTCTTTCTCAGCCCTTCAGGATCAGAGACATCTGAATATACTGTATCAATTGCCTGAAGGCCTGCAGCCTTGGCAGCATTTAAGACAAATGACAGTGCAAACATGCTCTCCAGCTGGTCATCAGACCTTTCAGTGCCTATATCCTTTGTATAGTCCTCAAGCCCTATGGCAAGCGCGACGTTATTTTCCGAGGCTCCGGCAATTTCATTGGAGTTCATGACGCCCCTGGCACTTTCAATGATTGGCATAAGGAAGATCTGTCTGTCAATACCCTTTTTCCTCTTTATCATATTAATTTTTTCATCAACAGCTATTACATCATCCCGGCTCTCTGCCTTTGGTATTAAAACCAGATGCAAATTATGGGGCACGATGTATTCCAGGTCTGTAAGCCCCATTTCGCCCTGGTTTATCCTCACCATCCTCTCAGCTCCCATAAAATTTACCATCCTCAATGCATTCCGCACAAGAAAGCGTGCATCATGCTTTTTCTCCACAGATACACTGTCCTCCAGGTCAAGGATAATTCCATCAGGCTTATGAAGGCCGGCATTCACCATTATTTTGGGCTGGTCCCCGGGGAGATAGAGCCTGGATCTCCTAAACCTGTCCCTCCTGGTTTCATAGCAGCAATATTCTTTGATCTGAGGCAGAAAGTCCTTATCTGTGTCACGGAGCTTTTTTACAGCCGCCTCAAGCCTTGCCATAATGACAAATGGCAACGCGCCACTGTCAATAATATCAATACGTGCATTATCAATACCGTAAAATTCAGCCCCTCTTTTGATGAGTGCCGTAATGCTCTCCCCGTACAGGGATTTTACCTTGCTTTCCAGATTGATATCAAGCCCTGAAGAGGTGGTCTCTTCAATCCTTATATAGATATCTGACCTGATGCTGGGGCCATGATTGCCAGCTTCAGAGAAATTGCCCATCTATTTCCTCCTATATAATATTTTAATATTCTTATATTGCTTCCGAAAAATAATCTGATCTCTATTTCATAACAATAATAATATAAAAATACAACATTTTTTAAATTCCTGTTTATCAATCTTAAGTTTTACCCTTTGCGATGATTCATTTTATCATCAGTTAAAAATTTATTTACTATATCGCTTCTTTATTTTATAATTAGACGCTTTTAGTAATAAATCTTCTTAAATAAGGAGCATCAGATGCCGAAGTTATTAGAAAAATGCTATATGTTCAAAGATGCAGAAAAATATATGGATATGGGCCTTTACCCTTACTTCCTGCCAATCAACAGGGTCATTGACAATAAGGCAATTGTCGACGGCAAAGAGCTTATAATGGTCGGGTCAAACAACTATCTCGGCCTGGCACAGAATAAGACCGTTATTGAATCAGCTCAGAAGGCACTCAGGGAATACGGCTCATCAACATGCGGTTCAAGGTTCCTGAACGGAACACTTACCCTGCATACCGAACTGGAGGAAAAGCTGGCTGAATTCATGGGTTTTGATGCAGCACTTGCCTTCTCAACAGGCTTTCAGACAAACCTGGGGATTATCCCGTCGCTTGTTACAGAAGATGATACCATAGTAATAGATCAGTATGCACATGCAAGCCTGATAGATGCATGCATGCTCTCAAGGGGAAAACTGCTCAGGTTCCGTCATAATTCCCCCTCCCATCTGAAAAAGGTGATCCAGCAGGCAAGGAATCAATCCGAGGGAATCCTGGTAGTTGTTGACGGTGTATATTCAATGGAGGGTGATATAGCCAATCTAAGGGAAATAGTACCGATAGCAAAGGAAAATGACTGCGCCATTTTCGTAGATGATGCTCACGGAATCGGTGTTCTCGGTGAAAACGGCAGGGGTACCGTTGAACACTTCGGCCTTATAGATCAGGTTGACCTTATAATGGGTACATTCTCAAAATCTCTGGCCTCCCTGGGAGGATTTGTTGTAGCAAACAGCAGGATCATCCATTTTATTAAGCATATATCCAGGCCTTTCATCTTTTCTGCAAGCATAAGCCCTGCAAATGTGGGTGCTGTTCTGGGCTCCCTGAGCATTATTAAATCTGAACCATGGCGAAGAAAACGGCTTATTGAGATATCCTTGAATATGAACAGGCAGTTCAAGGAGATGGGATTTAATGTAGGCTCTTCTGAAACACCGATCATACCTGTTATAATAGGCAATATCGAAACTACTCTGATGATGTGGAAGAAGCTTATTGAATATGGCGTATTTACCAATCCAATTGTAGCGCCTGCAGTTCCTCCTAACAGATGCATGATAAGGACCTCCTACACTGCGACCATTTCAGATGAAGAGCTGGCCATTGTAGCTGATGCTTTTCAGAAGGCAGGAAAGGACCTGGGCATAATATAGTCATTTTCATTTATAAATGACTGAGCTTATAAGTCCATAACGCATATATGACAGCAGGAAATAGAAGAATAATCAGAGCAGGAGTTAAAGATTGATAAAGCCCATAATTAAAGGATTATATACTGCATTGTCTGCAGTACTTCTCTTTATACCTTTTTTATTCGCAACAATAGACCATCAGATAAGCCAGATTGACATTCTGCCCGTATCAGCATTGAATACCGGCTTTTTCTTTTCAGTCATGAAGGTGACCCGCCCGCCGTTAAGCTTTTTCAAACAGCCCATTAATACCGTTCTGTATACCATTGCTGTGTCTCTTATTATATTTACAGCCAGGGTATTTTTATCCAGCAAAGTGTTAAGATCAATGATTTCCTTTTATAAGCACTCTGTGGTAAAGGTCATCCCGGGCATTATTATAAGCACGATATCTCTTTCACTTTATGTTATTGCCATATACCAGTCAGGCCCTTTCTCAACATTCAAGTCGAGAATCCCTTGGTTTAATGATTATTATTTAGTATTATCTATGTTTTTCCTGGCTCTGGCACTTTATTTTACTTCAGAAAACCTTATCAAGAAGAAGCTTACCATAAAGAAGTCCAGTTTGTATGACAGGCATGAGAAAATGGGCTTTCTGCTTTTCTGCAATATCATATATTCAGTTTACCTGACCGTGATGCTTTATTTTTTTTACAGATATTTCTTCAATTATTCCAGAAATAATACGCTTCTCATTAAAGAGAACCTCCTTTTCATAACCCTGTTTACATTATTATTCTTCTTTTTTTCAGGCTTTGTCCTGGGGCTTCTAAATATTGCTGAAAGAAAACGATTTCCTTTTGCAGGTTTTCTGCTGGCACTGCTTTCTTTATTATTCATAGTCTTTTTTGTGGACAGAGCCCTGGCCAATAATGAAAAAGACTGGTCAGAGCTGCCGGTCTTAAACCAGGCAAGAAGGTTTGTTATCATAGGCAAAGATACCATTATATATCAGTATCCTCGTATAGACGTCCTAAAGAACCTTAATACCTGCAAATATGGGCCAGATAAAGCCAATTTGACATTGCTCAGAGAAAACCTCCTTTCCGCAGGCGATCTATTCTCTTATGGCCTTAATACCAGGTTCTCCCTGAAAGATGACTGGCTCCCCAAACTCCTCACTGCCTCCCCGGAACTCAACTCTGCTATGATGGGTTCGCTGAATGACCCCATGCACAATCTGAGGTCTGCTTTTCACCTTATTTATTATCTTCTGCTCTTTAACCAGGATGTCCCTCATGACCATCCCCTCATATCATCAAGCCTTAAAATTCACGATACTGCCCTTACCAGCTGCCATAGATTCCCGAGAGATCTCACTCCCAAGGCCCTTAGAATAATTGAAATGCTTGACCACAGAAAAACACCAGAAACATTTATGATAAGGGGGAAAATAGATTTTGAGGAAAATATTATAAACACCGGCTCTGCAGATATGTTCATATCAATAATGAATAATAAGGATTTTGAATATGTCTCACAGGATATAAGCTCCGGCAATTCTCCCGTTGATATGATATGGAAGTTCTGCGGCCCATTTATCAGGCTTGACGACAGCTCATTTGAATTTGAGGCTGTACTTGATGGGGGGGCATCATACAGGTTTATCATTTTGATCGACGATATATCAGACACCCTTGGAAATATAAGCGATATCAGGACTAATCTTTATAATATTGAGATCAGTTCCGGGCATACTGATGAATACCGGATCAGTCTTAACCCAATAAAGACTGAAATCAGTGATGATGAAAACAACTGAATATCAAAAGAGCCCGTTTGATGACCTTTTCCTCATCCTGCCGGCCATTTCCCGCAGTTTCTCGTATATTATACTTCGATTGAAGAACAGAGAGATCAGGAAGATAATTGCAGTAAGCTATATTCTTTTTCGTATTGCTGATACCATAGAGGATTCCATATGCAGCAATGATATCAAATCACAGCTGTTTGAACTCCTGCTGAAAATGACCTCCGGGGAAAGCTCTTTCACTGCAGATGATCTTTGTGCATTCATGGCCCTGGCTGAAAACCTTGAAACTGGCAGTGAAGCGGAAAAACAACTTATAAAAAGGACCCGGACAGCTCTTAATGGGTATTACCTTCTTGCAAAGGATATGAGGATAATAATAGACAAATGGCTTTGTGAAATGGTAAAGGGTATGAAAATTTACCTTAATAAAAGCATTTCAGATTTTGCCGATCTTGAGGATTATTGCTGGTATGTCGCAGGTACTGTCGGCTTTCTGCTGTCTGAAGTATTTGACTCATATAAGCTTCTACATACACCGCCTCAAGACCTGGGAACGGAGATCAGGCACTTTGCATTATCCCTGCAGAAGGTCAATATAATAAGGGATATCCATGACGACAGCAAAAAGGGAAGGTCATTCTGGCCGGAATGCATATTTAACGGCAAAAAGCATTCTGCTTCCTGCCTCAGCGAGGCTGAAAAGTCCCGGCTTACAGGATTGATGATAGAAAATGCAGTTTTATCGGTCATTAAAGGATATAAGTATGTACTCAACCTCAGAAGAAATGAACCAACGATCCGGTATTTCTGCATATTCAGCATTATACTTGCATTAAAAACCCTTATTTTGATAAAGAAAAAACCACTCGTCTTTGAAAAGAACATCAAGGTTTCCAAATCTGGTTTCTACCAGACCCTTCTTGAGGCAAAAATATCGACATATTCTAACTCTTTCTATAAATATTCAGTTTCCAGGTATTTAAAATTCCTAAGTACACCGAAAAATGAAACAATTTAAATAATGACAGCATTATAAATATAAAAATGAAAAAAAGGCCATATTTTATTATACTGATTGTAGCCCTTGCCGCAGCTATGCTGACAGGATGCAGGCAATCCGGAAACAGTACTGATAATCGTTCAATACGGGTTGTAAGCCTGTCACCTGCGATCACTGATATTATTATAGATCTTGGTTATAAAAGCACTCTTGTGGGAACAACTGAATACTGTGAAATTACACCCGATATGCAATGCCTGCAGATAGGCACCCTTATGGATATAAATCTTGAACAGCTCTATCTGCTTAAACCTGACATCATCTTTTTAACACCCTATCATTCCTCTCTGTTCCCAAAGCTGAAAGAGCTTTCGATCAGCTATAAATCCATAAACCTTGAGACGACAGAGGATATAATAAAGGCTATAAGCATTATCGGCAATTACTTTAATGATCCATCTGCAGCCGGGTCATATGAGAATAAGATAAATGATACCATAAAAAGATACAGGCAGCTCTCCATGCATCATGAGAAGCGTTCTGTAATTCTGGTTGTAGCAAGGGAAGCAGGGATGGTTACGTCCTTCTATGCGGTTGGAGGCAATAATTTTTTGAATGAGGTCATAGAGTATCTGAACTGCTATAACCCCCTTTCCGGATACATGCCTTCCTACCCCCTGATAAGCTCTGAAGAGCTTTACAGGATCAATCCTGATGCGATAATAGAGCTTTATGCCGACAGCCGGCTGAATGACAGAGAAATGATAAAAAGGGTTCAGGACTGGGGCAGGTTCGCCCGGTTGAAAGCAGTAAAGGAAAATTGTGTTTTCCTGATAAATGAGCCGTATATTGTCAGGCCCAGCACTAAAATAGTTTACATAATAAGAGACATATATAATATCCTTAACAGGGATAACGGAGCTGAACATGAAGATTCTTAAAAGCCTGCTTATTTTTATTTTCCTGATATCGCTGATACTTTTGATAAGCTATCTTGATATTTACAGGAAAACCATGGATAAAGAGGTATCTGACAGTTCTTTCCTCACAATCAGGGCACTCGAGATCAAAAGCCGCCCCCATGATAAAAAGATCATCAGCAGGGCATACGACGACAAGGTAACAGATAAGATAGAAAGGGGCAATACACTGTCTTATTTGCTATCCAGCTCAGGTTTTGATGATAATGACTCTACTGAGATAATAAGTGTCCTGTCGGAGCATGTCTCCCCTAAGAATATATCTGTTGATAATGAATATGCAGTATACTTCAAAGATGGCATGCCAAGGATCTTCGAGCTTCAGATAAACCCTTTCACCAGAATAAGGGTCAAAAAGAACACTGAAGGCTTCTGGGAGCACCTCATTATGGAGAAGCCGCTTATAAAGAGGGAAAGTGTAATAAAGGGAAAGATCGTATCATCACTGTATGATGCCATTGATAAGGTCGAAAGCAATGGTGTCCTTGCTATTGAACTCTCGGACATTTATTCCTTCGATATAGATTTCTTTACAGATCTCAGGCAAAATGACCTCTTTATAATAATTGTCGATAAAACCTTCCTTGATGAAGATTTCTACAGCTATGAAAAGATTAAAGCATGCGGAATGTATGCAAACAGGAAGGTCTACAAGGCTTTTTACCTTGACGATGACGAATACAGGGGCTATTACAATGAGCTGGGGCACTCGCTGGAAAAGGATTTCTTAAAAGCTCCGCTGAATTACCGGCGAATATCCTCGCATTTTTCACGGAGCAGGCTCCACCCGGTACTTAAAAGGTATATGGCTCACAACGGCATAGATTATGCCGCACCGAGAGGGACACCAGTGGTTGCTCTCGGGGACGGCAAAATAACCAAATGCGGATGGAACGGCGGCCTTGGAAATTATATAGAGATAAAGCATAATTCTGTCTACAGGACAGGCTACGGGCATCTTTCCGGCTTTGCCAGGAATATCAGGAAAGGGGTTTATGTAAAAAAGGGCGATCTAATAGCCTATGTCGGCTCCAGCGGGTTATCTACAGGCCCTCACCTTGATTTCAGGGTAATAAAGAACGGCCATTATATCAATCCCTTGAGCCTGAAGCCGAACAGGAAGCTGGACCTCAAAGGAGAAGTACTTGACAGGTTTCTGGAAAACATCACCCGGTTCAATGCTGAGATGGATAGCTTCTTTACCAGCCGGCTTGAGCAATATAAGGATGAATAATGAGATATGGGCAATTCAATCATAAAAGCAAGAATTGAAGAACTCCGAAGAATAATCAGCCATCACAACCGGCTATATTATCAGAATGACAGCCCTGAGATATCAGACCAGGAATATGATGCTCTCTTCAGGGAGCTTTCGCTTCTTGAGAAGGAGCATCCTGAGTTTGACGAACCGGATTCCCCGACAAAAAAGGTTGGAGGGATGCCTGCTGAATCTTTCGAAAAGTTCGAGCATGCAATGCCACTCCTAAGCCTGGACTCGGTCTATGATATAACTGAAATACTTAATTTTGACCAGAGGGTAAAAAAGCTTGCAGGTGGTGATATCGATTATGTATGCGAACCCAAGCTTGACGGCCTCTCCGTTGAAGTACAGTACCAAAACGGCTTATACTCTGCGGGTGCAACACGAGGTGACGGATATACAGGAGAGGATGTCACCTCTAACATTAAGACTATCAGGAACCTTCCTCTTTCATTATCGAATGAAAGGATTGAAGTACCTGACTTCCTCTCGATAAGGGGAGAGGTGCTGATGCCAATATCCGCCTTCAGAAACCTCAACAGGGAACTGGCTGAATCGGGCAAGGCGCCCTTTGCAAACTGCCGTAATGCTTCAGCCGGGTCTTTAAGGCTTCTGGACCCGGGCATAACATCCCGAAGGCCCCTGCTGGTATTTTTTTATGATATCCTTGATGCAGGAGGTATCAGCCACAAGAATCATACAGATGAGCTTGACTACCTCAGATCTGTCGGGCTGCCTGTGGTATTCAGCTATAAACCATGCAAAGATATCAATGAGGCTGTTTCATACAAATCGGAAATAGAAAATTCGAGGGAAACCCTTGATTTTGATATTGACGGCTTTGTAATTAAGGTAAACAGCCTTGTGTACAGGAAAGTTCTGGGAGAGAAAGAAAGAAGCCCCAGATGGGCAGTTGCTGTTAAGTTTTCGCCTGACCAGGCTGAGACCGTCATAAAGGATATCTATTTCCAGGTCGGAAGAACCGGTATAATAACACCGGTTGCAGAGCTTGAGCCTGTTATACTGAAGGGCGCGAGGATAAGCAGGGTAAGCCTGCATAATTTTGACTATACAGCCCAGAAGGATATAAGAAAGAATGATCATGTCATTGTACAGAGAGCAGGTGATGTAATACCGGAAGTAGTATCTGCCATTACAGAAAAAAGGGACGGGAGCCAGAGAACGCTGAAACCTCCAGTGCATTGCCCTGTCTGCCAGTCACCTGTCTACAGGGAGGGCGCATATCTCTACTGTTCTTCTCCTATTTCATGCCCTTCTCAGATACTCTACAGCATAAACCACTTTGCTTCAAAATACGGCATGGATATTGATTCTCTCTCTTCAAAGACAATACAGACACTTCTCGACCATAGAAAAATTAAGGATGTTTCAGATATCTATTCACTGAAGAAGAGTGATATGGCCAGCCTTCCCCTGCTTGGAGAAAAATCAGCCAGCAACCTGGTCAAAGCCATTGAGGCATCAAAAAAGCGCCCTTTGGGCAGTTTCCTCTTTGCACTGGGGATCAGGGGAGTCGGACAGCATTTAAGCAATTTGCTTGCCAGAAGGTTTTCAGATCTTAAAAATCTGATGGCCGTCCTCAGCAAGGATGCTGAAGATGCAGAAAAGGAGCTTAATGAAATTAATGAAATAGGCCCTAAAATAGCTGCAAATATTGTCAAGTTCTTTAAGAATGAAAGAAACATAAGGATAGTAAAGAGGCTGCTTGAGCTCGGCGTAAGCCCTGAACCCCATCCTGCCCGGACGGCGCGCGCACTTGAGGAAAAATCATTTGTGATCACAGGAAGCCTTGAAAAATACACAAGAAGCCAGGCACAGAATCTGATAATAGAGAAAGGCGGCATCGTGCAGGCAAGTGTATCAAAAAGCACAAATTACCTGATAGTCGGGGAAAATCCAGGATCAAAGCTTGAAAGGGCAAAGAAGCTCGGGATTAATATTATAAGTGAAGGTGAATTTGAAGATCTTCTGAACAGCAATTGATGGCCGGGCTTTAAATTCTATGCCATAATCCCCTTTATTTTGCTGAAAAGCCCGGAAGCGGCCTTTTTATCATGCCCTGCAAGGATATAGACATAATCATCGCTGATCCCCGCTTCAAAGATTATCTCAAAAAGCTGGACAGTTCTTTTTATTTCTGCTGTTTCAACTGATGCAAGAACAATCCTGCGGTCAAGCAGGGCATCCAAAACACAGGAAATATTATCACACAGGTCCTGAAAACCATAGAAAGCAGGGATTTTCCCCCGGCCTGATGATGCCTTGCCGGATTCCAGGGCTGAGAGGATTGAATCAAAAGCATCAGTTATACAGGTATCTGTTATCTGCGGGTATATATAATTTATCAGGTATTGAAGCTGGTATTTTACTGCTTCCCTGCCCAGATAGCCCTTGTTTTTTTCTTTTTTCATAATGCCTGATAATAGCAGGCCCTCTTCAAAATATACATACCCGGGGGCTGAAAGCCCTGAATGTGCATTATTCCTGCTGACATGCATAGGGCTATGCTTCCTCCAGCTCCACTGTATAATCCTGCATGCCTGCCGCACCCCCCATCATCTTGAGTGCCTTTTTACCGTCAATGAGCAGGTAGTTGGCCCGGCCTTCTGTATATACAATGTCATCCATGCATATATAAGAGCATATATTGATAATCCGGTTTATTTTTTTTTCTATCCTGGCCCTTGCACGGAAAATCCTGCATGAAGGCAGAGGCTTCTTAAACTTGACCTTCATGTCGATTGTCACACCGATACTCCTTTCAAAAACGATAACCGCCCAGGCCATTATTTCATCAAGCACCGTGGACTGTATGCCTCCATGTATTATTCCAGGAAATCCGGTATAATTCTCGCCTAATGATACATCACAGTATATCCACTCATCATCAACCATGAAATCTTTAAGCCTTAGCCCGGATTGATTTTCTCTTCCGCATGCAAAGCAGTGATTGCTGCTGTCCGTAAACATGGGAGATTTTACCCTGTATAGCCTGGTCTTTTCCTTCATATTATAGAACAGTCCTTTTTTTTTTACTTTATAAGGTTTTGGATGTAAATTGTCAATTATAAATCTTGCTGCCCTGGGAGATATAAATGATTAATACTGCAAGGAAACTGGCCCCCATAATTATGTTTGTTTTAGCCTTTTCCTGCGGCTGTCAGGCTGAATCCTATTATACCACGATCAGTATATCCAATAAGGATATTGATGTTGAGGTTGTCTACACAGACGAGGACAGGATGAAGGGTTTAATGGGCAGGGAAAGCCTTGAATCCGGGCATGGAATGCTCTTTATATTTGATTCTGAAGAATACAGGAGCTTCTGGATGAAGAATATGAAATTCGCCATTGATATCATATTTATTGACAGGCATGGGTTTATTGTGGATATAAAGAATGATTGCCAGCCATGTTCAGATGATGACTGCCCTTCCTATAATTCCTCACGGAGGGCAATGTATGTCCTTGAGGTAAAATCAGGTTTTGCCATGGAAAATAACATAAAAGATGGGGACAGGGTCCAGATAAACTGAATCCTGCCCCTGAAAATATCTAGAAACTGTACCCGAATCCGAGACAGATAAATGTGAAATCCGAAGAATAATCACCATCCGCGGAAGGTACCTGCTGTGATGTCCTGATCTCGCGGTCTTCTGATAAAAAGTGGAGGAGTGAAAGGTCAATGCTGAAATTGTCAATATTATACCCCATGCCAATTGCCAATGTATACTTATCGGTATCAGGAACCCCGGGCTCAAGCCATTCATCAGTGATCGCAGCCTCTTCATAAGCTACTCCCGCCCTGAAGCAAAGATCATCAGTATACTGATATTCTCCTCCAAGCCTGTATGCAAAGGAGTCCTTCCAGTGCCTTTCCAGGACAACCTGGTCGGATGTGCCAGGGAGTATAGCCTCATCAAGGTCTACAACGATCTCATCCCAGACCTTCCAGTTCATCCAGTTGATATCAAGGTTTATGCTCAGCCTGGGAAGCGGCCTGTAATTCATTCCGAATCTGAGGGATGCTGGAAGGGTAAGCTCCGTTTCCCCGTTAATGGTCTTATCCTCATAGGGGATTGTCGCAGGAAAATCGACTTCAAGGTCTACATCATCGCTGTCAAAGGTTATCTCGCTGTCATACACAATTCCAAACCTTAATGATTCTGAAACCTCATAAAGAAGGCTTATATCATAGCCGTATCCATAGCCGCTGCCGCTGAGAGCGATGTCAATGTCATATTCCCTTGCACCGTATGTATCAATTGCTTTATCAAGCTCAATATTAAGCTTGGAAGCCTTGATCCCCAGACCTAATGACAGATTGTCCATTACAGTAAAGCTCAATGTAGGGTTTATTGTCGGAGCCATCAGGTCTACCTTCTGAACCAGGTATCTCTGGGCTCCTGAATCGGGATACTGGAACTTAAGGCCGAATACATTATAACCCGCTATGCCAAAGGTCATATTGTCCATGCCGAAATCATAGGTCAGACCAAGAAAAGGTGCATAGGTCGGCCCATCAGCGCTGTCTGTCTCACTGCTGGAGGGTGATTTATAATCAACTGTATATGATATAAGTGTATTATTCATATATAGATTGATACCCTTCATCTTTGCAATTGCAGACGGATTAAAATAAAGCGCACTTGCGTCATCAGCCTGAGCAGTAAATGCCATTGCCATACCTGATGATGCAGCACCCGGGAACTCAGGGATCCAAAAACCTGCTCCAGAACTCAAACCAGCAAATAGCAGTACAATTACTGCAGTTAACAATGGGAGAAGAAATCTTTTCATTAAACTAACTCCTTTTTTTATATTAATCCTAATTCTTGTAATTTCAGGGCCCGGATCATTTCAATTGCTTCCTTCTTCTCTTCCTGAGTCTCAATAGCCTTCATATAATCCTCGAAAACCTTGTAAATCTCGGGGTGGCGATAGAAATTAAGCTTATCAAAGTTATCAGGTATCTTTTTCGACAGCTCCGTGATCTGTTTTATTGATGTCCTGTATTCCTCTTTTGCCGCATCTCTCTGATTGTCCTTGAGATAATACCTGCCTAATGCATGATGCACCATGATCTGTATCCTCGGGTTAATTGAGAATTTTACAACTTCCTTTGCTTTCTGCCTGGCGTGCATGGCTTTCTCTAAATTTCCCTTTGAACGGTTGGAATCAAAAAACAGGACCTTTGACATCCTTAGAAGGTAAAGAGCTTCAAAGCTCGGGTTCTGAATGTCTGACAGCATTGCTCTGACTATATCCAGATAGTGCTTTGCTCCCTCCATATCATTCTTGATTATAGCATTATCTGTAAGTATAAAAAGGAGATTGAATTTCTCAAGGTTTGTTAGATCGTCACTGTATACATAGGTTTCAAGCTCTTTGACATAAATGCTGTTTTTGTTCTTTGAGGCATATTTCTCGGCTATATGTGAATAGAGAAGATACCGGTAAAGCACAATTGTACTCAGTGGCTTCTTTTTCTGAATATCCGCAACAGAATTAAGGCACTCCCTTGCACCCTCAAAATCCCCTATGTCGACAAGCATATGTGAATAGGTAAGAAGGCAGTTCAGCGCATAGTCATCCTCTTTTTCAACCCTGCTTAAGTCCAGTGCAGAATAAAGGTCATCATTGGCATTCTCATAGTCACCCATAAGGATGCATATCTCAGCCTTTCTCCTGAGGCAGTAGATAAGTTTGCCCTTGCTTCCGTTTGACAGCTTGTTAGAAACGGCAATATTGCTTTTTATGGTCTCTAATGCATATTTAAGCTTATCCTGAAGCTGATAGAAATCAGCCGTCTGATTCAGTATATCATACAGCAGATCGTAATTATTGTGCATTGTTGCCAGGGATTCAGCTTTCTGAAGATATTCTGTTACATACCTGCTTTTGCCCGTCTTCAGAAGAACCATCGCAATTGTCTGCTGTATCTGTGCCATATTTGAGTACTTTTTGTTTTTCTCATATGATGAAAAGGCCTTCTGGTAAAAGGCCATAGCATGCTTGAAATCTTTGGCTTCATTATAACAGTCGCCTATTCTGTCTATAACATCCGCCTGATATAATACCTGCTTCTTTTTCCAGTATATCAGATATGCATATTTAAGGAGTTTAAGAGCGCTCTTAAAATCCTCCTTATGCACAAAAGGCTCATATGCTCCGAGCAGAATTGCTGCAAGCTCATTATCTTTGTCAGGTATATTGATAATTGTGCCCAGGCAGCACAGGTATGTCATTATTGCCTCTTCATAGTATTCATGCTTGTTTATATGATATGCAAGATTGTTCAAAGACTGGAAGAGCTGCAGGGGCATTCCCTTCTGCTGGCTGTTGTTCAGCTTTGAAAGATGAGCTACTACACTCATATGCAGCTTTTTCTCCGGGATATTTATCTGCTGTATAAGAGAATCCAGGTCTTTCTGGTAGTATTTGGAGTCCTTGATGAATTTTTCTATACCCGAATGGACAAAACTGTCATTTATCAGGTACAAAATTTTGCAAAACAAAAACATAGTTTCTTCCTTATAAATTAAAGTAACATTATAAATTAACTAATAACAGGCTGTCAATAATAAAGCAAATCATTTTTTTTTTACAACTATTTATTATTTAAGATCTACAATTTATTTGACTGACAATACCGGATATAATAATATTTCCTTATTCTCTGGAAGGAGCTGATTATGAAGGTATTAGTTGTCGGAAGCGGGGGCAGGGAGCATTGCCTTGCCTGGAAAATAAAGCAAAGCAAAAGGGTAAGGCAGGTTTTTGTTGCACCTGGCAATGGAGGCACCCATAACGGATGTACAAATATCGATATAAAAGCGGATGATATTAAGGAGCTTGCATATTTTGCAAGGAAAAACCGGATTGACCTTACAGTTGTCGGCCCTGAGCTTCCTCTCTCAATGGGAATTAAAGAAGAGTTCGACAAGCAGGGCATGCCTCTTTTCGGACCAAATACATTCTGCTCACGGCTAGAAAGCAGCAA
The DNA here is from genome assembly GCA_964389675.1 of uncultured Candidatus Sumerlaeota bacterium. Taxonomy (GTDB): domain Bacteria; phylum CAYMEV01; class CAYMEV01; order CAYMEV01; family CAYMEV01; genus CAYMEV01. Next base: position 120,918 of record CAYMEV010000004.1, read on the forward strand.
ATCCTTCGCCAAGGAAATCATGGCATTGCAGAATGTCGCCACACCGAAATACGATGTTTTCGATAATGAACAGGTCGATGAAGCACTGCATTATATTGAGGAAATGGAGTATCCCCTGGTAATCAAGGCCGACGGGCTTGCTGCCGGCAAGGGTGTCTTCATCTGCAAGAACAGGGATGAGGCAGTAAAGGCCATATATGAAAACCTCAAAAACCTCAAATTCGGTATCTCATCAAAAAGGATAATAATTGAAGAATTCATTGAGGGCAATGAAGCTTCCTTCATGTGTATCATTGACGGGAAGAACATTCTTCCCCTGGAGACAAGCGAAGATTATAAAAAGGCGTTCGACAATGACCGCGGGCCCAATACTGGAGGAATGGGCGCATATTCACCCAGTATTTTCATAACGGATGAAATGAAGGAGAAAATACTGCAGGAGATATTCACACCCATGATCGAAGGCCTCGCAATAACCGGAGAATATTATACAGGGGTTCTATACGCCGGCCTCATAATAAGGGATAACAGGATCTATGTGCTTGAGTTCAATGTAAGGTTCGGAGACCCTGAGACACAGGCAGTACTTATGAGGCTTGACAGCGATATAATGGATATATTTGAAAAAACCATGACCCGGAGCCTTGATAAGTGCTCCCCTCTATGGTCAAAACAAAGGTCCCTCTGCGTCATTTGCGCTTCAGATGGATATCCTGGAAGCTATGAGAAAGGCAAAAAGATTCATGGGCTCCATGGCCCTCTGCCTGAAAACTCAACCATTTTTCACTGCGGTACATCTTTCATGAACGACAGCTGGCAAACCAGCGGAGGAAGGGTACTTGCCGTCACAGCACTTGATGACAGCATGTCAAAATGCAGGCAAAAGGCTTACGGTATTATCAGTAACATACACTTTGATGGCATGCAGTTCAGGAAAGACATTGGAGAAAAAGCTGTTAAATCATAATATTATATAGACATACGAAATTGTTTCATGTGAAACATTAAAAACAAAAACAAAAAAGGAGTTATTATGGTACTGGATATTGCGATCATAGTTGGAAGCAAAAGCGACCTTCCCCACATGCAAAAAGGCCTTGACCTTCTGAAATCACTGAAGGTCAGCTTTGAGGTAAAGATACTGTCAGCCCACAGGACGCCTGACCTGCTTGATGATTATATAAAATCTGCTGAAAAAAGGTCATGCCGTGTTTATATTGCGGGAGCAGGGATGTCGGCACATCTTCCCGGTGTGGTTGCATCCCGGACAATCAGGCCTGTTATAGGTGTTCCTTTCGATGCAAGCTCCCTCAACGGCATTGACTCCATGCTTTCAATAGTAATGATGCCTCCGGGTATTCCTGTGTCATGCATGGGTATAGGGGGATCAGGCTTTTTTAATGCCTGCCTTTTTGCGCTTCAGATCCTGTCACTTAATGACAAGCGGATAGAAGGCTTTATATCCGAACAAAGGGACAGCAAAAAGAGAGATATTATAAGGGACAATGAATCCCTGGAGTACTGAAATTTGGGTTTTTTTTCTAAAATTGCCTTCCTTCTTGATGGAGGAAGCATACTTCTTTCTTTCTCTGATACAGTACCAGGCTTTTTTTGCAGCCCGTATTCCTGCAAAGCACTCGATCAGTTAAGAAAGCTTAAGAAGAGAAGTCCTTCAAAGGGCTTTATAGTATTAAAGGCTGATATATCAGATCTTTCCACTCCCACACCTTTAGAGAGGAAATTTGCTGACAGATTCTGGCCTGGCCCTCTCACTCTTGTCCTTACAGTCAATGAAAGCAGGCTTCTCAATATTTCTCCGGATGGCGCTACAATTGCTGTCCGATATCCCTCTGATATATTCTGGACGCCTTTCCTTTCCTTTTACACGCTCCCTGTTGTTTCCACCAGTGCCAATGAATATTCTGAATTATATTTTAACTGCCTCCGGAGCATTGAGAATGGCCTGCAGAATTATAAAGCCATATCAGAATACACACATCAGGGCAACAGCTATGCTATTATAAAAACAGATGAATTCAACGGCCATATCCTTGTTAATCTTTCCAGGGAGCCAGATCCAGAGGCCAATTGTTCAACAATAATAAGCCTTAAGATGGACAGGCTGAAAATACTGCGCGAGGGCTCTATAAGAAGGGCTGATCTTGAATCCTTTTATTCAGGCATTTCCAGAGAACCGGGCATGCCCTAAGCATTGGCTTTCATAACCTGAAAAAGGCTGCACCATCGCTTATCCTTATCTTTTTAAGGATTATGTCCGGATTCCTGCTGGATTGTTCATAAAAACCCATCAGTTCTCTCTGTTCGCTGTTGCTATAAACCTGAGCACGGACTGCCTGCCTGAAACTGCTGATTATTTCCTTTCTTCTGTATATGTCCCTGACATAACCTTTTACATCGGCGCTTTTTTCTGATATAAGCAGGATACAGCCCCCGAATCCAGCTCCAGTTATCTTTGCCCCTGATATACCCTTAAAGTGATCCTCCATAGTTCTGATCAGTGAGTCAATGAATTCATTGCTGTTCTTAAGGTTCATGCTCAGGTTCCAGTGCAGGCTGTAGATGTCTTTACCCCTTATTATCCCTTCACTTTCAAATTTTTCTATAAATGTCATCTGGTTCAGGTAATATTCTAATACTGCCCTGACTTTTCCACTGCCTTTCAAATTTTCCATGCATTCCTTCAGTTCCCTGTATGTAAACTCACCAATCTCCATGTCCTTTCCCTTTTTATGATAGGCACTGCACTGTCGTCCTGCATCTATAAAACTGTTCCTGATTTCATTGAACCTTTTTTTTGCATTTTTTGATTTGCCGGCTTTAAGAAGGCTGTTCAACAGGTACATGTCATAATCATTACCTGTTTTTATGAAATCTGTCCTTATCCTGTTTTCCCTGTGATCGTTTATGAGTATGCTTCCCCTTCTGCCACGTATGATTGTTGCATGGTCATTGGCCCCTCCCCTTGTTCCTGCATACCACTCACTTTCTCCCAGTATCTCTGCATTATCCCTGTTTTGACCGGCAAAGCCTCCATTATATGAAATAAAATGCATCCCTGAGCTGACTACAATGCTTGAGGATGAGCTTAAGCCGGCTTCAGCCGGCAGGTCTCCCGAATCAATGATCATGTCATAACCCCTGATCTTAGAATCATGCGCTCTGTTAAAAAGGTACCTTAAAACAGGGGACAGCACGTAATTTACAGGATCACCAGCTTTACGGAGAAAACAGGGGTTTTCCCATATGAAGTCTTTCCAGGACATATCACGCCCTGCCTTTTTCATATACCTGATGTAAGGGTCTAAATCAATCATCTCCCCTGTATCAAAGGCTTTAAGGATAATCTTTATCATTCTGTCCTGCCTTCCGGTGCTCATGCTCCATATCCCCCGCTGAACAGTGAAACTGACCTGCCTGGACCTGAGCATATCCATGTATTCAGTTATATTTACCCTTCCAGGGACGAATGATATGTGCAGGGGTCCTCCTTTATATTCAATGCCTCTCTTAAGCTTCTCTATTATTCTCTGTCTTTCTTTAATGCTATAGCCTTCCGGAGCAGGATCGACTGCCATCCTTTTATAATCCTTCCATTTTTATTCTTTCCAGGAACAATTCAAGAACCTCAGTTCCATCTATGTCGTTTGTCTTCAGAAATTCTGAAAGCCTTTCATATGCTGTTCTTATGTACTGGCCGAAAAATTCTTTCCCCTTATTATAATACAGGTTGCAGTAGGCACCCATCATCTGTAAGAGCCTGTATATGCTTACATACCTGAACTCATGGAAAAACTGGTCTGTCCCTTCATTATTGCTTTTCATTATACCTGTAATTCTATCTGTAATGTATTCATAATATACCGGATAAAGATCAGTATATGCATCAAATATGAAAGAAGCAAAATCATATGCCCTGTGCCCCATCCTTGCACCCTGAAAATCTATAAGAAATGGAGAATTATCCCTTATTATTATATTCCTTGACTGAAGGTCTCTGTGCATAAAACCTCTGTATAAAAAACCCTCTGACCTGCATGCAAGCCTTTTTAATTCATCTTTCATTTCCTGTAAAAGCGTTTTGTCCCTGGAGAATCTTACAGCGAAATGATTGTAAAAATAACAGCATTCCTCATTAAAAATAAAGTCTGAATCATATGCATGGCTGAAGATGTATTCAGGGTCTACTGACTCTATCCTCCCTATCCTGTAGATAGCTTCCAGTATGTCATCAATAATTCCTTTATCATTTTTCCCCTTTCTAAGGTATTCCTGCATGTTTATTTCACCAAGGTCCTCCAGCAGAATAACTGACCTGTCATCGGAGCAGCCCATAATTTCAGGAACATTGACCCCTGCATTCCTTAGTATGCTCTGCACATATATATATGTACGGTTTTCATCTGTGCTGTTTCCAGTCCCTGGTTCTGTGTTGCTTACGGCAATATAGCTTCTTCTGCCTCTTGATATCCTGTAAAATAACCGTTCAGAGCCATCTGGCATTATCCGGTCAATGCTGTCAGCGTCCTCATTCCCTAAGATCTTCTTTATCTCATTGAATATATGTTTTTCCTTTTCATTCGTCATATATTATGCTCCTGTATATCATATAGTTCCTGAGTATGAGCTGTACATAATCCCTTGTCTCCCTGTAAGTCACAATAAAGTTGTATATGTCCATATCCTCTCCGTCATACATTCCGATCCACCTGTCAGCATTCCTGCTTCCGGCATTATAAGCACTCAATGCATAATTCACATTTTTATATTTCTTGATGAGCGTCTCAAAATACTTTATCCCTATACTGATATTCACTTCCTCATCAAAAAGGTCATGGCTCCCTCTGTAGCCAATACCGTGCTTCTTTGCGACCTGCCTTGCAGTTGACGGCAGTATCTGCATCAGACCCATTGCGTTCCTATGCGAAACGGCGTACCTGTTGAAACCGCTTTCCTGCCGGATCAGTGATTTGATTATTAAAGGGTCAGTATTTTCATAATCTGTATTTTTCTCTATTATATCAAGGAACCTCACAGGAAAAAGGACTTCCCTGTATATGTCGGGCAGAAGCCTTATATCCGGCCTGGTGGAGAACCTGTTTATAAGGGCTGTACACACGGCGATTGCCCTGAGGTTCTGCCCGTTCTCATATAGAAGCCTTATATATTCTGTATCAATTGCTGCATTATCATATTTTTTGTAAAGATAACTGATATAAGGATTTATGATCTCATAATCCCCTGTTTCTGATAAATCCCTGTATTTTGAAACATATAAATCATTCATCTCCAAAAGCTTTTTTTCGTCCTGCTTTACTAAATATTCAGTATATATTTTCAGGTTTTGCCTTGCATTTTCCTTATATCTGCGCTTTTCAGCACTGGATGTACTGAGCCTGTATAAAGCCTGTGAGTACTTAATTACTGTATCAGTATTTATCTCTGAAGTATTTATAAGCCTTCTTATGATCCTGCTGTCAGCATTTCCCGAATCAGGAAGCTTTTTGTGCAGTTCTTCAGCTTTGAGGCTGTAATAAGTATTATGGTTATTCACAATGCTGTCATAGATGATCTGTTTTGCCTTATCCGGCATATTTTCGCCTATATATATCTTTGCCAGGAAATACTTTCCAATAGCGCTGTAATCGTTGTTTTTGATCCGGCTTAATTTCAGGAAGCACTGTTTTGCCCTGTCCAGATTTTCTGACATTATACTGAGGATACCGTTTCTGATTATAAACAGCTCATAATTTTTTGAAAAAAACCGTTTTTTTTCCATCATAATGTACAGATCAGCAGCCTTATCGTATTCTTTGTTCTTAATAAATCCTGCTGATGCCATAAAGAGCGCTTTCTCTGCAAAACTGGAGCATGGGTATTTCCTGAATATATCACTGTAATATTTTTTAGCGCTCTTAAAACTTATTCTTTCTATTCTCCTGTAAATTATTTCAGCATTTTTTGTGTATTTAATGACATTGCCAAGCTCAGCAAGGACCCTGCCGTAATATGGCATCCTTTTTCTTCTTCTTTTCAGGTCCTCAATAATTCTTAAAGCCTTATCATAATCACCGTTTTCAATATAATATATAAGCAGTATGTTTTGATTGAGGCTTTCCAGTTTTTCCCTGCTTATTCTTTTAACAGCCAGATTTATCCTGCCCCTGTTATATCTGCCTGGGTTCTCCTTGTATAATTGCAGGTATCCTTCCAGGGCCTTTAGATATTCCTTTTTCTGATAATACTGGTCATATATAAACCCTTTTATATACTGATCAAATTCCGGGTACCATTCATAATCTGAGATAAGGCCCCTGAGCTCTTCAAGCCTTTCCAGGCCAATTCCTTTTCTTATTAATTCCATTATCCCTGTCAGGGATTCCCTGATCAGTACTGCATCACCCGATTTTAATATGGTCTCCTGGTATATCTCATATGCATCTTCTGTAAGGCCTTTTTCTTTAAGGCTTTTGGCCCTGTAGATCATACAGTTGTAATAAAGGGGTTCTTCTGGTTCTATACGGTAATTGATCTGCAGTATCTTATTGTAGGATTCCTCGCTGAACCATATATGCAGTGAATAAAGTATAATTTTCGATGCTTCCCCGGGTTCAGTATCACCGACATTATCCAGTACAAGGGAAATAAATCCATCGATGCTGTTATTATCCTTGTAATATTTTACAGCATCCTCAACAGTAAATGAGTATAGACATAAACTCAGAAGGCTGGTTAAAGCGACAAATAATAAACAGCCCCTAAGGAGTCCCATCTTTATTGTTTTCTAGTCTTTTAATTATTTTATGGAGCATCAGCAGCATAGCACGGTCTTTTGGCAGGCATGTTGTATTTTCATATGAACATGCCTGAAAATCGCCAAAATTTGAAAAGTTCGGCCTGTCTTTGGGCTCAGAATTCTTATCCTGCAGTGAGAAGCACAGCTGGCATGCCTTTGGTAAATGCTTTATATCCATGTTATTCTCCTTTTGTAAGATGCTAGGGTATTCTACCCATATCTGCCTTTTTATGCAAGATATTATAAATGAGTCAAATATTTTTCTGTCTTGACATTTTTGGTAATTCTGTTATATCATATAAAGGTTGTCTATTTTATAGCTATCGTTTTTTATCGGAAAGGAGATGTCTGATGTCTGAAATCCAGATTACTTCAAAGCTTCTGCAAAAATCCAGCAAGCTCTACAATCTTATTGATTCTACCCTCCAGAGATTCATCAAGCTTACAGGGGCTCAGCGCGGTTTTTTGATCCTTGTTAACGAAAAGGGCGAATTTGAGATAAAGATTTCAAGAAATTTTGAAAATAAAGAAGAACTGCTTGAGAGTGTAAATTTTTCCAAAAGCATATTAAACAAGCTTATTACGGAAAAGACCCCCATTCTCACCCATAATGCATCAGATGACAGCAGTATAGACCTTTCCAACAGCATACTCAGCATGAACTTAAAGTCAATTATCTGCGTCCCTCTTATTGTCAAGGATAATCTGATTGGAGCAATCTACATGGAGAACAATGAGATATCAGGCCAGTTCACAAGCAAGCATCTTCATAGTCTTGAGGATTTTGCATACAGGGCTTCGATAAGCATAAAGGCAAAGCTTGCTACTTTCTCAGCCTAAGGCTAAAAGTTTTTTATTATTTCTGAGATAGTATTAAGGATCTTATTGTTCAGGTCTTTTTCATTTTTGACAAGCAGTTCCAGCCTTGTCTCAGATGATGATGCAAAATACCCGCCTAATTCTTCCAGCGCTTTTGTATTTGCCTGCAGCCTCTTCTGAAATACAAGCATTAGCCTCTGCATATTCTGTATCTTCTTTGATATATCATTTTCAGAACCGCTTTCTGATCTATGCTTAAGCTTTGTATTCTCAATGACAAGGGCAGCCTGTGTTGCAAGAGAGTATAAAAATTCTACATCTTCAGTGCTGAAATCATAAGGCGATTCAACCCTGTAGAAATTGAATACACCGTGCATAATCCCTTTTGAGATCATTGGAGCGACGACAAATGCATCAATTTTACTGTCCTTCAGCATTTTGAAAAATTCCTGGTTTTCTATTCCTATATCACTGAGTTCAGGGTCATTAATAATGCTTGCTGAAATGATCTTTTTCCTTGAAATAATCTCGCTCAGAGCGGTATTATTGCTGTTCAGGCTCAGGCTGTTAAGTGGGTCGCTGGAAAAGCCTACGGCAATAAGCTGTTTATATCCGTCTTTCTTTGGCACAAGAAGCGATCCGTGATGGAGATGCTTAGCCTCCATTGCAAATTTGAAAATCCTTTTTAATATTTCAGGCAGCTCCTCCCTGGTCGACATAAGCATGGACACCTGATTCAGGACGGATATCTCCTCTATCTTTTCATTAAGCTTTCTGGTGATCTCTTCTACCTGTAGGTATAACTGCGATATCTGCAGGTTCGAATCCACAGCCTTTTCGAACAGCTCCTTGTCAACCTCCTGGCTTTCTTGATCCTCAGCATCCTTTTCTGCATTTTCAGGCTCCATGATAAGGTCATCCGTGTCAATATGCTGTTCATAGCTGGTTTCACCAGCATTTCTGCTGTCTGTGTCAGGATTTTGCCTGCTTTTTTCTTTGTTCAGGTAGGCTTTCTCCAGTTTATCAAGCACACTCAGGGGATCTTCAAGGCTGAATGAAATTGATGGTTCAGAAGGTACCTCTTCAATTGCCTGTTTAACATGCTCCTTTTCCGTTTGGGCTTTTGGTTCTTCATCTGGAATTATAATTGCTTCTTCTATATTTGATTTTGAAAACCTGCCGAGGTTCTTTACAATAAGCCTTTTTATATTTGCAATGTCATCCACTACGCTCGGCAATTCGAATTCCTTGCTGACATAGTCAACAGTATCAAACAGAACGCTGGTAAGTGTTTCAAATACCCCGTCTCCATTTATGGCAATGGCTTCAAAATACGGGCAGTTCCTTTTATTCAGAATATTGTTCAGCTCATTGACGGTAAGTATCTTGGGCAGGTCTCTCTTATTATACTGCATGACAAGGGGGACGGTATCGATGTCAAGTTTGTTCTCCCTGAGGTTGACTGCCATATCCTTCAGATTCTCAATATTGCTTGTCATCATATACCTCTGTGAATCGGCAACGAATACTACACCATCAGCGCCCTTCAGGACTGCTTTCCTTGTGGAGGAGTATTTTGACTGTCCAGGAACGGTATATAACTGCATTTTTATCCTCATTCCCCTGATGTTTCCGAGGTCATAGGGCAGGAGGTCAAAGAACAGGGTCCTGTCCTTTTCTGTATTCAGTGATATCAGCTTTGTTTCTCTGTTCGGGTCAGTGGCCTTGTGTATGTATCTAAGGTTGGTTGTTTTGCCAGAAAGCCCCGGGCCATAATAAACAAGCTTTATTATAAGCTCTTTTTCTTTTGCATTAAATTGAACCAAGATCCATCACCATAATCAAATTAGAAAGACAAGCAGATATCAGTTTATAAATTTTTTAATAAATAGCAAATAAATTCTGAATAATGGCAATTTTTCTTAAAATATTTGCCCTGTGGGTATTATATTATATATTAGGAGTCCAGTTTTGTAAAAAGATCTTCGATCAGGAATGAATATATGGGAAATAATGATATAAAATGGATCAGAAAAAGAAGGGTAAACAGCCCCTTTGTCTATAATATATCGATGTTTACGCTCAATTTCCTCCCGAGGAAGATAAGCCACTGGATAGGTCATCTGATCGCGATTATCATATACATCCTGCACAGAACAGAGAGGATATTCCTGCAGCAGAACCTCTCAATACTTACTAATAAACCCCCGCGCTCAGCTTTCATAAAGAAACTGAGCTTCAGGGTCATTAAAAATTTCATTATAAGCCAGATAGACCTGTTAAAGTCATACAATGGATTCATCAGGGGGAACAGGGATTTTGTAAAAAGCATAATCCTGATCAATAAACAGGATTTTTTGCCGATTGAAAGCCTCTTATCCCTGAAAAGGGGGCTGATACTCATCACAGGCCATATAGGCCTCTGGGAACTGGGAGGCATTGTACTTAAACTGCATGATTATCCTGTTACGGTCATTACATACAAAGATTCAAAGGATGTCCTGGAGAAAAAGAACTCAATAAGGTCCGCTCTTAATATCAGGACAGTAACTATAGGAGAGGGGCGGTTTGAATCCATTAACATAGTAAAGGAACTCCGGTCCGGGTCTGTCATAGCCCTTCTCATGGACAGGCCTGTCACGAAGTACAGGAGGGCTGTGGAGCTTTTTGGGCACAAATGCTTTTTCTCAACTGATATGTTTTTATTGGCAAAGATCTCAAAATCCCCTGTTCTGCCAACGTTTATAGTATTAGACAAAGTGACCGGGAAATACAGGGCAATTTTCGGAAAACCCCTCATTTCGTGCGATGGCCCGGATTCTGAAGAAGCGGTGGATTATTTCAATTATTTAATAAATCTTTACAAAAATACAATGCTGGATTATAATGAACAATGGTATAATTTCTATCCCTTTTTTGAGGAGCTTTGATTAATGATTGTACAGTGCAGCAACTGCAATTTCATTTTCAGGCTGGATTCTATAGACAACCCCCTTTGCATCAGATGCAGGGCCGCCCTTGACCCGGACCAGCTGAATCTGCTTTTCCCTGTGTTTCAGTCCGCAAACAGGGAAGTAATAGAGAGATTTGCAAAGCTTTCCGATGAATCCAGATATTCCTTCTCAGTCTCAAACCCGAAGGCATCCTTTATATACAGCATTGAAAAAGAACAGATAGTCATAGGCAGGGTGGATGCGGACATATCCCTGGACGATCCCCGTGTTTCAAGGAAACACGCCCTTATTGAAAGATACAAATACCAGTTCTATATCCGCGACCTTGACAGCAAAAACGGTACCTTTATAAACGGAAACAGGATAATAGAGGGTAAGCTCAATCCAAATGATGTAATCTCCATAGGGATTACAAATCTGACATTTTTAAAAACATGATTATTAGAAAATATTATATACTTTTTGCCATTATTGCGTTCATGATCATTTCATCCGGCTGTGACAGCTTCGATGAGGATTATCTTTCATACATTTATGTTAAGAATAATACAGAGTGCCTTCTGGATATTTATCTCAACTCAAATTATCAGTTCTCAATATTAAAATCAGACAATATCAGGATCATTGAAAATGTATCGCTCGGATACAATACTGTCACGGCATATAATCAGGAAACAAACCAGGAAGTATATTCGTTGGTTATTTATGTGTATACTTATAACAGGGGCTATTATTTTATTATCGCGGAAGAGCTCTGTTCTTAGATTAGCAAGGAGGATTCAAGATGTTTCCCTTAAAAAGAGCTATTATTTCTTTTTTTATTTTCCTTTTGCCATTCGCTGCTGTAAATGCGGCGGATTGCCTTAAGATTGACTATGAGAGCAACTTTGCAGAGATAAGCTTTAATTACGATGAAAACTCTGCGGGATCATATACAGACAGCAATGGCTATATCCTGCCTCAATTCACGCTTAACCTTGCGGTACCTCCGTCTGATTCTTATTATATAGAGGCTCTGGATTACAGCACTGTCATTATTGACAATTCATTCAGGAAATTTGCATCAGGCGCAAAGACCGATATTACAATACCTGATGCATCAGTCGGGATAGATCCCCTGATTAACGGGATCATCAGGGCAAAATCAGGCATACTGAGGTTTCAGCAGATCATTGCGCTGAACATAAGGCCTGTACAGCTGTCAGATGGATCTGCCACTCTATACAGCACCCTGAAGATCAGGCTTCATTATGAAGGGATAAAATATGAAAGCATAAGGGGAATATATTCAAAAAGCGATTATTCTGAAATGTGGGAGGAGACACTCAAGAACCTCCTGGTCAATTATGAATACGGCAAGTCATGGAGATTGAAGCAGAAAGGCACTGAAATGGCCATACCGCCCTTTCTTAAAAATGAATCATCACCTGTTATAAGGCTGACGGTCACAAAAGACAATATCTACATTGTAAAGCCGAAGCTCTTTTACTTTCTCGGCCTTGACCCTTCAACAATAGACCCGAGGACTTTCCAGCTTTTTTACAAGGGGGAGGAGGTTCCAATAATCGTCATAGGCGAAGAAGACGGCATTTTTGACAATAATGACTATATACTGTTTTTCGGCAGGTCTGTTGAAAGGGGTGAGTTCTACAGGAATATCCTCACAGATGAATCCAATTATTTCCTTATATACAGCCAGTCAGAAGGCAAAAGGTATACTGTCCACAGTTCTTCGCCTGTTGGAGAGCCAAATGCCGTTGCCTTCAACACCTCTACGCTCCAGGAGAAAAACCTGCTTCATGATATATACAATATCTATACAAGCGACCCTATGGCTGATAATTTTTTCTGGAAGCGTATAGATGCGCCCAGCCAGAAGATCTTTGCCTTTGCTGTCAACAATATTGCCCAGGATAGCCAGGACTTTATATTCAAGCTCTTTTTATCCGGGGTCACTGCCCTGGAAGAATCACCCGATCACCATTTTATTGTGAAGCTGAACAATACACAGATACTGGAGGGCTTCTTCGACGGAAGGACATCTCACATGTACACAGCCCAGTTTCCCGACTCCCTCCTGACCAATGGGCTGAATATCCTTTCCGTACAGTCTGTCGGAGATACTGTTCCCGACAGTATAGACTCAATCTATGTGGACTGGTTCCAGATTGTATATAATGCCTATTATGTAATGCAGAAGGGAAAGCTGACATTTGCAAGGCCAAGGATATACACCTCCCCATTCCCCTATACATTCGAGGTAGACAATATAAACACCAGCGATGTCCTTCTTCTGGATACAAAAAACCATGTCATGTTTACTGATTATACAATGGAATTTAATGAAGAAACAGGCAGGTACAGCCTTTCCTTCACGGACGACCTGATACACGAAGGAAACGGGGGCCAGCCTCTTAAGCCATCATATTTCCTGACATTAAGAAAACTCGTCAAAAAACCTGACAAAGCCGAACTGATAGAGGTTCCCGATCTTTTAAACCCTTCAAACAGGGCAGACCTGCTCATGATATACCATGCAGAATTCCAGGATGCAGTTGATACTTTGAAATCCTTCTACGAGTCGAAAGGCTTTGAGGTATATGCTGCAAGGATAGACCATATATATTATGCATTTAATAACGGAATTGTATCAATACCCTCGATAAGGAGCTTTCTTGAGGGGGTTTTCAATACATGGGAGAAGGTCCCTTCCCATGTAACATTTATCGGCGGAACGACATACGACCCTATGCTGTTTTTGGAAGACTCTTTCAAGGGGCTTTTTATACCTGCCTGGGGGGAACCGGCCAATGATTTTTACTATGCATGCGTAAGCGGGGAGGATGAGCTTCTGGATTATTTTTTAAGCAGGATACCTGCACAGACTGCAGAAGAGGCTGTCTCCTATGCAGCCAAAGCAATGGAGTTTGATACAAACCCTTTTATTGGAGACTGGCAGAAGATGTCCCTTTTTATAAACGGCGGGTTTAATTCATCTGAACAGACAATATTCTCCTATCAGACAGACAATATCATAAATGATATTATCTGCCCCAATACATCTGCTAAAGACAGCTATATATGCAATACCTATGTAGTATCAAAAACCACAACCGGATGCAACTGGGACGAGTATAAGGACGAGATAAACCAGTATATCACGGACGGCGTCTCAATTATCAATTTTTTCGGACATGCCGGGTCTATGACATGGGACTGCATGTACAGCACTAATTCAGTACTGGCCCTTTCTAATTCTCCGAAGCTTCCAGTGATTTTCTCAAATACCTGCTTTACGGCTGCATTCGACAGCCCTTCTCTATATTCGCTATCGGAACTGTTCACCAGCTACCAGCCGGACGGCGGGGCTTTAGTATTCGTTGGCCAGCCTCTTTTAGGCTATATGTGGGGAGGTTACTACCTTGCAAGGGAATTTTTTACAGGATTCTTTGTTTATAAGGACATTAACATAGGCCAGGTCCTGACAGAAGCGAAGCTTAGGTTCTATCTTGATTATTTCCCTGATTATGTCGGAACCTACCAGATGTCAAATGTAATTGGTGACGGATTTATGAATATTCGCCTTACATTTGAATAATAATCAGCAAAATTGCTGCATGAACAGCGATGTCTTCTTCTGCCAGCCTGAAGACGGCTACCGCATCAATCAGGACTCCATCCGGCTGTCCTCCTTTGTGCCTGACAGCCTGTTCGATCAATCCTTTCTGGACATCGGCTCCGGGTCCGCTATTATACCTTTAATGCTTGCCAGGAGAGGTTTCAGGCATATTTTTTCAATAGAGATACAGCCCTGTTTTATGCCCTACTCAGTTAGAAACATCCTCTCAAATAACCTTGAATCCAATATATTGCCTGTTCTGGGAGATGCAAGGGTCAAGAATTGCTGCCTTATACGCAGTTCATTCAATAATATCATATCAAACCCGCCATATTACAGAAAAGATTCCGGATTAGCACCAAGGACAAAGCATCTGTGTATCTCAAAGCAGGAAATTACACTCTCATGCAGTGATCTATTTTATTCTGTGGATTTTCTCCTGAAAAGACAGGGGAACTTCTTCGTGTCTGTTGCATTCATTCGCCTGGGAGATTATTTAAGGGTGTTCAGCAATGGCTTTATCCTGATGGAGCGAGTGGATATTTCAAGAAAGACATCTCTTTTGTGGTTCAGGAAAAAATGAGCTTTATATAATGCTGTTCTCCAGCCTTTTTAATATATAATCCATCTCTTCTATGTCCTTTTTCAGCAGAGCATTGCTTTTTTTCAGGTATGATATATTTATCTTCAGCTCATCCTGTTCTTTTATTAGCTGCTCCCGCTTTTTTATTTCCCTGTCATAATTGGTAAAGGCCTGGCCCTGTTCTGCTGAATCCTTGTAATCATCTACTGCTTTTTCGATCTGCTTTATTTCAAATTCAATCTTTTTTATCCTGGATTTTTTCTGGCTTAACTCGTACTTTATCTTTTTTGTCCTGTTTATAAGATCGTTCTTTACCTGCACCAGTTTGTCATATTCAGCCTTTGTGCTTGCATAGTTCTTCTGCGCATTCTTATCGCTTTCAATTGCCTTTTTCATGGAAGCTATCTTTGAAAGAATGCTCTTATTGTTATCCTTGAGGGTTTTCAGCAGGCTTTTTTTTGATTCAAGCTCTTCGGTCTTTACAATAAGGTCATTTGAATTCTTCTGGTATTGTGTCTCCATCCTCTTATATTCTTCAATTATCTTCGTAACTGCATTGCTCTGTATCTTATCCATACCTTTACCCGCCCTGTTTATTAATGCTCATTATATCATTCAGGTCATTAAGTGTCTGTTTCATCTGATCTGACCTTGATTTCAGAGTAGTATTCTTCTGGTGCTCTTTTTTATGCTCAATTCTCAGGGAGAATATGGAATCCTCTATACGCTTGTTCTCTTCTATTATCAGCATCAGTTCACGCTTCTCCATCTCCCTCAGTTCCTTCTGGCTTTTCTGATGGAGCTCTATCTTCTTTAAGGCCTGAAGCTTCTCCTTAAGCATCAGCTGGGATGAGCCAAGCTGGGACTCAAGGTCCTTCAGCTCTGTTTCAAGCTTATCATGCTCGTCCTTAAGTTCCTTTATGAGTGTTTTATTGCTCTCGATTTCATTTTTCAGGACATCCTCTGTCTGAACGCTTACTTCGGATTCCTCCATCTGGTTGCTTAAGAAGGAATGCAGCTCATAAAGCTTCTTGTTCCTTTCCTCCTCGCTTTCTATGAATGACTGATAATCGCTGATCTCCCTGCTTATTATCTCTATGTCATTCTGGCTCATTATCAGCTTTTGTTTCATCTCAGTAAGGGAGTTGTTGAAATTATGCAGATATTCCCTCACAGCAAGGCTTTCTTTTATGTCAGCCTGCTTTTCCTCTGGCGCCGCTGCCTCTTTATCCGATACCCTGCTGACCGGTTCTCTTGCCTTTGCCTTATGGGCTTTAGCCTTTTCCGTGCTGACTGCATCAGCGCCGGGACGGTCCTTTTTATCATCCAGGCTTTCATTTTCAATCATTTCGGATCCCCTATCAGGCATCTGCCCATCATGGCTTTCTTCACGGCTTAATTCCCTTGCAGCCTTGATAATCTTTCTCATAGGGGATATTCTGGCTTCGCTTTCTGTTTTATCATCATCTCCGGGCATATTGTCCTCCAGCACCTGAGGCTTATTATCCCACTGCCCGCCGGGCTTGTGCCTCTTTCCTAAAGGTTTCCTGGATGCAACATTGTCTTTAAAACCTACCATAGTTCAATCCTTGAATTTTGTATTATTATCCTTTACTTCTTAAAGTATAGTATGCAGGGGATAAAATATCAAAAAAATAATTGCATTTGTCCATATTTTTATTTATAATTCTGCCATTGAGATATTCGAGGTATTTGTATGGATATTAGATCATTCACAGTAAAAGAGTTTTGTAATGAGCTTGGAATAACAAAAAACCAGCTTATAGAGCTTGCAAAAAATGGTACAGTGCCTGAATCCGGCAGGGACCCGGAGACAAATTTCAGGCAGTTTTTCCCGTCTGACCTTCCTGAATACCGTAAGCTTCTGAATATAGAACCAATGATAAAAAAGCCTCAGAAACAGCTTTTCCTTAATTTTAAGGGAGGCACCGGCAAAACCACAATTTCTACATCATATGCCTACCGTGTCGCTGAGATGGGCTACAGGACTCTTCTGATAGACCTCGATCCTCAGGGTCACGTTGCAAAATGCCTCGGATACGATGCGGAGAATCTGAAACACACCCTTTACAATGTGCTGATAAACAAGCTCAGCATACGAAATGTCATCCAGCATACCACACTGGACACCTTTGATTTCATACCCTCCAATCTTTCGCTTACGCCTGTGGAGATAAGCCTGGTCTCGAAAACAAACAGGGAATGGAAGATAAAGAAAAGCCTTCATGAGATAGAAGGGGAGTATGACCTTATTGTCTTCGATGCCCCCCCGAACATGGGAATACTGAACCTGAATGCCATACTGGCAAGTGATACCATTATCATACCGGTTCTGGCAGATTTTCTTTCTTTCCACGGTCTCAAGATCCTTTTTGAAACACTATCTGAAATAGAGGAGGATTTTGAATTCTTCCTGGACAGCTTCATACTGCTGAACAGGTACAATGCCCTGCAGAACATATCAAATGAGTCTTTCAATGCCCTGAGGTCAAACTATCAGGATTATCTGCTGGATACCGTCATCAGGCAGGATACCAAGCTTGCAGAAACAAGCTCCTACGGCAAGCCTATATTTCAGTACCTTCCTTCAAGCAAGGCTGCAAAAGATATAAATGCACTCATAAGCGAGATATTCTCAATAATCAACAGCAATAATTCCGCAGAATGATGCCTGAGAGGGCACCGACAGGGCTATGGCCTGCCGGCGCACTTCCTACAGGTCTAATTCATTTGCTTCCTTTGTCTTTTTATGCATCGGGAATTCCCTGTTCAGCCTTTCAAGGTAATTCCGCGCTTCCTTTACCATGCCGAGCTCATTATATATCTGAACGCTCCTGAAGTATGCATCAGGAAGAAGATTATCCTTTGGCCTGGTCCTGCCGGCTTCTGATACATAGGTTTCCATATAGTAGGAAGCCTTGTTGTAATCCTTTTTGATATAGTAGCAGTCGCCAAGCCAGAAATATGAGTTCACTACCATGTATTCAAGCTCAGGGATACCTTTAGCATCCTTTATGAAAGATTCAAAGCCTATTATGGCAATGGAATAGATCGAGGCAATATAATCTGAATAGGCGGAGCTGTAACGTTTCTGAAGCTCCAGTATATCGGGTCTTTCCTCACGGGGGGGAAGGGTGCCGCTATTACTGCCTATTATTGATACCCCCTGATCATCAGTGACATTATTCTCATCATTAGCCTCCACCACTGGCTTCGCCGGTGCATTATAGGCCATTGTATCAGTCCTGCCCTCAATGGCTTTAAGCTTGATGGTCAGATTGTCAACATCTTCCGAGATTCTCTTAAGGTTGTCCTTAAGGTCATTTATGGCTGCATAAAGCTCATCTGCCTGCTCAAGGAGCTTGTAGGTTGAATCGGGAAGCTGGCTCATCCTGGATTTTATATCCTGGAGTGTCTCTGCGTTTTCCCTTGTCTGTATCTCTATTCTCTTGATATCATTGCCAAACTCATTGTATGCCTGCCCTGCGCAGGATGCAAAAACGATGCATATCGCCAGGACCGGTATGATATACTTCATATTTTTCAGTACCTCTGTATCTTGAAATGGGCCCTTCTGTTCTTTGACCTCTGAGATTCAAGAGTTCCCAGAACAAAGGGTTTCATCTTACCATATGATACAGTCTTGATCCTTGACGGGTCAATCCCGTTCAGTATGAGATAGTCTCTTACACAGTTGGCCCTTCTGTCCCCGAGAGCATAGTTATACTCCACTGTGCCGATATCGCAGCAGTGGCCCTCTATCAGGACATTAACCCTCGGATTTTCCTTCAGCCACCTGATGTTCTTATCAAGGATCCGCCTGTCTTCATTGTCCAGATTGTATTTATCCAGTTCAAAGAATACATCATCAACATATCCCTCAGCAGTGACATATTCATCCATAACAATATCCTCATCCTCATCAATGTCATGTATCCCTATGTCTTCCTCTACAGGAACAAAGGTCTCCTCCTCAGAAGGCGCTGTGTCTTCATCAAGGGTGACCTTCTTCTTCGAAGAACAGGAGAGCATGAAGATAGAGCACGTGATAATAAGGAAAAGAACAAGTAGTCTTTTTGTCATATTTTTCTCCTTTTTTTTTATTTCCAATGTGGTTGTATTATATTCAGGTTTTTATCTGTAATGGGAATATTAAATTCAGCATCGGTATTTGTCAAGAACAAGCGGATCGAACCCCACTCCTTTGATGAATATACGATGAGCCTTCCCCTCGGGGAAAAGGACGGGTCCTCGTTTGACCCCTGGGAGTGCGTCAGCCTCCTTGGATTGGAACCGTCAATGTTCATTACAAATACATCAAACCTCCCGAAATTCATGCTGACGAATGCAATATGATTTCCGCAGGAGCTCCATGACGGGCTTTCATAATACTGCCCGCCGTAGGTTATTCTCTTTGAATTTGTGCCGTCTGCATCCATGATGTATATATTGGGAATCCCCGCCCTGTCGCTTGTATATGCTATATTCCTGTTATTTGGGGAAAAGCATGGTGATGTTTCTATGCTTCTCGCCGCTGTCAGTTTTTCAAGCTTTTTGGAATTGAAGCCTTTAATGAGGTATATATCTGTATTGTTGTTTACAGACATTGCAAAGGCAATTGTATCCCCATCACTTGTAAATGTCGGAGCACTCTTGGTATATCTGGTCTGTGTGATCTTTCTTACTGCCCCTGTCTCAATGTTTCTTACAAAAAGATTGGGATAGCCGTCCTTATAGGATATATAAATGAGGTTTTTCCTGTCATCTGAAAACCTTGGGCTTGAATTAATGCTGTTGTCATTTGTTACCTGTACCATATTCCTGCCGTCATAATCCATAATTACAATTTCCTTTGAATTATCACCTACCAGTACTGCAGCGATCTTGCTTGTGGCTATGCCTTCTTCTCCTGTAAGGATAAACGTGATGTCATCACTGAAGGAATGGACAATTTTGCGGAAGCTTTGCTTATTGCCTGTATATTTCTTGCTAAGAAGCCTCTCTGCGGAGAAAGGGTCCCTTACGAATCCGTAAAGGGCAATATCACCATTTTTTGACTCTTCAATATAGGCAAAGACAATAGCCCTCAGGCGGGTTTGATAGGAAGGGTCATCCCTGACATGGTTCCTGTCCAGCTTTTCTTTCTCCGTAAGCTCTTTTTCCCCGTAAAGCTCGAAATAGCCCAGGATACTCAGATCAAAGACAAGTATGCTGTCGCATTCATTTGTCAGCCTGCTGGGCCTTCCAGTGTTCTTATCAAGGGTATCCATGATCCCCACAGGGGTTTTTCCCGTTCCCTTTCTTGAGATAGTAAGGTATACTTCATCATCAATAGAATAGGCATTGATGGCAAAGACTAAAACAATTGCAATAATTATTGGATACCTAAGCCTCATAATATATCTTTCTCCTAAATGTTTTCAAATCTAAAGAATACCGTAAGCCTTTCATTTCTGTAATTTGCAGGCAGGGGCGGGAAGGGTTCCGATAAAACCACAGCTTTCATGGCTGCCCTGTCAAAGTTATAGAAGCCTGAACTCTTTTCAAGCTTCACATTATCGATCATGCCCTTTCTGTTTATCTGGAATCTGACAATGCATTCCATCTTAAATGGCCTGTCTTCAACCGTCCAGTTCCTGTAGACCTTGTCCCTCAGAAGGCCAAGGTAGTAATTGCTCTCAAAATCCTTCTCAAGCACCGATACAGGTGCTCTCTGTACCTCCCTGGGCTTTTCTTTCTGCTCTGCCGGCTTTGTTTCCAGTACCTGCCTTGTGCCAATTGTATTTTTTGGCTTTTCGTATTTTTCATCAGGCCTCTTAAACCTGTCAGGCTTCTGCTCTTTTGGCCTCTCGACGACCCTGACAGGTTTCTCTGCCTCCGGTTTGGGGGATTCAAATTCTACCAGGCTTGCTTTTATGAATCTCGGTGCCTCCGGGAGCTTCAGCTCTTTTGTAGGCAGAAACACAAATACAATGATCATAAGGTGTATTATAACAGATATAATAAAGCCAGATCTCATTTCTTCCTTTCCTGTATGACAAGCCCTACTTCTTCTATGCCGGCCTGCTTTATCTCATCCATGACCTCGATAACAAAGCCATAATCGACCTCACTGTCCCCTTCTATAAGGACCCTGTATTCCCTGTTCTCTGAAATCCTGTCAGCCACTTCCTTTCCGATGCTGGTAATGAACATGGGCTTTTTTTCAATATATATTGTTTTATCCTTTGTAATACTTATAATAACCGATTTCACCGGATCCTTTATGCTTTTTGAAGCTGTTGGAAGGTTCACATCAACCCTGCTCTGGAGTAGAGGTGCCGTTATAATGAACATGATCAGAAGGGTAAGGGCGACATCCACCAGAGGGGTAACATTTATCTCGCTTAGAGGCTTTCTTTCAAGGCTTGGATTATGGTACATTTCTTAAGCTTTCCGTTATATTATCCCTGCTGACGAACAGGTATCTTTCAACAAGGCCCTGAATCTGGGAATTGAATGAAACCATCTCGTTCTGCATTTTTCTTATGGTGTTGACCAGGTAATTATAGGAAATAACGGCAGGGATCGCTGTTATCAGGCCCGCTGCAGTAGTTATAAGCGCCTGGGCCAGCCCTGGGGCTACAGCGCTAATGGATACTGAACCCTGCAGGCCCAGCGCCTGGAATGATGTCATAAGGCCCCAGACAGTACCGAAGAGCCCCAGGAACGGGGAGACGCTTCCTGCAGTTGCAAGGATACCAAGGGACCTTTCAAACCTTGACAGGATCTCTGATGATTCCGCATTGGATGCCCTTACAAATGCATTTGTATAGAAGTTCAGGTCCTGTGTTATCCTCCTGTCCCTTTTGACCTTCAGCTGCTCCTTGATCTCAAGCAGGCCGCTCAAAGAGGCTTTTGCCAGTACATTGTTCTTTGCCTTGGAAAAGATCATGATCAGGTCTCCGGGGCTTTTATCCTTCAGGCGCTTCTTGAACAGCCTTTTGAACCTGTCAATATTAAGCTTGTTTATGGTGAACTGTATATATTTCGTAATAAATATTCCCCATGAGAAGATGCTTATAAAAAGCAGTATAAGAAGTATGATTTTTGATACTGTCCCTGTCTGGTGTATCAGCGAGAATACAGCGCTGTCTATGTTCATTTCGGAATTACCTGCTGTACCGGCCAGTGAATTGATAATTGTAAGATCCATAATATTACCCTCTGGATGACTTATTATTAAACAAAGAGATGTATGATTTGTTTCCTCATATAAGATAATTTTACCAATACTGTTAGTTTAGTCTCCAGATTTTTTTTTTGCAACTAATTTAATAATAATGTAACCTTTTTTTTGCATAATAAAAAAACCAGGAGTTATATATGAAGGGCTACATTGAAAATCTGATGAACCGGTACAAAAGCGAATGTGATTATCTGGAGATAAGGCACGAAGAACGAGAATCCTTGTCTATCAGCTATGATAATGGGGCGATTTCTGATACTGGAAGTTCCTTAAGCAGCGGCATGGCTGTCCGTGCCTTGATAAACGGAGGCTGGGGGTTTGCCTCATTTACAAACCCGTCCTACCTCGAACCATATATCAAATATGCAGTAAAACAGGCAAGGCTTGTATCAGGACAGCCGTTCTCCCTTGCAGAAACCAGTGTTGTCAATGATGAAATACTGGTAAACCCGGACAATGACCCCCGTAATATACCCCTCAAGGAGAAGATATTCCTTCTTGACAGGTATAATGATATTATAAAGAAGTACAGCGGGAAGGGCATAAAATCAAGGATCATATATTTTGACAAATTCTCCAGAAAGACCTTCCATAATTCAGAAGGCACATATATATACACTGAAGGGGTTGATATCGCAGGAAGCCTCGTTCCTGTGGGTATGATAGGAAATAATGTCCAGAGTATAGGGGTTTCATTCGGTTCGTCATCCACATTTGATGTTGCCTATGGGCATGACGAGGACATTCTTTCCAAATGCGAGCTTGTGCTCAAACTGCTTAAAGCTCCCATAGTTAAAGGCGGAAGATACCCGATCATACTCGACCCTGCATTGACAGGGGTCTTTACTCATGAGGCTTTCGGGCATCTCTCTGAAGGAGACAATGTATCCAATAATAAACAGCTTAGAGAGGTGATGGTATTAGGCAGGGAATTCGGCTCCAGTGTCCTTAATATATACGATTCAGGCCTGGTTGAGGGAAGCCGGGGTTACATGAAATATGATGATGAGGGCGTAAAGACTCAAAAGACATACCTTATTAAAGAGGGTAAGCTGACTGGAAGGCTTCACTCCAGGGAAACAGCAGCAAAGCTTTCAGAAAAGCCTTCAGGAAATGCAAGGGCTGTATCCTGCAGCTATCCCCCGATCCCAAGAATGACCTCTACAAATATCGAACAGGGCACCAGCACTTTTCATGACCTTATCAGGGATATTGAACTTGGAGTATATGCAATAGATGCTAAGGGAGGCCAGACAAACGGTGAAATGTTCACATTCATGGCAGGATACGGATATATGATAAGGAACGGTGAGATTGCAGAGATGGTGAGGGACATCAATCTTACCGGCAATGTATTTGTAACGCTGAAGAATATTGATGCTGTGGGAGATGACCATATCATCCACGAATCACCGGGGGGTTGCGGCAAGGGTGGCCAGTACCCGCTTCCTGTATCCCATGGAGGCCCCCATATCAGAATACAAGATGTTACTGTAGGAGGAAGGTAGAATGAAATATTTTGAGGAAATTGCAAAGCAGAACAATGTAAGCAAATGGGACCTTTTTTATATAAACAGCATGCAGAAATCGATAAGCTTTGAGGACACAAAGCTTGAAAAGATCGATAATTCAAACTCTGAAGGGATAGGCATAAGGGTTATAAGGAACGGCAAAACAGGATTCAGCACGGCTCCCGGCCTTGATAATAAGATTGAATGCCTGAAAAAAGCCATTGATATCTCAAACTATGGCGAGGAGATTGACCTTGACCTGCCTGCTGACAGCATAAACAACAGCAAAGATTATATCAATCCGGAGATAGAGAACCTGAGCCTTGAGGAAATGGTCGAACAGGGCAGGATCATAGTTGATTTCCTGAAGGCCGGCGCTCCGAAGTATATGCCTCACAGCACCATTGCAAATGATATACATGAAGTCAGGATATATAATTCAAACGGATTGTCCTCAAGCTACAGAAAGAGCCAGTATGTTTCCTTTTTCGGCTGCTCACTCATTGAGGAAGGCAACTTCATCAAGAGGCACAAGGCTATCATAAAGAATGAAAAGGACATATATGATGAAAAAATGCTGGAGAGGCTCCTTCTGGAGATGGAAGCCCTTGAAAAGAAAGCTGATGTTTCAAAGGGGCTCTATGAAGTTGTCTTCACCCCCAATGCTGTGATGAGCATCATGCTTGCATTCTGGAAGGGGATCTCGGGCAATGCTGTGGAAAAGGGCCTTTCTCCCCTGAATGGGAGGCTTACAGAGCAGATATTTGACAGGGCTTTCAATATCATCAGCGACCCTGTTGACAGATCGCTTCCCGACTGTGTCCCGTTTGATGATGAAGGGGTCAGGGCGGAGAAGGTTAATATAGTGTCAGAAGGATACCTGGAAAATTACCTTCTTGACCTGAGGTCTGCATACAAGCTGAAAATGACCCCCAATGGGCACGGGATCAGGATAAAGGGCCTAATGGGCGGCAAAACTCATGCAGTAACTCCATCACCCGTTCCTGTGAACCTGCAGATACTTCCGGGGGCTGTTGAGAAGGAGGACATGGTAAGCAGCATGAAAGAAGGCCTCATTATTGACGATATTATGGGAATACTTATGAGCAACCTTATCTCAGGCGAATTTTCAGGAAATATCTCAACAGGAATAAGGGTCTCCAATGGCAAAAGGATAGGAAGGGTCAAGGACTGCATGGTTTCCGGGAATATCTACGAGCTGTTCAGGGACAGCCTGCTTGGCATATCCTCCAATACAATGCCCTGCATAACCCTTGGATTTTCCGGCATAATGCCCTATCTGCACCTTAAGGATATATTTATCTCATAGAATATCAGGATCAGAAGGGAACCTAAAGCCTGTCGCGGGGATATATAAACCGGGTTCCCTTTTTAATGATGCCCCTGCTGTCAGGACTGCCGAGGTGCATTATCATGCCCCTTGGCACATTGAGGTATTCCACAAGCTCCTCAACTGACATGTCATTGTCTATCCTGACGGAATTCCAGTGTATGAGGTGCTTTTCGTCAATATCCGCCAGCCTGCATGAAGTGCCTGTGTAAATGTTTATTGTATATCCGCCTGCTGAATAGGGGATTATCCCCTTTTTTATATCAGGGTTGAGAAAATAGAAGTCGGCCTCGCTGATGTCAATATATCTCAGAAGGTCAGCAACCCTGATCGAAAATGGTATCACAACATGTGTTATATTGTGGTGTCCCTGGAAATATGAAAGGTCAATATTATCAATTAGGTACATAAAGGATCTCACATAGTTTTCCGTCTCCCCGGGGAGCATGCCGGATTTCAGCAGGACAGGCATTTCATCGGACCTGATGCTTTCAATAATGCGGGCAAGCCTTGTTTCACCGCAGTTGTATGCCGCAAGGGCAAGCTCCCATTTTCCGAACCTTTCATAAAGGTAGCTTAAATATCTTGCTGCCGCCTTGCCTGAGGCGAAGGGGTCCAGCCTCTTGTCAGCCCAGTAATTGACAGGCAGGCCATAAGATTCTGCAGTAGGCTCCATAAACTGCCACATTCCGACAGCACCCTTCGGGCTTACGGCGCTCGGGTCAAAACCGCTTTCCAGAAGGGGAAGCAGGCTAAATTCCACAGGAACTTCATATCTGGCCATCTCAGACCTGAAATAAGGTATGAACATTTCCCCCACCATATATACAGTTTCCATATATGCATCGGAAAGGTAGGCCTTGTCCTTCCCAATCTCAAGGGGGAAAATATCCTTATTGCAGGCCCCCCTCCTTTTATCGTGCATGACCCATCTTTCACTGTAATCAAGGTCCAGCTTGTCCCTTAAATTAAAATTTATCTTCAGGGCCAGGTCCATCAGCTCATTATACCTTCTGTCCTTTCTCTCCTTTGCCTCATTAAGCAATAGAAGGGCATCGTATACATTGCTGTAGGACATCTCATACAGTCCCAGATCATAGTACATTACAGCATCTTTTATATGCCTGTCTATTATTGAGGCATTGCTGTCAGCCTGCTGAACCTGAACAGGGTAGAAGGTTTTTTCAGGCATGCCGGCATAGCATGATACAAATGCTATCAGGAGCACAGAAAGCAATACAGCCTTAATCGAGTTTTTCATACTTCAGCCTCTTGGACAGCCTGCCATCGTGTATATAATACTCTGCCATTATTCCGCTGTAGCTTTTCTCGCTTTTCTCTATCATATCAATGATACCCCCTATGTCATAACCGAGAAGATAGTATTTATCCTGCTCATAAAGGCCATGTTCCTTCAGGGCATCGTTTATCCTTGAAAGAAGGGGCATATGGGTCAGAATTTCTCTGTACCTGAAGCCCTTCAGCCTGGAAGCATAGCTGCCCATATCATTGAGAAGGTATATCTGCCTGATATTTTCAAGGCTTATCCAGTTTATTTCATTGAGGACAATGAATATCTCCTCGGCTGAGCCGTCAATGACTATATATCTTATCTGTTCTTTTTCCTGTCCGGTTAAATAGCCTGCAGTATCAGCCTTAAAAACGCAGTTCTTCAGCAGATTGAAAATAGCCGGTTTCTGCTCCCAGTCACGCAGTATGACCAGGGTCCTCTCCTCTGCAATGAGCGGATCATGCCTTATCAGGTATTCTGCCTTATCCCTGAGGGATATGACCGGCTGGATAATATTTCCTCCTTCCTGATTAAAAGATGAGCTTACAGGGATATAGAACCTCGATTTTCTGCTGGCAGTATCCCGGTCTGTCAGTTCATACCTTATAAGCCTGCTGTCCTGGCTTTCCAGGCTTATCTTCCGGCCCATCCTGCTGAAATATTCCCTTATGCCCCCTGCCAGCATCTCATATTCACTGCTTTTGCTGTCATATGAGAGATTCATAAGTATATAGACCGGCATATTAAGAAAGGATTTCTTCAGTTCCCTGTATGAATTATGGGTTATCAACCCCCTGCCGTACAGAGTGTTAATGTAACTGATCCCCTCGTCCACCATCCTGTTTTCATAATAATGCTTAAGAACCCTGTTGATGATCCGCTCTCTTTCAGGTATATCATAAAGGCTTATTGCCTCAAGCAGGCCGGTATCGGTTATAAGGTCTGCCAGGCCGGCATCCTCCGAACTGCGGATAAGCCCTGCTATGCTTTTTGTGTCCCCGGCTTTTATAAGCAGTTTCAGGTAATACAGAAGATAGGTCTTGTACTCGGTATCCGAAAGCCTGTTTATATTAAGCCTGCTTAGCAGGATCGATGCTTTATCATGCATTTTGTTCTCAATAAGGTATATTGCATGATAAAGAGGGAAAACTTTATCCCTGTTTTCGCACTTGCCCATCAGGTTCAGGAATTCCTCCCTGCCGCAGTGAAACATCAGTGCGGCCGATTCCCGTCTTGTCATGTCCAGCCTGTATCCTGAAAGGGAGAATATCCCGCAGGCATCCTCGACATTTCCCATAAAAAGCTCAATATATGCTTTATTAAGCGTATACTGGTCAGTATTGATCCTGTTTGCCCTGTAATCCGCCTCATTTGCCTGCATTGCCTTCTGAAAATCACCCCTGAATAAAAAATATTCGATCGCCTTAAGATCAAGGCCTGTCAGTATCATAAGCACTGCAAAAACAATGAGTGCCTTTCCCCATGCCCTATTTT
Source organism: uncultured Candidatus Sumerlaeota bacterium (assembly GCA_964389675.1). Classification (GTDB taxonomy): domain Bacteria; phylum CAYMEV01; class CAYMEV01; order CAYMEV01; family CAYMEV01; genus CAYMEV01. Next base: position 148,603 of record CAYMEV010000004.1, read on the forward strand.
TTAATTCTTCCATGGTAGGTAACTTTCAGAATCTCTGTAATATCCTCTGCCTTTGCCTTTATGGTTATCTCTCCGAAGAAGTCCCGTTCCAGGCCTGAGGGGTCTAATGAGACTATTAATTCAATAATATTGTCGGCGATCCTTTCTGTATTAAATTCCAGTATCCCTTCCCTGCTGCTGGTTATTTCCAGGATATCCAGGCTTTTTAGGTCCTCTGCCTTTACTGCAATCCTTTTAACCTGTATTTCATCCTCCCCTGACAGGGAACCGAATGGTATATCCGTTTTGTCCGATATTATGTATCCGGTTGCATTTGCAAGGGCATCAATGGTTATCGTGCTGAACATCTCATTATCCGTCTTTACCGTCAGCCTGTCCAAATGCCTTCCCTCGCTTTCATACTGAAGGGTAAGGGTAAGCTTCTTTCTGTAGCTGCTGATCTCATCTACCATGATATTGAGGCAGTTCCCGCTTGAAAATGATGTTCCGGTTATTCTGAAATCGGACTTATTGTCTGTCTCGATATACAGAGAGCACTGCCTTTTTTCCCCCCTGGTTATCTTCCTTATTACTATGCCGGGGGGGGATACTGCATAGAAGCCTGAGATATATGCACTTACGGGAATGAAGAACTTCTTTTCCTTCCCTTTCAGCACATAGGCCACCTCGATCGTTTCCTCCAGCCTGCCGAGTATGTTCTCCGCCTTGAGCCTGAGCTTATACAGCTTTTTGCCTTCCCGGTCCTTTGAAGATGCTTTTTCCTTCTGGATCTCAAGGTTCCTGTTGTCTACCGCAATATCCTTTAATAAGACATCCTCAGGGGACAGGCCGTCTGCGTGATCGATCTCTATCTCAAAACCAAGGAAATACTCCCTTCCCTGGTATATATTCCCGAAATCCAGTTTCTCCGGCCTGGCCAGGATCACTTCAGAGGAGCCTGAGAGGCAGAATATCTGAAGCATCATGATAAGAAGCAACATTCTTTTCATATAATCACCAGCCTTTTTTATATACTGAAATAATACAAATTTCCAGTTTATAAGTCAATATTACAAAGAATAGACCTTTATTGTTCTGTTACTCTTATCAGCATTGCAAAATCCAATAAAAATATAGCTGAGATGATGCAAAATTTTATTGAAAAATAATCAGATCCATAATAACATAGATTTATTAGCAATAAAAGATAAAAGAGGGGTATGATATGGAACTTTCAGTACAAAAGAATGAATTGCTCAGTGCACTTGAAAAGATTGAGGGGATCATTGATGTAAAGCGCCTTCTTCCTATTTTGACGCACTGTCTCTTTACGGCTAAAGATGACTCTATACAGCTTTTTGGAACAGACCTTAATATCTCTGTCATCACGAAATGCCAGGCTGATATTGTCAATCCTGGCAAAATTGTAGTACCTGCCAAGAAATTCTACGAATTATTGAGGGATTTCCCGGAAGGCAGGCTTTTATTAAAGTATGATGAAACAACGAACAGGCTTATGATAAAGATGGACAATTACCAGTTTGCACTGGCATGCGCCATTATTGAGGACTACCCCTCTATCCCTGATTATAAGTCTGAGGATACAATAGAGTTCTGTGCTTCATTCCTCTCCAATATAATCAAAAGGATACAGTTCTGCATAAGCACTATCCGCCAGCACATAGGCCTGACCGGAATGATAATGGATTTCAGGGCAAAGAGCATAGCATGCGCCACTACTGACGGCCACAGGCTGTCTGTAGGCGAATTTTACATGCCAAAATACTCCGAGGACTTCAAATACCTGACTCAGCTGAGGCATATAAGCAAAAAGACCATAACAGAATATGTAAAGCTTTTCTCGAACGATGAGGATATCAGGTGCTATGTTCTCGACAGGGGTATCTCCTTTGAGCAGGACAACACAGTACTGATCTCAAAGTTCCTTGAGCTTGACTATCCCAATTATGCATCCCTTATTCCCACAAAGATTGCAAAGATATACCAGCTCAACAGGCTCGACACCATAAGCGCTGTAAGGACGACAGCCCCTCTCTCTAACGAGCTTACCAACAGCGTCAAGTTTGATTTTACTGAAAATGAGCTGAGGATACGGTCTTCAGATTCACAGATCGGCATGGGTGAGGTCAAGATCGAGGTTATGCCGACATATCCTCAGGATAAATATTCCATGGAGTTCAATGCCTTTTATCTCATTGACATCCTGAACTCCCTTTCTGAAGAGACTTTTGAGCTCTGTGTCCAGGAAAGCCCCAAAGACTCAGTAATAATGCGGGACAAGGAAAGAACGCATTTCACTTATGTCCTGATGCCCCTTTCCTAAAGGGATTAAAGCTCTTTTTACCCTCTCTGGCATAATTTATGTACTTGGAAAATATTGTTATACAAAATTTCAGGAATATTGAAAAAGCGGAATTGGAATTCAAAAGCAGGTTCATCCTGGTTACCGGCGATAATGCACAGGGGAAGACCAACCTTCTGGAATCAGTCTATTATCTGCTGAATGCACGCAGTTTTCTTGACTCAAAGATAGAAAGCATACTGCAGTTTGATAAAGCCTCTTTCTGGCTGAGGGGCACAGTAGACAAAAGCCCGAACCGCTTTGAATCTGTAATAAGCTGGCTTTCATCTACCAAGCGTGTAATGGTGAACAGCAAAGCAGTCAGGTCCATGTCAGAATATCAGAAATATTTCTCATGCGTACATTCAAGCTCGGCCCAGACAGAGGAGTTCTCAAGGGGCCCGGGATGGCGCAGAAGGATGCTTGACAGGCTTGTCATGCAGATTGAACATCCCTATATCAGGCTGATGGGCGATTATTACAAAACTATTAAAAGCAGGAATATCCTCCTGAAGAGGAAGGCTTTCGATGATGCCCTGTTCGAGCAATATACCGCATCCCTTGTGGATCTGTGCTCAAAGATAATGGGTTTCAGGATGAAATACCTGAGATTATTTTCAGAAACCTATGACAGGGTCTTCCTTGACCTCTTTGGAAAGCTCCTGCCCTCACTCAGGCCTGTCCTGCTTCTTAACGGCAGTATAATGGACGAATCCTCCAGTTTTTATGATATATTCTCCTCGCTCTCCTCAAAGAACCTTGCAGATGACATGAGAACAGGCTTTACTACCTGGGGCCTTTCAAAGACAGATTTTCTGTTTTATCTTGACAGCAGGCCAATAATCAGGTATTCTTCTCGTGGTCAGTTAAAGCTTATTATAATTCTTCTGTTACTTGTACAGTCGGAGATTATCAGGGGAATTGAATCCTCTTCACCCGTCCTGGTCATTGATGATATGTTTGGTGAAATGGGCGATTCATTCATTGAAACTCTTCTGGACTATTTGAATGCTTTTGATCAGGTCTTTATATCAAGTATAAAAAACAACCTTGGTTTACGTGAACATGACCTGATTATCATGAAAAACGGAAATCCTGTAAAGGGGTGATTTAAATGCTTAAATGCAAAAAATGTGGTTATCTGATTGACAGCGATAAAATTGATGGAAGCTGTCCCCAGTGCAATGGGAATGATTTTGAGAGCGACTATGGTGCAAGCTCGATAAAGATACTGGAAGGCCTTGATGCAGTCCGCAAAAGGCCTGCGATGTATATAGGGAGCACCTCTGTCGACGGCCTTCACCATCTTGTATACGAGGTCGTTGACAACAGCATAGATGAAGCTATGGCCGGGTGGTGCAAGAATATAAAGGTTACAATATTCATAGACAACAGCATAAGGATAGAGGATGACGGCAGAGGCATACCCACAGACATACACGAGGAAGCCAATATCTCAGCCGCCACGCTTGTGCTTACCAAGCTCCACGCAGGGGGAAAGTTTGACAATAAAGCCTACAAAGTATCAGGAGGCCTCCACGGGGTTGGCGTTTCCGTCGTAAATGCCCTTTCTGAATGGCTTGATGTCGAGATAAAGAATGGAAGGAACGTTTTCAGGCAGAGCTTTAAGAGAGGCATCCCCGAATCCGACATACAGATAACTGGAAAAACAAAGAAAACGGGAACGATAATAACCTTCAAGCCTGACAGCGAAGTCTTTGAGAATACGGAGCCGTCCTTTGAGGTTCTCTCGACAAGGCTCAGGGAGCTGAGCTTCCTTAATCCGGGGGTCAGGATAGAGATCATTGATGAAAGGGAGGACAAAAGCCATAACTTCTATTATGAAGGCGGAATAGTAAGCTTCGTTGAATACCTTAACAAATCAAGGTCAAAGCTGTACAACCCGCCTCTTTTTCTGAAAGAGGAAAAGGACGATGTAAGCGTGGAGATAGCAATGCAGCATGATGACGGCTACAGCGAGACCGTATACAGCTTCGTGAACAATATAAACACCAAGGAGGGGGGCACCCATGTTTCCGGTTTCCGGAAGGCAATAACAAGAGTTTTGAACCAGTATATTGAAAAATTTACCAAGACCCTTAAGATTAAGGTCACAGGCGATGACCTTCGCGAGGGTTCGACCGTGGTAATAAGCATCAAGCTTCCGAACCCGCAGTTTGAAGGCCAGACCAAAATGAAGCTGGGCAACAGCGAAGTGGCAGGCATTGTTGAATCTGTGGTATATAACTGGTTTACGGCAATACTTGAAGAAAACCCCTCTGTATCCAAAGCAATAATGGAAAAGGCGGTTACTGCCGCAAGGGCAAGGATCGCAGCAAAAGCTGCAAGGGACCTTACCCGCAGGAAGACCGTACTGGAGGGAGCGGGCCTCCCGGGCAAACTCTCTGACTGCCAGGAAAGAGACCCCACAAAGGCTGAGCTTTTCATAGTTGAGGGAGATTCGGCCGGCGGTTCTGCAAAGCAGGGAAGGAACCGCAAGTTTCAGGCAATACTGCCTCTCAGGGGCAAGGTCATAAATGTCGAGAAGGCAACCCTTGATAAAATGCTTAAAAACCAGGAGATACAGACTCTTATCAAAGCCCTGGGCACGGGGATCGGCCCTCAGAACTTCAATATGGACAAGCTCCGCTACCACAAGATAATACTGATGACCGATGCGGATTTCGACGGGGCGCACATAAGAACTCTCCTCCTCACCTTTCTCTACAAGCACATGAAGCCCCTTTTTGACAAGGGATACATGTATATTGCACAGCCCCCTCTCTACAAGGCGGAATTTGCAAAGGAGACAAGGTACCTGAAGGACGAAAGGGAATATAATGAATATATCTTTGAACTGAGCGCAAAAAAAGCAAAGCTTATTACCAGGGACCATGATTTTTCCGGCAATAAACTGAGGGACTTCCTGAGGGTGCTTCACAAGTTCTATCTCATCTTTGACAGGATAATGAAATTTGAATCTCTCAGGCCTGTGCTGAGATATATAATATTCAATGATGATTTCGGGACCAGTTCTCTGTCAGACATGGAAATCCTGAACAAATACATTGAATATGTCACAAGGCATTTCCATGAGAACAACCCTGCGACGGACACCATTGACGCTTCGGTTTCCTTTGATGAGGAGCATAACTGCCATTTTGTCACCTTCACAGTGAATATAATGGGCAAGATTACCGCATTCACCGTTGACCATGACCTTTTATCCCATCCTGACATAAAGGAGCTGAAAAAGATATACAGCAAGCATATAAAGCATCTGAAGGATATCGAGATCGAGTTTGAAAACGGTGAAAAGATTAAGGATATAAGCAGTTTTCGAGATGTTTTATCAAGGCTTGAAAATTACATAAGAAGCAAGATCAAGCTTCAGAGATACAAGGGCCTTGGAGAAATGAACCCTGATCAGCTTGCAACAACTACAATGGAAAAGGGCACAAGGAACCTGATAAAGCTGGATATCCAGGATAATGTAGAGGCAGGCGACATAATAGAGACTCTCATGGGCTCTGATGTCGAACCGCGCAGAAACTTCATAAAGAAGTATGCAAGAGAGGTTAAGAACCTTGATATCTGACAGCTTTTAATAAGAAAACCAGGAGGTTGCAATAAACATAAATGGGGCATCAGCAATTATTGGATGAATTATATAAGAGAGTAAATCTGGAGGACGAATTCAAGTCGAGCTTTCTGGACTATTCCATGAGCGTAATAGTCTCAAGGGCTATTCCTGATATAAGGGACGGGCTCAAGCCTGTTCACAGAAGAATCCTGGTAGCGATGAACGACCTGAGCCTTCACCACAATTCCGGTTTCAGAAAGTGCGCCAAGATAACCGGAGAAGTAACAGGAAAATACCATCCTCACGGAACCAGCGCTGTTTACCAGTCAATAGCCAGGATGGCCCAGTCCTTTTCGCTGAGGTACCCGCTCATAATAGGCCAGGGGAATTTCGGCTCGGTTGACGGCGACCCGCCTGCCGCCGAAAGGTACACTGAAGCCAAGATGTCTGCTGTAGCTGATGAGATGCTCAAGGACCTGAAAAAGGATACCGTGCCCTTTGTCCTGAACTATGACGGTACAGAGACGGAACCCGTAATCCTTCCTTCAGTAGTGCCCAATGCCCTTATTAACGGCTCAAGCGGTATTGCAGTGGGCATGGCGACAGAGATACCTCCCCATAATCTGACCGAGGTGATCGACGGGCTTCTTTTCTATATTGATAGCCCCGAATGCTCAACCCTTGAACTCATGCAGTACATAAAGGGGCCTGACTTCCCGACGGGGGGCATAATAAACGGAGTAGACCCCATAAGGGAGTTTTATGAGACAGGCAGGGGCAAGATCAGGCTCAGGGGAAGGCTTATAATAGAGACTGACAAATCATCCAGGGAAAAGATAATAATTACAGAAATTCCATATATGGTTAATAAGTCAAGGCTTATAGAAAGCATAGCGCATCTCATAAACCAGAAGAAGATAAACGGCATCTCGGATATCAGGGATGAATCGGACAGGGATGGAATACGTGTGGTACTTGATGTAAAAAGGAATGAAAACTCCAATGTTATAATGAACCAGCTCTATAAATTCACACAGCTTGAGGTTACCTTCGGGGGTAATTTCCTTGCCCTGGTAGACATGGCCCCGAGGCTCCTGACGCTTAAGCAGTCGCTGGGGCACTTTTTATCACACAGGAGGAATATAGTCATCAGGAGAACCAAGTATGACCTCGAAAAGGCTCTCCAGAGGGCACATATTCTGGAAGGCCTTAAGATTGCGATCTCCAATATTGATGAGGTCATAAGGATAATAAAATCTTCACAGACTGTAAAAGAGGCTGAGGAGAACCTGATAGGGCGCTTCGAACTTTCACAGCCGCAGGCAAGGGCTATTCTGGACATGAAACTGCAGAGGCTTACAGGCCTTGAGATGGAGAAGATAATCAAGGAGCTCGAGGACCTTCTTCTGGAGATAAAAAGGCTTCAGGACATACTAAAAAGCAAGATACTTATCGACAATATAATCAAGGAAGAGCTGAAGGAGATCAGGTCAAAATACGGAGACCTGAGGCGAACTGAAATAATGATGGTCTCAGATGAGCCTGATATCCAGGATATGATAAAACAGGAGGATATCGTGGTCTTCCTGACAAACCAGATGTATATAAAGAGGACATCCCTAAGCTTTTACAGGAGCCAGAAAAGGGCAGGGACAGGAAAAAGGGGCGTAATGACCAAGAACGACGATTTTGTGGAAAAGATATTCACTGCCCAGACACATGATTATTTCCTTATTACTACAAACAAGGGCAAGCTTTACTGGCTGAAGGCCTATGAGATACCCGAATCCGGAATAACATCCGTGGGCAGGGCTATAATTAACCTGATCAGCATAGGCCAGGATGAGCTTATAAACACGATACTCCCCGTAAAGGAATTCAGGGATGACCAGTTCCTCTTTTTCGCCACCAGGAAGGGGCTTGTAAAAAAGACATCCCTCTCGCACTTTTCAAGGCCCAATAAGGCAGGCATAAAGGCTATCCTCCTGGATGAAGATGATGATCTTGTTGCTACAAGGATCTCCTCAGGAGTAGATGATATAATGCTTATAACAAGGGCAGGGATGAGCATAAGGTTTTCCGAAGCAAGTGTCAGGCCGACAGGCAGGGCCACAAGAGGGGTAATTGGCATAAGGCTTAAAAAGAGGATGGATGAGGTTGTATCCCTGGCTCTCTTCAATAAAGGCGCGACCGGTGAAGATGAATGCTCGCAGAAACCTTACGGGCTTTTCACAATAACAAGCAACGGCATCGGCAAAATCACCCTTGAACAGAAATTCCGCGCACAGAGCAGGGCAGGAATGGGCGTGATAAACATCAGGCTTTCAAAGAAGAAAAGCCATGTAATAGGTGCCAAGCCCATATGCAAAGGCGATGATATAATAGTATGCACACAGAACGGCAAAGTAATACGCTTCAGCTCGGATTCCGTCTCCACAACAGGAAGGACATCGCAGGGGGTCAAGCTTCAGAGCCTCGGGGATGATGATTATGTTGTATCCTTTGCCACTGTCCCAAGCGACCAGGATGAGGATTAACCCTTATGTTCAGCCTGGATTTCATCAGGGATAACTTTGAAGTCCTGAAATACTATATTGAGCTGAAAGGCCTGGACACAGACATAGATTATGTATATCAGCTGACGCTTGACAGGGTAAAGCTAATAAAGGACATTGAGCAGACACAGAAAAGAATAAACCAGCTGAACAGGAAATACCTTGAACTGGAGGAAAACAGCCCCAAAAAGCAGAAAATGCATGAAGAGCTCAAAAGCCTTTCCAAAAGGAAGAAGCATATCAGGAAAAGCAGAAAAGAGACCGAGGGCAAGCTTGGGGAACTGCTCCTGACCATACCCAATATACCCAATATTGCCCTCTATCAGCCCCATTCCCACTTCACAACCACTGATACACTTCAGAAGGAATGGTATCCCCATGAATATGAAAAGAATACTGCCATAATACCGCATTATGAAATGGCTTACAAACTACGCATATTTGACCAGAGCTTCACAAAAAAGATAAGCGCACCGAAATTCAAACTTTTTCTGCCTAAGGGCTCAATTCTGGTTGCAAAGATATCAAGGCATATCGTTGATTTTTTTCTCAGCAGCGGTTTCGAGAGGGTTTTCGTTTCAGAGGTCCTCGACAGGGATGTAGTGAAGATGATGGGATACCTCCATAAGGACAGGGAGATGTTCCTGCTTGAAGACAAGAACCTTCAGCTTTCTCCTTCAGGGCACATCGGAATACTCAATATGCTCTCCAATATGAACCTGGACAGCTCATACATACCCCTGAAGTTTTTTGCTGTCTCCAACTGCTTCAGGAAGGAAATAGGAGGATACGGCAAGGACAACAGGGGCCTTTTGAGAATGTACCAGTTCATGAAGAATGATTCCATAATCATTTCTGACCCTGATGATTCATATGCCATTTTTGACAGCCTTGTTTCAACGGTGGAGAACCTGATTAAAAGCTTTGCGATCCCCTACAGGATCATAAACCCGTCATACTCAAGCACACCCTTTACCTCCAGCATGACACTGAACTTTGAGAGTTTTCTTCCGAGCCTTGGAAAGTGGATATCACTCCTCACCATATCAAATACGGAGGAATTCCTTTCCAGGCGGATCAATCTGCAGTGCAGGTGCCATAAGAGGAAGGCCAGGGATTACCCTCATATACTGCACTGTTCAGGACCTGCAATAGAGAGGCTGATAGCGCTTATTCTGGAAAACCGCCAGTATGACGGGGGTTTTGATTTCAATACCCTTTTTGAATACTGATTCAGATCTTCCTGGCAACCGCAATATAGGCAGTATGCCCTACCATTGCGTCATTGGGCCTCAGCCGTTCTGATACGACCTTATAGTTCCTTATCAGCAGTTCTGTTATCTCTGTTTCCCTGAAACCATAATGATTCAGGCTCTCGATAATATTTGAAAGCTGGTTTACAGTTGCAACCACCATGCCCACGGTACCGCCGTATTTCAGTGCCCCATAAACATGGCCTAGGACATCCTGCGGCTCCCTTATATCTATAAAGACATTGTCAAGTTCCTTTTCATCAATCCCATCCTTGATCACATCACGGTTCTTGAAGCTTATTCTTGTTTCCAGCCCCCTGTCATAAAGGAGTATGTTTTTCCGGCTCATCTGGACAAACTCGGGCCTTGCCTCATAGGTCACAATACTGCCTTCCTTTCCTGCAAACTGTGAAAGCACAAGGGTCATCGAACCCGTCCCTGTCCCGATTTCGGCTATTCTTGCCCCTTCCCTTATTCCCATCCTGAAAGCGATGAATGCGCTGTCCTTTGGGTATATTATCTGTGTATGCCTTTTCAGGCCGAAAAGGATATACTCATACATGGTCGGCTTAAGGACTGCATACAAAACCCCCTTGCTTGTTGTCAGGCATGTGCCGTAGCCCTTCTCAACGATCTCCTTTACATAGAGAAAGCCGTTTGTCGTATTATACTTGAAATTGGGGACTATATTAGGCGGTATCTGGTAAAAATACCTCTTATCATCCCCCGTGTCATACAGCAGGACAAGGTATCCGGGTTTTATGGAATTCAACGTATCAGCCTCTGCTGAAATGTAAATACCATCTTTGCAGTTTCCGTCAGTATTATTATGTCAAGGAATATATTCTGGTTGTATATATACGCAAGGTCGTACTTCAGCTTTATCTCAGGGTCAGTATAATATTCCCCGTTTATCTGGGCAAGCCCGGTGAGGCCCGGCTTTACCCTGAACCTTGCGCTATAGCTCTTTATTTCCTTCTCAAACTGCTTTACAAAGAAGGGCCTTTCCGGCCTCGGGCCCACGAAGGACATATCCCCTTTAAGTATGTTGAAAAGCTGGGGAAGCTCATCAAGCCTCAACCTCCTTAATACCCTGCCTGTCTTTGTGATCCTGGTGTCCTGCTCTGCTGCAAGGACCGGCCCTGTCTTTTCCTCTGCATTGTTGACCATGGTCCTGAACTTGTATATGACAAAGTCCTCCTTGTCCTTTCCGCACCTTAACTGCCTGTAAAATACCGGCCCGCTTGATGTAAGCTTCACTATAAGCCCTATGATCAGCAACAGGGGTATTAGAAGCAGGATTGCAAAACCCGACACGGCAACATCAAAGATTCTCTTTATAAGTACGGAGGAAGGGGGCACAGGGTCCTTGTATATTTCAATAAGCGGTATATCATGTATCTTCACCTGCTTAAGCTTGCCGATAAGTATCTCATACGGGGATGGCACGATCGTAATCCTGGTCTTATGGTCTGAGGTTGACATATCGTGTATTATGTCATCCAGCCAGCTGTTTGTCTGGGCGACCACAACCTCGTCTATCCTGTGCTTTTTTATTATCTCCATCAGATTGCCTGCACTGCCGAGTATCGGAAACCCCATAAAGGAACCTTTATCTTCTTTCTCCCTTGATATGAATCCCTTTATCCTGAACGCCTTTTTATCATTCAGCAGGTGCCTGAGTATATCCTCTGCCGTTTTGTTTGTCCCGAGTATCAGGACATTCCTGGGTGCAAGGCTTATGCTGAAAATTCTTATTACAAAGTACCTGAACAGAAGCAGAAGCAGGAAGTCAATTATTCCGAAAACAAAGAATATTGACCTTGGAAAGTCAAACTCTGCAAGGAAATAGTAAATTGTGATAAGCACCAGGCAGCATATAATTACAGAGAATAAGAGGTTCTGTATAAATGACCTTACCCTGGTACGCTCAGCTATATCATACATTCCGAAAAAATAAAGGCTCAGCACCTGTATTATGATCAGAAGAAGGGTATAATGGGTAAGGTTCTGATAGACATCATCAGGGAGGACATCACTGAAGATAAAGAACCTGAAATAATTCCTCAAAAAGAAGGAAAGCTTGTATGAAAGCATAACAATGCTGATATCGCCTATCATGAGCACAAAAAGCTTCAATCTGTAGAAAGGAGATACTAACACAGCCTTGCTCTTTTCCCCCCTGTCATTCTGCTGAAGATATTATAGATAACCTTTACAGCAAACAGCATTATAATAAAGAAAAATCCGAAAATTACCTTGAAAATGCCTGCAATTCCCCTCGAATATTTAGCAAGGTAAAGGAACATGGAATAATAAAAGTAAAAAAGCGGTCCCAGCCACCTGTCCCTGGATGAATAGTTCTTTACATGAATTATATGGCATGATGGCATGTACCTGATCCCCATCCCGCTTTGCCTTACAGCCCTTGCAATATCAAGGTCTTCCCCGTACAAAAAGAACCTTTCATCAAACCCCCCTATACTGTCATAAACATCCTTCCTTATCATCATGCAGGAGCCCGAACAGGTATCCGTATCCTGCTCTGTATCATATCCCTTGTGAGACCTGTGGTAGCTGTTAAAAAAAGAGCTTTTCCAAAATATTTTTGAAAGCCCGGTCAATCTGAAAACAGAGCCAAGAACCCCTGGAGTGCTCCTCAGGGATGCAGGCTGGACTGAATTGTCAGGGTTGAGTATCTTGCTGTAGGCTATCCCGTAACTGCTGTTTTTCTCAAGGAAGCTGTAGAGGCAGTATATAAAATTCTCTGAAAGCTGCGTATCAGGATTGAGCATGAGTGCATACCCTGCTCTTACATTCCTGAGTATCCTGTTTATGGCCCTTCCGAAACCCATGTTTCTGCCGTTGTCAGTAATCCTGGCGTCGGGATACTCCTTTTTTATCTGGTCAAGGCTCTCAGAGGGGCTGTTGTTTGCTATAAACACAGTGATCTTCTTTCCACTGAAATGGCGCGAGAAATAAAGGGCAGACCGCTTCAGTGACTTAAGTGAATCAAGAAGGACATCCTCAGAATAATAGTTTATATAGACAACCGCTATTTCACACATATTAAGCTTTTGCTTCCAGGCCCCATAAAAGCCTTTTAAAACAATTTCTTGAAATTGTTTGTTAATCAATATATATTATTAACTGTCATATTTCAAAATAATTATAGGAGTGGCATTATGAAAAAGTCGCTGATGCTGATAATCCTGCTTCTCTTTTCCACATGCCTGTATGCTGTGAATATATCCAGCATCAATTACCAGGCATATTTCGGAGTGGATAATAAGCCAAGGCTTGCACTGGTAAAATACAATGACAATTATCTCTATCTCGTTGAGGGAGATATAATAGCAGACGAATACCAGGTAAAAGCGCTCAACAGCCAGTATATCACCCTTCTGGATATTGAAAGCGGGATGGAGCATAAGATAAATATCAGCCAGAGGGAAGAGGGCCCATCCGTTAGCAGGCCGTCCACAAGGGGAAGGGACAGCTCGTCTGTGCAGAAGGACCGCACCTTTCAGCCGGCAGCCACTCATGACAGCAATGCAAAGACACCCGAGGTCTACCTGGAGCCTCAGAACTTCAATATAACATGGGCAAATGCAAGGGCTACTCTAATAATAATGGCAAGGGGATTTACAGACCTTTTCTCCATTTCCCTTAATATAACCTATGATTCATCCCTTGCAGTTGTTGATGACATAAACGAGGGCTACCTCCTTAAGAGCAAGGGGGGGTCCACTGACTTTTCCGCCGACATAGCGGAGGGTAACCTCGATATTGAGATAACGCGCCTGGATGATACGGGGGTTTCAGGCAACGGGATGATAGCAAGCATAATCTTCCGCCCCCTGGAAAGCGGGACCACCAATTTTGACATAAACAGCATTACAGTCTATGATTCTTCCTTTTCCCCTATTGAAGTTGATATAACCAATTCAGTCGTTAATATACAGATCCCCAAGATAGACCCTGAAGAGCAGAAGCTGAACGAGGAGCGCCTGAAATCAGATGACCTCAGAAAAGAGCTTCCATTCCCGGGAGATTTTGACAAGGATATCCCCTTTGACAAGAACGACCTGGAGGAACTTCCCCGGGAAGAAAGATGATACACGACAAGACAATGATAAAGAGGCTTCTTCCTCACAGGGAGCCCTTTCTTTTCCTCGACAGCCTTGAAGATGTTGATTCTCCCCACAGGGGAAGCGGGTTTGTAAGGCTTCAAACCTCGGATCTCCGGGACAGGCCGCTTTTTGATATATACCTTGTGCTGGTGGAGTTCGCCGCGCAGGCTTCAGCATATGTTTCCTTTTTCAGCAGTTTCAATAAGGATTCTTCTCTCAGCAACCGCGGTTACCTTGTTACAATCAGGGACTTCAATATCAAAAAATGCGTGGAAAGCACTGGCAATTACGCCGATTTTTCCGTCAGGGTGTCTCTTTTGAAGAATTACAAAACCCTTTACAGGTATTTCTTTTCTGTTGACGATTATATTGAGGGGGAACTGGAGTTCATTGCTGACATATGACTGATGCACGCCCAAACATTCTTCTGGTTGATGATGATAAGGATATCCTTTCCTTCATGGAGGCAGCGCTCCATACCATAGGCGCCAGCTGCATACTCTGCGAGGACGGCGCAAAAGCACTCGCGCTCATAGAGGAAAAGAAGAAGGATTTCTTCAATCTTATCATACTTGACTGCCTTCTCCCCAAGATGCATGGTTTTGATGTCCTCAAGGCCATAAAGTCAAACCAGAGGACCTATCATATACCCGTGATCATGATAAGCGGCATCTATAAAAAGAGGACATACCGGGAGGACCTGATCGACAACAAGAAGGCAAACGGCTTTCTACTGAAGCCCTTTACAACGGCTGACCTTCTCAATGAGATAGAGCCCTATATAAACACAGAGATCATGCAGCAGGATTCCCAAAAGCACAAGCAGGAAGATGATGACTCTGCCTACTACGGGGCGACTTTCGACGAACTTCCCGAAGATGATATACCGGATATTCCGGATATAACAGAAAAAGCAGAACCCTCTGGGCCTGTCCAGGCTGAAAAGGCAATTCCGTCAACAGGGAAGCTCTCTGAGTATCCCTTCTCAGAGATAATAAGAATACTATGCTCCACAGGGTCAACAGCCACCATAAAACTTGTACGTGAAGACGAGAAGAAGATAGTACTTATAAAGGACGGCAGTTTCATCTGGGCAATGAGCAATATGATCATGCATACACTTGAGCACATAATGTTCATGGAGGGCTCGCTCTCCCTTGAACAGTATTTTTATTTTTCAAAAAAGGCCTTCGGCAAACAGAAGGAGCATATCAATTCACAGGACATACTGTCCACTGTCTCTGAAGGCGAGAAGAAAGCGCTTCTCCGCAAACAGATGCAGAATATAATAACTGATACCTTCCGCTGGTATGACGGCAGGTTCATCATTGAAAACAGCCTTATGAAGCTTGCCAGCATAGAGGATATAATGATGTCCACCCATGAGATAATAAAGAACGGCGTCATGTCCATAAAAAACTGGGAAGTGCTGAAAATATCATTCGGAAGCCTCCAGGCACGGTTCAAATACAATAAATCATGCGACCTGGGCAAACTGAAGCTCATCTTTTCACCTGAAGAACTTGCCCTGCTAAAGGAGGTAAGCAATAATATGTCCCTTGCCGATATACTCAAATCCTCCTCAAAACCTGATTTTGAGACGCTCAGGCTGCTCTATGCCTTTTCAGTCCTCGGAGCCATTGAGCCTGTAAGCACAGAGGTGCATTCAAAAATAACCTTTTCCTCAGGCCCTGAACATGTTTCTGAAGAAAAACCCCCATCAGCCCCCAAAAAAGAAGAAGAGCAGGATATAGAAGAGAGGCTCGAAGATGATACTATAACAACCTACAAGGTAATAAGGCACGACACGACTCAGAGGATCCCAAGGCCCGCCTCAACCCAGGTTGAAACAGTAAAGGAACAGAAGCAAAGCACCCCGGGCCCTATTGACCATTTCTATGATTCAGTCATAAACGAGAAGAACCCTCTTAAAATACTGGATATCTCACAGGGGGATTCAAAGGATGACATAAAGAAAAAGTATGCAAAGCTTGTCAAGGAATACCACCCTGACAAATACCACAACAAGGTTGATACTGACACATATAATAAGCTCGTTGCTATTACAGACCTCTTAAACAAGTCCTTTAAGGCTGTAATTGAAAGATACGATGACCTTTTCGAAAAGAAGCAGGTGGATTTCAAGGATTTCAAGCCCTCTGAAGATTCAGCACAGGCTTCAGCAGAGGATGATGCCCGCCTGAAACAGCAGAAGGAACAGATTTCAAGGAACCTCTTCATCAAGGGCAGGAATGCCATTATAAAAAAGGACTATCAGGCAGCATTCAGCTCATTCCGCTACCTGAACTCCCTTGACAGTGAAAACCCTGAATACACAGGCTATTACGGCATCGCGGCATATTATGTGAACCAGAAGACACTTGCTTTTGAGCTTCTCTCAAAGGTGGCGGAATCCAATATTAACAACCCGGACCTCTATTATTTCATTGGAAAGGTATATGCCGAAAGGAACCAGAAGACAAAGGCCAGGGAATTCTTCAACAAGGCCCTTACCTTTGACCCTCTCCATGAACCCTCTCAGAACGCACTTGACAATATTGACTCCCCAGGCAAGGGATCAAAGGACGGCTCCTTCTTAAAGAAGATCTTTAAGAAATAGACATCCTCTTCCTGCAGGAATCAAGCGTATTTTTAAGGAGCATGGCCACAGTAAGCGGGCCGACCCCCCCGGGCACAGGGGTAATAAAGTCTGCATCCCCGCTAAGCTCATCAAAATCCATATCCCCCACTATTGTATAACCCTTGGCTTCAAAATCCTTCTCCCTGATCTCATCCATATCCTTATATTTCAGGTATTCTTCCCTGGAAAGTGTATTTATTCCGACATCCACAAGCACGCTCCCCTTCCTTACCATGCCCCTTTTTATTATAAAGGGCTTCCCAACAGCGCTCACCACTATCTCTGCCTCCATCATTAGCCTGTCAAGCCCCATGGTTCTGCTGTGCGCTACAGTTACTGTAGCGTCCCTCTGCATGAACAGGTGGAAAAGAGGCTTTCCCACTATATTGCTCCTTCCCACAATAAGCACCCTTTTTGATCTTATCTCTATCCCGTATTCATCCAGGAGCCTGATTATACCGTTCGGAGTGCATGGCACATGCCCCTCCTCGCCCCTCATCAGCCTTCCCAGATTGAAAGGGTGCAGGCCGTCAACATCCTTATCCGGGCTTATAAGGCCTGTTATCTCAGATTCGTCATATCCCTTCGGTAGCGGTATCTGAACCAGTATCCCGTCAATGCTTTCATTTTCATTAAGCCCGCCTATGGTTTCTTTGATAATATCAATATCTGTGCCATCCGGTATCCTGACCACCTCGGAATAAAACCCCGCCTTCCTTGAAGCCCTCTCCTTGCTCTTTACATATACATTCGATCTTGGGTCATCCCCCACTATCACAACAGCAAGCCCCGGCCTTGCCCCTGTCTCTTCTATTTCTTTCTTTATCTCCTGCTTTATCTTTTTTGCCACAATATTTCCGTCAAGTATCATATCTTATCCTCTTTCATCTCAATATTTATAGACCTTAAAAACTCTATGTCACCCCTTGTAAAATCAATATCCTTATCCCTCACAGCCCTCTTTTTCATCTTATCAAGAAAAAGCACGCTTATCTCAACCACCAGGCAAGGGGTCATCTCCTCTGACGAGAGCTCTCCCAGAAGCTCCCTTACCTCTTCAGACTCGTCAATCATCCTGATAAATACATCCTTCAACTGCTGAAGCTTATCAATGCTGTCACCTTCATCTTCCGGATCCTCTGGCAAAAAGTCATCATATTCTTCCATACCTTCAACCTCCTATATTCTTCCGCAGAATACTATATCGGCACCCCCCCTTATCCTTACAGAATCCCCTTCCTTAAAAAGCCTGTATTCACCCCCTGCCATCTCAATACATGCCTTATCCATGCCATGTTTTCTGCAAAGGTGGTAAAAGATGGCAATGGCCGCGCTCCCGCAGCTTAGGGTATATCCGACGCCCCTTTCCCATACCATGGCATAGTATTTCTCACCCATATCCCTCACAAAGCTTATATTTGCTTTATCCATTTCATTCTGTATCCTTTCTGCATACCGGAAAAAATCATCTTCTTCCCAGTCACCGAAATAAAGCCCGTGAGGGTTGTTTACAAAATAATAGTATATTTCAAAGGCCCTTCCGTCGATCTCCAAGCTCCTTTGCCCCTCTTTTACATCCCCCAGCCCAATGACTGCATCTATCTTATCGCCTGCACTCTCAATATATGACATCCCTGCCCTTGTTTCAACGATCAGGCTGTCCATATTAAGCAGATCCATCAGATATTTTCCGAGCACCCTGAGCCCGTTTACGCATATCTCGCTTTCTGTCCCGTCAGCATTTATTATGTGCATGAAATAATGCCCGTTTATCTTCTCCCAAAGCAGTATGCCGTCTGCCCCTATCCCGTAGTGCCTGTCGCACATCATCAAAGCATTGGTTTGAGCAAAGCAGTCCCTTCTTATTATTATAAAGTCATTGCCGTTTGCCTGTGCTTTTACAAATTCCATACAGTATTATACTAAGGTCAGGGGTATTATTGTTCAAGAAATTTAAATCGGTTCCTGAGGTAAGCTACCTTCTCAGGACAGCCAGTATCCGCTTTGTTATAACCAGAATAACAAGGCATAATACACCTGAAAAAAGATATATGCCAATTATCTTCTTAAATCCCATGCCTGTCTTGTAGAGATTGACTGCAGATACATCAAGGTCCCTTCCGAAACACCCGTATTCAAAGGATGAGATATAAAGCCTGTCATAATCATAGTCCAGAGCGCACTGTTCTATATCTCCAAGGTCCCTGAAATTCTTCAGCATATAGCCATACATTCCGAAAAAGGGGCTGAACCCTGTATTGTAATCCCCCGCAAACCTCCACAGGTATTCAGGAAGCCTGCTCTGTATCTCAGGGTCATCCGGCCCTGTATAATAATGCCCGTTTACATTTATTGAATAATAGGAAAAATCAACAAGCGACCCTCCCAGATTCACAATGATCCCGGCAGTAAGCAGGAATATGAACAGATATCTCTTTACCCTTGTATTATACAGCATTTCCTTAAGATTTCCCGCCACAGCAATATTGAAAAGGACCATAAGTACCCCGGTCACAAGGAACCTGCTTCCAAAGCATGTCCCCCCTTCATAATGCTTCCAGAACGAATAGAAAACAAGCGATACTATAACAGTGGACAGGCAGAACAGTGTTATATTCCTGTTCTTCTTTATGTATTTTTTTATATTTATCAGATAAAGGATTATCATGGGAAAATAAAAGATTATCCCCTTGCCGGGGGAGAAGGCCTGGGTAATCATGCCCCTTATGGGATTGCCGATAAAGACATTCATGCTCTCCCCGAACTCGTCCACTTCGGGATACCCGAAGTCAAAAAGGCTTCCGAACCTCACATAGTTGTAGTTCAGGTAAAACATCAGAAAGAACATCACAGGCAGGAAGAACATGAACAGCTTCTTAAAAAGCAGTTTTTTATCCCTTTCCTCAAGCCATAGATAAAGCAAAAAACACGGGGCAAAAATAAGAGCATTTATCTTTGTAACAACGGAAAGCCCGAAGAAGAAACCCGACAGGAAATAATATGTATCCTCTCTTTTCAGAATCATAAAAAGGAAACTTGCCATCACGAGGAATGAAAGCAGTATATCAGCATAAAAGGTCTGAGTGTAATACAGAAGCAGAGAGCCTGATACCAGAAGGACCATCATTACTGCACTGCTTTTTTCAGAGCTCAGCTTATGCACATAATAAAGAAGATATACAATAATGAGCAAAAGGAAGATATTAAGCATAATAGAGCTGTACCACAGCAGAACTTCCCTCTGCACCTCATTAAGCTCAAGGTATCCTGACATAATATGGCTGATATAATAAGTGGGGCATGCAATAAATGACATAAGCGGCCCATAGGGGCTGTAAAAGCCGTCAATTCCCTCTTTTCCATAGAAGAACTGTCCCTGCCTGTTATTCCTTATCCCCAGAAGCAGGCCCTGGTGTATGGTGATCCCCTTCCCTGAAAAAAGGCTGTCTGTAACCCAGTAATAGTTATACTCGTCTATCTCCTTAAATTTCGCAGGATTAATGAGGGAAAGCAGTATTATAAACAATAAAAATACAGTATACCTTTTCATATCTGTCTTTTTTATTTAATATTAACTCATTTTTAGTCTTTATCAAACAAATTATTCAATGCTTATTAGGATGATTATAACTATTCTGCATTATTATTGGTATAATTTTTGCATTAATTTAACTGAATATAAATATTTCATTAAAGGAGATAATGATGTCAAAGGCATTTACATTAATAGAACTGCTGATTGTTGTTACTATCATAGGTATAATAGCAGCAATGGCAATACCAAGCCTTCTTAAATCAGAGATGGCTGCACATGAATCAAGCGCCATAAGCGGACTAAGGACTTATTTCTCCGCCCAGCAGGCTTACAGGTCCACCCATACTCCAAGGCAGTATGCACCTATTGCATATCTTTACGGTGAAGGATATATAGAAACTGCCTTCGGCAATGCTCTTGAATCAGGGGAAGGCGCAGTCCTTACTGGTTATCATTTTGATGAGGAGGTGTTTACTTCTCCTGACGGCAGGAGTCTTCTTTTTGACGCCGAAGCAGGCCCAGAGCTCTATAATGTCAGCGGTATCAGGCAGTTTTACCTCTCCACAAGGGGGACAATATATGTAAGAGATGAAGAAGAGAGTGGCCTTCCAGGTGTTGTAGGCAATTTTTTCACAGGACCCCCTGATGGAACATGGAATGCACTTCCTGAATAACATGACAATTTTTGTCATGTTTATATATTGCTGACATAATTTGTCACCTTCCTTTATGGCCTTATTTATCACGTTGAGCTGTACATTCCGTCTTTTTGATGTCAAGATCTTGATATATTTGCGAATTATGACAAATATTGTCATTTTTATATATGCTGAGATTTCTCTCACCCTCGCTAATTGTTTCTATGTCGTTCATATACAATGACTTATATTATTTTTATTTTTTTCTTGATTTTGGTATCATTTTTGCATATATATTTACGGAACAAAACTAAAAAGGAGGCTTATTTAATGAAAAAAGGTTTTACATTGATCGAACTTTTGATTGTTGTAGCAATCATCGGTATTATTGCAGCCATGGCAATACCGAACCTGCTGAAAAGCACCATGGCAGCTAATGAATCAACAGCTATCGGCAACCTGAGAACATACTTCTCATCACAGCATACATACAGGTCCACAAGGACCCCGAGATCATTCGGAACACCTACAACTCTGGAGGATGATGGACAGATAGACGTCGCATTTATGGAGGCTCTAACAATAGCTGGTACCCTTCTTCAGGGATACGTATATAACCATGCTGAAGAACCAGATGCCAATGGCAATATAGTTAGGTTTGACGTAGAGAATGGCCCAGGCCAGTATGATGTTGACGGAAAGAGACAGTTCTACATGGGACCTAGCGGAACAATATGGACTATTGATTCTGGTGCAGGCGGACTTCCAGGTGAGACTGGAAACTATCATCCCGGAGAACCAGGTGCTGACTGGAACACACTTGCTGAATAATCAAACGCTGATAACAGCTTAAATAAAAGAGCCCGCTTCTGCGGGCTCTTTTATTTTCAATGCAATATTAGAACGCTTTATTAACTAAACCAAGAAAATGCAATTGAGCTATTCTGTTTTTCTATAATGACTACTCTATTATTTGCTTCTCTTTCATCTGTATACTAAATGAATTAGCATTTTTTCTTTATTTATTCTTTTTCATGCAAATCCAAGCTATCTCATTAATAAAGGTCACTCTATTTATATAAATTCCATTTGATTCAGAATAAGTCGCGATAAAACCTGGCTATCTCTTGTATTCTACAAGGCTATAGTCTCCAGGATTAAAGAGCCATATATGCCTGTCTGAGAAATAGGAAATAAGCTCAATGTTTTTTTCAGGACCGAGGTCATGAGCCCAGACTATCCTCTCATTATCAATATCAGCCTTGTTATATACCCATTCGCAGTGTATATTGTATGATTCAGGGTAATGTACAATAATCAGGTGCTTCCCTGCTATTTTCTTTAAGTGATCCATAAGTAAAATACGGTCTCTGCTCCAGGAGGGAGTTACATATACTGAGAGCTTATCCCATCTTGAGGGTTCAAGCTTTGGATGCCCATGGACTGCTGTAACTGCATTCCATATTATTGCAGAAAGCAGCAGTGGCATAATGATCTTTCCCGGAATAAATCCTAAAAGCTTACCTTTTGAAATATGGCGCACTGCAAGGGATATAAGAATAAAAAGGATAGGGGCAACTGGAGCAAAATAATGAGGCCATCCACGTGTATAGGCCAGCCCGATGAAAACTACAAATAATAATGTTCCGGCAAGGAATTTTGCCTCAGTCTTTCTTGAGCTCTGGACCATAAGCATTGACTGAAAAACAAGCAACAGCCCTATCATTGCATAAGGCCTGAGATTCATCTGAGGAAATGCAAATCCAAGTATAATAATAAAGAATAGTGCATAAATAAGCCGCCTTAAGATTGGTCTTTCTGATGGCCATTGCAATATCATGAAAGGCAGCGCTATCCAGAAGCCAATAAAAAAGGCAATTACTCTTTCTGATCTCATAATAAAGCTCAGGGGGTTTGAACCCTGATATCTTGCAATCCTTGGGTTGCTGATATTATTATTCTGATATGCTGCTTTCCAGAGGCGATGAGGAAAAGTTAGCGCATTCCCCGTTAATGCATTATTATATAATGCAAGGGATATCAGTGTGATAATCAATATAATCATAACAAGCACAACTGCTTTTACTATCCTCATTTTGTCAATTCTTAAAATATATACTCGCCAGGAATTTAATATCAGCATTCCAGAAAAAACAACAAAAAGCAGCCCCCCTTCAAATGGGCGTGAATGAAACAGAATGAGCGCACCCATTCCCATTATAAGGCCTCCTGAATAATCCCATCTTTTCACCAGTTTTTTTGCACCGCCTATCAGCAGTGCTCCTCCCAATAAAGCAACGGAACCTCCCCAGTAATTCTGACTCCAGATGCATGTAATAGTGGGATGCATGGCGACGATGAACCCACCGAAAACTGCCCATCTCGCTGGCATATATAAAGTAAGCATCCAACATATTGTCATAACAGCAAGACAGCCTGCAAGCCATACGCCTGCTATAGCATGACCTGTAGTAAGGAACCCTATTGACATGAACAATGACGAAGCAGGGGGATACTTGCTCTGGTATGTGGGTTTTTGTATTACATGGAATGTTTCGAAGTGCTCCCACATTGGATGGGTTGGATTGGTAATCCTGCATTTTGAGAATGTATCAGCTCCGAGAAGATATGCAAACTCATCATGAACATAGGGTATCGGATAATCTTTTAATGATAAGGAAATGCTTAAAGCAAGATATAATATCCCCATAATGGAAATATATACTTTTATGTGGTGGGACAGAAAGTTGATTAACCTGTCGAATAATATTATTGGTATATTCAGAATCCTTATAATAAGGTCCATAATACCCTCATTCTTTATCTTTTTGATCATCCTTGAATTCAATCTTGCGCAGCCGCCATAGAAGCTCTTCTATCAGCTTTCTGTTGTGCCTTATTAGATCTGCAAGCAGCCCTGTTATACCAGACTGAAAACCAAGCAGCATGAGAAGTATGCCAAGAAGGAGAGACTGGACTTTTCCCTGCCCCTGGCCAGCCGCAAAAAAATAAAGGAATCTTAGTCCTATAAAAAAACCAATAACCCAGAGAAATGACCCTATGGCAAAAAAGACCCTTAATGGCTGATACATTGCATATATACGAATTATTGTAGAAGCAGATCTTGAAATATAACCTGATATGCTTTTAAAAAGCCTGCTTTTCCTTAGAGTTTTATTGGTATTCACCGGTACCTGCGTAATTGTAATCCCCCTCTGACCTGCCTGAATTATTGTCTCTACAGTATATGTAAAATCACTCACAATATTCAGTTTTATAGCGGCACTCCGGCTTATTGCCCTAAAACCGCTGGTTGCATCCCGAATATCCGTACCCGATGCCTGCCTTACTACCCAGGAGCCTATCTTTTGGAGTTTTCTCTTGGCAAAGCTGAAATGCGCTATCTTGTCAGTCTGCCTGTCTCCTATGACCATTTCAGCTCTGCCTTCAAGTATTGGCTTTACCAGCGAAGTTATATCAGAGGCACAGTACTGATTGTCTGCATCTGTATTAATAATTACATCAGCCCCGAGGCGCAGGCAGGCATCCAGCCCGGTGGCGAATGCCCGGGCCAGGCCAAGATTGGCTGTATGCCTTACAATATGGTCAACGCCGTTTTCCTTTGCATTTTTACATGTAAGATCAGAAGAGCCATCATCGACGAGAAGCCACTCAACCATGTCAAAACCTTCTATATTTCTCGGGAGCTGGGAAAGAGTCATCCCGATTGTTCTCTCCTCATTATAAGCTGGTATCTGGATTATTAACTTTTTCATATTCATTTGGTTAAAAATAACGATTATCAAATATAAATTTAAGGTATCTGTACATAAAAAAGATGCTTTTATTATAATGCTGCTATTAAATATATTTTTTAGACAGTCTTAAGTCAATTAAATTTGACTAATATATTTTATAATAATTTTTGATGTTTTTTTACCCCACTTTTTTCATTATAATAATCAAGATGGAATTGGAGGATCACATTGATTAAAAGATTAATTTCGTTCAGTCAGGATAAACCTGGATGCCAGAGCAAGCATAATTTCCACAGCAAGGTATATCAGCCTGTTTGCAAATGATATTATTAAAATAGCCTCAGCAGGCATATATGCAATAAGCCCGACAGTTAGAATACCCTCCCGTATCCCGATTCCAGCAGGGGCAAATGGGGTGATAAAGCCAATGCTGTAAGCTAAAGCATAAAAAGCAACCATAAGGCATAAGGTTTTTGGCTGGCTTAGTTCAGACATAGCAAGTACTCCAAATCCAAACCCAAGCAGGGTCCAGACCAAAAGAAGAACAAGCAGTATCTTCACGGTCAGCTTCCCGCTTCCCAGAATCATTTTCAAATTAATTTTAAGGAGATATCTTAATATGAAATAAGTTGCAGGAATCAGGAATAATATGATAATACAAGTAATACTGTTACTGCCCATATAATTTAATAGAGCCTTCCTCCCAAATACCAGGAAAAAACCTATGCCATACAGGAAAGACGATGCCAGCAGCCATATATTCTCAATTACAATAGCTTCTTTAATCTCTTTAGTACTCATTTTCTCATTTTTGTATAAAGCAGCCTTTCCAACAAAGTGCCATATATTGCCGGGTATATATTTCCCAAGCTGACTATTGCTGTATATGTATAGGCATTTTCTAAAAGAGAGTCTTCTGCCAATGCTGTGTAACACAAAATACATAAAAAGAGCCAGAAATATCTTAGCGAGAAGGATGCATACAAATGATGCTACAATGAAAAGACTTCTAATGCTGCTTACCGTCATTAATATGTCAGAATGGTTTTTTAGAAAAAATAGAAAGATAAAAGAGGTTACAGCAATAATATATATTAGTTTAATGATTGAGGAGATTCTATTTTTCATACTTCAAAAGAAAGTTTACTATATATTTGATCTGAATTTCTGAGCTTAGCCTGACTTTTTCCAATCCGTCCCTGATCTTATTATGTATGATGTCCCTGTTCTCTAATGCAGATCCTATAAACTCTATAAGTGCGGTAATATCCCTGTCTCTATAATCAAAAACATAATCCTGCAGCTCAAACTGCATCATGACTTCCTTGTATTTATGGCCCCAGCCCAGCACAATAACAGGAATTCCAAGCTCCAGTGCTCCAATCATGGCATGGAACCGTGATACGATGTTAAGCTCGCAGCTATTCATCAGCCTCTTTATTCCTGCTGTGTTTATATCCTTCTTTACAATCAGGAGATTTTCAGGATATTCATTGAAGGCAGCAAGATACCTGCCAGTCTTTTCTATAACGGGAAGATCATTGTTTCTGAGCTTCCTGCTGTGCTCCCTGGTGGCATTAGGAAAAAGCAGTATCCCATATCCCATCCTGCTTATCCTCTTCACAATCTCTGATAACATATATATATAGTTCCAGCCTTCCTTTTTTGCTTTCTTTGCAATTACAGAGCTGGGACAGATACCTATCATTTTTATACCTTTTATCTTTTTATGGTTTATACTCCCAATAAGCTCATCTATATACTCAGGATTTTCCTCAGAGAGGGAATAGCACTCCCTGTAAAGGAAAGCAAGGTCGCTTGCCTTATCAATTTTATCGCTTTTCAGTCTGAGTTTTTTTAAATTTAACTCAGTATCATGGCCCCTTGCAAATATTCTTTCACAGCGGGAAAGAAATGTTCTGGCAGGAAATTGGACCAGAGGATTACTGAAAGGTCCAATTGCCTGAGAGAATTTTACAACCGGCGTCCTGACCAATATGGATGGCAGGATTGTAAGAATATTATAGGGCATGAATTTTACCCTCCCATCCATAAAAGATACTCCCGAAATATCTATTAGAACATCAGAATCATCCAGTGCTTTAACTGATTCCGGCATAAGATGCTTGAATCTATCAATACCAAACAGCTTTAGCAATCCAAGGATTGATGAAAATGGGAATATTATAAAAAGCAGGCTTGACGGTGCAGCAGGAAGAATATCAATACTTCTGTCATTGCATAAAGCTCTGTCTTTTATTGGATAATATGAAAAAATATTGAATTTTGTATCTGGCAGATGCTCCCTTATCTCGCCTATTACCGTACATAGCATTGCTTCTGCACCCCTGTTGCCTGAGATAGTAGCCCCGATTAATGATACTCTTTTCATCATAAAGACTCCAGAGCTTTGATTATCAATAAATACAGCTTCAGCATCTTTCTGGGGATATAAAAAATCAAACTGGAATATTTTTTATTCTGGCTCCATCTGTAGTTAAAAATTATCAAAAAAGCCGTCAGGTACTGGTTCCATTTAACCCTTCTTCCGTATAGATCAGGTATATCCATTCCAAAGAGCTTGCCTGCCTTTTTCTTTGCGCTGGTATTATTATGGGTAGGGGCTGTTCTTGCCTGACCATCCAGTATATCCTCAATATTTACATCCTTTATCTTAATCAGCTTATCATCTACTGCTTTTTTAATAATATCAGCTGCTTTCTGATTTCTGCAAATAATGGAGCTGTATTTTATGCTGCACCCTTTAAGATTATAAGACCATATATCGCCTATGGACAAATCTGCATAATATGCAAAATGATCACTGCAGTACAGGCATTTTTTCTGACAAAAGAAATAGAGATTCTGGTAAAGATTGAAATAATTTGATGGCTTTTCAATAATAGTATCATTATTAAATTTTGCAAGAGAATAGCCCCTCCACAACCCTGCCCTGAACCGGAAGTTAGTAAGGTGGCTTTTTTCCCCCGGGCTTATTTTGTCTATTATTCTGTCAATAAGCTCAGATCGTGAGTTGTGGCCACAGAAAAGACCTATTGTAAGCCATATTTTATCAGCATGAACCTTATTTTTCTGTAATTGTTTATGAAGATAATTTATATCACATGGAAGACCCACAACAGCCAGTTTTCCATCAAAATCATCTATCAGTTTCAGGCATTTTGCAGCAAAATCAGTCTCAATATATATGCTCCCCTGACTAGAAAGCAGATCTTCTATACTACCTGCAATAAAGAATCGGGGTCTTACCTTATTGTCAGATAAAATTTCTGTTTTGCATACCAGAGCACCATCAATATTGCCTTTTTTTAAAGCATCAGCAAGTATTGCCGTGACAATCCCTCCTGATGATCCACCTAATCTAATTCGTTCATTCAGTGCAAAACCAATAAATGTGGAATTGTATTCACCCACCAGCCTTTCTATTTCCTGACTGGACCATCTTTTCTTTATGATTTTCTGCAGAGTTTTGTTCAGATTCATAGAAACAGTTACCCTTTTAAAAATTATAACACAATTAAGCCAAATGCAATCTAATTATATATAGTTATAATAATTTTATTATCAGCTGTTTTCTGAAAAGATAAAAAGATTTATAAAGCGTAATATGGTTATAGAAGGTTCTATTTTCACAAAAAAGGAGCAAGAGGGTTCTTATTTGGGTTTAATTTTTATAATCCCTATTTCTTCTATCTTAATGAGATTTTCAATATTTCCAAGCCTTCGGGAGGCATTCACAGCTGTTTCTGCTTCCTCTAGATAATGAAGAAGCCATGCTTCAGTTTCAGCAGGCCTCTTGGGAATATCGTACCCAAGTGATAGGAAAGAACCCATGTCATACCTGTAAAAATAATATTTGACAGGTGACCATATCAGCCCTGCTGTATAAATTTCATCTTCATGATTAATATTTTCCCGAAGATACACCACAGCCTGTCGCACATTTAATCTTGAAACCTTTGTGTATTCAGGAATTCTGGATAAAGGGCATATTATAAGAACTAATGCACAAGCAATGCCAATAATTCTATACACAATACGCCTGTCCAGCCAACTGTTTGAACAACCAAAGCCTATAATGACACTAAAAAAAGGGTGGATAAAAAGGATAAGCCTACCTGATACAATGGTCGGCTCACCCCCTATGGGATATAAGCTTAAAAAGGAAGCCAGAATAAGAAATATTACTGGAGCATAAAAAAGTATCAGATATCCGTTATCTCTCCTGGAAATGGATAAAGATCCCAAAATAAGTGCACCCAATGCTATAAAAATCTGATAATTTCCTGATAATGCAAAAGGGTGCTCAAGCATTGTAAATAATACAGCACCGTATTGCCTGATATGTGATAAATTTTCTGGAGGGAAGGTCAAAAAGCCTTTTTCCCAGTAGCCAGACATATAATCAAATCTGGAGAAGGAATTTATCATTGTAAAGAATATAAAAAGAATAAGCCCTGTCAGGCACATCACTATAATAAGCCTGATTTCTTTGCTCTTTAAGATTCCTTTTTTTGCCTTTGAGTACCTGTGAAATAGTATAGCAAGGATACTTCCTGGAATCACAAACATTACTGGCTGACTTATTATTGGGGTAATTAACAGCATGACCCCCAAAATTAAGGCATTTTTGCTGTTTTGATTTTCTATGTAAAGAAGGCTTGCAAATATGATACAGAGACATGCAAAAACATCCCCAGAATACTGCTTTAATTCGGAGGAAAATCTGATAAGGTATGGCCCAAAGGAAAAAAGGGAAAGAGAGATTGTTTTTGTATATAATTCTGCATTTAACAGAATTAAAATTCTCCATAATATAAATATTGATGATATACCAAATATAACAGGCCAAAGCCTCAGAGAATATTCAGAAGGCCCAAAAATAAACATGGAGATTTTTTGAATCAGCAAAAAACCTGCAGGAGCTACCTGACCGTAATCCAGCGGATGAAAAAGAAGCTCAGCAAGAGATTTCTCAATAATATTCAGGGCAAGTTTTGCTTCATCAGCCCAGAGACTGCGATTAGACAGGTAAAAATATAACCTCAGATTACAACCCGTGATTACTATGATAAGAGGTAAATATAATGGAATTCTTTCTTTTATTTGTTTAAAATAAGGTTATGTCAAAATTTTTCTGTAAATTTTTTAGCCTGAATCCTAAGTTATCTT
>CAYMEV010000005.1:0-169085 GCA_964389675.1 uncultured Candidatus Sumerlaeota bacterium
ATTTATGTCAAATATTTTTCTTTAATGATGCTATCCGCATTGGGATATTCAATCAGGCGTTCACAGGGAGTTGCAGGGCTGAGATATGTTCGCTGGATTTAGCTCCATTTCTGGTTTTGTTTTTTTCTATTGATGAGGATGTGTCTATTAAATATAATTAAAGAAAAAGCAGGACATCCTGGCAGGCATTAATGATGGACTATCTTGATATAATAAAAGACTCTCACAAAATGGTTATTGATAGTGAATATCATCGCGGGCTTATGCTCCAGGCAGAGTACCTACTCTACAGACTGGAGAAAGAACCGGACAAGAATCTTCTTGAAATGCTGTATAGCATATTAGACAAGCTGGGAACTGACATAAATGACCTGTGCATACCCTTCAGAACCCATCTAAGAAATGCCCTTGAACGCCTTCTGGACAGACTGATCATGGATAATAAAAGCTTTATACACCTTCTTGATGAGAAGGACTGGGAGAGATACCCCCTTCTATATGAGGGATTGAATAAGAAAAGAATTGATCTGCTCATTGAGGGAAAAGACCGGCTTAAATTATGCCGTCTTATTGGTAAGATAGGTCATATATCAATAGGTATCAGAGTAAATATTATTTTACATTTATATGATACAGACCATATCAGGGATATATACCGGGAAGTAATCTATGATAGCATACTTTTTTCTTCTATTATATCACAGTCATATACCTGCAGGGAGTATAGACACTTCTTTGGCGATCTATTCAGCTGTCTGGAACCCGAGGATATAGAATATATACTAAGTAGTGAAAACAGAGAAAATTTTCTTCACGCGGTCTTTGAGGAAAATTATAAGAATCTCCCAATAAAAAACATGGTACTGGTATTAGGGGAGCTTTTGCCCCACAAGGACAGCAAGAAACTGCAGTGCATCAAAGAGCTTATTGCCGATGGAGAATGTATTTTGGATATTTTCTATGACCTTGTTAGTGTTGATAATGGCATTATAATAAAGTCATTGCCTGAAATCAATTTTACAAATGACGGCAGGCATACCCCGGAGAAGCTAAAATATCTTGCATTAAGATCCCGGAAAGACGCTATAGTGGAGTATCTAAGCAGTGTGGATGATATAGAGGTAATCCTGGACATCTTAGATGACATTGAGGATGAGGATATAGAGGCCATTTTCATAGAGAAGCTGAAAGAATTTAATTTAGATGAGTATATGCAAAGACTGCAGTATGAGATAGTGTGGAGGGCCTCTCAGATATTAAAGCCAGATGGCCTATATGATTTCATCCTGGATAATGCCTTTACAAAGAGGGATATTTATGCGTCCTTTGTGAGGAGGAGATACCTTCTGGAATATTTTCTGATCAGGCTGGATGCCGAGGATGTGCATACTATACTGGACAGTCCTTTCAGGAATGAATTTTTTTACTCTATCGGCACTGTGGAAAAAAAGTTCCCAGGGCATCTGATTATATTATATGAGATTGATAAAAGGCACCGTGCGCTCTTAGAGGATGACTCATACAGGCTCTATATGCTAACAGGCAGTTATCTGTCCGAAAGAAAAGCCTATGAAGATCTTTTACATCATACAAGAAAGGGCCTGAGTAATTTTGCCTGTAAAGAATGGGATATCCGTAGTGATGAGCCCTTTATCAGATACCTGACAGATAACAGAATAGTCCCGGAAAATAGTATAGAAGATATCCTAAGATCAGACATAAGCCCTGAGGCTAAACTATCTCTTTTGGATACAGAGCAGGAAAGGGGAGAGTTCCTTGACGGGTTATTCCGTAACTGTAAGCAAGAGACAGATGTATGTGTCAGTAATCTGTGCCTATTATTGAAAAATAGTCATAGGTCATGTATTACTGGCTTTTTCCTTGCATTATGTGCATATATATTGGGATCAGAAGATCATTCAGATGGAGAAAGGTATGACCTATGCCTTCATTTCTTAAG
Organism: uncultured Candidatus Sumerlaeota bacterium; assembly: GCA_964389675.1. Lineage (GTDB taxonomy): Bacteria > CAYMEV01 > CAYMEV01 > CAYMEV01 > CAYMEV01 > CAYMEV01. The sequence continues at coordinate 1,961 of CAYMEV010000005.1, forward strand.
ATACGGTCGGTATGCCGGTCTTCATAATTATAAATTAAGATCTGTTTTGGAGTCTATAAAGGGATTTGTATGCAGTATATCAGATAAAAAACAGCCAGGCAATACCGTGCCCCTTAAATATGAACTGCTGTTTCGCATTGAATTATTCAAGGAGCATGGCATCAGCCTTGATGATGCTGTCATAAAGATAATGCGAAGCTTCAGGTCCAGGAATATAATAGAGATATTATACAGAAAATATCTCTTAAAGGAATTTTTTCTAAGACATGTAGACGACAGGGAATATATACTCAGGCAGTTAAGATACATTCTTAAAAAAAGGCACTGGGGCTTTATATTCGATGAGATTATATCCGCTCTGACAAATGAATATATTCCGAAAATACAATTAATTAAAATGTTTATAATGCTTGATTTCAGCCTTATAGAAGATCCCCTGATATCAGAGATAGATGAAAGGCTCAATGCCAGATCCAGGCTTTCTCAGAAATAAAATACAGGCATTACAGAGCATTCTGATGAATTCTTTAATCCCTATCTTAGATAATCATAGATGCTCTTTATCTCTGTATCTTTTATATATATATCAGGTAATTCATTTAGATCAATAAAGAAATGATTATTATTATCCAGGTAAAGAGCTCTGCCTATTTTTCTGAATGTGATGCCGTCTCTGAAAACCTTTTCATTATTGCTGTAGAAAAAGGTATTATCAGTATAGTATATGGGCTCTATCAGACTGCCTAAGTAAAAGGAATCTGATAACAGCTTCAATCTTTCTGAAAGTAGATTTATACGGCCTTTATTAGTTAAATGGCCTTTTATATGATTTGATACTGTATTTTTGATGTATTTATTAAAAGCAGAGGACAGGCTGTCATCTGATCTTTTCAAGTAATAAAGGAATCTCTCCGGGTCTATACCTGCATTGGTAACATGGCTTAGGATATTGTCAGGCAGATTATAGCCTGCTTTATCTATTTGTTCGGGTTCAGGCCCAAACAGATTGCGGTAGGCATAATCTATCCTGCCCTTATCTGCAGAAGATATACCTGAAATATCCCTGTTATACAGAGAAGGATGGACAAAGAGATGATCGAGGGTATTTCTCATTGAGATCTCAAAGGTATTTATATTTTCAATAGTTTCTATCCAGTTTCTGTAATTTGCAATCTCATGATTGAAATAATCAAATACCATTCTTTGTATGGTACCCTTTGAATAACTGTTAAATGAATCTGATATATTGCGGGTTCTCTGGAAAGGGGGCATTGGGACCCCTGCCTCTTTACATTCATTTATGATATACTGAAGGACAGGGAGATCCGAGACGGGTGGAAGGCCTGAGAAAATATCTGTATCGGGTAGAAGGGGGCTTGGCATGTCAAGTAGTTCTGACAGGCTTTTGTATTTTTTTAGTATCTCATTGAAGCATGCATGATCAAATACACTGTCCTCTCCTTTTATATGAGTATCATAGAGGTATTTAAGATCAAAATTCACAGGGTCTGGAGAGCTTATAATGCGTGCCTGGGCGAAGTTTCTATTATTGCTTTCATTATACAGCCTTACCTTATTGTTAAATTCCCTTGTTTTACTATCTATCTCTGATATTAAGCGGGATACATTATGTGTATAACCATCTATCCTCTTTTGAAGCATGGCTTCAAAAGACAGAGCCTTCTTTTTTATATTCCCTGTTATATATTCATGGGGACTGAATAGATAGGCTTCATCCAGAGTATCTTCAAAAAAAGCATCAATCACAGAAAAGACCTCATCAAAGTTGCTAATTGTCTGGTTTAGGGCATGATAGCTTATATAAAGGCTGTAAAGCCCCTCCCAGTAGAAGGAAAAGTCATAGAGCATTCTATGGGTATATGCCTCTATTTTGCCTGCCTCCATTCTTTTCAGGTCATGCATCTGCTTTACCCTGCCCTCATCAATATCTGCTATTAAGAGCAGGCTGTTGTCAAAGGGATTGGGAACAGTTATTTTTTGAAGGCTTAGAAGCCTGTTTCTCATATACTGCTGTGAAGCCTGATAGAAGCGGTAATATCTATTGGTATAGTATATATACTCTATCTGTATATAAAGGCCATGAACAGCATTATGCATAGAATCATAGTCTTTGCCCAGTATGCTTATCAGATCTTTTCTGTTAAGGTCATTAAATATGCCTGTAAGCCTGTCTTTTGATATATTATCAGAAAGTACGGCAAGGATTATCTGAAGGGCAAGTATATCTGCATTCTCTTTTAATTCCCGGTCTTTCAGAAAATCTATGAGGCTTTTTGTACTATAGCTGTCAGGATTATTTACAAAGTAGTTTCTGATAAATTCTATGTACCCGGGAGGAAAATGTCCTTTTGAGATGGACTCTAATCTCTCTTTTATATAGAGGATATCAGGGCTTTCAGCATAAAGGGTAAAGGTAAAAAATATTAAAATAATAAAAATAATAATTCTTTTCAAGAAGATCCATCCTATATTTAATTATTGCCTTGGTTTTTACAATAACTGATAGGTTATTATGATAAAATCATATAGTACTTTGGTCTATAAAAATCTATGCTTTTAATTTGTAGTGGGTGGTTGTATACTGTTACTATGCTTACCCGGGAAAATAAGGAAAGGACAGTAGGTAGTCTGTTGGTATCCTCGCTGATTCCATAAGCAGGTGATATTTCTCACGGTTACTCAGACAACGGGGGCTTTTATCTCCTTCCTCAAAATCTAGTATACCAGATTCTCTTTCTTTAATCCAGTTCCTTATTGTCTGTTCGCTGACACCTGTCTCTTTGCTTGTTTTCCTGATGCTTCTGCTTTCAGGCGGTAATACTTTTTTCAAAATTCCTCGCTTAATTGAGTTTGAATATGAACTGAATTTGAATATGACATCTTTTCCTCCTTGTTTAGAGGCGACATCTATATTGGCACATAGGGTCTCTGGTTAAATTTTAGTTTCTGCTATTGACAGTCAGGTACAGAAATATTTATAATTATTCAGCATGGAAGAAACTGGGTATAACAAGCCCTTTAGAGAACGAATATTTAATTTCGGCATTATCCGTTTATTTCTTAATCTTAAGATTATAAGAATTAACAATAAATGAATAAGCCACAAGAATATCTGGAGCGGATTTACATGACAATTTCAGGAACATAAGAATTGCTAATAGAAATCGAAAAAATAATATTAAAATTGGAGGAATAAATGTTAGAAAATAGCAAATTAAGATTTATTAGATATGCAAAAATATCGGTATTGTTATTAATCATGATCTCAGCTGTTAACCTGTCATCCTTTGGATCCAGGGCTTATTTCCCAAGCATTGAAGAAATAATCTATGAGTCAGACTGCATAGTGCATGGAAGGGTTGTGGATGCATATATGGGAGATCCTCCGCATAGATGGGTATACTATAAAGTTGAGATATATGAGATTATCTACGATGATAAAGAGACAAATATCATTGAATCCGGGGAAACCGGTCATGTAACATTTGCCATACCTGGAGGCGATCTTAGAGGTGTTCCCAGGGAAAAACTGAAACCAGAGCGTGGCGTGGTTTCATCGAATCCTGATATGCCAGGTTTTAATATTGGCGAAGAGCTTATTTTGTTTCTAAGAGAATATATAGCTCCTGACAACACCATGCTTATTTCAATTGTCAACAGAGCAGATGGCTTTATGAAGGTGGAGGAGAAAGATGGGGGAAAAATGCTGACCACAGTATATATTAAGTTTAAACCTGAAGGGGTAATTCAGAGGTATATTGAAAACACTCCTGTTAAACCCGAAGAATTCATTAAGCAGATAAAGGAAAACATAGAAAAGATCAAGAGCAATCCCGAATATGACTTTGAAAAAAGGATAGAAAGGGAAGAAAGAGAGAAGAAGGATAACAGGGATAAAGCATCTTACCCTCCCTCATCAAGGAATAATAATCCCATGGGACCACCATTCCCACTGAAGCCGGGTGATGAAAACAAAAAAATAATCATTAAATCTACTAATTACCCCCCCCCCCACACACACACACAGAGAGAGACAATGAGAAATATGTTCAGCCACATTATCAGCAGTATCCGATAGAATTTTATATCAATAAGGACTTTCTTGATTCATCTGTTCCATATATAGAGGCCTTCCAGCAGGCATGCTATGACTGGAACTGGTATGTCCCGGGAGTATTCAGAATAATAGCATATTTTGATGATGATAGTACTGCATATAACGGGAGAAATGAGATCACAGAATTAACTGCAAATGATCTTTTTCACCAGTATGGCGGGCAGTGGCCTCAAGCAGGGTGGTCAGCAATGACTAAATGCTACTGGGATCCGAATAATCCTGCTGAACTAATTGAGACTGATGTAATTCTTAATGCAGAAATCTCAAACTGGACAGATGATTTCCTTACAGCGTATAATTCGGGTAATACTTATCTTCGGTATGTAATAACACATGAATTAGGCCATTCATTTGGCCTGGATCACCCCTGGGAAGGTTCATCTGACGGCAAAAAGAATACTGTTATACAGTATCCGCCATCAGACGCCTTAACAGCCCTTCATCATATGCCATTTATGATTGACATAAAAGCTCTTAGAAATACCTATCCCACACAGGCCTTAGAGATATATGACATGGGGATACAGCTTTTCTATACTACTCCCGATCCACCAGGTGATAACCCAGAACCAGGTGATATTTTCTGGTCAGAATTTCCAGATACAGTAATGTCTGGTTTTTCATTCCCTGTTGATAATATTGTTATTGAGAATCTCTCAACAGCTACAAATAAGCCCTATGTATATGTGTATCTGACTGATAAGAGGCATACCTATGAAAATGTGGAAGCATATTTATTAGGGTTGGCCAGCCTTCCTGCCATGGACCCAGATTCATACCGCAGGGAGAATATGGTGGTTAAGGTATGGGAGGATGTTCCGCCGGGGGAGTATTATATCTATGTTTATGCCGGATATGAATGGGATAATAATTCCTTTAACCAGGATATGTGGTCAGATGTGAAAATTGAGGTCGTAGATGTACCTGCAGACCAGGATAAAGTCGCTGTAAATCCTGATATCTTGGATTTCGGCTATCTGCCCGTGGAGGGATTATCTGAAGAACCGGAGTATTTTATGATAACGGGGAATGAGCTTTCTGGCCCGGTAGAGATAGCTTCTCCGGAGGGTTTTCTTATCTCAGAGGGAGATGGCTTTGAATATACTGATGAGATAGTTTTGTTGCCTGATGCTCAGGGAGGTATATTTGATCAGATTTTTATAAAATTCGCACCCCATGAGGCCAGGACATATACGGAGACCATTTCAATATCTTCTGCTGGATCTGTTACCAGGTTTGTGCATGTTGCTGGATCAGGGTTCTATATCCGTTCAGACACTGAGGGTATTGACTTTTACAATACCCTGATCAATACTTCTTCCTCTGTTGCAGAGTATCTCCTGTATGGGGAAAATATCTATAATCCTGTAACTATATCCGCACCTGATCACTTTCAGGTTTCACTGAGTCCTGAGAGCGGTTTTGATAGTACTGTCGAAGTTAATCAATACGGAGAAGAGATATTGGTCAGCATATTTGTCAGATTTTATCCGCAACAGGTCGGTGTCCTGGGCGGAAATATAATAAACACATATGTATCAGGTCGCTCAATAGAGGATACAAAAACTATTGCTGTCAGCGGAATGTGCTATAACAATCCAAATATCTGTGTTGATCCTGATACTCTGGATTTTGGTGAAATTGCCTCAGGTTCAGTATCAGATCCTCAAAGCTATAGAATTACAGGAAGCTATCTGGCCGATAGTGTTCTGATTGAATCTACTCAATATTATGAGATATCTTTTGAGGAAGATGGCTCTTACAGCACTCAGCTGGAGGCAGATCATTGCGGGTATGGCACTATAAACAGGGATATATGGGTCAGATTCAGACCCCAGGAGGAGGGCTTTATCGCAGGAGAAGTCCAGCATCTGGTAACTGGTGGAGAGACCAGGCTGGTTAATGTACTTGGGACAGGGACTGGATGTGGTACTCTGTATGGCGTTGAGCTTTTTGCTTACCCGGAAGATATTGGCGTTGTTCTCTCAGGTGACGGACAGTACCCTGCAGGATCCACTGTAAATATCAATGCTTCGCTTTCAAAGGGATATAAATTTTCAGCATGGACAGGGCTTCAAGAAGATATAGATCTGCTGGATAATCCTTTGTCACCTTCCACATCATTTATAATGCCTGACAGAGATGTCATGTATACAGCAGAATATAATCTTTCTTATCAAACTACAATATCTGTACATGGTGAATTGGATCAGCCCTTACCGGGTATGAATATATGGGTATGGCCTGCTGGTGAGCCTGAAACAATATTGATAGATATGGATACTGATGAAAATGGCCAGATCATATTTTCACTTCCTGCGGGAAATTACAGGTTTGATGTATATGACTATTATCAGGCTTATGAGTATTATCCCAATGGAGAATTCTCTGTTATAGAGGAGGATGTTATAGTCCCAACGGTCTATCTGAGCCTTGTGGAATGGGCTGTGCTGTTTGATATCCGTGATTCAAATGGGGCAAGTATTGACTCTGTATCAATTTTATTTACAGAATCTCCTGGTGAATTGCCAGATCCACTCGTAACCGTTGAGGGATATGCAGCAACAACCCTTGTAAAGGGGCACTATGAATTCAATATAATGCATCAATGCTATGATGACATATCATCATCTGTAGACATTGCCATGCTTAAGCTATCGGAAAGGAGAAGAAAGTCTCATTCTCCAAGACAAGATCTGTCGAAGACTGATTATCATTTGATATATTATATGGACAATGCAGAGCTAAAGACGAACTTCACTGTAAAATATAATGATGAACCTGTGATGGGTGCAAAGATATCTGTTGCAGCAATACCTGACCCGATTTTTACAGATGCTAATGGGCAGGCATCAAAGATGCTTGAATGCGGAAATTATAATTTCTCCGTAGAAGCTGGCAACTTTATTCCCTATGAAGGATCATTTGATATAGAAGGAGCAGAAGTCTTCCTTAATATAGATCTGGATTTTGAACCAAGACAGATCCTGCCTGCAATAAGCCTGTCAAATCCCTCATACAGGGGAATATGGATCTGGGAATACGATGATCTGAAATCATCAGATATAAGTTCCAGAGAGACTGGATGGACTAATCTTCTGCAGGGAGTTACTGCTGAGAAGATAATGGCTGGAGATATAACCGGCTGCAATGGATTAGAACTGGTAGCACTCTTGCCGGAGTATGGCCTCTGGTATTATAATATCCAGAACAATACCTGGATCACTTTAATTGACATACAGAATGATTGTATTGATTTTACCATCGCGAGAACTGATACAGAAGGCCCTTTGGATATAATCACATCTATTAGGGATCATGGCTTGTATAAATGGGATCATACAATGAAAAACACATGACCTGAATCATGGAGCTGCATTAGCACATATCCTGCTGAGATAATTATTGCAGACAATATCAGCAGAGAATGTGACGGGATTGACGAGATTGCAATCTCTTTTGCCGATTATGAAGGATTATACATATATAGTTTTCAGGATAATCAGTTATACAAGGCTATTAACACAAGTCCCTCAGAGATCACAAAAGCAGATATTACGGACGATGGTTACAATGAACTGATATTAGTGTTCGAAGGCTATGGTATTTACATTGCAAAAGCATGTGAATGCAGAAGACCAAAAGCAATGCCAAGCAAACAATCTGGAATAAAATCGAGGGGATTCGGAGATAAAGAGCTTTATTTTACGAGGATTTTGAATGCTGAACCAGATCCGGATCACTATATTGGAACAGCTGATCTCTTTTACGGGTTCGGAAAGGAGGTTTTTGCCGTATATGATGATCTTACATATTTTTACTCATATGACACGATGTCATGGTCTGTCTTTGTATTTACTCCCTTAAAAAGAATAATTTCCGGCACATTTACAGGGGATATAAGAGACGATCTGATCGCCTGTGAAAGTATTACAGGAGATGTATACCTTTACAGGTCATCAACAGAGGCATGGGAGCTATTGGTACAGGCAGGCGAATCAGATGCTATGGCCCCGATAGAATAAACTAAAAAGGGATTGGATTGATTCCAGCCCCTTTATCTGAATATCTTATTTCGTTCCGGAATCTGAATAGAAATTTATTGTCATTTTAAGTAATACAATATTTAATTCCATTTATAGTAAAATTAGGGGTTATTTTCATATAATATATTTTATTGATGGATTATAATAAGGGATTAATAATGATAGATATCCTGCATGGAAAGGGCAAATTCAGCGGTAAAAGCAAGGGGCTTCTAATTGAGGGAGAGGCTGTTTATGCTGTTGATGATAATGGGGTTAGAACAATTTTAGAATAATTTAGTTTTTAATATATATTAATAAAATGAAGGAGAGAAAAATATGATCATTAAATACCTGACGGATGCACCAGTCATGGAAACTGCGCATAATGTTGATGCAAGAAACCTTTATAATAAAAAAGAGGCTATGATTACCGTAATTACACTTAAACCCGGACAGTCGCTGAAGAAGCATATCACGCCTGTCGATGTAGCTTTCTATGTCCTGGAGGGTGAGGGCATAGTCCAGATAGGTGATGAGAAGCAAAAAGCCTCGAAGGACAGCCTTATTGAATCACCAAGGGATATAGTCCACTGCTGGTATAATGAAAGCAAAGCTGATCTCAGGTTTATGGTAATCAAAGCACCCAGGCCGGAAAGAAAAACAGTCTTCATATCCTGACAATAGACGATGAAGAACAAAAATGTCAATTATTCGTTAATATAGTTACAGTTCTATAAATAATTATTAGAAAAGGAGATAAAAATGAAGATACATGTAAAAAATAATATCGACTGGGTGGGGAAGATAGACTGGGAACTTAGGAAATTCCACGGTAATGAGTATTCCACTAACAAGGGTTCCACATACAATTCATACCTTATAAAGGAAGAAAAGAATGTCCTCATTGACACAGTATGGAAACCGTTTTCAAAGGAGTTTGTCGATAACCTTAAAAAGGAGATCGACCTTGACAAGATAGATTATATTGTTGCAAACCATGGCGAGGTTGACCATAGCGGAGCTCTTCCTGAACTTATGAGGCATATTCCGGATACACCCATCTACTGCACTCAGAATGCAGTAAAATCACTCAAGGGGCAGTATCATCAGGACTGGAATTTTGTTACGGTTAAAACAGGGGACAAACTTGAAATAGGGAACGGCAAATCGCTTGTATTCGTTGAGATGAGGATGCTTCACTGGCCTGACAGCATGGCCTGCTATCTTACCGGCGACAATGTGCTGTTCAGCAATGATGCTTTCGGACAGCATTATGCAAGCGAATATATGTTCAATGACCTTGTTGACCAGTGTGAGCTCTTTGAAGAATGCATTAAATACTATGCAAATATACTCGCACCATTCAGTGCTCTGGTTGATAAGAAACTGAAAGAAGTAATGGCCATGAACCTGCCGATAGAAATTATTGCTACAAGCCATGGGGTCATATGGAGAGACGATCCGGAGCAGATAATAAAGAAGTATATTGCATGGTCAAAGAATTATCAGGAGAACCAGATAACGATCCTTTATGATACCATGTGGGATGGAACAAGGACAATGGCTGAGAAGATCGCTGAAGGCATAAAAGCATCAGACACTGGCGTTAATATAAAATTACTGAATACCTCAAAGTATGATAAAAATGACATAATAACTGAAGTATTTAAATCAAAGGCAATATTGGCAGGTTCTCCGACAATCAACAAGGGGATATTGAGCTCCATAGCTGCAATAATGGAGGAGATCGAAGGCTTAAGGCTTAAAGATAAAAAGGCTGCGGCATTTGGATGCTATGGATGGAGCGGAGAGGCAGTCGGCAAGCTGAACGAAATGCTGAAAAAATCAGGATTTGAGCTTATAAATGAAGGCCTTAAATGCCTCTGGAACCCTGATGAAAATTCCATTAAAGAATGTATTTCATTCGGGCAGGAGATTGGCAAAGCTTAGGCTGGAATTCTGCCGGGATATTCAATCAGCTTTCAGGTTTATGAAGCAATATCCAGGCATTTGATGAACGAGCCCTGAAAACCTTCATAAAGAATGCAGGGTATATGCTATAAGCTGAACAAAACTGGAATAAATTCTCTTTCCATATATTGATATTATGCTATTATTAGGATTAATTGGAAGAAGGTAAAATGACCGGTAATCATACACATACCCTTTTGCTTGTTGAAGATGACAAAGTGACAGCGCAGTATGAATCAGCAATCCTGTCAAAACATGATTACCTGGTTATAATCGCCTATGATGGTGAAGATGCACTTGATCTAATAAATTCAGGGGCAGATATTGACCTGATCCTCATGGATATCGGATTAGGCGGAAAAATAGACGGTGTCAGCCTTGCAGAAAAGATACTGGATATAGTCGATATACCAATTGTGTTTCTTACCGGCCTTTCTGATAAACATATAATTGAAAGGACAAAAAAGATAGCATCTTACGGTTATATCCTGAAAAATACGGATGATAACGTACTTATTGCCTCAATTAATATGGCAATAAAGCTTTATGAAGCAAACTGCAGGATACTGAAGCAGAATGAAGAACTTGAAAAGCAGAATAAAGAAATTGCCATGGCCAATGATGAACTCAAAGCGACCAAGAAAAAATACCAGGACCTTTTTGTATCAATGCCCGACGGGCTTTGCGTATGCGAGATGGTCTACGACAAAAAGAAGAAACCCGTTGATTACCGGATAAAAGATATAAATCCGACATTTGAAAATATGATGGGTATATCAAAAAAGGATATTTCAGGAATACTTGCATCTGAATTTTTTAATGCTGATAAGCCTGAGTACTTTGATGCCATCCTGAAGGTTATAAAAACAGGAAAATCAGTAGTATTTGAATCATATTATGAGAAGCTTGACAGGTTTTTTTCTATCTCTATCTTCTCTTTTGGAAATTCAATGTTTGCAATGGTATATCAGGATATTACCTTTAAAAAGAATGCAGATCTGGCAGTTGAAAGTGAAAAAGCCCAGATGCTCTCGATCTTTGACAGTATAAACTCTGTCATATATGTTGCTGACATGGATACATACGAGGTGCTTTTTGCAAACAAAAATGCCAAGACACTCCTTAAAGGAGACCTTATAGGTGAAATATGCTATAAAGCCTTCCAGAACAACGACAAACCCTGCGAGTTCTGCACGAATGACATAATCAAAAGGCTGGATTTTCAGCCATATATGTGGAATTTCAGAAATCCGGTATTAAAAAGGGAGTATCAGATAACGGACCGAATGATAAAATGGCCGGATGGCAGAAATGTAAGGCTGGAAATTGCAGTTGACATTACCGATCTGATAGAAGCAGAAAAAGCGCTTATGCGAAGCGAGGAAAAATACAGGCTTTTCTTTGAAAGCTTTATAGGAATTGTCTACCAGGCAAAGCTTGATAGTTTTATTCCTGAGCTGTTCAATGGGGCGGTTGAGGATATTACCGGATATAGAGAAGAGGATTTCATAAATGGGGGAATTGCATGGGACCAGCTCGTATTAAAGGATGATCTTCCAATTTTATACGAGGGAAATGAAAAACTAAGGGCAAATATCGGATATGTAAACAATATAAACTACAGGATAGTGCGGAAGGATGGACAGGTAAGATGGGTCATGGATATAGCACGAAGTGCCGTAAATACTGATGGAAACAGGATAATTCAGGGTTCAATCTACGATATCTCAAAACGAAAAAGAGCTGAAGAAGAAAGAGAAAGGCTCCAGAACCAGCTGTCTCAGGCCCAGAGGCTTGAATCTGTAGGCAGGCTTGCAGGAGGGCTTGCCCATGACTTTAATAATATGCTCAGTGTCATACTTGGATATTCTGAGATGATGCTCATGAAAATAAAAGAGGGCGACGAGTTCTATGATGAAATAAAGGAAATAAAAATTACAGCAGAAAAATCAGCCGATCTTACAAAACAGCTGCTTGCATTTGCCAGCAAGCAGACAGTGGAACCAAAAGTGATTGATATCAATGACCTGATCTCAGGCATGCTGAATATGATAAGAAGGCTTGTACAGGAGGAGATCAACCTTATATGGAAGCCTGCAAAAAACATATGGAACATCTGGATTGACCCCTCTCAGATCGACCAGATTCTTGTGAACCTTATTGTTAATGCATGTGATGCAATAGAGGGAATTGGAGACATAACAATTAAAACTGAAAATATTAAAGTGGATGAGAATTATGTTCAGACAACCTTTGATTCTTCACCCGGAGAATACGTCAGACTATCTGTCAGTGATACCGGAAGGGGCATGGACAATGATACGCTGAGCAAGATCTTTGAGCCCTTTTTCACGACAAAAACTGTCGGAAAGGGGACAGGACTTGGCCTTGCAACTGTATATGGAATTGTCAAGCAGAACAGAGGATTTATAAATGTATACAGTGAACATGGCAAAGGTACTATATTTAAGATCTATCTGCCAAAACTGGTAAAATTCATACCTGAAAAATCCGCCAGGGCCGAAGAGGTAAGTTTTAAGGGTGATGAAACCATTCTTGTAGTTGAAGATAAAAGCGATATTCTTGATATCATAAAAACTGTTCTGGAACATAACGGCTATACAGTCCTTGTTACTGAATCCCCTAAAGAAGCAGTCTCAATTGCAGCGGATTATCCGGGGAAAATAGACCTGATCATCACTGATGTAGTGATGCCCGGGATGAATGGCCGTGAACTTCATGAAAAGCTTTTAAGCATCAGGAAGGAAATGAAGTGTCTTTTTATGTCAGGATATACTGCAGATGTAATTGCAGATCATGGAGTAATTGAAGAGGGGATAAACTTCATTCAGAAACCCTTCTCACTCAGCTTCTTTATGGAAAAGATAAGAAAGATTCTTGATAACTGAAAAAGGTACATAAGCTTAAGAATCCAAATTTCTTGATGATATTTCTTTTTGCTATATAATAATATTTCTACAAAAATCTACTACAATAAGGAGAATTATATGAATTTTTTGCAGGAGGAACAAATTAGAGACATTAAGGATATTTTTAAAAATCTGAAAAACCCTGTTGAAATACTGTTTTTTGGACAGAAGCTTAACTGCGACTTTTGCGCTGATACTGAAAGCCTTTTAAGGCAGCTGTGCAGCATTGACGGCAGGCTACAGTTCCATTCCTACAATTTTTTAAATGATGTTGATACAGTAAAAAAATATCTGATAACCAATGTACCGGCAATTGTTATAAAATCAGCAAAGAAGGATTTCGGTATTGTTTACTACGGCGTCCCTTCCGGATATGAATTCTCAACCCTTATTGAAACAATAATCTTCGTATCAAGAGAAGAGAATGATCTAAGCCCGGAGACACTGGAGATGCTGAAATATGTAAAAACTCCGGTAATAATAAAGGTATTTGTTACACCCACATGCCCTCATTGCCCCAGAGCTGCAATTATGGCCTACAGATTTGCCATGGCTAATGATTATATCGGTGCCTGTACATATGAAGCTTCCGAATACCCTCAGCTTGTACAAAGGTACAATATAATGGGTGTTCCTAAAATAGTTTTTAATGAGGAGATACAGGCAGAGGGCGCTATTCCCGAATCAGCTTTTTTGGGCAATGTTCTCAAGGCTGCCGAGCAAAGCGGATCCGATATTCCTGAAGTAAAGAAAATATGCAAGGAAGATGCTGTTTGTGAGGTTTCTGACAGCAATTTTAAAGAAGAGGTCCTGGAATCAGACACTCCAGTTATTGTTGATTTTTTTGCTGACTGGTGTAATCCATGCAAGCTTCTTTCTCCCACTATTGAACAGCTGAAAAAGCTCTACAAAGGAAAAGTAAAAGTTTATAAGCTTAACACAGATCTAAATCCTGAAACATCTCAAAAATACCAGATCAGGAGCATACCATGCGTCATAATCTTTGATAAAGGGGAGGTACATGACATAATGATAGGATTACGGCCCCTGAATGATTATAAATCAACCCTTGATAAACTGGTAAACAGCTGATTTCAGAATAATTACAGCCATAGGGGGAATTTAGCCTTGACATGATTGATGTATTAAAGAAAAGACTGGTAAGCATAGGCGAATTTTCATTCTTCGGCTTTGATCTCTTAAAAAACCTGATAGCTTTTCCCCTGTATTTTGGAGAAATAATAAAACAGATATACTTCATCGGAACAAGGTCAATATATCTTGTTTCACTGTCAGGATTGTCCATAGGAATAGTACTCTCTCTCCAGACCATTTATATATTAAAAAGATTCGGAGCCGTTGAATATGTAGCTGTTGTTGTAGGTTTATCCATTGTCAAGGAGCTTGGCCCTGTTATAACAGCACTTATGGTTGCAGGAAGGGCCGGGAGCGGAGTTTGTGCTGAAATTGGCTCCATGAAGGTAACCAAACAGATTGATGCGATGAGAATCATGAATATAAATCCAAAGAAATTTCTCTTGAGAAGCCGGATCTATGCATTTCTTATAAGCAATCCTATACTTACGTTTTTCAGCATTGTAATCGGAATTGCAGGCGGAATGTTTATAGCTGTGTCCTTCGGTGATATTTCAATAAGCAAATATCTTATAACAACTAAGGACAGCATAAAGCTGATAAATATAGTTGAAGCACTTGTGAAATCCTTTGTTTTTGCTTCACTTATAGGCCTGGTAAGTACTTATCTTGGATTCAATATAAAGGGCGGTACAAGGGAGGTTGGTATTAAAACAACGGATACAGTTGTGGCCTCATCGCTCCTGATCTTTTTGTTTGATATAATAATTACCAGGTTTTTTTGATATGATTGTATATGAAAATGTACATAAAAGCTTTGGAGAAGCAGAAATTTTAAAGGGAATCGATCTTTGCATTGAAAAAGGAGATACAGTTGTTATCCTTGGTGGGTCAGGGACAGGTAAATCAGTTCTCACATCCATGCTTGTAGGCCTTCTTCTTCCGGATTCAGGCAGAATCGCTATTGACAATGTCGACCTGCCCAGTAATCAGGATGATGAAAGATGGAAGGAGATATGGCAGAAGGTGGGCTATCTGTTTCAGGGTGGAGCATTGTTTGATTCATATACAGTTTTTGAAAATATTGCTTTTCCCTTAATGTATGGTTATAAATTAACTAAAAGGGAGATTGAGCAAAAGGTCATGAAACTGCTTTCTCTTCTTAATATACAAAAGGCAAAGGACAAATACCCCTCTGAGCTGTCCGGAGGAATGCAGAAGAGGGTTTCTCTTGCAAGGTCTGTTGCCACTGACCCTGAAATTATAATTTATGATGAGCCTACCACAGGACTGGACCCTGTAACATCTGATATAGTCGGGAACCTGATTATTGACATTAAAAAGGAGTTCAATGCAACATCCATTGTAGTCAGTCATGACATAAGGCTTACCAGGCTCATTGCAGATAAAATACTATTCCTGAATAATGGCAGGATTGAATTCAGCGGCGGCTTATCAGATCTTGAATCTGCTCCCCGTGCACTTAAAGAATTTTTTGAAATATGAATTGAGGTATAAAAAATGAAAGAAAGGTATTATTTTCTTGCTGGAATGTTTGTTGCTGCAGGTACTGCAATAATACTGATTCTCCTGTTCGTTTTTTCCAGAGAATTATCAGTTTTCAATCCAAGTTCTACAATTTACTGCAAATACAAAAATGTATCCGGATTAAAAGCAGGAGCATCAGTAAACCTGTCAGGATACCTGATTGGAAATGTGAATTCCATAAACTTTCAGGAGAATGGAGAAATGCTGGTTCAGCTTGATATTCTTAATGAATATATAATGTACATATCTGATGATTCAGTGGCAACAATAGGATCAACAGGCCTTTTGGGAGACAAAGCCCTCTATATTGCAAAGGGCAGTTCCGGAACTGCTGTCAGGGAAGGTATGACATTAAAAACAAAAGAACCTTTTGAACTTGGTTCAGCACTGGAGGATACGGCAGGCATTATTTCCCAGCTTAAGCTCGTATTGACGGATGCTCAATCAATTACAGCGAAGCTTTCGAATGAGTATGACAGCCTTGTCGGTAGTGCAGAAGCACTTACAAGGATATTCGAGCATATTGAAAAGGGCGAGGGCAATCTCGGTATGCTTATAAATGATAACAACCTGTATTCAGACCTTTCATCATCAGTAGAAAAGATTAATCAGACAGCGGAAAACATGGTTACATTTTCCAGTAATATAAACAGTACTTTCAGCGATCTTGAGAGCGATTTTGAAGAGTTCAAGGTTTTCATGGACAATCTTAAACTATCATCCAATAACCTGTATATAGGCCTGAAGATGTTTCCTGAGATAATGACAGACCTGTCAGATATAATTGAGGCTGCAAAGTTCACTTTCCAGGGCCTCCAGAAAAATCCGCTTATTGGTCCCTTCATAAGGGTAACAAGCAAGACGGTGGAGAATCCTAATTTTGAGATACTGGGGGAATAGTCAGATGTCATCAGAAACAAAAAAAATAATGCAGATATTAAGCATAGTGATGGTAACAGGCTTTTTTATGGCTTTCATTTCATGTTCAATCTCCTCTCAGAAAATCAGCAATGAAAAAAGGATATCCATAGAATACCTGAACAGTGCTGCGGAGTTCCTGCAGAAAGGTCAGACAGATGAAGCCGTTCTTCTTATTGAAAGCAATTTCAAGTATATAATACAGACAGATGATTTTAATATCAATACAAGGTATATTGCAACCCTGATAAAGGTCTTAAATCTTTACGGAATGCATGAGAAGACATTGCCGTTCATTTCACGGTTTCTTAAATCAAAGGATTTTATGAATTCAGATGCAGGCAATAAAAGGATATTAAATTTTTTATATGTAGAGACCCTGATAAAAAATGGTGCATTTGATTCAGCAAAAACAAGCATTCATGAGCTTTTAAATGATAAGGGATATCATTCTAAATACCTGCATATAATATATGCTTATTTTTTTATGCTTTACAGGGCACAAAAAGCAGATTTTACGGATAGTAACCTTATAAACACACTGCTTGAGCAGAAGTCTGATGAATTTTCAAAGATGGTATTTATTAAGAATCTTGCTTTGTATTATTTTGACCGGAAAGAGTATTCCAGGGCTATTTCACTGTTTCTGCAATATAATGAATTTGTCAGGAATGCAGGATATATTAATGAGATTGCCTCCTCCTACCTTTATCTGGGAAGGCTTTATCTGCAGTCTGAGAAATACAGTACATCCTCCTATTGCTTTAACAAGGCCTATTATATATATTATTCCCTTGATGATTATATAAACTCATATATGTTGCTGGAAGAGCTTGCAGAGCTTTATGATATACATGGTATGGATAGTATGAAACCGGAAATCGATAAAAGGATGAAAACAATACAACCAGCTTTTGAACAGGATCAGAAGAACAGGGAAAGAAGCATATCAATCCTTCTGAACCTGCTTATGAAATTTGACTATATGGATTAAAGTATTGATATACAGCTTAAAAAAAAGGAGCATTCTTGCAGTTCTAATCCTTCTTTCTGCTGCAGGGCAAGCTTATTCACTCAATTATCCATGGCTGGAAAACTATGATATCAGAGATTCACTCTTCATGGCTATAAAAACACCTCAGGGCTTTGAGAGGGCGCCAGCAGACCCTTCATCTTTTGGATCCTGGCTCAGGAATCTCCCTGTGAAAAAGGATATAGCGACAGTATACCTGTATAATGGTAAGCCTAAGCGAAACCAGGATGCTCATCATCTCATATTTGACATAGACACAGGGAAAAAGAATCTGCAGCAGTGCGCTGATGCGGTGATAAGGCTTATTTCCGAATATCTTTATTCAGTTAAGGCATATGAAAAGATCTCTTTCAAATTTACAAGCGGCCACACTGCTGAATATCTGAAATGGAGACAGGGCTATAGGCCTGTAGTAAACGGTTCCAGGGTAAAATGGGAAAAAAATGCCAGTGAGGATGAAAGCTATGGATCTTTTCGGAAATACCTTGATACCCTTTTTATCTATGCGGGATCCTATTCACTTCAGAAGGAGCTTGAACAGGTGGCAGAGATAAAAAATATGCAGCCGGGAGACATATTTATCCAGGGTGGCTTCCCGGGGCATGCTGTAATTGTCCTTGATATGGCTGAAAATGCCCAGACAGGGAAAAAGCTGTTCCTTCTGGCACAGAGTTATATGCCGGCACAGGATATCCACCTGCTTAAAAACCCTTCCAGAAGCGACATATCACCATGGTATGATCTTGATTTCGGTGAAAATCTTGTAACCCCTGAGTGGACATTTTCAAAGGAGTCCTTGAGAAGGTTCATATTTGAATAAATCTCTTGAGTGAAAATACTGCAAAACATTAATCCATTATCAGCAATTCCTGTAATTATATAAATTTCCAAGCTTTATCATTTGCTTTTTCCAGATAGTACAATGTTAAAATTATTAATTTTCCAGTTCAATATAGTATATTTTAATAATAAGGTGTATAATTGTTTTATAAGATACAAACATAGGGGGGAAGTAAAGTGAAAAGACTTATTCTTGTTCTGATATTAGTTCCAGTTGCAGTAATGTCCCTTATTGGTTCCCTGACAGAAGAGAACATTGATATTTTTCTGGAAAGCCTTCAGATCAATGGCTTTATTGTACAGGAAGGTGAATTTTTCCTTGTGGATGCAATAGAGCTGTTCAATAATGGTATTATTTCCACCTGCAATGGAAATAATGCAGGCAATCTCTATTTTTCATATAAGATTCCTCCAGGGCCCGGGCAGATACTTCCGAATCTCATTATAGACATAGTCTACCCGCTGCGTCATGACGAAGCACTGATTTTTGTCGGGAAAACACCTCCTGAAATGAAATACTTCAGTTACAGGAGTTTTATGATCTACAGGTACCTTCATGGGATTGACAGCTACACAAAGATATATGCCAGCCTTGGAGATACTATCAATAATTTCACGATAAGCACTGTGAATACCCCCGGCGGAGATGATGGCTGGCCATTTGACCAGGATATAATTATCATAACGACTGCAGATGAACAGGTAGATGCCAAAATAAGAAACCTCGCAGAAAGTGCAGGTTATCCGCCGGTAATTATAAACACAGACATTCTGCCTTCAAATATCCTGAATATGGGGCTGTACCCGGGGTGTGACTATTTTTCCTTTCTGGCAAGGACAGCCATGTATATAGATACTGAAGCCTGCGAAGAATATCTCCAGAATCCAGGAGCCAGAGTTTTCAGGGTTACCCCCAAAAAAGAGATGAAGCATAAGCCATTCAAAACGCCTGATCTTAGAATAAGGGGAACCGGAAAAAGCGAAATGGATCTAATGCCTGCTGTCGAAGCCCTTAGAAACGCAATACTCACTGCAAATAAAGGTTATAATGTATTTGAACTGCAGACAGAACAATGGCTTCCGGACGCATTCCAAAGTATACAAACCAATAAGGATATGATAGGAGAAAGCCGTGATACGACCTATCTAAGAACAGACATTGAATCAGAATTTTATCTTACGGATGATCCCGGGGATTTCCTTATAGTATACGGGGTCAACCATAATATGACAGGAAAAAGCATATACTCCAATTTCATAACCTATGGTGCCCAGTACCTTAATGGAGTTGCATCTGTAAATAACCTGCAGTATCAGGGGAGTGCCCTGAGGTTCCTTCCGGGGAACAAGAATGCAAAATACCTTTATGCATGGAAGATCTGCAGAAACGCAAACGGTGAAGAGTACTGCACTGAGGTGCCGGTCGGCCCTGATGGATATGGAGTGCCGCTGTCAGACAAGCTTTTTATAGGATTCAGGTCATATATAGAACCGGAAAAGGAAACCGGGCCATCATACGGTGAAATAATATATGACAGGGTAATACATTTTACACCCCCTGGGAAATAGAAAATAAAAAGAAAAAAATCAGATATGCTGAAAACTGAATTTATTAAATTGAGAAAAGCCACATCAGAGATAGCTCATTTATTTAATCAATGGGAAAATGACCCTTATACGGTTGCATTTTCGCGACCTAGCAAAAATATAATGGAAATGAAAGAGAAGCATTCTGTTACTATGAAAGAATTGAGTGAACGCCTAAAAAGCCAGACAATATACCTGATATGCCTTAATCAAAAATTGATAGGAGAGATGAACTATCAGATTAATGCTAAGCCCCTTTTGAAAAAGGATCCGCTATCGGTGTGGATCAGTATTCTTATTGGAGAGAAACCATACCGGGGCAGAGGTATAGGGTTTACTGCCATGCAATACCTTGAGGAGCAGATCAGAGTGAAGAAGATCCAAAGAATAGAGCTCGGGGTATTTGAATTCAACAAAAGGGCAATAGCCCTTTATAAAAAGCTGGGTTATGAAGAAATAGCCCGAATCGATAATTTCACATACTGGCACGGGAGTATGCGGCAGGACATAAGAATGGAAAAATACCTTTTCTAATCTTCCCTTACTACTGCGTCTGAAATATTTTGCCGGGATATTTTTTTATTGACTTTTTTAAATGATCAGTAATAATGGCACGATTATATTAAAAAAAGGAGAGATTATTTTGGGCAGACGATTTTATTCGAATATCGAATAGGATCTGGACAGATTATTATTAAGACAGGAATAATATAAATTTCAGATATCTGCAGGTCCTTGAAGAGAAGCAAAAACCTTTGAAAAAGGATCTGCAGTTTTTTTTTGCTGCACTTCCGTGCAGCTTTTTTATTTTTAAAAAAGGAGGAAGGGATATGAATATTCAATCAAGTACAGCAACTGTAAAAGAGAAGAGATACTGTCTTGAGAGCGTTCTGAAGGATGCTGTCATGGTAAGCGGGGTATCAAAGGTTTTCTATAAGAGAGAATTCAACAGGGGAGAAAAGAGCTTTCTGGCCAGGCATCTGGGCAAGAAGAAAGAGTTTTATGCCTTGAACGATATCAGTTTCAGTATAAAAAAGGGTGAGATCTTTGGAGTAATCGGGCATAACGGTTCAGGTAAAAGCACTCTGATAAGAATACTTTCAACGCTTCTAACTCCTTCTTCCGGAGATGTCAGGGTATTTGACCATGATGTGATGAGGGAAAGCCTGATGGTAAAAAGGCATATCAACAGGGTAAATGTTGAAGCATCCTTCTTCAAGGTATTGACAGCCTATGAAAATATTCTGTATGCCGCCAGGCTCTATGGCATTAAGAAGCAGTATCTAAGGGATTACCTTGATAAAATTATTATTGAGCTGGATTTCAGCAGAAGGGATTTAAACACAAAGGTTGAGAACCTGTCAAGGGGAATGCAGCAAAAGGTTGCCATAATGAGATCTCTGCTGAACACCCCCAATCTGCTGCTTCTTGATGAGCCGACAACAGGCCTGGACCCTATCTCTAAGAAATCAGTGCAGGAGACTATACTGAGGATAAGGAAGAGCCATGACATAACAATAATCCTCACCAGTCATGATATGGATGAGATTGATGCGCTTTGTGACAGAATAATGATCATAAACAAGGGCAGAATCAAGGCAATAGGAAATAATGAATCTCTCAAGGATTATGTGCGTTATGCTGCTGACAGAAAAGATGTAAAGCTTGATGATGTATTCTGGTTTTACACAAAGGAAAAATGGTTAGAGGTTGAAAATGATGAATAATATAAATTTCTATAAGCTTTTTGCTTTTACTGAAAAGAATTTTAACCTGCTGAAAAAATACCTGATATGGGAGGTCGTCTTTCTTTTTTATACTATAGTAAATATGCTGGTAATAGGATATATAGGGCTCGAATCAAACGATAACTCAAGGGTAATGTTCCTGATGATAGGGAGTCTTCTCTGGGGTTTCCTTTCCGTAATTTTCCAGGAATTATCGGTATCTGTAGCATGGGAAAGATGGGAAGGGACCCTTGAATATACTTTTATGGCCCCCATAAACAGGAGCGTATATGTCTTTGGACAGAGCCTCTATGCGGTGATTTACGGAATATTTAGAACAGTTGTTGCGCTTTTTGTTGTAGTTTTGTTTTTTAATCTGAGTTTGAGCAATTCAAATGTTCTAAGCGCTGTATCAGTATTAGCGGTATCAGGCATCTCATTCATAGGGCTTGGTATTGTAGCATCAATCCTGCCGCTTCTTTACCCTGAAAAAGGGGAGGGGGCGACCAGGATAATTGAAGCAGCACTGCTGCTGGTATCAGGTATTTACTATAATATTGATGTTCTTCCAGCGTGGATGCAGAGATTATCTGTCTTTTCTCCAGCTACGTATACACTGAGGGCAATGAGGTCAGCCCTCCTGGAAAATGCAGGAATATACCAGATAAGGCATGATCTTCTGATACTGCTTATTTTTGGTATAATACTGGTACCAGCAGGATTTTATGCTTTCTATCTTGCTGAGATGTATGCAAAAAGAGTAGGAAAACTTTCAAGGCATGGTTAAAAGGGAATGCGGGGGCAAAATCCCCTGCATTCACTGCAGAGTTCCATCGGGCTGTATCTCAATATAAAAAAACAATGTATGAGGCATTGAAAAGGAGGGCATGTTTTTTATCCCGGACTGGATGCCGCTGCCATTGACTTTTGGGCATTAATCTGATATAATAGTAATTTATTAAAAAATCAGGAAGCGAGAATAAATATGCCCAGATTAAAAAAAGCCATCAATATCTTTTTATTCCTTTTTTTGCTTTTAAGCCTTGTGAATTACAGCAGCGATGCCGTGTCAGGTCAAGATACATGCACTGTAAGCCCGGCTGGAAGCAAAATACCTGAAACAAGGTATGACCATACCAGCATAAGGCAGATAGATCCTTTTGCAGTAAGGGTTAAAGATGCCGTATCAGATTATCTTAATGTAAGGACGGGCCCTGGTAATTCATATGATATAATTACACAGATATATGCAGGGCAGAAGTTTATAAGCGATTATTATGAAAATGGCTGGTATCGTATCGATATACCAAGCGGGTCAGGGATCTCATATGGATGGTCATATGGCGGCACTTCAACAGAGAACGGCTATCTTGAAGGTTCCCAGGAGACCTCCTATGTAAGGGTGATAGAATGGAAAGGCACTCTTAATGTAAGGACGGGCCCTGGAACATCATATGGCATAATTACTTCCATTTCAAGCGGACAGAGGTTTGCTGCAGTTGAAGAAAGCGGAGGATGGTACAAAATCTTCCTTTTGAATATTGATGACTACAGCTTCGGGTGGGCATCAGGAAATTACCTTGAATTATTTGAGGGAGGGGACAATGAGGGCTACAAGGCTGATCTGCTCAGTCTTGACTGCCCTTCCAGCCTGCAGGCGGGAAATTCTGGAACCGTCAGCATGGAAATTCTCAACAGCGGCAGTAATTCATTCAATGAAAATACTATTCTTGCCTGCACCGTTCCAAGGTTCCGAAGCAGCGCTTTCTTCTACAGCACATGGATATCTGATTCCAGGGTAATGGCATCTGACAGGAACTGCCTTCCGGGCCAGGCCATAATATTCAGTTTCACAATTAAAGCTCCTGATGACGGGGCAAATAATTCCTATACTGAATATTTCAATCTCTATCAGGATGGATTTAACTGGTTTAGCGATATGGGCGGCCCTGATGACAGCGGTATATATTTTACCATAAACGTGACAGGTTCCCAGGCATATGGTCCAAAGAGAGAAATCAGGGCTGTCTGGATATCAACGGTCTATAATATAGACTGGCCCAAGCAGAGGGCTTTAGGCGACAGCTCTGAAATTATTCCTGCCGGGGAATATATGAGAGCTGACTGGCCTGGCCCGGCAAAGGACACTGCAGGCCAGCAGGCAAGCCTAATTGCAATTCTTGATGAACTCATGTCAACAGGTATTAACACTGTGTTTTTGCAGGTAAGGCCGGCATGTGACGCATTTTACCAGAGCAATTATGAGCCATGGTCCAGGTATCTGACCGGAACAGAGGGTGAAGCTCCTGATCCATTCTGGGACCCTCTTGAATTTGCAATCGATGCCTGTCATGAGAGAGGAATGGAGCTGCATGCATGGATCAATCCCTACAGAGCGAGAGCAGGAGGAACATCCAATCACCCTACGCATGTTATAAATACGCATCCTGAATGGATCGTGACTTACGGCGCTTCATCCAAAAAGGTCCTTAATCCAGGCCTTCCAGAAGTCAGGGCGCATGTTGAAAATGTAATAATGGATATAGTGACAGGATACAATGTCGATGGCATACACTTTGATGATTACTTTTACCCTTATCCTGAAAGCGGATACAGCTTTGATGATTCAGAAGCATATGGCCTTTACGGAAATGGCATGTCGCTGGAAGACTGGCGCCGATATAACGTAAATACACTTATAGAAACGGTATATAATTCCATTAAAACAATTGACCAGAGGGTAAAATTCGGTGTAAGCCCGTTTGGTATCTGGAAATCAGGCACTCCACCCGGAATTGCTGGCCTTAGTGCATACGATGATATTTTTTGCGATGCTCTTGCCTGGCTTTCAGGAAATTATGTCGATTACATCTCGCCTCAGCTCTACTGGGGATATGGAGGAAGCACTGATTATGCACTTTTAATGCCCTGGTGGGCATTACAGGCCGGCAATAACAACAGGCATTTTTATCCCGGCTTGGCAGCATACAGAGTGGCAAGCGGACAATTAACGGCAGAGACCCTCAGGCAACAGATACTGGATAGCCGTGATAACAGCCTGTGCCAGGGGACTATTTTTTTCAGCTCCAGCAGTGTAACAGATTATACAGTGGTTAATGACCCCCTTAAAAATGAGCTTTATCTATCCCCGGCACTGGTACCTGCAATGGAATGGATAGATGCAATACCGCCCCGGAAACCTCTTAATTTGACCATTACTCCGTCAGGAGATGGCAATATTATCAGCTGGGGGAAACCGCAGGCTGCATCAGATGGTGAATATCCCAGCAGGTATATTTTATACTGCTCCTTAACAGAGGAGATAGATACTGATAATGCAGGCAATATCCTGTATATTACAGGGATCTCCGAAGAACCTGACCTTTCATATTTTCATCAGACTTCATCAACCTGTTTCTATGCAGCTGCTTCTCTGGATCGCACTGGAAATGAAAGCCCGGCAGCATATGTATCACAGACTATAGATAACCCTTCTGATTTTTCAGCCAGCTCTGCAGGGCCGGACAGTATTGGCCTGACATGGAATGAAAATAGTTCAGGCGATAATGTGATGATAGCATATAATACAGTTGATATTTTTGGTATTCCTGAGGGTGGATACAGTGTCGGTGAGATTATAGACCAGGGAGGGACCGTCATTTTCAGGGGTTCAGCTGCAAGCTTTGTTCATGCCGGACTGGAAGCCGGCAGTATATATTACTATAAAATCTGGTCATATAATGCAGATAATCTTTATTCTGACGGCCTGACAAGTTATGCAGTTACAGAAGATGAAACATATTATAGCCTGACGCTTTACTCATACCCTCAGAATAATGATGTACTGCTTTACGGTGCCGGCAGCTATATGCAAGGGGATATCATTGGAATAGAGGCAATTAATCCGGGTTATGAATTCTTCTCCTGGACAGGAGAACCTGATGATGTACTTCTTCTTGATGATCAATCTTCCGCTTCTACCTTTTTCACCATGCCCGGGCGTGATATAATACTGACTGCATCTTTTATAGAGGAAAATTCTATGGGTATGGCCGTAATGAGCCTTGCCAACCCTCTGCATAAAGGTACCTATATATGGTCTTATGCTCCAGCCAGGCAATACGGTCATGGTTATAAAGGCTCTGACTGGCAGAATATAAGCAGTTTATCTGCATCAAGGCTTATTGCAGGTGATATCGACACCATTCCAGGGCCTGAGATCATAAGTATTTTTGATGAATATGGCCTCTGGTATTACAGCCTTACAGAAAACCTGTGGGTGAACATAATGGGAAGCTCGGTACCATGCCGGGGGATTGCACTTGCTATGGCTGGAGGAACCTCCAGCTGTCTCATTGCATCTTTTGATAATTATGGAATATATAAGAGGGAAACTGACGGCCAGTGGATCCGATTAACCTATATAACTGCTGGTAATCTGATCGCTGTGAATTTTGATAAAGACACTGAGGGAAGAGATGAACTGATTTTTACTGCGGAAGGCTATAATGGGCTGTTCCTTTATGATCTTGAATATAACAGCATTGCAAGGATTGAAATGGCAGCCCCGGTCCAGATGCATGCTGCTGATATCACCGGTGACGGCTTTAAGGACCTGGTCTGTGCATTTGAATCAGCCGGAATATATCTTGGCAGCTATGCAGGCAGTAAGTCAGATTTTAATAGAACTGTGGCTGATTGCCATGCATCTGGAAAAACCCTGCAGTGCTGTTTTGATAGTCCAGGCATATTCCCGGTCCTGAAATCTGTAGCATGGAACAGAATTACTTCGGCAATACCCATGGACGGCCATAATATGGGATCTGCAGATATTGCAGGTTCCCCTGGAGAAGAGATATTCATAGCCTATGGGGACAGGACATATTATTACTGCATTGATTCCGGATCATGGTTCACTTTTGTTACAGCCCCGTTTGACTGGATAGTTTCAGGCAGGTTCACAGGAGGATATTACGATGATATTATTGCCCAGGCAAGCCCCAACGGGAATATTTATCTTTATAAAAAGGTCAGTGACTCATGGGAGCTTATCGCAGCATCAGGCAATTTAAGTTCACTTGCTTCCTTCTGATCCAGAACTGGCCCACTTTTGATGATACTCTTTAATGAGTGAAACGAGATTTTCTCCTATTTTTTGATAGTCATCTTCATACAGATTTGCCATTGAAACTCTTACAGACCATTGCGGGCCTGCAAACCCGGAACCAGGAAGCAGCACGGTCTGGTATCCTGATGCAAGTTCAAGAAGAAAATCAAAAACTGTAAAATTTTCAGTCAGATACTGCGTAAATTCTTTGCCATGGAGATGTTCTGACAGAATTCCGATATCAATCATCTGATAGTAGAAAGTTTTATCAGCTCCTTTTTGAAATTCGATTCCTAACGGTTTATAGAGATTTTCCATTCGCCTGTAAAGGATGGCCTGTATCGCCTTTTTATAATTGTTCTGATCATCCATCAGGTCGTACAGGGAAAAAAGAGCCATAATGCATTGCTGTGGTGTAGAAAGGCCTCCAGTATGAGCAAGCGCTACCGATCTGCTGTCCATTAGAAGGCGTTCTATAAATGGCAGGGATCCGGGATCCGTTGAATCTATCAGATAACGCATGTTTAAGAGCTTTTTTTGTTCCCTGCCAAGGCCAGACAGCATTTTATCAAAAATATTCTCCCTGTTAATGAAAATTACACCAAGCCTCCATCCTGTAACCCCGAAATATTTAGAAAAAGAAAAGACGCCTATGCAGTTTTCCGGGATCAGCTGAATAAGGTCATGAAATTCATCTGTAAAACGGCAATATACTGTATCGGTAAGGATGATCAGGTTTTTTCTTTCATTTTTGACGAGAGCAGCGATCTTTTCAATACTTTCACGGCTCATGCTTACAGAGCCTGGATTCATCGGATTTACCATAAAAAGTGCTTTAATCCCGGGATCTTTAAGCTTATTAAGCTCGCTGTCTGAGATATTCCATCCAGTTTTCTCAGAACCTTCAATATAAATTGGATTGAGCCGGTAATCATTTAATATGGGTATTTCAAGATAAGGGGAAAAAATGGGGGTGATTATAGCAATGGCATCACCCGGGATCAGAAGAAAATTTTCTTTCAATGAATTAAAAACATAGATCATCGCCGCTGTAGCACCTTCAGTTGCAAAAAGGTCAAAGGCCTGATCATCGCCATTTATGGAATGAATCTTTTTCAGGTAAGCCAGTACTATAGCTTCAGGTGTTTCAAGTATTCTGGGAGGAGTAGGATAATGATCGCCAAGGACTGCATCGGCCATATCGGAGATAAAATCATCGGGGTCAATTCCGAGTTTATCCCGTGAGTAATCAATGCATTCCTTTAAGAAACAAGCTGTCCTGGTATCCGGATGATTTTCCAGATAATTTATAAACCTGTCAGCTAACCCTTGCTTGTTTTCAGCAGGAAATGCAAGATCACCGTTGAGCTCTGATGCGCAGGAGATATTGACGGCAAAATCCTGTAACATGCTGAAGGCAAGCCTTGGAACCGTATTTATGAAATTAGGGTTGCCTCTTCCAGCATTCAGTACAGGTTTTTCTCCCTGAGATGCTTTGTTTATAAGAAAATCCTTGAATTCGAAGGGGCTTAATTCGGAATAGATGCTTTTGCCGGCTTTAATTACGGGTTTTGAGGAGGTACAGGATATAAAAGACAGATTTAGAAATACAATAACCAGAGCAATTAAGAAGAAAATACTGTATCTTTTCATTATTCTACCCCTGTAAAGGCATATTTTTCAAAAGAGAAAGCGCCAGTATTATAACTATACACTTAAAATTGAATGAAGTTAAGGCTTATTTGAACTTAATTTTTTTATTTCCTGAGATTCTGCTGAATCCGAGCAGATTTTCCTTTAGAAAACCGGATATATTGGATTTTGGGATTTTTAGTATTGTCTTTTGATGTATAAGATCGCATCTGCTGCAGGGAGAAATATTATTTATTGTTTTATTCCTGAAATTTTCCCTCAAAGATTTCATTTTTTCATTGTTCCATATATCAGACAGGCAAGTATCTCTAACGTTTCCCATATCAAGATCGCCAAAAAAATCCTGGGGACAAGGTACAACTGTTCCATTAAAGAATATCACCAATGCATAATAGGGAAAAGTGCAGACAGAATATGATGCCTCTGTTCCTGAACTGTCCATATCATGGCTTCCTGCCCAGTTATGCTCTTTCTTGATAAGAATCTGGTCAAGTTCTCTGCAGTCAAGAGTCTTTGAAAAATCAATAACAGCCTGGATTTCCTCCTTTGTATAGCCAAAATCAATAAACTCCAGAACGGTAAACGGGCTTTTTACATTAAGGTTCCTTTTAAGGGATAAAAAATTCCTGATATTATCAGTCGTTTTTTCAAAGACAGCATTGATCCTTCTGCTTTCATAGGACTCTTTGTCATAACCGTCAAAAGAAAAAGAAAGAAAATCCAGGCCTGAAACTATAATCTCCTTTGACAGCTCTTTAGTAAGAAGGGTTGCATTTGTATGTATCGATGTTTTTATTCCTGCATTCCTGGCAATCAATATCATTTCCGGGAGGCTTTTGTGAAGAAGGCTTTCACCCCTGTGATGCAGGTTTATATGAGCAACTTTTCCCTTTATCTGTCTGATTATCTCCCTGTAGAGGCCAATATCCATAAATCCCTGGTCATAGCCTTCAGGCTTCTGTGAATTTGGACACATACTGCATGCAAGGTTACAGTGATTTGTTGCCTCTATCCACATTTTGAATGGCTGGTAGGGAAGAGATATGCTTTTCTTTATATAATGAATATATGCTTTTCCCATAGTTTTTATCCTGCAGGCAGTGTTTTTCATTTTCTTCCTAATACCCTTCCCAATTTTCTCATAATATAATTTTTGCCGAGGATAAAGACAGACCAGGCATCTTTAAGACTTCTTATGCTTCTGATTGTCTTTGGTATCCTTTTATAAAGGGGAATGCCGGCATAATCTGCCCACTCGAGGGAAAGGTCAGAAAGCTCCTTGAAGCTCATTTTATGCAAAAATATCGGAGTGCTTCCATGAGCTGCATTCAGTGAAAAACCCCTTTTTTCCAGGGGATCTCCCCATCTGTAGTCAGCAGGCAGGATCTTCAGATCTTTTGCGACCTTTTCAATTTCTGTTCCAGGGTATATTCTCATAAAGCTAAGCGCAGGCCTGCCACCATGCTTCTTCATAAAATCGATGGTTGCTTTTGCTTCATCATATGTTTCTTCAGGAAAACCTATTATATAGGAGGGCATCTTTATTATTCCAAGTTCGTCCAGTATCCTGCTGTTTTTTTCCAGCATATCGAAATTGAGTTTCTTGCCAAGACCGGCAGAAATTATCTTGTCCGAGATAGATTCAATACCGTAAAAAACGCTGAAACATCCAGCTTCTTTAAGCCTGGTAAGGAGTTCTCTGTCAGCCAGATCTAACCTTAGAGAACATGTAAAATTAAAATGCAGTCTGTTTTTTTCAATAAGTTCACAAAGCCTAATAAGCCTGTCTTTATTCATATTGAAAGTGTCATCATAGAACCAGATAGCTTCCGCCTTGTATTTTTCGATCAGAAGCTTTACTTCTTTCAGGATATTCTCCGGGCTTCGAGCTCTCCATTTCCTTCCTGCAAGCCTGCTGGTAGCACAGAATGAACATGCAAAAGGGCATCCCCGGCTTGTCATAATGTGATAGGTTTCAAGCATGCCCTTTCCCGGGACTTTAAGGCGGAATTTATACCTTTCCATGGGAAGGAGCTCCCTTGCGGGAAAAGAAATGCTGTCTATATCTTCTATCATAGGGCGCGGATCATTATGTATCACTGACCCGCCATGCCTGTAGCTTATCCCTTCTATGGCCGATAGAGGCTGCTTATTTTTGAGGGCTTTAAAAATTTCCTTTATGGTAATCTCTGCTTCTCCTCTTACAAGTATGTCAATATCCTTCTGATTATTCATGGTATCATCTGGCGTGAGAGAAACGTGAGGGCCCCCTATAATTGTGATTATTTTTTCTGATACCTCTTTTGCCAGGGAAAGAAGCCTGAAGGATTCAAATCTGAATTCAGTGAAAGAGGTTGTTCCCACAATATCCGGATTACTCTTTTCAATAATCCTCCTGATATCTTTATAATTGTATTTCTCCAGTGCAGAGTCTATAACAACCACCTCAGCACCTTCATCTCTCAGAGAAGCTGCAACATATAAAAGCCCCAGTGGAGGAAGCGGTTCTTTTGTGCTGAAGCACTTAGGAGGAAATATCAGCAGAAATTTCATAAACCTAAAACCCAAATAGAAATTTTATACAAGATAAATTGAAGAATAATAATTAGCAAATAAAAAAAGCTATTATTTATAGACCATAATCCTTTTTTTTATAAACTATATAATAGCTTTTATAAAAAGGGGATACTGTGGAAAACAGGTTTTTAGCCAACCGTTACCGGATTTTGGAGCTAATATCAGAGGGTGGGATGGGGAAGGTATTTAAAGCCCAGGATACTCTGCTGGAAAATCAGATAATTGCAGTTAAAACAATTAAAGACCCTGCAAGAAAGAAAGACCTGGAAAAAGCACTGCTGGATGAATTTTATACATTGTACAGCCTTTCCCATCCTAATTTGCTTAAGGTATTTGATATTGGAAAGGACATTGACAGGGAAGAAGTATTCCTGGTAACCGAGCTTGTTGAAGGCTTACCCCTGGATGAATGGATTCAAGGAAGGGATTTCAGCAGCCTTGCAGATGTGGTATACAACAGCTTGAACGGCCTTGCTTATCTTCACAGGAATAACATAATACATGGAGACCTTAAGCCTGCACACTTTATAATTAAAAGCGGGGACCCAAACACATTAAAGATCATTGATTTTGGGCTGGTAAAGAAAATTGAGACAGATAAAACGACAAAGATTGAAGGCAGTATAAGATATATAGCTCCTGAAATATTCCAGGGCAGGGGGTATTCAAAAAAATCTGATGTATATGCATTGGGTGTTACATTATTCAGTTCATTATACGGAAGATATCCTTACAATGCCAAGACACTCAGCAAATACCTTGATATTGTCGCAAACTCAACCCCCGTTTTTGATAGACCCATTTTTGAAATACCTGAAGACTTTATATATATCATTAAAAAAGCAATACATCCAAACCTTTCAGTACGTTACTCAGATGCAGATTCAATGTTATCAGAGGTATGTGAATTATTCAGCAGGAGTTACCAGCCCGGATTTTCAAATCCTGCGGTATTTTCACCTTTTGTGGACAGGGAAAGCGAGTTCTATCTGTTATGCGGAAGCATTAAAAATCTGCTTAAGAATAAGAATACTGTTCCTTTTGTAAATATATATGGAAATGAGGGGACAGGCAAGCGCAGGCTGCTAAGGCAGCTTAAGGTCTATGCCAAGTATAAGGGCATAGAATTTTTCAGCGCAAGGTATATTCCAGCCTTAAAAAGCAGTCTTTCCGTTGTAAGAATGCTCATCCCCTATATAATCATATATGCTAAGAATATTGGAATAGATATTTCTGATCTCAAAAAATTGCTCAATATTTACGGCAGTAACACGAAATACATGAATGAATCCGGGGATGAACAGCCAATATTAGAGGCAGAAAACGATATACTCTTTTCTTCTGTTGATCTTATCACAAGGATCCTTTCCAACAAAATTCCAATGATAATAATCATAGAAGACTATGACAAGATTGATGAATTCTCCAGATCTTTTGTGTCAATTCTCTTAGAGGCTATTGAGAGGCTTTCTGTTCAAAACAGTGTATATATTATTTTGAACAGCAGTGAAAAAATAACCCTCAACAGTATTAATATGCCCTTCAAATATATTGAGATATGCAATTTTGACCTGAATAATACACAGAAGATGATATCAAATATACTGGGCAAAATACCTGTATACTCTAATTTTCTTCAAAAAATCTATCAGGCTACAGGAGGAAACCCACTTAAGATTGAAAGACTTCTTCAGTCCCTTTTTCTCAATAAAATGATACAGTATACCAATGGTATATATTCCATAAGAAATGAAGCCGGGAATTTCATTGATAGACAGCCGAGAAGCTTTAATGAGGAGTATATACAGATCATTGAAACATTTAATAAAGAGCAGAGGCTAATCCTTGGCCTCTTTGTCTTAAGCTACAAATCTATCACGGAGGAAGATATCAATGGTATCCTTATGCTTCAAAATATGTTTGAAGAGCATATTGATTTCATATTCTTTCTTAAGCAGATAAACATCCTAAAAAACTCTGTAGAGAATGGATACAGGGTTATCAGCATAATGGACCCCACACTCCATGAAACTGCACTTGAACAGCTGACCAGGGAAGAAAAGACATTGATACACGGCTATTTATACGCCTACTATTCCAGATTCTATAAAAATGACTACTGCCTCCTGAGTTTTCATCTGTATTACAGCAACGGGGATAAAATGCTTCTGGCCTCCTGCATAAAAAAGGCAATAGAGCAAATATCAAGGGAAAATGCATCATCAGACACTCTCCTGTTTTTCATTAATATAGCAATTGAAATACAGGATAAAATAAATGACAGGGCATATATCAACAGCCTGCTTCAGAAAAAAATCAATACCCTGTATTTTTTAAATGAGAAAGATGAGATAGAAAAGATAAGAAAAACGTACCTGAATGATGAAATTGCTGTGAAGAACCCTCTTACATATGTCAGTGTCCTAAACTCTCTCCTTGATATCTATAATATTGATTATAATAATTCCATGATTGAAGAACTGATAAAATATGCTGACAACATCGTATCCGAGGACAGGGATGTAACCCGTTTGCTTCATAAAATTAACTGGAACAGGGTATTCTTTTATCTAAACCAGAACAAGCATGAAGAAGCCCTGAAACTATGTACTCTAATATTTGAAGATATTAAAGATTCAGGCGACAATCACCTTTTGTCTAATTATTACGGGATGATAGGGGAGCTTTATAATAATATGAGGGATTATAAACAAAGCCAGTATTATAAGGAGCTAGCACTAAATCACGCTTATAAAACAGGGATAATCAACCAGATCGCAATATCTGAACATAATATTGCTATCGGTTACCTTAATCTTAATAATTATGATGAGGCGATCAGGTACCTTGAACTTGCATATAAAAAATTTAATAAACTCAGGAATTACAGGCTTATAGGATTCACCCTTAATAATTTGAGCGAGGTGATAATATCTTATAAGAACGACAGGCATCTTGCACTTTCATATGCAGTGAATGCATTTGAGATAAATAAGATAGTCGGGGGCATTAACCTGATCAATAATTATAAGATACTTGGAATAACCTATAAAATGCTGTTAAAATATGATGTTGCCCTTAATTATCTGCAGGATGGAATATCTCTTGCCAGGAGCAATAACAGGATGTCTTCGATGCTTGAGCTTAATATGGTCTATATTGACATCCTGCTGGACTTATCAGCCTATAAAGAAGCATTTATCATTGTCAGAGAATCAAAAAAGATATCCGCGGAATCAGTAAATAATTATTTTATCAGGCATATAATATGCAGGGAGGGCTTGATATACTTCAGGCAGAACCGGCTTGAACCTTTAAAAAAGTGCATAGAACAGCTGAAAACCTATGAAAGAACTGAGGAAGCATTCCTGTTTTTATACTATTTTTACCGTATAAACAGTGAAAAGGATTTTTTAGGCTCTTATGATTATATAAGGAAAACCTCAAATAATTCTGGTTTATTAGATGATCTATATATTTTTTACAAATCAGATTTATATTATAATTTATTCTACAATAATCTGAAAAGATTGAAAACAGGCATAATCAGGTTTTTTGAATTTCTTCAGAATGAGTATATCGGGAACTGGCAAGACTATTGCATTCTGGCTGATTTTTCCAGATATGTTGATCAGACAGGCCTGCCTGATATACAAAGGAAAGCCCTTGAATGCTTTGAGTTTGCCAGGCAGTCGATACCATCCCGATATCTCGGCAGAACTATGAAAGAAAAAGAAACGCTATGGAAGAAATGAAGCTGGACCAGGGGTTTTAAGAACAGTTGTTATACGGAGGAGCACATGGGTCAGAGAATATATCTTGTAAGACATGGGGAAACAAGATTTAATAAGGAGGACAGGATGCGCGGCAGATTGGATGAGCCGCTCAGTGATACCGGGATCAGCCAGGCCAAAAGAACAGCCGATTTCTTTACCGACAGGGAAATCAGGCATATTTTTACCAGCCCTCTTCAGAGAGCATATAATACCTCCCTTGAAATAGGCAGGAAATGCGGGCTTACTCCAGTCAGGGAAGAAGCTTTCAATGATCTGGACTTCGGCGATTGGCAGGGCATGCTGAGAAAGGAGATAAGGATTGAATTTCCTGAACATTACCATATATATGAATATCATCCTGAAGAGTTTATATCATCAGCCGGAGACAGTCTCTGGGCACTGAGAAGAAGGTCATTCAAAAGGCTTGATGAAATAACCCGGGATATAAGTTCCGATTTTGCTATAGTGTCTCATTATGTCACATTAAGAATGCTTCTTCTTGCATGCCTTGATCTTACACCCGGGGCATACTGGAAAATAAACCTTGATAATTGCAGTATAAGCACATTATTATATGACAGGCATAATAAATATACCATCCTCAGGATTAACTCTGCCTGCCATCTTGACTGACTTTTAACCGGATCATCTAATTCATTCTGAAAATGAATGCTTCCCTGTCTCCATGTTTCAGGAGCATCGAAATACCATCAAACAGATCCTGGTCATATTTTACCTTATAGCTTGGATGAGGCCTTACTGTGATCTTCCTGTCATTCCGGATGATTATAAACCTTAAAGGGGTATCCCCTGGAAACCTGGATATAATCTGTTCCATCTTTTGGCATATATCGGCATTGATCTGATCATAGTCGATCATGAGGTCAATAAATTCTATCCTGTTTTTAATGTATGTGTCAAGAAGGCAGATATCCCTGGCTATGATCGTGCAGGACTGCTCCTGGTTTTCCTTTGAGCCTGTAATGATAAGAGGCTGGACGGGCTTGAGAATATCCTGCTTCCCCTCATAGATATCAGGAAATACAATGACCTGGCAGATGCCTGAAATGTCCTCAAACGTTATCCTTGCAAATTTCTTATTCTTCTTGGTTTTTTTAACTTCAATACTGTTTATAACGCCTGCAATACGGAAATTATCACTTTTGTATTCCTCTGACAATATCCGGTCAATATGTATTATGCCCATTCGGCTGAGTATCTTTTCATAATAGGAAATTGGATGGCCTGAAATAAAATAGGAAAGAGATTCATACTCATATTTCAGTTTTTCCATATGGGTTTCAGGCTGGACTTCATCATCAGGCTTCTGGCCTGCCATATACTCTATATCTTTATCCTTTCCAGCTGCCTGAAGCAGTGTCCTCTGGTTATATGACGGCTTATCCTGCCTTTTTTTCAGGATTTTATCAAGCATGTTCAGCATCTCATTCCTGCTGTATGCTGAAATATTATCAAATGCTCCTGACTTTATCAGGCTTTCAATAACCCTCTTGTTCACCTTTGATAGATTGACATTGGCACAGAAATGCCCAAGGTTTTTAAAACCGCCTGTTTCCTTTCGAGCCATAAGAATAGCTGATATTGCGTTTTTCCC
The DNA here is from genome assembly GCA_964389675.1 of uncultured Candidatus Sumerlaeota bacterium. Lineage (GTDB taxonomy): Bacteria > CAYMEV01 > CAYMEV01 > CAYMEV01 > CAYMEV01 > CAYMEV01. The sequence continues at coordinate 38,504 of CAYMEV010000005.1, forward strand.
TACATTTGAAATAGCCCTTAATCCAAATATTATCTTATTGCTATCTACGGTGAAATCTTCTTCGGATATATTTATATCAGGCGGTACAATATCTATATTGAATGCCTTGCAGTCATTAATATATTTCAGTATTCTTGTTTTATCATTGGAGTCCAGGGACATTGATGCCGCAAAAAAGAATGCGGGGTAATTGGCTTTTAGATAGGCAATCCGGTATGTAATGAAGGAATACCCTGCAGAATGAGATTTATTGAAACCATATTCTGCGAATCTTTCCATTTTCAGAAAGAGGTCTTCGACAGCCTTTTTAGGGTACCCTTTTTCTATGGCATTGCTGATAAATTTTGGTTTCATTTCATTCATTATGTGCTGCTGTTTTTTCCCCATTGCCTTTCTAAGCATATCAGCTTCGGAAAGCGTAAATCCTCCGATCACATTTGCAATTTTCATTACCTGTTCCTGATAGAGTATTACACCATAGGTTTCAGAAAGAATATCCTCCAGCTCGCTTATATCATATGATATTTTTGAATTTCCCCTCCTGCCGCTGATATAGACATCATTCATCTTCTGGCCAAGAGGTCCAGGGCGGTAAAGAGCTAATAGAGGCATTATATCAATAAATTTATCTGGCTTTGCCTGAGTCAGGAGTGTCTGCATCCCGTCACCCTCGATCTGAAACACTCCGCATGTGTTTCCTGAGGAAATAAGCTCAAAGGTTCTTTTATCATCCAGCGGAATGCTTTTGATGTCAATCTTTTCACCCAGCTTATCCTCTATAGCATCGACTATTTTGTCAATAAGGGTAATATTCTTTAATCCAAGAAGGTCCATTTTCAGCAGACCAAGCTTTTCCAGCTGCCTGTATTCAAACTGAGTACATATCGGGGTTTTCTGATTAGTATAAAGAGGAAGATATCCGCTTACGGGCTTATCAGCAATGACAATGCCGGCTGCATGTACTGATACATGCCTTGTCAGCCCTTCGACTTTCTGGGATATATCGATGATATTTTTAATTGTCGGGTCCTGTTCCACTTTATTTTTGAATTCAGTTGAGATAGATAAAGCACTTCTTATATCAGAAGCTTCAGGCGGGAACATCTTTGTAAGTTCATTGGCCTTGTCAAAAGGCAATTCATATACCCTTGCAACATCCTTTATAGCTGCCTTTGATGTAAGCTTGCTGAATGTAATTATCTGGGCAACATTTTCAGTACCATACTTATCTGACAGGTAATTGATTACATTTATACGTTTGTCCTGACAGATATCGATGTCAATGTCAGGCATGCTTATCCTGTCCGGGTTAAGGAACCTTTCGAAAAGCAGCTCAAAAGGAATCGGATCAACTTCAGTAATGTCCAGACAATAGCATAGAAGGCTACCGACCGCTGAGCCTCTTCCCGGGCCAACACCAATATTGTTCTTTCTGCAGAAATCAATGATATCCCAGACAATCAGCATATAACCGGAGAAATCAAGCTTGGAAATGACACTCAGTTCATAATTCAGCCTTTCCCGGTATACTGATAATGGATATTTCTCATTAAATGCTTCCTGTGACTCTATCTTTCTTTTAAATCCCTCATTTGCTATATGCTCCAGATACGAATTGGCATTATAGCCTTCCGGGATCGGGAATACAGGGAGATGATAATTTCCTGTTTCGAAATCAAAACTGCACTTTTCAGCAATCTCAAGGGTATTCATTAGAGCTTCAGGAACATCCCCGAAGGAATCCCACATCTCTGACGGAGACTTAAAATAGAGAGTATCAGGGAATATTATCCTGTCTTTGCTTCTGATATTTTTTGCAGTCCCAATACAGAGAAGAGCATTGTGAAAATTCCAGTCCTCTTTGTGAAGGAAATGCACATCATTTGTGGCAACCAGAGGTATACCCGTTTGATGGCTGAGCTTAACAAGTTTTTGATTTACATGATCCTGTTCTTTCAGGCCATTGTCCTGAAGCTCCAGATAGAAATCCCCATTTGCGAATTGAGACCTGTAATAATCAGCAAGTTCCTTTATAAACCCGTCATCCCGGTTTTTCATTATACTTGAGGATATCTCTCCCTTAAGGCATGCGGAGAGGGCAATGAGCCCTTTTGTCCTTCCGCTCAGGTAGGATTTTCTTATCAGGGGCCTATTATAGAATCCTTCCAGGTAGCTGTTTGTAATAAGGTCTATCAGGTTGCGATATCCTTCCTTGTCTCTGGCAAGCAGTACAATATGATAATTATCATCTTTATTTTTATCCTGCTTTGGATTGTCAGAATTTGTAATGTAGGCCTCACACCCTATTATGGGCTTTATATTTTTCATTTTTGCGGTTTCATAAAACTGGAAGCAGCCAAACATGTTTCCATGATCAGTTATTGCAACAGCATCCATCTTATATTCGATAGTCTTGTCTATCAGCTCACTTACTCTTATAGCCCCGTCCAGCAGGCTGTATTCTGTATGGTTATGAAGATGGACAAAAGGCTGTTTTTTTGTATCTCCCATATTCTTTATTCCCATTCTATGGTACTGGGGGGCTTTGATGTTATATCATATACCACCCGGTTAACACCATCTACTTCGCCAGTGATCCTGTTTGAGATATTCTCCAGTATTTCCGGCGGGAGCTTGACCCAGTCTGCAGTCATAGCGTCTTCGCTGGATACCGCCCGCACAGCAATCACGCTCTGATATGTCCCCGCATCACCCATGACCCCGACAGTTTTAAGAGGTAGCAGGATTGCAAAAGACTGCCATATTTTATTATAAAGACCTGCTTTTTTTATTTCCTGGATCACTATCCTGTCAGCTTTCTGGAGTTTTATTATCTTTTCTTTCGTAATATCCCCAAGTATCCTTACTGCAAGCCCCGGGCCGGGAAATGGCTGCCTTTCAAGGATTTCATCAGGCAATCCAAGTTCCTTTCCTATCTGCCTTACTTCATCCTTAAAGAGCATACGAAGAGGCTCGATTATCTTTAGATCCATTTTTTCAGGCAAACCGCCGACATTGTGGTGCAGTTTTATCACTGAAGACGGCCCCTTTACGGAGATGCTCTCTATAACATCCGGGTAAAGCGTGCCTTGAGCAAGATATTCAATATTATCAAGCTTTCTGGCCTCATTCTGAAAAACATCTATGAAAGTACTTCCAATTATTTTCCTTTTCTGGTTCGGGTCTACAACTGATCTCAGCTTTCCCAAAAATATCTCTGAAGCATCTGCATATATCAGGTTCATACCCATTTTCCCCCTGAAAACGCTTTGAACAAGTTCATCTTCCCTGTACCTTAAGAGGCCATTATTTACAAATATGGGATAGAGCCTGCTTCCGATTGCTTTATAAAGAAGCACAGCTGCAACTGAGCTGTCCACTCCACCTGATAATCCCAGGACAACCCCTGAATTACCAACCTTTTCTCTTATTTCCTCAATTGAACATGATATGAAATTCTGAGGGCTGTAGTCCATTTTCAGCCTGCAAATGTTCTTCAGAAAATTAACCAGCATACCTTTCCCATGTTCTGTATGTGTTACCTCAGGATGGAACTGGACGCCATATATATTACCTTTCTGTATTGCTGCAATATTGCATGTAGGAGTACTTGCAATTACCCTGTAACCGTCAGGGGCTTTACTCAGCCTGTCCTGATGGCTCATCCAGCAAATGGACTCCTCCGGCAGGCCCCTGAATAATTCTGAACTCTGAAATTTTACAAGTTTTTTACCATATTCACTTATATCTGATTTTTTTATGCTGCCCTCAAAAAGATAAGAAATCAGCTGCATTCCATAACATATTCCTAAAACAGGGATGTCTGGCCTGAAGGCAGTTTTGGGAATCTTTGGCGAATTTTCTGAATATATGCTGTTTGGCCCTCCTGAGAGAATAATGCCTTTGGGAGGTTTAGATTCCAGTATGTCTTCTATCTCGTGAAATGATGCAATTTCTGAAAAGACTCCAAGTTCCCTGACCTTACGGGCGATCAGCTGAGTATACTGCCCTCCGAAATCTAAGACAAGAACATATTCATCGCTCTTTTTCAATTGCTGCTCCTTTACGCATTATATTAATCTTGGATTTATCATCATTTTCCTGAAATCTTCACCCTCGATTATGATCGTTTTGCACATTTCATAAAGCCTGGAACGGTTTATCTCGCCGATCCTCTGTTCAAACCTCTCTTTTTCCAGGCTCCCCGGTTTGTCCTCATAGGGCGTAGTGATAAATGTAATAAGATTGTTATTATATCGGAAATTTATAATAATTTTAATTATATCCTGGGTCCACATGCTTACCTTCTGCGATCCAAGATCATCAAGCAGGAGAACAGGTACCCTGCTTACATCCCTTATAATATCTGGAGTGGAAGCCTCATCAGAAAATCTGTCATTGATGTTCTGTTTTATGCTGTTAAGCAGAGAGGACGCATCCACAAAAAGCATTGCTTCCTCTGATTTCTGCCCTATAGCCTTCAGAAGGCTGACAGCAAGGTGTGTTTTGCCTACACCTGACGGCCCCATAAGTAAAAGGCCATAATCAAGACCGGGGTATTTCTCAATATAGTTTTTCAGATATGATACAGCCTTTTCCTGGCTCTTATTATTTATTATAAAGTTGCTGAAATCCTTATCCAGCAAAGATTTTGGAATATTCATGGAATTGTTGTGGTATTTCCTTATCTTTGCTTTAAGGCATTCACATGGTTTTGAGTAGGAAACTCCGTCCTCAATATATGTGATATACCCTGTATCGAAGCATTTTAGACATGATATATTGCCTTTCTTGTTTGCTTTTTTCATGATAATCTTTATAAATCATTTTTTCAAAATCTTCAAGAAGTTTAAAAATCCAGAAATAAAAAAAATCAAACATGACTTTGTGCTTTTCAGTATTAAAGATATGATACCTGTTTAATGCCTCAAAAAAGGAAATTTGCATAAATTTTTTTTAGATATAAAGGAGAAAGCTATGGAATTACACTTAGCGGCAATCAATCATGCCGAGCTGTTAGGTGCTGATTATGCAGATATAAGAATACAGATGGATAAAAAGGAACATATATACCTGCAGGACATGAGCATCAAAAATTCTTCAGTGGACTGCTCTGAAGGCTATGGAATCAGATTTTTAAAAGACGGTGCATGGGGTTTTGCGCATAGCAGAATATTTGATTATGATGAAATAATAAAAACTGTAAATAAGGCTGCGGATATCGCAAAATTATCTGCAAGGATAAAAAAAGGAAGAGGAATCTCCCTGGCAGATGAAAGAGCATATATTGATTCATACAGGACAGATATCCTGAAGGATCCGTTTAGCGTTCCCCTAAATGAAAAGGCTGATCTGCTTAGCGAAATAAGCCGTACAATGCTGAATTTCAAGGGGATAAGAACCACAAGGTGCTATCTATTGAGCCACAGGAGTGATAAGATCTTTTCATCTACACTGGGTTCTGTTATAAAATCCGAAATTTATTATGTAAATCCCTCAATCTCAGCTATAGCGGTAAATGACCATGACAGCCAGTCAAGGACATTTAACCTGGGGGGGAAGGCTGCCGGTTATGAATATGTTGAGAGCCTTAACCTTCTTGACAGGGCCAGGGTAATAGCAGAGCAGGCAATAATGAAGGTAAATGCTGAAACACTACAGGAAGAAAAAAGAAGAGACCTTATAATCGACCCTGTTAATCTTTCTTTAACCATTCATGAGAGTGTCGGGCATCCAACTGAACTGGACCGTGTTCTGGGCTGGGAAGCTGATATGGCAGGAATATCATTTGCAACGCCGGAAAAACTTAAATTATACAGGTACGGCTCTGAAATAGTCAATATTATTGCTGATAATACGTTAAATGGAGGCCTTGCGACAAACGGCTATGATGATGATGGTGTTCCAGGTCAGAAATGGTATATCGTGAAAGAAGGCATACTGAATGAATACGGTACTACAAGGGAAACAGCGCCTTTTATAGGGGAAAAATTCAGCAGGGGTTGCAGCCGTGCTACATCATACAGTGATATACCGATTAACCGCATCCCGAATCTTTATCTTGCCCCCGGAAAAAAGCCATTATCTCCTGAAGAGCTGATTGCTGATACCGAAGATGGAATATATATTGAAGATCAGGGGTCATGGTCTATCGATCAGCACAGGGTAAATTTCCAGTTCGGTGGCGATCTTTTCTATGAAATAAAAAACGGCAAAAGGGCAAGAATGCTTAAAAAGGTAATATATCGCTCAAATAACCCCGAGTTCTGGAATAAAGCTGATGCCATCTGTGATGAGAGATATTTTAAAACCTTCGGTGTTATAAACTGCGGAAAGGGCCAGCCCATGCAAAGCGGGAGAATGACTCATGGAGCTTCTACTGCACGCTTCAGAGATATTATTGTAGGAGGTTCAAAATGAGGTACAGAGAAAAATTTAAAGATATAATGAAATTTGTTGAAGATAACTGCAGTGCAGATGATTTTACATTAACCATGCACTGCATTAATAAAACCGATATCAGATTTGCTCAAAATGCCATCACGCAGAACATTGACGGCGAGCTTGTATATTTAAGGCTTGATGTTTCATATGGATCAAAAACAGGCTCAGCTTCAGTTAACCAGTGGGATAATACAAATCTGGAGAATATGCTGAAAAGCGCATGCAGTATCGCAAAACAAAGCCATGAAGATCCTGAATATGTTAAAAGCAGCTGTTTTATTGAACTGCCGAAAATTGAAAATTTTCATACAGCTACAGCAGAACTTTCACCAGAGGAGATGGTGAGAAACATTAAAAGGATCACGGATTTTTCAGATGGCATTTCCTCTAAAGCATCAGGAATTGCCCGAAAAAACGTATCAGAGTTATTTTCATCAACCGGAAATGGATTCTATGATGAGAATGAAATCAGTCTTTTTTCCATATCCGCTTCGATAAAAAAAGAAGAAATTGAGACAAAAAATGAAATATCATTTCTAGACTATAAAAAATTCAGCATTGATGAATTTATTGATAAGCTAAAATGGCAGTATGATGCTCTTAATGCAAAACCGGAAGCATTCTCTCCCGGTAGATACACAGTGATTTTGATGCCTGCTGCTGTTGCCAAGTTCTTTTCATTTATGACCTATTTTATGGACCAGAGGTCAGCGGACCAGGGATTAACTGTCTTTAGCGGAAAGCATGGTAAAAAGTTTATGGGCAGTCTTTTCAGCCTGTCTTCAACAATTAAGGACAAAGACCTTAGAGGAATTACAAATTTTCAGAATTCATTTCCAGCAGATGATATTGACTGGATAAAGAACGGGGTGCTTCTCAACCTTCCACTTGACAGGTTTTATGCAGAGAAATTAGGAAAACCGGCATATTACCCCTATAACCTGGTAATAGAAGGAAGGTCTGCCAGTTTGAAAGATCTAATGCAAAAAGCGCAGAAAGGCCTTATAGTAAATGATTTCTGGTATCTGGGAAATGTGGACACAAAGATTGGAGAGATAACAGGAATGACCAGGGATGGAGTCTTGTATTTCGAGGATTCTGAGATAAAGCACCCTGTAAAGAATTTTCGATTCAATGAAATACCCTCAGAAGCAACTAACAGGATTATTGACCTGGGTGTCAGCAGATTGGTTGATGTCCGGTCGAAAGCACCTGCAATGCTCCTTGAGGATTTCAACTTTGTGGACATGACTGACTTCTAAAAGACTGAAGTTATACTGCATCTATTTCTCAGATATGAATATGATTTTGGGAGGGAAAAAACAGCCACAGGAGCTTTATTTTAAAAATCGAGCTCATCGAGATGGCACTCAAGGCCTCTCTCTTTTAATATGGACTTCAGTTCTCTGGCAATACTCCTGAGGTGAAGTTTTCTTCCGAACCTGTAATAAGCATTATCAATTGCCTGTATTATAAGGCTTACCGGTATGTTTTTCCCGATAAGCTTTTCAAAGAACATTTCTTCTTTCAGTGATAATACAGCACTTTTTCTTTTTTTATTAAGGTAGTAAACCGAAATTGCCTCAAATATCTCCATAAATATCAGATCTGATCCATTTTATAGAGATTATACAGGCTTTTTACAGATATATCTTCATCAATATCATAGTCAATTCCGTTATTGCTGAGTTTAATAAGATAAGGGGATATATAACTGCTCAAGCCCCCGGTCAAAAATATTCTTATATTATTGGTTTTGCAGCATTTTTTTGAATGTTCTATATAATTTATCACAAAGCTCGCACTGCTGAAAATTACTCCTGAAAGTATTGCATCTTCTGTATTATCTGCTATAAAGCTCTTTACACCCTTCGGCTGAACATTTGGAAGCAATGATGTCCGGCTGCATAGTGATAATAACTGCGTTTCAATGCCAGGCATAATTGCGCCTCCAATCAGTTCCCCCTCACGGTTTATTAATGTTGCTGTCGTGGCAGTCCCAAAATCAAACAGAAGGACTGATTTCCCTGAAATCTGGTAGCAGTAGGAACCGGACAATAATCGGTCGATCCCTATGCTATCAGGAGGGATATACCTGTTTTTTATATTTGTTACCATGCTGTGGTTTACAGTATCAATGGTTATGTTCTCACTGTTTAAGGATTCACGGACTATTTGGTCTTTCCCCTTTACAACAGAACATAAAATACACCTGCGGGCTTTATGCCGCAGTATTGATCTGATCTGCTGATGACAAAGATCAGATGTCGGGAGACTGCCCTTGAATATTGCATTATCTGAAAGGAAAATGGCATATTTTGAGCGGGAATTACCTATGCTTATACATAAAACCGTTTCATCAGGATTCATTTCTTTGTGGAGTAACCTTAACAGTCAGGTCCTTTACAGCTTCTTTAAGCCTTGTAACCTCGAGCCGAAGGTTCTTAAGCTCCTTTGATGTCCTGTCCTGTATATCATTCATATTCTGCAGGGTTTTATTGAGGCTGGTATTTTGCGTTTCAAGGTTTTGAAGGTAATTGACGTATGTTATAAGTATATTTGATAATAGATTCAGATTCTCATTAAGGGATTTATTCTGTGATTTAAGTTCAGCAACTGTTTTTTCAAGCTGTCCAATTATTTCTTTCTGGTTCTTAATAACCTGTTCCAGCTGTCTTGCATTGATATCAAACTCAGAGACAGGGATCTCATCCTGAGCTGTTGCATAAATACAGAGAGACATGATAAGCACTATTAAAAATAAGGCTTTGCCAGGATTCATAAGAATACTCCTTTGAATTTTTAACTTCAAAAAACAATAATAGCATAGTTAATACCCAATTTCCAGATTAACTTATAATATTTATACAAATTTAGTTAGGAATAATACAGAAAAAAATAAACCCCTTCATTATATTTGAACAATAACTGTTTTAATTTGTCAACTAATACAAAAATACCGGAAGTATAAAATCATTATTGACAAAACAGGTCAAAAGGGATAATATGTTGGGAGAAAAATAAAAGCTTATGGTATTCAGCTAATGCCAAAATATAAATACAAATATGTTACCGGTGAAGGGAAAATAGTTGAAGGAGATGGCATATATAACAGTGAAGCTGACGCACAGAAGGAGCTTCTGGAAAAAAGCAGGCATATCCTTTATATAAAAGAATCGAAAGGGTTCGATATCTCTTCACTGGAGTATCTGCTATTCCCGAAAAAGATTAGAATTGCTGACCTTTTAATATTCAGCCAGGAACTTACTGCCCTTCTTAAGGCGGGCATAACATTTGAAAAGGGACTGGATATTATTCTCAAGAGAAAGAAGGGAACCTATTTTGAAAAGGTGCTTGAAAATGTCAGGAAAAAGATTGTTAGCGGCTACTCAGTAAGTGAAGCATGGAAAGAATATGAAAGCAGGCTTCCTGCAATATTTATACCTTCCCTGAAAGCAGGGGAGCAGAGCGGCAATATGGTTGAGGTTCTGGAAAGGTTTATTAGATACATGAATATAATCTACCAGATAAAAGAGAAACTCAAAAGCGCTATGATATATCCTGTTATACTGATAAGCTTTACTCTGATCCTTGTCGTTGTATTGCTTATATTTGTCATACCAAATTTCGCTGATTATTTTGAAAAGATGGACGCATCACTCCCTATTTACACTCAAATAATGCTTTCAGTATCAGAATTTCTGGTCAATAATTTTGCTTTTACAATAATGATTGTATTGTTCCTTATCCTAAGCTATTTATACTTTTCAAGCTCTGAATACGGAAGGATGCAGATAGACCGGTTCAAGCTGAAAATACCGCTCATAAGCGATTTTATAATAAAGAGCAATGTCAGCCAGACATTAAGGACGCTGGGTGTTATGCTGTCAGGAGGAATCCCGATAATCGACTCTCTCTCTGTAGCAGTAATGTCAATTTCAAACAGATACATAGCCAGGCTTACTGAAAATGTCATAAAAGAAATTAAGGAGGGTAATCCTCTTTCATTTGCACTTGAAAAGACCGGGGTTTTTCCCGATATTTCCCTTGAACTGATAACTGTTGGTGAAAATTCCGGAAAGCTGAAGGAAATGCTCTTTACTCTTTCAGATTTTTACGATGGTGAGATAGACAGAAGCGTTGCGAGCATCTTATCAATCATAGAACCTTTGCTTATAGTAATCATGGGTTTTATAGTTGCCGGCATACTTCTCACAATATATATTCCGCTTTATAGTCTGTCATCACAGGTCATGATTAAAAGATAAAAGGAGATTTGATTTGGTTGTTCGGTCTAAAGGCAAGCGATTCCAGGATATTCTTATTGATAAGAAATTGTTTTCCAGAGATGAGGTGATCCAGTACGAAGAACAGGCAAGAAAATCTGGCATCAGCCTTGCTGATTTTCTCCTGATGCAGGCAAAAATTTCTGAAGAAGACACTGCAAGAATATATTCAGAACAATTCAACATAGATTATATAGACCTTTCAAAATTTGAATTTCAGAAAGAATTATTTGAAGAAATACCAATTGATTATATGTTCAAGTATAACTTTGTACCTCTGGCATTACGCGGCAATACCATTCACATTGCAGTTTCAAATCCGACAGACATAATTCTGTTTGATGAACTGGAAACACTGCTTGATAAGAAGATCAAAATATTTGTCACTACAAAAACATCAATATCTCAGACACTGAAAAAATCAGAGGGGTCTCAGAGGCATCTTGAAAAAATGTCGGAGGAATTCAAAAACAGGGGAGAAGAGCAGGAGCTCCTTACAGATGAGATAATATCAATAGAAAAGATCTCTGACAGCTCAAAGGATATAATAAAGCTTGTAGACAGCATTATATTCAACTCCATTCAGCGAAGGGCATCAGATATACATTTTGAAAGCACTGAGACAGGAATGATGATAAAATACAGGATAGATGGCGTGCTGGTAAAGGCTACTGATATGCTGGGATTAAAGTTCATGAACCCTATAATCAGCAGGATAAAGATAATGTCGGAGCTTGATATCGCAGAAAGAAAGATACCCCAGGACGGCAGATTTAAGAGAAGACTTGGGAATAAAGCAATTGATTTCAGGGTATCAGTGCTTCCATCCATATACGGGGAAGACTGCGTTATAAGAATTCTTGACAAGGAAGCGATAAGCACTGAATTTACCGAGCTTACCCTGGAAGTACTCGGAATAGAAAATGAGGAAATCATAAAAATCAAAAGGCATATAAAGGAACCACATGGAATGATCCTTGTTACAGGGCCTACCGGAAGCGGAAAAACGACTACCCTATATGCTGCCCTCAATGAGATCAGAACATCCGAGGAAAAGATCATCACAATTGAAGACCCGGTAGAATACCATCTTAATGGTATTACCCAGGTTCCTATAGCAGAAAAGAAGGGTCTGACTTTTGCAAAAGGCCTGAGGTCGATACTGAGGCATGACCCGGATAAGATAATGGTCGGGGAAATAAGAGACCAGGAAACAGCTGAGATTGCCGTTCAGGCAGCGCTGACAGGCCATCTGGTACTAACGACCGTACATGCAAATACTGCAGTTGATGTTATTGGAAGGTTCCTCAATATGAAAGTAGAATCATATAATTTTGTTTCTGCATTAAGCTGTATTATCTCGCAGAGGCTGATCAGGAAGATATGCAACTCATGCAAGGTGGTTGATGACAATATAGGAGAATATATTGAAAAAATGGGTTATAAACCTGAAAAATATAATAAATTTACTCATTACAAAGGAAGAGGATGCTTTGATTGTCATGGCACAGGGTTTTTAGGCAGGGAAGCGGTGCTGGAGGTCATTACTGTAAATGATACAATAAGGAAGCTGATACTGGAAAGGGCTTCTGCCTCTGACATAAAAGCTCAGGCAAAATATAACGGTACCAGGTTCTTAAGGGAAGTAATGGAAGAAAAACTTAAAAGAGGTATTACAACACTAAAAGAGATTGACAGAGTTTCCTTCATATCTTCTGAAATATAGCAGAAAGTAGGTAATTATTATGGGCATATTCAGTTTTTCAAAGAAATTGGCTGCAGTGAATCTTTCTTTTGATTATCTCACTACTGTACAGGGTTTTGTCAAAGGGAATAATTTTTTTCTTGAAAAATATCTGTTCACTCGATTTGAGGATTATATATTTGAACCAAATTTTAAGGGATTCAATTTTAAGAGCAGGGAACAGGTGACCTCTGCATTAAAATCACAGATCGATTCGCTGGGGATAAAAAACCGGAACATGTCATTAGTAATACCTGAACAGGCTATTAAAGTAATGGTTCTGCCTTTTGAGAACTTTCCTAATAATAAGGATGAAGCCAGGGACGTACTTATATGGAAGCTAAAAAACATATATGGTCCCGAGATTGAAAACTTCAGTATAAGGTTCCAGGATTTCAGGAATCAGAAAGAGAATATTGACTATGTTCTTATTGGAATTGCAAATCAGAAAACAATAAATGAAATCTCTGAAATATTCAGTTTGCTGGATATCAACCTGATAAAGATTGAATTGCCCACGCTTTCAATATATAATATATTTGATAACAGGCTGCATGCTTATGGAGAAGGGGACTTTTATTTTGTAACCTTCACATCCAACAGCATAAATATAATGCTCTTTGAAAACTATTATCCGGTATTTTACAGGTCAACAAGCCTGATGAAATCACCTATCCTGATCGAGGATGATATTTTTGAAGAAATCATACAGGCCTTGAGGGTCAGTATACTCTACAATGAGGAGAATAGAAGGGGAAAGGTGGTAAATCAGATCTATTTTTACGGGGATACCTTCAGGAAACAGGCTGTTGAAGAATCCCTGCTGAAAAAGCTTGGTGATAATTATATTTTCACCTGCCTGAATGTAAAAGATGAGATTGAGTTTTTATGTGAATATAAGGATATCAAACAGATTATCACTCCTGCTATCGGGATCCTATATTAAATAAAGGAGCTTTTTTATGAAGCTTAGTTTAAATTTTTCAACAAAAAAGTATAGAAGCCTGTTTTTAAACAGGCTGCTTATTGCAGTGACAATAATGCTCATCCTAATTCCCTTCGGCATAAATGCTTTTTTATTTGTGAACAACAATAAAGCAATCAGGAATGAAACAATCAAAAATATTCAGGAGAAGTCAAAGAACAGGGAACTCGAAGAAATGGTCAGACAGGTTGACAGATATATTTCAGAACTCAATATTAGCGAAATTAGACAAAAGAGCGGTTTTTATTCCCATGCAATTGTATTAAGGAACCTTAAGTGGCTTAGATTGCTATCCTCGCTTGAACTTATAATACCGGATGACGTGAAGCTCAGAAGGATATCCCCCGATCTGAATCAGGATTTTATTGCAGACAGGATCAATATCCGCCTTGAAGGAATGTCAAAGGATTTTGATTCCGTTCTCAGCTTTTTGAAAAAGCTTGAAGAATCGCCTTTATTTGATAATGTATACATTATGAGCATAAAGAATAGGTTAAGGGAGAACAGTGGTTATGAATATAGCTTTGAAGTATTATACCTGCAGCCGGTGGAATAACTATGTTTAAGCAATTTATCGAAGAAAATAAAAGGCTTATAGTATTTCTTCTAATCTCCGTCATAATCAATATAATGCTATTTCTGTTCATAACCTTTCCCCTTTATAACAGGGCTGTTGATCTTAAAGAAAGCAACATGGGGCTCTTATCAGAAAATGAAAAACTGGATAAGGAGTGGACAGACAAGGGTAAGATTGTAGCAAGAGTTGAATCTACAGCAGGAATAATTGAGAGCCTTGAATCATCAATACCCTTAAAGGAGGGAGGATTGGAAGGGTTTATTTCAAGATTGGAAAGCTGGAACAATGAATTAAACCTGAACATATTGGATCTGGTATTCAGTTATGAGAAACTTGAAAATGATATTCTGATGATCAGGACAACACTGAAAATGATAGGCAGTTATGAAGACTTTAAGAAATTTCTCTACTATCTGGAGACAAATGAAAATGTCATTGCAGCTGAATCACTAATGATAAATGAAACTTCTGAAGAAGCAGTTGAAATGCAGGTCGGCCTGATGGCATATTTCTATGAGAAGGAGGTATAGCAAGTGAAAGGAAGCCTATACAAAATACTGATTGCTTTAATAATAATTTATGCAGGGTACCTGATTTACCAGAAAGCGGCAAAACCCGATAATTCAAGTAAAACATCACAACAAAAGGCAGTTGTTAAAAGAAATGCAAGAACTGCAGATAAATCTGATGCCGATCAATTATTCCTTCATCTTAACAGCCCAAGTGATCAGTCTCTTTTAAGCGAAAGCAGCAGGAACCTGTTCAGCTATTATCAGAAACCGGTCATTAAAGAACCTGTTAAACCTATAATTGAGAACATAAAACCGGTGGTTAAACCGCCAAAAGAGCTTCCTGAAATAAAAGAAGCAAGGCAGAATGTCAATACGCCTGACCCGAAGCTAAATAACTTTTCATTTGTTGCATATTTTGCTACTCCAGGGGGCACAATGGTTGTGCTTAAGGAGGGCCAGGATGAATATGCAGGAAGTGTCGGCGGTGTCCTAAAAAATGATATTAAAATATTGAATGTGAAAAATACAGGTACAGGCCAGGATTTTGTTGAGATAAATGTTGTCAATTCATCCAGGCCGGCTAAAAAGATCTACTTTAATCCAATAAATTTTTAATTGCAGTTTATGAAAGGGGATAATACCATGAAAAACAATAATAAGAACAACCGGATAATTATTTCTTTAATATTGTGTATCCTGATGCTGATTGCCTATGCTTGCGCAGCACAGAAGGAATTCAAAATGGGGCAGGAAGAAGAGTCCATGGACAACTGGGATTCTGCAGTTGTCCATTACACCAATGCCCTTGAAAAAGACCCGAACAACCTTACATACAGGATATACCTGCTGAAAGCAAAAGAAAAAGCTGCAATGCAACACTATGAAAAGGGAATGGAATATAAGAACAACAGACAGCTTGAGCTTGCGATAACAGAATTTCAGATCGCAAATGTATTATCTCCATCAAATCAGAAAATTAGTGTAGAACTGCAAAGGGTCAAAAATACCAAAAATGCATTTAAGCATTTAAGCCTTGCAAAGGACTTCCTGGTAAGAAAAGACCTCCAGAATGCTGTAAACAGCATCAGGAAAGCTACCGAGCTTGATAATGAAAGCGAAGAGATCCTTGAAACCTATGAACTTATAAAGGCCGAGGTTGAAAAGGTAAAGGAAATGCAGGATACTGCTGAAGCAGGACGGGCAAGGCTAAATATTGATTCAATCATGCCGGTTGACCTTGTATTGTATGACACACCCCTCAAAAAGGTATTTGAGACACTGGCAAAAGCTGCAAGGATAAATATATTCTTTGATGAGGATTTTGACAGGACTTTCGGCACCAAAAAGGTAGATGTCGAATTCCGGGACATGCCATTTAACAAGGTAATAAATCTCCTGCTGGTCTCCAATACCCTTTTTATGAACATAATTGATGACAGGTCGATAATTATAATACCCGATAATCCGAGAAAGAGAAAACAGTACACCGAACAGGTCATAAGGGTCTTTTATCTTTCCAATGCAGAGGCAAGGAAGATGAAAGCCCTGCTTCAGGCTATTTTAGGCAGGGGCAGATATATAGAAAATGAAGAACTGAATACCATTATTGTAAGGGATGAACCTGAAAAGGTACAGCTTGCTCAGAGGATAATAGAGCTTAATGACAAATCAGAACCGGAGATACTGCTTGATATAGAGCTTATGGAGGTAAACAGGGGCGATGGAAGCGAGCTTGGGATGAAATTCTCAAATGCACAGATAACTCAATCCATTGAAGGAGCTGCACAGACAGCTGAAGGGGGCGGTATCAGCCTTCATGCACTGCAGTTCCTTGATCAGACAGATAATATATTCAGCCTTCCCTCTATCTACTATAATTTCTTAAAAACATCAGGCTCCACAAAAACACTTGCAAATCCGCAGATAAGGATAACAAACCAGCAGAAAGCCAATCTGGAGATTGGCCAGGATGTTCCGATCAAGAAGACTTTGTTCAATACCTCAGGAGGTTCAACCTATACAACGGAAAGCTATGAATTTAAGAGAATAGGCATAAAGATAGACGTGACCCCGTTTATACATTTTGACCAGAGCGTATCGCTCGAGCTTGAGATCACCATTGATAATATTGAGGCTTATAATGAAGATGGTTATCCCACCATTGGAGTAAGAAAGGTTAAAACCATGCTTCGTCTCCAGGACGGTGAGACGGATATACTTGCAGGCCTGATAAGGGAGGTAGAAAGCAACAGCCAGACAAAAGTGCCGGTTCTGGGCGATATACCCTATCTTGGAAACATATTTACATATACAAAAAAGGAATTAAACAGGACTGATCTCATAATAGCCCTGACACCTCACATAATAAGGCTTCCTGATCTGCAGCCTGAAGATGCAGAAGCAATATATTCGGGCACTGAGGATAATTACCAGTTTGGAACAAGGACCCCCCAGTGGTATGATAATATACCAGAGACTGATGTCCAGGAAGGACCGGAAGAGGATACAGGCCTTCCCATAGGCGATGCAAAAATACTCCCGGGAACTGATACAGTTCTTGATGAGCCCCTTAAAAGGAGATCCACTGCACCTGCTGAAGTATTTATTTTCCCGGCAGTCAGAAGAGCAGGCCTGAACAATATATTTACGGTGGAGGTCAGGATCAAGAACGCCTCAAATGTTGGCAGTGTCCCATTCTATATAGATTATGATCCCGGTATCATACAGGCAGTTGAGGCAGTCGAAGGCGGTTTTCTGAAACAGGGAGGCGCATCCACTTCATTCATGTTCTTCCCGGATGATACTTTAAGCGGGAATGCTATCCTGGGATATTCACGATTGGGCCAGGAAAGAGGCGCTGACGGTTCAGGCGTTCTTGCAATAATGAAATTCAAAGCATTGAATGTCGGTGAATCACATATAAGTTTTTCCAATAATTTCGTTAAGGACCCTTCATCCAAAGATTTGCCAGCTATATTTACAACCGGGAAAATTATTGTACAATAATACAATAATGAAATAGGAGATAAATTTGCTTTTTTTTGCAAACGGGCTTAGGAAGAGAAGCATATTAGGTTTGACATATGTTGAATTAATAATAAGCGTAATGATACTCTCAATACTTGGGTTCGGTGCTTTTCCCCTCGCTCATATGTCCATAAAGAGGAAAAAAGAGATTGATCTGAGAAGGGCATTAAGGGAAATGAGGGATGCAATTGATTACTACAGGCAGCTTATTGATGAAGGGAAAATAGACCAGGAATACATTGATCAGGAGGGCTATCCGCCTGACCTTGAAACCCTGGTTGAAGGAGTAAGGGAAAAAGGAAGCTTGTCAAAGACATACAGATTTCTGCGCAGGATTCCTGTTGACCCCATGACAGGTGAAGCTGAGTGGGGCTTGAGATCATACCAGGATGAGCCTGATGCAACATCCTGGGGAGGGCAGAATGTATATGATATATATTCTCTTAGTGATAAGAAAGCAATTGATGGAACATCTTACAAAGACTGGTAAAAGGAGTAATTGAAAATGCTTTGCTTTAACAATGAAAAAGGGCTTACTCTCATAGAGCTTATTATAGTTATCACACTTATCTTTATTCTGGCAGGCGTTTCAATTCCCGTGTACACAAACTCTGTAAAGGCTTCTGAAGAAGCAGTGCTGAAAGAGAATCTCTATGGCCTGAGAGAATTGATCAACCAGTTTTATATGGATAAGCATAAGTATCCTCAGGACCTTATGGAACTGGTCGATGAGGGGTATATCAAGGATATCCCTTATGATCCTATTACAGGGCGGCAGGATACATGGATTACCGAACAGCCTGATGACTTTGAAGAATCAGGGATATATGATGTAAAATCAGGAGCAGAAGGTCAAGCACTTGATGGTTCGTATTACAGAGACTGGTAAAAGTAAGGGTCTGGCCTTACCAACTGTTCTTTTTATGGTATTTTTGCTGAACATGTCTTTTCTGGTTGCTTTCCAGTCCTGGGATATTCAGATAAAAAGAGAAAGGGAAAAAGAATTGCTTTGGAGAGGGAAAAAAATAGCCAAAGCAATAGACAGGTTTTACAGTGAAAGGAGAATGTATCCAGAGAGCATAGAGCAGCTGTATAATATGAAATACATCAGGAAACCCTATAAGGACCCGATGGTCAAAGACGGTGAATGGGATTATATACGTCCACCAATGTCTTTGAATCAAATTTCCGGGGTTAAATCAAAGCTTGATGAGAAATCATTTTATGTATATGAAGATAAGGAAAACTATACTGAATGGGAATTTAAGGCTGAATCTACTCAATTCCATAAACCGCAGGTCAGGCCCGGGGTTCCGCGCAGCGGCGATATAAGGAGCCAGCCCAGAACAGAGACTAAACCTTAAAAAAAACAAAAAACAGGTAAATATTATGAGACTCTTTTATGCAATTAAAATACCAGGGGAAATAAGGGATGCTGTATTTGATTATGGCATGAATTACAAGGATATTGAAGGCATAAGGGTCATTGACAGATCCCTTTACCATATAACACTTTTATTTCTTGGTGAAACTGATATAAGCGAGGCTGAAAATCTTGATAAACTAGCACAGAACCTCGCAAATAACGATTTCAATACCAGAATAGATATTAATCAGGCAGGTGTATTCCCGAATAATATAATGCCAAGCATTATATGGGTAGGCACCAGAGAAAAAAATGAAAAGCTTGTTTCTCTTTCAAAATCAATTAAAAGCATGTATATTAAATATATGATGGATAAAAAAAGAAATAATTTTAAAGCACATATAACAGTCTGCAGAATCAAAAAAAAACACAAGCACCTTGATATTGCAGAATTTAATAGATCATTACCTTTTGAAATTAACGGGTTTTCTCTTTTTGAAAGCAAATTGACACCTGAGGGCCCGATATATAATGAATTAAACAGCTATAAATTTATAAGGAGTACGAATGATGGCAGACAATAATAAGCAGAAAACAGGGAAAGAAGAAGCATTATCAAATGCAATCCTGCAGATAGAGAGATCCTTCGGGAAAGGATCAATAATGAAAATGGGAAGCGGCATGGTTCAGAATGTTCCGAGCATTCCGACAGGCATATTATCCATAGATATCATAACCGGTATAGGCGGGATACCCAAAGGAAGGGTAACAGAAATATTCGGCGAGGAATCATCCGGCAAGACTACACTTGCATTGCATTGTATTGCCTCCGCACAGAAATACGGCGGTGTTGTCGCATTTATTGATGCTGAACATGCATTAAACCCGCAATATGCAAGGCTTTTAGGTGTTAATGTTGACGAGCTTTTAATCTCGCAGCCTGATTACGGTGAACAGGCCCTTGATATAGCCGAAATGCTTGTACGCAGCGGGGCAATCGATGTTGTAGTAATTGATTCTGTCGCAGCTTTGGTACCAAAAGCTGAACTGGACGGGGAAATGGGGGATTCTCATATGGGTCTTCAGGCAAGGCTTATGTCTCAGGCTCTGAGAAAATTAACTGCTGCTATAAACAAATCAAATACTTCAGTAATCTTTATAAATCAGGTGAGGGAAAAGATTGGAATTGTCTTTGGAAATCCTGAAACCACCCCCGGGGGAAAAGCCCTGAAATTCTACTCATCGCTAAGGATCCATATGAAGGGATCAATGCATATAAAAGAGGGTGGAGAAAGCAAGGGAAACAAAGTGAAGATAACAATTGTCAAAAATAAAGTTGCATCACCATTTAAAAGTGCCTTGCTGGATGTTATCTATGGAGAGGGGATATCTTTTCTTAGCGATATCATAGACCTTTCAGTGGAAAACAGCATAATAGACAAGAGCGGGTCATGGTTTTCATACGGGGACGTCAGGCTCGGGCAGGGCAAAGAAAATGTTAAGGTATTCCTCAATGAGAATCCCAAGATACTGGATGAAATAACAGCAAAACTGAAATTAAAGCTGGGTCTTGTCGATTCTGAAAAGACTGATAAAGCTCCTAAAGAAACTGTTAAAGAAAAAAATTAATGTAGGTGGATAAAAGATGCATATTAATGATTTGTTAAAGGTATCAATTGAGAGAAAGGCTTCCGACCTGCACCTGAAAGCAGGATCGAGGCCTGTGCTTAGGGTTGACGGCAATCTGCTGCCTATTATTGAAATGAAAAGGCTGATGCAGGAAGACACCATTGCCATGGCATTTTCCATAATGAACAATAAGCAAAAGCAGAAATTCAAGGAAAACCTTGAACTTGACATGGCATACTCAGTCCCCGGGCTGGGCAGGTTCAGGATTAACATTTTTCAGCAGAGAGGCACAGTGGGAATTGTCTGCAGGGTTATCCCGGTAAAGATCATGACAGTACCAGAACTTAACCTTCCAATTGTTATAGAATCGATTGCTGAAGAGCCAAGAGGTCTAATAATATGTACAGGAACTACAGGAAGCGGTAAATCTACAACTCTGGCCGCTATTATAGATTATATCAATACCAATAAATCTGTTCATATAATGACTATTGAAGATCCAATAGAATACCTTCACAGGGATAAAAAGGGCATTGTTAATCAAAGAGAAGTTGGTGTTGATACTCTCGGGTTCTTTACAGCATTAAGAAGTGCACTGAGACAGGATCCTGATGTTATTCTTGTAGGTGAGATGAGGGATGTTGAGACTATTGAAACTGCCATTACCGCTGCTGAAACAGGGCATCTGGTCTTATCAACCCTTCATACACTGGACGCCACTGAATCCATAAACAGGATCATATCCATGTTTCCGCCACATCAGCATAAACAGATCAGAAATCAGCTTGCAAGCACATTAAAGGGTGTTATTTCTCAAAGGCTTATTCCAAGAGCAGACGGTAAAGGAAGGGTCCCGGCAGTTGAGCTGCTGATGTCAACAGCCAGAACAAGAGAGTGTATTGAAGACAAGGATAAGACGAAGCTTCTTAACCAGGCAATTGCAGAAGGCAAGACCCATTACGGCATGCAGACCTTTGACCAGTCTCTGCTGGACCTTTTTAAGAGCGGAGCAATCACAATAGAAGAGGCAATATCCAGGGCTTCAAATCCGGATGATTTCAAACTCAAAATAAGCGGGATACTCTCTACGGCAGACACAACATGGGAAGGCGTATCTCAGGACAAATATGTGTCAAAAGCAAGGGATATCAAAGAATACGGGGAACAAGACAGTGAAGAAGAAGATGATAAAGACAAGAAGGATGACTTTGGTTTTGATGATTTTGGTGATTCTGATCCATTCGGAATGTAGCCTGTTTTTAATAGAAAGGTAATTAAATGATCAAGTACGGACATAAAAGACTGAGGGAAGAGTTCTTAGCATTTTTTGAAAAAAAGGAGCACAGCAGAGTTCCAAGTTCATCTTTAATTCCAAAGGGAGACAGGTCTCTTCTGTTTACCAATGCAGGAATGAATCAGTTCAAGGATTTTTTTTTGGACATCAAGCCCCCTCCTTATGCAAGAGCTGTTTCCTGTCAAAAATGCCTCAGAGCGGGAGGCAAACATAATGATCTGGATAATGTAGGTTACACAGCCAGGCATCACACCTTTTTTGAGATGCTGGGCAATTTTTCATTTGGAGACTATTTCAAACCGATTGCAATTGAGCTTGCCTGGGAGTTCATAACAGACATCCTAAAAATACCCGAGGAAAAGATCTATGTTTCAGTTTATCATGAGGATGATGAAGCCTGTGATATCTGGGCAGGGAACATTGGTTTAAATGAAGGCAGGATTTTTAGGTTCGGAGAAAAGAACAATTTCTGGGCAATGGGAGACACAGGCCCATGCGGGCCATGCTCAGAGATCTTCTACGATCTTGGGGATGAATTTGGTCCTGCAGAGCAGGATAATGAAGACAGGTTCCTTGAGATCTGGAATCTTGTATTCATGCAGTATAACAGGGATAATAAAGGCAGATTAAGCCTTCTTAAAAACAGGAATATAGATACAGGCATGGGCCTGGAAAGAACATTGTCAGTACTGGAAGGCTGCGGCTCCAATTTTGAATCCTCTCTGTTTGTGCCTTTGATCAAAAGAATAGAGGAAATATTCAGCAGATCATATATATCCGATAAATCTCTTGAATGTACTGCATTCAGGGTAATAGCTGATCACTGCCGTGCCATAGCTCTGCTTATCGCTGATGGACAGATACCCACAAATTTCTCCAGGGGATATGTTCTGCGCAGAATAATAAGAAGGGCATATCGATATGGCATTATACTCGGGGCATCGGGAACTTTTTTATGCAGTGTAATAGATGCATTTATTGCTGAAATGTCCGGTGTATATCCGGAGCTTATGGAAAAGCATAAATTTATAGAGGAAGTTGTAAGCAGAGAAGAGGAAAACTTTCAGATAACGCTATCAAAAGGTATCGAAAGAATAAATGATACAGTAAATGAACTTAAATCAAAGAATATTTCAATACTTGAGGGAGCCCTTGCTTTTAAGATGTATGACACCTATGGTATCCCTCTGGATATCATTGCTGATATTGCCAGGGACAATCATATCAGGTTCCATGAATCTGATTTCATTGAATGCATGGAGGAACAGAAAAACAAAGCCAGATTAAGTTCACATTTCAAAATTGATAAAAAAAGGTACACTATGCTCAATGAAATGGGTTTGAAAACTCAATTTACCGGATATGAACAGAATCTATCCCATACCTGCGAAATAAAAGCTATAATCCAGGACGGCCTTGTTAAGAATGAAGCTGTCAGGGGCCAGGCTTTTATTATAACAGATAAAACTCCATTTTATGCTGAAAAAGGGGGACAGGTGGGGGATAAAGGAATAATAATAAAAATTGATTCTGCTGATGAGATAACTGTTTCAGATACAGTATACCTTACAGATGACTGCATTGGACACAAGGCAATTATCGAAAAGCCAGTCAGGGTAGGAGATAAGGTCATTCTTGAGGTTGACTGGAATAACAGGAAAAATATAGAGAGAAATCATACTGCAACACACCTTCTGCATTATGCACTAAGCGAGGTTTTAGGAGAATCTGCTAAACAAGCCGGATCTTTGGTAGATGCTGAAAGATTGCGTTTTGATTTTAGCTATCACAAACAGCTTACCACCCACCAGGTTGAAAAGATTGAATACCTCGTTCATAATGCAATATTGCAGTGTTTCGATGTAATCAATGAGGAAATGGACTATAAATCCGCACTGGAAAGCGGAGCGATAGCGCTTTTTACTGAGAAATATGAAAATATTGTCAGAGTGGTAAGGATAGGAGACTTCTCAATAGAGCTGTGCGGTGGTACTCATATACAGAATACCGGTGAAATTGGCATGCTTAAGATTATCCAGGAGTCAGCCATAGCAAGCGGGATAAGAAGGATAGAAGCAATAACAGGCCACAGGCTTTTTTACAAGGTACAGGAAATGTACATGCTTGAAAAGCAACTAAAGAACAGGTTTATAAAAGGTGATCAGGGTATACTGGATTATGTGAAAGAACTTTCGGAAAAATTAAAGGCCAGAGAGAAAGAGCTTGAATCTGCAAAACTGAGGCTTGTAAATTCAGAGATTGATTCTATACTGAAAGACAGGATATCAATCGATGGAATAAACCTTATAAAATACAAGACTGACGAACAAAACATAAAGGTTCTTAAATCGCTTGTTGATAATATCAAGCAGAGGTCAGATATGAGCATTATTATTATCGTATCAGTCTCAGATACATCTACTGTCCTGTGCGGTATTACAAAGGATCTGACAGGCAGGTATGATGCCAAGAAGGTCCTGGATGCCGTTCTGGCATCAGTCAGCGGCAAAGGAGGAGGCAGGCCCGATCTGGCTCAAGGAGGCTTCAGGGGCTCTGAAAATGCATTGCTTTTATATAATTCAATAGAAAATATTGTCAGAGGGATATTAATATGATGAAAAATTTTGGGATATACCTGGCTTTAATAGCTTTCGTAATTCTTTCGGTACTGTTTCTCACTTCTTGTGTAGCGCTTAATGATGATGATTCAGAAGATGATATGACATACTATATTATTTTTGAATCTGATAATGCCAGCCCGCCTCCAAAGAGCTTTTACATGGTGCTTTCGGGAACAGCAGACGATTTATTTACTTTAAGCATCCATGTAAATGATATCCAGGATCTCTATGGCACCGCTTTCACAATATCATGGGACCCGACGCTGCTTTTATTTCTCGATGCCGCTGAGGGAAGTTTTCTCAGCAATGGCGGTTACCAGACAAGCTTTCTGGCAAGCCTTGAGGAAAACTATCCAGGCAGATTGATTGTCGGGTATACCAGGCTGGGTCAGGAACCCGGGGCTAACGGAAGCGGCCTGATCTGTACCTTATCTTTTAAAGCCCTCAGGGAAGGGGAGTCATCTGTCATTTTTATTAATGCAGATGCATTCAACAGCACAGGCAGTGTTATAACCGGATCAAACTGGATTGGAGGGATTTTGAAAATATTGCTGTTATGAAGCTTCTCATACTTTTCACGCTTATATATTTTATATCTCCAGTTGATTTTTCATCTGAGATATACAGGCATGTAAATGAGGAGGGGAAAGTAGTATATACTAATCACCGTGATGGTTCACGTCCCTCTGAACCAAAAAAGAAACTGGATATTGATAAAAAGCATTACAGGGAATACATTTCTTTTATTGATAAATTTTCTGAACAGTATAAGATAGATAAAAATCTGATTATAAGCATTATCTTTATTGAATCATATTTTGATAAAAATGCAGTATCAAAGAGGGGTGCATGCGGACTTATGCAGTTAATGCCTGAAACTGCAAAAAGATTTAAGGTAAATGATATCTTTGACCCTAAGGAAAATATAATGGGCGGAACCGCATACTTAAGGCATCTATATGATTTTTTCGACGGAGACCTCAAACTGATCCTCGCAGCATATAATGCCGGAGAGAATATTGTAAAGAAATTTAACGGTATCCCTCCATATAAAGAGACAAAAAATTATGTAAAGAAAGTAACAGAGATATATTCAATGCTTAATAAAAATACCATTTATTCATATTTCGATTATGAAGGAAACCGAAAATTTACAAATGATATATCCCTTATACCCAGGGGATTGCCATTTAAAAGATTCGAAATAAATAATTAGGGGGTTATCTTAGGGAAATGAGTGATATTGATTTTCTCAAAAAGGGAAGAGAGCTTCTCGAATCCGGAAATATTGAAGATGCTGTAAAGTACCTTGACAAGGCTTATGCAAATGACCCCGACAATGATAAGATATTGAATATCCTCGGACTGGCTTATTTTAAATCCGGGCGGCTTGAAAATGCGTATCAGATCTATAGAAAGCTCATAAATAAGAATCCAGATAATGCAACTCTAAGGCTGAATATCGGAGTGCTTCTATATAAGAAAAAGGAATACCAGCTGGCATTGGAAGAACTCGTTATTGCTGAAAAACTGGAGCCTGATAACCATAAGATCAGCCTTTATAAAGGGATGTGTTTTGAACAGGAAAGGGATTATAGTTCCGCGATGGCTGAGTATAAAAAATCACAGTCAGACAAAAATGTAAAAAGAATGGAAGAAAAGATAAAGACTCATAAGACTAAATTCAAGATAAAAGATGACAGCAAGGAAAATAAGAATATCACCACTGAGGATATAATTGTTAAGCATTTTGGAAAGAAGGCTATGGAACTCGAAAATATCGAAAACGAGGACGATATCGACAGGGTATTCTCTGAGAAAAAGACAGACGAAGGAGAAGCCTCTGAAAGCGATGACGGGTTTTTTGATTCTACAAAGCTCACCGAAGAATTTGATGAAGAAAATGAAGCAGTTGAAGCAAAGAAAGAGGAAGTCCCCGAAGATGAAGTACAGAAAGAAGATAAAGCAGAGAATGATAATATAGAGAAAGAAACATTATTTACGGATGAAGATATTGACTTTGCAACGGATGAGTTATTGAAGAGCCTTGATGACATAGCTGAAGAAAGCAATTTGGATGATTCGTTCGACCAGAAGGTTGAGGATTTCCTGAAAAGCCATCAAAAAAAAGAGGATGAGGAATATAAATCCGGGCTCCAGGATACAAATATTGATGTAGATTCCGGATCTGCCGAAAAGGATACAGAACCGGAAGAAGAGAGGGAGGAGGAACTAGAAAAACTTGAAGAACAGGTGAAGGAGTACCTGAAAGATGAATATACTGAAATTGAGCATAAAAAAGAGGGCCTTGAAAGGAAAATATATCACCCCATCACATTAGAGGGTCTTACAAGTGATTTTATCCTTAAATGTGAAGAGGAAAGCCAAGTTACCTCAATTGAAAGTGATATGGTATGCTACAGCTTTAATGAAAGCTTTATTTATAAAACTGCTTCAGCAGCGGCATGCAGCGGGGATTTTTCCGAATACATACCCAAAAAGAGTGAAAAAAGCCAAAAAATGCCGGAAAGCATGGCAGATAAATACAGCTGGATTTCAGGTGAAGGACGTATTTTCCTGAAACCAGATAGAAGAATACTTATTCCGGTAGCAATTGCAGAAGATGTATTTACAGTTAACCTGGATAAAATTCTTGGTATTGATGGATCTATATTAAGGGAGATTATTGTCATATCTGAGGATTCAGCAATTGCAGTTCTCGAAGGAAAAGGCAATTTGTTTTTATCATTAAGAAATGAGCTGATCAGTTTCTCCATAGAAGAGGGGAGCAGGCTCCTGTGCCAGTTTGACTCGTTTTTGGGATTTATGGGTAACAATACCCCCATAATTGTCAATGATGAAAAAATAAAAGGCAATGTCCTTGAGGTAAGTGGTCCAGGCATTGCATTCCTGATTAAATGATCCTGCTTAATTGCCCGTACCTGATTTACTGCTGGATAAGGTTTTTCTTATAGAGGGCAAGAATCTCTGAAGATTTATCAAGATATTTCAGCGCTTCAATCACCTGCCTGTCATTATTTATTATAAATTCATTGCCATCATTTATCTCAAATGCTGAAGTTAATATCTCTCTTTTAATATATATCTTCTGATTATCAATATCCTTAAAAAATTCTTCTTTACTAAAAAATGATGAGTTTTCCTGATCTGTTACAAATCCAATAAAATCATCTATTATCTTATCATCGACAATGAAGTCCTTCTTCAGGTTTTTATGACTGTTAATATAATGTATTGAATACTTAAAATATAAACCGTTAATCTCAAGCTTTACTGCAATTGGCGAAGCTTCATCAAGGTCAACTGTTATATCCGGGAAAATTCCCCCGTCCGATCTTATTGTACGGCCTCCTCTGGTAGTGATTGTTTCCGGAGTTGAATCATTGCTCATTTCCTTCTGGAACAAAAATCCATACGGGGTACCATCCTCATATTTGAATATTCCCTGCTTTCTTTCAAAAGGTTTCTGTATTACCCTTCCGGATGGAGTAAAATACTTGGCAGTTGTCAGAGCAAGAGCAGTATTGCCATCTTTGAGAGGGAAGAGGGTCTGTACAAGCCCCTTACCGAATGTCTGATTGCCTAATATCAGGCCCCTGTCATAGTCTTGAATTGCGCCGGCAACAATCTCGCTTCCGCTGGCGCTTCCTTCATTAACAAGCACAATTAACGGCAAATCTTCAAAGTGCTCTGTTTCTGAACCTGAAAAATATTCCTGGTTTGCATCGCTGGTCCTTCCTTTTGTGTAAACAATCAGGAGGTTCTCATGGAGAAAAGTTTCAGTGACTGCAGCAGCCTGGTCCAAAAGGCCTCCAGGATTTGAACGAAGGTCCAGCAGAAGATATTTTGCACCCTTTTCCAGCAGTGCTTTTATTGCCTGGTTAAGTTCCTCTGCCGTTGCCTGTGCAAAATTATTAATCTTAACATATCCGACCTCTTTATTATTTTTCAGTAAAAAGTAATAGGGGACACTCTTGATTTTTATTATGTCTCTCTCTATTTTATACTCAAAAATGTCATCTATGCCCTTTTTCCTGACCTTTATGCTTACAGATGTGCCTGGAGGGCCTTTCAGGAGCTTTACAGCAGAATTGATATCCATATCCTGAGTTGAACTGCCTTCAATATCGACAATTATGTCGCCTGCCCTTATCCCGAGCTTATGCGCAGGAGACAGCTCCAGGGGCGCAATAACTGTAAGAAACCCGTCCCTTTTCCCGATCATTATCCCAAGGCCACCATACTCCTCCTGCTGGTCTTCCATGAGAGATTTATACTTGTCTTCGTCCAGGTAATTAGAATGAGGGTCCAGTTCTGACACAATACCCAGTATTGCTGATTCTGTAATTGCAGGCGTTTCAATTTCCTCAATATAATTATTTTTAATTATGCTGTATACTTCTGAAAAAAGCTTAATGCTTTCATCCTTTGAAAGTATTATAACATCCTGGTTGGCCCATACCCTGCTGATAAGTGATGTTCCTATCAAGATATTCAGGATAAGGAGAAATACCAGGACAGGCAGTATTATATTTATAAACCTTGCTTTTTTCATATTACACTCCTTTTTAATCCCAAAACAAGAGACATAACCATAAAAACAGCTCTTGCTGCAGCTCCATGCTGTCGGGTGATCCTGTCTCCAGCCAGGATAAATTTCATTGATTCAGTATTCTCTTTATCTGATACAGATATATAGAAAAGCCCCAGCGGTTTTTCGGGCCTTTCACCAGAGGGCCCTGCAATACCGGTTATTCCAACTCCTATATCCGATGAAAATCTTTCTCTTGCTCCCATTGCCATCTGTCGGGATACTGTACGGCTTACTGCACCGTATTCTTCTATAGCAGATTTATCAACATCAAGCAAGGAAATCTTGGCCTCATTTGAATAGGATACTATAGAACCCTTAAAAACACTTGATACGCCGCTTATTTTAGAAAACAATGCTGATAATAATCCTCCTGTTGCAGACTCAGCAAATGAAACTGTAAGCCCCCTGTCTCTAAGTATAACGAAAAGAGCTTCATATATGTTCGATGATTTGACTATATTTTTTTCTCCTAAAAGCCTTTTAAGCCTTTCTTCCAATGTCCCGCAAGCTGCCTCGGAATGGCAGGCAAATACAAGCAATATCATTCTATAACTGCATATTATCGAATAATCACTGCCGGCAAAACTGCTGATATTTGCCTGGATAATCTCTTCAACCTCTGATTCTCTAAATCCCACTGCAATAAAACAACAGCAATGTGGCTGAACAGATAATAATGAAGGCAAATAATTATCCAAATTCCCATTAAGCACAATTTTCCTGAGTTCGGAAGGGACTCCCGGAAGAGATATAGAGATTTTTTCATGCTTTTTTAAGAAAAAACCTGATGCTGAACATCCCTGATTTTCAATTATTTCAGCACCATACGGGAAATATGCCTGTTTGGAATTATAATCATACTTCCGGTTTTCTCTGCCCTCCAATACTGAATTAATCCTTCTAAGCTCTGCATCATCCTGGACAAGAGGAAGGCTGAAATAATCAGCAATGGCATCCCTGGTGATATCATCTGATGTAGGGCCTAAGCCCCCTGTGGTAACAATAATATCAGCGTTTGCTGCAGCAAATCCCAAAGCGGATATTATATCATCATAGTTATCATTTACAGAGATATGGAATTTTATATTAAACCCCCTGTTCACGAAATAGCCTGAAAGAAAATGAAAATTTGAGTCCTCGATAAAGCCCTGCTGTATTTCAGAGCCGATAATCAGTATTGCCATATCCCTGTTTCTATTCATCATTGGCCACCCTGCCGATATAATCATACTCAGTAACTCCCGTAATTAAAATATCACAGAGCCCATCAGCCTCCTGGACAGGATCTTCAAGAAGCAGTTCCCCGTCGATCTCCGGAGCCTGTATAAGAAGCCTTGCTTCATAGGGGCTTATAATACCCTTTTTTATTGAACCTATATGTCTTTTTATCCTTTTATAATGAATATCCTGCTGTATTGACATCACTTCTTCAAATCTTTCTCTTGCCCGCTTTTCACTGATCTTTTCCTTAATCTTATAACTCGGTGCATATTCTTCATCTGAATACACAAAACATCCAAGCCTGTCAAATTCCAGGTCTTCTATCCCTCTCACAAGCTCTCTGAAATCCTCGTCACTTTCTCCCGGGAAGCCTGTCATTACTGTTGTTCGAATAACTGCTGAAGGAATGATGCTTCTTATAAGCTCTATTTTTTCATATATGCTTTTTTTGGTTTCTTTTCTATTCATAGCCTTGAGCATTCTGTCAGAAATATGCTGAACAGGGATATCGAAATAATCAATAAATCTTTCACTGTCTCTAACTGCCTTGATAAAGTCCTCGCTTATGTCATTAGGGTGCAAATACAGCAAACGGCAGTAGAACCGTCCTTTAATCCCGTCAATTCGACTGATAAGGTCGATTATTGATAAAGGAGGATCAAAATCCCTGCCATAATACATAGTATCCTGGGATATCAGGTTAAACTCATATGTGGGGCCTGCAAGCAGGGCAGTGATTTCCTCCATTATGATATCTGCAGGTTTTGACCTGTATCTGTCCTTGATTAAGGGTATTACGCAAAAACTGCATTTTCTTGAACAGCCCTCGGCGATCTTTAAATATCTGTAAAGCTGATGAGGGTAAAGCTCACTTCTTAAATGATATTTATCATAGCTGACAGGCTTGTCAGTTATAAAATACCCCTGATCCTTATTGATAAAATCATCTATTATAAGACTGATCTGGTTAAATTCATTTGTTCCGATCAATATATCAATTTCAGGTATTTCTGATTTTAGCCTGTCCTTGTACAGCTGAGACAGGCATCCGGCTACCATAAGTATACTGTTTTTCCTGTCCCTGGAGGCTTCAAGGATGCACTGGATGCTTTCCTCCTTTGCATCCTTTATAAATCCGCATGTGTTTATTATTATCAGGTCCGGGTCTTTGGAGATATCTATATTTTTAAGGCCGGCATGTGTGAGCTCATAAAGCATGACCTCACTATCAACCTGATTCTTGGAGCATCCCAGTGAAATTATACAAAAGGTGTTAATTTCATAAATTTTCGAAGAAGCCATCAAGATTTTGTCTTTTTTCTTCCTTGGTTTCCATATCCCGGATCATAATCACATTATCCTTGAGCTCCTCTTCCCACAGGAATATAACATGTTTTGCATTATACTGGACAGCTTCAGCCAATACCCTGCTCATCTTTATAGAGTGAAGGCTGTAGGCAGTGTTAAGGTTTTTTTCGCGAAGCCTTTTCACTATTTTTATTGCATCTTTCAATTGCTGGTCCTTAAAATAAGCAACATAATAATCCAGCGGAGGAGGCTCTATATCCAAAAGCCTTTTTTCCATAAGTATTTCTTCCAGAACGACATCGCCCATTGCCATCCCCACACCCGACATCTCCTCAGGAAACCCGAAATCGGCAAGAAGGTTGTCATAGCGACCACCGCCACAGATGGCCCTGAGCTTCTCAGATCTGTGAAATAGCTCGAATACAAAGCCTGTATAATAATCAAGACCCCTCACAATGCTGAAATCGAGTTCTACAAAGTTTGAAAAGCCAAATGAATCGATCATGGAAAAAAGGCTTTCAAGGGTTGAAAGTTCCTCTTTCACAACCTGATTGTTTTTTATTTCATCTGGTAATTTCCATATATCACTTGTATTAAGAATCTGTATTATCTTGCCTATATGGTTCTGAGAGACACCTGCTGCTGCCAGTAGCCTCTCCATTTCACTCTCGCTGATCTTATGTTTTTTATCAATACAGTTAAAAATTCCCTTTATTTTATTTTCTGAAATGCCTATGCAGTATAGAATGGCAGTAATAAGCCTTCTATTATTTATTTTAAGGACAATATCCTGTTCCTTGAAGCCAAAAATCTGCATCGAAGTAAGGAGAGCGCCTATAATTTCAGCTTCGGCCGTATAATTATTCTCGCCTAAGATATCAATATTCCATTGATAAAATTCTCTTTTCCTGCCCCTCTGCATTCTTTCGTACCTGAAAAAACGGCCAATGCTGTACCATTTTATAGGCTTTTTAATGCTTTTTCCTTTCTGAATTATCATTCTCGCGAGCGTTGGAGTGAGTTCCGGCCGGAGGGCTATCTCCCTTCCGCCTTTGTCTTCAAAATTATACAGCTGTGAGACTATTTCCTCCCCTGATTTCATCTTGTATATATCAAGGGCTTCCAGAACAGGCCCGTCATATTTTTGAAATCCGTATAATTTTGATGTTTTTTCCCATGTATTACATATAAAATCAGTAGTGACCATATCCTCAGGGTAGAAATCCCTGGTTCCCTTTACTATTGGAAGACTCTGGGTCATTTAGGGTCCCCCTTGTCAATAATTTCAATCAGCACCCTGTTTGTGGATTTTGGATGCAGAAAATAGATATATTTCCCTTCTGCGCCTATTACCGGATTCCCTATTATATCAAATCCCTGGTCCTTATAATAATCCATGCTTTTCTGAAAGTCGTCTGCTTCAAAGCACAGGTGCTGAATCCCTTCTCCCTTTTTTTCAATATGCTTTGCAATTGAGCTCCCTTCTTTTATTGAATGCAACAGCTCAATTTTTGATTCTCCGCATTTAAAAAAAGCTATTTCAATTCCCATATCTTCCATACGGGTTCTTTCTATAAATTCAAATCCAAGAGCCTTATATGTATTAACGGCCTTGTCCAGGTCCAATACTGCAATTCCGATATGATCCAGCTTGTTAATGCTCATATGTTAAACCTCCTGATTTTAGTTATTACCATAATATCTATTTAATGCAACAGAAATTGACTGAACAAATTCATCTGAATTTGTAAACCCGTAGGTAATGTTGATCACCCTGTTTCCTACCAGAAGGACTGTAGCCGGGAAATCGTTTATTTTCAGCTGTACCATGGTGCTTTTATTTCTGCCTGCATCCATCTGGTAGATCTTAACAAGAAAGCCAGGATTCAGTGACAGGATTCTTGCGGCCTGTATAAGCCGGATACTTGACAGGGATTCAATATCATAAAAAATGATTATCCAGGGGCCTTTCTCCTTATTGCCCAGCATGCTTAGATCCTGAGGGGATAGCTCTGTCAGGAGGGGAACACCAGGGAGATTGTTCTGCACAAATTCTTCGGAAGGGTTATAAAGCAGGGGAATATTGCCGATCATCTGGCCATTCATTTTGACCGAGGCAATATATGCTGCAAATACAAAATCATTATCATATTTATGCTTTATTTCACTTCTTCTCAATTCAAATTCTGCTTCCTTTTCACCTATCTGAGTGGTCTTCTGAACAGTTTTTATGACTGTACCATCAGGGCCAAAAAAGCTGACTTCAAAGCTGTTCTCAGTATTTGCGATCTCAAGCAGGACACTGAAATTAAAGCTTAGGTCTTTTTCAGTAAAGAATTCAGTCTGCTCTTTTACACCATGAATATTCCTGTATATTGAATAACCAATCTGCCCGAGATCAGTTACAGCAATATCCTGGTCTACTATTATTCCAAGCCCGCCTGTTTTTTCATCCTCATCAGTGATTTCTGAAGTTTCCGATGCTTCTGGCGTGGCAGTTTCCTCTTCAATCCCATCTTCTTCCACTTCAACTACTTCAGTACTCTTTACCGGCAGGTCCGATCTGTCAGAATCACTGTCCATCCTGCTGAAAATGAAAATCATGATTATGATAATGACAGCCAGGGCACCAAGATATAAAGGAAGCACACTCCTTTTTCCCTCTTCTTTTTCAATATCAAAATCAAGTGCGCATAATTCACATATATTTTTTAAGCCTAATTTTCTTTTACACTTAATGCAGAAATTTGTCCTGCATATGGCACATTCACCTGAAGATGCATTTTCAGGATGGAGAGGGCATAGATTATCCTTTAGCAGTTTTGCATCCGCTTCCAGTTTCAGCAGTACATTAAGCCAATGCTCAGATTCAATTTTGTCAAATTTTCCTATGACAAATGGCCCCCTGTCAAGCATTTTTTGAGATTTCTCTATGTCTATATTTAAAGATTCAAAAAGCATCTTCTTCAGGTTGTAAATATTCTTTTCACCCTCTATACTGTACACAACAACCTGGTAATATTCCTTCTCTTTCTCCTTCTTTGCATTATCTTCATCCATGCTATATCTCCCCCTTTATGTGTAATTTGGATAATTCAGCGTATAAATTGCTGTTTCCTTCAACAATAGAATTAACAGCCTTATGCAGCAGGTTATTTTCTAATATATTCCTTTCTGCTTCCAGAAGGATGCGCTTACGTGACATCTCTACAATGGTCCTGAAAAGCTTTTCCTTCTGAAGATTCTTATTATTCACTATATGGCTGAAATGAATGTCTATTGCTTCTGCAAGCTCCGATATGCCTTTCTCATCCTTTGCAATACAGGACATTACCGGGGTGTCTTTTTTATCAGGCGTATTATTGAGCATGAATTCTATGTCTCTAAGTGCTTTGCCTGCACCATCCCTGTCAGTTTTATTCACCACAAATATATCCCCGATCTCGAACAGGCCAGCCTTTATAGCCTGTATATCATCTCCAGCATTAGGAATTGTGACAATTATGACTGTATCAGCTATATTGCAGATATCTACCTCAGCCTGACCAACACCTACAGTCTCAACTATTATTTTATCCTTCTTAAGATATTTCAGGAGATAAACCATATCATAGGTCGATGTAGCAAGCCCTCCAAGGCTTCCTCGAGTTGCCATGGAACGTATTGTTATGTTTGGATAGCTGTTCAGTTCATTCATCCTGACCCTGTCACCTAAAAGAGCTCCTTTTGTAAAAGGGCTTGAAGGGTCAACAGCTACAATGCCGACACTCAGTCCTTTATTTGCATATTTTTTGGCTATTTTTGATGTAAGGGTGCTTTTCCCGACACCCGGGCTGCCTGTAATACCTATTATCTGAGATTTACTGCCGTTATCACAACTCTCAGCCAGAGCACTCAGTATATTAAACCCCTCCTTTGTGATACCTTCGATCAAGGATGCGACCTTGCCAAATGTTCTGGTATCATTAGATCTCAATCTTTTGATAATTTCTGCAATATCTGACTCAGCTCCTGAAATTATCATGACATATTATGCTATTGATTTAATATATTCAATAATTCTGGCTGTAGGGGTACCAGGAGTAAATACCTCTTTTATTCCATTCTCTTTCAGGAATGAAATATCCTGTTCAGGAATTATCCCGCCTACAATAACAAAAATATCCGTGGCGTTATTAGCTTTCAGCAGACTGGATACCTTTGGGCAGAGATGCTTATGTGCTCCGGATAATAAGCTGAGACCAATAACTTTCACATCTTCTTCAAGGGCTATCTTTACAATTTCATCAGGTGTATGACGCAGACCTGTATAGATTACTTCATAACCTGCGTCTCTAAGCGCTTGTGCAACTACCTTTGCACCTCTGTCATGACCATCTAATCCAGGTTTTGCTATCAGAATTCTTGTTATTGCTTTTTCCATGGACTTATCTCCTTGTTTAATAAATATAATTTATAGAAATTCCTTCTATTTATCAGAACATAGATAAGAATAATTATATAATAAATAGAAATGGGCAAGACTATTATTGTATTGCTGTTTTGAACAAAATCGCGAAAAAAACCAAATCCGGCCACAATAAGTGTATTTGGCAATATAAGTGCTGTATTGGAAAAAAAGACATAACGGGGTTTTATGCCGTTTTTCTGAAAAAGGGTATAGGTCAATGAATCAAAAAAAACAAGGTAAAAGATTGCCAAAAACAGTATAAGCATCACTGTAATACTCATTTCTGTATTAATACTGTATTTCATCAGTGCAATGAGGAAGGGGAAAATTGTGAGGCTCATAAAGGTCTTAAAAGCAATCAGCCTTGACAGCTCATCTTTAATTCCCGAACAGAATAATATTCCCATAATATTGAAGAAAAAATACAGATATGCACTAAGAGGAATGAAATCAAAATAAAGCAGAACATATAATAAAGAACATGCTGTTATAGAGATATATAGTAGTATCAGGTTGAATCTCATCCAGATTTGCCTGTGTGCTTTATTGCATTAATGATGGAGTCTGATATGTTTTTAAGGCCGATATTATGCTTTTCCGTAAGTTCCTCATAGGTTCCGGATTTAATGAATTCACCTTTTAAGCCCACAGGGAAAATGCGTGTCGGGTAAGTACCGGATGATACTTCAGAAAGCAATCCAAACAATCCCCCGCTTATGCTTGCAGCTTCAGCTGATACTATCGGGCCCTGCTTTGCGGAATCAATTATTATGTCCGTATTGGCTGGTTTCAGCCTGAAGAGATCTACAAGTCTGATATCAACATCATAAAAGCTGTCAACACTGCTTATAGCTCTTATTGAGTCAAAAACAAGGTCGCCGACTGCAAATACCGTAATCCTTTTGCTCTCTTTTTTCTCAAAATCCTTCAGCAAAATATATCCCTTTTCCAGGTCCTTTTCATTTATCCTGTTTCTCAGATTGATATCCATATGATGCTTTCCATCATAAATGGTGCTTATCTTATTCCTGCTGTATTTCATGAAACAGGGCCCGTTAATTTTCAGGATTTCAGATATGAGCATATATGCAAGCACACCGTCAGAAGGCCAGAAAATATGCCAGTTCGGCATTCCCCTCAGAGCGGAAGTCAATTCAATTTCAGCATGTGAACCGCCATCACTCAGCCTTGGGTCACCGTGAGAACCCATAACCTTTACATTCAGTTTATTATAGGCAATCTGTCTCAATGCGCCCATTGATTCAAGCTGAAATATCGAAAATGTATTTGTAAAAGGGATGTAGCCTTCTTTTGCTAAGCCGGCTGCGAGCATATTCATGAGGTTTTCTGCTATGCCAACCTCAAGGGTCCTTTCCGGAAATCTATGATAGAAATAGCTGCCTTTGCATGAAGACATAAGATCAGCATATACAGATATTATTCTGTTATTTTCAATAGCCTCCCTGGCAATAGCTTTCCCCACTGAGTCCCTTGGCGACATCTTTTCCTTTATGACAAGCTCAATGTCGTCATGTTTATCAATTTCAGTCAATCTATGGTTTATGATATTTTCGTAAATATCAAAAATTCCCATCAGATGTGTTGATGATAAATCCGCAGTTTTAAGATTTGAATCATATTTTGTTGTCAGGGTCCTGAGCTCATGGTCCATAGGCGGAACACCATGATAGGCTGCATCATCCTCCATGAAAGGAACGCCCTTGCCTTTTATTGTCTTAAATATTATAACTCCCGGCCTGTCATTGACCTCTTTCACCTGCTCAAATGCCCATTTAATGTGGGCATAATCATGGCCATTAAGGTCTATGCCACCTTTATATCTGTTAATTATCTGCCATTGATGCTTATTAAAGTGGCTTTCTATAGGGCTTGTATCCAGTATATTTTCTTTTTTCCC
This sequence comes from uncultured Candidatus Sumerlaeota bacterium, assembly GCA_964389675.1. Lineage (GTDB taxonomy): Bacteria > CAYMEV01 > CAYMEV01 > CAYMEV01 > CAYMEV01 > CAYMEV01. The sequence continues at coordinate 76,501 of CAYMEV010000005.1, forward strand.
TGAAAGCTGGTGGCCATTGTAATCAATTATCAGGATAAAATTAGATAATTTTTTAGCTCCTGCATAGGCAATGGCTTCTTTGGTAATTCCTTCATCCAGTTCCCCGTCTCCGATAAGCACATAGACATACTGCTCTGCAGGGCAGCTGCTGGAATTTTCCGTGGTTAAACACCTGTGTGCTGATCTGCACCTCAGTGCTTCAGCTATCCCGACACCGGCAGAAACTCCCTTGCCCAGTGAACCTGTGGAAAACTCAATACAGTCGAGCATAGTCATGTCAGGATGCCCCTGAAGCCTGCTGTCAGTCTTTCTTAGGGTATTCAGCTCTTTTTCCTCTATATACCCCATGAGAGATAAAATTGCATAAAGGGTAGGAGCGGCATGCCCTTTGCTCAGAATAAACCTGTCTCTGTATTCCCATTTCGGATCCAGGGGATTATGCCTGAGAACATAATCATATAATGCCATACAGATTTCCACGCAGGACAGTGATGGTCCAGGATGCCCTGAATTAGCGTGGTTTATCATGTACATAACAAGTGATCTTACTTTATTGCATTTCAGCTTAAATTCCAGTATCTCTTTGCTAAAACTCATCACTCCCCTCTTAAATTATTAATCAATGGATTGCATAACAATGATATCAATATATTATATATGACATAAATTAACAAGAAATTTTATAATATTAAAAAATCTAAGACTTGACATGATTATGATATGGATTATATTACTGAAACGCCATAAAACTTGATAAAGGGATACAGAATGAATATACCCGTTTTCATAATGTTTTTTCTGATTGTATCAACCGTTTACTGCCTATTAAACCTGTTTGTCTATTTCTCAATTTCAAAAGGCATCCTGCTGAGCAGAACATATAAGAGAATCCTCTGTGCTGCTTTCCTGGTCTTAAGCCCCCTCTATATCATCAGCGAGATACCGGGAATATACATCATCAATGTTCATATTATCAGATTTGCAGGCGCAGTATGGATAGGGATCCTCTCGATATCGTTCACAGTTTTTCTTCTGCAGCTGATTATAATGACAATAAACAGGAACAGATACCGCAAACAAGCGACAATTATCTCGCTTTTTCTGATATTTGCCATCTCACTTGTTTCAATATACAGGGGAATTAGATTTCCAAAGCTTGTAGAAATCGATATTTATTCGGATAAGATTCCTGAATCCCTGTCAGGCTTTACTGCAATACAAATTGCGGATCTTCACATTGGGAACATAAAATCGGTAAAGTGGTTCAGGAGCATAATTAAACATATCAGCGGGATGTCCCCTGATATTGTTCTAATAACAGGTGACCTGATAGATATGGACATATGCAGTGATAACCAGATCTGCAATATATTAGCAGACTTAAAATCAGCAAACGGGATTGCGGCAGTCTATGGAAACCATGAATATTATGCAGGAATTCATAATCTTGATGAAATGGAACAGTTAGAGAATTTTAATTTGCTCGTAAATCAGAGTCTATCAATAAACAGGCATATTAATATTATAGGGCTTGATGATCCAACCGCCATGAGATTTAATAAAAAAGGCCCTGACATTGCTAAAGCCACAGAGGATATTGACAAAGATGCTTTCAACATACTGCTTGTACATCAGCCAGTCAATCTGGATTATTATTCAACATACAACATTGACCTGATCCTTTGCGGACATACTCATTCCGGTCAGATACCTCCCATGGACCTTATAGTGCAGTTGATTTTCAAATATACATACGGTTTTTATTCAACCGAAGATGCAGACATATATGTTACAAGCGGCACGGGGATATGGGGACCTCCGATGAGGCTTTTCAGCAATTCAGAGATTGTTAGAATAAGGCTTTTCCAGAAAAAGAAAACCCGTTAAAAATATATTCTGCCATTTCTTTTCTGCTTATTTTTTCATTACCCCTGAATAACTGATAGAATGAGAATGGATCATTTTTCCCTTTTTTTATTGATATTGAACCATAAGATTCTGGTGTTATAAATGCTATATTGTCCAGCAATAGAGAAGGGCTGAATATTTCCACTCTTGCTGTCCCGTCAGGATATGATTTGACTGTATTATGCTGAGACATGGAAATATCAGTCATTTCAATTAGTATTTCAGATTTATCAGCCTTTTTATTCACATTAATTTTTGTCAGGCCTGACAGCATGAAATCCTGATATTTTATTTTAAAAAGGCTGGATACTATCTTACATGTATATATATCAAGGATATTATTGCGCCTGAATTGTAAGTCGCACTCAATTTCACCGTTCCCTCCTATAATTTCATAGACAGGCTTCAGGCTTTCCTTCCTTTTTGAAAAATATGATTTGCAAAGATGGCCTCGTATCTTCAGTCTATATGCATTATCATCGCTGAAGAGAAAATCTTCCAAAGGGACTGCAGAGCGTTTCTCATGATATAGCATGCCATTAAGGCCAGTAACTACCTTGGTATCTGATTTTTTAAGAAAGGCTGTGCTGTTTAGAAATTTCATTGAAAAGCATGATAATACAATTTTATCATCAATTTCAAGACCAAGGCTTATTTCAAGATTATCAGATAAATTGAAATAATCTGAATCAAGGCTTTTTATTTCTCTGATCTTTATGTTTTTAACTGATACGGTTTTATAGGACGGAAACCTGTAAATATTTTTATCCCACTTTCCGGGGTATCTGTTGAGGCTGTTATCAGTTGCAGCCTCTTCGCCATCAAGTTTTGTTATGACCCCCCTTCTGTAGTTTATCATAAATCCATCAATTTCTACTGAATCTATAACTATATGATCCTTAAACAATAATAGAGGATTAAACCTGACAGTAATATAATCAGACTTAATCCTGGCATACTTCTTGCCCTCAATTTCCAGAGAAACATTTCTCAGCCTGGCTTTGAATATGCCTGTTGACCAGATGGTCGTATAGTTCAGGACAGCATTCCTGAAAGCTATCCTTTTCGGAAGGTAAAGGTTAAGAAATGCAGTCATACCCAAAAAATAAAAAGCCCATAAATATATTATGCTGCTTAAGATATAAAGAACTTTGATATATCTGTATTTAACCGCTTTCATATTAAAAGATTAATAACAACAATTTATTAATTATTCAATTAAAATAAATGAGCCTGTTCACAAAAATTACACATAACATATAATTATTGGAATAAAAAAAAAATGGAATATAATGCCATGAAACATGGAAATTAAAGATGACAATCTATATATTGCAGATACAGCAGGTTTCTGCTGGGGGGTAAAAAGAGCTGTTGATATTGCAATGGATTCTGCAAATAAAAAGAAAAAGCCGATTTTTACCTACGGCCCTCTGATACACAATCCTCAGACTCTTATTATATTAAAGAAGCTTGGAATTAATATAATATCTGACATTGAAGATCTTCCAAAATCAGGTACAGTAATCATCAGGGCACATGGTATCAGTGATTATGAAAAACAGCTTCTTTGCAGCAGCCAGCTTGATATAGTTGATGCGACCTGCCCTAAAGTTAAGAAAATACAAAAGATAATAGCCAGTAACAATAAAGAGGCAAAAAAGGTCTATATATTTGGAGACAAAGAACATTCTGAGGTCAAGGGCCTTCTGGGGTATGCAGACAATAAGGGAGCTGTAATAGACAATGAAAATAAGGATACCTGCATTCTGGAAGAGCCTTCAATTCTTCTTTGTCAGACAACAGCAGATAAAGAAGCATGGGAAGAATTCTGCAAAAATGTATCTGAAAAATATAATAATGTAACAGTCTATAATACCATTTGTGATGCAACTACTAAAAGGCAGGAAGAACTTAGAATGATCCTCAGGTCTGTTGACCTTATGATTATTATAGGCGGGAAAAATTCTGCAAATACAAGAAGATTATATAATATATCAAAGGAATACAGCGCTGAGGCTGTTCACATAGAAAACCCCAATGAAATCGATAAAAGAATTATTAAAAGCAGTGAAAGAATTGGTATTACCGCGGGAGCTTCCACTCCTGCTTTTGTAATTCAGAACACACTGGAGCTGATTCAGAGAATTAAAAATGAAAAGGACAATATCTTTATTAAATTTCTATCATATATGATAAACCTGTTTTATCTTTCAGATTTATACAGTTCCCTCGGTATAGCAGGGCTGAGCTTCCTTTTTCAGAAGTGGCTGGGCCTCGGCAGTAACCTGATACCAGCTTTAACATTATTTTTCTTTTACTGGGGCCTTTTACTGATGAACCATCTGCTTTCCACCCAGGACAGGATATTAAATGATTATATAAAGGTTGATTTCTACAACAGATACCTGAAACCCCTTGTCTTACTGTCAATATTGAATATTTCGGTGAGCTTTATCCTTGCTTATATATACAATATAAGGTCACTGCCTATATTAGGTCTCATTCTTTTATTATCATATGCATATCAGAGACCGGTACCAAAGTTTACGCTCAAACAGATAAAAGCATCGAAGGATTTTGTCTTTTCCGCAGCCCTGTGTATTCTATCCTCTTTTATACCTGTACTGTATTATAATGAGAGGATCAGGATTGAATTCCTGTTCCCTTTTGTTTTCATATTTTTTATTGCCCTGATAAGGTCTCTTATTTTTGACATCAGGGATATGAACCGTGATAAAATCTTTGGAAAAGAGACACTTCCCATACTTATAGGGAAAGAAAAGACAAAAGCGATCATAATAGTATTGAGCATTGTTTTGTTTCTGATTCTGACTTACGGTATCTTTACAGTGAATAAGAGGCTTTATCTCCTGTATATCCCTATCTGTTATATAATCCTGTGCATGTACCTTTATAAAAAGCGGTATATCAGCAAGGGCATTGCTTTTGATATATTTATTGAAACAATTTTTGTTGCTGTATTTTTATCATCAATATTTATATAATTTATAATTTTAAATAATTGATTAATTTTTATTAGCAGCTATAATTTTTATTACCGCAAATACTATATCGGAGGATTTTTATGAAAGCAGTCAGGCCTTCAGACAGGGCATCAGGTGTAAAATATGCCATAAGGGATATTGTAGTTTATGCAGATAAATTAAAAAAAGAACGAGATATAAAGATATTGCCTCTCAATATAGGTGACCCATGCCAGTTTGACTTTGCGCCGCCAAAACATATGATAGATGCAGTGTACGAATCCATGCTGAACAACCATAACGGATATTCCCCGGCATATGGCATAGCAGAGGCTTTGGAGGCCCTTAAGAAGGAAGCCGCGAAAAAAGGGCTTATTGATGTAAAAGATATATTCATAACTACAGGAGCAAGTGAAGCTGTTGAAATTTCCATTACAGCTCTTTTAAATCCTGGTGACAATATTCTGATTCCTTACCCGCAGTATCCATTATATACTGCTGTTGTAAAAAAGATCGGGGCCGACTATAAGCCATATTATCTGAATGAGGATGATAAATGGCAGCCCGATATAGACAATATAATATCCCAGATTGATGCAAAAACTAAGGCAATAGTTGTAATAAACCCTAATAATCCTACAGGTAATGTATATACCAGAGAAATGCTCCTGAAAATAATTGAGGTAGCAAAGCATCATAACCTGCTTATTATTTCCGATGAAATATATGATAAAATGATATTTGAGGATATTGATTATCATTCAATAGCTTCGCTGGACGGAGAGGTTCCTGTTATTACATTCGGCGGGATTGCTAAGAATTACGTTGCTCCAGGATGGAGGATAGGCTGGGCATATCTTACGGGGGATATCGAACTTATAAGCGATTATAAGGAAACTCTTGGTAAATTGCTGAGAGCAAGGCTGTGTGCAAACCATCCTATGCAATATGCAATCAAGCCAGCCTTAAACAGCCCTGAAAGGATAATCAGAGGCGTTCTGAAAAAGCTTAAAAAGAGAAAGGAAATTACTGAAGAGTGGATAGAGAGGATCCCCAATCTTTCACTTGTTTCCCCTGAGGCTGCTTTTTATGCCTTCCCGAAAATTGAGCTGGAAATTGATGATGATGTGTTTGCCAAAAAACTGCTTGAAAAAACCGGCGTACTGGTCGTTCCAGGATCAGGGTTTGGACAGAAGCCAGGGACTGCACATTTCAGGATTGTTTTCCTGCCTCAGGATGAACTTCTTATAAAAGCCTATGAAAAAATAGATGCATTTATAAGAAACTATTACTAATGATATTGAATTAAATTTAGACAAAAAAATAAAATATACTTGAAATATGGCTTATTTGTTATTATTCTTAATTATAGGAAAACCTGATGCTTTATAAAATATCATAGTAATAAGGCAGGCAATGCTTATGAGGAAAAGAAAGGCTTTTACACTGGTAGAAATCCTTATAGCCCTGGTAATATCATCACTGATAGGGCTTTCTATAATGGCGATCTATAGTATCAGCGCCCGTTCATTTGAAATAGCCCAGAGGAAACAGACAGCCATGGAAAATGCGCGAACATCGCTGGAGCAGATTTCCGAATGGATAAAATGGGGAGGATTCGAATTTGAAAGTTCCGGTTTTGCCGGAATTTATCCTTGCAGAAATTCACCTACCGATACAGCGGCAGCAGGTATCTGCGGAATGGATTTCAGTTCAAGTTTTGGCATTATATCAGAGCTGAGCAATGTAAAAAGGCGAATAAACCTCTATTTTGTCCCGAATCCCGATACGGCTTTCCCTGATGATGCATTACTGATGATGGAAGAAATAGACATCTCAGCACCTCCATATCCGGTATTAAATACATCAATTATCTCAGACAGAGTTATGATGCCGGGTACAAACATGCCTAACAGCCAAACCCCTATGACAGTCCCGAACTTCATTGAATTTTATGATATAAATTATAATCTGTTAGTGCAGGGAGATTTTCCTCTAAGCGGAAGCAATGGAGTATTGATAAAACTCTCAATTGTAGGAATAAACTGGAGTGATTTTGTTGATGAGGATGGCAATATTGCTGATTTTGTTGCTGTTCCTTATACAGTTACAGTCTTTACAAGGAACTTTATGAAATAGACTTATAGGAGGTTACAGAACATGTATAATAGAGGTCTGACATTATTTGAGATTCTTATTGTAATAGTTATAATGGGCATAGTTGCCACCATAGGAATTTTATTCTTCGGCAGAGCGGAACCCGTCCTTAATCTTAATTCAGGTGCAGACATGCTTCTTGCTGATATGTCACTTGCAAAGCAGAGAGCAATCTCACGATTTGACAACACTACAATGTGGGAGCTGGTATTCGCTCCCGGATCTGACCAGTATACAATAAATGCATATGATGCAGGAGGCATAAGGAATGACCTCAGGGAGGTCAAGGTGCTTCCCGCCCAAATAACCATAGAGTTTGATGGAGGTGATTTTTCCAGCCTGAATGCAGGAGCCTGGCCCACAGAGCTTAACCTTGCAGGGATAGTCCCGAATCAGGCAGCATTTTTTAACGGCAACAACCCTATTGTCCGTTTCATGCCTGATGGAAGGGCTAGAAATGATCTTAATAATGATTTCAACACAGGTTATATAGTCATGAGAAATGACCAGGGTAATGCAAAGCTCTTTGTTATAACCGGCATGACAGCAAGAATAAAGGTCTATACACTCTTTACAGATGGCACACGTTTTGAGTAACGACTGAATAAAAAGCTCTATCGGAATTAAAATTAATACCTTTAATCATATTATACCTGTTTACAAAAATCATTAAACCGATATAATAACAAAAAATCTTTACAGGAAGGTTTCATAATGGATAATTCTTTTACCAATGACTCTGCCAGTATTTGTACTTGCGGATTCGGAGAATTCCAGTTTGTTGAGATTGACGGGAAATTTTATTGTGCCATATGCGGGGGAGAGGTAAAGGACTTAAGCAAGACCGTCCATTCTGAATCAAAGGAAAACCTTAGACGCAAAAATATCCTTATCATTGATGACCAGTCCTTCTTTCTGAAGAGCATCCAGGATATACTTGAAAATGAATTCAGCTGCAAAGTTATTGGAGTAAATAACGGGATTGATGCTCTCCCTTTCATAGCAAAAGATCTAAGGGGTGAATCCGGTTTAGACCTTATAATACTTGACCTGGAACTGCCCGAGATCAGCGGGCTTACAATGCTTAAAGTCATTAGACAGCTGAAAAAGGATATACCTGTTTTAATACTTACAACTACACCGCCAATAGATAGTTTAATAAATGATCTGAAAAAATATAAAGCAAACAGGTACCTGTGGAAATCCACCGCAAAGCTGGGTTCTCTTCTCATAAGCAATGTCAGGAAGCTTCTGGAGGATTTTTAATAATGGATATATCCTCAATCCGGTATGATTATAGCAATATAAAAGATAGAATTAAACTGCTCGGAGGCTATCTTTGACCTTTCAAAAAAAGAACAGGAATTAAAAGATATAAATAAAAGACTTCAAGATCAGGACATATGGAAGGATACATCAAAGACAAAAAATCTTCTAAAAAGCAAGCAGAGCATAGAAGGCTTTCTAAGCAAATGGTCGGAAATCAAAAGGCTTCAATCTGACATAGATGATTATCTCGTTATATATGACAATGACCAGGATGAATCATATATCCCGACCATCGAGAAAGAGATCAGGCTCCTGGAGAAGACAGTCAAAACATTCTCAATGATAATCCAGTTTAATGATGATACAGATGATTTCCCGGCATTTCTGGAGATTCACCCCGGAGCCGGCGGTACTGAATCTCAGGACTGGGCAGACATGCTTTTGAGAATGTACACGCGGTGGGCAGAAAAAAGCAGGTATCATTCAGAAATAATTGATTTGCAGGATGGGGAAGAGGCAGGCATCAAAAGGGTCATAATCCGAATTGATGGAGAATATGCCTATGGCAAGCTGAAATGCGAAAGAGGTATTCACCGGTTAGTAAGGATATCACCTTTCGATGCTAATAAAAGGAGGCATACTTCATTTGCATCTGTCGATGTTTTTCCGGATATTGAAGACAATATTGAAATCGAGATCGAGGATAAGGATCTCAGGATTGACACCTACAGAGCAAGCGGCGCAGGCGGTCAGCATATAAATGTAACCGACTCTGCTGTAAGGATTACTCATCTGCCAACAAATATTGTTGTGACATGCCAGAATGAAAGATCACAGCACCGAAACAGGGATTCTGCCATGAAAATACTGAGAGCAAGGCTCTATGCATTTTATAAGGAACAGAAAGAGGCAGAAATGGAAAAGATGAAGGGAGAGAAGAAGGAGATATCCTGGGGAAATCAGATAAGATCATATACCCTTGCGCCATATCAGCTCATAAAAGACCATCGGACAGGTTTTGAATCAGGCAATGTACAAAAGATACTGGACGGGGATATTGATGATTTTATAGAAGCATGCCTGCTTAATAACCTTAATGCATAATATATGGGACTGAAGAGCTTCTTATTAAATAAATACCTTATTGACTGGAATGATAAGTCTTCAAAAATCAAGGTAATAGTAACTGTATTGTCCTCAATTATCTCTACTATGGCTATTATACTAGTTATTGGTTCTATTAATGGATTTCAGCACATAATCAAGGATAAGGTCCATAATTTCTATCCCGAATTAGGCATCTCAAATTACAATATGCCTGTTCAGGATTATGAAAATACAATGAAGAATCTCAAAAAGCTTGATTATATAAGGCATGCAGAACCAACAATATACAGTGAGCTGATCATCGCAAGCTTTAATAATGACAGTTCCCCAAAAAGCCTTTCAGGATGCATGTTCAGGGCAGTGGATGAGAAAGAGATCGAGGATGCCTTCAGGACACTCCGGGAAAGAGGGTTCCGCTTACGAAAATATTCAGGTTCAATTTCGGGCAGGCTTCCTGTTTTTCTGGGTTCGGAGCTTGCTAAAAAGCTTATGATCAATCTGGGAGACAGCATCAGCCTTTATATCCCTTTTTTCAGGACTACAGTGGTCGGAACCACTCATAAAGCCCAGGAAGCGTATCTGGCAGGTATCATCGACACAGGCCTTTTCAGGTACAATGAAATGGCAGGGTTCATGCTGATTGGAGATATGCAGGAGCTTCTCGAGCTAAAAAATGAGATACTGGCTATAGATATTTATCTGAAAAAAAATGCCGATACAGATGCTGCAAAGAATCAGATAAAGGTTTTGACAGATGCCCATGTAAGAGATTTCACATTTATAAGCCATGGAATAACGGGGTTCTACAGGCTCATAAAAAAGGGATTGTATTTCCTTTTATTCATAATAATGGGAGTCGGCCTTTTTAATATCATCAGCATGATTGTACTGATGATACTTGAAAAACTTAAGGAATTCAGCGTCTTAAATGTATTAGGCATGCCTCTGAAATCCATAGCTTTCCTTGTATGTTCAAAGGGTTTTTTAATAGGCGTATTCAGTTCATTTGCTGGCCTTCTGCTGTCGATATTCATAGCATATGCGGAAAACAGGCTTCAGATTATCCGAATTGAACAATCCGTCTATGATATAGATTACCTGCCTGTTTATATTGAATTTTATGAGACCGCATTAATAATGGCCATAATTATATTATTAAACACCCTGATCCCGCTTCTGCCGGGATTGCGCATCCTGAAGCTGCATCCATCAGAGATACTGAGGTATGAATAAAATGTCCTGGGAACTCTTCATTGCTTTCAGATACCTGAAATTCAATAAAAGGCATATATACCTTAATATCTGTAATCTCCTTGCAGGCCTGGGAATATTTCTCGGGGTCCTTTCTTTAGTACTTGTAATATCCATGATGAATGGACTGGAAGGAAATATAAGAGATGTTCTATTCTCATATCAGCCTGATATAACGGTTTCCAGGGGATCTCTCCCAATAAGCGCCGATACATTCTCAGGGATAAAGTCTGCCAATGCAGATTATAAATACTACAAGGTCTATAAGCTTCCACTGATCGCAAAAAGCAATATGACATACAAGGGCATTGAATTATGCTCTGTTGACAGTGATTATATCAGAAATATTCTGGGCTTAAAACAGAAGAGGGAAGAATTTCTGTTTTTAGGGAGATTATTATCAATGGAACTCCAGATAAAGAAGGGAGATACACTGGAGCTTCTTATGCCTTTTGCAAAAAACCTGAATGCCGTACCGGTTAAGATAACTGATACATTTGAAAGCAGGCTTGTGGATATTGATATGAATAATATTTATATTGAAAGAAAAATGTTCCTGTCTTTATTCGACATTGGATCAGAACTGAATGAAATCCATATTGACGATATTCCTTCCAGAAGAGAAATAAACAGACTCAAAGATCAGCTGAATCAGAAACTCGGGGAAAATTACACAGTATCTACGATATTTGAAAAGAATCATGAGCTTTTTTCTGCCATGAAACTGGAAAGAATCGCAATGATTATAATGCTTTCAATAATTATTCTGCTCGGATGCTTTAATATAATATCATCCCTGCTGATGCTGGTGACAGAAAAAATCCAGGATATAGGGATTTTGAGGGCTGTTGGCGGAAGAAACGGAAGCATAATGAGAATATTTGCATTCCAGGGGGTTTTCATAGGATTACTATCAACTGCTTCAGGCCTTGCTTCCGGGATTGTCCTGAGTATATTATTTGACAAATACAGGCTTATATCAGCATCCTCACAGGGCCTTTACCTGGATTATATACCATTTAGAGTCGATTTTCCAAGTATCCTCATCATCTTTATTTTATCTCTTGCAATAAATCTAATATCAACATATATTCCAACGAAAAATATTTCAGATATTAATATTATAAAGGCTTTATATTATGGAAAATAGCACTTTGATTCAGCTTGATAATATCAGCAAAAACTATATTGTTGGAAGCTCTGAAATAGAAGTTCTCAAAGGGCTTGACCTTAAGCTTCTTAAAGGACAAAGCATAGCGATTACCGGTGAATCAGGTGTCGGGAAAAGTACTCTGCTGAATATAATAGGGACCATTGACAAGCCGGATTCGGGAAAATATACCTTCCTTGACAATGACGTCTTATCGCTGAAGGATGAAAATTTAGCATCTTTCAGGAACAAAAATATTGGTTTTGTGTTTCAAGCAATGTATCTTTTGCAGGAGTTTACAGCTCTGGAAAATGTAATTATACCTGCATTGATTTCAAATGTGAGAAAAAGCGAAGCTGAAGAAATGGCATTAAAAATATTGAGTGATTTTGGACTGGAGAACAGGAAAAACCATAAGCCATCACAGCTGTCAGGCGGTGAAAGACAGAGGATTGCAATAGCCAGGGCCTTGATGAACAAACCGCTTTTAATACTTGCAGACGAGCCAACCGGGAATCTTGATGAAAAAAATGCCAGTACGGTACTGGAAATACTATTAAAATTAAACAGGTCTTACAATCTTGCCCTTATCCTGGTAACACATAATAATCATCTTGCTAAAATGATGGATATAGTGTATAGGTTGGACAATAGACAATTAAAGAGGTTATCCCAGGATTATGTTTGAAAATTATTCCGAAGAGGCAAAAAAAATAATACAGCTTTCAAGACAGGAGGCAGCAAAATCCCACAGCGTAAGCATACATATAGAGCATCTTTTTCTGGCAATGATTCAGCTTAAATCCTGTACGGCATACAGGATTTTATCAAGACATATAAAAGATCCGGAGGATCTCTATGATGCTCTTTATGCAAGGATCAAAGACAGAGAAGTGGATTATTTCTCAAATAAGATATCCTTTTCAGAGGTTGTCAGAAAGGTATTGAAAAAGGCTTCAACTGAAGCTTACAGGAATCAAAGCCAGTATGTGGGAAGCGAGCACCTTCTCCTTGCACTCCTTCTTGAAGGAGATGAATCCCTTAACAGACTCCTTATAAACTATGGAGTAAATTATTATACATTAAAGGACGAGCTGGGCGGAAAAGCAGGTTCACATCCTGAATCAAGAAAATCTGCATCTTCACAGTTTCTTGAAGAGTTCGGTGTTGACCTGAATGATATGGCAATGCAGGAGAGGCTTGACCCTCTTATTGGCAGGGAAGATGAGCTTGACAGGATAATTCAGATACTCTGCAGAAGGACCAAAAACAATCCGATACTTGTCGGGGAGCCCGGCGTTGGCAAAACTGCAATCGTTGAAGGGCTTGCTCAAAGGATAGTTAACAGAAAAGTACCTGAAATATTAAGAGATTTTAGAATATTCAGCCTTGATATCGGTTCTCTTGTGGCCGGGACAAAATACAGAGGCCAATTCGAGGACAGAATGAAAAAGCTCATCAAGGAGGTCAGAAAGAGTGAGAACATAATAATATTTATTGATGAGATACATTCTATCATAGGAGCAGGCGCCGCTGAAGGGAGCCTTGACGCCAGCTCGCTGCTTAAGCCGGCGCTGGCCAGGGGAGAATTTCAGTGTATTGGTGCAACCACAACCGAAGAATACAGAAGGTATATAGAAAAGGACGGCACACTTGACAGAAGATTCCAGGAAATCAGGATAAACCCTCCATCAAAAAGCCTCACTGTAAATATACTAAAAGGTATCCGAAGCAAATATGAGGATTTTCATAAAGTACAGATAAATGATGAAGCAATTGAAAAAGCTGTTGACCTTTCGGACAGGTATATCATGTACAGAAACCTGCCTGACAAGGCTATAGACATTTTGGATGAAGCCTGTGCAAGAGTCAGGCTGCATTATTCAGAATTTCCTGATAACAAGCAGGGATATGAATCCCTTATGGCTCTTTATAATAAAAATATGGATGATTCAATAGGGAAAAATGATTATGAGAATGCTTCAAAATGGTCTGACAATATAAAGAGGCTGACCAGGTTTTATAATCAGGTAGTTTCAGGAGAGAAAGATTATTATCATAACCCGGTAATAACGGGTGAGGATATAGAATACATTGTTTCCAAAGTATCCGGTATCCCTGTATATAAAATTGAAGAATCAGAGATTGACAAACTCCTGAATATGGAGGCTGAAATACACAGGTATATTGTTGGACAGGATATAGCAGTAAAAAGGGTTTCTGATACTGTAAGAAGGTCAAGAAGCGGAATTAACTACGGAAACCGCCCTATAGGGAGCTTTATGTTCCTTGGGCCGACCGGAGTGGGAAAGACAGAGCTTGCAAAGGTACTTGCAGAATTCCTTTTTGGAAACAAGGAAGCCCTGTTAAGGATAGATATGTCAGAATATATGGAAAAATTCTCAGTTTCAAGGTTAATAGGCTCGCCTCCGGGATATGTAGGATATGAGGACGGAGGCCAGCTGACAAACAAGGTCAAAAGAAAGCCATACTGTGTTATCCTGCTTGATGAGATCGAGAAAGCCCATCCGGATGTCTTCAACATACTGCTTCAGATTTTTGAAGAAGGTGAACTTACCGACAGCCTTGGAAACAAGGTCAGCTTCAAGAATACAATAATCATACTGACCTCAAATATCGGGGCAAATAAGATTTCAAAAAGCGTGCCCCTCGGATTTGCAAAAGGGCAGGGAGAAAAGCTTAACTTTAAGGAAATAGAGAATATGGTAATGTCCGAGGTCAAGAATAATTTTAATCCTGAATTCATAAACAGGCTGGACGATATAATAGTATTTCATCCTCTCACCCTGGATCATATCATGAAAATTCTGGATATACAGCAAAGCTATATAAACAGCAATTTAAAAGCCATGAACATATCTATTTCTATAACAAAAGAGGCAAAAACATGGTTTTCCAAAAAGGGATACAGCAATAATTACGGAGCAAGGCCGCTTCGAAGGATAATACAGAAAGAGATAGAGGACAGGCTGGCAACAATGTTTTTGAAAAAGGAGATAAACAGCGGTGACAGGATTATAATATCAGAGAAGGAAAACAAGATAAGCCTGAGCATAATGCCTCAGGATGTAGATAATTTAATTGAAACGTCAATATTAACATAACAGGATAAAATATTATGAAAAAACTGCACATTTTATTTTTTTTATTTTTTCTGTTTTTTTTATATTCATTATCATACCCGATGGATATGGAACATGAAGGCAAGATAATAAACTCAATCAGTTTTTCCGGCATTAAAAGCTTTGAGCCATCGCTTTTTTTATTCAAGATTACAACAAGCGTGGGAAGTCGATTATCATATGAACAGCTGTCACAGGACATAAAGAAGCTTTTTGAGGAAGAATTGTTTGAAGATATTCAGGTTATTCTTGAAACAAATGCTGAAGGGACAGTTGACCTTACGTTCCAGGTCGTTGAGAAGCCTACTGTTACATCAATATCCATTACCGGCAACAGCAAGCTTACTGAAAAACAGATACGGGAAAAAATTGAGCAAGATGAATTTTCAATGTACAGCAGGCAAAAGATTGCTAAAAGCATTAAATCAATAAAAGAACTATATTTAGAAGAAGGCTACAGCTTTGCTGAAATAACGGTAAAAGAGGATTTTCGAGAAAATAACCGAATTGATCTTAACTTCATGATTGATGAAGGCGAAAAGCTCAGGATATCTGATATTATATTCAAAGGCAACACGCATGTTTCCTCAGGAAAACTCAAGTGGAGGCTGAAAAGCTGGAAAAGAAGCTATCTGCTTTTTACATGGCTTACAGGCAAGGATGTATATAAGGTTGAGAATACACAGGAAGATGTTGATAAGATAAAAGAGATATATCAGGACAGGG
Organism: uncultured Candidatus Sumerlaeota bacterium; assembly: GCA_964389675.1. Classification (GTDB taxonomy): domain Bacteria; phylum CAYMEV01; class CAYMEV01; order CAYMEV01; family CAYMEV01; genus CAYMEV01. The sequence continues at coordinate 92,199 of CAYMEV010000005.1, forward strand.
GCTACTTAAGGGTTGCCGTGAAGGAGCCTTCGGTAGAAATTGTAAAGAAAGGGAAAAAAAGGCGGGTAGTACTGACCTACTATATAGAGGAAGGTGAAAAATATAATATAAACACCATTGATATTGAAGGTACCGAAAAGATAAAGGAAGAATCAATTCTTCCTTTGATAAATATAGAGGAAAGGTCTATTTATAACGGTTCGCTTGTAAACTCCGCAATAGAGGATATACAAAAATACTATCAGAACAGAGGGTATATCTATGCAAGGATTTACCCGGACATGGATATTGATGATGAAAACCGCCTGGTCAATATTACTTTCGACATTACCGAAGGCGAGCAGATTTTTATAAGAAGAATTACTTTTGTCGGCAATGATGTAACGAAAGATAAGGTTATAAGGCGTGAATTTTTTCTCAGGGAAGGCGATCTATTCAGTATTGATCCTTTTATAGAAGGTATTAAAAAACTAAATTATATAGGCTATTTTTCCGAGGTTGAACCAAATGTAATAGAGGTTGAGGGGGAAGATAACAAGGTTGACCTGGAAATAAAGGTAAAAGAGCAGGGCAAAAACCAGATTGAGTTTGGTGGCGGATATTCCACATCAGACAAGATTTATTTCCATGGTGGCTTTATGACAAAAAACCTTCTGGGGACAGGCCTGGACGTTGGTATCAGTATGAGCACCGGTGAGAGAACCAAGACATACAATTTCAAGATAACCGATCCATGGTTTTTTGATTATCCTCTATACGCTGAATTTGAGGTATTCAGGAAAAAAATAGAATATATAGGATATCAGAACCTCACAAAGGGCTCGGGATTTGGTTTCGGGAAATCAATATACAGGTGGACAAATCTTTATTTCTCTTACTCCTTTGATCGAAGCAGGATTACAGATATAAATATGAGTTATTTTTATGATTCCGATGAGAAAATTCCGCCTCCTCCTGAAGAAGATACTGAATTTTTCGGTTTATGGATAGGCAAAAGAAATACTTCACAAATTATGCTCAGTCTGGTTAATGACAGAAGAAATGCACAGATAAACGCAAGCAGAGGCAGTAGGAATGCTGTTTATGCAAGCCTTGCAGGAGGAATACTGGCAGGAGACAATAAATATTATTCTTTGACATATGACAGCATTTACTTTTTACAGCTTTTTGATCCTGTTTTTGTGGGCCTGCACGGGAAAATAAGCTATATAAAGCCGTATGGAGGCAGTTTTTTGCCAACAACCAAAAAGCTCTATCTTGGTGGCGACTATTCCATGAGAGGATTCAGGTCAAGGTCAATAGGCCCAAAGAATGAAAGAGGTGTTGTAATTGGAGGAAACAAGAGCCTTCTGTTCAATATTGAACTGACTATACCATTTACAGAGATTTTTTGGATTGTCCTGTTTTATGATATAGGAAATGTCTGGGATGAACATTCTGACTATTCACTGGATGATTTGAGGGATAGTGCTGGAGTTGAGCTTAGAATTACAATTCCTGCAATCTATCTTCCAATAAGATTTATCTATGCATGGAATCTTAATCCCTTGGAAGATGAAGAAGAAAAGGATTTTATATTTGGATTTGGGACAACATTTTAAGATTAATATATAAAAAAAGGAGATAATATCAATGAAAAGAAACTACATTGCAGCAATTCTGATCTTTATCCTGCCATGTATTGCCGGCACCATCTTTGCCCAGTCGCAGGAGGGGGACCTTGTCAAAATTGGCGTTATTAATACACAAAGGATACTTGAAGAGAGCAAGATCGGCAAATCTATCATCAATGAACTTGAATCATTAAGGCTTGAAAGAAAAAAGGAGCTTGATTCATTAAACGCTGAGATTGAATCTCTGAAAAGCACGCTGGAGACACAGGCAAGCCTTCTAAGTACTGATGCAAAAAGGACCAAGGAAGATGAGCTTTTGAAAAAACAGACCACACTCAGGAGAAAGGTAGAAGATTATGAAAATGAGCTCAGGACACGTCAGGACACTGTACTGCAGACTATAACAGTAAGAATAGAAAAGATCCTTGAAAATCTGGGAAAAGAACAGGGATATACAATTATCCTCAATGAGGCAGTAGCCCTTTATTTCAGTACAGAAATTGATATTACGGATGAAGTAATAAGCAGGCTGAATGCACAATAAGAAGCTTTCTTTTTCCATAAACGATATTTTTGAGATAACAAAAGGGGATTTTTCTGGAAACAAGAATGGTCCGGTTATAACTGGTATAATGCCGCTTAACAAGGCAGAGAAGAACCATGTGACAATATTCGATAACCCTGATTATAAGCATTACCTGGATAATGCCAGGCCGGCATTAATAATAGTAAAATCAGGCCTGGAAAAATACATTAAGGACAAAACAATACCATTGATCATTCATGAAAATCCCCACTCAATACTCCCTGATCTCCTTAAACTGTTTGAAAAAACCCCTTCCTTAAAGGGTATAAGCAGTAATGCATATATTGATCCATCTTCAAATATTGGACAAAATACATGCATAGGTGATTTTACAGTAATTATGAATGATTCACAGATAGGAGATGGCTGTGTTATTTTATCCAACTGCACTATAGGACAGGATGTGCAGATAGGAGACAATACAGTCGTTTATCCTGGCGCTCGTGTATTAAACAGATGCAAAATAGGAAGCAATGTAATAATTCATTCCAATACTGTAATTGGAAGTGACGGATATGGCTACTATACAACACCTGAAGGCGTGCATAGAAAAATTCCGCAGATTGGAAGAGTGATAATAGAGGATGATGTTGAAATCGGGTCAAATGTCACTGTGGACAGGGGGACTATGGATGATACAATAATTGGGGAAGGCACAAAAATCGACAATCTGGTCCAGATTGCCCATAATGTCAAAATTGGAAAACACTGCCTGATCGTATCCCAGGTCGGAATAAGCGGAAGCGCTACAATTGGCGATCATGTAGTTATAGCCGGGCAGGCAGGGATCGCCGGTCATTTGAGCATTCCTTCACATACCAGGATAGGCGGCAGAAGTGCTGTAATTGGATCCATAGAAAAGCCAGGGGATTACTCAGGCTATCCGCTTCTGCCGCTGGGAGATTTTCTTCGAAACATGTCCGCTATGAAAAGGCTTCATAATTTATACCAGGATCTGAAAAAAATTAAGAAGATATTGAAGATATAGATATGCAGATCCCGAAAAACATAGAACTCCAATACATTATTCCAGATGATTTATGGTTCTTCAGCGGGCATTTTCCCGGAAATCCTGTATTTCCCGGTATCATGCTTATTTCACTTGGGATTGCAAAGCTTAAGGAAAAATATCCCAGGGTTTCCGAATACCGGTTAAGCAGTATCAAATACTGCAGATTTAAGGATATAATAAAACCAAATGAGACTATAAAACTTAAGTATAATGTAAATTTCCAGCAGGATAATCCAGATCATCTGGAGATAAATTATATGATCGAAAAATTCTATAATATTTCTTTAAAAGCTAGTCTATTTATGAGCAAAGGAGCTGGTCATGATTGATAAAACCGCAATTATTTCCAAGGATGCCAATATTGACATGGATGTGGATATTGGAGCTTACAGCATTATTGGAAAGGATGTCACAATTTCTAAAGGCACAACTGTCGGAACTCATTGTATAATTGAAGGCCCCACACAAATCGGGAAAAACAACAGGATTTTCCACCACTGCTCTCTGGGTACTGAACCTCAGGATATAACTTATAATAATGAAGAAACGAGGCTTATCATTGGAGATAACAATGTTATCAGGGAATTCTGCTATTTCAACAGGGGCACAATCCATGGAAGCAGGCAGACAGTCATTGGAAATAATAACTATTTAATGGGTTATGTGCATGTAGCACATGATTGTGTGATAAAGGACAGGATTATTATGGCAAATGCTGTGAATTTAGCAGGACATGTCATGATTGACAGCTATAGTTTTATCGGCGGCTTATCCGGCATACACCAGTTCTGCAGGATAGGGGCATACACAATGGTCGGGGGAGCTTCAGCCGTGACTGAAGATGTGCTCCCTTATTCAATAGTCTACGGGAACAGGGCTAAAACTGCAAATATAAATATTATAGGCCTTGAGAGGAATAATTTTGGAAAAGAAAGGATTTCACTTATTAAGAAGGCTTTTGAAATGATATACAGGTCAAAATATAATACAACAGAAGCAGTAGGAAAACTCAGGGAGCTATATCCAGATTCCCCTGATATTTCATATCTTGTCAAGTTTGTTGAAGGATCAAAGAGAGGAATAGCCGGCCATGCCTAATAATAAAGATAAGATAAAAGCAGCTGTCATCGGTACCGGCTACCTGGGTTCCATTCATGCAAGAATTTACTCCGAGCTGAATCAGGCTGAACTTATTGGTGTCGTAGATATTGACGAAAATAAGGGTATTGAGGTTGCCAGGAAATACAATACAAGATATTACAGGAACATTGAAGACATTATTGAATCAGTAGATGCTGTATCCATTACCGTTCCTACATCAGATCACCTTAGAATGTCTCTGCCATTTATAAAAAAGGGGAAGGCACTCCTTATAGAGAAACCGATTGCACATGATATTGAAGCTGGCAACAGGATAATAAAGGAAGCAGAAGCCCACAATTCAATTATACAGATAGGACACCTCGAGCGTTTTAACCCTGCCATAGCATTTATCAGTGAGAAGATTCTCGATCCGCTATTTGTTGAATTCATTAGAATCGGGCCTTTTGTTGGAAGAGGAACAGATGTTGATGTAATAAGGGAGCTCATGATACATGACCTTGACCTCATCAATTTTTTCGTTAAGCAGAAGATCATATCCATTGATGCAATAGGGGCGCCTGTCCTAAGCGATAAAACAGATATTGTAACTGCCTGGATAGTTTTTGAAAAAGGTTGCAGGGCAAACCTGACCGCCTCCAGGGTAAGCCTGGAAAAGGAAAGAAAGATAAGGATATTCCAGAAGAACGGCTGTTTCAGCCTTGATCTGATTAATCAGACAGGCAGATTCCTTTACAGTGATAAAAACGGTAAAAAGCCTGAAATTATACTGGAAGAGCTGGAAATCACAAAAGGGGAACCGCTGAAACTCGAAATTGAGTCATTTCTGGACTGCATATTGAACAAGAAGGTTCCCCTGGTAACTGCCAAAGATGGTTTAGCTGCCCTTAAGCTTTCAGACAGGCTGAACGAAAGAATATTCATACCAGATAATTAGCCATGAAAAAGGTATTTATCTCCACCGGGGAGGTCTCAGGAGACCATTACGGAGCACTCCTTGCCTCAGGCTTAAAGGAAATTGATCCATCTATTACAATTTATGGCATTGGCGGGAAAGAGATGCAGAAGTCAGGAGTAGATACCATATTCGATATAAAGGATATAGAGGCGATGGGGTTTGTTGAGGTACTCTCGAAGCTGACAGGAATATACAGGATAATAAAGGAAACATCCCGATTTATAATCAGGAACGACATAGACTTATTTATACCCATTGATAACCCGGATTTCAATTTCAGAGTAATTAAAAGATTAAAAGGCCTGAGGACAAAAGTTTTTTATTATATTCCCCCTCAGGTATGGGCATGGAGAAAGAAAAGGGTTTTTTTCCTTAAAAGGCACGTTGATAAGACAGGGGTTATTTTCCCGTTTGAAAAGGATTTTTATTCTAAATACGGCATAAATGCTGTTTATGAAGGCCATCCTCTGGCAGAAAGGTATATAGAAGGCAATATGGATCTGGATAAATTGAAAGACAGATTCATGAAGATAAAGGCAAAAGAAATAGAATTTAACCTGGCAATCCTTCCAGGCAGCAGGGAAACAGAGATCGATGCCATTCTTCCAGTACTTATTGAAACTCACAGATACCTCAAAAATACTTTCCCTTTGATTAGATCCCATATACCCGTATCACCGAATGTAAGCAGGGAATTCATAATGCCTTATATAAGTGATATCGAAAATGATATAATACTGCATGACAATGTGGATGAGGTATTTGCCTTCTGCGATTTTGCACTGATAGCATCAGGTACAGCTACACTGCAGGCCTGTCTTTACCCGATTCCTTATTTACTGGTTTATAAAATGCACAAATTATCCTTTATTATTGCCAAATTTTTCGCAAAGCTTAATAAAGCAAAGTTTATCGGCATATGCAATATTATTGCGGATAAGCTTATTATCCCGGAGTATATACAGGGTCAGGCATCTCCTGAAAAATTAGCAGAAGCAGTAGAAAGCTTTGTTTCCAATTTTGAGAAGGTTAAGGACATGATCGGGTCATTCCTGAATATAAGAAAAACACTTTACCGTAAGGGTTCTATCAGGTTAATATCAAGAGAAATATACAGTATGCTGGATAAAGGAGACATTTCTGATGAAGCTTTATCTAAGGTTTTTTAAATACTTATTCCGGTATCCGGTATCGCTCCTTGCAGGATTCTGCTGCATGGTCGTTTTTGCGCTTTCTTCAGGATTTTCAGTAGGCATGGTCTATCCACTGATGGATAAAATTTTTCTCAAATCGCCTGAAAATGAATATATCCAGAACTATACAATTGATACACACATTGAGCTTCTCAGGCAGGATTTTCAATATATAAGGGACAATAAGGTAGATAATTTCAAGGATATTAAGGAAATATTCATTAAAAGGGCTGTATTCTTTTTTGATCATTCTGACAGGGTGCTTGTTTTGAAGCTGATTGTAGTACTGTCTTTCATAGTTGTCTCACTAAAGCTTTTTTCCGGGTATTTCCTGGCATTTTTCTTTGTAAAGGTTGAACAGGGGGCTGTAAAATCCCTTCAGGATGATACTGTCAGCAGCCTTCTTCACCAGAACCTCTCGTTTTTTTCAAAATACAAGGTTGGAGATTTTATAAGCAGGATCGTAGCTGATATTAATCTTTTAAAAAACGTGGCAATTTCAAATTTTGCAGAATTTTTGAAAAACTTTTTTCTAATTTTGGTCTTTGTATCAATAGTGCTGTCAATAAGCCTGAAGCTTTCGCTTATGATAATCATTCTTTTCCCTCCGCTTCTTATAATACTGAGAAGCATTAATTATAAAATTCGAAAGTATACAAACAGGGCTCAGAGCAATATTGCCGACATAACAGGTACAATAACTGAAACATTGAACAATATCCGTATTGTTCAGGGTTTTATGAAGCAGGATCATGAATATGGGAAAATCACAAAAAAAACTGCCAAATACAGGAACGCAAATACAAAACTATACAGGATCATGACATTATATTCGCCCTTATCTGAATTTCTTGGTACAATAGTAGCTCTATTCATACTTTATTATGGCGGAAGAATGGTATTAATCCAGGAATCTAATCTTACACCGGGCAAATTTTTCCTGTTTCTTGGAGCCATGCTGAGCTTAATACATCCAATGAATATAATCTCAAGACTGATCGGGCAGTTTCAGAATGGCACGGTTGCTTTGGAGAGGATTTTTCATATAATGGATTCGAAGCCTGAAGTCGTTGATGCACCTGATGCTATTGATAAAAACAGCTTTGAAGAATCCATAAAATTTGAAAATGTTTCATTTTCATATGATAAAGAGCACTATGTGCTTAAGGATATAAACCTTACAATAAAGAAGGGTGAATCCTTTGCGATAGTCGGAAAAAGCGGATGCGGGAAATCCACTATGATGGACCTTCTGGTAAGATTTTATGATCCAGATAAGGGAAGAATACTTATAGATGGAACTGATATTAAGGATATTAAAATAAATTCATTAAGGCATCTGTTTGGAATAGTCAACCAGGAAATACTTTTGTTTAACACCAACATATACGAAAATATAGTCTATGGTGATGAATTCTCCGATGAAGAAATCAAAGAAGCACTGGAATTATCCTACAGCAATTATTTTATAGAAAAACTTAAAAAAGGGCTTGATTTCGAGATTGGCGAGAGGGGCACAAGCCTTTCCGGGGGCGAGAGGCAAAGGCTTGCTATTGCAAGGGCTCTTATAAAAAAACCCTCAATTTTTATTTTTGATGAAGCGACAAGCAGTCTTGACAATGAATCAGAAACATTTATACAGAAGGCTTTTTCAAATCTTATCCAGGGGAAGACATCCATTATTATTGCTCATAGACTGTCGACAATCAAGGATGTTGATAAGATTATAGTGATGGAGGAAGGTGAAATATCTGCCATAGGTACCCACAAACAGCTTTATGATGAATGCCCGCTATATAAAAAATACTATGATCTGCAGTTTAATATAGATATATGATTACTGTTGGAATTATCACCAGAAACGAAGAAGCTAATATAAAAGAATGTATCTTATCTGCAGGCAGGATAACCGATAAAATATTAATAATAGATTCTTTGTCAGATGACAGGACAGTTGAAATAGCAAGAAGTCTGAATGCAGAGGTGATATTAAACGAATTTAGGGATTTTGTAACTCAAAAGAACCTGCTTATAAAGAAAAGCAGAACAGAATGGATATTTGTGCTTGATGCAGATGAGCGAATTACTGACAGGCTTGCTGAAGAGATCAGGAAAGAGATCGTTAATCCTTCCGTAAACGGCTTTTTTATCCCAAGAAAGTCTTTTTATATTGACAGGTATATAAATCATTGCGGATGGTACCCTGATTATGTCCTTAAGCTTTTTAGAACAGGCATGGGATCATTTGCAGGCAATCTTGTTCATGAGACAGTTCAAATAAAGGGCAATACCAAAAAACTAAGGAATCATCTGCTTCACTACCCCTATAAAAGCATTTCACACCATATTAGAAAAATCAACCATTACACCGACCTTTATACCATTGGAAATCCTGCCAAAAAATCTTCTATAGCAAGGATGCTGATCAATCCTGTCTATAAATTCATAAAAACCTATTTTCTGCAGTTCGGTGTCCTTGATGGCAAAGCAGGGATTATACTGAGCATTATGGCCTCATACTATACTTTCTTGAAATACCTTAAAATTTATGAAAGAAACCGAAAAAAATGTAATCACAACTAATAAGGCAGGATCAGGCCTGTCAAAGCAGGAATAATGGCAAAATCCAGGGAATTTAAAGAAGAGGGATTATTACTGAACAGGTATTATATCCTCAGGCTTTTGGGAAAAGGCGGGATGGGATCTGTTTACCTTGCAAGGGACACCTTCTGGGATGACTCGCTGATAGCCCTGAAAACGATAAACAGGGGGATCTTCAGGAAGGACTCCGAAGCTGCCCTTTCACAATTTAAGAATGAATATGATATAATGACCCGGCTGGAACACCCCAACCTCATAATGGTGAAGACACTTGAATTTGATAAGGTTAAGAATTCATATTACATTATAATGGAATATTTTGAAGGAACGACCCTTAATGAGCTGATGAAGTCAAAGGGCCAATATTCTGCCGGGGAAGCTGTAAATATAATTATACCCCTGCTGAGGGCTTTAGGGTTTATTCACAGCAGAAATATCGTTTACCGCGATGTAAAACCGCATAATATCATAATTAACGGTAATGGAATTAAACTTGCCGATTTCGGCCTTTCAAATTTTATAAATATTGACGACAGAATGATAAGAGGCAGTGTATATTATATGGCCCCTGAAGCCCTGAAAGGAGATACCGATCAGAGAACAGACATTTATTCATTAGGAATCCTCTTTTATACTCTCCTGACAGGGAAACACCTGATAAAAGATAAAGTATTATCAAAATGCATTTCAGTATTAGGTGATGAAGAATCATACAATTCTGTCTGCTCTGCATCCCTCAATGAAGTAAATGATGATGGGATCAGGGATATAATTGCAGGAATGATTGCGCACAAGAAATCCGGCAGATACAATTATTGTTCAGATATAATAAAAGATCTCAATGAATTATGCGGGCTGGATCATGAATATGAAACAGAAGCAACCAGGGAAGCATATGTATCGACCTCAGAGTTTATTGGCAGGAAAAGGGAATTCAGAAAGCTTATCAGTTTTCTAAACTGCAGAAAGGATCATGCAGGGCTATGCATTGTGCGTGGATCGCAGGGTGTGGGAAAAACCAGGCTACTGTCTGAATTTAAGAAATATTGTATTCTGAATGATATTGAGTATTTCGAAAGTGAATGCATTGAATCGGTTGAAGTAGCATATTATCCTTTAATACAGATCATCAACCAGATACTGATGAGGGCGGAAGCTTCACTCATTGATAAATACGGTGAATTTCTTATCAATCTTACCCCATACAATAAAATACTGAGTGATATGAATTTCAATCCCAGCCAGAAACCAGGGTATAATAAAGAAACTCTAAATGATATTCTTATTAACTTTTTCCTGGAATACTCTGATAATCAGAAAAACCGCGTAATATTCTGCCTGAATGATTTTCACAACTCAGACAGTAATACCAGAGAACTGATAAGGCTTTTGCAGAAAAGAATTTCAAATGATGATAAATATAAGAACCTTAAAATTGTTATGTCTATCAGGGGTATTGGGAAATCAGTATTGAGGGATATTTCAGGCGATGTTACTGATTCAGGAAGCATTGTAAGCATAAAGCCATTCACGCCAGGTGAAACAAGGGATTATATCCACTCTGTATTCGGAATAAGGCATATAGACAGAACCATATATTCATCAGTCCCGCTGATAACTGATATAGTGAGAGGGAATCCCCTGTATCTCAAGGAATTTCTCAGAATGCTGATTATGGATAAAATAATCAATAGAAGTGCATCCGGCTGGAAGATTGAAAGACCCATTAATGATGTTTATATGCCAAATAATATGATAGAATTGTTTGAAAACAAAATAAGGCTTTTATCCCTGAATTATTCTGAGCAAAGGCTGCTGAACCTTCTGGGTCTGATTGATATTGGACTTGATATAAATCAGATTAAGGCTCTATCTGATTCATTTATACCTTCCAGCATAAGCGTAAGGGCTTTCCTGACTAAGATGGAGAAAAACAATATCATCCAGTCATTTAAGAAGGAGCATGGCATCTATTTTGTGATTTCTTATAAGCTGATAAGGAAAATTATATCAGGTTCAGCTGAAAACAGGTCAAAAATGCATTCCTACATCGGAGAAAGATTTGAAGAAATTTTCAAAAACCAGATTCATGATTATCTTGATATTATAGCTTATCACTATTCAAATTCAGACAGGATTCAAAAAGCAATTTACTACCTAAAAAAAGCAGGAGATAAAGCCCGAAAAAGCTTTAATTTTAAAAAGGCCCTGCAATTATATGAAAAAGCATTATCCCTCCTTGGCGACAATGAACCTGATGAAAGGATATATCTGTTATTAAAAAAATCAGTTTCACTTGAATTTATCGGAAAAACAGATGACTCCTTCAAAATAAACAATTACTGCCTGGAACAGAGCATCAGGCTTAAAAACGACCACATGACAGCCTTATCAAGAAAACACCTCGCAAGCAATTACAGAAGATTTGGAGAAGCCGAGAATGCCATTAATGAGCTGAAAAAGGCCCTTGATTTCTTCCTGCTGAAAGCTGATAAAATTAATATTTCAGAGATATACTGCGAGCTTGGGACAAATTATCATTATCTTGCAGAATATGAACAAGCCATGGAATATTACAGAAAATATAAAAATATTGCAGAAGAAACAGGAAATCAAAAGGAATACAGCAATGCCCTGGGCAATATAGGAAATACATACTGGAGCAAAGGCGAATTCAACAAGGCTCTTTATCATTATAATAAACAGAGGGAAATTGCCATTGAAATCGGGGATAAGCTCAGTTATGGCTATGCAACAGGAAATATGGGAAGCATTCTTTTCTATGCCGGTGATCATGAAAAGGCTTATGACTTCTTTGAACAGAAGAAAAAGATCTGCAAAGAAATGGGTGATAGAAGGGGATATGGCCATATCCTTGGCAATATGGGCGTTTTTTATTATTGCAAAGAAGAATACAAACAGGCCATGGAATGCTTCAAGAATCAAAACAGGATTTGCAAAGAGATAGGCGATAAAAGGGGGTTTGGCAATTCTATCGGAAATATCGGAAATGTTTATTACTGTCTCGGAAAAGACAAAAAGGCAATGCAATGCTATAAGGAAAAAAGGGATATCTGCCTTGAAATTGGAAACAAAAACGGTTACAGCAATGCAACGGGAAATATGGGGAGCATATTTTTTCGAGAAGGAGACTATAAAAAGGCAATGGAATGCTATGAAGAGCAGAGGAATATTTGCATGGAGATTGGTGACAGAAGCGGATACAGCTGTTCAACAGGCAATATCGGTAACATTTACGAAAATACAGGTGATTTCGGAAAAGCATTGCAATGCTATCAGGATAAAAAGGAAATCTGTGAAAAAATATGCGACAAAAAGGGTATAAGTAATGCAGCAGGTAATATGGCCGCGGTTTACCAGGAGCTTGATGATTCTGAAAATGCCCTGTTATTCATAAATGATTCCATAGCTATTGCCAGAAAAGAAGGCATAAAGGACCAGCTTGCCAGCTCGCTTTATACAAAATCTGAGATACTCCTTTCCAAAGGCAATCATACAGATGCTGAAAGATTATGCAGTGAAGCCCTGAATATATTAAAAAAGCTGAAGAATGAAGAACTTCTCTTTTCCCTTAAAATCCTGATGGCCAGAATAAAGGCAGTATATGATAAGGATAATGCAATTAAATTGTTATATTCTATATTAATAAAGAAAAATACAGAGGAACAGAATGCAGAAATCTATTATGAACTTTGGAAATTAACGGAAGAAGCCCGTTTCAGGGAAAAATCACTAAGCCTGTATCATCTTCTTCTTGAAAAGGTACCAAAATATGATTATAAAAAGAAACTGGGACTCCTTATAAAGGAGCCCCGATAACCCGGGTATCCGGTCTGCTGATTCTAATTCGGTATTAAAATTTCCTTTTTCCCGTCAAACAGCAGTGTCTTTGCAAGGGGTCCGAAAAGCATGTGCTCCCTGGAATGGCCCTTCTTTGTATAACCCATCACAAGGGGTGATACTTCAGCTCCTGAAGAAACATTGGTCAAAAGGCTGTTGCCCTTATCAACATCAGGCCCGCATTTTACGCTTCTTGATATTCCTGATACAAAAACCCATTTTCCCTCTACAGGATTATATACAACATTAATCCTGGTATCATAGACAAGCTTTTCACTTTCAGACAGCACCTTTGCATCAGGAAACCTGAGCTGCTGAATGGAAGTATCTTCGCTGAAGTTCTCAAACTGCTTTAACTCCTTTTTAAGGCCGTCCTCGTTCAGCAGAACCATATGGATCCCGTCATATTTTTTATAAAGATAATCATAAGCTTTTTTGGCCTTTGGAAGATATGCATAAAGAAATACCCCCTTTCCCCCGGTGGAATTCCATTTTTTCATTACATATCCGCCTGCCTGTGCAAGCCTGTTGACAGAATCAACATTTATCTCATTTTCCAGAAGCGTTTCAGGCCTTGAGACATTCCCCCCAGTGTCATTCTCCCACATCCTGAATGCCTTTTCTTCAAGGGTTTTGGATCTCAGATCATCTACCTTCCATGGGTTGATCCAGACAGTATTGGGCGTGTTGTTTATTATTTCATCTGCCAGCTCTTTCCCGTAGAATTCAGGAACATGTATCCTTTCAATTCTTCTATACCCGATATCGATCGGCTTGCCGTCAACCCACAGTTTTCCGTTTTTTACACAGGGTTTTTCATCTGGGGTAATCCTGTATACTTCTAAGCCCCTGTTTTTTATATGATCATATATCGCCACATGGGCAGATTCTTCTTCACTTTCAGGATAAGGCCTGGTAAATATACCTATTACCGGTTTGGACTGCCCTTTATTATATTCCCAGACTGAAAGCAGCATATCTGTTACTGCATCGAGTATTTTTGTCGGATGCACAGGATATTCAACAGAATCAGGATTTGTTTTGTGTACATCAGTGTTCATATAAAGACGGCTTGCAAACCAGTTAGGGCAGGCAGGATAGGAATTGCAGCACGGCCCTTCAACCAGCACAGGCCTTATATCGACTATTTCATCAGGCCTGTCCGGATTTACCTGCCCGGTAATAAGCACGTCAAGCCCAAGCAGATATGAATGCGGCAAGCCCATTTTTTCAGTATAATGCATGTATGCACTAAGTGCGGAGTTGCAGACATCCTTGAATGAATCCCATAGCTCATCAACGATCCATGTAGGGTACTGGAAATAAGCAGGGAGTATTCTCTCATTATCCCTTCCGCCGTCCCACAGCCTAATGTCTTCTTTAATCATAAATTCCTCCAGAAAATTTGAATTAGTATTTTCCTAAACAATTTTAATTATAAGTCAATATATTTATTGAAAAGTAATCAATTTGTGTTAAATATAATCAGAAAATCTGTGAAAAAGAAGGAAAACATATGCTTAATATTGAAGAAATAAGAAAAAACAAGGATAAGATAAAAAACCTGCTTAGATACAGGACAGACATCTCTATAATTGATGCACTTCTGCTGAAAGATGATGAAAGAAAAGCTCTTGTTAAAGAAAAGGATGATATTAGAAAAAAGAGAAATGAATATTCAAAGGACATAGCAAAGCTAAAAAAAGAAAACCTCAATAAAGAAGCAGAGGAATTAATTGAGAAGGTAAACAGCCTTAAAATATCGCTGGGTAAAATAGAGGAGAGGTTGTCCGGTACTGAAGATCAGTTTTATGATATCCTTTATTCGCTCCCTAATATCCCGGATGACTCGGTACCTCAGAGTAGAGATGAGAATGAAAAAAGGATAATAAGGACATACAGGGACAAGCCTGTTTTTGATTTTAAGATCAGGGACCATATTGAAATCTCAAAGATACACAAGCTTTTTGACTTCCAAAGAGCTTCCAAGATAGCTAAATCTTTTTTCCCAATGTACTGGGGAACAGGAGCATTTCTGGAGAGAGCGCTGCTAAATTATATGATGGACAAACAGACAAGGAAGGGCTACCTGGAGATAAGCCCCCCGCACCTGGCCAACAATGACACATTATTTACCTCCGGCCAGCTGCCGAAATTCGAAGATGATCTTTTTAAGTGCGAAAGGGATAACCTTTATCTCATCCCTACATCAGAAGTTCCCCTGGTCTCCATTCACAGGGATGAAACATTGAACGAATCTGAGCTCCCGAAGAAATACTGTGCCTATACACCGTGCTACAGAAGGGAAGCAGGGTCCTGGGGCAAAGACAGCAAGGGCTTGATAAGAATACATCAATTTAATAAAATAGAGCTGGTGATATTTTCCCTGCCCGGCCAGTCATTTGACCTAATGGAACTGCTTTTGCGAGATGCAGAGGATATACTGATAGACCTTGACCTGCATTACAGGACTGCTTTGCTGGTATCCTGCGATCTGGCACACCAGAGCGCAAAAACATATGATCTGGAGGTCTATATTCCTTCACTTGATATTTACAAAGAGGTCTCATCATGTTCAAACTGCACAGATTTCCAGTCAAGAAGGGGAAATATAAAGTACAGGCCCATGGACAATTCAAAAGCCAGGTTTCTTCATACCCTGAATTCATCAGGGTTAGCCACAACAAGGCTTATGGTTGCCATGCTTGAGCAAAACCAGCTTGAGGATGGGAGCATTAATATACCTGAGGCATTGTGGGGTTATACAGGCGGACTGAAGGTTTTGAAAGCATAAAAGACTGGAGTTAAAGCATATGGAAAAAATAAAAATATTTGATACGAAACTGAAAAGAAAGGTTCCATTAATCCCTCTGAAGGATAATATTTTCAGAATATATACATGCGGTCCGACGGTCTATAATTATCCTCATATTGGAAATTACAGGACTTTCCTTTTCGAGGACCTTTTAAGAAGGTATTTGAAATTCAAGGGATATGGCGTCTTCCAGGTAATGAACATTACTGATGTGGATGACAAGACTATCAGGGAATCAAACAAAAACGGTGTCTCCCTGAAAGAGTATACAAAGAAGTATATTGACTCATTTTTTGAGGAGCTTGATATGCTTGGAATTGAAAGGGCGGAAAAATACCCGAAAGCAACAGAGCATATAACTGAAATGATCGAAATGGTCAGAATCCTGAAAGACAAGGGGTATGCTTATGAATCAGCTGGATCTGTCTATTTTGACATATCAAAATTTAAGGAATACGGAGCCCTTTCAGGAACAAAGAGATTGTCAGGGGATAATATAAGCAGGATAGACCACGATGAATATGACAGGGAGAATATAAAGGATTTTGTATTGTGGAAAGCCAATAAGGAAGGAGAGCCCGGCTGGGAATCTCCATGGGGCTTCGGGAGGCCAGGCTGGCATATTGAATGCTCAGCCATGTCCATGAAATATCTGGGCAGTTTTTTTGATATTCATACAGGCGGGGTTGATAATATATTTCCCCATCACGAGAACGAGATTGCCCAATCAGTAGCATCAACAGGGGATAAATTTGTCAATCACTGGATGCATTCAGAGTTTTTGCTTGTTGAGGGCGAAAAAATGTCAAAAAGCAAAGGCAATTATTATACTATAAGAGACCTTGAAAAAAAAGGCCTCTCCCTCCAGGCATTCAGATACCTGGTTTTATCAACACATTACAGAAAACAGCTTAATTTTACATTTGACAGTCTGAACGCTGCTTCCGGTGCAATAAACAGGCTCAATGACTTTATCCAGAGAATTAAAAGCATTGAAAAAAAAGAGGAGAAAAACCCCGCTGCTCAGGTGGAACTTGAAAAGCTTTCAAAAGGATTTGAGGAAGCAATGGATGATGATCTTAACAGCTCCAGGGCATTAGGCAGTGTCTTTGATTTTATCAGGATTGCAAATATTCTGATTGATAAAGATCAGGTCGATAAGGAAAGCGCATCAAATATCATTGATTATTTTACAAGGCTCAACAGCATTTTTAATATTATGAAGATTGAGGATGATATGCTTTCCAGGGAGATATCAGATCTGATAAATGAAAGGGAAACAGCGAGGAAAAAAAAGGACTTCAAAAGAGCTGATGAAATAAGGGATTATCTAAACAGCAGAGGGATAATCCTTAAAGATACTAAAGAAGGCGTGGTATGGCAAAAAACATAAAAATCAGCTGCAGTGTATGAAAAAAGACCAGAATTTTGTTAGAATTCTAAGCGAATTTATTGAAGATGCTATAGCTATCTCAAACAATGATAAAAAGCTCACAGACACTCTGATGTCATATTTCAGCTGCCTTTTCGGCAGTTACAGGGTGTTTATCGCGCAGGAATATAATTTCTTATTTTCTTTATTTAATGAGAAAAAGGAATCCGGCGAAAAATATATAGCTGTCAAAAAAGATGAATTTCCCGAAATACCTTCTTCTTTCCTTGTGGAAAACCTGAAATTTAAAAGCAACAGCAATAAAAAAGAGTTTTATATCTCAACCTTCTTATATAAGAACCTTATTCAGCACCCTGTCTACTCTATAGGGAATATAGAGCCTTCAAAATGCCCGTTATGCTATAAATACCTTATAAATATTAAATCCAAGAACACCCTTTTAGGAATGATAAATATTCAGTCATTTAAGCCTGTTTTTTCCAGGAATAATCTTATATATCAGCTGAAAATGTTCCAGGGCAGTATCTCCAATCTCTTTGAAACCTTTCATATTTACAGGGACTTTGATATTAAAATAAACGAGTTCATGAAGCTGAAAGACAGTACTGAAATGATAATTGAAAGCATTGACCTGGGAATAATAGTAATGGAGTATCACAACAAACTCAGGGCGATTAATAAGAAGGCACTTCAGATACTTGGAATTGACAGAAGCATCCCTGATTTTGACCTTAACAGAATAATAAATGACAGGTTTCATGAAAATATCATGGAGATAATAAGCTATAACCTTAAAACATCTGAAACCAGCATCAAGCTTTTTGACAAGGAATACAGGAATCAGAATATAATAAAGAGAATTGACCTGGTCATTTCTCCATATAAGGATATAAACAACAAAATCACAGGGTTTATAATCATTATTGATGATATTACCGAAAGAAAAAAATATGAAGAAAAGCTGTTAAGACAGGAGAAGCTTGCATCCCTGGGCCAGGTAATAGCTGGAGTAGCACATGAGATAAACACACCGCTTGCTGGAATTAGGAGTTATTCCCAGCTGCTCAGGGAGAGCATCTTAAATAAAGAACTGAAAGAATCTTCAGAATATACTGATAAAATCATAGCTCAAGTGGATAGATGCTCAACTATCATTGATGAACTTCTTAGTTTTGCCAGAAAAAAGAAAGCCAACAAGACATATTTTAATCTGAATGACCTGGTAAAGGAAGCAGTGTCTGTAACTGACACAATCATTAAGGATAAAGAGATCTCAATCAGTATTGTTACTTCAGAAAAGAACAGCATGATCTTCGGAGACAGGGGAAAAATTGAACAGGTTATATTAAATCTTGTATTGAATGCAAAGGATGCAATAGAGAAGAAAGGGGAAATAGACATCAGCATTGATGATAAGGAAGATCTAATAGAGATAGTAATCAGGGATAATGGAAAAGGTATCCCGGATGAGGATCTGTTCAGGATATTTGATCCGTTCTTTACAACGAAAAAGAAGAGCGGGACTGGATTGGGGCTGTCATTAAGCTACGGGGTCATAAAAGACCATAATGGTGATATAAAAGTAAGGAGCGAACTCGGAAAAGGTACCGAATTTATTATTACATTCCCGAAAAGCTAATATTGTATTCTTTGACTGATTTCATATTTTGTAATATAATGTTAACAGTAATTTATATAAAAACCCTGCAGAAAGAATAAGGATCATAATATGGACAGCAGCATTCTTGTTATAGACGATGAAGAGATTATAAGAGACATTCTCAAAAAGATCCTCACTAAACAGGGGTATAATGTAGATCTGTCAGAAAATGCAAAATCTGCCAGGAGGCTGTTTAAGGAAAACAGCTATGATCTTGTAATTAGTGATCTTAAGCTTTGCGACGGCAATGGGATGGAGCTGCTGAAGGAGTTTCAGCTGATAAACCCGGCAACAAATTTTATCATGATTACGGCATATGGCACTATTGACACTGCAATCGAAGCCATAAAGCTCGGTGCATCAGATTTTATAACAAAACCCTTTAAAAATGAAGAGATAATTAGATCAGTCCTGGTCTCATTAAAAAAAAGAGAAATCGTTAAAGAGAATATCAAACTAAAAGAGAAGATAAAGAGAGAGCATCAATTTGAGAATATAATAGGGAAATCAAAATCAATGGCATTGGTTTTTGACCAGATAGAAAAGGTTGCAAAATCAAATACCACAGTACTTATACGTGGAGAAAGCGGTACGGGAAAGGAGCTTGTGGCAAAGGCTATTCATTTCAGGAGCAGCAGATCATTAAATCCATTTATAGTTGTAAATACGAATAATTTTCCAAAAGATCTGATAGAAAGCAACCTTTTCGGGTATGAAAAAAATGCCTTCACTGGTGCTGAAAAAAGGAAATTAGGCCTTTTTGAAAAAGCAAATGAAGGCACCATCTTCCTTGATGAGATTGGGAACATTGACAGAGAGATTCAAGCAAAGCTCCTGAGGGTAATTCAGGAGAAAGAATTTATAAAGCTTGGGGGCACCCATCCTGTAACGGTAGATGTCAGGATCTTAACCGCCACGAATGAAAACCTTGAAAAAGCTATTAAGAATGACAGGTTCAGGGAGGACCTTTATTACAGGCTTAATGTGGTAAGCATATTTCTCCCCCCTCTGAGGGAAAGGAAAGAGGATATTCCACTCCTTATTTCCCACTTCATAGAGCTTTTTAACAAAGAACAGGGTAAAAGGATAAAAGGTGTGGATGAAAAGGTCTTAGGGTTGCTGTTATCTTATGACTGGCCCGGGAATGTCAGGCAGCTTAAGAATGTCATCGAAAGTGCTGTCATTTTCTCGGAAAAGAATGAAATCACCATGGAAAGCATTAATGATAAAATGCTGGAAAACAGGAAAAAAAACATAAAGTTTTATCCATCAGATGTATTCCCGATTGATTTTAACAGTCATGTAGATCAGTATAAAAGAAACATTATAATCGAGGCGCTTAAGGAAACAAATGGCGTCCAGAGAAAAGCTGCAGCCTTGCTGACGGTAAAACCAACTACTCTTAATGAATTAATAAAAAGGCTGGGGATTAACACGAAAGGCAAGTGGTAATGAATGAAGATAACTTGAGAAAGTATATTGCTGTTACTGGCGGCGTTCTGTCAGGCCTGGGCAAGGGCATAGCTGCTGCCAGCATAGGATTTCTGATGTCAAAGAACCTGAGGGTAATTCCAATTAAGTGTGACGGCTATCTGAATACAGATCCTGGAACAATGAATCCTATTGAGCATGGAGAAGTCTTTGTACTTGATGATGGCGGAGAAGTTGACATGGATTTCGGCCATTATGAAAGGTTTTTAAACATTGAAGCAAAGATCGAGTGGAATATTACCATGGGGAAAATATTCCAGTCCATACTGAAAAAAGAAAGGGAAGGCATCTTTTTAGGAAAAACAGTCCAATTTATTCCGCATGTTGTTGATGAGATCAAACAGAAGATAAGGAATATCATTGACATTGAAAAACCTGAAATAGTGCTCATTGAAGTCGGCGGTACTGTCGGTGATATGGAAAACGAGCTTTTTCTGGAAGCTCTCAGGCAGATGCGCCTGGAAGAAGGCAAAAATAATTTCCTTTTTGTCCACCTTACATATGTCCCTATACCCAGCGGGGTTAATGAACAGAAATCAAAACCGACCCAGCAGAGTGTAAAGCTTCTCAATGAAAGGGGAATACACCCTGATATAATCATAGGAAGGTGTGAGCTTCCCCTGACAAAGGAGATAAAAAAGAAAATAGCCATGTTCTGTAATATAAGTGAAAAAGAGGTCATTTCAGGTGTCGATACAAACTGCATTTATGAAATACCAATTAATTATGATAAAGATGGTATAACCGCCATAATTAACAAGAGATTTAATATCTACTGCCCTCCAAGCCTGGATGAATGGGAAAATCTGGTCAAGAACATAAAATCCACCCTGAAATCGCCGGCTAGAACCATAAGGCTGTCCATATGCGGAAAATATACTAAGCTTGAGGACAGCTATGCATCAATACGGGAGGCTGTTATCCATTGTGAAGCCCACCTGAAGGTTAAAGTAAATATCGAATGGATCGATACCTCAGCAATTGAATCAGGCAATATAGATATAAAAGATGCCTTGAAAAACACCGATGCAATAATAATACCGGGAGGATTCGGGTTCAGAGGCATGGAAGGCAAGGTAAAGGTTGTAGAGTATGCAAGGGAGAATCATGTTCCATTTTTGGGCATCTGTCTGGGACTGCAGATAGCAGTAATTGAATTTTGCAGAAATAAATGTGCAATACCAGATGCGACAACAGAAGAGGTCCTTGAATACGGCAACAATAAAAGCAGTAATTTTGTCATATGTCTGCTGCCGGAACAGAAGAAAATTATGGATAAAGGTGCATCCATGAGGCTTGGAGGATATGATATAAGGCTTGTTAATGATACTCTTGCCTATTCGATATTCAAATCTGATATAATAAGAAGAAGATTCCGCCACAGGCTGGAAGTAAATCCTGATTTCCATGATATACTGAGCGAAAAAGGCCTTGTGATGAGTGGCTGGGATGAATCAATGAAGATTGTGAAAATAATAGAAATTAAAGACCATCCGTACTTTATAGCTGTGCAATTCCACCCGGAACTTACAAGCAAGCTTCATAAGCCTTCACCATTGTTTTTGGGGCTGATAAACGCAGCCATAGAAAGGAAGTATAAAGAACCGGAAAATGGCTGATATAGAATCGCATATTAACAGATCCTATGAAAATATAATGTCCTTGCTGAACAGAAATGATATCAGCTCAAGCGAAATAGAAGAAATAGTAAAAAGCAGGTATATATCTCAGTACAAAGTGCAGAAAGCAATTATGTTCAATCCTGCAACACCTTTGACAATCAGCATGAGGTATATTAATTACCTGCGATACAAGGATCTTGAGGGCCTTATCATCTCTCCATATATATCCCATATCCTGAAAAAAAAGGCTGAAAGCCTTCTTGTAACCCGTTATGATTCATTAACTCTTGGAGAAAAGGTTGAGCTGTCAAAGCGGACCAGGAACAGGGCTTTATTCAGCCTGCTGCTAAATGAGGATAATGATCGTATATGGAATAATACCCTGCGGAATCCTAATCTCTTTGAGAAAGAACTTGTTATCTATACCAGGACAAAGCTAAAAGACCCTCTTCTTGCTGAATTTATTATGGAAACGGCCAGGTGGGGATCAAATTATTCAATAAAAAGGTCGCTGGCTTATAATCGTAACACCCCCCTGCACCTTATTTATGAGATTGGATATGATCTTTTGATCAGCGATATTTCATCTATACTGGAGGAAGATACTGTAAAAAATGAAGTAAAGGCTATTTTGTGGAATATATTCAAGCAGAAGATTGGAAACCTGGATGAAGAAAAACAGCTGCTTCT
Organism: uncultured Candidatus Sumerlaeota bacterium; assembly: GCA_964389675.1. Taxonomy (GTDB): domain Bacteria; phylum CAYMEV01; class CAYMEV01; order CAYMEV01; family CAYMEV01; genus CAYMEV01. The sequence goes on from CAYMEV010000005.1 coordinate 114,795, forward strand.
CTGTGATTCCAGCAATAAATGGATTATCAATGCACTCATTGATCATAATAAGATAGAATTAAACAAGAAGCTCCTTAATAACAGCAATCTTTCAACAAATCATTTAATGGTAATGAAGAACAATCTTGGCAAGCTAAAAGATGACATAGAGGGGAAGGAGGAGATCCTGGATTGTATAGAAAAAAAGCTGACAAAGAAATAAAGCCTGATCCAATCAGGGAATTTGCCATTTACCTAAAAAATTCGAGGGTACTGATGAATATATCATTTGAAGAACTTGCAAGGTATTCAAGAATCAATAAAAGCCACCTTAGAGGCATTGAGGAAGGAAACCATGACGAATATATGAATAAAACCTATGCAAGAGGATTCATTAAAGCGTATGCAGACTGCATAGGGCTTGATGTGGATGATACTATCTCGCGCTATAATAACGCTTTGCAGAAATATATGCAGATGAATAAGATGAATATCCTTAAAAGGTATAAAAAACTGCTGCCATTATTCCTGGTATCTCTTATTATTCTCTCTGCAATACTGCTGACTGTAAAAACAGGTTTTTTCAAACAAGGTATAACTGATCCAGGCAAATCCTCCAGTATAAAAAACACAAATAAAGAGGCTGTTACCGAAGCGGAAAAGGGTAAAGGGCCCGAGGAAGGCGAACCTTTGCAGGAGCAAAATACCTTAAAAATCTGCAGTGAGGATAACATAGTCGTTTCACTGATGACCGAAGAAGGTATAATATCGGAAGAAATCCTTATGCCTGATGACTGCAGGACATACAGATTTGAATCATATATAATTATCTCTGTTTCTGACCTGTCTAAGGCTCATATCAGTCACAATAACGAAGATATTATTGATAAATTACGCAATTCATCAAAAAATAATATACTTATAAATTATAAGCTGGAAGCGCTAAAATAGAAAGGAGCTGAAAAATGGACTTATCAGAAAGAATTATAAATGACCTTAAAAATAATAATCTCCCTGAACATATTAAAAATATGATAATCGATGCTTCCATGCCTTTAGGGCAGGATGAGAGAATAAAATGCCTGCTGTACATTTCACTTGATGATAAGAAGGAAATCTCAGAAAGAGCGGCAGAAACATTGAATATCCTGGATCAGGGATCTCTGATCGATTTTGTAAGAACACAAAAAATGGATGATCTGCTCTTCAAAGCTATTGTAAAATCCATGGGAAAACATGATAAAATAGTGACCACTGCAATAACACACAAGGATTTTAATGAAGCTGTAGCAAGAGAAATACTGCGGGATGAAACAACTCCATTAAGTACTCTTGAGCTGTTTTCCATAAACCAGGCAATGTTTTATAAATTCCCTCAATTAATTGATATACTTTTTGAAAATAACAGGATTACAAAGGAAATTTCAGACAGGCTCACCAGGTACCGCGAGGGTATTATTGCTGAAGAAAGAATGAGAGAGGGCATTAAGAAGGGTTCACATTTCAGCATCTCAGAAGAATATGAACTTGTCAGCGATACCAAAGCAGCAGAGCAGGCAAAGGAGGCTGTAACCCTGGAACAGCAGAAAAAACCTGATGCAATCGCCCTTGAAGAAGGGGAGACTCTGGTTACGGACCTTGCTATAATAGAGGAGATATATGAAGATGATCAGATATTCAATATTGCATCATCAAAAAGGGACAAAGCCTCAGAGAAGTATGAGAAAGAATCCTCCCCCAAAAAGCGGATAAGTGTCCAGAACCTGATAAACACACTATCGGTATCAGGGCAGATAAAGCTGGCTTTCAAGGGAAATAAGGAAGCTCGCTCAATATTGATCAGAAGCCCCAAGAAAATTATAGCCCAGGCAGTTCTTCAAAATCCGAAAATAAATGAAAATGAGATCGAATTCTATGCAAAACTCAGAAATATATCTGAAGATATCCTAAGAAGTATAGCAAGAAACCCTGAATGGGTCAAGAAGCCTTCAATAATGCGGGGGCTGCTGTATAATCCCAAAACACCAGCTTCTATTGCAATGTCTTTCCTAAGCAGAATTACAAAAAAGGAGATCAAGGATATCTCAAAGTCCAAGAGCCTGCCTCAGGCAATAAGGATAGCCGCGAAAAGGCTTGTTATGCAGGATCAGGCAAGAGAAGATAAACTGAGAAGGGCGGGGAAAAAGTAGCGTTTTATTCTTTCACGCAGGGAAACTCAATGCGGAAGATGCATCCTCCCGGCTTATTGTCCAGAACCCTTATATAAGCCATATGTTCCGCTACTATCGATAGGACTATTGATAATCCAAGGCCTGTACCGCTTTTTTCCTTTTTAGTCGAAAAATATGGCATGAAAAGGTTTTCTTTCTGCTTTTTAGATAAACCATGCCCATTATCCCTTATCTCTACTGCTACTATATCCTGTCTTTTATCATATAATGAAGCTATGGTAACGGTGCCTTCTTCGGATACAGCCTCAATCGCATTGTTTATAAGATTGTTGATGGCCCTTTTCATTGTTTCTCTGTCCAGCATTATATTTGGCAATCCCTCTTCTAATTCCAGATTAAGATCTATTTTAAGTTTCTGACTGTGATAATATGTATAAATATCAGACAGGAGCGCATTTATATCGTCTTTTCGAGTGACTATTGACGGTAATTTGGCAAACCTGTGAAATTCGTTTACCAGCACCTTGATCGTATTGATCGATTCTTCAAGTATAAATCTGTTCTCATCAAAGAAGCTTTTATACTGTGACAGGTCCTTGTTTTTATCAATTGCACGGCATATCCTTTGAACAGAAAGCTGGAGAGGTGTAAGAGGATTCTTGATCTCATGGGCGATTCTTTTTGCCACCTCCTTCCAGGCGGTTAATTTCTCCGCCCTGATAATATCGCTGATATCCTCAATCACCATGAATATATGCCTGTCTTTCTCAAGCCCGGCTGAAATTACCTGAGATGTTGCTATTATAGTCCTGGATACATTATTAATATCAAGGGAGAGTGTCTTTGATATTTCTTTCTTTTCAACCATTTTCGTCCTGTTTATAATGGACAGCAGCGGAAGGTAATTCTCCTTAAAAATATCATTAATATTCCCGCCAATCAGCTCATTCTCCTTATATCCAAAGTATTCAAGAAAAGACCTGTTTGCTGTTATTACCTTATCATCCATCGATATGACCAGGATACCTGATGATATATTCTGAATCAAAAGCTCAATAAACCTGGATTTCGCCTCCAATTCAACTGTTTTATGTTCAAGTGACTCATTGACTTTCTGAAGGCTGTCCCGGCTTTGCTTAATATCCCTTATCATAAGGTTGAAGGAATCGATAAGAGTACCTATTTCCTGCCCGGAGTGCTTTTCGAGCATAAAATTAAAATCACCCTTAGCGATTTTTTGAGTACCCCTGATCAGGCTTACTATTGGAACAGTTATCTCTTTGGAAAAATGAAGGCCAAACCATACAGCCATAAAAATAATCAGTGTGGATATTAGCATAAGGCTGTAATAATAATAATTCTTCATGGAAGCCTGAAGCACACTCTGCTGTTCGAATTTGGAGCTGAATCTATAAATCTCATCAAGAAAACCTGATATCTCTGAAGGGATTATATTATATGACATAATAAGCATATCAGGGACATCTGAAATAATATGCTTTAATATCAGATATGTATCCTTATCAGAAAGGATCTTTCCTTCCAGGAGGGCATCCCCGATATCGGCCTGGTTAATAACCTCTCTGCTGATATAGCCTTCTATATAAGAATCTTTAATATTGCTGAATATTGCTTTTTTATTAAGAATAACCATAATACCTTTTATAAAGCTTTTTTTATTTTCAAAAACAGGGCTTTCAGACAATATCTTCTGAATTGATTCTGTATCTCCGCCTGCTGATTTTATGCTTTCTGAAATATCCTCAGTAATGGAGGAAAGGTACTCCCTCTGAAGCTGGAGGTAGTTATCAGCAATTGACTGACTATATTGAATATTCTTGGAAAAATCTATATCGAACCACTGATCAATGCTGAATTTAAGAAGCCTTGATGAAATATATATGGTGAAAGCAGTAGGTACGATAGCGAGTATAAGGAATATCAAAACCACTTTAGCCTTAAAATGTGTTCCGGTTTTTTTCTGGTACCATTCCAGGACGAGCATGATAATCTCTCTCGAGATCAGCATAAATAGAAGGAGGATTAGAATAAAATTGATCCTCTCAATAATAAAAAGGATCCAGTAATAACCCTCAGATGCCTCTTTAGGGATATAATCCTGTTTCAGGATATTGCTTCGAAACCACAGGGATAAAACCAGAATTATCATGATTGCAAGAGAGAAAATTCTGTTTTTAAGCCTTCTTTTCTTTCTCAGCTTCTGGTAATATTCATTGTTTTTTTCAATGTAATCATACATTTCATAACTCGAATATCATTCTATCCTGTTAAGCAGTTCTTCAATAGTGAAATAGCCACCTTTAACCCATTCTGTAGTAAAGCTTCCGGGAATCTTAAATAACTCAAAGTGGTCGTTCATCTTTACCCTGATCCTGATATAGCATCTTCTTTTTGAATATATATGAATATCCTTAAGGCTTATAAAAACTGCAAAATAGCTGACATGGCTTATAAGTTCATCAATGCTTTCAAAATACTGTTCCTTCGGGGCTGCAGGAAGGCCATCCTGATGCTTCAGCACAAATTGCTTTGTTTTTTTATCATATTGGATGCTTTTAGTAAAGGATTCAGATACAGCTTTATCATCAAACCAGAAGGATTTATGCCTGAATATCTGCACCCTTAAAGCAATCTTAACGGGTATTGTGCTGTAGAGAGTTTCCTTTAATTCAGGAGTGACCCAATCCCTGAGCAATGTGCTAATTATCAGGTGATTATCATAAATCCGGACTTTGGGAGGTGATAAATTGGCTGCTTTTGCCTGGATAGAAACGGAGACAGCAAATATCAGAATTAAAACTGCATAATAGTTTTTATTCATATAAAGATTATACAGATGCTTTAAAATATGTAAAGCAATTTAGATATCTTAAAGACAGAAAGATGTAGCAATTTTGCAACACTGTACATCATAAATGTATCAAAAATGCAACAGCCCTCCCAAGCCATTACTTTCTAATATTATGCAAGTCACATTTAAAAAAGAGTTTAAATAAAATCTTATAAATGGCATGATTTTTGCATATAATAAGGGTGAATTGTTATACATGGAGAGAATTATATGATTAGAGTCCTCAGAGAAAAGCTTAAATTTCAGCACACCATCAAGGGAGATATAATGGTCTCGGGGACAGGGCTTCATACCGGCAAGGATGTTTCCATGATCATCAGGCCGGCTCCTGCCAATACAGGCATAGCTTTCCGAAGGACTGACATTGATGTAACTATTCCTGCCTCTCCTTCCTATATATCAAAGCTGAATTTCAGCACAAATCTTCAGCGCGGGAATGCATTTGTAAAGACGGTAGAACATCTGATGGCAGCTTTCTTTATTCTGAACATAGATAATGCTGTTATTGAGATTAACAATGAAGAAGTGCCGATTCTTGATGGAAGTTCAAGGGAATATATAAGAAAGATCCTGACACTTGGAATCAGAAGGCAGAATGCATTAAGAGAATATATTATTATTAATGACCCATTCACAATTGAAGACGGCGAAAAATATATTGCATACACCCCTGGAAATTCTCTTGAGATAGACTACACTATAGATTTTAATAACAGGCTTCTTAAGAATAAAAGTATGAAAATTGCATTCTCAACATTTGATTTCATAAACAATATAGCGCCTGCCAGAACATTCTGCTTTCTGAATGATATTAAGCAGCTCAAAAATAATGGATATATAAAGGGCGGAAATCTGTCAAATGCATTGGTCTTTGGCTCAAAAATCATTCTTAATGAACCAAGGCTTCCGGATGAACCTCTGAAGCACAAGATACTTGATTTTATAGGGGACCTGTATCTACTGACAAAGCCAATACTGGGCAAATTCACAATATATAAGGGTGGACACAGGCTTCATTCCCTGATGACAAAAAAGATATATCATGATTATATATGCCATAGCAATCTTCATTCCATTGAAATCGAAAATATGCTCCAGAAAGAGTACAGTTTCATATAAGCCTTCCCTTTAATACTCCGGATCCACCCTTCTATCACATGAAATGATTTGCTGAGCCAGAGGTGCTCAAAAGCAAAGCAGATTTTGTGCATTGCATGCCGTAGCCTGAAGGAAATTTTTATAACAGGAAGATATTTCAGTATTCTTATGCTGAATGCCTTTCTGTTTGTCAGGCTATTTTTCTATATCATCAGGCTTCTTCATGATTGCACCTGATAAGACTCTGTTTCCGCTGTCTGTTATGGCAATATCATCTTCAACCCTTATGCCAAAGCCCTTTTCCCTTAAATATATGCCAGGCTCTATAGTAATAACCATACCGGGCTTCAGGGGAAGGTTAAAATCCCCGGGATCGTGAGGGTCCAGGCCCAGGTAATGGCTTATATTGTGGATTATTATCTCATCAGCTCCCTTCTCTGAACTGGCAAAACCAAGCTTGGCGTAAAGCAGTTTCTGAAATTCCCTGACCTCCTTATTCAGGTCAGTCAGGCTTATTCCTTTCCTGGCTATGCTTAATGCATACTCCTGAGCTTCAATTACTGCAAGGTAAGCTTCCCTCTGATAACTGGTAAATTTTCCACAGGATGGAAATGTTCTTGTAATATCACTGGAATAAAACTCGTATTCTGTCCCGATATCTATCAGTATTACATCATCTTTCGCGCTCTTCCTGTTGTTTTTGTCGTAGTGCAGTATTGTGCTTTCAGGACCGGACCCGACTATTGGGCTGAATGATGCATATGTATTATTTTTAAGGAAAACTTCCATTATCTGACCCAGTATTTCATTTTCTGAAATACCTTCATGCATATTATTATGCACTTTATCCAAAGCCTGCTTTGTGATATCTATTGCAGTCTGAATACAGTTTATTTCATATTCATCCTTGACCAGTCTGAGCGGGTTTATATGCCTGCCTATATCCAGAAAATTTTTCGATGGGTACAGCCTCATCAGATAAAATACAATATCTTTTTGTGTATCCTTATTATAGATGAACTGGCTGTAATTTTCATCAATGTAGATATTATCAAATGCCGGGACAATCCTATCCGAAATCTTAAAAACTTCATCCAGGTAAAAGGTTTTTTCAATACCTGATTTTTCAGATGCCATCTGGTTGTCCAGCATCTTCCTTTCCCACTGTTCAATATGTTTATCGGCTCTTTCAATAAACAGGTACTCCGATGTATCGGCTTTAGTCTTTATCAGAAAAAGTATAAGATTTGGCTCGTTTAATCCTGTTAAATAGTAAAAATTGCTGTTCTGCCTGAATGGCCTGTAATTTCCGCTGTATATATGAATTCCTGTAGAACCCCTCAGAATAACGATACTGCCCGGTTCTACTGATTCTAATAATCGTTTTCTTCTGCCTGAATAAACTGATTTTTCCATGATTTTATGACTCCTTAGAATTAATTAGGTAAATCTTATTTAAGCAAAAGCCTGTTGTCAATAAAGTAATGATATGCTATCATTCAGGATAATAAATAAAACAGGAGCCTTTTGCAGATGCCATTTAAAATCTTTATAACTACAAATATAGGGCATGAAGCCATCAGATACCTGCGGGAGAAAAAGGGGTATATCCTTGATATTTATGATCATATTGAAAATCCGGGCAAAAATTTTATTAAAATAAAGCTGAAAGAGGGTTTTGATGCAATTATAACAAACCTTAGAGATGAAATTGATGCTGAAGTAATAGATGCTGGAAGAAAAACACTTAGAATAATTGCACAGGATTCAGCAGGTACCGATAATATTGATATTAATTCTGCAAATAAATACAGGATCCCCGTATCAAATACACAGGATGTCCTTACTGAAGCAGTTGCTGAGTATGCACTGTTCATGATGGGCCATATGTCAAGGTTCCAGTATCCTTCTGAAAGGCTGGTTCGTGAAGGGAAATGGATGGGCTGGCATCCCTTTCACCCATTTCTTGGAAAGGAAATCAGCGGGAAAAAAATAGGAGTGATTGGTACAGGCAAAATAGGGCGTGCATTCGTAAAGAAGATTCTTGGCCTGGATGTAGACATCCTTTTATACTCCAGAAATATTCACCATGATTTTGAATCAAAATCCCAGAAGATCTTAGACAAATTTTTTGAAACAGGATTTTTTACTAAAAAGAGGACCATAGGGTATGTTCCTCTTGATATACTATTAAGAGAGAGTGATATAATCTCATTGCATACTCCTCTCATAAAGGAGGGAAAAGATTCAACATATCATATGATTTCCTCCAGAGAATTTAAGAAAATGAAAAGGGGCACCTCGATCATTAATACCGCCAGAGGCAGTATTATTGATGAGCATGCCCTAATAAAAGCTCTTAATGAAAATATTATAGACATGGCAGCCCTTGATGTGTTTGAAACTGAGCCCCTTCCGCTTGACAGCCCCTTATTATCAAAGGAGCTGGAAAACAGGGTCAGGGTCTATCATCATTTTGCCTCAGGAGGTATTGAAACAAGGCTATCACTGGATAAAGACAAGGGTATGGCAGGCAGATGCCTCTATTCATTAATTAAAATCCTCGATGGTGAAAATCCGGCAAATATCCCCTATATTGTAAACAGGGATATTTTCAGGTGAAAATACTGATAGCTCCCAATGCATATAAGGGATTTTTAAGTGCACTGGAAGCGTCTGATATATTTTTCAGTGTACTGGCTTCCTATTTTCCCGGGAATAATATGGTAATATATCCTATCTCTGATGGAGGTGACGGTTTTCTGGATTGCCTTACCTACCATTTTAACCTTAACCGGAATTTTATAGACATGCAGGATATATCAGGAAAAAAGCGCAGTATCCCATACCTGGCTGAAGACAGCAGTACTGCCATAATTGAGCTTGCTGAAATCAGCGGCATAAAGCATCTTTCCAGATCACAGCTTGTACCCAGACATCTCGCACTGGACCATCTGGGCTTCTTAATCAGGGAATTATACAGTATGGGCTACACCCATATTAAGCTCGGGCTTGGAGGGTCAGCAACAAACGACTGTGGGATCGGGATATTAAGGGGGATGGGATTTAGGTTTCTTGACTGCAATAAGGCTGATATTACCTATTTATACGACACTTTAGAACTTTTATCAAAGGTTGAATATATTATTCCTGCAGGAAAGAAGGATGTGGTGTTCAGTCTTTTCTGTGATGTGGATAATAAACTTCTCGGTTCGAAAGGCTGCACCTATAGTTTTGGCCGGCAGAAAATGATAAATGAAAGAAGTTTCAAAATATGGGATAGTGCCATTAAGCACTACCTGGATACTATTGCAAGATGTACAGCAGGCCTCCTGCATGACAGGAAATACTTCGGCGCAGCCGGAGGCGCTGGAGTTTCCCTCTATTATTATTTCAGCTCGACATTCACCTCAGGCAGCTCTGTTTTTTTGAACAGGCGATTTAAAAGGCTTTTTATGGAGTCAGATATTATAATCAGCGGTGAGGGCATATTTGATGAAACCTCCCTGAATAAAAAGGCTGCCGGAGAATTAGTCATGCTGTCAAAGAAGCATGGCAGGAGTCTGATTCTTATTGTGGGAAAAGCAAGCCACAGGATTGAAAGTGACAATATCAGGATTTTCAAAAACAAAAAAGAGGTTAAAACCAGAAATGATGCAATAAAAGAATTGTCAAACAGTCTTAACAGGGCTATATTAGAATTATTGAGGGATGCAGAATGAAACAGGAATATACTGTAATAATAGATGATGAAAAGAATATCCGGCTGACCCTTTCAGGGCTTCTCAATGATGAAGGCTATAATGCCAGGGCCTTCCCGAATACATCGAGCGCGCTTGAATTTATAATGAAAAACCCTGTGTGCATTGTTCTTCTTGATATCTGGCTTCAGGATGGTATTGACGGCGTTCAGGCCCTGGAGCAGATAAAAAAGATCGATGACAGTATACAGGTCATTATGATGTCAGGGCATGGCACTATTGATCTTGCTGTCCAGTGTATAAAGCAGGGAGCATACGATTTCCTTGAAAAACCCCTCAGTGCTGAAAGAATATTCATAGTCATAAAAAATGCACTAAAGCTTAAACAGCTGCACGGCGAAAACCAGATATTCAAGTCTATAATGCAGGATCATGAAAAAATACTCGGCAGCAGCAGAAGTATCATGGAGATAAAAGACCAGATAATGAAAATCGCTAAAACCAATGCAAGCGTACTGATATCAGGCGAAAACGGCACCGGCAAAGAGCTTGTCGCAAGAAGCATACACGATTTAAGCGATAGAAGCGATAAGGCTTTTGTAAGCATAAACTGTGCAGCTGTTCCCAATACACTTTTTGAAAGCGAGTTCTTCGGGTACGAAAAAGGTGCATTTACAGGGGCAGAAAGGAAAAAGATAGGAAAGATTGAAATGGCTGATAAAGGCACTCTATTTCTTGATGAGATTGGAGACATGGATATTACCTCCCAGTCAAAGATACTGAAGGTAATTGAGAATAAGGAGTTTATGAGGCTGGGAGGCTTAAAAAACATTATTGCTGATATACGATTTATCTCAGCCACAAATCAAAACCTTGAAAATATGGTTAAAAAAAGTCAGTTCAGAGAAGATCTTTATTTCAGGCTTAATGTCATTCCCGTAAATCTTCCTGCTTTAAGGGAAAGAAAAGAAGATATTCCTTATCTGGTAGATCATTTTATAAAAAAATTTTCAAACGAGCATAAAAAACGGGATATGACGATCGATGCAAAAGCTATGGAAAGAATGTCCCTTTACGCCTGGCCCGGAAATGTCAGGGAGCTGAAAAATTATATTGAAAGAATTGTTATATTTACTGATAAAGATATTATCAGAGAAAATGACCTTTTGGCTCCAGTAGTTTCCCAGCAGGGATTTAATCTTTTAAGCACCGATAAATCCCTTAAGGAGGCAAAAGAGGATTTCGAAAGGTATTATATAAAAAAAATACTGGACATTACAAACGGAAATGTTTCCAAAGCCTCAGGAATACTTAGTCTTGACAGGACATCACTGCACAGGAAGATCAGGGCTTTAAACCTGATAAATAATTCTTGATTAAAGGAAGATAATACTTAATCTAAGGTCTGTAATTATATGAAAAAGGAAAAATTTATAGGAAGGGCAGAAAAGCTGGACGAATTCGGAAGAATTGTCAATGCCCTCCAAAATAATAATCTTAGCTTTAATATCCTCATAATAAGCGGAAAGCAAGGGACCGGCAAAACTTTCCTCTTAAGCAGGCTTATGAACTTTGTACAGAAAAGCAAGTTTCATTCAATTTCCATGCAGGGCCATTATTTATCTGAAAATTCTGAATTATTCGCAGATTTTCTTGAAAATATAGGCAATCTCTCAAGAAAGCTTTCCAGGGATATAAAGCAGAATGACATAAGCTTTTTAAATATTTTTGAATTTGAGAAAATCCAGGTTTTAACTGATCAGTTAAAAGATATTACAAGCAAAAAGCCTGTAATTTTCTTTGTAGATGACCTTGAATACATGACTATTAGCTTTTTAAGGCTAATATTTTTAATGTCTCAGAGATTATCTTCCAATCGATTCCTGCTGGTCTGCTCCATGGATGCAGAAAATATTGAGAAGATACTGCTTCCCATAGTATCATCAAGCGAGATAGGATATAAAACATTTGATGTGGGGAGCTTTTATGAAAATGAGATACTGCATCTGCTAAAATCTAATAAAATTAAGTCTGACAAATTAACATCCTTTATAAAATCAATATTTGACAATAACATCAAGAAGATCAAGTTTATTATCAGCAATTACTCCTATCTGGAAAATTTTTTGTCAGAAAGGGATTACAATGCGGATTTTAATGAAATAATAGAGCATCTGCTTGAAGGACTTGGATCAGTATCAAAAGAAATACTGTTCAGATTGTCTGTTTATGAAGACACAGTTCCTTACGGGATTTTTTCCGCAAATAATGATATTATCAATGACCTCGCTGCAAGAAGGTTTCTTAAAATTATCCGAATCAAAAGGAAGGAATATATTAATTTTTACCTTTCAGACATAAAGCATTGCGTATCAAAAAAGAATGAAGATAATAGGCTGATATCAGACGAACTGAATAATATCAAAGATTCCAAAGGATTCCTGGCAGAACATTATAAAATGCTTTTTCAGCTTTCCCTTGAGGACAGTAATACAAATACGCCTGATACCCTTTCCCTTATTGACAGATATATAATGAACAATCTCTATTACCATGCAATAAGGCTGATTTTTGCCATAACGGAAATAAACCTCAAAAGCCCTGAGATCGATCACAGGATACTTTTTTTTGCCCTTAACAGGCTATCAATCTGCTTCTCCAATATTGTTTATGATAATAAGTACAGGCTTATTGTTGAAAAATATGCCAGCAAGGATCTTCCGCCTCCTGTAAAGGCAAACTTTATATATCTGTATTCTCAGCTTTTATTCTTATCCGGAGAGGTCGACAATGCCTTTAAACACCTTGTTAAGACTATAGATATCCTGAGGCCCCTGAAACAAACTCCTGAAATCTGTGAACTGCTGCTGGATGCATATGGGACAGCATTTACCAGGATACCGGGGTTTGATGCCGGCACTTTTATAAGTGATTTCAATAAATCAACAATAATTTCTAACAATATCAGACTTAAATCAAAATACCTGGCGAAACTTGCATTCATTAACTATAAACTTGGAAAATATGACAAATCAAAAAAACTATTCAAGAATATTTTAAAAAACCTTGAAAATATAGAAGATAAATGGCTTCTGGCTGACATATACAATAATCTGGGAAGAGCAGCGACCTATACCAGCAGGGAAGAAGAGATAATAATAGGGTATTACCTCAAAAGTGCAAGGCTTTACAGGGAATTAGGGGATTTAAAGGGTGAGCATAAACCTCTGAATAATCTTGGAATATTATTTTCCAGGTCACTGGGACTTAGTACCGGGTACTATTATCTTAGCCTCTGTGTTGAAATATCAAGGTTCAATAATGATTATGACAGTATAGCATTATTATCAAATAATATAGTATCAATATTCTACCAGTATGGCGACTGGGACAAAGCACTTGAATATCTGACAAGAAGTATCTCATATTCCAGAAAGATACGAAATAAGAATCTCTACACAATTGCCGTTTCCAACTTCATGCTGATTAATATATTCAGAGGCAATCTTATTATAGCAAGACAATATTCCCATATATATAAGAATGAAATAAAGAATATCACTGAAAAGGATAAACTGCTTACATATTACAAAACAATGGCCGATCTGGAATTTTATGACAGCAGGTTTAATAAAGCAGTAAGCCTTCTAAAAACATGTTTTTCACTTTCTCAGAAATACAATTTTCCAAAGCAATCATTCGACAGCGCCCTGCAGTTATACGAGTATTACCTCCTGTATGATAAGGATCCTGAGAAAATAGCGGAATATACTGATTATTTGAACAATTCCATAGTTGATGACCCCACTGATTACGGATTTTACAGAAAGATACAGGCGATGAACAAGATGCGGGAGGGGAAATATTCTGAAAGTATTGACCTCATTGAGGATTCAATCTCTACACTTCAAAATCTCGTTGGCTATAAAATTGAATCAGCTATTGTTTATCTTATTGCTTCTGTTATATATCTCAGGTCCTATAATTTCAAACCGGACATGCTTATCTATCAAAAGATAAGCCAATACTACCATGATATTTCGCTTAAGATGTTTGCTGACCTTGATGCACTGAATCTGTTGTCTATATATATAAAAATGCCATTCTGCAATGCCCTGGGGGATATTTCGATCCACGGGATGAAATCAGCCATATTTGAGAAGGACAAGCATCAGTTTGAGAAGATCATCAACAATCTTTCAAACAGGATCAATATACTTGAAAATGTTGTCAGCAGAAAAGATCTGACAGATTCATCGAATATTTCAGAAAACATTGTGGAACTGCTGAAAGACAGCCTCTATACCCTGAATTTTACATTTAAAAGCATTATGAACAAGGTAGATAATAGGATCTACAGCCTTAGCAAGAGCAGTCAAAGTTTGATAGACCTGCTTTCCATAAGCAAAAAGATAAACAGCATGCTGGATACAAAAGATCTTTTTGAGATCATTCTCGAGAGCATCATTAATATACTTCAGGCTGAACGTTCTTTTATCTTCCTTTCTGATGAGACGAAACTCAATCTTGAGGCCGTTTATTCTATTAATAAAACTGAATTCAGCTGCTATCCTGAGAATAATGTCATAGAGACTTCAGAAAGGTCATTTGCAGATAATAAATTTCTTTCAGGTTTTGTTGAGATTGAGACAGCAGATGCCTGTAATTTATCGGACAAGAAAAGATTTTACCTTGCTATTCCCCTGAATATAGAGCAAAAAACCATAGGATGCCTTTATATTGATCTTCCTCATAATATGGCAAATATTGACAAAACACATATGGAACTGGCTCAGCTTTTTGCTGAATATGCATCCACAGCAATCGACAAAGCTCACAATATTCAGGAATTGCACAGCGCAATGGAGAATTTAAAGACCCTTGACAGGTTAAAGAGTGAATTTATTACTATTGCAAGCCATGAATTGAGGACACCCCTGGTTACAATAAAGGGATACCTGGAGCTGCTATTGAATGGCCTTCTGGGAAAGCTCAATGATAAACAGATGAAGGGCCTGAACCTGTCCAATAATAATCTCGAAAGGCTTATAAAGCTTGTAGACGATATCATAATAATTGCAGAAATCGAGAGAGGTGAAGAAAGCCTTTACAAGGAAATTTTTGATATAAACTCTCTGATACCTGTCCTCGAGGCAGAAACCAAGGAATACATAGAAAAGAGAAATCAAAGGCTTAATATTGATCTTTATCCTCAGCCCCTTGAAATATACGGTGATAAAGATAAAATAAAATCAGCACTGATGAACATTCTTATGAATGCTATAAGGTTTACTCAAGACAATGGCAGAATAACCCTCAGCACAGAATCAGATGAAAATACGATTATTGTTGCTGTTACTGATAACGGTATAGGCATTCCCCAGGAAGAAATCCCCAAAATTTTTGAAAAATTCTATGAAATACAGAAATCCAGCTATCACAAGTCCGGCACCTATGAATTCCTTTCTGGAGGAGCCGGGCTGGGTTTGCCAATTGCCAAAGCAATAGTAGAGCTGCATTTCGGCTTCATTGAGGTAGAATCTGAAGTAAAAAAGGGAAGCAAATTCTATATCCACTTTCCCAGAATGGAGAAAGTATAGATTGGAAATAATAGATTATATTCTAAGATCAGAATCAAAACCCATTCTTATGGGAATACTGAATATAACACCCGACTCATTTTCTGACGGGGGAGAGTTTAATAACCATGAGAAAGCCTTTAAGAAAGCAATTGAGATGCACCAGGAAGGTGCTGCGATCATTGACATAGGCGGTGAATCTACAAGGCCCGGTGCATCGGAA
Source organism: uncultured Candidatus Sumerlaeota bacterium (assembly GCA_964389675.1). Lineage (GTDB taxonomy): Bacteria > CAYMEV01 > CAYMEV01 > CAYMEV01 > CAYMEV01 > CAYMEV01. The sequence continues at coordinate 130,418 of CAYMEV010000005.1, forward strand.
GTAAGCGAAGAAGAAGAATTAGCAAGAATACTGCCGGTAATTGAAAGAATAAAGAAATATGACAAATCCATCATAATTTCAGCAGATACCCGGAAATCATCTGTTGCTGAAGAAGCCTTGAATGCCGGAGCAGATATCATAAACGATGTCTCGGGAGCAAGGTTTGATCAAGGAATGATTTCAGTAATTCATAGGTATAATCCAGCATATGTTCTGATGCATTCGTCAGATAATCCTGACAAAATGCAGGACAACCCTGTAAATGAAAATAATATTATGGATGTCCTGTCAGAATTTTTTCAAGAAAGATTGCATTATTTTGAAATAAATGATATTAATACTAATAATATTATTATAGACCCTGGTATTGGCTTTGGAAAAACACCTAGGGCAAATCATGCTATAATCAAATCTCTGCATATGCTTAAAAGATTTGAAAAGCCAATACTTATTGGTACATCAAGGAAATCATTTATTGGCAGGATGGATAATTCAGATGTCAGGAACAGATTAGGAGGAAGTATTGCCAGTGCTATTCTATCAATGCTGAACGGAGCAGATATTATAAGATGCCATGATGTTTTTGAAACAAATCAGGCTGTCAGCACTTTCAGGAAAATCGAAGAATATGAACAGGGTTAAAAAACGATGAACTGGCTTAATTTAGTGGATATATTTGATATTATTATTGTAGCATTTATAATATACCGATTGCTGCTTTTAATAAAGGATACAAGAATAATACAGATGCTCTGGGGAGTGCCTGTATTTTTTCTCCTCCTCTGGTTTGCAAAACTATTGAAGCTGCAAACCCTTCATTTCCTGTTAAATAATGTTATTGGGTACCTTGTTCTGACATTTGTAATACTGTTTCACCCGGAAATCAGGAAAGGGCTCTCTTCCATAGGCCAGAACAGCATTTTTAATATTGTCAAATCCCATAACAGCCAGACAGATTTTCTTGATGAACTCATCTTAAGCCTTACCTTTCTGAAAAACAATAAGATAGGTGCATTGATTGCAATTGAGAGGGAAATTAATATCGAAAAATATGTAACGATGGGGACAATACTGGATGCAGAGATAACCAAAGAACTGATAGAATCCGTTTTCTTTCCCAATTCTCCGCTGCATGACGGGTCAATAATAATAAAAGAAAATAAAATCTTTGCTGCCGGCTGCATTCTGCCGATAACAAGGCAGGAGAACCTTGATCAGAGATTTGGATCAAGGCACAGGGCAGGATTAGGATTAAGCGAGGAAACGGATGCAATAGTGATAATAGTGTCAGAAGAAAATGGAAGGATTTCAATAGCTGATTCCGGCATACTGAAAGTAGACCTGTCAGTCAAGGAAATAGAAGCCTACATTAAAGAAAGGTTCTTTGAAAAAAATAAGGAATGAAAATTCAGAATATCTTTACAAGAAATATACTGCTGAAGATTATAAGCCTTATAATCGCAGTTATATTATGGGTCAGCTATGGACGAATAAGCGGTGAAAAAACCATCACGCACATAGATATTGCACCGACATTCAGCAATCTGCCCCAGGGTTTTGAGATCGTTACACAGGATATAGGCAGTATCAGGCTCAGGATCCAGGGAAACACAAATGTACTTAAAAATATCAGCAATGCCGATTTTAGCGTAAATATTGACCTTGGAAGTGTCAAAGAGCCCAGCGAGCTCGATATTGTCGTTCTTCCTCTGCTGGAATACCCGTCACAGGTTGAGATACTTGAAGTTAATCCGGTTTCCCTTGATATTTTTGTAGACAGAACAGCTACTGAAAATATCCCCTTAACCATTGATTCAGAGAATATTTCAAACCTGCCCTATGGCAAAAGCATATCACGCATTGATCTAATCCCAAGTACTGTCACAGTAGAGGGGCCTGAATCAGAAATAGGCAAGCTTGGGTCAATTGGAATAAAACCAATCTCTTTGCCCGGGACCAGTGAACAGGATTCGATCATGGTGAACGGCCAGCTGGATATACCCGCAAGAAGCTCTATAAGGTGGAAGAGCCAGACAAGAAGGGTAGGGGTTCATATATTTTTTTCCGACATTATTGACAGGAGGGAAATCAGACGGATACCAATAAAAGTCTTTCCTGAAGGGATAAGATATTCTCTGTCACAGACATATATTGACGCCCTTGTCTCAGGTCCTGTTATACTGCTTGATCAGATGGAGGAAAGCGGATATTTCGCCAGAGTAAATGTCTCAGGGATAAATTTTAAGCGAAATGACAGCCTGGATCTATCACCTCAGCTTCTTAACCAGGACAAGCTTTCAGACATATCCATAAATCCAAAAGTTATAACCATTACATTCAATGAAAGCCTGCAGGAATATAATTCACGAATTAAATAATTGAATTAACAGCCCTTGGCCTGACATATTGATGCATGCTTTTTTATCTTGATTAAAAAGGATTATATATGTAATAAAAATACTTGAAATTTACTATGCTCATTATTATGAACAGCAGCAGGAGGCCAAAAATGAGAAGATTAAGGAAAACCGTTATTTCCTACCTTATTTTTATTCTTATTGCAGCCATGAGCAAACGTTCAGACCAGGCTATAATAAAAATTACAGGAATTGCTGAATATTTTTGTATCAAGGATTATTATAAAAGGATAATAAGAAGGATAAGGAACCTCTTCTATCAGGGCCACCCTTCACTGAAAATAGCAAAGACGATACTGAATGATATAAACCCGAACCAGAAAACAAAAATTATTCAGAACTTTATAATAAATCAGCTGCTATCAGGAACAAATAAAAGGCAGGAATATCTCCTTAAAGAAGGAATATATCCCCCGGGTTTTGGCGTGATCAGCCCTTCCATGAAATGCAATCTGCATTGCTATGGATGTTATTCGGCGCTTTATGATAAAAGCAGGGAGCTTTCATTTAATGAGATAGATGACATATTGAATCAGATGAAGGAGATGGGCATATATTTTGCTGTAATCAGCGGAGGAGAACCATTTTATTCTGAGGCTGTGGCCAGGATCTTTAAGAAACATGATGATATGGCCTTCATGGTATATACTAACGGATCACTCATTAATGCAGGATTGGCAGACTTTATTGCTGAAACAGGAAACATTCTCCCTTGCATAAGCGTGGAAGGTTTTAAGCAGGAAACAGACAAGCGGAGGGGAAAAGGGCATTTTGACATGGTAATCAGGGCTATGGACCTGCTCAGGGAAAGAAATCTGGCCTTTGGATTCTCAGCCACACTGACCCGTGATAATTCAGATATAATAACATCTGACCGTTTTATTGATTTTTATATTCAAAAGGGTGCACTTGTCGGATGGTATTTCCACTATATGCCAACAGGAATCAACCCTGACCTCAACCTTCTGCCCACGCCGAAGCAAAGGGATAATCTTCGAAAAAGGGTTGAGTATTTCAGGGAGAACAAAGAAATACTGCTGGGCGACTTTCAGAATGACGGGCCTCTTGTAGGGGGATGTATAGCAGCCGGGAGAAAATATTTCCATATAAATAATAACGGGGACATAGAACCCTGCACATTCCTCCATTATGCCACCAATAATATCAGAACCTCCAGTCTGAAGGATGCATTGAAAAGCGATTTTTTCCAGTATATCAGGAAGTGTCAGTCATCAAATGAAAACCTCCTGCGCCCCTGTACTATACTTGACCATCCCGAGTTTTCAAGAAATGCAATAAGAAAATGCAATGCATACCCCACACACGCAGGTGCTGAATCAACGTTTACGATACTGTCTGATGACCTGGACAAATATGCTTCTTCCTATGCGAAGATTGCCGATAAGGCCTGGGCAAAGATAATAAGCTTCAGAGAAAAGGATAGAGATGAACAGATCTGAGTGGGTAGTCCTTGACCTGGGGAATATAATCATTAATAACGATCCTCTAATGTCTTTTATATACCATCTTGCCTATGAAAAGATCCATGCAAAGAATAAAGATATCTCATTTATTGATGTTCTTGAAAAAAGGTCTGAGATTTACAGAAGCAATATCAGAAATGATATGTATTATCATATTCTTGGGGAATACCTTTCAAAAAAGGATATAGAAGAATTCACCCGTGAATATAAGGAAACTGTAAATGCAGACTTATCCTATTACTATCCATTTATAACAGGATCAAAACCCTTTATTGAAAGGCTCTCAAAAAGGTATAAGCTTGGGATAATCGCAAACCAGCCTGCAATCATAAAGGATTACCTGATTAAACACAAGTATCATTCCTATTTCAGTTTCATTGGCCTGTCAGAAGATATCGGGCTTAAAAAGCCGGATACTGCAATTTTTAAATGGATGCTCAGCAAGACAGGGTCTGATCCCGGAGACATTTTCTATATAGGTGACAGTATATACAATGATATTTTACCTGCTCATTCCATGAATATTAAGCCAATCCTGCTCAGGCACAGTGTCTACCGGAAAGGCTTTACTACAAAGAGCAACGAGGAGGCTCAATATCTTGACCACCAGGACAGGCTTGACAATTATATCCTTGAGGAGGCAAAGAAACTGGAGTTTCCCCTGGCAATTACTCTTACATATGAACAAATTCTTTATTATTTAAATCTATGAAAAGAGAAATTATTCCATCCCGTTTTCTGGCAGCACCAATGGCGGGTATAACAGATGCACCTTTTAGAAAGATATTGCGCCTTTATTTTGATGGGATTGTCTTTACTGAAATGGCCTCGGTAATGGCACTAAAATACAACTATCAGAAAGAATCCTCAATATTAAGGTTTGATGAGCTTGAAAGGCCAATAGGGATACAACTGTTTGGAAAAGACCCGGAAGCATTCTATCTGGCTTCAAAAAAGATAAGAGAGCTGGAGCCTGATCTCCTTGATATAAATATGGGTTGTCCTGCAAGAAAAGTCATATCTTCAGGCAGCGGGTCTGCGCTTCTTAACGATCCATCCCTGGCGGCAGAGATAATCTCCGGTTCTGCTGATGGCTTCGAAGGGCCTTTATCGGTTAAGATCAGGCTTCTCGACGATGAAAACATGGATAAAACCCTGGATTTTATTGAAAAAATAATAAATAAAAGGATTAGCTTTATAACTGTCCATCTAAGGACACCGAAAGAAAAGTTCAACAAACCTGTAAAATATGAAAAATACAGGGAAATCATTAATTATGACAGAACAAGGGTTGTTATAAATGGAGGGATTGACAGCAGGAGCAAGATAGATTTACTGTCCGGTCTGGGAGCAAAATATTTTATGATAGGGAATCCTATGCTGGGAAAACCTCAAATATTCCAGCACTTGAAGGGTTTTGAAAACCCTGTCTTTAATCCTTTGATTCTTGAAGATCTGATGAAAAGGACTGGCATAAATATTGATAATTTTAAGGACAGCCTTGTGCCTTACCTTCATTTGCTGTTAATAAACAGTGAAAAACCCGAGACTGGAATTAAAGAATTTCGGAAACATTTTTGCTGGTATACCAAAGGAATGAAAAATTCAAAGGAATACAGAAGTGCTGTTTTTAGATCAACTGACGCTGAGAAAATCAAAAAGCTGGTACTGGAGGTATGCAGTAGTGCAGGATAATATAATAATAGGGAAGAATGCAGTGATGGAGCAAATCAGCAGGGATCCGTCCAGAATAGAAAAAATATACCTGATAAAGGGATTTCATAATATCAGAGAAATATCAGCTATCTGCAGACAGAAAAAAATACCATTTAAAATAATGGATAGAAACAATATTGGGTCAAAACTGAAAATATACTGCCAGAAAGGGGTATTTGCAGTAATAACAGATACTGCAATTATGACTGCAAATGATATTTTAGAGGGCTATAAAATCAGGAAGTCAGGAATAATGCTCTTATTTGACAGGATAACAAATGTAGGGAATGCAGGTTCTATTATCAGGAGCAGTATTGCTTTTGGCATAAGGGATTTTATTTTTGAGCTGAATCAGTCTGTTTCCATTTCTGCTGTTTTAAGCAAAAGCAGTGCAGGCTACAGCAGCCATGCAAACATATACAGGATCAATTCCCCTTCTGACCTTATAAATAAACTGAAAAACAATGGCATATCTATCATATCGCTTGACATGTGCGGCGAGGACATCAGAAAAGCCGAGATCATGCTCCCTATGCTGCTTATTTTGGGAAGCGAGGAAAAGGGTATAAGAAGGACCATTATCAGTTCTTCTGATAAAATAATAGGCATAAAAACAGAGAAGGCAGTTGAAAGCCTTAATGTGAGCAATGCAGCATCAATAGCCCTGTATGAGATTTATAACAGGCTGAATACCAATGTTTAGCAGAAACAGCAGTAAGAATCTCCATATTGTCCTGGTAAGGCCTCAATATCCTGTAAATATAGGATTAATTGTCAGAACAATGAAAAACTTCGATATCAATAATCTTCGCCTTGTAAAACCGCAGTGCAATATTTTCAGTGAAATGTCTCTGCGGTTATCCCATAAGTCCAGGGATATACTGTCAGACTCCATTATATTTAATGATTTAAAATCTGCACTTAGTGATATTAATATAGTATTTTCAGCTACTGCACGGAAAAGGAATATTACTATCCCTTTTATCCTTCCTGAAAAAGTGCCTGCTTTATTGTCAGGATTCTCCAGAGATGATAAGATCGCCATCCTTTTCGGCAATGAAGAAACAGGAATGACAAATAATGAACTTAATTTTTCAAATTACTGCGTAAGGATCCCTACATCAAAAGCGCATCCGGCCCTAAATATTGCCCAGTCTGTGTCTATTATTCTATATGAAATTTTTAAATCCGGAATCAAATATCAGGATAAGAAGTCATGCTCGGCGGATATTTCTGAACTGGAGAGTTTATTTGACCATATGGAAATAACATACAGCAAGCTGGATTTCTTTAAGGAAAAGGACCATACAAGAATGATGAATATTATTAAAGGTATTTACAGGAAAGCATTGCTGAGCTCAAGCGATGTGCAGATACTTAGAGGTATACTCAGTAAAACAGACTATATCCTCAAAAAGAGATAATGAATCTATTCTGCACTGATCCCTAGTCCCAGACAAATCTCCAGCTGCCATTATCCTGCCTCTTCCATACAGTATGGAAAATGCCTTCGCTGGTCTTTTCATGGCCATTGATGTCAGTTAATGACATCTGATATTTCCCGTAAGTATATGCCAGATCACCGGATTCTGAAACATAGACAAAATCCGGTTTCCACTCAAGCAGAGCATTTTCCAGGTTTGATTCTCTGTATATCTCTGCTATTGAACCTTTGCCCCTGATCAATCGATTATTACGTAGAATTACAGCATCATCATCTGCAAAAAAGGCAAATGCTTCAGCAATACCAGATTTTTTTGCCATCCTGCAGAATTCCTTTTCTGTCTGTAGAATCTCATTTTTCCAGCGATCCATCTTTGTATTGCTTTTAAGATAATTACAGTTCAATAATGCAGAAAGGCTTAATATAATTGTAATAAGTTCCAGTCTCATACTGCTCCTCCTCAATACCGGTCATATATCCTAAAACTGTTTTAATTGTTTGACATGGCCTTTTATATTATAAAATATTCTGCACGGTATTTCCAGTACAAATTATCATGCCTTCAGATTGTTTTTAGATTTTTTATATTATCTGGACAGGAAAGCGATAAAGAATAAAATTACAAAGGGAGGAACAAAATGTTTATCCTGTTCCCGTACAGCCACGAGGATATGAAAGTCCAGCGGATCCCCGTCGTGACAATTTCTTTGATTGCTGTATGCGTCCTTTTCTTTATTATTGTAAGGATCGATACAGACCATATTGATAAAAGGCTCCAGACAGATTTCCAGGAATTCTTTGAATTCTATATAGAACACAGCTATCTTGAGGTTCCCGAGAGATTCTATACCAGATTCCCTTATATGAGAAAAATGCTTGAAAGCTTCAAAGATTATGCATTTTTCCCACAGCCTCTTCAGGAAGATGAAACAGAAGATATCGAGGCAATTATCCTAAAACAGCAGTGTGAAATGGAAAAAATGATTGATAATATACTCAATCTGATAAACAGATCTCTCCTTTATAATTATGGGCATGTGCCAAAATCAGGGTTCAATCCGCTGACCTTAATAACATATGGGTTTATCCATTACGGCTTTTTTCATCTTTTGACCAATATGCTAATATTATGGATAACCGGCTCAATAATAGAGGACAAACTGGGAAGGTTGTATTACATCCTGTTTTATCTTTCCGCATTAATTTTTGCAGGCTGGACTCATTCCATAATTATAAATGCAGGCAATTCTGATGCTGCTAATATCCCTCTAATCGGGGCTTCAGGAGGAATAGCCGGGTTGATGGGGGCTTTTCTGGTAAGAATGACAAGAACAAAGATAAATATATTCTACTTTATTATCATTTTTTTCAGAGCAGGGACATTTCAGATTCCTGCTTATCTTCTTCTCCCGCTATGGTTCATTTTTCAGCTTATTCAGGGGCTGATACAGCTTGATGTCCCTGTAAGCAATACAGCTTTCTGGGCACATGTAGGCGGTTTTATTTATGGTTTTGCCATATATCTTGTCCTAAGGTCCACAAAATTCGAAGAAAAATATATATCAAGTGCCATCGATAAAAAAATAGCTGTATTTGACCAAGAATTATTAAAAGCACTTGAATATATAGATTGCGGGAAGACAGATGCTGCATTGAAGATTCTTTTAAGGATTGAGAAAACATCACAAGACCCGGTTATATTCTCAGAGCTGGCTAAAATATTTCTGTCAAAAAATGATTATAGAAATGCCCTCAGGCATGCAAACAAGGCATACTCATTGCTTTTCAAAAAGGAATTATACGATATAGTAATCAATCTTTACCTGGATATCAAAAATATAAACGACGAATTCCTTCCCAACCCCTCAATAGCGTATAAAATTATTGGTGCTTTCAGGCAGAAAAAGAACCTGGATGAAGCCAAGCAGTTATGCATCAGGCTTTTCAACAGTGATAAGCACTCTCCTTATTCAGCCAGGGCGGTAATAATATATGCAGATATGCTCTATAAGGATGAGGGTAAAAAAGAGGATGCAGTATCCTTTTTGAAAAAGGCTTCAGCTTTTTATAGATCCAATAATGAAGCATCAGATGAAATAAAAAACTATCTTCTTGGACTGGAAGCTTCAGAAATATAATGTCTAATTGTTGGGTACAAAGAGTATGAAGTTGCCTAATGAAGAATATTCTTTAAGAAAATCAATGTTTTGAATGTCCTGGACTATTACAGGGGAAACCACAGCAATTTTCAGGTCATTATTGAGCATTTTAAGCTTTTTTACAGTTCCCAGCCATCCTTTTGAATGAAAATCTCCGTTGAAATGGATAATATGCACACCGGGGTGGATCGTGATATAATTATTTATTGACTCGGCCATGGTATCATCCTTAAGGCATTGCGCCATATACATCCTGTGGAGAAAATCACTCTCAGGATTATTATCTTTATCCGGCATATTCGGATGAGATAGACCTGTAATGGTGCTGTAGAACTGCTTTTTATACTCATCATCCAGAACTACAAGCTTTTCGGCAGCATGCTTTCTGTCCTTTTCGCTTATTTTATCCATGTGCCCGGTCCTGGCAATAAGAGCGGCTAATCTTCTTGGGACGTTTGCAGCTATTATATCGATTTTGTTTCTTTTTGAAAATTCAACTACAGGTGCATAATCCTCCTTATAATTGGGCCAGGGCCTGCTTTTTTCAAGAAATTCTGCAGTTGATATCTGATCGTTTAGATACCTGTTAATAATATCCTGCACATCCCTTTCAAACATCTCCATTGATACAGCAACCTTCAGTTCCGGCATTCTGTCAATTACACCGAGAATATCTTGCTGAAACTGGTGTACAGCTTTATTATCATGGAATTCACCCATAAAAATAACATCGAAATCCTTAAAACACCCGGCTAAATCTGAAATGGATATTCTTTTGCCACTGCCGGTAAAAACCTGATATTCTGGCTGGCATAAAAGGATAAGGGGAAACAGAAACACGATAAGCATGCAAATATAATACTGTTTTATTCCGGTCATTTCTTAATACCTCATGCTTTCATCAATCCATTCCATAAGGCTTATCTCAAAGCCTACAACAGGATTCGACAGCTTGAAATTTGTAATAACGGAGGGATGTATTTCTCCAACATGCCCGATCTTTTCAAAATTCCCTTCTTTTTCGAAATAAATATCTCCCGATCTTCCCTCCAGGTAAAATGGGTAATTATTGGGTTTAATTTGCATGTTCTTTGATACTGCTCTGAACAGAACCTGTAATACTGCTCTAATATCAGAAAAGCCCACTTTTGAATCAATGATGGCACCAGCTATTTTCCTGATGTCTTTTGAGTTTGTTTCCTGTTGAGTGCATACCCTTGAAACATCGCCTATTTCATAGATCTTCTGCGGCAGGGGATTATGCTTATTATAGGACAGTGCATCAAGAAGGCCTGGAAGAAGAGTGCTCCTGACCAGTTCCTGCTCCACTGAAGCCGGGTTTTCTATTAGAACCGTGCTGTCATCAGGTTCAATATTCATGTTCTTAAAAAGCATATTCTGGTTGGTGAGAAACAGTGTATTCAGTTCCACGAATGAAAGGCCGTTGAATATTTCCCTTATGGAATTTGAATATGATTCAACTGGATGCTCTTTTCCTTCTGTAACAGATTCTATCCTGCTTGGCAAAAGATTATGGTATCCGTACATTATGGCTATATCTTCGTATATATCATGAGGATGCATAATATCGGACCTGTAAAGGGGTATACTTACCCTGATATTGTTATCATCAAGCCTTTCAGTCCCGTATCTGGCTTTTTTAAGAAGCTTATCCATAGTGCTTATATCTATACTAAAGCCTATAAGTTTATTACAGTCCTTTAAATTCACATCCATTTCCTCATTTTCAATAACAGGGGTTTTCCTGATATCGGATGATCTCATTTCAACCCTGAAGAGTTCAAGGCCTGGCTGCATCTCAAGCAGTGAACATACGAATGTGTTCAAAGTTTTCTCGACCTTATCTCTGTAAGGCCCTGTGACATCTATGAATATACTTTCTGTATCCATTCTTACCATTGTTTCCCTGGCATTTATGATTGGAGGCATAGATAATACCTGGCCTGCTGCATCAATCTGAAGAGGATACCTTTCAAAATTCTCCAGCAGATATGAATATGCTCTGCCCTTAGGGTGCTTTTCAAGTATCTCTGAACAGGACATAGGCCTCTTGTCCCACTCCGCAAAGGGAAGTGGATTGAACCTGAACTGGTGTTTATCAACAGTTGTATATTTTACTGGAAATTTAATACAGCTTAAATCATGCACGCCAATGGAGGCAAGTTTTCTGTTCCTTCCCATTGCCCAGTGGAGGTTCTCCTGAAGTTTCATAATTGATTTTATAAAAAAATCATCAAATCTGATATTCCTTATAACAGCACAGGAAACCTCAGGCCTGAAACTTTCAGGCCTGCTCAGTGATGGGTCGATCTCCACAATAAAATCAGAGTCATGATAAGGATATGATTTTAATCCAGTCTCAAGACCCATATACCCCTTCAGCATCCTTGATAGCCCTGCAACCTCAAAAAGGTCCGGCCTTACAGCAAGAAGCTCCATACGAATGACTTCCACAGGCTCTACCTGTACCAGTTTTTCAGGTGATTCGCTGTAGGAAATAAAGCAGTTATCGCAGTAGGAAGGTTTTCCTTCACTTTGCAGTTTCTCGATTATAAAACCGCATTCCCTGCACTGATATCTCTGCATGAAAATAATATCCTCTATATCAGAACCATTCTGAGCCAAAATTTCAAGCAGGTCATTCTTTTCAATATTAACCCCCAGCCTTTTTTCAAGCTCATTAACAGGAATTGCTACTATAGGCATACAGGTACCTCCTTAAGCCACTCAATATCAGATATGTATAAATCCTTTATAAATTCAATATCGTACTTAAACATGGCAATCCTTTCAAGGCCAAGGCCCCATGCAAGAACAGGCACTTTGCATCCAAGCGGCTGCGTAACTTCTTTTCTGAATATCCCTGCACCCCCCATTTCCATCCAGTCCTTTTTCTTTGGGTTATAAACATATATCTCCACGCTCGGCTCTGTATACGGAAAAAATGCTGGCCTGAAATAGAATTTTGAAAATCCCATCTTTCTGTAAAAAGTGTCCAGAGTGCCAAGAAGATTCTGGAAATTTGCTTCTTCATCAATGATAATCCCGTCAACCTGGTGGAAAAACGGAAGATGCTTGTAATCAATAGTTTCACGACGGAAAACCTTGCCAACCAGGAAAACCTTTCTGGGAGGTTTAGGGTCAGAGTATAGAGACCTTATTGTAGCAGCTGTTGTATGAGTCCTTAGAATAGCATTTTTGCTCTTCTCAATGTCCCACTTGTATCCCCAGCCCCTGGACCCTGTGTCTGAGCCGTTCTCATGGACTTCTCGTATTTTTTCAATGACCTTTTCATCAGGTAATTTGCATTTGTCAGGATTTTTCAGGTAAAATGTATCCTGCATCTCTCTTGCAGGATGATCCTGAGGCTGGAAAAGCGCATCAAAGTCCCAGAATGCAGATTCAACATTGGTATATCTTATTTCCTCAAATCCCATCTCGACAAATATCCTTCTGACATTATTTACAACATTGGTCATGGGGTGAAGCTTGCCTGCCTGTATGGGGTCTGAGATATCATTGACATTATACTCCTTGAACTCAACTTCCTTCCATTTTTCATCCACCAGCATGCCGGGGGTAAGATGCGTAACCTCATCTCTCATTTTTATGCCCTTTCCAACAAGCATAACTCCATCCTGTGTAATAGAAGCATACCTGATCTTTCTCATTTTGAGGTTAAACCATTTGCTTCTGGGCTTCAGCAGTTCCAATGCCATATCAATGTCAAAAGAATCAATCTCATCTTCAAAAATACTTCCTTTACAGGCTAAATCTTTTATAAGCTTCTCATCTGCCGTCTCTGGTGGTTCAGTGTCTTTAATATCTCCGGAGATGATAATACGGCCTTTTTCGTTTATAGCCCACTTTTTCAAATCCAGAATCTTTAGAGTCTTGCCAATGATTTTTGTCCCGAGGCCACATGTTTCGCTGATTTCAGATACAGAACCTTCTCCCCCGAGTTTTTTCAGAGCTTTCAATATTGTCCTTTCAGGAAGCTCCGAAAGGTTATTATGCTCGTCATCATATCCTTTCCAGATAATCTCTCTTTTTTGATTCTCCGAAATACTGATATAGCCCATGTCCTGAAGTGTAAGCGAATCACCATATATCAGGGTTGAGGGAATATCGAGATGTTCTCCCAGATTATCAAGGCTTACACTCTCTTCTTTGGAATTATAAAGATAGTTAAGTATCTTATACTGTGATTTAGGAAATGATTTCATCGCCCGCTCCTCATAATATTTACTTATGACCATGCTGTAGAATATTTTAAGACTTCAGATATTAATAGAATATTATGAAATGTAAATATAAATTCTGAAAGCGTATGGCAATACAAAATGAACCTATGCTGATAGAGCCCCTAATAACAAGGGGATATTTCCTGTAGCATGCACTATAAAAGCATATATGAAATTATTGTATTTTTCCTGGAAGTAGCCTGCACAGATACCCAAAATTATTGCATATGCCACAATCATTAGTACAAAAAATGGGGAAGCCCCGCTGCTGAAAAGGATCAAATGACCCAGTCCGAAAAGAGCACCGCTGATTAAGACCGGCAAGCTCAATCTAATTTTAAGAAAGCTGATTCCTTTTTCTGCAAGAGGCTTAAGTGTGTTTTGCAAAAAACCGCGGAATAAAAGCTCCTCACAAAAGCTTGCAGTAATAAAGACAAATATGAAGGCCTGTATTAAACTTAGCTGAGAAGGTGAATCCGGGGCAACAGCTGCAGGATTGCCGGAATCCGGCAGGAATGATGAAGCTATCGAAAAAAATGCTGAAGCAAGGACCTGAAATAATATCAAAAGAATTATAGCAGTAAATACTGATATTGCTAAGTATTTCAGTTTTGGTAACTTAATCATAAAAAAACCCCTGGTTTTTCTGCTATACAGAAATATAAATACCATGGAGAGAAGCATCATACTTATCTGGGTGTAAAATGATACAGGGATAAATTTGCTCTTAACAGGCAGATATACTGCAATAAATGTTGAAAACAGATATATCAGAACTGTCAGGACCAGGCCTGATATAATCTTAAATCCGTCCTTCATAAACTCTGGCCTCCAGTATCTTCGAATTCAGGTCTGAATTGGAAATATACCTTCAATAAAAGGGAATTTCAATCAAAATAATTATAATTGAATGACTAAATTATCTATTGACTGCCGCCATGTTTTAAAATAGTTTCTTATCTCAGTTAATGCGATAAGGTGCTTTTATGAAAAATAGCAGAAAAAGCGGGGTACTGCTTCATCCTACAAGCCTGCCCTCCAGGTATCCAATCGGGGATCTTGGTAAGAATGCATACAGGTTTATTGATATCATCAATGATGCCGGTTTTACATTATGGCAGATACTTCCTGTAAATCCTGTGAACCACGTTAATTCACCCTATATGTCCTCATCATCTACTTCTTTTAATGAACTGCTGATTGACCCTGAGATTCTGCTGAGAGATGGTCTGATAGATAAAATCCCTGAATATCACAAGACAGGCAGAAAGAACTTTGTGGATTACGATTCTGCAAGAGAATTCAAGAAAAGGATCATTCTCTCCGCATATAACAGGTTTGACAAAAACAACAAAGATTTCAGGAACTTTTGCTGTAAAAATGAATATCTTGAAGATAATGCTGTTTTTGCCCACCTGCTTGATAAATATAAGGCAGACTGGTCCAGGTGGCCCGCATCATGCATGTATGAAAACATTAAAGATTTAAGAAAGAAATACAGGGATGAAGTAGAGGTCTACCTGTTCGGGCAGTATATAGTACAGGGCCAGTGGAAAAGACTTAAAAATTATGCAGAGGGCAAGGGCCTGAAAATAATTGGTGATCTGCCCATATATGTTGATTTTAACAGCTGCGACGTCTGGGCAAACAAAAGTATTTTCAGCCTGTCCAGCAGAACTGGCACACCTAAGGAGGTCTCAGGGGTACCCCCTGATTATTTCAGCAAAGATGGACAGTTATGGAATAACCCATTATATAAATGGTTCGATAATAAGCAGATAAATAAGAAGCTTATGTCCTGGTGGTATCTGAGAATAAAATTTCTTCTGAATTTCGTAGACATAATCAGGATTGACCATTTCAGGGGCTTTATTAAATACTGGGCTGTAAAATATGGAGAGAAAACTGCAAAGAACGGACGATGGAGAAAAGGCCCGGGAAAAAGGTTTTTCGAGCTTCTTTTTAATAAAACCGGTAAATTTGATATTATAGCGGAAGATCTTGGCATAATAACCAGGGATATTGAAAAAACCAGGATTGACCTGGGTTTCCCTGGAATGAAAGTACTTCAGTTTGCTTTCTCGGACCCTTCCAATACATATCTGCCGGTAAATTTTGATAACACAGATTATGTCGTATATACAGGTACACACGATAACAATACTACCCTGGGATGGTATAAGAACGATATTTCAGAAAAACAGAAGCATTTCTTAAATCTCTACACTCAAAGGGATGTTACAATAAAGAATGCATCGCATGTACTAATCTATTGTGCACTCTCATCGACAGCTAAATGGGCTGTAATACCTGTGCAGGACCTGTTGAATCTGGACGAAAACCACAGGATGAATATTCCTTCAGTAGCTGAAAAGAACTGGTGCTGGAAAATGGAAGAGTCTGATCTTGATAATCTTCCTGCTGAAACATACAGAAATATCAATTTAAGCCTTAATAGATACAGCCTATAGCCTGCAGGCAAGAATATTTGGAACTAATCAGCCTGAATAGTGTATAAAAAAAACAAAATCTTTATAAGAGGTGGGTCTTATGATCGAGGTTGAAAACATTTCGAAAAGCTACGGGGATACTTTGGCGGTTGACAATATAAGTTTTTCAGTAGAAAAAGGCGAAGTTCTTGGATTCCTCGGGCCTAACGGTGCCGGCAAAACCACCGTCATGAAGATACTGACATGTTTTTTCCCGCCTGACAGCGGTAAAGCCAGCCTTTTCGGATATGATATATCCGAGAACCCCGGTGAAATTAAAAAGCTGATAGGGTACCTCCCTGAAAATAATCCTCTCTACGATGATATGGGAGTCTATGATTATCTTAATTTCATTGCGGATATCCGGGGCATTGAGAAGGCAAAAAAACAGAAGAGGATTGCTGAAATGGTTGATATTTGCGGGCTTAACCGAGAGATTTTCAAAGATATACATGAACTGTCCAAGGGTAATAAACAGAGAGTAGGATTAGCTCAGGCTCTGATGCACTCCCCGGAGATCCTGCTTCTCGATGAGCCCACATCAGGCCTTGACCCTAACCAGATTGTTGAAATCAGGAACCTTATTAAGGAAATTGGAAAGCAGAAGACAGTTGTCCTTTGCACGCATATTCTGCCCGAGGTTGAGGCTGCCTGCAACAGAACAATCATTATAAATGAAGGCAGGGTCGTAGCCCAGGGAACACCTGAGGAAATAGCACAGAAAACAATGGGAAACATCATTGTATATACTACCCTGAAAGGAGATCTGAGCAAACTGCAGGAATCTCTTGAAAACATAAAAGGTATCATTTCTGCAAAACATATAAAAACATATGGCATTGACAGGCACCAGTTCATCATAACAACAAATCAGGAGGAGCATACATGCGAAAAAATCTTTCTGATGGCAAAGGAAAAGAATTATACCCTATCTCAGCTTCATACTGAGTCTTCATTTGAAAAAGCGTTTTCAAAACTTACAATGGGAGGCAAGAAATATGAATAATAAACCGGTTTTATGCATATTCAAAAAAGAACTGAAATCATACTTCTCATCGCCTATTGCCTATATATTCATCACCCTTTTCCTGATCGTTACCAATTATCTGTTTTTCATGGATTATTTTCTTCTCGAAGATGCCAATATGAGATCTTATTTTTCATTCCTGCCATGGATCTTTCTGCTTTTCATACCAGCAATATCCATGAGACTTGTTGCAGAAGAAAAGAGGCTTAACACAATAGAGGTGATGCTGACTCTTCCGATAAGCGACTGGCAGTTTGTTTTCGGAAAATATTTGAGCGCCCTGGCATTTCTTGTTATAGCAATTTTTCTCTCCTTTCCGATAGTGCTGGTGCTTTATTATACCGGCAGCCCGGATATAGGGCCTGTTATAGGGGGCTATCTGGGAACGGTTTTTATGGGTGCTGCCTATTTATCGATAGGATTATTCATCTCAAGCATAACCAGGAATCAGATAATAGCCTTTATAGTATCGGCTATAATAATTCTGCTTTTTCTTATAATTGGATTGCCAATGGTTCTTTTCAGCATACCGTCGTGGCTCATACCCGTATTCAAATGGCTGAGTTTCTATGATCATTTCATCTCTATATCAAGAGGCGTAATTGATATGAGGGACATAGCCTACTATATTTCAGTAATATTTATTTTTCTGATTCTTACCTATAATTCTCTTAAAAACAGGACATAAAGGAGGGAAATAAATGGCTTCCAAAGCATCAAAAGAAAGACTTTTATTTATATTCCTTGTTATCGCCATAATACTGATATTCAATTTTATTATTAATAAAAAGGTTATAAGGCTTGATCTCACTGAAGACAAGAGGTATACCATATCGGATTCAACCAGAAAGATACTCTCCGGGCTGGATGACATCGTTAATATTGATGTATATTTTTCTACTGATCTCCCTCCTCAATTCCGGGGACTGGATGAAGAGATCAGAAGCCTGCTTGAGGAATTACAGGCTTATGCAGGAAGGAACCTTAATATTGAATTCCACAATCCAAAAGAAGACCCTGAAACAGAATATAAGCTCCAGGCCCTGCAGATACCGAAAGTAAGAGCCAATATCATCGAGAAGGACAGAGCTCAAGTGGTAGAACTGTATCTTGGAATGGTGATCTACTACCAGGATCAAAAAGAAGTAATTCCTGTAGTACAGAATATAGCCAATCTGGAATATGACATCGTCTCAAAGATAATAAAGGTCAGAAATGAGAAAAAGCATAGTATAAAGCTTGTATTGGACCCCTCAAGATATCAGGGCATGCAGGCCCAGATGATGACCCATAATATACTGCAGGCCATGCTTGCAGAAAACTTTCAGTATGAGGCTGTCCCGTTTGAAGAACTATCGGCCTTTGATGAAACGGATCTTTTAATAATACTGCCCATAGAAAAGCCATCAGAAGAATTTTTGTACAATCTTGACCAGTACCTGCTGAAAGGAAAATCAGCGATCTTTTGTGCAGGGGGAATGAAAATACACCAGCAGACCATGATGGCATCTCCTTATGAATCTGAAATCCTGCAAATGCTTAAGCATTATGGAATTTCAGTTGACGGTTCACTGGTACTTGATAATTCAAACTCCATGGCCAGTTTCAGGACTGAATTTGGATTTTATTCAACACACTATCCATTCTGGGTAGCCTTAAAGCCGGACAATATTGACAGGACAAATCCGGTTACAAGCAGTCTTGAAAGCCTTATCCTTCCATATGTATCGCCCGTTACGGTCATATCAGAAACTGATGATGACATGGCTGTCTCCAGCAAAATTCTGTTCAGATCAAGCAAAATGTCATATAAAAAATATTCTCCCATAAATCTGAGCCCGAAGCAGGATTATGAATTCAGAAGGGATATGAACGGAAATATAAGCCTGGGCATTCTTTATGATAAGCCATTGGTATCCTACTTTTCAGGACGGGATATTCCCTCTCCCAACAGCTCTGATTTTATGGAAGAAAGCATCACAAACAGTAAAATTGCTGTTATAGGGTCTGAACATATCCTTTATGATTTTTTTCTCCAGATGAATGAAAACAATATTGTATTTCTGCAAAACATTGTGGACTGGTACACGCTCGGTGAAGAATTAATAGGCATCAGATCAAAGCAGATAATCCAGAGGCCCGTTAAGGACCTTAGGGACTCTGAAAGAGTATATATAAAATGGATTGCAATCCTCGTAATTCCATTAATATTGCTTATATTCGGGCTTGTCAAATATACTGTCAAGAAACATTCCCGAAAGTTAGCCATGAAAAGATAGGAGGTTATATACAAATATGAGCAGGAGAAACATGATCCTTTTTATAATGCTTATTGTATTTGCAGCCATCGCTGTGTGGATAGCTGACCCTTTCAATACCGGCAGGACCAGGGATTCAGAAAGACTGATCTTTGAGGGGATTGATATTAAAAATGCTGACAGGATTGAAATAAACAGCAAAAGGAACAGCGTTGCCATCACTAAAACTGATGATCAAAGCTGGATTCTTCCTGAAAAAGAAGATTACCCGGCAGACATGGACTCAGTAAAGAGAATTCTGGAAAATCTTACAGAAATACCGATTGGAAGGGCTGTTACAAGCAATCTTAAAGATCTGGAGAAATATGGCCTGGATAAAGACAGCAAAACCTCTATCCGGGTCTATAACAATGACAGAATGATATTGGGAATGGACATTGGCAAGAACGGCCCTGATCTTTTATCATCCTTCATCAGGGTAGAGGATGATGATCATATAAGGCTGGTACCTGGAAATATAAAATATTTCTATGAGAAGCCTGTTTCTGATTGGAAAGACAGGATCGTTCTTGATTTGAGAGAATATGAACTCAGCAGCCTGGAGATAATATCAGATGATTATTCAGCAAAAATATTAATAGATGAGAGCCTTGGCTATACATCTGTTGAACCTGTTGCAGAAAAAGAGCTTAACAGGGAAGCGGTTTCAAAAATTATATCCAGCCTCAAACCCCTGAGGGCAGACGGGTTTTTAGAAGATGAAGAGAATTATGAGGAAATAGTGCTTTCAGAAAAAGAGCCTTTATATACACTGAATGTATTTACTTCAGACAATGAAAAATTCAGTTTGTATATAATCGGAAGCAATGAACAAAAATCAAGGTTTTTTGTTACCAATCAGGAAAAATTCTATAAAAAGGTGATCTTTTCCGCTAAATTCGAAAGTATTTTCCCTGTATACGAAGACCTTTTCATTGATATTGACCCTGCTGAACAGAGCGATGCAGAACAGGAAGGCTGACCGCTGCTATTTTAGGAATTTTATGAATACAAAGCTGAATTTATGGTTTCCTTCGCTGTTATCACTGTTAGGCTGATTAAAACCATAGCCGTAGTCTATATTGCAGACATAGGATTTCCATAAAATCAGGCTGAAACTGAAGCCTGCACCGTAATAAAGCCTATACTCATCGGAATATATATCAAAAAGATAGGATGAATCAACATAGAGTTTCCATTTCAGAGCATTAGCAATGTCAAATCCTGTAACTATGTTCAGTGAAAAAGCTTCATCCGTCTTTATTTTACCGGAAGAAAATCCGTGTATTCCTCCGGTTGCGCCTCCGATGTCAAGGAGATTATACCGGTCTGTATTTTCCAGTTTTTTATATGAGAGGCTGATGAGCGAATTTATTCCCTTAATATCAAAATCCTTTTTAATATTTATGCTGTATGAGAACCAGTTTCTTTTCATACTGCCATAATATAGATTATCCATTTCCATGGAGGGTATCCCGAAATTACCTCCATCTGTCCTTAGATAATACTTAATTCCTGCAGATCCTGATAAACCGTAATATGACATCTGAAATTCAGAGGATTGGCTGATGACAAAACCGCTGTCAGGAATCTCAAATTCCGGGTCTGTTTCTTCTGCAGCCTTAAAATCCTCATACCTCATCTGTGTAGAAAGATATAAATTAAGGTGGTTTGATAACCTTTTTGTAAGGCCAAAGTTTGCATTTACAGTATATATATCGGTATCAAGCTCTTCTTTATGCTCTCCGCGGTAATATACCTGGTCGGTGAAGGATACAATTGGAGCAACCAGATCAAAGCTCAGGCTTGAAAATGTATTATTAAATACCGGCTTGCCGGTGCTGACAGTCAAAACATTTATTGCCACAGCAGTAAAGATATTTAGATGATAGCCCTTCTCCATGAAATCATAATCAAAATAATTAATCCCTGCCAACGGGAGGAGAGGGTATTTTGACTCCAGATCCCCGACCAGTCCGCCAGCCAGAAAAAGGAAATTCTTTTTTATTTTATCCTGCAGAATCCTGTTGCCCGTATCATCCTTTTTAAGCAGTTTTGGGCCATCCTCTGTCAACTGCATCATCGTTTCCCCGCTATTATAGGCAGCCTTTTTCTGCTCTTCGAAATCGCTGCAGTTAATTAATATCTCTTTATATTCTCTGGATTTATCTATAATAATATTTCTTCCTGCCATATTGATTACTTCATGAGTTCTTATCCTTTCAGGTATGATATAGCTTATTTCAGCTGTCCTTAAATAGCTGTAATCTTCAATCTGCTGACTGCTGACCAGCGGAGGCTGCAAGGCATTCTTAAAGTACTCAAGCCTTACCAGCTGGTAGTTGACAATGTCAATATACAGGTTCCCGTTAGGGAGGCTGCTGTCTTTCGGAGTAAAGAGCAATTTATAACAGTCCCTGTTATTTATCCTGTCCTGGCCAAGAAGGACATATTCATAAATGTCATCAAAATTTATATCGGAAGGCTGGATATCAAGCTGTCCGGAACCTATAAAAGGAATTTCAGGAAAACCCTGCCTTGACCATTTACTTCCATTCAGGAAGATAGCTTCTTCTTTCCACTCAATCGGTTCTCCCTTTTTATAGAAGTATTTATCCTCTGTCCTGACTTCAATCTTGTCTTCAAAGGCAGGAGTAGAAAAATAATAAAAGGTAGTTCCATATGCAATGTAATTTGACAGCATAGTGTCAGAAATAACCTTTTTAGGGTAAAAAGCAGCAAGAATATCCTCTGCAGTAATTATTTTTTCCTTTTTTATATTCACTTCTTCAGACACAGTATTTGAGCTTTTGAGTGAATAGGGGATATATTTAAGCACCACGGTATTTCCGCCTTTTTCAAGATTAAGGAAATGAGCGGAGTTTTTTGACCTGAACAACCTGTATGAAAGCTCATTTTTTTCAATACTGTCCCCGGTTATTATATACATCAGAGGATCATCAATATCCATTGAACTCATGGATATTTCATCACCAGGACCTTGACCGGTGCGCAGGTCTGCCTGAAATATTAAAGTCTGCATGAGCTCCCTTGAATTGAAAAATGAATAAAATGGCAACGGGGTATCCTTAGCCTGTAAAAGGTCATAATCATTTGATTCAGGGTACATTTCATTGTCAAAAATCTGACTGCAAACTGAAAATATATCCAGGGGCCTGATAATATCAAGGTGTATAAAACCGCCTGCAATCCCTTTGGAAAGCAATTCTGAATGCTTTAATACCATTTTGTCCAGCAAATTTTCTGAATCCCTGTAGTAAAATGCTTTTGATGGGATCATTCCTTTCAGCCTGTCAATCCTTTTAATATCCACAGCAGCAGCATTTAAGATAAAGAAGTCTACATGGAACAGGATATTGTAATTAATAAGGCTCTCTATGCCTGAATCATCAATATTATCAAGGCATAGTCCGCTGACCCTGTTTATATCCTTATCCTCAACAATCGAGGAAAGGGTTTTAGTGATAAAGGCTATCTCCTTCGGGTTGCCTGAGCCAAAACATAATATTATCCCATAGAGATTGGAAAGTTCTGATATATTTATCATCTTTTTCTGAATTTCTTCAATATTCTCAATTACTGATCCGCTGCTGTCTATCTCAAGAAAAATTATAATATTCTCAGAATTGATATTTTTTATTGATATAAAAGGATCATCGAGAGCCTGAAGGGCATCAGCCTTTATTGAAACTCCAGAAATTTTCATTTTTAAATCAGTAATATTCATATCAGGCCTATTAAAAGCATCCATGGGGTAAACGGGAACAATTTGATTTACCAGATTGTTATCATCAGAGAAGATTGCCAAGGCCGTTATAAGGATAATAATTATAATAAAAAGGATTTTAGCTTGCATATTTCACGATCCTATAATTTTCTAGACAATATATTCTTTTTGTTGATTTTCAAGAAATATAATTTAAGATTCAATATAATTAGTCAAAGGAGCATATAGATATGAAGGTTAATGTAAATTTGAAGAAAGACATGGTTTTTGAGGGTATTGACAGCAAAGGACTGAATATTACCATGGATGCTTCGCCTGAAGCATTCGGGCAGAATGCGGGCCCTCCACCCATGAAGGTCGTGCTTATGGCATTGGGAGGCTGTACATCCATGGATGTCATGTTCATCTTAAGGAAGATCAGAGACAGGGTTGAGCGTTACAATCTTGAAATAACAGCAAATAATAATCCCAAGCATCCAAAAGTGTTTACAGCGATCCATCTCATTTATAATTTCTGGGGGAAAGAACTTCCCTCAGCTGAAGTAAAAAAAGCTGTGCAGCTCTCTCTGGAGAGATACTGCCCTGTTAATGCAATGCTGTCAAAAACTGCCGAAATTACGCATGAAATCAGGATAAATGATGAAACTTGTATATAAGCTTTCAATATTCGGGACAATAACCGTCATCATCATTTTTATTTCCTTCTTTTTATATAATAACAGAACAATTGAAGCAGATTTTTCTACAGAGATCGTAGATATCTCATATTTTGACGGTATCGAGGAAGACATTATCTTTCAGTCAAATATGACCGGAAATTTTCAGATCTATAGTATAAAGCCCTCAGGCAAGGAACTAACAAGATTGACCGATAATGAATTTTCCGATGAATATCCTGTATTCTCTCCGGACAGAAGCCTTATTGCATTTCACAGGATTAATCATAAGGAGGACACTTCAAATATCATCGTTCTTCACCTTAACAGCGGAAAAGAGATCGCTGTCACCAGGGGAGATAACAAATTCTATGATCCCTCATTTCTTGACAACTATACAGTCGGTTTTGATTGCGGCAGAAAAATGCAGATATATAAGTCAGATGTAAACAGCCATAATATTATACAGCTTACTGATCTTTCAGGCAGAAACATTCTGCCCAATTTCAGCCCCGACAAAAAATTCATGGCTTTTACCAGAAGCCCCATGCTCGGCTGGAATGTTTACATAATGGACCTTAATGATAAAAGTATTGAGAAGATTACAGACGGATTTGGCGCATGCAGGCCGCATTTCCATAAGAACAGCAGGACAGTGGCTTATGTTTCGGAAGAAGGTGACAGCAAAACGGAGTTATGGAAGATTGATACAGATGGCTCCAATAAAAAACGTATCACTAATTTACCTCAGACATATGATTACTACCCCTCATTTTCACCCGATGGAAAATATATCGTGTTTGCCAGGGTTGAAGATGATAAAACTAACGGCAACTGGGATCTATGGATTATCACAGCCGATGGGAAAAAGGCTGCACAGCTGACCACATCCCTGTCACAGGAAAAATACCCGTGCTGGTCAAGATAAAATTTATATGGTATGACTGAATCAAAACCTGATAAAGTTTTATTAATCATTTTCCTCTTATTCGTTCTTGCCTTAACTCTAAGCTATAATCTCGAATACAGAAGATATATACCATATATATTCAGTGATGAGGCAGTCTATATTATGATGGCGCAAAGCCTTGCCTATGATAGAGACCTGCTGTACGAAAGAAAGGATCTTGAACGCTTTTACAGGTCAGGATATTCCAATGGCCCCCAGGGGGTTTTTCTGACCAAAAGGCTTGATCATCCTGTGAATGCTGATATAAGCACCGATTATGATAATAGAAGGATATTCTTTGCTTCCTTTTCAGCCAGGGATCAATTCCTGAATACTCCGGAGTATTTCCTGAAAAGGGCAGAAGAACATGGAATTGAACTGAGCAATATTAGTAGTGATAGCGAAAGCAGTGAAGAAGGTGAATTCAGGCAAAAAAACTGCATTGTCAGTGATAGTATCTACTATTCCAAATTTCTGGTCTATCCCGTTTTTGTTTCTATTTTTGTATTTATTTTCGGGGATAAGGGGTTTATGCTTTTTAATTTCATCCTGTTTTTCCTCATTATTTTAATGGGCTACAAATACCTTAAGAAATACAATACAAACCAGAATGCATTGCTCTATGTCCTTCTGTTTTTTCTTGTATCCGCTTCTGCTGTTTATACACTGTGGATCACTCCCGAAATTTTCAATATGTTTATGGTAACAGCAGGTTTTTTCTTCTTCTCCAGGTATATAGACAGAAACCGGCTTCTGATAATTTTAATATCCACAGTCTGTTTCGCTGTTGCAGCTGCTTCAAAGATCCCCAGTTCAATATTTATGCTGTCGCTGGGTTTTTTCCTTCTGTCAAAAAAAAGAATCAAGACTATTTTTCTGCTTATACTGGTCTTTTCAACCGTTTTTTTATCATTCTACGGAATTCAGTATATATTAACCGGCAATTATAACGCATACTGGGGTGACAGAAAGACTTTCTACTGGAATTTCCCTTTGCAGGAAGAAGGATATACGAACTGGGACAAGGGAGTACGCCTATCCAATGAGGATTATTTCGAAAAATCCTTTTACTTCAGCCCCAGGGTTACTATTCTTAATGTTTTTTACTATGTTTTTGGAAGATTTACGGGGATATTCCCTTATTTTATATTCAGCCTCGTCTCTGTTTTCCTCTTTATCTTTGATTCCGAGAAGAGGCATAGAATATTTATTTTTTTATCCATAATAATTTGTATCATGTCATATATAATCATGGCCCCTGATAACTACCAGGGCGGGGGAGGAGCAGTAGGGAACAGGTTCTTCATAGGTATATTCCCGGCATTCCTTTTCATAGTAAGAAGAATAAAGTCTTTCATGATCCCTGTACTTTTCGGCATTATCGGATTATCATTTGTGGGAGTCATACTCATAAATCCGTTTGCTGTATCATATACTCCTTATATTCATGCTTTATCCCCGGCATACAGGCTTCTTCCGGTTGAATACACCCTGCTTAATACATTGCCCACACTAATTAATAATCACACCATGGTTATGAGAAAGGATGATGATATCTGGTACAGGATCCATCAATTCGATGAAAACAGCCTTAGCAGGGAGTATGGGTGCTTCTGGCAGAAAGGGAATGATAAATCTGAATTTGCAGTAAGAATAATGGATGAAAAGAGGCTTGAATATGGTGTATTGACCATATTCAACGGCTATAAAATTAATAATATCAGGCTGAAACTGCCTTCATCAAAGATAAAAGAAAACCTGTTCCCGGGTGAATCAAGAAAAATCCTTTTCAGGCTGGATAAATCCTATCCATATTTTCAGACCAGGGTATATCCCTTTACCTTTTCATCCAGCCAGGGTTTTATTCCGGTCTTCCATGGCCTGAACCTCGGGAAATTGAACACTGCTGATCTGGGGTTTCTATATACTTTCAACTTCAATGACTTTGAGGTTGCACAGGCTTTATTCCTGGACAATGAAAATGCTGAATCAAAGGCCTATGCAGAAAGGGCCTTTATGAAGAACCCTGAGGACATAGCAGTGCAGAACCTTCTTTTAAGGATAGACCAGGATGCTGATCTTGATATGGATATACAGGCAGGATTTGCTTACTTTTTCAAAACCTACAGTGAATCTATTTCTCCAGAACCAGCCCCAGACACCGGAGCAACCATTATTGATTACGCATATACTGATTTTGAGACACTGATAAGCGATCTTGGCATTTCATTTCCGGTGAATAACCTTGAAGCCAGCACTGAGCTGAAAAATACTGATAATATTCTGGATTTAAGCTGTGAAAAACCATTTTCTGTGCAGACCCCCAGGAAGATTCTGCCAAAAGGGAAGTACAGGGCGATTTTCGAGATAATACCCTTTAGTGATCGCAAAAATCTGCTCTTCATCATGGATGCAAACTCAAGGATAAATACAGTTTATAACAGCCATATGATCCAGAAAGGTAATGATTATAATATATACAGCCTTGATCTCGACCTGCATCTGCAGGATTCTGTATCATTCCGCCTTACTTCATTCGAAACATCAGGCTATTACCTGAATTCCATAACCATTATACCGCTGGAACCAGTAGAATATTTTGTAAATTATCTTAATCGAAGAGAAATAGACAGCTTTGAACCTTCACTGAAGGGCATAGGGATGTCTGCAGAAATGCTGAATTATAAATATTTAGGCAGTAAATACAGGCTGATCCTGGAAGATTATTTCAGTGATTTTAATAAAAAACCAGAGAAAAATTACAGCTGTCAGAGTATCTCAAATCATTTCATCGATTTAGAAATATATGATGTTGAAGCAAAAGACGGGACCCTTCTCTTTAAATCATCATTCTGCCTGAAAAAGCAGATAAATCACAATGTTTTATTAAATATTGAGATTATTGAAAAGCATTCATTTATTAAAAATATGCTCAGGGCTTTAAGGCTGAAGGATAAACTTTTTGTCATATCAATCCCGCTATCGGACAAAAACATCCCGTCTTTTCTCCTGCCTGCGGATTATCTGATAAGAAACACCTATAAGCTTCAAATCCCTGACAGATTTGATTCTGAGAACTATAAGATTGTATTCAGAATCCAGCAATGAAATCGGATAATAACTGGATTAACAGCCTCAGAATAATCTATGCCTTCAGTATATCCCTTATCTCTCTGCCTGTAAATACGCCTTTTTCTGTTATAAATGCGGATATAAGGTTATGCGGAGTTATATCAAACGAAGGATTTTCAGCATCTATATATTCCGGGATAATGCGATATTCCTGAGCTTTTCTTATTTCATCCTTATCCCTCTCTTCAATGACTATCATATTTCCTTCGGAAATCTCTGGATCAAAAGTGGATATAGGGGCTGCGACATAAAAGGGGACATTATGGAACCTGCAGTTTATCGCCAGAAGATAAGTGCCAATTTTGTTGGCAGTATCACCGTTCATGGCTATCCTGTCAGCTCCGACCACTGCACAGCTTATCCTGTGCTTTTTCATTATGTACGCAGAGCTTGAATCTGTAATAACCTTAACAGGGATCTTATCCTGGTTCAGCTCCCATGCTGTAAGCCTTGAACCCTGTAAATAAGGCCTTGTCTCATCTGCATAAACCATCTCGACCTTTCCTCTCTGGAATGCACTTCTTATTACCCCCAGGGCTGTTCCCCATCCGCATGTAGCCAGCGCCCCTGCATTACAATGAGTAATAATTTTTGATCCCGGTTCAATAAGGCTCTGTCCATATTCACCTATCTTTTTGTTTATTGCGATATCATCTGAATACATCCTTTCAGCATTTCTGAAAAGAATTTCAAATATCTCTTCCACCTTGTCTGTTTTCAGGGACTTATACCTTCGTTCCTGCATATTTAAAGCCCAGGAGAGATTGACAGCGGTTGGACGCGCGCTTATAAGATATTCTTTAGCCAGCCCAAAATCCCTGGCACTAAATCTGTTTTTGCCCCTTAAAGCGAATGTAATTCCGAAAGAGGCCGTTACGCCGATTGCAGGGGCTCCTCTGACGATCATGTCCCTTATGGCACTATGGGCATCCTCAACTGTTCTTATATCAATGTATTCAGTATGAAACGGAAGTCTTCTCTGATCAAGAAGCTGTATAAAATCATGATTGACCCTTATTGTTTCCAGCATTGAAAATTCTCCTTGGATTTCTTAATTTCGATAGCATAAATATTTATATCTCAGATTATTATTATGACCAAAAAAATTTGACATTTTTCAATAATGTGCAAACATTATACCTAGGAATATAATTTTAGGAATGGGATTTAATCAGATGGATCAGAAGATACTCATAGTAGATGATCAGGCAGTGGTAAGAGAAGACCTGAAAGAAAAATTTGAAAAGAAAGGCTTTGTTGTTAAGATCGCTAAAGATGGTCTGGAAGCTCTTTCAGATTATCGCAGTTTCTCCCCGGACATTATTCTATTGGATGCAATGATACCAAAATTGCATGGATTTCAGGTATGCAAAGCTCTTAAGGATCAGGAAAAATGCAAAATACCCATAATCATAATGACTGGTGTTTATCTTAAATCCAATTATAAATATGAGGCCATAAATAAATATAAAGCTGACAGCTATGTCACAAAGCCCTTTGACTACGACCAGCTCTTCAGTGAGGTCTATAAGCTGCTGAATATTAAATCAGACCTCACACTGGATGAAGATGACGACCTCAGGTTTTTTTATAATGATAACAGGGAAGAAGAAGATCACACAGATATAAAAAAAGATAAACCTGAAACAGATGATGACATTGATAAGCTTTTAAAAAGAACCTTGAAGGACTTTTTATAATTTTGACCATATTTTTATTGTATTTTTCTTTCAATTATGTTAGATTGTGTTAATGATATTTACACGTATAAATGTTTTACATAAAAGTAAATATTGATCAGAATTACAAAATATTTAATAGGGTATCTAAATGGCAAAAAAAATTCTTATAGTCGATTATGAACCAAAAAGCTTGGAACAGACCGTTAAACTGCTTCAAAATGCAGGGTATGAAATTATCAAGGCCAAAGACGGGCTTGCTGCCATAGAAGTATTTAATAAAGAGAACCCTGATGCTGTTGTTCTCGCTGCCATGCTTCCCAAAATGCACGGGTTTGAGGTTTGCCGTACAATAAAGAAAACTGAAGAGGGAAAGAAAACCCCACTATTAATCACGACAGGTGTTTATAAGGGAGAAAAATATAAAAGGCAGGCTCTTACTGAATATGGAGCTGATGGCTTTTTTGAAAAACCATATAACCCTAATGAATTCCTGTCATACTTAGGTGAATTGCTTAACCAGGGTACACAGGAAAATGCCCAGGTAAAGCCAATTGACCTTGATACTGACCTTGAAGCCAAGCTTGAGGATACCCTGTCAGGTCTTATGGAAATAGGTTCTGACAGTGATGTTGTATCAACTGATACCAATCTGGAGGCCAAGCTTGAAGATACCCTGGCGGGACTTATGAATGTGGAGGAGGAAGAACCAGAAGCCCCTGCAGATAAGGACTCTGATACATATTTCAATCCGCTTGAGCTTGCATCAGACCAGGAAGAAGAAAGTGCCTCTGAAGATATTAATAAATTAAAAGAGGAAGAAAAGGCCCCTGAAGAAAATATCAGCGCTGAAAATGAAAAATATGATATATCAGATATAGATGAAAGGCTTGAAGACACACTGTCATCAATGCTTAATGATGAAGAAGAGCCTCAGATAAGAGAAGATACTGACATTGATAAGAGACTGCAGGAAACTCTTTCCGGTCTTAATATTTCCGAACTCTCCGGATTTACCGGGAAGGAAGCTGAAGCTGAGCCACCTGAAGATGCCACTATTGAGTTTGATACCCTGAATGCAATAAGGGAAAAGGAAGAGAAAGAAATGGCAGAGGCAGAGGCTGAGCCCAAAGAAAAACCTGAAGAGATAAGAGAGGAAAAGATAGATAAGGAACCCGAAGAAGAGATACTCAGAGAAGAGACAAAAACGGACATAATAGAAAAATATGGGCAGTACGAACTAATTGAAAAGATAGCTACAGGAGGAATGGCAGAGCTCTTTAAGGCCAGAAGGATAAATGTCGAGGGTTTTGAAAAAATTGTCGCCATAAAAAGGATCCTTCCTCATCTTGCAGAAGACAAAGAATTTATTACAATGTTCATTGACGAAGCAAAGCTTGCGGCACAGCTTACACATCAGAATATTGTGCAGATATACGATCTTGATAAAGTAAATGGCAGTTTCTACATAGCTATGGAATATGTAAAGGGCAAGAATGCAAGGGCTGCTTTGCACAAACTCAAGAAAAGAGGAAATATTCTGCCTATTGAAATTACCTTGTTCATAATTTCAAAGGTCTGCAGTGCACTTGATTACGCTCACAGGAGAAGAGATTTTCAGAACCGGCTGCTGAACATTGTGCACAGGGATGTCAGTCCCCAGAATATTCTTTTATCATATGAAGGAGAGGTCAAGCTTGTTGATTTCGGAATAGCAAAGGCAGCCACAAAGGCATCCCAGACTCAGGCTGGTGCGCTGAAAGGGAAGATATTATACATGTCCCCTGAACAGGCCTGGGGGAAAAAGGTAGACAAGAGATCTGATATATACTCCATAGGAATAGTCCTTTATGAAATGCTAGCAGGAAAGCGCCTTTTCAGCGGTTCAAGCGAGATAGACATACTGGAAAAGGTCAGGAAATCCATTGTAACCAAGCCTTCAGAGCTTAATCCAAGAGTTACTGAAGAGCTGGACAGGATAGTTATCAAAGCCCTGGCAAAGGATCCAAAAGACAGATATCAGAATGCTTCTGACATGCAGCATGACATAGAGAACCTTCTTTTCAGTACAAAGCTTAAAGCGAGAAAGTACAGCCTGGCTCACCTGATGAAATTTCTATTCAATGAGGAAATGCTTGCAGAGGGCGAGGAGATTGATGGGAAAATTATCGATTATTTTGCAGAAGAAGAAAAGGAAGAAACACAGCCTTCAAAATCAGGAAAAGCCCCTGTTGTCGTGCCTCCCGCAGTTTCAAAAAAGGAAGCTGGTCAGGATGAAGCTGCAGAAACAATAGAAATAGATACTTTTAAGGATTTATCTTCTCAATCACAGCAGATGGCAACCTCAGATAAAAAAGACATACAGGAAGCCAAACAATCGATAGAAGAAGATTGGGAAGGCAGGGATGTCGAACTGGATACGCATAAGGACCTTCCTCCCTATGAAGAGCCTCAAGCCGTTTACAGCGAACCAGTCAGTGAGGACAGGGAAGAAGAAGAGGAATTCGAGATACCTACAGGCCTCAGGAAAAAGAAAACACCTCTTCCATTAATTTTCGGAGGAATAGCTGCAATTATAATAATAATACTTGCACTTATCCTTTTTACTGGCGGCGATGATGGCAAGAAACCGGGAGATAACGGCCAGAAGCCGAAATTTGATATCATCACGGAAGAGATTGATGGAAATGGTAATGCAGAGGTACTTACACCTGAAGAGATCAGAAGGAGAAAGGAAGAAGAGGAGAAAAAAGAAAGGATTGATTCTTTGATCTCAAAGGTTAATGAATCTATTAATAATGACAGAATAGCGTTGGCGAGAAATTATATCGATGAGCTGAAAAAGGAAGACCCTCAGAATCCAAATATCACCTCCCTTGAAACAACCCTTCAGAAAAGGCAGAATGAGATAGAAGAAGAACAGAGAAGAGAAAGGGAGCTTGCTGAGCAGGATGAGATTGCAAGGCTTGAGGAACAGAAAGAAAAACAGATCGCTGATCTTCTCGTAAAAGCCGAGCAGGCACTGAATGATAAAAAATACGAGGAAGCAAAAACAATTGCAAGGAATATCCTTGATATAGAAAGCACACACCAGCGGGCATCACAAATATTTGGGCAGGCAGAGATAGAGATGGACAGGATAGCAAAGGAGCAGGAGCAGAGGCAGCAGATTACATCACTTATATCCAGGGCTAACTCTCAGATTGAGAATAAGGAATATACCGAGGCAAAACAGACAGTCAATAATATTCTGGCAATAGATCCGAACAGCAGTGATGCAAATGACCTTCTCATAAGCATTGAAAGTGCTGAAAGAGCTGATAAAGCAGCAGAGCGCGAAAGGCTGAAACAGATGCGCATTCTTGATGCAGAAGCTGATGTGCCTCCTAAAATGACTGGATCTCTGAATATTGACCTCGCATACCTTGAAAGAAAGATCCCACATGACTTCAAGATAAGATTCCGCGAATTACAGACCAAATTAAGGAACAGGATACCTGTACAGCTTGATATAAGTGATACAGGCAAGGTAGAAAATGTAAGGTTCTCTCTCAGGAAAACAGATCTTGAATTACTTGAGAAATTCGGGTATACCACAGAAATTGAAAAGGCTTTGAAAGAAGTGGAATTTTCTCCTGCTATAAAGGACGGAATGAGGAGAAAATGCATCCACAATATGTACCTTAATATAAAATGGTAGCTTATATAAAAACTTATAAATTTTAAGAAAAGGAGAAGAGCAGGTGACGGAATTATCAAAACAACAAAGAGAATTTTATAAAAACGCCTTAGAAACGACGGAGAAGGAATACAAAGACCTTGAACTTGAAGTAGAGCGTGAACTTGCAGCTGTTAAAGAGAGGCTGAATGAGCTTCAGGCAAGAAAAAAGCATGCAAGGCAGATCTATGATGCAGCATGCGCAATGCTTAAGGTTGAGAACAAACTCAGCAAACTTGACAAATCAGGTGGTGCTGACAAAAAGCAGGAATTATAAGCATTTTATAAGCATTTCATAGGAACTGTTTATTTTTTATTTGCGGTTATGTTCATAAGAAAGGATGTAGCCGCATTTTTTTTCATTTTCAGATTCCAAGGTCGGTTTCCTGGTATTCTTCAATAGAGTTTCTTATTGCTTCAGCTATCACAAAGAGGCCCTGATCTTTGATAAGTTCCATGTGAGAGCTGTTATACAGTGACAAGGGCTTGATAAGGACTGCCGGCATCATCAGCCCATTTATGCAGCAGAACTCCGGGTCATCTTCCTTCAAAGGCTTAATCACAACATTATCAGTATTCATATAGTTTTTAAGATTGGTGCCGAGTATATGTGAAAAGATAACCGTTGCATAATCGGCTGGCATATTGTATTCAATGATCAGCACATCATTCTGTGTTGAATCAACATTCAGATGACCTGCTATATAGAGATGAACATTATGGTTGTTCGCATAATTATGCCTCTGCCAGTAGTCGCCTGTTAAGACCTTCTTGTCCAGATCATTTATTATTACATCTATGCCCTTTTGCTGCAGAAGAAAAGCTGTCTTGCTCATATAATCCTTGACAATATCTGCTTCATAGATGCCGTATGCAAAACGACCTTTGTCATTTGGCTGACTGGACTTATATAGATGCTGTATATCCAGAGCTACTTTCATATGATCATCCTCCTATAAATAATATTGATTTAATTTGTATTTTTAGTAAGATGAAGCATATTTATGCTGAAGTCAATATATATAAAAGGCTTTAAGTCATTTTGCAATCCTGTGATTCTGGATATTAATGCACCTATTATAGTATTTATAGGTCCAAATGGCTGCGGAAAAAGCAATATATTCGATGCATTTCTCTGGATACTTGCTGAACAGAGCATAAAAAAGCTCAGGGGAGACAATGCCCAGGACCTGATATTCAGCGGCACCAAGAAGAAACCGGCATCAAACTTTGCTGAAGTAACGCTGGAAATTGATTCATCCCATATATCAGATATTGAAGAAATCCCGCTTAACATCACAAGGAGGATATTTAGAAACGAAACATCACAATTTCTGCTGAATGATAAGAGCACACGCCTGTTTTATATAAAAGAAAAGCTTGGTGAATATAATCTGAATATTTCACCCTTTTCCTTTATAAGCCAGGGAAATGTGGAGAACCTGCTTAATAAAAAACCATCAGAGCTCAGGGAGATATTTGAAGATATTGCAGGAATATACAAATATAAAAAGATCATACAAAACTATAAGCAAAGCATAGAACAGAAATACTTCGAATTCAATGTACTGAAAGAAAAGAAGGAACAGATCCTTTCCAGGCTTGAAAGCCTGAGGTCTCAATCAGAAAAAGCCATAAAATACCAGCAGATTTATTCAGAAAAACAAAACCTGTATAAAGAATCTCTGATACTTAAGTTCAGGCGGTATTTTGAAAAGGTTACAAAACACAAAACAGCCAAAATACAGCTTGACATGGATTATAAGGAATCTAATGCTCAGCATGAGATACTAAACAGCAAAAAATTAGGCATAGCAAGGGATCTTGATAATATAATCCAGAAGATCAGGATAATTGATAAAGATTACAGCAACAGGTCAAAAAAGGATATTGAATTGAAATCGAATAAAAATGTCCTCAATGAAAAGATTGACCTCAATGAAAAAGAAATAAAAAGGCTTGAGAATGAGATAGTCAAATCAGAAAAGCAGAATGAAGAGCTGAAATATAAACTTCAGATTGATCGGGATAAAATCCTGGCCCTGAATAAAAAAACAGATGATATTCATGTACAGTCATCTCAACTAAATGAAAAGAAAAATGCTCTGGAAAGCATATTAAACAGCGGGGAGAATGAAGCCCGGGCTCTTAATTCAAAAATTCTAAAACTGTCTGAAGAGGTCTCTGAAGGTATGGACTTGATCAATGCACGAGAAAAAGAGCTGATAGAATTCCAGGGAATTCTCAAAAACAGAAAAGAACTGAAAAACAAGCTTGAATCAAGGCTTGATCAATTAAACAGGGAAAAAAACTCCTTACAGGGCCAGATCGAAGAAAATACACCTGTTCTTGAAGGGATTCAAAAGGAAATTGAAAATTTAACCAGGAAGATAAACAAAGAAAATGAGATATATAGCAAATTGTCCAGGAAGCTTCAGGAGATCAGAGAGGAAAAAATATCAGTGCAATCAAAGCTCGAAACACTCAAATCCATTGAAAGAAAAGACAGGTCAGAGCCCTTGAATCTTAAAGGCTTAAAAGGCTATCTCGGGGTATTCTATGATATTTTTGAATTTAATGAATCATGCATAAACTACATTGACCCATTTCTTGAAAGCCTTTCAGAAGCACTTGTGTTTAATGATAACAGGACAATGACCGAGTTTATCAATTCATATACTGACAGGAATAGCCCCTCTGTCTGCGTAACCTCCCTTGAATTACTGGAAAAAAGCAAAGGGACTGCAGTCCTGTATAATAAAAATAAATATTTTATCCCCATAAAGCTCAAAAAGGATTTTTCACCTGAAGATCACGAAAATTACGCTAATGAGAAGTTATTACTGAAATCTCCGTTTATAATATGCAATCCTTTGAACTGGCCTCATAAAAGCACTGTTCTGCATAAATTTAATATCAGGAAGCATGAAAGAAGAATATCGGAACTGAATGAAGATGAAAGACAGGCCGAAAAAAATGCTAAAAAAATAGATATAATCCTTGCAGGCCTGGATAAGGAGATCCATATCCAGAAATCCAGCCTGGAAGAGTGCAATCACAAAATAAGCTCTTCAAATACAGGTATTAAATCGCTTAGATCATCCATCTCTGAATTAAGGGATGAATTAAAAGCAAATGAGAGAGAAATAAAAATCTCTGAAGAAGAGATTAAAAAAATATCAGAATCCACTGCGAAAATTCATGATCAGTTAAATGATACCAGCAGTGAGCTTAAAATATTAAGAGAGGAATATGATAACAGGAATCTTGAGCTGGAAACTCTAAGGATAGAGCTTAATAACCATAAGGGAAAACTGCAGAAAAATGAATATACTCTCAGAAACCTGGACAATGAAACAGGCTTTCTTAAGAAAAGCATATCTGCAACAGAAGACAGCCTGACCAATAATATGCTTAATCTTGAAGCAATTGAGGAGCGCATATCCCAGATTCATGATCTGCTGTCTTCATTCAGGGAGCAGCTTATTTTTTTCCATAATGAACAGGTTTTGATACAAAAGAAGATCTCAGAAACTGCAGAAGAAAAAAAGCAACAGATTAAAATAAGGAACAGCATACAGAAGGACCTGGATAATATCGACCGTCTTATACAGCAGCAGAAAGAAAAGACTTCAGGTATCCATGAAAGCATTCACAAAATTGATATTGCACTTGAAAAAGATAAAACAATGCTTGAGATTACAAAAAGTGAATTCCTGGAACACTATAATGATGAAGATATTCTCTACAGCTATGACCTGGACATCAAAGTAAATGATGCTGCACTGGAAGGATACAAGAGCAGGCTTAAGAATATGGACCAGGAGCTTTCTGATATAGGCGATATAAATCCGCTTGCAATAAAGGAATACGAAAAGGAAAATGAGAGATACAAAGAGTATCTGCTGCAGATGGAAGATATACAGTCAGCAATAGAAGAACTGGACTCGCTGATCAGCAAAACGAACAGGGAAGCTCTTGACAGATATTATAATACAATATATAGTATTGAAGAGAATTTTAAAAAGATTTTTGGAAAATTATTCAATGGAGGTAATGCCCAGATTAATCTTTTAGATACTGAAGCTTCTGATGAGGAGCTGCCAATCCCATGCCCGGATATAATAATCAATCCCCCCGGAAAAAATATAAATAAGATAAACCTTCTCTCTGGAGGCGAAAAGGCTCTTTCTGCCCTGGCTCTTATTTTCAGCCTTTTTCTGTATAAACCAAGCCCTTTTTGCTTTCTTGATGAAGTAGATGCTTCTCTGGATGAAATAAATACTGTAAAATTTATTGAGCTGGTCAAAGAATTTTCCATGAATACCCAGTTCTTTATAATTACCCACAATAGAAAAACTATGTCAATAGGTGACTTTATTTATGGAATTACATCTGAGGAGAAAGGTATCTCAAAGGTCCTGTCCATATCCTTTGAGAACGAGTAACTGAAAACATGAAAAATCTTTCCAGTGCACTGAGAAATAAAGGCAGGATATCCAGAATTGCTGTATTAACAGGCTCAGGAATATCTGCTGAAAGCGGTATACCTACATTCAGAGGGCATAACGGGCTTTGGATGGATTACAGAATAGATGATGTGGCTACCTGTGAAGGATTCAAAAAAGATCCCGGCCTTGTCTGGGAGTTCTATGAAAAAAGAAGGCTTGAAGTAATTAAGACTAAACCTAACAGGGGACATTATGCAATTGCTGACCTTGAAGAGTCTGCTGTAAGTTCAGGAAGGAATTTTACGCTATGCACTCAAAATGTTGATGGCCTTCACAAAAGGGCGGGAAGCAAAAATGTACTGGAGCTTCATGGAAGCCTGTTTGAATCATTTTGTACCAAATGCGGGAAATCAGCAGGCCTTCCAGAAAATCCTCTTCCGCATCTGCCCCCGAAATGCCAGGAATGTAACGGCATGATGAGGCCGAATGTAGTGTGGTTTGGTGAACCTCTTGCACAGGATATAATTGAAAAGGCCTTCAGCTCAATGGATTGTGACCTTCTTATCATAGTCGGAACATCCCTTCAGGTATACCCTGTTGCATATCTGCCTTTCCTGGCACTTAAAAATGGTGCAGTCGTAATAGAAGTAAACATTACCGCTACTTCAGCCTCGGACTATTTTGTGTTCATAAAGGGGAAAGCAGGCCAGGTCATGAATGAGATAGCGGATACTATTAAAGGATATTTGTAGGTAGATATAAATAAAAAAATGAACAGAAGCATATTATGTACGAACACTGCATAGACATATCCAGCTGCAGAAATCTTGATGGACTTTTTGGAAGCGATGATATTCATCTGGATCAGTTAAGCTCCAGGTTTGATGTCGAAATCTTTCTGAGGAACAATGAATTAATCATCAAAGGAAAGAAAATAAACGTTAATAGAGCTGTCAGGATAATTTCAGATATGATAAAATATCTTGATAATAGTAAAAAAAATAATATAACATCAGGATTAGATATGTTAATTGAAA